>NZ_QRGR01000063.1 GCF_003367245.1 Pontibacter diazotrophicus | reverse complement strand
AGGGTGTTCACAGTGGATAACCCTGTCGGGTTACCCACAATGAACACCCATAGTAGTGGTAGCAGAAGTGAATTTAAATTTGTTGAATTTTATACTCCAGGGTAGTTCTAATGTTGGGGAGCCGACACCTGCAGATAACTCACAGAATACTTAACAGGATGACAGGTATAGTGAAGTTTCTTTTATTTCAGGAGAAAGACAGTAGCATCTCCCGCTTTTACTAAGCCAAAAAAAGAAGCCGACCTATAATCAGGCGGCTTCTCTACAGTCTAATAAAGTTTTATGTCTTGATATTTCTGTCCTTTAAAGCCCTTGCGGGAAATTGGGTAGTCCTAGATCGCTTTTGCGGCCGGCAAGATGGAATCCATCATCCGTATACATGCCAGCCTCAGCTTTTGCATTAGGGTTGCTGATCACACCAAGATAGGCGTTGTCTCTGCGGGCTACATATATTTTCCCATCAGGCCCTATTTGAAGTGCACCGATTCTAGGACTGGCTGAAGTACCCACTACCACCGCTGATTTAGCTATGGCGTCCGCATCTCCGGCAGTTAAATCAAATTGAATGACCTGTGCTTTGCCACCGCCCTTGCCATTTGCAGTGGCGTACAACTTGCTGCCATCCGGTGAAAACAACACGCCATAGGCTTCCTCATATCCTTTCAGGAGTTGTGGGTTAGAAACCTCTCCTGTGCTGCGGTCGAAGTCCAGCAATTCGAAATTGCTGGTGGCATCCCATAGAGCAGCTGCCAGTTTTGTACCATCCGAAGAAGGAACCAGATAGCCGATGGCTTTACTATTCGGGCCGCCATGTACCGTTCCTACATTGCTCAGAACAGGTTTCACGCTCACACCATCCGCTGACACCAGGAAAGCCATGTACCCGTTGCTGTTCCAGCGATGGGCAATTACCCACCAGTCTCGGTTATTGCTGTGGCGCACAGCCGTAAGTTTCTCCGTGGATGGGGCTATCAGAAAGTTGTTCCTGGAGATGATGTCGCCGTAGCTTTTCTGCTTCGTCATATCAACCACACTATAGCGCAGGCCATTCGATTGTGCCTGTATATCAGTGGTAAAGATATAGTAGGTACTATCGTTGCCTGGTTTAGGTAAGATAAGAGCTGATTGGGTGGAGGATTTGCCTCCCATCAGGCCATTGCCGTTGGGCATTACGCGGTGGTTTCGGTTCCAGACCGTGATGCCGTTGGTATAAAAAAGAAGGTTTCCGTCTTTATCAGACAAGGAGGCACTGCCTTCCTCTGTAAATATCCGGCTATGTGTAACAGCTGTGACTGTATCCTGTGTAAAGGTGATGCCGGCGCCTTTCCCGAAGTACCAGTTCGCTTTTTCGCCTTGTGCAAAGGCTGTAAAACTGCCTGCAAAGAGTACGGCTGCCGCTGTTATGTGTCTAAAGTTGATCATACATGCACGATTTGTTCTTCAAACGATGCATTCGCAAACGTAGTGCCAAGTGTATTAATTTTTAACTTCTTACCGCTGCAGCACAGCCTCTTGTTCGGTAGTTTGCAGTAATTCTGGGTGGAGGGTCAGCAGCTTGAGCAGTACGCCGTTGGTCCATCCAAAGCCGTCCTGGTTCGGGTATTCGCCACCGCCAGCTTCTAAAGTCAGGTCCTCGACGTTATACTTTTCTACCAGTTTGCCCGTAGCTTGATATACCTCAATATTACGCCTCGTCCAGTTGCGGGCAATGGTGTCCGCAAGCCGGGTATGTTTGTAATTGCGGAGTGCCTGTATCGTCATCCACTGCAGCGGTGCCCATCCGTTTGGAGAGTCCCATTGCTGCCCCGTTCGGTTCAGGGTAGTTACGACGCCCCCGGGCTTCAGGAAATCAGCCTCTATTTTCTGTGCCACGGCTGAAGCGTGCTTCCGTTTTGCCATGCAGAAATATAAAGGGAATACCGCCGCCAGGGTAGGAATGTTAGTGGTAGTGCCCTTCACAAAATCATAGTCGTAGAAAAAGTCATCGGCCTCATTCCAGGCATACTTTAGCAGCGCTTTTTGGCGTTCTTTTGCTCTCTGTTCATAGCGCTTTGCCTCGGCTTTATTTCCCTGCATCTCCGCCATCTGCGCCAACGTCATTTCAGTATGAAAGAGCAGCGCATTTAGGTCTACAGGAATGATATCAGTGGTATGGATGGTCCCCAGGCTATTGGCATCAGAAAACCAGCGGCTGCTGAAGTCCCAGCCTGATTCAGCTGCCGCCCTAATGTGTCGGTACAGTTCTTCCGGATTCCGCCCGGATTCCTGTGCCAGGTGTACGTCTTCGAGGTATGACTCTGGCCTTGGCTCCGGTTTATCGTCCCAGTAGCGGTTGAGGATGCTGCCATCGGGTAAGCGCACCACCCGGCGATGCGCAGGATTGGCCGCATTTAGTGTGTTAGCCCCTTCCATCCAGAAATCGTATTCTTTCTTCAGGGCGGGCGCATAGTTAGTCAAAATCTCTTTGCCTTTTTGTTGTGCCAGTACACGCAGCATCAGTGCATAGAAAGGCGGCTGTGAGCGGCTGAGGTAATAGGTGCGGTTGCCGTTCGGAATATGGCCTGTTGTGTTGATGAGGTGCGTAAAGTTATCTACCATGTTCTGGATGAGCTCGGTTTCACCGCTGGCCTGCAGGCCAAGCATGGTGAAGAAGCTGTCCCAGTAATATATCTCACGGAAACGGCCGCCTGGTACTACATAGGCATTGGGCAAGGGAATAAGCGAACCTGCGTCATTTCCTGGCTGCCGCGTCAGTACGGGCCACAGCTGCTCGATGTGCTGTATAACGGTCAGGCTGGTGTCCGACCTGAAGTCAGCTGCAGGCTGTGGTGGCATCTCAAAATTATTCATTACAAAAGTCCGTAAGTCGAAACCTGGCTGATCTTTCTGTTGCTGGTACGCCTGTAGGATCTCATCTGGTGAAGCAAGTGGGGTGGCATCTGGAAAGGTTTTAGAGTCAGGGAAAACGCTTTGTAGCTGTACCTGCTCAAACAGCTCGCCCAGTTGCTCGGCCGGCTGGTACAGTTGCTGTGCCTGCAGTGGCAGTAATGTATAGATGAAGGAAAATAAGAGAAAGAGGAGTGATTTAAAGGTGGTGCTGAGAAAAACTTTTCGCTTCATTATATTTCACATTGTTGGCATTGTGTTCTTACGGAAGAAGAACGGAGAGAGACAAGATTATATGTACCGGAGCGAAATCTAAGTGTTTCAGGCGCTGTAAAGAAATATCAACAGATCTGTTTGTTACTTATTTATCAGCACCTGCAGAGGTGGAAGAGGAGAGGTGCATCATGCAGAATCAGTTAAGCGGGACTGGTAACCTCCATGAAAAAAGGCAAGCGAGTGCTTGCCTTTTCCTGTTATCAAATAATTTTAAATACAACTCTATCACTGCGTTGTTGTTCCAGTAGTTCCCCCACCAGTAGTTCCCCCACCGGTAGTTCCTGTGGTTCCACCGGTAGTTGTGCCTCCGGCGGTAGTTCCATCTGTCGTTCCTCCTGCAGTTGTACCAGCGGTAGTTCCTGTGGTTGTACCATCTGTGGTTCCTGCGGTCGTGCCAGCTGTCGTGCCAATGGTATCACCTGTTGTTGTTCCCATAGGGCTTGCAGGGTCTTCTACACCAGTTTCCTGAGTTGTTCCGGTAGTTGTGTCATTTGGCATGTCACCGTTGTTTCCGCCACATGACGTTAGCATTGCAGATGTACTCAGAAACATAGTTGCCGCCATTGATATCCATATTTTTTTCATAGTCTTATTCTTAAGGTATTGTGTATGATGCTATTGTACGGTTTTAACGTACTTGCCGATGATGATATTTATACGGATTTTATGGGTTTATATAGGTAGTTATACCCAATTACTTACTTTGTTTAGTGCAATTGAAGTAGGAGCAGGTTCTGCAGAAGGGATACCACCTAGTTGATTTTTAATTATAATAAAATTAGTTAAGTACTGTTGGTAGAGCGTGCTTCGTATGATTTAAGCTGCCCAACCAGTTCAGGCACAGGACAAAAAGTAAGACTGAAACTAATTTGTCTGAAGCTTTATCCACGCTTCTTAAAAGAGTCAAAGGAATAAAGCTTGCTGACAGCAGCACCGCCATTTACCTGACTTATTGCACAAATTGTGTCGTGTCGGTCATGGTGGTGTCTGTGAGTGTACGTGTTGTGTCCTCTAAATCATCATTGCCCAGATAGTCCCCTTGTGTTGCTTCGGGTGGTAAATGTTCTCCGGCAGGTTCGCCACCACAGGATGCTAAGAGGGTAGAGCTACTCAGAAACAGCGCTGCTATAATGGAGATTTCACTTTTTTTCATAGTTATGATATTAAACGGTTACATAGCTTTTATGCCTTTGTATAATTGCGAACTATCCTGTGTCTGTTTTAGGCTTATACTTTTATTTAGAGCCACTCAGTCAGGAACATATCTAGAAACGTGCGAGGCTTTGTTTGGTTTTACCTCCGGAAAGGGTGCTTCCGGAATGCTACCTGGCTCATGGCATCCTTTTCATATACTGCCACATTGTATTCCTGATACTGTTGTGGAAAGTTTGGTTCGCCGGGAAACACCTCGTCCGGCGCCGGATTGCCTTCCAGGAAGAAGTACACGCTGGTGTTGCCATACTTGGTATGCGGCATGTAATCACCGTACGCCTGCATCGCCTCCCACAGCGTGTCCGCCACCGTCACCGCATATATCCTGACGATGGGCCCGGTATTGTTCTCGTTCCGGTACATCGCCACTTCCTTGAAATCGCCTTCTAAATCCTGTGGACCTGGTTGTGAGAAGGAGTCGTAGATGAACCAGACAACGAGGGCAGCGGAAAGGGCAATGAGGATGTATTTTAGTTTCATGTGGGTTTGATGGTAATGTAAGTTTCAGAACAGTTAACCTGATACTGCGTGTTAAGTTATATGAGCACCAAATATAAAGTATACAATCCGGAAGGCATCTACTTCGTCACATTAACAGTAGTTGAGTGGGCGGATGTGTTTACTCGGCGCGACTACTGCGAATTGTTCAGCGACAGTCTAAGCTATTGTCAGCTCGAGAAAGGTTTAACAGTTTATGCCTGGTGCATTATGACAAACCATGCACACCTGATATGTTCAGCTCCTAAGCTTTCTGTCGTGCTGCGTGATTTAAAGAAGTATACTTCAAGGTTTCTGATAGACGCCATAAAAGCGAATCCTAGAGAAAGCAGGAAGAATTGGCTACTCTGGATGTTTAAGAGTGCTGCTGCAAAGAGTGTAAGCCACGGAGAATATCAGTTCTGGCAGCCAGCCGGGCACCAGGTAGAGTTAAATAGTAATGAATTGATGGAGCAACGGCTGGAGTATCTGCACCAGAATCCGGTGAAAGCTGGCTTTGTGGAAGAGCCGGAGCAATGGTATTACAGCAGTGCTCGGGATTATGCCGGTAAGAAAGGTAGGCTGGAGGTAGTGCTGATTGAGTAACAGATAAAATAATACCAAATAGTCTAAAGAACCTTCCATAGCTGTTTTCTGTTTTTTTTGTATGGGAAGAGCAGTTAAGACAGACATCAGAGAAAGCGCAGGGGATTTGCTGAGGCGTGGCAGAAAAGAGTCTCAC
>NZ_QRGR01000062.1 GCF_003367245.1 Pontibacter diazotrophicus | reverse complement strand
AAACCCCCTTAACGCACTGGTTCACATCCTCTCCGGCCTGACAGCCTACACCTTTCTCGACCACAAAAACAAAAGGTTCAACCCCGCCAGAACATTGGCTTAATTCCCGAGTTCACGTTTTATTATGAAAAATTTAACATTCCAAAAAAAGAAGAAGTCAGGCTTCACTTATCTTGTTGGGAATGCGTTGTGCTGTGGCTGTGCCACTGTAAACGGCCCCATCCATATATCCTCCAAAAGCGGGTGATGTCTCAGTTCCTGCCAGGTACAGCCTGCCGTTCATAAGGGTGCTTGAATAGAGCGGGTGTCCATTATGCTGGTGAGGCATTATATACTTTTGATAATCCGAAAAGGTGTAAATTTCTTCCTTCCACACCCTTTCTGTATAAGAAAGAAAGTCAGTTGCTCGCTCACCTAACAGCCTTGTCAGTTGCTCCACCACCTTAAGCTTTCGCTCCTCTTTGCTTAAGACAGACGCATCAGCAGAGAGAAACCCTTTAAGGGCGAAACGGGTCTCCTCAAAATCACTGTGGTCGTACATCTCGACGGCGATCCCTGCGTGGCTGAAAATCGTTCCGGAGTATCCCTCCTGTCGCCAGAAAGGGCTCTCATATTCAACAGCAAACTTAATAGATTCCCCCATCCAGGTATGTGTGCTCCCCATCACATTGACCAGTTCACCAGGAAGCGCTGGATCGAAGGTTATCTTCTGCGATAAAATCAAAAAAGGAGGGATGGTGAGAATAAGGTACCTGCAGGCGTGTTTTTCCCCCTTGCTGGTGGTAATTTCCAGATGGTCTTTCTGCTCTGATACACTTACTATTGGAGAACCCAGGATGATCCGGTCATGCCCGACATGCTGCGCAAGGATATCAATCAGCTTCGATGTGCCTCCCGCAACTCTGTAAGAGGGTTCCTCAGCGTCTGGTATGTGAAACCACTGCGCCTCCTGTGCCGCATCCGTCTCAAACACGCCTACTCCCTGTTGATACTGCTTGTAAAACGGCAGTTCCAGTTCTTTCAGCAAGCGCATCAGGTGCGTGTGCTTTTCAGCAAACCAGGTAGCACCCATTTCAACGGGAGTGTTATTGCCTGCTGCTTTGACTGTTTCTATTCTTCCTCCCCATCTTTCCCGTGCCTCTAGCACAAGGGCACCTGTTCCGTTTTTCTTCAGATAGTAGGCTGCAGCTAAACCACTCAGCCCCGCACCTACTATAATCACCTCCTGCATAATCCCTTCCTGTTTACCTCAAGCTGACACTAAAAAGGTCCAGCTGCTCTTCTATTTTAATCTATGATGTCTAATATCGACTGCCGCTCTCTGTTTACTGTTAGCCTTGTCACATCGGGACGGGAGTAGTGACCTGCAACATCAAAGTTTTGCCGCTCCTCCAGCACCCGGTTAAAATCCAAGGTCTGGATAATCAGCCCTTCTTTTCCTATAACAGGCTCCACTATCCACTCTCCGTCAGGGCCTGCAACACAGGAGCCTCCATTGGCCAGCACATCCGGGGCATTTTCTACAATCTTCTCCAGATGAGGTGTGTCGGCTGGGAAATCCGCTACGCCCATAAGACCAGACACAGAAATCACAAACGACCGGGACTCCTTAGCGATGAAGCGGGTAATATCCATCGTATTCCTGTCTGAGCCGGGCCAGGCGGCCACATGCAAATTCTCACCTAGGCCGTACAGCGCTGTTCTGGCTAATGGCATCCAGTTCTCCCAGCAGTTCAGCCCGCCAACCGCAAATGCCTTTAGACGGTGTACCTGTAAGCCGTTCCCGTCACCAGGAGACCAGGTTAATCGCTCTTCATAAGTAGGCTGCAGCTTTCGGTGAACAGACTGAATCTGCCCTACCTCGTTGATGTAAACCAAAGAGCAGTACAGGCTATGCCCTCCCCGGTTTTTACCGCGCTCAATGACACCCAGGTAAATGGCGATCTTATGTTCTTTTGCCAATTTGCATACCTCATCCAAATCACCCGCTTCAATCTGAACTGCATTCCTTACATAGTGCGCGTGTACTTCCTTTTGTACAGAAGAATTGAATTCTGCCCCGTTGGTTAAGGACAGCCAGAAAGGATAGCCCGGCAGTAATCCTTCTCCAAAAACAATTAACTCGCACCCCTTCTCCCCTGCCTCTGAAACGGAGGCACATACTTTATCCAGCGTTTTGGCTTTGTTCAACCATACCGGTGAGATCTGAGCCAGGGCTACTTTCAATAAATTCATGATCCGAATCTTGTTTGGTACTACAAAAGTAAAGAAACAGGCTGCTTATAACTAGCTGTTCCATTGATTAGCTTTTCCCGAATTGCTCAAAAGCTGTTCACCATATGGGCGTAGAGGTTCGTGCTAGATCACTTCCTTCGCCGATATCAATGCTTCATAGCATTTTCAATGTCTCTAAGCAGATCCGCCACATCTTCTATCCCAACAGAAAGCCGCAACAAGCTGTCCCTTATTCCCAGTGCCAGTCGTTCCTCTTCAGGCAGGTTGGCATGGGATGATTTGGAGGGCTGGCAGATAGTGGTGTCCACACCTCCCAGACTTAAAGCAGGTATAATGAGTTGCAACCTGCCTAAGAAGGCCCCTGTTTTGGCCACATCCTTTAACTCGAAGGAAAGCATTCCTCCAAATCCGCCTGTCATCTGCCTTGCAGCCACTACATGATTAGGATGCTGCTGTAGGCCAGGATAATATACAGTGGAGATTTGCGGATTCTCCTGCAGCGCAGTTGCGATTTTCATCGCACTGGCGTTTTGCTTCTCCACCCTCAGGGCCAATGTCTTCAGGCTCCGCTCTATCAGGTAGCAGTCCAGGCCATTCAGGCTGCCTCCAAAGTTGAGTGCGCTCTGGTAAATGACGTCTTTCAATCTCTGAGAGGTGATCACTGCGCCGAAACATAAATCGTGGTGGCCTCCCAGGTACTTGGTGCCGCTGTGCACCACGATGTCAATTCCCAGCAAAATCGGGTTTTGATTGATGGGTGTAGCGAATGTACTGTCTACTACAGTTAGAAGGTTGTGCTTCTTTGCCACAGCTGCAACAGCCTCCAGGTCAACAACAGAAATCAGGGGATTTGAGGGAGTCTCTGTGTAGACAACCCTTGTGTTTTCCCTGACCAAGGACTCCATATTACCCATATCCGCGCTGGACACAAAGTCAAAGGCTATGTTATATTTGGGGAATTCTTCCTCTATCAGCTTGACAGTACCGCCGTATATTTCCTGCGAAAACAGGACATGGTCCCCTGCCTTTAGAAAGGAGAAGAGAACGGTTGCTATGGCCGCCGTTCCTGAGCTGAAGATCAGGCCGGCCTCCCCGTGTTCTAACCGGCAGAGTTTGTCAACAATGGCTTTCTGATTTTCTGTATTGAAATTTCTGGGGTACAAGATTTCATCAAAGCCAATGTACCGGTTGGCTGTGGAAGTGAAAATGGGGGTGTTCACTCCCTGGTGCTGCTGCTGGTTGTAAACACAAGTTGTTTCTTTGCTGTACATGCGGTTTTAGTTCGTTAAACAATTGCCTTCGCCTGTCTATTCTTCTATCTCTAATATTACTTCTATTTCTACGGCTATACCACCCGGAAGGGAGCCCATGCCGACAGCGGAACGCACATGTTTGCCTTTTTCACCGAAAACCTCTACCATCAGGTCCGAAAAACCATTGATTACGTTCGGGTGGTCCGCAAAGTCCTCGGTAGCGTTCACCATTGCTAACACCCTTACGATTCTTTTTACTTTGCTTAAATCGCCAAGAGCATGCTGGATGGTGGCCAAAACACAAACTCCTGCGTTGCGGGCTGCCTGATACCCCTGCTCTACCGTCAGGTCCCTTCCCAGTTTGCCTATGTCAACAGCCGTTGGGGTTCCGCAGTAACCGTGCCCCGACAGAAACAACAAATTCCCGACCTGAACAAAAGTAACATAATTGGCAACCGGCTGAACAGGCGGTGGCAATTCTATACCTACATTTCTGAGTTTTTCTTCTGGTTCATTCATGCTTGAAGGGTTAAGTCAAAATTTAAGTTACGTATGTCAGCTGTTGCTGCTGCAACTGAGCTTACGGTTAGTTTGCTAAGTGTAAACTCAAGTACGCATTCGCCACCTGTACTACAACCATTGCGTTGAAGTGGAAGCACAAAATCAAAATGAACATTGTCTATTTTGGCAGATATAAACCTGACAGAGAAACATGGAACTGGATTTGGAACGAACTACTACATAGCCTAATATCAATAAAAAAGCTGGGGGAGCATATCAAATGTTCTCTCCTTGCGAAACCGTCCTTTTTTACATAAAATATGTTATGAAAAAAACCAGATCCTAGGTCAGTGGTGCCGTTTTGGTACTCGGGGAGGTATTTTTCTGCTGTTTTAGTATGGAGAGAGGTTTGAATCTAAGTATTGTTATCTCTGCTTCTTTCCGCCTTCACCAGCTAACCTAGATGGGCAAGCATAACCTGGCAATCCCTAACCCGTAAACCCAGGCAGTCTCACACCCACACAGCTATATTTCAGGTTCAGGTATGGATATGCACTACATCCGGCGCGGCGCGGGAAAGCCGCTGTTGCTCATTCACGGTATCGGGGGCAGCTGGCGCTCTTGGCAGCTTATCCTCGACACGCTGGCAGACGCAGGCCGCGAGGTTATTGCAGTGGACCTGCCCGGCCACGGTGCGACCCCACCTCTGGCTGGCGAAGTATCCACCCGCACCCTGGCGGATGCCCTCACTGACTTTCTGAGACTCAACAATCTTTTGGGCATTGATGCCGTGGGCAGTTCGATGGGCGCACGCCTGGTTCTGGAGCTGGCCCGGCGGGGAGGTGTGCTGGGCGCGGTAGTTTCGCTTGACCCCGGTGGGTTTTGGCGAAGCTGGGAAGTCCCGTTTTTCTACTATTCGGTGGCGGCCTCGGTGCGCCTGGTGCGCCTGCTCCAACCCCTTATGCCCGCCCTCACCGGCAACCCCGTGGGCCGCACAGCACTGTTCGCACAATTTTCGGCTCGCCCCTGGCACCTGCCCCCTAAACTGGCGCTTGACGAGATGCGTGCCTTCGCAGCCTCTCCTTCCTTCAACGAACTATTGTATCAGCTTGCTTACGGTGAGCAGCAGCAAGGGGCGCCGCGAGGTTCTATCCAAGCGCCACTTGTCATCGGCTGGGGCCGCCACGACCGGGTGTGCCCCCCGCAGCAGGCCCCGCGGGCCCTGGCCCTGTTCCCGGACGCACGCCTGCACTGGTTTGCCCGTAGCGGCCACTTCCCGCAATGGGACACGCCCGAGGAAACAGTACGCTTGGTTCTGGCGGTAACCAGCGGCGAGAACCTGCCTTCTTTATGTTTGGAGGATAACACCCACGTTGCCACCTCCAGAAGCTGGACCGCTGTGCTGGGTGTGGGTCTGGCGCTGTCAGTCGGTAGTTTTTGGCTGTTAAACCGAAATAAATGACCTTACCTGAATTCAAGCCTGTTCCAGGGGCAAAGCAGCAGGCTAAGGCTTGAGCACCACCTTCACGCAGTTGTCTTCTTTCTTCTTGAAGATCTGGTGCCCATCCGCCGCCTGCTCCAGCGGCAGAGTGTGCGTGATAATGTCATCTAAGGTAACCTTGCCTTCCTGCTCACCCTCTGGGACAGGGATTGGCGGTAGAAGAAGGACTCTTCTACCGCCCGCTCTTTCCGGCAGCCAGTCTACAATGAAACAGTTAACGCAAGCATAATTTGCCCATAACAACCGCCCATGTATAGCTGTCCCGCAAAGCATGGGAATGTTGAGATGAAGGCAAGGTTGAACCAAAAAGCTGAATTGATCACAGGTGTAGCTAGAGCTGTTCTATAACGCTGATTATGTTAAAAAGCTATCCTCTTCACACTCCTACAGCAGGCATTCTAATCATGTTGAATGTCCTTCAAAGAAGGAATCTCTCCTCCCGAAAGGGTATTTTCCTTGGCTTTCCAAGGATAAACGTCACAATGCTTTTGCCTAAGGCCGTTTTATCCGGCTACCTGCTGAAAACATCCTGCCTGCTGCCTCTCCGTATAGCAGAACCAGGCATCCATTCATTAAAATACATGATAATGGAAGACAAAGAGCACAAGGATAATAAAGAGAGCAATGGCAAGCACAGCGGCTCCATGGGCATGCGCGGCGTGACAAGGCCCATGGCCGAGAAAGAGGTGCGCCAGCACAACGAGAAAATGCAAGGAGAAGGGCAGGAAAAACAGGACCAGCACAAAAGAGGCGACTACCGGCACGAAGGGCATCAGCAGGATAAAGACGGCAGCCATGATATGAAGATGTCGGAGGAGATGCGGGAGAAGATGCTGCACATGCACCACATGCAGACCCTTTGGGTATACTGGATGATTATCATCCTCGGTGCCTGGGTGCTGCTCTCCCCTTTAACCTTCGATTATAGCATTGGAACCGTGGAGCCATCGGGCGGCAGGAGCGTGTGGCTTTCAATGGACCAGCGCATTGCTTTCATGAAGTGGAGCGACATCATCAGCGGTGCCCTGCTTGTCTTCTTTGGCTGGCGCGGCCTCACCCCCAACCGTCCCGTCAGTCTGTGGATCTGCTGCTTTGTCGGTATCTGGCTTACCATGGCACCCATCATTTTCTGGTCTCCCACGGCAGTCGCTTACCTCAACGACACCCTGGTGGGCGCACTTATCATCGGGCTCACCATCCTGATACCGGGCATGCCCAACATGATAATGTACATGAAGATGGGGCCGGATACGCCTCCGGGCTGGAGCTATAACCCCTCCAGTTGGCCGCAGCGCTGGATCATGATGGTGCTGGGCTTTATCGGCTGGCTCGTGTCGCGCTACCTGACTGCTTTCCAGCTGGGCTACATCGACTCTGCCTGGGACCCTTTCTTCGGGCAG
>NZ_QRGR01000061.1 GCF_003367245.1 Pontibacter diazotrophicus | reverse complement strand
ATAGCAATTAGTATGGTTGTGGGAGAGAAGTCTATAGAATTCTTTACCTACGACTCTTCAGGAAGAAAGATAAAAGTAGTTTCCAGACATGAGCCTTTAACAGAAAAAGAAAAAAACATGCTCTAACCACACCTTTACGGTAGCTACGCCACCGCAAAGCCCAGTCCGTTAGAATAAATTACTTACTCTCTGAGCATTTGCAGTAAAATAGCTCCTGCGGCTTGTATATAACATGCCGTAACCTGCACCACTTCTGTGCACTTTCAACCCATAAGGCTTATCTATCCTTCTGGAGAGATGAGTGCTTAGGAAGACTTATGGCCCTACAAGAGCCTAATTAGCTGTTAGCCACTTTATGGCGGCGTCTTTGTCGGGGAAGTTTTTGAATGTACCCGCTGGCTTTACTTCATCATACACCTGCTTTACATACTTTTTCACCCCGCTCTCCCTGGCGACGTCTTTGGTGGCAATTCGGACTAACTTTTGCAGGCGCGTTGCCATTAACCCATTGCCAAGGTGCCTCATTACTATTCTGTGGTCTTCATCACTCACATTCATGTCCGTCTCACTGGTATCCAGTATGCATTTTTTTATATCATAGTTAGTAACGGCTTCGATAAAGATATTGAAAGCCTGATAAATTTGCAGTAGGTCATATTCGTGTACGTCAGGTGCCCTGACGTATAGAATGTCAGTAGAGGGTTCATATTCAAGCTTGATAAAGCCGTTGTCGTAGAGAATCACTTATATAGGTGCTGTTCTCTTATGAATGTAGTGGATTTAATGCAGATACACAAATGTGTGTAGATACACAAGTCTAACACCAGAGATATAGCCAGGATCGGCGCTTCGGCAGTGTGTTGAGCTACTCATGAAATGGTGAACCCACTTAAAAACCCGTGTGAGTGACGCACACAATGGCAAAGGCAAGCCGTATATTATCCTTAGCCAAGATAAAATAGAATATGATATCGACACATGCCCAATATTATGCGGTTGCCTCACGCATAGAGCAAATAAAAGACGCGCCTGCTGGCTCTGAAGCGGCAAAAGAGCTGAAGGTTCTGATGAGTTTGATTGTCAGCTTTGAGAGCGAAAAGCAGCAAACAGCATGGGCCAATCCTGCAGAGCAGTTCAAAGCGAAGTTCTACCGCATGTGAGCCTGTTTTCTTGAATGATGCTGCTTAGAGTAAATGTGCAATAGCAAGCCAAGGCCCTTATTGGTATGCTTCTACAAGTGCATTTGTCTTCCTCAGCTCTTTCTTCAGCTCTAAGGCAATGGTCAAGGCTACCTTCAGCCCACGCTGGTACTCATCGCTGTTGGTTTGCCGGAGCCACTTTATTTCTATGTTGCAGTTGTTTATGTCTAGCTCTAGGGCGATAAAGTCCATGTCAGTCAGGGAGATTGTCACCAGCTCCTTCGGGAGTCTGTTTTTCATGATGTGCTTGTGCTGTGGAAAAGCAAAAGGGGCTGAACCTGTGAGGCAGCCCCTTTAAACAGTCTCCTTTGTTCTTTTACCTCTCCCTAACAGCGGGGCTGCCAAATGAGTTTACTTTCTGGGTATTCAGCCTAAAACTATCGCGGCTCTGGCCCTCCCTTTCACACTGCCTCACTTGTGCTTTGGATATAGCGGTAGCAGGTGGCCCTGCCGATGCCAAGAATCTTTGCTATCTCCTCCACGGTCTTTGTTACGGAGCCGAAGAAGGTGCAGCATAATAACTTACCCAGAATAGCTGTCTGTGCTTGTCCCGCCAAACGCGGGAATTTTGATACGGTTTAAGGGATGCTTTCTATTTCATCCGTTTATGCCTAGCAATGCCTCGTGTTGCGATTCTGTTGCAACACGTTGTTGCGGCTTGTTTTTAGCCATTAGAAAGCCTTCTGAATCATTTCTGGGCCTTTCAGCCAAGCAGAGAAAAGAAAAAGGTAGCCATAGACTACCCTATCATCCAAAAACCAAACTAAACATGAAGTAACCACTTCGCTAGAAGTCGTTAGCCACACCCAAAGGTAGCAGCATTAGCTTGAGCTTTAACATTATAATCCTATAATATTTTTGATTATACTATCACTTTCTTGTAATAATACCATCAAAAAGCTTTTCTCATTGCATTGTAGGCAGCATAGTCCTCCGCATCCATGTGCTGCCGGATGTACTCCTCCATTCCCACGTCGTTCTTCTCCATTATATACCTGGTGAAGGAAGGGGCTGATTTGCATTTCTCAAACCCCAGCCGGCGCATGTCCATGCCGGTATCTTCCGGCAGTCCCTCCAGCCACTCATAGAAATCCTGAAGGCTGGGGCTGAACTCTGTGGAGCGCTGGTGGTAGCGATAGGTGATGTTGCCATAGGTAAACATCAGCGCATGAAAGCGCCTGTCCTCCGGCGAGCAGGAGTTTAGGAACTCCTCCTGGTTCTTCCTGTATTTCTCGTCCGGGTGCTTTATCTTTATCATTTCACGTTTGCATTTTCATCTGTGGTGGTGATATGGCCGATATAGCGGTAGCAGGTGGCCCTGCCAATGCCCAGTATCTTAGCTATCTCCTCCACTGACTTTGTTCCGGAGTCGAAGAGTATCCTGGCTGACTTTGCCTTCTCCATGGCTGCCTTTGATAGGCCTGTAGGTCTGCCGCCCTTATTTCCCCTGGATTTGGCTGAATCGAGCCCCGCCTTTGTTCTTTCTCGGATGATTTCCCGCTCGAACTCTGCCAATGAGGCGAAGATGTTGAAGGTGAAGCGGCCGATGGGCGTGGCCGTGTTGATGCCGTCCTGCAGGCTCACAAACTCCACCCCCCTTTCTTTGAATTCCGACACCAGGTCTATCAGGTCCCGCAGCGAGCGGCCCAGCCTGTCCAGTTTCCACACCACAACTGTGTCGCCGCTCCTAAGTTGGCTAATCATCTTCTCCAGCTCCGGGCGCTCCTTGCTCTTTCCGGATTTCTTCTCTCTGAATATCTGCCCGCACCCATGGCGGGTGAGGGCGTCAAGCTGCCGCTCCAGCTTCTGGTCCTGGGTCGAGACCCGGGCGTATCCTATCTTCATATCAGTATCATAAACTCATCTCAAAAATAGAAAAATATTTTGATTTTTGAGACGGCAAAATGAGACGCAACAGAGGCTGCAGGGGCAGGTGCCGCCCAAGGTTCCACGATCTCATTATTCCCACGTTTTCTGGGAAACCATAAAAATTGAATCGTCCTAAAAAACGTTGTCCATCCAATTTGAAACTATCAGACGCCATGTGCAAAACAGCTTTCACAGCCTGCCTCGCAGGTACAGGTCTGGGCTATCTTTTTCTAGCCATTTGCCTGAATTGAGAAGGACATAGTAACCTATTGAGTCATACTTTCCCTCTCCTGCAGGTCTTATACTCTTTTTTCTCTCTATAGAAACAATCACCACAACCAGTCGTAATAGGTGTAGTCTTAATTTAAATTTAGATTAGCCTAAATATTTATTTATATTACTTTAATTAAATTATCTTTGTTCAAACTACACCGCTATGAGGACACACCTACGCTTGCTTCTCACCTTCATGCTGCTCATTGCCGCATTCACATCGCAGGCTCAAACAGCCGCTATATCAGGAAAAGTTACTGCTGACGGAGTACCGGTAGCCTACGCTAGTGTGGGCCTGGCTGGCACAGCAAAGGGGGCGACCAGCGATGCCTCCGGATTCTATCTCATCAGCCAGGTGCCTGGCGGAACTTACACCTTAAAGGTCTCATCAGTCGGATATACATCAACTTCCCGCCAAGTGACAGTGGCGGAGGGAGAAGCGGCCACTGTTGACCTTCAACTCTACCCTGCTTCAACAACAGTCAGCGAAGTAGTGGTAACAGGCACTATGAAAGAGGTAAGCCGGCTGGAGAGTGCCGTCCCTGTGGAGGTATATACACAGAACTTCTTTAAAAAGAATCCCACGCCTTCGCTCTTCGATGCGCTGCAGAACGTGAACGGGGTGCGCCCACAGCTTAACTGCAATGTGTGCAACACGGGCGATATTCACATCAATGGCTTGGAAGGGCCTTATACTATGATCCTGATTGATGGGATGCCCATCGTGAGCGGCCTTTCCTCGGTCTATGGCCTGTCAGGCATACCCAACGCCATGGTGGAGCGCATTGAGATTGTAAAAGGGCCGGCCTCCTCCCTCTATGGCTCTGAGGCAGTGGGCGGGCTGATAAACGTGATAACGAAGAAGCCCTCCAGCGCTCCCTTGTTCTATGCCGATGTGTTTGCCACCTCCTGGCAGGAGTATAATGCGGACCTGGCGTTTAAACTGAATGCGGGACAGAAGGCGTCGGTGCTGACAGGGGTGAATTATTTCAACTACAGCAAACCGAAAGATAACAATGGCGACCGCTTCACGGACGTGACGCTGCAGGACCGGATTTCTGTTTTCCAGAAATGGAATTTCCAGAGAAAAGAAAACAGGCTGCTTTCCCTGGCTGGGCGCTATTATTACGAAGACCGCTGGGGCGGAGACATGCGCTGGAACAAGTCCTTCAGGGGAGGCGACAGCATATACGGGGAGAGCATTTACACAAACAGATGGGAACTGATTGGTAATTACCAGCTGCCTGTAAGGGAGAAGATGCTGCTGATGTTCTCCGTTAATGACCACAGCCAAAACTCCTGGTATGGAGACATCCCTTACTTTGCCGATCAGAAAATTGCTTTCTCGCAGCTTACCTGGGATAAGAAAATCAACAAGCATGACCTGCTGCTGGGTACTGCCCTCCGCTATACGTACTACGATGACAACACACCGGCCACAGCCAGTCCTGATACTCTGGCTCCGGTGAATCAGCCTGACAGAACCTGGCTTCCCGGATTCTTCGTGCAGGACGAGATAGCACTCTCTCAACAGCATAAACTGCTGCTAGGCATGCGTTACGATTATAACTCCAGGCATGGCGACATCCTCACCCCAAGGCTGGCCTACAAGTGGGCGCTCAATGAAAACAACATCCTGCGCCTGAACACTGGGACGGGGTTTAGGGTGGTGAACCTTTTCACAGAGGAGCACGCCGCCCTCACCGGATCCAGAATAGTAGACGTGCAGGAGGAGCTTGAACCGGAGAAGAGCTACAATGTCAATGTTAATTATATCAAAAAAATGGTTGCCGGAAACGGTGCTTTCGTGGGTTTTGATGCCACCGCCTGGTACACCTACTTCAATAACCGCATCATAGCGGACTACGACACCGATCCTAACAGGATCATCTACGCCAACCTCCGAGGCCATGCTGTTACACAGGGTATCACCTTGAATTTGGATGTGGAACTGCTCAACGGCCTGAAGGTGATAGCTGGGGGCACTTACATGGATGTGTACACGAAAGAAGAGGACGAGAGCGGCAGCATGGTGAAGCAGCGGCAGATACTTACCGAGAGGTGGACCGGAACATGGGCTGTAACCTATAAAATAAAGCCGTTGAACCTGGGGATTGATTACACCGGTAATCTTTACGGGCCTATGCGCCTGCCTTTGCTGGGGGAACTTGACCCAAGGCCGGAGTATTCCCCGTGGTGGAGTATTCAGAACATCCAGCTCACCTGGGGCAGCCCCGGCGGAAGGATGGAGGTCTACGGCGGCGTGAAAAACCTGCTTAATTTCACACCGGCTGCCTTTAGCATTTCAAGGTCACATGATCCGTTTGACAAGGAGGTTCAGTTTGACGGCAACGGGCAGGCAGTGCCGACTCCAGGCAACCCTTACGCGCTGACTTTTGACCCCACTTATGTGTACGCGCCCAATCAGGGCATCAGGGGGTTTCTGGGAGTAAGGTTTAGCATCAAATAAGGACGATTATGAAAAGATTACTTTTGGTTGTGGTGCTGGTTGGAATCACTAAATTACCGGCAGTTGCCCAGCCGGATTCTTTCCGGTTTGAGCAATTGGAGGGGCTGCAAGAGGCGGAGAGAAGGCCGGTGGTGGTTTTTATCTCTGCTGACTGGTGCAGGTACTGCTCAAGGATGAAGATGAGTACGCTACAGGATGAGCGCGTGGTGAAACTACTGAATGAAAGCTTTTACTTTGTCTCCCTGAACGCAGAAGAGAAAAAGGATACACCTTTTTACGGGCACACCTTCAAGTACAGGCCGACAGGCAACGAAACAGGGGTGCATGAGCTGGCTGAGCAGCTCGGGAGCATAAACGGGCATCTATCTTTCCCGACACTTTCTGTGCTGAACGCTGATATGGAAATTATCTATCAGCATGGAGGCTACCTCTCGGCCAAAGAACTTTCAACTATACTTGCTTTGGTGAAGAAAGAGCAAAAGAAATAAATAACAGGACCAGCAAGAGTAAAAAATTGGTGGTAAATCAGTGATAAACTAATCCTGATGCCTTGAAACTGAATTATTCTGGCGCATTAGCTGCCAGGCTCGTATATGCTGAAGTGGTGCCGATTCATGAGCTGCCAAATGAACTATTTTCTTACCTGAACCAACATATAAACAATGAAAACATTCTACCTCAACCGCCGCCAAGTGCTGCGCACTACAGCCATGCTTGGCGCGGCAAGCTTGTTCGACATGAAGCAGGTGTTGGCGGCTGCTGAAGATAAACAAACCGCTAAGACTCCTCCTCTGAGCGCGCAGGAGATTACGGCCATAGAGGCTGCGCTGGGTAAGAAGGGTAACTACAATGAGGAGCAGTCTACCCTCAACATTTCACTGCCGCGAGGCGACCTAAAGGTTAAAATAAAGGGAGAAGAGGTGCCTACCTCCTTCGGCTTCGGGGGGTGGGTAGCGTTTAAGAAAGCACTTGACGGTAAGTCCACTGTGCTGATGAGCGATACGGTTCTGCTGCAGGAGGAAGTAAACCCGCTCATCTCGGCGGCACACGCGAATGGGCTGGAAGTAAGCGCCATCCACAACCACTTCTTCTATGAAGAGCCTCGCATCTTCTACATGCACGTGCACGGGGTAGGGGAGCCGGCAGACCTTGCCCGGAAATACGCCGCCTCCATCAGGGACAGCAAGCTTTACCCGGCGAATCAGCCAAAAGCAGCAGGCAGTACGGAGCAGCCGGCAACAGCAAGATTCGACATACCTTCGCTGGATGCCATTGTCAAACACAAGGGCAGTGTCAACGGGCCGACCTATAAATATACAGTGGGGCGGGATGACCTGTCTATAAAAGCGATGGGAGCGGAACTGACGGCGGCCATCGGGCTGAACTCCTGGGCCACCTTTGCCGGTACCAAAGAGAAGGCGCACATAGCCGGAGACATTGCCATGTTGGAGCATGAGGTGAACCCTGTCATCAAGGTGCTACGGCAGAACGGACTGGAGGTGGTGGCGGTGCACAACCATATGCTGGGGGACGACCCGCGCATGATCTTCCTGCACTACTATGGAAACGGGCAGGCGACAGATTTAGCCAAAGGCTTTAGGGCAGCAATCAACATGCTGGGCAAAGAAAAGCCAGGTATGCCGATGAGGCACTAATAAGCCTTAGCTTCTATATACACTTCCCCGGGTTATCATAAAAGACGTTACACGGCCAAAAGATTAACATCGCAGCCTCTATTAAGGGGCAAAGATGTATGCTTGTAAGACTGGCTTCTCTTTTCCTTTCTTACGTATAGTGAACTTGCAACAATAAATTGGACAAAGGATTAAGCTGCTAAATGTTTAACATTTCTTCCATTTGTTTGGGTGTACGGTATCCCAGACTTGAATGGAGTCTTTCTCTGTTGTAGAAGATCTCGATGT
>NZ_QRGR01000060.1 GCF_003367245.1 Pontibacter diazotrophicus | reverse complement strand
GGCAGTACAACTGCCGGTGTTTCTCTCTTGTTTCCCGCAAGGCCTATCACCTTGTTTCTGGAAGCGGATGCAAAGGTAAGAACTTTTTCTCAATCCGCAATGGAAAAGAAGATTTATTTCCCTGCCTCTTTTTCTCTTTCAGCCTCCCGGCCTCCTTCCGAAACGGGTTGCAAAGGTACGAAACTCTTTCCTTTTCGCAATACCCGGAGGGAAGTTATTTCTTTCTTTTCCCCGGCCTTCTTTAGTTCGTGGAGCCTGTGTTAGCAACCCTCTCACTGACCGCCTCCTTCCGAAACGGGATGCAAAGGTAAGAAGATTTTCTGGCTTTGCAAGCAGTGAGGAGAAGTTTTTTTTCTCTGCGCCTTCACTTCCACTCTCTCTTTCCCGTCCCTGCCGAACGGGGATGCAAAAGTAGCAATCTTCCTCCTATCCGCAAGAACCGCATGTAAGAAAACCTGCTGCCCCTTGCCTGATTCCACGCAAGTAACTGGTACTGCGCGGGAAAGAATTTCGGAAAACTTTGCTGTTTTTTTGCTGCGGCCTGCCCGAGGCCTCTCTGATTCGCGCAAGGAGGCAAGACTGGTGCCCTTTCCTATGGCTTGCCCCGCTCTCTTTTACTGTTCCCGGCCCCCTTTCAGCGCCGGTTGCTGGGGATTAACATGCACAAAGCAGCCTGAAGTTCCAAAGGGGAAATAAATTTTTATAGCCTTTTTGCTTTTGCTACCTGCGTCTCAGGCACTGGGATATAACAGTATAGAATGCGCTGGGAGTTCCGCCAGATTCATAGAACCTACAGAGCCTTTTACTTTCCGCTCACCTTAAATATCAAGAATTCTCGGTTATGATAGAAGATGAATGAAGTTCTATACAAAACTTTGGAGCAGTATTTCGTTTTACAAATGTGACCTTGTGCCGTTTTCATCGTTTAAGCCAGTATAAAAAAATAGGATTATGGAAAACAAGACAGAAAGAGACTTCGCCATATTCAATCAAATATGTACGGCAAACGACCTGGACCCGCAGGTAATAAAAGATGAAGCGGATAAAGACACTGCAGACTCGCTTATCCGGACAGCATTCTGGCATCGTGCTAACGCTTTGGTTGCGGATTTAAACATTGATGGAAGCTTAACAGAAGGGAAAGAATATAATGCAGACGGTGATCCTGCGGCGCCAAGCTTTACCATCAACGAACAATATATCCGTGAAAAGTATGGTGCAGATAAGGCCGGTAAAATTATTGAGGCGCTCAAAGGAGTACAACTTCCAATCCAGGCTTGATAGCAACTTGGTAATTGAAGGCAGCTTTTCCCCTATACACACACAGGTGCCTTGCAAAATGTGCTTTGCCACTATAACACCGGTCTGGAATAATTTTAGGCCGCTGTTATAGTGGCAAACTCGTTTTATAAGTAGCTATTGTTCTTTCTTTTTTTTTATAGCTCCATATAGTATTGGGCTAAAGAAGCTCAGGTTCTCCAGAACACAGGTCATGCTGTAAAATTTCTGTGGGTCTATTTCTGAATTTTCAGCCATGGCTAGCAATATGGCATCCAGTGTCTCCTTGAACTTGCCATCAAATTCTTCTTTTGTCATTCTCTTCTATTGTAATTCGAATCTAAAGAAACTAACCTTCTTGTTGAGAAAATAATTTCACTTCTTATATTATGACGGCTATGTTTGGTTTATCTTACCTGTAACACTCCTACGGATAATGTTCGGAAAAACCTCTTGGCGCTAGCTGCGGTATTAAGGGTTATCAAGCTGTTATGCCGGAAATTTACCATGCACTGCTAAATGCCCCTTTTGCTCAAATAAAGGAATAGGTTGAGAAAACTATGTTGAGTCAGGCACAAGTCTACTTTGTATTTATATATAGCATGAAAGCATCTAAAATAAATGCATTAATCACATCGAACCCAAAGCCTAGACTGTGTTATTAAACCGATACTTCCACCTTCACTATCTATGATTCACGTCTTTTACTATAAAAGCACTGCGCTGCATCCTCGGTATGATTTCTATCTGCACCAGCTGCCACTGCGTTATCAGGAGCAGATTCTAAGATTTCGTGACAGGAGAGATGCTGAAAGAAGTTTATTTGGGAAACTCCTTCTGCTAAAAGGGCTCCATTTCCTGGGATTGAGTGAATACAAACTAACAGAGCTTAGATACACTAACTTCCAAAGGCCTTATTTTAATGAGTCGTTAGATTTTAACATCGCCCATTCAGGGGATTACATCGTTTGTGCCATCAGCAAAACAGTTAAAGTAGGAATTGATGTCGAAAAAATACGACCAACCATACTGCATGATTTCAGAACACAGTTTACAACAGACGAATGGTCAGAAATAACCACTTCAGATGATACTTTGAAAGCATTTTACACACTCTGGACGCAAAAAGAAGCGACTATAAAAGCGTTTGGAGAAGGTTTGAGTATACCCCTAAAGAAAATTCAAATTGCGAATGGGAAGGCCATCTGGGACGATAAAATACTATACTTGTTTCCCTTGAGGTTAAATCAAACACATCTATCCTACCTGGCCACTTATAAAGAAAATCCGCAAATTGAGATGCATCATACCATATTCGAGTAAGTCACTGAGGAAGGCTGACCATCGTCAATTGCAACCCTGCAGAAATACTCAAATGGAACAACATGCTGCATAATTGTTTTGCTACAACTCACCGGCCACCAATACTCCCTCCTTGCTTTTGGGAGCATCTTCAGATTCCAGTCCTTCCACAGGATCTGTAGCGATAAACTTGAGAAAGCTTTTATTGAAGAGAATGATAATTGTGAGCAGTCCTAACAAAAGCCCACAAACAAGAAGCATAATCCGGGCATTCTGGTCCAGAAGGTCCAGAACAATTCCTGAAGCAGCCAGAGAGAGCGGTGTGATAGCTCCTGTTAAGGTCATCAGACTTCCCATCACCCTCCCCCTCATTGTAGATTTGATGCTCAGCTGTAACTGCGTAAGAATGTTGATACTGATAAATCCATTAAATAAGCCAAGGAGGCAGAAGCAGACTAACACTATCCCAAGTACTTTTATAGCGCTTAAAACGATGACGAGTATCGTGCTAACTATAAAGGATACAACTATACTGTTTTTACGGGTGGAGCCATTCAGCCTTAGTACACCCACCAGTAAATAGCCTATAATCGAACCAAAACCGAATATACCGGCTATATAGCCGTACCAGTCGGTTTTGAGTTGCAGCACGTCTTCTACATAAAATGGAAGTATGACATAAATTGGTGACAGAAAAAAGTTGAGCAAAGCAGAAACATAAAACGTGGATTTCAAACCCTTGTGATTCATAATATGCTTCACCCCTGCTATGATATCTTTTTTGAAGCCTGATACTGTTTTTTTTGTTTCCTTGTCTTTATCTGCCCTTACAAGGGGAATTTTTATAAAACATTCTGAAATTCCTGAGAAGATAAATGAAAGTCCATTAAACAGAAATAACAGAGGAGCACCTAATACTCTGAACAATACACCACCCAGGCCTAACCCGGCCAAAGAGGACAATTGTATCAGCATCTGCAAAGATGAATTGCCAGCTGCAACTTTTTGGGGAGGAACAATATCAGGAAGAGCAGCAATGACGGCTGGGTTGAAGAAGGCTTTAACGGCTGAGACCACCATGGATGCGATGACCACACTAATAAATAATAAGTTATCTGCCTCAGGGAAAAAGAAAAATAAAACAGCCAGCGCAACCATAAAAACACCACTAGTCAGGTCGCATGCCACTATGATATTTTTCCTTGAATAATGATCGGCAAAAGCTCCTCCTATCGCGCTAAACAAAACCTGTGGTAGCAGGGAGAGCATTAGTACTATTCCAACCAATGTTCCGGAATCAGTCTGGTGCTTTGTCCAGAATAAAACGGCAATGGCGAAAGCCTGTGATCCTAACTGACTCACAAACTGCCCCTGCCATAGCAAAAAGAAGTTTTTATTAAATAATTTGCTTTCGTTACTCATCCTTTAGTGTAATAGGTGTTTTAGTGTTAAAGGAAGACCCTTTTCTGATAATGTAAGTATGCGACACATCGGGCACAAAAGACCAGGGCAGCAGAGAAAGAGAGTAAAATTGTCTGTTCTCCTCTGCCGGCAAATGTATTCCTTATACTTTCATGTGTTCCTTCTTACCTGATAAAAGCGCTGTATAGCCATACATTCTTAACACCAGTGCCTTTGGTTGGACATAGAATCAGATTAGCTTCTATTGGTAGAAATAATGAAAACATTATTCTGCTGCCATTTCTGGCTTAGATGCACCTTATTCACGCCCTTCTCTTAGAAGAGAATTGCCACAGTTATGATCAAGTTTGGATTGTAGTATACTATTTTATCATGTAGTCAAATTTGTTATTGTATTTTCTGGCTGTGCTAAAACAACGAGGCTGCTAACATGCAGCATTGTATTTGTGCATGCTGGTTGCTACAGCATAGGCATTATCTATGTGCCTGATAAGATGGTCTGGGTTCTTGAATATGAAAAAGTGATCTCCGGGTAAAACCTGTACATCAAGTTTATACTCCGTTTCATTTTGCCATTCCATTAAATCCTCCTGCAAAATATCCTCTTCGCTTCCTACCCGGACAAAGACAGGCACAGGTAATGGCTGTTCCAGCGCCTGGTATTTGTATCCTTCCACTGTCTTAAAATCAGCACGAAGTACAGGCTCAAAAAAGTCCCTCAGTTCCTCATTTTCCATCACTTCATCTGGCATGCCTCCAAGTTTCTTTACTTCCTGCCAAAAGGCATTCTTTTCATAGGCAGATATCCTTTTACACTTAATCAGGCTGGGGGCTTCATGGCCTGTCAGAAACAAACATATAGGAGCCTTCAGCCCCGATTTTATGATTTTCTTTGCTAACTCATACCCAAGCAAAGTGCCCATGCTGTGCCCATAAATCATGTATTCAACATCATGTACCCGATTCTGTATTTCTTTGAAAATGTAATCTGTAGTCGCCTTTATATCGGTTAGTAGCCCCTCCTGCATGCGTGCTCCTCTTCCGGGGAGTTCAATGGTCTCCCAGTCAAAATGAGAAGGCACTTTATTTTCCAACGCTCTGTACGAATACTTGCTACCTCCTGCAAAGGGAATAGCAAATATTTTAACTTTCTTCTGCTTCATAATTGTAATCCTTAAATTTGATTTAGTTCGTTTTCTCAATTTCATAGTGTTGGTCAGCTTCCAAAATCCAAGCTGCCCAAATCGTTCTTACTTAGTGCTCCTATATAATATTTTACACATCATTTAGGATTAAGGTAATTCATACGGTAAACATCCAATCCCCGTCTATTATCCCTGCATTAAATTATCAGCAAAGGCACAAGTCCTTCGCTGATAATTATTCCTCATACTGGACAAGCAAGCTTCTGCCTCCGGAATTAATCCCTCGTGAGCAACCCTTCATCAGCCAAACGGGTAACTTTTCGTAATTCCTCCACCAGTTTCACGGCATTTGCTCCCTCCATCATACTATAATGGTTGCCAGGAGAAGTAATAATATGCACCATCTTCGCATAGTCTGCCCAGCCCAGGCTAAGGTCATAACCATCCCAGTTACTTTCCTGTGCTTTTGCCAGAATCAACTTTTTGCTTATTTTTTCTTCTGGCTGGTAGGCTATCTGCAGGTTTACAAACAGCACATGGAATATTCTCTCCATAAAATCGATGTTGTCAAACGTCACTCCTTTGCTGTGCATCATTTGTTTGACGTAAGCACTCAGATCTTTGAAAGATGTAAGCGGCAGTTCTCTATTCACCTGGTTTTTCCAGTCTTCTGTGAGATCCGCTACTTCAAAAACCTTTTCGAACAGCTGCTCAACCAGGTGCGCAATTTGCTTCCGCTTCTCTGCCTCAGCCATATTATTAGAAGGTGTTCCATCTAAGATGGTAGCTGTTTTTACTGCTTCTCCCATCTTCCCCAGCTGCCGAACCATTTCGTACACCACCATGCCTCCAAAAGAATGCCCTATCAGGTTATAAGGCCCTTCTGGCTGTACAGTCTTCATCCATTCTATATTCTTAGCCGCTATTTCTGCCATGCTTGTCAAGGGTTCTTCCCCTTCCAGTATACCCTGCATCCGAATACCATACACCGGTTGGTCCTCACCTAAAGCTTCAGCCAATTCATTATAGGTATCGCTGATGCCGTATATTCCCGGCACAATAAAGACAGGTTTGCCACCTCCTCCAGAATGAAGCAAAAGCAGGTGCTCTTGCTCTTTTTGAGAGTCAACTTCTACTTTCTCCTCAAGAACATTTGCCAGTTGTGCAATGGTCGGATTTTTAAACAGGTGCACAATTTGCAGGTCTTTTACTCCGAACGCATGCTTGATTTTAGTTGATAACCGGATAGCCAGCAGAGAATCACCGCCTAGTTCGAAGAAGTTATCCTCCACGCCCACACGCTCCAGCTTTAATAGCTCCTGCCAAATCGTAACAAGCTTTTCCTCGGTCTGACTACGCGGAGCAATGTATTCGCTGGTCAGCAACCCGCCTGCTTCCACTTCCGGTAAGGCTTTCTTGTCCACCTTTCCACTTGTAGTTAAAGGAATATCCGCAAGTTCCACTACCATAGAAGGAACCATATACTCCGGCAGTCTTTCCTTTAGCTGGCGCATGATGCGTTCTCTGTCAAACTTATCCTCCGCCACTACATAACCTATCAGCCGCTTGTTACCCGACACGTCTGTCTTCACAATGACCACGGCCTGCCTTACACCCTCGCACTGGCCCAGTACACTTTCCACTTCGCCCGGCTCTATGCGATAGCCCCGGATTTTCACCTGGTCATCGATTCGTCCGAGGTACTCCAGGTTTCCATCTGGCAACCATCGTGCAAGGTCACCTGTTTTATAAAGTTTGGCTCCTTCCTCGCTGCTGAATGGATCCGTGATAAATTTCTCTTGTGTCAGCTCCGGCCTGTTCAGGTAACCTCTTGCCACCTGAACACCGCCCACACACAGCTCCCCAGGCACACCGACAGGCAACACCTTACCCGCTTTATCCATTACGTACGTTTGCACGTTTTGAAGCGGTTTACCAATCGTAACTGTGCCATCTTCCAGAACCGGATCAGCTGACAAGCTCACACAGACGGTGTTTTCTGTAGGGCCGTAGGCATTTACCAGTCGAATACCTTTTGACTGGATCAGCCGGGCTAGCTCAATGTTCAGTGCTTCACCCGCCGATACTATTGTTTTGAGCGTTGAGAGCTCATCCTTAATCACATGCTGATAAGATGGTGGTAGCGTGACAACAGCAACGTTGCTTTCTTTGATAAGTCTGCTTAATGACTCTACCGATAAAACATCTTTTTTGGTAGGAATCACGAGGCATCCCCCGCTCATGAGCGTGTTAAAGATCTCGTAGCAGGATGCGTCGAAACCAATAGAGGCAAACTGCAGGCTTCGGTCGCTTGCTTCCAACTGAAGCGCTTCTGCCTGGCTCAAGGCTAAGTTAACCACCCCTTTGTGCTCTACCAGTACGCCTTTTGGCCTGCCCGTAGAGCCTGAGGTGTAAATTACATAGGCAAGGTTTGATGGGTGCAACTTCACATCAGGCTTTTCAGGCGACTCTTTTGCAATTTTGAACCATTCCCTGTCAAGCAGCACCTGCTTCGTGGCTCTTTTCCTTTTGAGTACACGTGAACAAGCTACGTTGGTCAGCATAAGCTCAGCCTTTGTATCCTCCAGCATAAAGCCAATTCTCTCCTGCGGATAACTTGGGTCAATCGGCACATAAGCGCCTCCTGCTTTCAGGATACCCCACAGCCCCACCAGCATCTCCAATGAGCGGTCTATACAGATAGGTACAAGCGTTTCCGGCCCCACTCCTTTCTTCTGAAGGTAGTTTGCCAATTGATTCGATCGCCTGTTCAGCTCAGCATAAGTCAGTTCCCTGCCTTCGAATATTGCTGCCACGGCATCAGGTGCTTTACTTACCTGCTCCTCCAGCATATCCACCAGTGTTTTGTCCTTTGGATAGGCCACAGCTGTGTTGTTGAACTCTACCACCAACTGCTGCTTCTCGTCTGCTGTCACCAGTTCCAGTTGAGAGAGACTTATGTCCGGCTGGCGGATGATCTGCTGCAGGACTTTTGCGAAGTGCCCCTTCATCCGTTTCACAGTTGCCTCACTTATCAGCGCAGCATTATAGCCAAACTCCACAGAAAGCTGCCTGCCTGCCTGCACCATAAGAGACAGCGGATAATTTGTGTGCTCTTCCATCTGCAGGTCTTCTATCTGTAGTGCCCATTCCTGGTCGAAAACCTCTCCCATCGGATAGTTCTCAAACACCATCAGCGTGTCAAACAGGTCGCCCTTCACACCCAGCCAGTTCTGAATAGACGGCAGCGGCGTGTAGGCATGTTCCCGGGCCCTACTGTGTCCCTCCTGAAGGCCAGCCAGCCACTCACTTACCTGTAGTTCAGCGTTTACTGTGGAGTGCAGCGGCAGGGTATTGATGTAAAGACCAACCCGCGTCTCCGACCCGGCCAGTTCAGTAGGGCGTCCGGCCACTGTCACGCCGTACACCGGATTCTGCTGCCCAGTATAGCAGGAGAGCAGGTAAGCCCATACGCCCTGCATCATCGTGTTCACAGTCAGGCGGTTCTTCTGAGCAAAATCCTGCAGTTCGGTATATAAGCTGTCCGCCAGAATCAGTTCCTCTTTACGATACTCTTCTCCACCCTTCGTACGGTCCTGCTTGCTATCCACGAACGGAAGCAGCGTTGCCTCCTCTACATCAGAAAGGTACTCTCGCCAGAAATTGCCGGCTTCTACTGAATCCCTCTTTTGCAGGTACTGGATAAATTCCTCGTAACGGTCCTCTTCTATTACAGCAGGCTCATCTCCCGCACTCAGAGCTTCATAGGTACTAAGCAGTTCCTGCATCAGTATCGGCATAGACCAGCCATCTACCAGCAGGTGGTGGTGTGTCCACACCAACTGGTAAGCCTCATCCGTTAGCCTTATCAGCGTCAGTCGCAGGAGCGGTGCCTGGCTAAAGTCAAAGCCTTTTTTGCTGTCCGCTTCTTTGAAACTGCTTACCTGGGCCTGCTGCTCCTCTTCGGATAAATCCCTGAAATCAAGCACCTCGAACGGTAACGCTACCTCGTAGTGCACACACTGCACCGGCACGCTCATATCCTGGTGGAAAGAGCTTCTTAATATACTGTGTTTCTGCAGCAGGTACTCCCAGCTTCTCCTGAATGGTGCTATCTCCAATCCCTTAATCCTGCAGCTCATCTGCTCCACATAGGCCGGGGATTCTTTGTCATACAGGCCATGGAACAGCAAGCCTTCCTGTAATGGACTTAAGCTGTACAGGCTGCTGATTTGCTCCTGCATAGACTTGCCATCCTGCATTTTCTGCAGAAATCTTTCCAGCTCCTGGTAAGTAACCTTGCCGCCAAGACCGTAGTCTGATGGTGTATGCTGCGGTACCTCTTTCTCCTGGCAATGAGCAATCAGCTCGCTCAGCACCTCCAGGTACTGCGTTGCCAGTGCCTCTATAGTTTCCTGCTTATAGTGCTTCGTTGAATAGCCCCACGATAGGCTAAGCTGGCCACCGGAAATGCTGCCGTTCACACTAAGTTTGCTGCCTGCCAGGTTGGCCGGGCTAACCGGGCTTCCGGATGACTCTCCTGCTCCGGCAAACCAGCGACTGCTATTCAGGGAATTGTCCAGCTGCCCCAGGTAATTGAATACCAGCTCAGCGCTCTCTCCCGTCATACTTTCCCGCACTGTCTTATTAGGGTGCAGGTAGCGCAGCGCACCGTAGCCAAGCCCTTTGTCAGGCACCTGCCGTAGCTGTTCCTTCACTGATTGGATTAATCCAGCGTCAGAGTTTTCCCCTTCAAGAGAAAGTAGAACAGGATAGAAATTTGTGAACCAGCCCACGGTACGGCTGATATCCATTTCTGCAGAAATATCCTCCCTGCCGTGTCCCTCCAGGCCGATCACTACCTGATGCTGCTGGCTCCAGTCTCCTAGTGTTCGGGCAAGAGCAGCCAGCAACAAGTCATTCATCTGCGTGTGGTATGCCTGATGGGCTTCCGTTAATAATGAATGCGTAAGGGAAGTACTTAAAGATACATGATAATTCTGCTGGTCCCCTATTAGAACCGGCGCATCATTTGCGTAATCTGCAGGGAGCTTAAATCCTGCTTTCGCTACTTTTTGCCAGTAGTCCTGCTGCCGGATCGCTTTTGTTTCCGCATAATGCTGCAGCGCCCCCTGCCACTGACGGTAAGAACTACCTTTCGCGCCCAGATCTACATTATTTCCCTGGCTGATAGCCATCAGTACTTGCTCCAGGTCCTCCAGCAATATCCTCCACGACACCCCGTCTACTGCCAGGTGGTGTATCACCAATAGCAGGCGATTGCCTTCGTCCGCTGCAGGTGTCTGCAGCAGCACGGCCCGCATCAGTTCACCCTTCTCAATGTTGAGGCGCTGCTGGTATCCGGCACTCACTGTCTCTATTTTGGTCGACAGCTCATGCTGCGAAACAGCTGTAAGGTCTTCAGTAATCAACTCTCCTACCTGCGTAGTATACTCCTGTTCCCAGACTCCATCGGTATAATGGTAGGCAAACCGAAGCGCATCATGACGCGCCACAATGGCTTTCACTGCCTTTTCCAGCGTCTCTACCGAAAGCTCTTTATTTACACGCAGCAATAGCGCCTGATTAAAGTGGTGCGGCTCCTGAAGTTCCTGCTCAAAGAACCACTGCTGTATCGGAAGTAAACCTGCTTCGCCTGTTAACTCTCCCTGTTCTGCCTGTATCTCTACCTCCGGTTGCACGACTTCAGCCAGTGAGGCAATGGTCTGATGCTCGAACACATCCCGCGGCTGGAAAGAGAAGCCTGCCCTTCTGGCCCGGCTCACCAGCTGTATGGTAACAATGGAGTCTCCGCCGAGCTCGAAGAAGTTGTCCTCCACGCCCACTCTTTCCACCTGCAGCAATTCCTGCCATATCTTCGCCAGCTTCTCCTCCGTCTCTGTGCGAGGGGCCACATAGCTGCTGGTCAGCGCCTCACTTGCGTCCACCTCCGGCAGCGCCTTCTTGTTTACTTTGCCGTTGGCTGTGAGCGGAATCTCCTCCAGCTCCACCAGCAGGGACGGCACCATGTACTCCGGAAGCTTTGCTTTCATCTGGCTCATGATGGCCTCCCTATCGAACTCCTCTGCAACTGCATACCCGATGAGGCGCTTGCTGCCATTGGCATCTGCCTTGGCAATAACCACCGCCTGCTCTACGCCCTGGCACTGGCTGAGCACGCTCTCCACCTCGCCCAGTTCAATGCGGTAGCCGCGTATCTTCACCTGGTCGTCTATCCTGCCCAGGTACTCCAGGTTACCGTCAGAGAGCCACCTTACCAGGTCTCCTGTTTTGTACATCCTGGCGCCTGCCTCCTTGCTGAAGGGGTCTTTGACGAACCTCTCCTGCGTCAGTTCTTCTCTGTTGAGGTAGCCCCTTGCCACCTGCACGCCCCCGATGCACAGCTCCCCGGCCACGCCCTGCGGCACCAGCCTGCCGGACCTGTCCAGCACGTAGGCGCTGGTGTTGCTGATGGGCTTGCCGATGGGCGGAAGCCCCTGCTGCTGGGCGGCAGGCAGTGTGTAGGAGGTGGCCACCACCGTGTTCTCCGTTGGGCCGTAGTTGTTGACCAGCCTGTAAGAGAGGAGGGAAGTGTCGATGGAGCGCAGCTGGTCCCCTCCCGTC
>NZ_QRGR01000059.1 GCF_003367245.1 Pontibacter diazotrophicus | reverse complement strand
AAAAAGGATTGCAGCTGCTCGAGCAGACCTTCCTTGCCTTCTAATAATCCTTCTACACTTACCTCCATCCTGCAAAGCTACAGCTACTTATAGTTTCGCACAACTCCTTAGCCTGACGGCTATGGTGAAAACACCAACAACGGCGGCAACTGCAGCTCTATTCTTTTGTCCCCCTTTGAAGGGGGTTGGGGGATGATTTACATCCGCAAACAATTTTCCTGAAGTATCTTGTCTAGTTGCTTTCGTTAATTCAGAGCTTTTCTTTCTCCCACCCACTTTTCATCCCCCTACCCCATCAAAGGGAGACTTTTCGCACGCTTCGATAAATGTTAATTCTTCAACATCGGCACCCTTTTCCACCACTTCTTTGCCTGCTCCTGGTCTTCCGCATAATAGCCGTATCCGTAACCGTAACCATAGCCGTAAGTGAGCTTCGCATAATCTACATCATTAAACAGGATAGCTGTATTCCTGATTTTACCGGACGCATACTGTTGCTGAATATTGTTCAGGAAGACTTTCTGTGTATAACCCTGCCGTACCATAAAGATATTTGCATCCGCAAGTTGCATCAACTCAAAGCCATCGGAAAGGATGCCTACAGGAGGTGTATCTACTATAATATAATCATATTGTATTTTCAGTTCTGCAATCAAATCTTCCATGCGCTTATTCAACAGCAGTTCGGAGGGGTTAGGTGGAATATCACCGGAAGGAAGAATATAAAGCTGGCTCTGTAATGTTGGGTAAATAATTTCATCAAAGCCGGCATGCCCCGCCAGGAAATTGCTTAAGCCAACACTACTGGTCACACCAAAATCAACATTACTGTTCGGCTTACGCATATCCGCATTAATGAGCAAAGTACGCTCTCCGGAGATAGCCAGGATATAAGCCAGGTTTTTAGCAGAGAATGTTTTGCCCTCCCCGCTGATAGAAGAAGTCACCACGTATATTTTACCCGAGCCTGCCGCCTGAGATGGTGTTCCACTGGTCATAAAGCGTAGGTTAGACCGCACTGTCCGGAAAGCTTCGGCCATGGCTGATTTAGGACTCTGGTCAATCAGGTTCTTATCTTCTGCTTGGTTATGCCCCACCATTCCCAATAATGGGATTGTAGTTAAAGTGGTAATATCTTCCGCAGTATTTACTTTAGTATTTAGAAAATCCTTTAGAAAGATAAAAGCAATAGGTATGGCTAAGCCTAACAGGATACCTGTTAAATAATTCTTAGTATCATTAGGGGAGACTTTTATTCCTTTAGAGGCTTCTGTAAGGATAGTAACATTAGAAGTATTGGCAGCCTTGGCAATGCCTGCTTCTGCCTTTTTCTGCATTAGCAGCACGTAAAGGTTTTCGCTTAAATTATACAAGCGGTTGATATTCACCAATTGCCGCTCGGCGGCAGGTAACCTGTTAAGGGAAGCTGACTCACTTGCAATGCGTTGATTTAGTTCCCGCAGTGCGATTTGATTTGCAGCCTGTAGATTAGAAAGGTTCTCCTGCAAGTTTTGCTTCAGTTCCTGAAGTTGCTGGCGCTTCACTTGTAGTTGATTCAACAACAAAGGATTGCTTTGGCTATTGTTTTGTGCAAGTACAGTGATTTCGGCTTGCAAGGAAACCAATTGCTCAATAAGATTATTTAAAATGGGATCTGTAATTCCGAAATTCGCAGGCACTACAACGCCTGTGTTATCAGGTCCGCTTTGCAGGTAGTTGCGCAGGTACTTATAATACTGCTCATTTAACAGGAATTCTGCTTTCTGTTGTTCAAGGCCCTGAACTCTTTCTGAAATCCTGCCCCCTGCTGTTTTAATGTCTACTGCTGTATTGTTTCGTTTAAAAAGCTCTAACCTGCTTTCAATAAAATAAAGCGAATCGCTGATTTGCTGCAGTTGTTCATCAATAAAACTGATGGTATTAACAGCATTGGTGTTTTTTGCATCCAGGTTATACTGCCGGTATGTGAGCATATGCTGGTTCAGATAATCCACTTCTTTTTCAGGTGTGGCACTGGTCAACTTCAACTGTAGCACGGAGGCCCCCTGTGCATTAGGATTCACACTCAGAGCACCAGCATATCTTCCTGCTAACTGGTTTAATCTATTTATTTTAAAAAGATGTTCATTTTCATCTGAAGAAGCATCTGCAGCTTTAGAAATGACATTGAATGTAAACCCATTGATATGCTGTACTTCACCATATAAGTATTTTTTCCCTTCCAGGTGCTGGCTCCAGCTTTGATTTTCAGTAGAAAGTTCGTAGTGGTTATCTTCCAGAAGAACCTTAAAAAGTACATCATAGGGTATATTTGCAGAACTGGTATCCACTGTAACTTTGTAAGATACACCATACTTGTAGACTTCTGTCAATTTAATATTTCCCCTTTTGAAATAGGAAACATCAAAATCCAGATTCCGAAGCGTCTGTAGCGCAAGTGCTTTTGATCTTAAGATGATAGACTCATTGGTAAGGTTATTGGAGTTCTGGAAGAGTTCATCGCCGTATAACAAGGCAGTTGCTGATGAAGCTTCGTTCGTTGATGGGTTCAACATCACAGAAGAGTTTACTTCAAACTGCGGAACAGTATACCTGTTTACCATATAGGCACCCAACACACCTATTAGCAAGCAAACTGAGAGAAGCAGCCAGTTTGCAAGTACTTTGTTTAGCAGCTTTGGAATATCAAGGCCAGCTTCCTGTTGCTTTAGAGAATTATTTTCCAATGTATGAAGTACTGATGTTTGTTGAAGAAGCTAAAATTATCATTGTGTGAATCTCAAAACCAACAAACTAATGGTAGATAAAAGAGATAAAGTCAGCGTCACGTTCGTTAATAAATTTTCTCTTATGTTCTTAGCAGGCAACGGATCAACCACGATCATATCATTGGGCTGCAGATAGAAGTTGTTTTTAGATAAGGTATTGTCATCCAACAAACTAAACTTATACAGCTTTGCCACTCCATTCTCGTAGCGAACAAGTTTAATGTTGCTTCGGTTCGAATAGGGGCTGAAGCCTCCAGCAGTTGCTAAAGCCTCCATCAGGTTAATGTTGTCCTGGTAAGTCGTAAACTGTCCCTGCCTTGGCACCTCCCCGATAATGGTATACCGAAAGGTAAGCAAGCGCAGGTTAACGGTAGGGTCTGATAAAAAAGAGCTGAGAGCCTCTGTCACTTTTATTCTGGCCTCTGGCATGGTTAAACCATTCAAAGCCACCTTACCTACAGCCGGTAATAAAATATTCCCCTCCGCATCCAGTGTATAGCCACTCAGCACCGGGTCCTGCGCACCGAACACGGTAGCACCTGTTGCCAGGAAGTCGAATTCTGCAGGGGTTGTACTTTGTACCCTTAAAGACAACACATCTCCCGGCTTCAGCGTATAGGCAATCGGCTTCAGATCGAAGGTCCGCAGAAGTTCATCAGCATTCCCTTGGTTTTCTACCTGCGGGTTATTCTGTAAGAGTAAAATGTTTTTTTGTGGCACACAACCGGAAAATAATATTATCCCAATCAAAGTCCACAAAGCAGTAAGGGTGTTACGCATCGTAATATAAAAACTCGTTTCTAGCTAACAAGGCACTGATTCGCTCCTGCTGCTACTTCTGAAATGGCTAAATTAAGCAAATATTGGCTCAGCCACTGCTTTCACCGGAAAATAAATTATACCATTTCTCAGAACTTCACCTCCACCCCATTCGAGATGCTGTATACGAAGTTCGTAATCGGTACAATCGGCTCGTCTTCATAGACACAGTTAAAATTTGTCCGCAGGTTCAGGCGGTTCGTCAGTTTCACCAGCAGCGTTATATCCCCACTCACCCGATTCCTGAATTTCTCTATCACATCGGCATAGCCCACCTGGTAATACACTATCCCTTCCGTACTCACATATTCATTCAGTTTCGTCTTCAAACTCACGTAGTTAGTAGATTTCAGCAGGTCAGAGATGATGATATTGGCCTCTTCCCCCGGGTTCTCCCACTCCTCATGCTCGTGCATCACTCCCGCACCAACATATATAGTGGAGTTATTAGTTCGAAGCAGCCGGTAACGAATTCCCCCTCCTGCCAACGCACGGAGCTCCAGCCCCCTTGCCCGGTCTGTCTGCACCTGCGCAAACAGCTCGTAAGACAAAGGCTGCCTGAAATTAAAATTGGTCCTGAAGTGGGAATAGCCGGTGCTGGCTACGGTATTGCGCTGGGCTTTTGAGTCGTAATTCACCAGCAGATAGTTATAGTAATTCAGCAGCAGGTAACTGTGCCTGGCAGAGATAAAGGCCAAGCTGCCATCAAAAGTAAGCTGCAGGTAGTTGTTCGGGTTGTCTTCACCTGCATTGCGGTTAAACATAGAAAAGTTCAGCCCCGCCTTGCCCGTAAAGTAGTTAGCAGTGTCACGCTGTACCCTTGAACGCTCTATGTTAAGAATCTGCGCATTGGCCTGGCTACAGAAAAGGAAGGTAATAAGGAACAGTACAAGCAGACTGCTTTTAGGTAAACTAGGTAAAGATAAGGGCATTACAAAAAGGTACAGATACTTTAAAATGAGCAGCAAGCGCTTAAAATTGCGTTCCGCTGCTCAAAAGCTAAACATTCGGCAAGTCTACTGCTTCTATATATAATATCCAAAGGAAAATTCTCCCTGTACTTGTAATCCAGCTCCAGGCAAGGCTCATCAGAGCGGGTGTTTACCCTAATATCTATACTGCCCGTCGTGTTGCCGTTCCTGCTCCAGGTGAGGGTGCCGCTTTGTAGTTGTTGGGCCTCAGGTAGCCCCATTCTTTTAGCTTTGTGATAGAAACGGCTATTGCTGCAGGAACAGTTTATAACAGCAACAGGTGAAGGGTTATTATGCCATCACCTGTTGCTGTTCTTCTTTCAATGTATCAACTGTTTTGCTGTTTTTTTACTCCACTCACCTTATCTATTTTTGCGAATAATCTTCAATGATTTCAATTGAGAATCAGTAGCTAGCCTAGCTATATAGATTCCCTCGGGCAGCCGTTCCCCATTCACTTCGAAGTGATATAACTTGCCAGCTTCTGCTAATCCAGAAGTTACTTTCTGCACCAGCGCACCCTTCAGATCATAAACTTCTAATGTAAATCTTTCTATTTTATCCAAAGCAAAGGCAACGGTATTAATGTCAGAAAAGACAGTAGGGTAACTGAAGAACTGTTCCTCCAAAAAATCACTATTCTGGGCGGGAGCGGCTGTTAACGAGGAGGTGCTGGTGCTTGTAAACTTAGAATCGTGTATCACTATGGAGCCTTTGTCCAATGCCGTTGTTGCCTCTGCATCTTCAGAGGACCCCATCTGGTTGTCATATACCACTTGACCATTTGACTTTAACCAAACTTTGATTCTAAAACGATCGACAGGATTACTACTATTATACGCACCATCTACTGCGGAAAGCATAAAAGCATAGCCACTATTCCCGTTCACATTCCCTTCTCCTTTGTATTGCGCTTTATGTCCTGAAACTACCAGCCACTCATAGGATGTGCTATGGAAATTGAAGCCTGCGGCGTGGAACTGGAACTGAGTTTGTCCACTTGGTATAGTTGCTCCCTTCTGGTACTTAGACACAAACCCAAAATTGGCTTTCCCAAAGGCAGAAGGATCTGCTGTATAGGCTCCTGCTGGGGAATCAATCCATCCACCTCCAGTTACAAAGCCACCATTGGGATCATAAACAACAACATATTCAAAGACCTCAACATCAGCTTCTCCACAAGCGTCTGTCACAGTGAGTGTTACCCGGTTTACCCCCGGTTCGAGGTACGTATGCGACCCGGTGATTGCTGTTCCCTCTATAGTGCCAGGACTAGTGCTGCCATCTCCCCAGTCCCAACTTGCTGTAGCAAGATTATCATCTGTGACTTGCGCGCTAAAACTAACAGAGGCAGAAGATAAACTAACAGGGTCTGTGCCCCCCCCCGTTAAGGAAGTTATTATTGGCAAGTCATTATGTTGTAAAACATTAACAGATGTGCTGCTTGTAAATCTGTTATAATCTCTGACGATAGCTGTATATTTTCCTTCAGAAACGCCTCTGAATACATTATCAGGTTGATAAGTCATGCCACCATCTATTGAATACTCATAAGGCGCTGTTCCTCCTGTAGGGGCCAAAGTTATACTTCCATCACTAAAGTCAGGACAAGTCTGATTGGTAGAAACAGCGTTAAGTGTCATCCCGCTTGCAAAATCAAGTTTGACCACGCTAAACATCTGCAGGTTGCTGCTGCCGCCTGTGCCGCCTGTAAAGCCCCAGAAAACTTCTGGACTGTCACTGAATATATTTGTCACTATATTATCTGTATAGGATAGTTTTTGCACGCCATCAAAATAAACAGTTAAATTTTGAGTACGAGCATTCCACACTATTCGGGTAGTGTGCCACTTACTATCTTCAATATTACCAGTAGAATTGGCAACAACAGCAGTGATTAAAGGAGTGCCCGTGTCTCCGTTTTTATGGATAGATAAGTGATCTTTTGCTGGATCGTAGGGAAGGTTTAAATATGTGTCATATTCTACCGCCATCGAGGGTTTAATATAACCGTATCCTAACGCCCCTCCAGAGCCTCCTGTGACAGTAGTACCCAAGGGCTGTAAAACAAATGCGATCCCGTCTGCACCGTTAGAATCCTTACTGCCAAGATAAACCTTAAATTCAAAGTCAAAGCTACGATCCAGACGGATAGGCGTCTTGTTCCAAACAGACCCTACTTGTTGGGCTAGGTCCGGGGTTAAAATGAATTCATCAATTGCATCAGCAACTTGAGAAGCACTTGCGTTTGCTTGATAAGATTGCTGAGAGGAAGCATTAAGAGGTACCATAAAAGCTGTCAACATGAAGAATAATCCGATTGCTTTTATGAACCGCTTTTTTTGATAAAATGACAGCACTTCCATTACTTCTTTTCCGGCCATACCAGCAGGTAAAAGATTTTGTGTAAAAATTTTGCTCATACATAGAATTTTTATATTAATTGTTCTAATATAACAAATATTATTTGCATAAAGAACACATTAAATGGTATCCTACTTATATATGGCTAATGATTACAATCTGAATGTGAAGAGTTAAAAGACACTGGTAAAAGTTAAATATTTTAACTTTATGTATTACATTACATTATATGAACAGTTAAAGTTGGTACGTAATCCTTAAAGGAGATTCCTCAAAATCTTCTTGTTCCTTTTCGCCTATACCATAGATAAATGCTTGTAAATCGCAACAAAAGCTATATGAAATGCTTGACATATATATTGTATAATCTTTAGTAGGGAAATAAATAGAGAGTAAAGTAGTAAACAGTGTAATTCATCAAAATGCAGACACTATCCTTGAAGGGAAACATTTTGCCAATTCTGACGCTTAATACACTATAAACATTAATTTACTATGCTATGGCAAGAGCATCCATCCAACTCATACAGGCGCTGCGGGAAACAGCGCAGCGTCTCGCGCAGGGCGACAGCTACCAGTGGGGCCATACGGGCAGTTGCAACTGCGGCCACCTGGCGCAAACCATCACCAAATACAGCAAAGGTGCCATACACGGCGCTGCCATGTGGCGCTATGGCGATTGGCGGGAGCAGTTACGCGACTACTGCCCCCAGAGCGGACTGCCTCTGGACGAAATCATCGATCAGATGACAGACTTCGGACTGACACGGCAGGACTTAGAACACCTGGAGCGCCTGTCCCATCCCGCTATCACACAAGGCCTGCCACAAAACAGGAAATACCTGCAGCACAACCGGCGGGAAGACGTGGTGCTTTACCTGGAGACATGGGCCAGGGTGCTGGAGGAAGAGCTGGTTAGCAAGGTAAAACTGCCGTCATGGAAAAGCAGCCCTGTAAAAGAAGCAGCTATGCAACAATGACCTCGCAGCGTGCGCAGCTCCTGCGAGCGTCTGAACCAAGGCCTGTTGCGCTGTAGCTTGCAAGACGCGCACAGGTTTTGTGAACACTGTGAGGTCCAGGTACTTCACCCGTTTATTATGAATGCTGTATTTATAGCGGGATGTTCTCTTGATTCAGTACACGGAGATTAGGAAATCCCCTTCAGGAAAATTCAGATGATGAAATCTGAAAGAGCCTCTGGGAGTCTCTGATGCGCCGGCAATTAGTGTTGTGGGTTTATATTGTAACGCCGTTAACGAAGCCACCGATTACCCCCACTGCTACGGATGTTCAAGCTACACACCAAAAGCTTTGAATCCCGCCAGGACCTCACAGCGTCTTTCAGACCTGTGAGCGTCTTGCCTGCTACGAAGCAATAACACCAAATCAGACGCTCGCAGGAGCTGCGCACGCTGCGAGGTCAAAAAATCGCATATCCCTGCACAAACACTTGCCCCTTCCGCTATTTATCTTCAGTTTTGAAGGAATAACCTTTTAACTGAATGAATCCTCAACAAGAAAAGATTATCGCTGCTACCGCTGCCTATGTCAAAGACCTGCTATCGGGGGAGGGCTCCGGGCATGACTGGTGGCATATTTACCGGGTCTGGAACAACGCCAAAAGCATTGCGGCACACGAGGCCGTAGATACGTATGTGGTAGAACTGGGAGCGCTGTTGCACGACATCGGCGACCATAAGTTTCATAATGGCGACGAGACCGTAGGGCCGCGCATGGCCCGGGAATGGCTGCAACAGCATGAAGTGAAGCCTGAAACAACAGACCATATCTGTAACATCATTAAAGCCTTATCTTTTAAAGGTGCCGGCACATCTTCTGCTATGCCAACCACAGAAGGATGCGTGGTGCAGGATGCGGACCGGCTGGACGCCATTGGCGCCATTGGTATTGCGCGTACCTTTGCCTATGGTGGCCATAAGAACCGTGAACTTTACAACCCGCACATCAAACCCGAATTGCACGACTCGTTCGAGAAATACAAGGCCAGCACCGCTCCTACCATCAATCACTTTTATGAGAAGCTTTTATTGCTGAAAGACCGTATGCATACGGACGCTGCCAAAAGAATTGCCGAAGAACGCCACCAGTATATGGAGGGCTTCCTGAGGCAGTTCTTTGCCGAATGGGAAGGGGAAAGGTAAGGGAGCATTCAAAACAATCGATATTTATTAACTCAAGTTGCGATTCTCACATTTCACTGTTTTGCTACTGTTGAATACCCACCCCTACCCCGCACAAGAGGGGAATTTTGGCCTAAAAGGAAGATTCCCCTCCTCGGAGGGGTTAGGGGTGGGTTCATTTCAGATATAAAAAATAATCGCAACTTGAGTTTATTAGTTAAATTAGGCACTGACACCACCACTCACATAAAACTATGGAAATTCCTTTACTCTCAGACATCGTCATCATCTTAGGACTGGCTGTTGTAGTAATTCTATTGTTCCAGCGCTTCCGGCTCCCTACTATCCTGGGTTTCCTGGCCACAGGTGTAATTGCGGGCCCTTATGGGTTGAGCCTGATTACGGCCACCCATGACATTGAAATACTGGCGGAGATAGGTGTTATCCTGCTGCTCTTTATTATTGGTATGGAATTCTCCCTCCGGAGCCTTGCCCTGATAAAACGCACGGTGCTCCTGGGAGGTGCCACGCAGGTACTTTCTACTATTGGGTTGGTATGGGTGGTCATGTTGTTGTTCGGCTTCAGCCATGGGGAGTCTGTGTTTATGGGTTTCCTGATTGCCTTAAGTAGCACAGCCATTGTGCTGAAGATACTGCAGGATAAAGGAGAGATTAACAGTCCGCAGGGGCGGGTGGTCCTGGGTATTCTCATTTTCCAGGACATTATCGTGGTGCCGATGATGCTGCTGACTCCTCTGATGGGGGGAGAAACCGAAGACATTGGCTCTGCCCTGCTATGGATGGCGCTGAAAGGCATATTCGTGATTGTGTTTGTACTGATAAGCGCCCGCTACCTGGTGCCGATGCTGTTGTATGCAGTAGCGAAAACGAAAAGCAAAGAGCTCTTTATTCTCTGTGTCGTGGTGATTTGCTTTGCCGTCGCTTGGCTTACTTCCAGTTTAGGTTTATCGCTGGCGCTGGGGGCCTTCATGGCTGGCCTGATTATATCCGAATCAGAATACAGCCACCAGGCGACCAGCAACATCCTGCCTTTCCGGGAGATCTTCACCAGCTTCTTCTTTGTGTCAATCGGTATGCTGCTGGATTTCAACTTCATGCTGCAGAACTTTCCCATCATCCTGTTTTTCACCATCCTTACCGTCATCATTAAAGGCACTGTCGCCACGGTGGCCGCCCGCATCCTGCAGTACCCGCTGCGGATATCGCTGCTGGTGGGTTTGTCGATCTTTCAGGTGGGTGAATTCGCCTTTATCCTCTCCAACACAGGCATTACGCATGGGCTCCTTTCTGCGGAAATGTACCAGTACTTCCTGTCGGTATCACTGCTGACAATGGGTGTTACCCCCTTTGTGATACAGTATTACCAGAAGATAGCAGGCGTCATCGGCGCTCCCTTCTCCTCCGGCAAACAGCCCATGCCCTATAATGTAACGACACCGGAAGAGCATGGCGATCTTCCTCCCCTCGACGACCACATCGTGATCATCGGCTATGGCGTGAACGGTCGCAATGTTGCCAAGGCCGCACGGCATGCCCAGATACCTTATGTGATAGTAGAGCTAAACGCTACCACAGTAAAGAACGAGCGTAAGTTGGGGGAGCCGATTGTATATGGAGACGCGGTGCACCCCATGATCCTCTCCCACATTAACATACAAAAGTCGCGGGTGGTAGTGGTAGCCATCTCCGATCCGGAAGCCACGCGGCGCATTATCGCCAGCATCAGGGAAATCAGCGACAGGCTTCATTTGATTGTGCGTACCCGCTTTGTGCAGGAAATGGAGGAGAACTACAGACTGGGAGCCGACGAAGTGATTCCGGAAGAGTTTGAAACCTCCATCGAAATTTTCACCCGTGTGCTGAATAAATACCTGATGCCCCGCGATGAAATAGAAAACTTCACGCAGATGATCCGATCGGATAACTATGAGATGCTGCGCAGCATGGCGGGCCTGAAGAGCAACGTATCCACGAATTTTAACCTGGACCTGCCCGAGATAGAAGTGGCAAGCCTTCGGGTATTAACCAAGGATGAAGGAATCACAGGAAAGCCTTTGATGAAATCAGGCGTCCGCCACCGCTTTAATGTCACGATAGTCGCTATCAAGCGAGACGGCGAGACAATCCTGAACATCGATGCCCACACCTATATCCATAGAGAGGATATCCTGTACGTCGTGGGCAAACCCGGTGAAATCATGCGCTTCAACAATTACCTGAAAGCAGACGGGTTTTAAATTCGTACCAGGATATTCGTATCAAGTAGCACGACGGCACTACTGTGGGGATTAGCAACAGCCGTAGTACAGATTGTCCCCTTGAGGGCAGGGCCGTTTTATTCTACAAGACTATCCCCTTGAGGACAAGCAAGAACGCGAGTTCGTAGCTTGCGAGCGTAGCTCAAGGGGTGTAAATTTCGGAGCTATATTGCCTGATTTACCCTATTTGCGTTCTTTCCGCAGGAGTAAACACCCCTCTATGAGCTACGCTCGCAACTCTAAAGCTCTCGCTTTAGGTTGTCCTTAAGGGGAGAATTCGCTAGAATGAAACGACCTTACCCTTGAGGAGACCGTAGGGGTGGAGCTGCTACATTTGAGTGGACATATAGTTAAGCGAAAAACCTATAACTTAACACTATGTCACAAGAGAGAAGAAAGTTCGACAAAGAATTCAAGGTGATGGCTGTAGAGCTCAGCAAGACCAG
>NZ_QRGR01000058.1 GCF_003367245.1 Pontibacter diazotrophicus | reverse complement strand
AAACAGCGCGCATAGGCAGCTGGGAGTATGACATTGACACCGGAGCACTCCACTGGTCAAAGGGCATGTACCGCCTCTTTGGTATACCGGAAGGCAGCCCGGTAAAGCCGGAGCTCTACTTGGACTATGTGATAGAAGAAGATCGTCCTGTGGCGGAAAGAATAGTGCATCACTTCCGGGAAAGTCAAGAGCCTTTGGAGGAAACCATACGCATCAGACCCAACAGTCAGGTAGTCACCATGAGGGTAAAGGCTGTCCTGCTGCGGGACAAGCAGGGAAGGGGCAAGAAGACGCTGGGTGTTAACCTGGACATATCCGAAATAAAGCAACTGGAGCAAGAAAACCTGGAACTTCGGCTGGATCAGCAGAAGGGCCTGTTGTTGGCCATACTGGAGGCACAGGAAGAGGAAAGAAGGAGAATATCGGAGTCCCTGCACAACGGAATCGGCCAGCTTCTGTTCGCAACCAAGCTAAACCTGGACCAGGTAGCGCGGCAAGTGCCGGAATCAGCCGTCAAACGTACTGAGGAACTGCTGGCAGAAGCTATCAATGAAACCAGCAGGGTTTCACATGAGCTCGTCCCGATTGTACTAAAGGAATTCGGTTTAAAGGAAGCCCTTCATGATCTGTGCAGGAGGTACGACCAAAGTTCTTTTCAGGTATACTGTCAGGTGGAAAGGCTGGAGGGGCGACTGGAATCTTACCTGGAGTTAGCCCTTTACCGCATCAGTCAGGAACTGGTCAACAACATTGTTAAACATGCACAGGCTACGGAGGCGAGCCTTCAGTTCTCACGAAAACGGAAGCAGATCGTATTAAAGGTTCGCGACAATGGCAGAGGCTTTAGATACAGGAAAAGCGAAACAACCGGATTGGGGCTAAGGACGATTGAAGACCGTGTAAAGCTCTTAAATGGTAGCCTTACCATCACCAGCCCTAAAACTGGTGGTACATTAGTAAGCATTAAAATCCCTGTAGAAGAGTAACTTCTACAGGGATTTTACCTGCTATAGCCCTTCTTCCGCAGCCAAAAGACAGTAGCTTTCTACAAGGCTTAACAGGTATGAATTTGGAAACACTTACAGCATCACCTTATTACCCCCTGTTTTATCCCCAAGGTATCCTGGTTTTGAGTTTGCTTCAGGACCCTACCAATATGGGGAATTTATTTTCTGACCATCTGAATAAATGATCAATTTTTTAGCTAGAATAAATCTAACGGAAGTGTTTATATTGCTGCTATAACCTCTAAACCGCTTTTATGATGATAGACTTCCGTCGGCTGTTTTCTGTTTTCTTTTTGGCATTTATTTCCGCCAATATCTTTGCCCAGAGCACCGTCAGCACAAAGTTAGAACCGCAGCAGTACCAGGACAGCGTGTACCTGGCAAAGAATTATGAACACCGTAAAGTAATGGTTCCGATGCGCGACGGGGTAAAGCTATACACCGAAGTGTTTGTTCCCAAAGATGCTTCCGGTTCAAAGAAGTATCCTTTCCTGATGACCCGCACGCCTTACAATGCCACCCGTATTCAGGGGCGGTTGTACAGTAGCGGCTCTTTTGCCAGGCTGGCCCGGGAAGGGTTCATTTTTGTGGAGCAGGATGTACGCGGCCGCTGGCGCTCAGAAGGTGAGTTCTCCCATGAAAGGCCCTTGGTAGACAATGCCAATAAGAAAAGGCAAAAACAACCCGACGAAGCCACAGATACCTACGATGCCATTGACTGGTTATTGAAAAACGTAAAAGGCAACAATGGCAATGTTGGGGTGCACGGTGTATCGTACCCGGGCTTCTATAGCACCGCTGCCGCTATCAGCAACCATCCGGCTCTAAAAGCAGTTTCGCCACAAGCCCCTGTTACCGATTGGTTTGTAGGCGATGATGTGCACCACAAGGGCGCTTTCTTCTGGATGGATTTTTTCGATTTTCTGCCCCGTTTCGATCAGGACGAGCCCGACAAACCCGCTACCCGCACGTTTGGTGTAACTGATAGCAAGAACCGCGACAACTATGATTACTTCCTGAACACCGTGCAAACCCCGAAGCGCGCAAACACTGAGTTCTTTAAAGACAGCATCCCGTTCTGGAACGATATTCTGGCCCATCCTGATTATGACTCCTATTGGAAAAGCCGCAACCCTTTGTCGCACGCCAACAAGCTGAAGCCCGCTATTTTAACAGTGGGTGGTTGGTATGATGCCGAAGACCTGTTTGGTGCCCTGGAAACCTACCAGAAAATTGAGAAGCAAAACCCGAACGCAACAAACAAGCTGGTAATGGGGCCCTGGTGCCATGGGTGCTGGTGGTCTGATGCGAAATCGTTGGGTGATATCAGTTTTGAACAACCTACCGGCCAATATTACCTCGACAGCTTATTTCTGCCTTTCATGAATTACCACCTGAAAGGCCAGGGCAACGCTCCCAAGCTAGCCGAAGCCACCGTATTTGAAACCGGAAGCAACGAGTGGCGCACCTTTGAGGTCTGGCCACCAAAAGCAGTTGAGAACAGAAACCTATACCTGCTTCCGGATGGTAAAATCGGGTTTTCGGCGCCCACTGTAACCAACTCTTTTGATGAATACCTTTCTGATCCGGCCAATCCGGTTCCATACCAGGGGCAAGTCCACCGCAAGCGTACCCGTGAATACATGCTCGACGATCAGCGCTTTGCCTCCCGCAGGCCGGATGTACTCACGTATACATCTGACCCTTTAACCGAAGACTTAACTCTGGCCGGCCCGGTTATAGCCGACCTGATTGCCAGCATAAGCACCACTGATTCCGATTTTGTAGTAAAACTAATTGATGTGTACCCTGAAGACACCCCAGATACCGTAGCCGCCGAAGGTAGTGATGCGGTTATGGGCGGCTATCAGCAACTGGTACGTGCCGAGATATTGCGTGGCCGCTACCGAAACAGCTTTGAGAAACCAGAGGCGTTTACACCCAATGAGCCAACCCCGGTTAAGTTTGAGGTGCCTGATTTGCTGCATACCTTCAAAAAGGGGCACCAGCTAATGGTGCAGATTCAAAGCTCCTGGTTCCCGCTCGCTGATCGCAACCCACAGCAGTTCATCAACATTTACGAGGCAGATCCGGAAGATTATATCAAATCAACTATTCAGATTTATCATGATGCCCAAAGGGCTTCGCACTTACAAATAAAAGTGCTGCCGGATTAAACATGACATTATAACAGTTTGCTGGAGAGAATCCATTTGTCCAGCAAACTGTTATAGCGCATTGAGGCTCCTGCTTCCAATATGCTACATTATTGAATGATTCATGTGCTTGAGTAAAAGCTCTGAGGCTGTCCGAAAAGTCGGGGCAGCCTCTTTTTTGTGTATTGAATTTATCCACCCTCCCAGCGCAATTTTAAACAATCAACTCTCATGAGGTAGCATTTACCTTTTCGGACATCTTCAATGAGTTTATTTGCTCAGTCAACATTCAACTAAAGCTATCAGGCACACCACTGCATGCTATTCGCTTCTGCTATAATTGAACAGCATGCAAACCTACCATATTCTGCTCTGTGAGATAGCCCTGGTAACCGAAACAAAAAAGAAAATATTTGCTTAATACATCTTAATATATATAATTATATATATTTGCTTTTCAATATAATTGCAGCACCTCATCTCTGCAAGAGAAAATTGTAAGTAATTATTTTTAGCACGCAACGTAAGCCAACAGCCCATATTAGCACATGAAAACATTCTTGCTTTATTTGCTCTCTTTACTGCTGACAGCAACAACAGCATTTTCACAGGAAAAATTTAACACTATCACTGCGTCACTGGAAACGGTGGGGGAAACAGCCACTGCAGGCAATTTTATGGCTGCAACGAACAACCGGAAGAGTAGCATTATTTTTAATTCTATTCGCCCCTTAACTGTTAAATACAAAGGCTCTCCCTGGTTTTTGATGGTAGTGGATCTGCCTGATGAAAAACAGGTGGTGCACTTTACACAGGAGCAGTTGGAGGCGCTTCAGGCTATTGTGGCCGCCAAAGACGGTAAGACGCACTACCTGGAGGTCACCAATTTTTTTGAGGTTTACGCCGCCAAAGGCAAAGCCGAGATTAACCAGCAGTTTCTGAACAATGTACATTTCGCCATCAGCAAGAAGCACTGGTACAGGAACAATGCGGTATTCATGGTTAAGTCCATGTTAGTTAATGACCAGCATGTGATCAGGTTCCAGCTGCCTTTTGCCAATAACGCAAGAATTTGCAGGCACGTAAAGGCAATACACCACCTGGAGGAAGAGTATTATGAGGCAACACCCGCAAACTTCCTGAGTCTCTTCGTCTCCCATGCATCTTCTGGCAACATTCGTGTAAGCGCTAACTGATTCTATTGCTAACTGAATGCTGCGCATAAACCGGCTCCTATTGTTATAAGCGAAGAGAAGGAAATACAGCAGCCACTTTTGCAGAGCAGCTGCTGTATTTAAACCCATCACATATTATGTCCAGTACAAGATAGGAGCATTTGGAAAGCGACTCTTTAACTCGCTCTGGAAAAAGCTGCGCAGTGAGCTCATAATGGCTGCAGGATACACATACTTTTTGCCGCCAAACTTATTGTACTTCATGGAGCGGTTGCTTTCGTCAAAGTCCAGAATGGTGTTCGGGTACCACTCCTGCAAAATGGCTTTGGAGCCTGCCGTAAACCGGTGGCTGATGAGCTCAAAGGTTATTTCACAAGGGAAATCCAGTGTCTGCTCCAACCTGTCCAACAAATCTGTATACTGCTCCTCCCAATCCGGAACAGGCATAATGGGTGCAATCACCAGACCTACCTTGTAGCCCCCTCCTCCTTCTGCCCTTGGCAAAGCCAGTTTACGGATAGCTGCCAACCGAGCTTCTATAGACGCTGTGCCTCCTTCCATTCTTCTGGCGATAAAGTCTGTATTGATACTGATTCTGGGCTGCGTGTTATCGTTGTGCGGTAAGGCCAATAGCCCGTCCACCTGGTCAAATTTAGAGACCCAGCGCAGGTGCATATTTTCCTGCTCACCAAAGAAACGCATAGTCTCTGCCAGGCTCCCTGTCAGGTGCTCGATACCTAACGGGTCAGTATAGCAACTTGCCTCAAACGTGGTCACCTGGTTTGCTTTTTTATACTGAAGCAGGTTCTCCAGGATGGTCGGTAAATTAGCAAAGGTTCTGATTACAGGCGGCCCCTGCAAACTGCCCGCCAGGTAGCAGTACTGGCAATGGGCAGGGCATCCTTCCGCCAAATGGAACTGCCAGTCAGCGGAGGGCGGAATAGGTTGTAGTTTGAGGGCACTGGGCGGTGCTGTTACAATAGCCAGGGTGCTCTTTGCCTTTCGGTACGTTTCCCGCTCATCTTCGCCGCGCAGCCCTGTAAGCCGGTTATGCTTCAGCTCCTGCACAGGCAAACCTAAACCCTTCACTCGCTCATAAATTTGCCTACCCCAAGGCTCCTCCATCGCGGCTGGCGTGATAAGCACCTGCCTGGGCATCCATAGCTTTCCGGAACGCTGACTTGTCTTTATAACTGCTTTCTCCTGAACTGCTTCCATTAAATATATCTCTCTTTTAGGTGTGGTTTCAGCACAGCAAACAACCTTACAGCAGGCAAATCTGGTGCTATAAAAGAAACATATTCACCCGCTGTTTAATTCAGAAAAAATCTTTTATTCAAACACATAAATCACTGATTGTCAATGACTTTAATAATTATTTTACATGAACATTAAAGGTGGTATGGCTGTTATAAAAACGTATGCAAAAACTAAATCCATCTACTGTTTTTTACACGCCTGACGCGCTGAATGAGCGCGGGAAAAAGGCCTTACTCGCTTATCCTGAGGCGGTACATCAGGAGATAAAACAACATAACAGGCTGCCTGAATTGGAGGGAAATCATTACCAGGTAAAATCGAATGTGCTGGTCCTGGGGCGCCTGAAAACACTGGTATGCCGTGAGAGCGGCCGCAGTTCAGATTTTATATCGCCCAGCCTTGCCAACGGTTGTATGGGGGCATGCGCCTACTGTTATGTAGACCGCAACAAACCTGTAAACCCCATCACGCTTTTCACGAACACAGAGGAAATACTGGCAGCCATAAACAAGCACGTGCAGAAGCAACCCTGGCCGAAAGTGCCAAACCAAACGCATCCGCAGTACTATACCTATGACATTGGCTGTAATTCTGATGTATCAGTGGATGCTGCGCTGTCTGACAGCGTAGCGGCAACGGTGGCTTTTTTCAGACAGCACCCAAAAGCGTTTGCCACCTTTGCCACCAAGTTCGTGAATGAGGAGATGCTCACGTATGACCCACAGGGCAAAGCCCGCGTCCGGTTCAGCCTGCTGCCTCATAAAGTAAGCAAGCTGGTAGATGTACGAACGGATACGCTGGAGAAGCGGCTGGCTGCCATTAACGACTTTTACCAGGCAGGCTATGAGGTGCATGTTAACTTTTCGCCGGTAATTGTGCATGAGGGATGGCTGGAGGAGTACAGGGAGCTGTTTGAGCAGTTGAACCAGGTGGTGCACCCCGAGCTAAAGAAGAAGATGAGTTGCGAGGTGATTTTCCTGACGCATAACCAGTGGCAGCACGAGGCAAACCTGGCTATCAACCCGAAGGCGGAGGACCTGATCTGGATGCCGGCAATACAGGAAACGAAGCAAAGCCAGTTTGGCGGCGTTAATGTCCGGTACCGCTACCAGCTAAAGGCAAGATGGATCAGTGAGTTTAAGCGGTTGCAACAGGAGGTTATTCCCTGGTGTGACATACGCTACATCTTCTAATTAAAGCTGCTTCACCAGCCAGCCTCTGCCTGCATTTATGCTCGCAGAGGCTTTTCTTTTTAACCCGGCTAAGTATATCGTTACACCAAACAAAATGGCCCGCCTGCGGGAGCGATGGTATATCATGCGCTCCCGCAGGCAGGCCATAGCTATAAGGCTGCTGCTTACTTCTGCACCTGCTCCATGTTTTTAAGCCCCAGCACTTCGCTGGTATGCTCTCTTACCTCCTCTAGCAACTGGCCATTTTCTCCAAGCGACTCTCCGTAAGACGGTATCATCTGCTTTAGTTTGGCCTGCCATTCTTTAGAGTTAACTTCATCTTTAAAGCAGCGGCCCAGCAGCGTAAGCATGATAGAAACCGCCGTAGAGGCACCTGGCGAGGCACCAAGCAATGCGGCGATAGAGCCATCGGCTGCACTCACTACTTCTGTTCCAAATTCAAGCACACCGCCGTGTTTCGGGTCTTTCTTGATTACCTGCACGCGCTGTCCGGCCCGCTCCAGTTCCCAGTCTTCTCTTCTGGCATTCGGGTAATACTCCCGGAGTGCCGCCAGGCGATCTTCCGGCGACTGGCGTACCTGGTTGATGAGGTACTTGGTAAGCGGGATATTTTTGATGCCTGCTGCCATCATGGGGCGCAGGTTACCGATTTTGATAGAGCTAGGCAGGTCAAAGTAAGAGCCTTTCTTCAGGAACTTGGTTGAGAACCCGGCATAAGGGCCGAAGAGCAACTCCCTCTTTCCGTTGATCATCCTGGTATCAAGGTGCGGCACAGACATAGGTGGCGAACCTACTGCAGCCTTTCCGTATACTTTCGCCTGGTGCTGCTGAATCACATCCGGGTTTGTGCACTTCAGCCACTGCCCGCTTACAGGAAAGCCGCCATAGCCTTTGCCTTCCGGAATGTCCGATTTTTCGAGCAGCGCCAGGGAACCGCCGCCTGCGCCTATAAAAACAAAACTGGTATGTACTTTACGCTTATTCCCGGATGACCTGTCTTTTACCTTTAGTCGCCAGGAACCATCAGACTGCCGTTTCAGCTTGCGGACCTCATGGTTGAAATGAAGCGTTACGCCTTCCATCTGTTTCAGATGGTCAAACATGCAGCGTGTCAGTTCCCCAAAGTTTACATCTGTCCCTATGTCCATGCGGGTAGCAGCCACTTTCTGTGACTTATCGCGGCCATCCATAATGAGCGGCATCCACTCTTCCAGTTGCTCCGGGTTTTCAGAATACTCCATCCCTTTAAAAAGGTGGCAGTTTGTAAGGGCAGCATAGCGCTTGTTGAGGAAGTCAACGTTCTTTTCGCCCCAGACAAAACTCATATGGGGTGTACTTCTGATAAAGGACTCCGGGATCTGGATAAGGTTATTCTCTATCAGGTAAGCCCAGAACTGCTTTGATATTTCAAAAGACTCCGCAATGTTAACGGCCTTGGAGGTCTCTATAGAGCCATCGGGGAGCTCTGGTGTATAATTTAGTTCGCAGAAGGCAGAGTGGCCTGTGCCGGCATTATTCCATGCGTCAGAGCTTTCTGCCGCCGCCACATCCAACCGCTCGAAAATTTCTATGGTTATATCAGGTTGCAGTTCCTTAAGCAGCACGCCCAGTGTGGCACTCATAATACCAGCACCAATCAGCACTACATCAGGACCTGTCTCTGAAGAATTTTTACGCTTCATCATAATGTATATGTAGGTTACAAGAGAATATTCTGTTTCTTAAACTTCGTCTAAAGAATATTACGGGTTTTATTTAACTATGACATTAAAACAGCTCTAAATGCAGATAAATAACCGAAAAGCAAGGCAGCAAAAAATGTGCACTTCTTTGCTAGCTCCGCTATAGCAGCAGCAAAGTGACATAAAAGCATGCTTAAAAGATCATTTTTCTGAACTGCAATACGCACATCGAAAATCTGACTGCAGCTTTTCGAGCGCGCCAAGCGCTGTTATTCTATTTTAAAAGAACCCTTGCCAGAACCTGGAAGCACGCACATTTGCCATCAAACAAGAGGGCAAATGTGCTCCAATAGCAAAAAAAAGCAGGTTTTTTATTTGATTAAATAGAACCATAGCCTTGCACAGCCAGAGCTAACCTTTGTGCTATAGAGCTACTTTACCTATTGTAAAATGGTTGTGCTTTGAGACAAAGGCGGCTGTCATTTTTTCATGCTTTTTACAAACTATGTTTAATCCAAAATAACCTTTTAGGCTTTGATTCAGTAAGATTAGCATGGCAATATTATCATATAAGCGGCTGACTATGCTTTGCCAGCATACAGTTAAACAACAGCCTGGAACCTAAATGTATAAAACTATGAAAAACATAAGAGTCTACTTTATGACACTACTCATATTGCTGACCTTTACACTGAGTAGCTGTGAAGTAGTTGGTGATATTTTTAAAGCTGGTATGTGGACAGCACTCATTATCATTGTTATAGTTGTGCTGATAATCGTGTGGATTTTCCGGAGGTTTACTGGCAGATAACGAGAAAGTAGAAAGCAAAAAAGACAGAAAAAGGAGCCTTGCCGGCTCCTTTTTCTGTCTTTACCTTTCAGAGCTCTACACAAGAACATAAGGAACTAAAAAGGGAGCCCTTGCCGGCTCCCTTTTTACCTGTATCAAATGCGTTGTTTTATTTTGCTCGCTTCGGCATTGTTCCTAAAACATAGTCCCAGAGCGGAGACGATACGCCATAAGCAACACTAGGGTCTTTGTAATGGTGGATGCTGTGATGCACCCAAAGCGTTTTAAGGAAATTCTTAGGTGGCGCATACGCATGCACAGCATAATGCACAAACAGGTACATGGCGTAGCCAAACAGCAAGCCAGCCAATATACCGAACACGAACTGCCCGAAAATCAGTTTAAAAACAAAGAACAACAAAGAGGAGACAAAAACGCTCACGATAGGCGGCATAGCCAATCGTTCTTTGTCTTTCGGATACTCATGATGATTGCCATGGAAAGTATACTGTATGCGTGCTTTTGTAGGTGTATCCGTCTCCATATGGAAAAGGAAGCGGTGGGCGATATACTCGAGCAGCGAAAAAAGAAGCCACCCGGCAATAAACAAGCTGATAGCTTCTACTACACCAATAAAGCTGTAAGTGATGCCATAGTAAATCAGCCCAATAGCAAAAATCACGAAAATAGAAATTGGAAGGGCAATATGTGTTCGGGTCAGTCGCTCAAGTAAGGGATTCTCGAAAATCTGAGCGCGTCCTTTGTGGTTAGGTCTCATAGTTAGATTTTGCTATACTTATTAATGCTGCAAAATTACTTAATTTTTTATTTACAAAGTGCCTGTATAAGCACCCTTAGAACAGTTTAACGAGCCTAGTCAGTTATTGTTGAGCAAATGTTGTAACTGCTCTACGGAAATGGCCGGCCCTTTTAGTTGAATGTTAGCCTGTTCATAAAACTGCTTACGGAGGCTTAATGTTTTGGCTAAGAAAGAACTGACCTCTTCTTCCGACTTGCCTGCCAGCAGTGGCCGCACCTGTAAATTGGAGGCCAGCAATCTTCTGGATATTTCTTCTACCGGCACATCTAAAAAGCAACTTACCCCGTGCCTGTTTATAAAGTCTATATTATCGAAAAAACAGGGCGCACCGCCTCCTGTAGAAATGACGGCATCATCGTAATCCAGCACCACCGCCTCCAGCGCCTCCCGCTCCAACTCCCGAAACCGCTCCTGCCCCTCCTGTTCAAATACCTCTGCTATGCTGCGTCCAACTCTCTTCTCCAGGTACTCATCTAAATCCACAAAGGCGTAGCCTAACCGCTCCGCCAGTTGCCTGCCTAGTGTGGTCTTGCCACTCCCCATCATACCTATCAAAAAGATTAACATCTTTTTTAATTACGAATTATGAATTATGAATTATGAATTACAAATGGGCGCGCCCGCCACAGCAGTTGTACTTCGGCCAATAGCTTTACTCGTTCTTCGTGCTTTGTTCGTTTTAACGAAATACGAACAACGAATAACGCTTCTACTCCTCCTCTGCCAGTGCTTCCTGCACTTCCTCAATATCGGGTGTGTCGTTGTGGTGCCATTTGCCTTTCACGGTGCCGTCCTGCAGGAGCAGGAGGCCGGGATTAGAGCGGATAATGGTTTTAAGTACGGTGCCATCCCCATAAAAGTACGGAACGGCGAGGTTCACCTCGTGGCGGAAAGCCTCAAAGTCAGCGCCGCTGCTGCTCGTTATCGCCAGCGGTGTGATTCCCTGCTGCTCCGCCGCCTTCACCAGCTTGTTGATTTCTTTGAAATTTGTCTGGTCTGCCTTCGTCACATCCTGCACCAAAATCAGCAGTTTATTACCTGTTAATACCTCCTGCGTAAAGTCTCCCTCGTCGTTCCACACATTGAAGTCTGTAATTTTGGGGCCATCCTCCGGGTTGATCGCCACCATCTGCTTAAAGGTATAGCTCTCGTCGGTAGGGTACTCCTCAAACTCCTGCTCCTGGCCATCTTTTGTCATAATATATTTGTAGCGCAAGGGTGCTGACGGCTGCATGAGGGCAGGTATGTTGTTGCCCACTTTATAGGCGCGGAAGTCGATGTAAGGCAGGTGCTCGTACGCATACCACCCTACCATAACAGAAATGGCTGCCGTTATGATGGTGATAACAGCCCCTGTTGCAGGCCGCACTAAAGGCGGGAGGTGATGCTGCGTAAACAGCAGAATGATGATCATCACCAGCAGCACCAGGTCTTTTGTGAAGGACTCCCAGGGAGTGAGCACAATGGCATCGCCGAAGCAGCCGCAGTCGGTCACTTTGTCGTAGAAAGCGGAGTAGAACGTCAGGAAAGAGAAGAAAACGATCATCAACAGCAAAAGCACGAGAATGGTCTTCAGCTTCCAGCGCACCAACAGGGCTACGCCCAGCACAATCTCTGCCGCACTCAGGAAGATAGACAGAAAGAGGGTATAGGGTTCAAATGATTTAAAGATGGGCGAAATGTCCGTAGCGAACACTTCAAAATACTCTTCTAATTTTATAGCGGTGCCTACCGGGTCATTGATTTTAATCAGACCCGAGAATATGAACAGCACTCCTACAAAAAGCCAGCAGAATTTGCTTATAAACTTCATTACTTACTTAACAATACAATTTGATACTTACAGTTCTGGGGCCAATCATCCCTAACCCTCCAATGCCGTCAACTTAAGAAAACATTTGCCACTAAAATCTCCCGACGCCCTTGCTGTGTCTTTTGACCATAGCCGTCAGGCTAAGGATAAAGTATATCATTTGGTGATGGTTTTAGTAGCCCGTTCTTGTCTCTTCTTTTTTCTTTCCTGCCTATCCTGATTACCCTTCTGAGCACTTTCCAAA
>NZ_QRGR01000057.1 GCF_003367245.1 Pontibacter diazotrophicus | reverse complement strand
CTCAGGCAGAGATGTGCTCGCTTGGTCAGGAAATCCCTCTCCTTCTCTAAAAAGCTCGAGAGGCACCTGATGGCAATACGTTTCTTTGTGGCTAACTACAACCTAACATTACTTTTATAGAATTACCAAAATTTGTTACTGAAATCAAAAGTACATGTAGGAATAAAACTTACTACACAATAAGATTATTTGATGTTTATATAACTACCTGCTTATTGTATTTAATTGTTATTAAAAAGATTTTTTAAATAATAATATACTTTTTTGTTAAAATAATTTTAATTATATCGGATGCATCTTATAAAAAATTGAATACTGGCATTAATTTAATTATAATAGCCACAGCTATAAAAACACACAATGAGGCAATATTTGCCGTCATAGTAGGTACTGCATCCCGCTTAAGGACATGGCTGTAAATGTCAAAAGTGTTGGAACTGAAAAACCAGCAGAAATTTAAAAGTAAAATCGTCAACTTATAGTCATAGACATCCACCCAGATAATATCATGATCTGACATAAGAAAAGAGGCATAGAGGGTCCCATTTAAAAGGGCATAGTCCACTACGACATTTATCCATCTAAATATGGTGGAATATTTCTGAGCCATAATACATAAAACATTTACCAATGAATAATCAACTGATAGCACTAAATGATTTGATAGGAAAGTAATAGTAAAAAAAAGAATTAGTAATAAGGGTGAAATGAACTACATACTTGAGAGCAAGAGGAATTTTAAATGTTAGATTACCCTCTTTATATAATAGGTATATTTAAATTATTATAAACATAGTAATTTTATTTCAATTTAGTTTAGGTTAACTACTTTGAGGATGTGTATGTAGTAATTTTATTAGCTAAAGTATATTATTATAGGGTAGACACTTCTTTTAATATAATAATATAGGCTTGGATATTTATGATTTTTTTATTAATCATTCAGTATTTCATCAAGTGAAGTTATAAATTTCCTATTATAGGAACATGCTTAGTTTGATAGCTAGTAAGAAGGTTTGGTAGGCTATTATTAAGAGCTAGTAGTTTATGAATTGTCAATTGAATACAGATATGATGTAACTTAACAGAACCAGGAGTTACGTAGGTTGATTTTTGAACGTAAAACAGGAGTGATAAGCGATGGAACCTGCCCAGTATATAGCTTATCTGTTGAAAGAGCCGCGCAAGGTGAATTGTGTGAAAGCCTGTGAGGTGCTGGAGGCGTCACATGATGAGAGCAACCGCTTCCTTTTGAGCAACCATTTTACCGGTTAAGACCTGTATGAGGCGGTCAGGCAAAGCTTGTGCCTGGAAGGTGGCACGCTGACAGTGGATGCTCGGTGCTGGATAATCCCTTCAACGACGCCGCCAGCACGGAGTTGGTGGGGTACTTCTGGTCAGGCAGGCACCACCGCACGGTCAAGGGTATGAGCTTAATCACCTTGTTTTACACCGACCTGGCAGGGCTTCACTGAAAATTTCCGAATATACCGCCATCAGGAGGGGAAAACAAAGCATGCTTACTATCAGGAGATGGTCCGCGAGTGCCGGCGCTGGAGACAGTGGGTGAGTGCAGAAAGCTGGTACACTTCATTGTAGAACCTAAAGTTCCTGAGAGACCAGGAGGTGGGCTTTCTAGTAGGGCTGGAGACAAACCGCACCGTCTCCACTACCCCCTAGCTGCTATAAGCAGGTGGGGATGGTGGAGCATGTGCCGGAGGAGGGCTTGTTCACTCATCTAAAGGGTTTTGGTTTAGTGAAGGTGTTTCGGACAGTGGACACAGAAGTCCACGTGAGGCACTACGCCATGTACCTACCCGACAGGGAGAGGTGCAGGCACATCACCAGGGAGCAGTTGCAAGGGGTGAAAAAGTAGCACTGGAACGTGGAGGAGTGTTTTTTCGCACCTTTAAGTAGGAAATGCTGCCCAGCACTTCTTCGTGCGCGCCACATAGGCCATTTAAATCACATCTTCTGTCTACTGTGGGCTTTTCAGCGGCTCACTTGGATGAGTCAGGACAGTATCATTGAAAATGTAGGTGCCCTCCAGAGAAAGCTTTTCCTGCAAGCTCAATGAGTATTCGTTTATAACTATGCGTAACTCCTAATAAATTAAAATATTATTGCTTAACAAAAAGTATTTATTAAATTAGGGATAATTTTTAATAAAATAATCACAAATACCTCTTCTTATGACCTTGACAGATATCAAATATTGTAAAGTTGCAGTCATGCTATGTGTACTATTCGAAGCATTGGTTTTATCAGGCTGCACTAATACGAAGGAGGCAATCTATTTTAATAGTGTAAATAACTCCGAATTTACAAGTGATGTACAAGACCTGGAACCAGTAATTAACAGCAACGACTTATTGAGTATCTCCGTAAGTAGCTTAAACCCAGAAGCATCCCAAATATTTAATACACACTACATCAGTACTTTACAGCAAAGCACTGCAACCAACTCACTATTACAGACATCCGGATATTTAGTTGATCAAGAAGGATATATTCTTTTCCCTCACCTTGGAAATATAAAAGCCGCCGGCTTAACAAAAAAAGCCCTCAAGAATAGCATTACGGCAGAGCTTACTAATAAGAAACTATTATTAGAACCTCATGTAGATATTCGTTACCTAAACTATAAAGTGTCAGTACTTGGCGAAGTGGCACACCCATCTGTACTTACTATACCAAATGAAAAAGTAACGCTCTTAGAGGCACTTGGACTGGCAGGTGATTTAACTATATACGCAAATCGAAACAGAGTCTTATTAATAAGGGAAGAGGGTGGAAAGAAGAAATTAACAAGGATAAACTTAACAACTGATGAATTATTTACCTCTCCACATTACTACTTAAAATCTAATGATATCATATATGTGGAACCAAATAAAACAAAAATTGCAAGTGCAAGTCCAACAAGGCAATGGCTACCAGTTGTTCTCAGTGCACTTTCCTTGGCTGTTATTAGTATAGATCGCTTAAGCAGGTAACTCATAGAACTATGTCAAACAATATCCTAGACAGGAGTGATAATCTATTCACTCAACTGATGTACAAGTACTTTCCTTATTGGCCGATGTTTGTGCTGCTACTTGTTGCGTTCTTTACGGGAGCTTGGGCTTATTTAACTTTTTATGCTACACCAACTTATGAGGCTACTGCTACCTTGATTATTAAAGATGAAAACAAAGGGGTAGACGATCCGGCTATGTCGGAATCAATTAATCTATTTGCATCAAAAAAAATAATTGAAAACGAAATTGAAGTTATTGGGTCCAGAGTTCTGATGAAAGAAGTCGTGCAGCATTTACAGCTGTATGCACCAATTTTTGAAGATGGTATATTCAAATCAACATCAGCATACATTAGTTCACCTGTCGTCATAGAACATGAAAATCCAGATAATGTTCCTTTGAATACACTTGAAGCCCCTAAGATATATTTTTCTTATGATGCAGAAAACACTATAGTGAACATCGAGGGCCAGAGTTATATAATAAACGAATGGGTTAAAACTCCTTATGGTGTACTGCGTTTTTCCTTAAATGACAAATATGCATTGCAACCTGCCAATCCACTTTATTTTTCTCTGATTCATCCTAAAAAGGTAACAGAGTCTTTGATTGATGAAGTCAAAATTAGCCCAGCCAGTAAGTTATCTACAGTAGTCAATTTGAAAATTAAGGACAAGGTACCTCAAAGAGGCGAAGACATTCTTAATAGGCTTATTTACTCCTATAACCAGGCAGCTATAAAAGACAGAGATCATTTGGCTAAAAACACACTGGCCTTCATAGAAAACAGAATGAAACTTGTTGAGAAAGAGCTAGCTATTGTTGAAACAGATGTTCAGCGTTATAAATCAAGCAAAGGTGTTGTAGATTTAAGTGAGCAGGGAAAAATGTTCCTTCAGAATCTTGGGGAAAATGATCGTAAAACTTCAGAAATTACTCTCCAATTAGCAGTACTAGATAAGGTTGAAAAATACATTGTTTCAAAAGAAAATACAGCTGGTATTGTTCCCTCCACACTAGGTGTTAATGACCCCGTATTATCTCAGCTTTTACAAAAGCTATATGATTCAGAAATTCATTATGAAAAATTAAAGAAAACAACTGCTGAATTTAATCCAATTATGATTTCTATTAAGGACGAAATAGGCAAAATTCGTCCAAGCATTCTAGAAAATGTGCGAAACCAACGGGAAAACCTGAAGGCAAGTCTCACCGACCTGGCATCAACTAATTCTTCTTATAATGTTGTTTTACAGTCCCTCCCAAAGAGGGAGAGGGAGTTACTAGAGGTTAGCAGGCATCAAACTACTAAAAGCGATTTATACAACTTTCTTCTTAAGAAAAGGGAAGATATTGCTCTGACCTATGTACCTACAACCGGAGATAGCAGAGTCGTGGATATGGCAGAGGCCTCTTTAACACCGGTAGGGTTAAAGCCTAAGTATATCTATTTTATGGCTGTGTTGTTCTCTTTTATTACAGGAATAGCATTGATTGCCGGAAAGGAAAGGCTAAATAACAAAATATTATTTAGAGCAGAGATACAGGCATGTACTAATGCACCCATAGTAGCCGAAGTATCCTATGTAGATTATAAAGGGAAATCATCCTTTCAGGCACCAACAGAAGCTTTTATAGTAGAACAATTCAGGCAAATGAGAACTACTATGGGATTATACAGTCGCTGCTTCAGCAAAAAGAAAATTATAGTTACATCAAGTATTCCTAGTGAGGGCAAAAGCTTTGTAAGTAGTAACCTTGCTTATAGCCTAGCGCTTTCTAAAAAGAAGGTAGCATTGGTTGACATGGATTTCAGGAGCCCCAGTACCTCAATATCTTTCAATGTATATAAAGAACCAGGCGTGACGGATTATCTAATGGGTGAAATACATCATAATGAAATTTTGCATAAAACGGAGTTTGAGAACTTCTACGTTATATCAGCAGGCACCAATATTGGCGATAATACCGAACTATTGCTAAATGAAAGACTTGAGCAACTATTTTTAGAACTAGAGGGTGCATTTGATTACATTATATTAGACACTCCTCCCATTGACTTTGTTACAGACGCATACCTGCTGGCAGCGTTTTGTGATATAACATTACTGGTTGTCAGGCATAATTTTACTCCGAAAAGTACAATTCAACGCTTAAAAGAGTATTCTAATACTAAGCAGCTAAAAAACATGGCTATAGTTTTTAATGGAGTTAAATCGAGAGGTTTCATGAAAGGTAAATATGGTTATGGGTACGGTTATGGGTATGACTGTGTCTATAGTAATGAAGCTTATAAAGCCAAAGTCGCAGACTGTTAAAAATCTATAACAAAGGCTTTAATTTGTTGCTCCTAATATAGGTTTTAGCTAAGGCTCTTGCTAACTATTTTTTTATGTTAAATAAACTTCTTAATAATACTGTCTTTAAAAATTTTTCTTATTTAACTATAAGTACAGCTATTTCACAATTACTTAGCTTTTTCACAATATTAAAGATTACAAGCATCTTAACTCCTAATGACTATGGGGTATTTACATTTTTAATAGCACAGGGAGCCTTGCTATTAACTATTGGAGATTTAGGAATCAGAAATATAGTTATACGCGCTATCGCTAGAAACCAATATATCACTAATGACTTAGTTGTTAATGGTGCAGTGCTGAGAACAGGAACAATGCTCTTGCTGTCGTTGCTATACACCATTTATAATTATTTTTTAGGAAGCCTTGTTAAGGAGCAGCTTCTACTCATCTTTGTTTATACACTTATCAACTGCTTTTCCAATTTGGTTGAGATGGTTTTCATAGGAAACCAGAAAATGCTGCAACCTTCTCTCATCAACCTACTGTACAGCATAATTTGGTTCAGCATAATATACTTTCTGCCAACCAATGCTATCGATGTCACTTATCTTTTTTCGCTATTTACCTTACTAAGCATAATAAAGTTTAGTATTTACATCCTTTTCCTTAAGTACTACAAGTTGCTAATAGGAAAAGTTGAAGGTTTTTTTAAGTCAACAAGAAAATTGATTAGCACTAGCTGGCCTTATTTTCTGATGGTCCTGATTATGTTACCTCTTACTGGTTTAGCTAATAATTTCTTAGACCTAAATTCTACTAAAGAAGAAGTAGGATATTTTAATTTGTCACAAAGACTGATTGGACCTATAGGATTAGTAATAACCATGTCTCTAACTGCTATTTTCCCTAACTTGTCCTCACTCTGGAGCAAGAATGAAGGTAAGTTTTATCATTTTATTTCAGTAGGATTTAAGTACTTCATGTTATCGGCCTTGATCTCGTGCTTTCTTTTTTCATTATTTGCTCATGAAATAGTCATAACAATTTTCCCGAAAAACTACTTACCAGCGGTGAAGGTCTGCCAGATACAGATTTGGTATTTATTTTTAACATCAGTTGATAGCTTAATCGGAACAGTACTTGGAGCTATCAATAAAGAGAAAATGATATTAAAATTTGGTATTGTATACTGTTGTTTTTGCACACCAGTATTATTCTTTAGTAGTAATTATGGAGCTCTTGGATTATCATTTGGTTATGTATTATCGTTTGGTATATGCCAACTTTATGTATGGAATCTTTTTACTAGAACTTTAAATATTAAGATTAGATATGACAACTCACTATGGATGCTCGCTGTTATTCTTTTTGTTGTATCTCTTTCTATACCAGTAGATGTCTCAATACTTTACAGAATTACTTTATCACTTGCAATACTTGGTGGGGTGTCATATTATATCTTAAGAACTTATAAGATTTCTTTAATAAAATGATAAGGCTACTTCAAATTATATATATATTCTTACTGGTGATCATCACCCTTAAATTTTTTGACGCTCGTTTTATCGACAAGAGTCTCATAAACAGTTTACTGTTCGTAACCCTTACCGGCACAATATTTTTATCCCTTCCGTTTGTATTTCCTAGAAATAGTGGATTTGTACTTCCGGTTCAGCTAATAACTGCCTCTATTCTATTTTCAATCATAATGGCAAACATATCTTGGGAACAAAATTTCAAGGACAGCCTTATTGAAACTACTCCCTATCTACTTTGGATGCTGTTTTTTTACCTTTTATATATAAGAATTCCAATCAGGATACTAGAAAATATTATTATTATCTATGGTATCTTATACATCGTGCTTTACTTCATCCAATTATCAAATAGTCACAACGTATTATTTGGTAAACCAATATCGGGAGGAGATGAATTTACAGAGCAAAGAGGCATGACAAGAATAATCTTTCCAGGCGGCGGCATATTCATCTTATCCATCTTTATAGCATTAAATAAGCTTACTACAAAAGTTAAAAATTTATGGTTTTGGCTATTAATTACATGTTTAGGCTTACTTATTCCAATACTACAGGTAACCCGACAATTTATTGCTGGTATAATGTTGATCTACTTATACCATTTTACACAAAGTATAAGTCTTTTTAAGAAGACGTTCCTACTCCTGCTATTTGGCGGTATTGTTATAACTGCTAGTTACGTTGAACATCCGATACTTCAGGGATTGATCGAAACACAGGAAAGAGATGCAAACTTGGGGGAAAACTATATTAGAGTATTAGCAGGCAATTACTTTATGACTGATTTTTCACCAAATACCCTTAGTAAAATATTTGGTAATGGAGTGCCCAACTGGGGGATATCTGACTATGGTATATTTGTGGAAATTTTGGCTCATGAACAAGAGTATTACCTATCAGATGTCGGTATTATTGCAGTATATGCAATGTTTGGCATAATTTCAATATTAGGATATATAATTATATGGATAAAAAGCTTTACTATACCTTTGCCAAAAGAATATTATTATTTAAAGTATTACTTATGGTTTTTATTATTCACGAGTTTTACATGGTTTACAGTATATCACTATCACTACATGATTTCAACTGTATTTGTGCTATATATCTATCAACACTTATATGAAGGACAAGAAAATTATGCCAAAACGATTGCAGAGGAAAGCAAACCTTTTATTGTTAATAATTAATATTTATACTTATTAAGTAAAATTTCTATTTCAGGACATCTGAACGCTCACTATATTTAATACCATTGATAATGGATATAAATTATATCATTCTTGCACATAGGCTGCCTGAACAACTTCATCGACTAATCAATAAATTAGATGCTGCCAATTGCAGCTTTTATATCCACATAAATAAAGCAATAGATATTGCACCCTTCAAAGAGTACTTCTTAAATAGATATAATATTTATTTTATTAGTGACGATAAAAGAGAAAGTATCAGCTGGGGAGATTTAACATTAGTCAAAGCAACAATTAAAATTCTTGAACAGATAGTTTTAGATAATAGAAACGGATACTGTGTATTATTAAGTGGTCAAGACTACCCTATTAAGAGTAACGATTTCATAAACGATTATTTAAATAAAAATGCATCAATAAACTTTATTTCTACATTTCCATTTCCAGCAGAATGTTGGCCTGAAGGTGGTATGCCTAGACTACAAAACTATAAGATTAACAGGTCTTGTGCTTATAAAGATTACGTAATGTTACCTTCCATTTATGATTGCACCTTTTACAATCCCCGCATATTAATGAAAATATTTTCATTAATAATTATAGGTAAATATGAATTTATCTATAAAATTATAAAGAGAAGAACATACCCTTCTTATTTAAAACCTTATGGTGGAGATTTTTGGTGGGCACTTCCAATTAGGACAATAAGAAAAATATTAAGCTTCTTATATAAGAACAAGGATTACATAAAATATCATGAAGACAGCTTATTACCTGATGAAACCTTCTTTCATAGTATTATTATGAATTTATTTGAAACAAATGAAATATCTAAGATAAAACCTTCATTAACCTTCGTAAAGTGGGCATCTCATAAAGACTCTTCACCAGTAACATTTACAGTTAAAAATTTAAATGAAGTGGTCCGTGAGAATAAATTATTTGCCCGTAAGTTCGATATGAATGTGGATGAATCTGTGTTGGATGTAATTGATGGCACAAAGCCCATTAAGTATATAAAAATTAATCCCATCCCCTCATAGCCAGTACAATGTTTGACACCTTGGAATATAAAATAATTAGGCAATTAACTCAACTTAAATAATATGACCGCACCCTTATTATCAGTTGTAATGCTTGTATTTAATGGTGAGAAGTACCTTAATGAAGCAATTGAAAGTGTGCTAACCCAGACATTTAAGGATTTTGAGTTAATCATTATAAATGACGGTTCCACTGACAAGTCGATAGATATCATCTCATCTTATTCTGATAAAAGAATTAGATTACTTGATAATAAGAATAACTCAGGAATTCCCTATTGCAGAAATATAGGATTGAACTTAGCGAAAGGTGAGTTTTTGACTTGGAGCGATTGTGATGACATAAACTTACCTGATAGATTCGAAAAGCAGATCGATTTTCTGAGAAGTAATCCCTCTATTGGAGGTTGTGGTACATGGCTTTTACGCTTCAAAGGGTCTAAATCTCACTATGTTCAAAAAGCTGATAAGGATCCCGAGTTTATAAAGGCATGTTTGATTTTTAAGCCGGCAATTCCGAATGCAACTGTGATGCTTCGGCTTAGTGAAATTAGAAAATTTAAGTTGTACTATAATACCAATCTCCCCATTGCGGAAGATTATGATTTTATATTGCGATGTAGTAAGTATCTTAAATTCTCTAACATACAGGAGGTTCTCTATAAGTACAGAGATTCTGAAACAAGTATAATGGAGCAGTACAAGCTTAAAGAAGAGAAGAGTTATCAAATACACAAAATAGTCTATGCCGAAGCTCTAGAAATATTAGGCATTACTCCAAGCGAATCAGATTTGGTAGTACATAGATCCATCGGTTCACAAAGTTTATTTGAAAGTCTATTGGAATTTATCAGTTGCTATAATTGGCTTTTAAATATTCAATTTGCTAATAATCGAGAGAGGGTATTCGATCAGAAAATATTAAACAAGGTTCTGGCTGCCCAATTTTACTTTATAAGCAAGAAGGCATCAAAGTTTGGATTAGCAACTTTGAAATATTACCTGTCAAAATCTTTGCTCAATAAGTGGAACATTAAACCATATGAAGCTTTTAAGTTGTTTATTAGATGTTCAATAAGATATAATAAGTTCTAAAGCTGGCAGTGTCGAAACATATGATTACGAAGGGAAATTCTTGTTTATCAGCCTAAAGTGAAACATAATCTCAACTAAATAATGTATGAAAAAGAAAGTTTTAATATTATCATCTTCACAATTCGGGTATTTAACGGATACGCTGAAATATTGTGAACATGCTTCTGATGAATTTGACTTTACTTATATTGGCTGGGATTATAATAGAAAAAAGATTTATCTACCTTACACCAATGTAAAATATGTCAGCCGCAAATCAAACAAAATATTTAGAAATATAAAGCTGCTATATACATTTCATAAAGAAATTGGTAAGGGCTATGACATCACCTTTATTAATTATACCCGAGGAGTTTCGTTAGTTAAAATGTTTAATCCTAATGAAAAAGTAATTCTAGATATCAGAACTTTGTGTGTTAATCCTAGTACATTAAAAAGATTCTTTTATGATCTTGTTCTTAGACTAGAATCTATATTCTTTAATAACATTACTGTTATAAGCGAAGGCATAGCCAAAAAATTATGGTTGAAAGATTATCACATATTACCTTTAGGAGGCGAGTATTTCTCTCATAAATCTAAATGTTATGAAAATCTATCTCTTCTATATGTAGGCACATTGCAAAATAGAAATATTATAGATTGTGTAAAAGGGTTTCATCTATTTCTCAAAGAACATCAACATTCAGAACCTGAACCTCTTTTTACAATTATTGGAGATTCCCCGGATTATGAATTAGATGAAATAAAAAGCTATGTGCACTCGAATAAACTAGAAAAAAACATAAACATTATTGGTCGTATACCTCAAAGTGAACTTAGCCCGTTTTTTGAGATGGCAAATGTAGGTGTTTCTTACATTCCGATGAGCCCTCATTTTAATCACCAACCACCAACTAAAACCTATGAGTATCTAATCTCCGGATTACCGGTAATTGCAACGGCTACTCATGCAAACAAGAAGATTATGAACGAGGAAATGGGAACATTTATTGAAGACAATGCAATGTCATTTTTGACCGGTATGAAAAAGATTTTTGAGCAAAGGGAAAGCTATGATAGCGAGCATATTCGTCATTTATATGCTCCTTTTTCTTGGAATAACATTGTGAAAAAGCAGTTTGTACCAATGATAGGTAAACTTATTAGCTCCAGTAACTAGGTCTCCTTATGTAGATGTAGATATTGTTGACCGACACTTGAAATGTTTAAAAAAATGGTACTACACTTGCAAAGGAAATTTATCGGTAAGACTGAAACATTCATCGCCAATCAAATCAATGCACTACCCCTTTATCGTCATTATGCTTTTACTGTTCAGCATATAGAATATTTGCACAATATCGCAGAAGTATTCGCTCCTCCTCTTCCTCAAAACTTTTTAGATTTGAAGTTTTTAAGCACAAAGAATAAACGGTATTTTAAGGAAAAGCTTTTTCACCTTAACGTAAATATAATACATAGTCATTTTCTTACCGACGCAAGTTTCTTTCACCCATTCACAAGAGAAGTTAATGTTCCAAAAGTCTGTTCTTGCTATGGATATGACGTCTCAGAATTTCCTAAAAAATTTGGGATCTTCTCTAAACTGTATTTAAGCAGGGTATTTGAAGATTATGATCTGTTTCTTGCTATGTCAAATGACATGGCGGGAGAATTAAGTAAGCTTGGCTGTCCATCAGAAAAGATAAAAATACACTACCATGGTATTGATACTCAACGCTTTAATATTATTAGAACCTATCGTAACCAAGCGGGAGTTATTAACCTTCTATCTATTGGAAGGTTAGAGCCTAAAAAAGGACATCTTGTAGTATTGAAGGCCTTGAAAAAAATTAAACTAGAATATCCTGAAATAAATCTAAAATATACTATTGTTGGTGAAGGCTATTTAATGAATGAATTATGTTATTATGTAACTAGAAACAATTTAAGCGAAATCGTTGAATTTAGAGGGCATATAAATCAGGGAGAAGAATTCAACAAGATTCTAGTTCATGCAAATATTTTTCTTTTACCAAGTGTAACACCAAAGAATGGAAACAAGGAAGGTATACCAGGCACTATAGTGGAAGCTATGTCAAGCGGTTTACCAGTTATAAGCACCTACCATGCAGGAATACCTCATGCAATTGAAAATGGTGTTACTGGTTTTTTATTAGAAGAATACAATCATGAAGGTATTGCGGAATGTATAGTAAAATTATATTATGATGAAGATTTGCGTCAAATGATAGGCCAAAATGCAAAAAGGTTTGCTCAGAAAAATTTAGATTTAAACACAAAAGCAACTGAGCTTGAAAGAACATATCTAAATCTTATAAAAAGTTATAACCTATCTGAAGTTTAATTAACACTTACAGACACCTATTCATAAATTTTAGTAGCAGAACCGCCACATTAATATTATCGCTTATGTTATAATAGAAGTTACGTAGGTTGATTTTGTACGTATAACAGGAGTAAAAATAAATGGATTCTGCCCAGTAAATAGCTGATCTGTTGAGTGAGCCACGAAAGGTGAATTGTGTTAAAGCTAGCGAGATGTTAAAAGTTTCTCATGATGAGATCAGCTGTTTCGTTTTGAGTAGCGACTTTAGGGGCAAAAACCTGTTCGAGGCGGTCAGAGCGGGCCTGTGCCTGGAGGGGGGCACGCTGTCGGTGGATGTTCGGTTACTGGACAAGCCTTTCACCGACCCATTCAGCATGGAACTGGTAGGGTATTTCTGATCAAGCCGGCACCATAGGACCGTGAAGAGCATCAGCCTAATCACCCTTCTTTAAACGTATCCGTCCTACCAAATACATATTGTGCCGGTTGATCTGGTAGGATAGTTTTGTTTGAAAAACAGAGCTATGGATAAAACAGAGCGGATGCTCTAGCTTGTGGCCGAATGACGGAGCAGTGGCATGACACAGAAAGCGTTCTGCCGGGAGGCAGGTATAAAACCGGGCATGTTCAGTTTCTGAGTGTTTCGCAGCCGCGAAAAGCGCTTTGGCAAAAGATGTGTAAGTGATCTTCCCCAACGGTGTCAGAATAAGGGTGCTCTTGGGCGACGTGAATACGCTTTCCCACCTGATCAGGCTTCTCCCTGGGCTTTGGCACCGTTATTACCTTTACCGCGGCCACTGTGACATGCGCAAATCCTACGACGGGCTGTGCGTATCCGGCCGACCAAGTACGTCTTTCCCTCTGTTGTAGCAGTTTCTACTTTTGTTGAAAAACAAGATGATAGAACAGAAAGAAGAGATGCTACGCCTGGTGGCGGTTTATGAGGAAAGCGGTGTG
>NZ_QRGR01000056.1 GCF_003367245.1 Pontibacter diazotrophicus | reverse complement strand
CTCGAGCAGACCTTCCTTGCCTTCTAATAATCCTTCTACACTTACCTCCATCCTGCAAAGCTACAGCTACTTATAGTTTCGCACAACTCCTTAGCCTGACGGCTATGGTGTTTTCACCAGCAAGCAAATTTGTCTAAGCTTCCGTAGTGACAGCTCATCCAGTGCCTCATAATCAACCTTTTTCATTGATATAACTTAGCGCTCCACGTCCGCGAGGGCGCGTTTTCCTGTTCAGCGCTGTGTAACTGAAGCTGCCTTCGCTCTGCTCCGGCTGCCTCACTTCGTTCGGCACCGCAACATTTACAAGGCGCCTCACATGAAAACTGGAAATGATTTTCGCTTCGAGCTACCTCATCATTATTAATTGATGAGTGGTTGTCGCTTTGCGATTCCCGTTTCTTCTGTCCTGCCAACTTCTGCTATTGCGCAGTATACCAAATACCTTAATTATACCTATCCGGTGAGAAGGCATCTATTAGTACAGATGCTTTCCTGTTCATCAGTTCTTCTGTGAGCAGTTTGCCTGTAGCCGGGGCCAGGCTAATGCCCATCATGCTATGGCCGGTTCCGAAAAGCACATTGCTCCAGCGCTCGGTAAATCCAATGTAGGGCAGGCCATCCGGTGAGCAGGGACGCAGGCCACTCCATACTTCTTTCTTTTCCGGAAACTCACACGCAAAGCCTCCATAGTACTTTGAGATAGAATCGTGGATTCCTTTCACGCGGTTCAGGTTGATGTTTTCGCTGTCATCTGTGATTTCCATCGTGCCTCCAAACCGCACTTTATCGCCGAAAGGGGTTACGGCTACACGCGCCTCCGTGAGTATGGCCGGGCGCTGAATGGCTGGTGTGTTATTTACCAGAAAGCTGTAGCCTTTACCACCCAGCATGGGCATTCCGATTTTAAGTTTCCGGGCCACTTCACCGGACCAAGAACCAGCCGCGATGACCACGTAATCACCAGAATAGTCGCCTTGGTCTGTCACGACAGATTTAACCGTTTTGCCAGAGAAAGCAAAATCCAGCACCTCTGCATTGGTTACAAACTTCACTCCTTTGCATTTCAGGTGCATCACCAGGAAAGTATTCAACTTGGCAGGGTTCAGATGCGCATCACCCGGAAAAAACACTCCGCCCAGTACATCCATGCCTGCATTGGGCTCCAGCTGCTGTACTTCCTCTTTCGAAAGCACTTCTGCCTCCAACCCATGCTGCCCCGCCAGCTGTGCGAATTCCACTTCCTCATGTGCTGCGGCCTCAGTTTTGTAAAGCATGAGCAGGCCTTTTTCTTCCAGCCCCAGGTCAATTGCGTTGTGCTGCTCTCCCAGCCTCATGTAAAGGCCTTTGCTGAGCAGACTCAGGTTCTTCAGGTATGGAATGCTGTACTCCACATGCTTTTTAGTGGCAGACTTGTAGAAAAGCATACACCACTGTGCCAGGCGCAAATCAAGCTTTGGGTGAATGTAAAAAGGACTTGTAGAGGAGAACATCCACTTCAGTCCTTTGGTGATGATTCCGGGAGAAGCCAGCGGAACAATGTGGCTGGGCACGATCATGCCTGCGTTTCCGATAGAGCAACTGTTAGATAAATCTCCCTTATCCAGAATCGTAACTTCAAAACCTTCTTCTACTAAATAATAAGCAGTAAAAAGACCTATAATACCGCCCCCGACTATAACAACTTTGCTCATATTATATCACTTGAAATCCGTGTACATAAGGATCTTCCTCGTCCAGGTAAATCGTGTTGAGGCCTGTTATAATGGCCCAACCCTCAATGCCCGGAACTATAGCTGGCTTATTCCCTACGCTGGTTTCTGCCTCTATCGTACCTTTAAAGATGGAGCCGATATAGCTCTCATGGATAAACTCCTGCCTTGGCTTTAGCAAGCCTTTTGCATACCATTGCGCCATACGCGCCGAAGTACCGGTGCCGCATGGTGAGCGGTCAATGGCCTTGTCGCCATAGAAGACAGCATTACGTGCCGTAGAGGTAGGATGTAATGTATCGCCGGTCCAGAGAATGTGTGACAGGCCTCTTATCGTTTCGTTCTCGGGGTGCACGAAGGTATACTTTTCATTCATGCGCTTCCGGATAACGCGGCTCCAGGAAATCAGCTTATCTGCTGTGAAATCCTGCAGGCCCGGGAAGTTTTCCTGCGGATCTATTATTGCATAGAAATTGCCGCCATAGGCTACATCCAAGGTAAGCTCACCTAAATCAGGGCATTCGATTGTAAGCGCCTCGGCCTCTAAGTAGGAGGCTACGTTTGTCAGCTTTACCGTCTTTACTTTGCTACCCTCCTGCGTATAGGTCACTTTTACCAGTCCTGCAGGTGTCTCCAGGCGCAGTTGCCCTGGTATTTTAGGAGTGATTAATCCTTCTTCCAGCGCAATGGTCACAGTGCCAATCGTGCCATGGCCGCACATCGGCAGGCAGCCACTTGTTTCTATATAAAGCACCGCAATATCATTGGCCGGGTCGTCAGGCGGATAGAGGATACTGCCGGACATCATGTCGTGGCCGCGTGGCTCGAACATCAGGCCTTTTCTAATCCAGTCGTACTCCCGCAGGAAGTGTTGCCGCTTTTCGCTTATATTGGCTCCTTTTAGAACTGGCCCACCACCGGCCACCAACCGGACCGGGTTACCACAGGTATGGGCGTCGATACAAAAGAACGTTTTTCTTGCCATGGAAATCCTATAAGCTATCCTTGGTTAACTGCCCGTTTATTGTGCGCCAGATCGACAGCGTGTTTGCATCTTTAAGCTCCTCTGGAAGCAGTTCCTGCGGTGCTGATTGAAAGGTAATAGGTCGTGCAAAACGCTTGATGGCATACGTACCGACAGAGGTGCTGCGGCTGTCGGTGGTAGCAGGAAAGGGCCCGCCATGCGTCATGGCATGCGACACCTCAACGCCTGTCGGAACGCCTTCAAAAAGCAGGCGCCCGCATTTCTCACGGATAATATCTGTCAGCGTCTCCGCCTGCCGGAGTTCTGATTTGCTTCCCCATAGGGTACAGGTCAGCTGCCCCTGTAATTGCTCCGCTGCCTGCTCTAGCTCTTCTAGGCCATTATAGATAACCACTAAAGTGAAAGGCCCGAAAATTTCCTCCTGCATTTCCGGATTTTGCAGCCACTCTTTTACAGATGTTTTGGCCAGGGCTGCTTTGCCTGTCAGCACATCTTCGTCTGGTGTCACCAGTTTTTCAATGCCTCCATGAGCGACTAATTTATTGAAGCCTTTGTAGTAGTTCTCGCAGATGCCTTCGTGCAACATTTTATCACCTGCAGCCTCTTCCAGTTTTTCAGAGAGCCTCTCCAAAAACACAGTTGTACAGTCCGTTTCCGGGTAAAAGATAAGACCGGGATTTGTACAGAACTGCCCTACGCCGAGCAGAACGGACTGCGCCGCCTGATCAGCTAATTGCTGGCTTTCTGCTTCGGCTTTTTCGGGTAGCACCAAAATGGGGTTTATACTTCCCATTTCGGCATAAACAGGAATGGGCTGCTCCCGCTGGCATGCTAAGTCGTATATAGATTTCCCGCCTTTGTAAGAACCTGTGAAAGCAACAGCCTTTGTTTTCGGGTGCCTTACCAGTTCTTGGCCTGCTTCTATACCGCCGCTCACATGCTGAAAAACAGCCTCTGACAAGTTGCAGGTACGCAAAGCTTTTTGGATAGCGCTGTATACTAACTGTGATGTTTTAGGATGCCCCGGATGCTCTTTATATACGACCGTACAACCCGCTGCAAGCGCAGAAGCCGTATCTCCACCTGCAGTAGAAAAAGCTAAGGGAAAGTTGCTAGCCCCAAACACAGCCACTGGCCCGAGGGGCAGCAGTATTCTGCGAAGATCCGCTCTTGGTAAAGGGCTGCGGTCAGGCAAAGCAGTGTCAATGGTAGCCTCCAGCCAGGCTCCCTCCTCCAGTAATTCAGCAAAAAGTTTTAGCTGGTTCATCGTCCTTCCACGTTCACCCGTCAGGCGGCCTGCAGGCAGGTTAGACTCCATACTTGCTGTCTGTATGAGATCATCACCAAGTGCTTCTATCTCGGCAGCAACTTCTCTTAGTAAACTAGCCTTCGTACTGGCTGAAACTTTTTTATATATTTTGAATGCTTCTTCTGACTGGAGAAGTACTTGTTCAATTGGCATATCCTACAATTAAAATTACAATTCGTGTAAAAATCTTGCGGGCTTAAGCTGCCTATAGCATGCCCAAGCCCACAAAATATACTTATAAACTTCATTTTTAATATGATAGAAAACTCTATCATATTATTTCAATCTATTATTCGGCAGCAATCTCATCTTTTAAAACACTTTGCTTCTGATGTGCACCCTGAAAGTCCTCTAGCTGTGGCCTTGTCTCGAGGGCCTGCTGAATGATGTGGAGCACCTGCTCGCGCTCCTCGCCCTCCAGCGGCAGCCGCGGTAGCCGCACCTGCTCTGTGCCCAGCCCCGTGTGCACCTCGGCCAGCTTGATGTTCTGCACCAGCTTGGGGTGCACATCCAACTCCAGCAGCGGGAAGAACCAGCGGTTGAGCTTCACCGCCTCCTCCAGCCTACCCGCCTTCACCAACTCGTAGATGGCCACCGTCTCGGCGGGGAAGGCGCACACAAGGCCCGCCACCCAGCCGTCTGCCCCCAGCACCAGGCTCTCCAGGGCCAGCGTGTCCACGCCAGACAGAATCCTGAACCTGTCGCCGAAGCGGTTGCGCATCCGCGTGATGTTGCCCACCTCCCGCGTCGACTCCTTCACCGCCTGTATGTTCCCGCACTCCACCAGCTCGGCGAACATGTCCAGCGTCACCAGGATGCGGTAGTCGATGGGGTTGTTGTATATCATGATGGGAAGGTCAGTGGAGGCGGCCACCGCCTTGAAGTAGGCCACCGTCTCCCGGGCGTCTGCCTTGTAGCGCATGGGCGGAAGCAGCATCAGCCCGCTGGCCCCGTTCCTTTCGGCGACGGCTGCCGCCTCGATGGCACCCGCCGTGGTCTGCTCGGCGATGTTGAGGATGACTGGCACACGGCCCTCCACGAAGGCCACCGTCTCCCGCACCAGCACCGCCTTCTCCTCATCGCTCAGTGTGCTGGCCTCCCCCAGCGTGCCGCCCAGGATGATGCCGTTCACGCCGGCCGAGAGCTGCGCGTTGATGTTGTGGAGAAAGGCGTCGATGTCGAGCCTGTCGTCTGATGTGAACTTGGTGGTCACTGCCGGGAAAACTCCCTCCCATTCTACTCTCATAAGTCTGATTGTTTTGTTGTAGATGACATATTTTTCCCTCGCTTATTTAACTATTTAAGCTTTGGTGATGTAAGCGGGAATGTATGATTACAGGTGATACGAAGCCTGCGTTTGAAGCTCTGCTTATAAGCTGATATATGCTCTCCTGTTATAGGCAAAGCTAACACGTTACCCGCTCCTTTATTTTCAGTATTTCACCCTTTCGTAACACTATATTACCACCGTATCCTGTTTTACCCTTCATTATCGGGTAATATTGTTGTAAATCAACATAAACAAGACAAGGAACCCTTTCTTAAATTACAATTTCTTAGTAAAGAATCAGACATTATTAGCCTTTATTTTTGCCTGGAGAAAAGAAAGACTGTGCTTTAGTGAATGCAGCAGAATCTCATTTATTTCTCTCCCTTTGTCTTAGCATATAGCACCTGCTAACTCAAAACCCGCACATTACTTTATAATTTGGCAGATGAATCATCGGCAGCTTTTTCCCACTCCGGTGGTTCCACCCCGAGCAGGTGCTTAACGAAGAAATCCCGCCGCTTTTGCTCACCGTAATTCCCGCCTGAGGTATGTCCTGCCCCGGGTATCATCAGGAAGTCAAAGTTCTTGTTTGCCTTTATCAGGGCATTGACCAACTGCAGTGTGGAGGCAGGGTCTACGTTATCATCCATTTCTCCCAGAATCAGCATGAGTTTGCCCTGCAGTTTATGTGCGTTCTCTACGTTGGAGGAAGCTGCGTAGTGAGGGCCGAGTTTGCCCATCCACTGCTCATTCCACCATATCTTGTCCATGCGGTTGTCGTGGCAGCCAGAGGAGGAGACAGCTACCTTGTAGAAGTCGGGGTGGAAGAGCAGTGCACCTGCTGAACTCTGCCCACCGGCAGAGGTGCCGAATATACCCACCCGGTCGGTGTCCATGTAAGGGTACTTCTGGGCCGCCGCTTTTATCCAAGCCATCCTGTCGGGGAAGCCGGCGTCTTTCAGGTTCTGCCAGCACACGTCCTGGAAAGCCTTGGAGCGGTTGGAGGTGCCCATTCCATCCAGCTGTACCACAATAAAACCTAATTCCGCCAGCTCATGCAGATGGCGGGAAGAACCAAACGATTTAGGTACAAAAGAACTGTGGGGCCCGGCGTAGATATACTCGATAACCGGGTACTTCTTTGCCGGGTCGAAGTTGCTGGGCCGGATAATGATACCCCAGATATCTGTCTTGCCGTCTCTTGCCTTGGAAGTGAACACCTCCGGGGCCTTCCAGCCCGCCGCATACAGCCCTGCCGTGTTCGGCTTTTCCACCTCAAGTACAACCTTGCCGTCGGCAGCATTTCGAAGCACCGTGACAGGCGCCTTATCTACCCTGGAATAACTGTCTGCAAAGTATTTGTGGTCCGGCGAGAAAGTAGCTTTATGGTTGGCATTCTCCGTGGTAAGCGGCACCAGACCGCTGCCGTCGAAGTTTACCTTGAAGTATTGTATAAAGTACGGGTCCTGGTTCTGCTCCCTGCCACTGCCAGCGAAGATGATGCTCCGCTGCGCCTCGTCCACGTGCACCACCTCACGCACCACCCAATCGCCTTTGGTTATTTGGTTCTTCACTTTACCCGTCTCTCCGTCGTAGAGGTAGAGGTGGTTCCAGCCGTCGCGCTCCGAGGCCCAGACAATCTCCTTGCCGTCGGCTACGTCGTGGCGGTACTTCTTGCCGCTGTAGTCGATAAAGGTCTTGCTTTCCTCTTTGATGAGTTCCTGTACCGCTCCTGTCTGCCCGTCCACTTCCAGCACCTTATAGGCCTGGTGCCCCCGCTGGTTGTACTCCAGGGTGAAGGCGCGGCCGTCTTTGCGCCAGCTCGGGTTGGAGAGGCTGTACTGCTCACCGGGGCCAAAGGGCGAAGGGTCCACGCTTACCTGTTTCTTTGAATCGAAGAGGAAGAGCTGCGGGGACTTCTGTGGCAAAGCATCACCTGGCTTCAGGTAATGGCGCGTTTGTAATTTAGGCTGCAACTGGTCCTCCGGCGACGACTCCAGCAGGTAGAGCAGGTGCTCCTGCCCCGGGCGCACTTTGTTGGTGGCCAGCTTCTTTGAGTCAGGGGACCAGGAGATGTATGAGGAGTAGTGTTCTCCTGAAGAGCCATCGTAGCTCAGCTGGTATTCTTCTTTGCTCTTGTTGTGATCAGAAGGTTTAACGTAGACGTTGTAATTTTTGATAAAGGCGACCCACTGGCTGTCGGGCGAGGCAACAGGCTCGTTACCTAGTTCATCCCTGGCCCCTCCCCAGTACCTGTTCGGCCGTTTCTCTGCCTCTCCCTTCTCGCGTAGCTTGTAGGACCCCAGTGACAGGCCCCATGCTTTGCCCCCATGCTCGAAACCCAGTTCTTTCCCTTTATCGGAGAAAGTAATAGAGGAGAAAGGCAGTTTGTAAGGAGATACCTCTTTGCCCGTAGCCGCAGAGAGTATTTTGGCCAGCCGCTCCTGGTTAAAAGCCGACTTTCTGGTGCGCTTCACGGCGTCCACCAAGACAAATTCTTTGCCACGCGGAGTGGTATTGATGTACCAGAACTTCTCTTCTCCTTTAAGCCAATGGAAACTCCTGGGGGCATTATAGATTTTGCTCTCCATGGCTTCCTTCTGCACCTCGGCCCGCCGGTAATCCTCCCGCGTGCCCTGCCCCATCAGAGAGGGTGAGCAGCATAACAACAGCGCGACGAGCAGCCATGAATGAAGCGTAGTAGCGCGTGCCAGTGCCGGAATATTAAAATTCACGCCAGTAGAAGTGCCAGGTGTATCCATAGGTTTTCTGCTTATGGGTTGATGCTTTAGCAATAAGCACCTAAAACAGGTAAAACACCTTCTGCATACTAACCAATCATGATACTATGTTAACCTCCATGGAAATAATGGCGCACCTCAGTGTAAGATGCCTGTTCATGACTCAGGGTACAAGAGAAACCTCGGCAGCTTCTACATAAAAGTTAGGATCAACTTTTAAGGAATTCTTCCCTTTGTACCCTTTGAGTTCCTGCCAGTTTGTGGTGGGTTCCAGCCACTTTTCTTTGCCGTTCAGGAAAACTTTCACTGGCATATTAAATCCTGCTACGCTGTTGCCCCATCTATACCTGAGTTTATTACCGGCAAACTGGTACTCCAGCTTTGGGATTCTGACATCGCGTAAGTATTGCTCAAAAAAGGCAGAGAGGTCGCGGCCGGTGTGTTTGCTGAGGTAGCTCTCAATTTGCTGCGTCGTCACGGTCTGGTGGTAGAAGTCACGGTTGAGGCCGCGCAGGATATCCCGCCACTTTTCGTCGTCGTTCACCACCTGCCGCAGCGTGTGCAACATGTTGCCTCCTTTCGGGTACATGTCGCCGGAACCACGATAGTTTACATCATACTTGCCTATGATGGGCTTATCGTTTTTAATGCCTTGCCGCGTACCCATCACATACTCATTGCCGGCTTCCTTACCATAATGGTAGTCTACAAAGAGGCCTTCGGAGTAATTTGTGAAGCTTTCGTGAATCCACATATCCGCAATGTCTTTGTAGGTGATGTTGTTGGCAAACCATTCATGCCCGGACTCGTGGATAATGATGAAATCAAATTTCAGGCCCCAGCCTGTGCCGCTTAAATCTCTCCCTCTATACCCGTTCTGATACGCATTGCCATAGGTAACGGCACTCTGGTGCTCCATTCCGAGGTAAGGAACCTCTATGAGTTTGAAGCCGTCCTCGTAAAAAGGGTAAGGACCGAACCAATGCTCAAAAGCCTGTAGCATACGCGGTGCATCTTTAAACTGTGCTTTGGCTTTGTCCAGGTTTTCTTTCAGCACATAATAATCAAGGTCCAGCTCTCCCTTCTCGCCCTTATAGGTTTCTGAAAAATGGGCATAGTCGCCCACACTGATGTTAACCCCATAGTTGTTGATAGGATTGGAAACAAACCAGTGAAATGTTTTCGTACTATCATTTCGCTCTTCAACTCCCCGGAGTTTACCGTTCGACACATCCATCAAATGCTTCGGTACGGTTACACTGATTTGCATACTGTCCGGTTCGTCATACATATGGTCTTTGCAGGGCCACCATAAGCTAGCGCCGTCGCCCTGGTTTGAGTTGGCGATAAAGGGATTCCCTTGCGCATCTTTTTTCCAGGTCAAGCCACCACTCCAGGGAGGATTTTCACTTACCACGGGCTTGCCTCCGAAGAAAACATCCAGCTTATTAACCTGCCCTTTTCTTTGATCTTCGCTTATTTGAATAAAGTAAGCATTACCATCTCTTTCAAAGCTTAGCTCTTTCCCGTTCTGTACCACTTTTTCAATGCTCATCGGCGGTTGCAGGTCCACCTGCATCAAACGGCCTGGCTCCAGCACCTTATACTGTATGGTATTGACTCCCCGGATGGTGCTATCGCCGGGGTCTACATTCACATCCAGGTGATAGTATGTCAGGTCCCACCATGCCCTTTCTTTTGTGATAGATCCACGCAAGGTATCCTGGCGTGTAAATTTAGGGGTTTGGGCATAGGCACCAGTTGCGCCTGCAATCAAGAGCAGCACACAGCATGCTTTGGCAATCATCTTATGTAGCATTGTATCTATTTCTTTGAAAGTGTTTCAGGTCGTAGGTTTTTATGCCAGGGCCGGGCTTACGCACCTCCCGTTTTCCAGTTGAATCACCTTGGTTACACATTCCGGTATTTCGTGCTGGTAGTGGCTTACATATATCAAGGTCATGTTACCGGCTTCGCATATAGCATTAATTAAGCTTTTGAAATGCCGCTGCTGCCCAGCATTAAACCCATGGCAGGGTTCATCGAGAATGAGCAGGGGCGGATTCTTAACCAGCGCGCGTGCGAGCAGGCAGAGGCGCTGTGTCGTTGCTGTTACGCTGCTGAAAGGTTTCGCGGCAAACGCCTCTATTTTAAACATCTCCATCCAGCGCAACGCGATGGCTTGTTTTGCAGCGTCGCTTTCCTGAAAAAGCCCTAAGGAATCATAAAAGCCTGACTCAATAACGTCGCGGCAGGATTGTCCGCCAGGGAAATATTGAAACAGCTCAGGAGAGACAAAGCCTATGTTTCGCTTTATGTCCCAGATACTTTCCCCGCTTCCTCTTCTCCTGTCGAAAAGCGTGATGTTATTGGCGTAAGCCTGCGGATTGTCTCCGTTTATCAAACTTAACAAAGTAGATTTTCCTGCGCCGTTATGCCCCACCAGCGCCCACTTCTCCCCTTGCTTCACTTCCCAGGAAATATTATCCAGCACCGTTTTGTCGCCATACTTAATGGATACGTTTTCCATCTTAACTATCACTTCAAAAGACGGGGTGGCCGTTGCAGAAAGAAGAGACGTGAGATCCGCTTTATCCAGCGCCACCGGCTGCACACTTTTTTGCTCGCCAATGCTGAGTTCGTTTTTCAACATCGTATTCACTTCCTTTCCTTTATTCCAGATGGCAACATGGGTGATGGCATCAGGTATTTCATCAGGGGAGGTGATCATCACAATTGTTATTCCAGAATTGGTGATAGCTGTTATCAACTGGTTAAAACTTTGCCTTGACTCTACATCCAGCCCTGACAAAGGGTTATCCAGCAGCAGCACAGACGGGTTGCGCAGCAGGGCAGCAGCCAGAAGCACCCTTTTCGTTTCTCCATTCGAGAGCTTTATCAATTCTTTATCCAGGAGATGCTGCAGCCGTAACGCCACCACTACCCTATCCAACGTCCAGAAGGGGCTATCAGCAAAAGGTATGATTTCAGAAAGGTGTTGCTGCACGGTAGGTGCGTCTACGGCATAGGCCGCGTTGTACCGTTGCTGGTAAAAAAAGGTCTCTTTACCGGATAGACTTGAGAAACTGTGTCGTGATGAAACGAAACTAACAGGCTTTTGCCATAGAAAACGGGGGGACTGCGCCGGGTTCTCCTGTTGGTACTGCTCAAAAAAGCCAAAGTGTGCCTTCCCGCTTACGATAGGAACATTTCCTGCAATCGCGTCTAACAGTAAGTGTTTTCCTGTTTCGTTGTCGCCTATTAGTACCCAGTGTTCCCCTTTCTTTATTTCAAAAGTAGTATTGTTCAGAACAGTTTGCCCCTGGGAACGAACCGCTATATTTTCGAAAGACAAAATAACGTCACTCACTTTCACGCTGTTTTTGAATTATAGTAGGTCAAGACAACACTCCCATTTATAAAACTCCCCCGCCTTCATACTACTCCGTCGGGAAACCTTAACCACAAGAAAGCATAAATATCCGGAAAGCCTACAACTACTTTAATGGAATTGAGAGGTTTTACTGTAGTCTTTTTCAGACAGCCATTGCTTTTTGGAAGACCTTCGTACTGGCGAATGGTCATACAACCCAATACAGAGCACCTACTTTTCCTGTTGTAGAAGATGTCCATATGCTTAAAATATAGCCAGCTTGTTCTGGTCTTTGGTTTTGAACGATTCATGGTACACCACCTTGAGCTTTCATCATTTTGAAAAAGCTCTCTGCTACCTCCTTATTCCTTTTTTCCTTAACTTATGGGTAACATTGTTGTAAATCAACAAAAGGAGCCATGAAACCCGTACACTTTCAAATACCCAAAGCCTCAGGCGAAACCATACGCGTGCAGTATGAGGAACAGCCTCACTTTTACGATAACCTTCATTTCCACCCTGAAGTCCAGATTATGTTTATCTGCGAGGGTTCAGGAACGCGTTTTATCGGTGATAGCATTGGCAGCTTCAGTTCAGGAGACATTTTGCTCCTGGGTCCTAATCTTCCGCACGTGTTCCGCAACGACAAAAAGTACTACGAGGAAGATGCCGGCCTTGAAGCCAGGAACATCTCCCTGTTTTTCCAGATGGAATCGTTCGGAGCACCTTTCCTTTCATTACCTGAAGTCTATCCTCTTCATAAGCTGCTGCTCGCCAGCAAGCGGGGCCTTCGTATCAAGGGCGAAACAAAAAAGCAAGTAACGGCCCTGGTCGAACAGATGCTCCACCTGAAGGGCTTTGAGCGGTTCATTCAGCTTTTCAATATTCTCAACCTGCTTTCGTTGTCCAAGGAACTGGAGCCGCTTTCCTCCGTGGGCTTCGACGGACCGCAGAACGACACCGACAGCAAGAAGATCAACGATGTGTTCAAGTACATTATGAACAATTTTTCGGAGGAGGTGAAGCTACAGGAGGCGGCTAACATCGCCAACATGAGCGTCAATGCCTTCTGCCGTTATTTCAAGCAGCACACCCGCAAGACCTTCTCCAGTTTCTTAAATGAAATTCGCATCGGCCATGCTTGCCGGCTACTGATAGAGGACAGATGGAATATTCGGGAAACGGCTTTAGAGTCTGGCTTTGATAATATTTCCTACTTCAACCGTCAGTTTAAGGAAATTACCTCCTACACCCCTTCAGAATATGTAAAGCTATACAGGGAGAAATACCCCTCCCCGCTGCCTTTAGCCTAAGGTTCCGCTACGAAAGAAAACTAGCTTCTTATTCTCTCTAACATTACAAAACTTATCCGGAACAATTGTACAGTCCCCATTAATCAGAACTATTTCGCAACAGCTAAAAACAAGTATAGCTGCCACTTAAGGATGGCAGCTATACTTGTTTTTAGCTATGGAACGTGGATTATCAAAGATGGCTTCTGAAATACAGCGGATACAGAAATCCTGTTACAATTGTTTACCCCCTGCACGTATGCCATTCTAAATTAATCAGGCTGCCACACCTGTCAGCCTGCCCTTCTCTTTATGACTTTAAGACCCCACTGAACCCGCACCTGCCTTTTCCATTGTAAACTCCGGCATCTGCATGATTTTGCCTCCCTGCATGGCCGACTCGTGCGCCAGGATGCCCACGCAGGTGATGTTGGCCGACTGCCGGGCGTTCGGGTAAGGCTCCCGCCCCTCCACCAGCGCGCTCACAAACTCGTGCACCAGATGCGGGTGCGAGCCGCCGTGCCCCGCCCCCTGGATGAAGGACAGGTGCTGGTTGTCGTCCGAGTCATACACCCCCGCCTGCGTAAAGTTCTGAATCTCCTCCGGCAGCAGGTGCGCGTAGTCCGGAATCTTCACCCGCTCCGGCGTCTCGCCTGTGTGTATCACGCTGTCCTCGTGCTCTATCTGCGTCCACTCAAAGCTCTTCTTCGAGCCGTACACGTCGAAGCTCTCCCGGTACTGCCGCGCCGTGTTGAACAGCGAGCGCGTCACCTCCGCCGACAGGTCCGAGTCGCGGAACTTGATGTGGCAGGTCTCGATGGCGAAGGGGGAGCCGTA
>NZ_QRGR01000055.1 GCF_003367245.1 Pontibacter diazotrophicus | reverse complement strand
CGAGCAGACCTTCCTTGCCTTCTAATAATCCTTCTACACTTACCTCCATCCTGCAAAGCTACAGCTACTTTTAGTTTCGCACAACTCCTTAGCCTGACGGCTATGGTGAAAACACACAGCAAGGGCAGCAATACTCATAATCTGACGGTATTAGGAGCAGGGGGAGGTTACCCCGCAAAGCCAGACTTTATCAGCGCAAACACAGCGTAGTTAATCATGTCACGATAGTTGGCTTCTACTCCTTCAGAGATTAGCGTCTGCCCTTCATTGTCTTCTATCTGCTTGGTGCGGTACAGCTTCATCAGAATAATATCAGTAATGGAACTTACACGCATGTCGCGCCAGGCTTCGCCGTAGTCATGGTTCTTGGCGTTCAGCAACTTGATGTTCTCTTCAATATGGTGCGTGTACTGGCGCTCCACTTCCTCAGCAGGCAAATTCATATCGGCATCGGCCGGCAGGTGCAGTTGCATCAGCGCAATGATGCAATAATTAATGATGCCTACAAATTCACCGTTTATATCGTCCTCTACCAGCTGTTTCCCCTTCTCCTGAATAGAGCGGATGCGTTGCGCTTTGATAAAAATCTGATCAGTGATAGATGGCAGCCGCAATACGCGCCAGGCAGTACCGTAATCCCTCGTTTTCTTCACAAAGGTGTCTTTGCAGCGGCTTACTACCTGATCATATTCCTGAAGTGTTTGATTAATCAACTTTTTAGCTTTAATTTTAAAATCAACAGATTTACATGCCAACTTTGGAAGCGAAAGATACGCTTTTTAGCACAAAAACCACACTGAACTGCCGCGGAAAGCTCCTGCCCCTGGACACCCCGCAGGTAATGGGCATTCTGAATGTTACCCCCGATTCTTTTTACGCCGGCAGCCGCCTTGGCTCTTTAGCGGAAGTACTTCAGAAAGCCGAAGCCATGCTGGCTGATGGCGCTGACATACTGGATATTGGCGGTTATTCCTCGCGCCCCGGCGCAACAGACATATCGGTGCAGGAAGAGCTGGACAGAGTTGTGCCAGCCATCGAAGCAATCCTAAATAAAATTCCGGAAGCAGTCATTTCCGTAGACACGTTCAGGGCAGCAGTGGCCGAAGCGGCCGTAAGCGCGGGTGCTGCTATTATCAACGACATTTCAGGTGGCAACTTAGACGAGTCCATGTTCGAGACGGTGGCCAGATTGCAGGTGCCTTACATCCTGATGCACATGCGTGGAACGCCACAAACCATGACAACGTTGGCTAAGTATGAAGATGTAATAGTGGAAGTAGTGGATGAGTTGCAGGAACAGGTTGTCAGGCTAAAGCAGTCTGGCGTAAAAGACATTATACTTGACCCCGGCTTTGGCTTTGCCAAAACAATAGCACATAACTTTGAATTACTGCGCCGCCTCGACGAGCTCCGTATAGTTGGGCTACCGATTCTGGCGGGGCTTTCGCGCAAATCGATGGTGTATAAAACACTTGGTATCGAACAGGCTGATGCGCTAACCGGCACAATAGCTTTAAATATGATAGCGTTGATGAAGGGCGCAGCCATTTTGCGGGTGCACGACGTAAAAGAAATGAAGCAAACAATAGAACTTTTCAAGAAAACAAAACTTTGATTTTTTTATTCAGCATAGGTTTTTTAGAGATTGAGCTGCTCGATATCATCGATATCCTGCTGGTGACAGTGCTGCTGTACCAGTTGTACAAGCTCCTGACAGGCAGCGTGGCACTGAAAATTTTCCTGGGCCTGCTCTCTATCTACCTGCTCTACCTGGTGGTGCGTGCCGCTGGCATGGAACTGCTCAGCATTATACTGGGCCAGTTTATGGGCGTGGGTGTGCTGGCAGCCATCATTGTGTTTCAGCCTGAGATACGTCGCTTCCTGCTGATGATAGGCAAAACCACTGCCTTTAACAACGATCGCTTTTTCCGGGGCTTCCCGTGGCGCCGTGAGCAGAGCGAAAAGCTGAGCCTTACACCCTTTATTGAAGCCGCCAAAACCTTAGCCGGCAAAAACACGGGGGCTTTAATTGTCTTCTCAAAAAGCTCTGAACTGAAATACTATGCCGAATCCGGCGATTTGATTGATGCTGTTATCTCGAAGCGCCTGCTCATGTCTATCTTCAACAAGAACAGTCCGCTGCACGATGGTGCCGTCATTATTTCAGGCAACCGGATTAAAGCTGCCCGCTGTATTCTGCCTGTTTCTGAGAACCAGGAGATTCCGGCATCTATGGGTTTGCGCCACCGTGCCGCCATCGGCCTGACGGAAATCACGGACAGTATTGTGTTGGTGGTATCGGAGGAGACAGGCCAGATAGCACTGGTGCGTAACGGCGAGGCATACCGCAACCTTTCTTCCGCTGACCTGCGCATCAAGCTCAACCAGTTCCTGTTCGATGCTGACCAGAAATCAGCTGCGGCAACCACCGAGAAATCTGTTAGTGCAGCTTAAGAGCCTGTCTCTTTTGCTGCACTGAAATTATACCCAGCAAACTTCAGCCCCTCCGGAGCCTGAAGAGCCAATAGCCAACCGGCCCCAGCACGGGCACCAACCACAGGACAACCATCCAAACCAGCCGCTGGTTTACGGTGTAGTGAGACCTGAAAATCAGGTGCACCAGCGATACAACGACCAAGGCATAGTTGAGTGCTACAAGTAAAAAGATGAAGGGGTATCGCGCAAATAGATCCATTCTTTATCAGGCTGTTTTTTCTCTGTTAAAACAGCATCTCACTAACGAACCATACCAGGTACATAAGTGCGGGGGCGCAGAGCAGCAGGATCATACTGAAATTTACGCGCGTCCACTGTGGGTTAAACAGCATACTGATATAGGCCTCTGCCGATAATAAAATCGAGAAATAAAAGGTAATCTGCAGCAAAGTGCCAACCACATTTGCCTCATCTCCGCGTATTCCTGCCGTAGAGTAGGCCAAAAACGACACCACCAACCATGAGAGTACTGTGCCTAACAGCATTTGCCCCGGCTTTATCTTTATATTGTTCATTTCCTGTTTAATTACCTTTTATCAGATGAAGATATAAAAAATAAAAGCCACTCCCGCATCCGGAGTGGCTTTTCTGCAGTTTGTTATGCGCTGAGTCTATTGGATGACGCCTAGCTCCTTGCCAACCTCGGTGAAGGCAGCGATGCACTTATCAAGATGTACCCTGTCATGCACAGCGGAGAGTTGCACCCGGATACGTGCCTGCCCTTTCGGCACCACTGGGTAATAGAAACCGATTACATAAATACCTTTGTCCAGCATGCGGGCAGCAAACTCCTGCGCCAGTGGGGCATCATACAGCATCACCGGTACAATCGGGTGGTCGCCTGGCTTGATGTCAAAACCTGCTTTGGTAATATTCTCGCGGAAATAGCGTGTGTTCCACTCCAGCTTGTCGCGCAGCTCGGTGGTAGCGCTCAGCGTATCGAGCACGGCGATAGAGGCTCCCACAATGGCCGGAGCCAGCGAGTTGGAAAACAGGTATGGACGTGAACGCTGCCGCAACATATCGATGATCTCTTTGCGCCCGGACGTAAAACCACCCATCGCGCCACCAAGTGCTTTACCCAGTGTACCTGTAATGATGTCTACTTTTTCCATCACGTTATGGTATTCATGGGTGCCGCGGCCTGTCTTGCCCATAAAGCCTGTGGAGTGAGAGTCGTCCACCAGCAGCACCGCATTATACTGCTCTGCCAGTTCTGCGATGATGTTCAGCTGCGCTACGGTACCATCCATAGAGAAGGCGCCATCGGTCACGATGATGCGGTGCTTGGCATCCTTTGCTTCCTGTAGCTTCGCCTCTAAATCAGCCATGTTGTTGTGCTCGTAGCGGAACCGCTGCGCCTTGCATAAACGGATACCATCAATGATAGACGCATGGTTCAGAGCATCCGAAATAATGGCCGACTCTGCATCAAACAAAGGCTCAAACACACCTCCGTTTGCATCGAAAGCGGCCGCATACAGAATGGTATCTTCGGTGCCTAAGAACTCAGAAAGCTTCCGCTCCAGCTCTTTGTGTATGTCCTGCGTGCCGCAGATAAAGCGCACCGAGCTCATGCCGTAACCGTGTGTATCAATGGCCTCCTTTGCGGCCTCAATTACGCGCGGGTGCGCCGAAAGGCCCAGATAATTATTGGCGCAGAAGTTCAGCACATGCGGCTGCTGCGTGGTATCAATGTCAGCACCCTGTGGCGTGGTAATAATGCGCTCCTGCTTATACAAGCCTGCCTCTTTGATTTCGGCAAGCTGCTGTTCTAAATCTGCTTTTAACGTTCCGTACATAGTTTCGTGGTTTGTTAGTTAGTTATACTTGCTCCTCTCTGGAAAGTGTATCTGTTTATATTTCAGGCTTACGAAAGATTAACCTGATAAAGCCCTGAGTCCAGAGTAAAAGAACCTGCCCCTCCGAGGAGGAGAATTTCTGCAAGAGTAAAATATTCCCCTCCCCGGAGGGGTAGGAATGGGTAAAGACTCTTTTTAATTTTTACCTGATATCACTCCGCTTTCTTACTCTTTACCTTATACACCTGTTCCGTCGCCTTCGTCTGTCTTTGGGGGCGGGCGTCGCATAACGGGCCTTGGGCGCGGTGGCTTTGGCCTCGGCTGCTCTTGTTCTTCCGGCGCTTCCGGTTTAGGCGGCTCCTGCTCCGCTGGCGGGGCTGGTGGCGCAGGTCGCTTCATGATAGGCCGCGGCCTTGGCGGCTTCGGCTTTTGCTCCGCTTGTTCTGTCGTTGCTGGTGCTTCAGGCGCAGGCTTTACCTCAGCCTCGGGCTCGGGCTCAGGTTCTGCAGCAGGAGGCTTTTGCAGGGCTACGGGGCGCTTCATCACCGGCCGTGGGCGTGGAGGTTTTGGTGCTTCTTCAGGAACCGGTATTCCTCCTGTTGAAGTATCCTTCTTAGCGGCCTCCTTTTCAGTTTCCGGAGACGGCTTTTGTAAAGCCGTTGGTCGCTTAATGACAGGGCGCGGGCGAGGTGGTTTCGGTTTCTCCTCCGTTGAAGGAGCCGCCGGTACTTCTTCAGTTCCTGTTGTCTCCCCTGTTTCCTGCGGTGGTTTTTGCAAAGCTGCCGGTCGTTTGATAACAGGCCTCGGACGCGGTGGCCTTGCGGCTGGCGTTTCTTCTGTAGCGGCTTGCTCTGCAGCCGGGGCTTTTGTCTCTTCCGGGTTTTCTTCCGGCTTTGGCTGCTGCAACGCAGCAGGCCTTTTGAACACCGGTCTTGGACGGGCAGGTTTGGCTCCCTCCGTAGCAGGCTTTTCCGTGCTTCCTTCTGCTGTTGCTTCTCCTTCTGCTGCTGGTTTTGTTATGACCGGCCGCTTTATAACCGGTCGCGGACGGGCGGCAGGACTTGCCTGCTCTTGCGCTGGCTTCTCTGTCGCCTCTCCTTCTGTAGCTGGCTTTTGCAGCGCGGCAGGCCTCCGCACAACCGGCCTTGGCTTCGGTGCGGCCTCTGCTGCATTCTCCTCGGCTTTTTCCTGTGGAACAGCGGGCGTGGCCGGAGCATCTGTAGTGGCCGGAGCACTGGCTGCAGGACGCGCAGGGGCAGCTCTTCGGGCAGCAGGACGGGGCTTTTCAGCGGCTATAGCCGGGGCAGGTTTCGGAATATCCTCCTCTGCGAGGTGGTACCGTAAACGTACGTTGTTCACCTGCATCTTTACGGCTATATAAAAGCTGTTCGGGTGCATTTGCGCGTACATTTCCTGCCATGCCACATAACGCGCCGGTTCGCCAGCCTCAAAGGCCGCTTTGTTTATCCGCTTCTTTATCAGGTATTCTTCAAACGTCATACTGCAAAGGCTTTACCTACCTGCTTTTACCCTGCAATTTACAGGCTTCGGGTTTAAATGTGGCGTTCTTCTAAAAAATACAGGTACTCCTCTACAAAGATAAGAAAATCCATTTGCTGCCACAGGTGTCTTGTCCCCTCAGGATGCGTCAGCATTATCTCCATTGAACCTGCCTTCAATTTATCTTTTTTGCAATCTTCCTCTTCCTTTGCTGCACGGTTGGCAAAATTATCTCATATCGATTTAAAGGCCCGGTTTACCAGTTGCTGAGTTGCTATGCATAGCCACAGGTATCGCCCTGCTTGCTGCCTGCCTTTCTTAAGGTGCACACTTTCAGGATTGCCTTGAATTAGGTTACTTTGCGCAATATCATTCTTCAAAATGGCAAACACACCTGACACGATATTAGTAATTGGAGCCTGCGGGCAGCTAGGGTCAGAACTTACACTTGCACTTCGCGACATCTATGGTGGCGCCAATGTAGTGGCATCCGACGTCACTCCACCCAGGCATGCAGACTTGCGCGACTCCGGCCCTTTTGAGCATGTGGACGTGCTGGACACGAAAGTGCTGGGAGAACTGGCCTCGAAGTATAAATTCAAGCAGATTTACCACCTGGCCGCCGTTTTATCGGCTACCGGGGAGAAGAACCCGAAGTTTGCCTGGCGCCTGAATATGGAAGGCCTCTTTAACGTGCTGGACCTCGCGTTGGAGCAGCAGGTAGAGCGGGTTTACTGGCCAAGCTCTATCGCGGTTTTCGGCCCCGGCACTCCCCGCCACAACACGCCACAACAAACCATCATGGACCCAAATACCGTGTATGGTATTAGCAAGCAGGCTGGTGAGCGCTGGTGTGAATATTACTTTCAAAAGCATGGCCTGGATGTGCGCAGCCTCCGATATCCTGGTTTGATTGGCTACAAAGCGTTGCCGGGTGGTGGTACCACAGATTATGCCGTAGACATTTACCATAAAGCTATAGAAGGAAAGACCTTTGAGTGCTTCCTGAGCGAAGACACGCACCTGCCGATGATGTATATGCCTGATGCCCTGAAGGCTACGCTGGACCTGATGCATGCTCCGGCAGAAAACATCAAAGTGCGTGACTCCTATAATTTGAGTGCTATGAGTTTTTCGCCTGAAGAAATCACGGCCTCTATCCGGAAACACATTCCTGATTTCGATATTGTTTACAAACCAGACGCCCGCCAGAAAATCGCTGCGTCCTGGCCTCAGACCATCGACGACAGCGCTGCCCAACAGGATTGGGGCTGGAAACCAGCCTATGATTTAGATGCCATGACAGCAGACATGCTGCATAATTTAAAGAAGCTGAAGGCAGAGCAGGCGGTGTAGCTATAGGCTGAGGTGTAACTATGTAAATAAAGGAAGAGGCGATGTCACGGCATCGCCTCTTTTTCGTCTGAATCAGGATTTACGGGATTTATAGATGAACAGGATATGTGTTGTATGAATCTGAACCAATATAATTCAGAGCAAATAATAACCGCACATAAACAGATATACATGAGCCGGTACAGCTTGCAGGGATAATGGTAGCAGCATGAACTTCACCGCACGTTAAGCACGTACAGTTGTTCAATTTATGAAAATGGTTATCCTGCCCATCCATAAATACCGTAATCCTGATCTATGATCGTAAACGCTATACCGGAAGGCTGGGAGGTTATTTATCAACAGGCGCATGGCGTGCTGGCGGCACAGCTGGCATATTACCTGAAGCCGGAACTGCAGTGCCAGTATTGGGTAGAGACTATCATCGCCATTGCCAACCACGATAACCGGCAGAAGGCCTGGCGCGGGAAAGACGGCCTTACACAGGCTGGTGCTCCTGCTGATTTCACACTGCAGCCTAACACCCTGGAGCAGGCGCGGGACCTGATGCATGCGGTGCGCTTCCAGAGCCGCTGGGTAACGCTGCTCACGTCTATGCACATGAGTTACCTCTACGAAAGTAGGCGCGGTCAGCAGAAAAGCATTGACGTCTTCCTGGATGAGCAACTGGCACTGCAGCAAGATTGCCGCCAAAGCATCGGCATCAGCCACGAGGACGCAGAGAAGGCTTATGCTATTATGCAGTGGTGCGACCGCCTCTCGCTCATCCTTTGCCGAAATGAACTCCCGGCTGATGAACGCGCACTCGAGATAACGCAAGGCCCTGACGGGGAAACTTATTTTGTAAGGCAATTGAAGGACACTACGGTACAGGTGGAACCCTGGCCTTTTGCAGCAGCGCAACTACAGGTGCAGGTAGAGTTTCGGGTGCTCGAACAATTACAGTTTAAAGACGATGAGGAGTTGGCAAAGGCATTATATGAGTCAGAAGTTAAGTACAAGAAGATAAAATTTATAAAACATTAGATTGTATATTTCTTTTACATGCATATTTATATATATTTAACGTTCTAACTTAAATTTATCTAACTTAAACTTAAATGTATATGAAAAACAGACTTAAATTACTTGCCCTTGCCTTCGGTTTTACATTTGCCGCTCACGCACAGTCTGCGGAAGATGCCACACTTAAACCTATAGCAGGAAATAAAACCATAGAAGTAGGCTTAAGCCTGAACGGCGGAATCAATGGCCAACAAGTAAGGTTCCGTAAATTCAAGGGCAATGAGTTAGCTTATCGCTACGGGGCCAGCGTCTATTACGATTATGATAAAATAACAGAAGAGGCCAACAGTTCCACATTTAGTTTGAGCTTTGCACCGGGAATGGAAAAGCACTTTGCAGGCACAAAAAGACTTTCTCCCTACATAGGCTTCACGGTTCCGCTTGGGGTTGGCAGGAGTCATTTTGAGGATGCAACTGTAGAAGTGAAAGGCGCAACGTCAACCAGTCCAGGCAATTGCAACAGAAACTACTTGTCAGCTAGGCTGAATGGACTGGCAGGAGTAGATGTCTATATTATCAAAAATTTATATGTTGGCTTTGAAATTGGGCTTGGTCTTGGCTATACAAAGTACGGTGATGTGGAAGTAAACTATAAGCAAGACGACTTAGGTATCAATACTCACACTATAGACGGATATCATGGCTTTAACTTCAACAACTTCGCGCACAGTGATATAAGGATAGGATTTGCATTTTAATTGAACGCCAATATTCCATTGACAAAGGCCATTTAACACATGTTAAGAGGCCTTTGTTTTTAACAATATCCTGTCGCACTTCGTCTATACTTCTATAACAGCACCTCTATAACAGCAGCAATAAAGAGAAGAATTATGACAATAATTGAGTGTAATGACGACCACCTGAGACTACTGATTTTTGAGAAAGAAAAAGTAATTGTAAAGTTTATAGACCCGGCCTGTGAGGTGTGCAAGCAATTAGCCCCCTCCTTCACCCGCTTCTCTTCCGACCCTGCCTACAACGATATCACGTTTGTACGCATGAACGCTTCTGAGAATCCGGTATCGAGCAAGGAGGTAAGACTGACCGGAACGCCCTTCTTCGCCACTTACCGCAAAGGCACGCTAAGGGATTGTGGCGTAGTAGCCACAGAAGAAGAGATAAAAGCCCTTCTTGATAGCTTAAAGTAGCTGTTACTGAAAAATTTACGGCACGTCTCTTGCCGCATATAGCTGAATAGAGAAAAGGTGTTTAACTTGCGCCTCTTTTTTAAAAATCAGCTAATTCTGTGAATAAATTATTTCTACAAGCCATTGCCCCCCTGCTTTTTACAGTTCTCACAGGCCTTGCCCTGCAAAGCTGTTCCAGCACAAATAAGCTGAATACCGCTGCACCTGCAGCCACTGCCTCGGCAGCACCTGTATATAAGCCACAATTATCTTCTATTACAGTGCCTGTTTCTATCTCTATCGCCGCCATGGAAAGCAGGCTGAACCAGGAGATAGCAGGTGTGCTGTACAAGGATGACAACCTGAAAGATGACAATGTGGCCGTCACTGTTACGAAGAAAGGGAAGATGACGGTGCGGGCTGAGCAGGATAAGGTGTACTTTAGCATACCGCTGCAAATTTACGCGAAAGGCCGCTGGAAATGGGACCCGTGTAAGTTCTGCCCTGCCATCGACAAGACAGAAGACACCAGCTTCGACATGGTTATCAAGACTGAAAGCCGCATTGGGCTGACAGAAGACTACCGCATCAATACCATTACGAGCGGCGATTTTGAGTGGGGAAATACAAAACCAACCATAGAACTGGGGCCGCTCAGGATTGGCCTTGCCCGCTTTGTGGAGCCTGCCCTGCGCCAGCAGATGAGCACCCTCTCCAAACAACTGGACAAGGAACTGCAGAACCATCTCGACCTGAAAAAATATGTGGCGGATGCCTGGCTTATGGTACAGGAGCCAGTAAAATTAGATGATGCGACCAACACATGGCTGACGGTAGTGCCGAAGGAAGTACGCATGTCGCCGCTACAAGGCAAAAACGGCTCCCTCAACACCCGCCTTGGCATTACCTCTTATATCACGGTTACCACCGACGGTAAGCCCCATCTGCAACTGAATAAAAACCTCCCAAAACTAATTGTCGACAGCCGCATGGGAGATGCCATACAGATTGGCTTAACGGCAAATATTCCCTACGCCCACGCCAGCAGAATGGTGCATGACCAGGTAGCCAACCAAACCTATACATTTGATGACGGCAAAAGCCAGATTACTGTAAAGGATGCCGCTATCACGCCCAACGGAGAACAACTGGTGCTGATGCTGGATGTAGACGGAAAAACCAAAGCAGGCTTGTTCACCAAGAAAATCGTAGGCAAAGTATACCTGCGTGGCACACCTTATTATGATGCAGCAACGGCTTCCATCAAGGTACGCGACGTGGATTATGACCTCGATACCAAAGATAAATTACTGAACACAGCCAGCTGGCTTGCTAAAAACAAGTTCAAGGACATGATTGAGCAACAGGTAAATATACCGGTGCAAAACCAGATAGATGATGCCAAGAAAATGCTGCAGGCTACCCTGGACAAGCAGAGCAGAGTGCATGAGTCGCTGCTGCTTCGTGGCAACATCCAGCATATTACTCCTGAGAACATATACCTGGCACCTGACGGCATAAAAGCAGTTGTGAATGCAAAGGGCACACTAACGGCTACAGTGGATAACCTTTAAGCGCAGAGCGTCTGGACTTCTGGACAAAAGACAAAGGACACTTAGGCATAAGACACAAGATTTTGGTAACAGCAAGGGCAGCTACACGAGAGCTGCCCTTGCTGTTTTATATGCACAAAAGTAACGCAAACTACAGTGCTCCTACTATTTTTCCTTTATTCCATTATCATTAGCCTAAATGTCTTTTATTCCTTTGTCTACAGAACTACAGCTTCCCCAACGGCTCCGGGCTGTTGAACACCCTATCCGGTACCAAAGACGGAGAGGAAATATGAAAAATTTCAAAGTCGCTTTGCGGGTTGCTGCGGTCACTGGCTAGTTTGATTTTCCCGTAGTCCTGGTAGCCAGACCAGCGGCGGGTAAAGATAGGTGCCTCATCGGTAGAGTTCCGGAAGAAAGCCCATTGTGTGACGAGTCCCTTTTCCTGGTCCACCCAAACTCTGTATTTGTTTTGAGGCGTTAGTCCAACCTCATCAAAGGTCATCTCCAGCACATCGGCACTTGCACCATCCATGGTGGTTTCCTCTCCCATGTACTTTAGCGAAACGCCTGGGTCCTGCAGCTTAAACGGCATCACGAGCCAATAAGAGTTGTTAATATAGCGGGCATAAGTTCGCTCCAACAGCTTCTGCTTCTCCTCCGGGTCCTGCAGTTCCTGACCCTCCACATACACTTTGCCGTCCTTGGTCCGGGTGTTTATCACGGCCACTATATTCCCCATCTCCCAACGGAAGCGGCTTTTTTTCTTATCCCAGATCTGGTACTGGTCGTTGAAAGTCCAGGCGAGGTAGCGTGTGCTGTTCCAGGCATTTTGGCCGCCCATGCTATCCAGCACCTTTTGAGCCAGCGCCTGTGCTTTGGGGTCATTCTGCGGCATGTCTGGCAAAGCTGCTGCACCACATATAGCTGAAAGCGACATGAAAACCAGGCAAAACAATAGCATAATGAATCTGTTTACTTTGCAATACATCACTGAAATGCTAAACTGAAATGAACATCCGTATTTTGTACTTATCGTACGCCTGCTCTGAATAGTTACCTGCTTTAGCTTGTTCGGACCTCTAACCGTAAGTTTAACCTAAACTTGCTGCTGCCGTATCACAAGAAGATTTAAAGAATAACATTCTAGAAAGCCTATGGCTGATTATACTGCCAAGAGTACCTTTTCTTTGTTTAAAACCTCCGCATCAGAGTTTATAGACAATAACTCGCTGCTTTTGGCCGCAGCGCTGGCTTTCAATGCCATTTTTTCCATTCCACCACTTTTAGTGATTATTATCCGTGCGGCAGGGTTTTTCTTAGGAGAGCAGGCGGTATCAGGTGAGCTATCAAACCAGATATCGAGCGCCATTGGGCCAAACGCTGCCCAGGAAATAGAAACCATTATACAGAACGCACATCAAAGCGAATCTTCCGGGCTGGCTTTCTGGATAGGCCTTGGCACATTAGTTTTTGCCTCTACCACCTTCTTCGCTACACTGCAGCAGTCGCTTAATATGGTCTGGAACCTGAAGCCCAAGCCAACGAGTGGTATTCTGAACATGCTGAAGGTGCGCCTTTTTTCTTTCGGCATTGTGCTGAGTATTGCCCTGCTGATGCTCGTATCGTTGCTGCTCAGCACCGTTATCTCTATTCTGAGCGACTATTTATCAAGTATATTCCCTGACATAGGAGTTTTTGTTATCCAGTTAGTAGACATTGTGCTTTCAGTTGGTATTATCACAGCACTTTTCGGGCTTGTTTTTCACTACCTGCCTGATGCTATTATCCGCTGGAGGGACGTTTGGGTTGGTGCCTTTATCACGGCTGTGCTCTTTACTATTGGCAAGGTGTTGATAGGCTGGTTTATTGGCACCAGCGACCCTGGTTCTGCCTATGGGGCAGCAGGCTCTATGGTTGTCATCCTTGTCTGGATTTACTATACCTCCTTGATTGTGCTTTTTGGAGCAGAGTTCACACAACAGTATGCAGAAGCATTCGGGCAGCGCATCCGGCCTAAACATTTTGCTGTTTTTGTAGAGGAGCGTGAGGTTGTAGAAGAGAGAAACGATATAGCCAGCGGCAGACCTCAGCCAGAAGGGCGGTTTGAGCCGAAGAAATAAACCAGCAGCAGAGGAGTGAGACGCGAGTTCACCACAAGGCCTTCTCTGGTTATAGATTGATAAATAGAAAGAGCCCCTTACGTGATTAGCAGGGGCTCTTTCTATTTATCTTCTACAGCTTTTCTTACGCTGTTTGCTTCTCTTTTACGGCTAGCTGCCCGCAGGCAGCGTCAATGTCTTTACCACGGCTGCGGCGCACATTCACCTGCACACCACGGTCGGCGAGATAGTAAATGAAATCCTGCCAGCGGTCATCGTTTGTGTTCTGGAAGTCAGCGTTCTCAATCGGGTTATATTCGATGAGGTTGATCTTGCACGGGATTATTTTCGAAAAGCGTAACAGCTCCTCGGCATCCTGCAGGGTATCATTGAAGTCTTCAAACACAATGTACTCATACGTTACTTTGCGGCCAGTCACCTCATGGTAATGCTTCAGCGCATCTGTCAACGCCTCCAGAGAGTTGGTCTCGTTGATAGGCATTATCTGGTTCCGCTTCTCATCGTTCGCCGCGTGCAGCGACAAAGCAAGGTTCGCTTTTACACCATCATCTGCCATCTTCCGAATCATTTTGGCGATACCTGCCGTGCTCACCGTGATGCGGCGGGCTGCCATGCCCAAGCCATCGTGCGCCGTAATGCGCTCAATGCTCTTCATTACGTTGGCATAGTTCAGCAATGGTTCGCCCATACCCATGTACACAATGTTACTGAGCGGCTCCCCATACTGCTTCATGCTTTGCTCGTTAATGCGCACCACCTGGTCGTAAATCTCGGCGGCATCCAGGTTACGGACACGGTCCATGTAGCCGGTGGCGCAGAACTTACAGGTAAGCGAACAGCCTACCTGACTCGACACACAAGCGGTTTTGCGCTCGTTGTGCGGAATCAGCACCCCTTCTACAATATTGGCATCGTGAAGTCTGAAAGCAGACTTTATCGTGCCGTCAGAACTCAGCTGCTGCGTAGCCACCTGCACACCGTTGATCGCGAAATGCTGCTCCAGCTTCTCGCGCAGCGCCAGGCTCACGTTGTTCATCTCCGAAAAAGACTGTGCCGAGTGCTTCCAGAGCCACTCGTACACCTGCTTGGCACGGAAAGGCTTCTCCCCTTGCTCCACCAGCCATGCCTTCAGATCATCCAAAGACAGCTTCCGGATATCTTTCTTATTAAGAATATTTATATCTGCAATCAAAGTCATACTGCAAAATTACAAAAATCCTCAGGCTTTAGTTTCAATTTTCGCCTTTACTTCATCAGGTAACGACATAAGTTTGCGCACTTTATAATTGAAACACAACATACCTGTTTTGGCGCGCGCCACTTCCTTGCCATCCTGGTTCAGAACGTGGTACGAAATATCAAAACCGTATTTGTTTAAATCGTCGAAGGCCATTCTAATGTTGAGTGTATCGCCATAGAAGCTTTCGCCTTTGTAGCTGATGGCCACGTCGGCCATAATCAGGCTGGCACCACCAAGGTCCATCTCGTTGTAGCCAAAGTGACCTAGCAGTTGTAGCCGCGCTTCGTGCAGGATAGACAGCAGGGCATCGTTTCCGAGGTGGGCACCATAGTTTAGATCTGTGATACGGACAGGGATGTTTGTCTCGAAGTGTGTATGCGCGGGAATGTTTACCTGTACTCTTGCCATAATTTAATTGTGGATTGCTGCCTGTTGATTGTTAACTGGTTTGCTTGCTAAGTGGCTGAAAAGGAAGAGTAAAACAACTACTTAACAGTGTTGCCATACAACCACAGATATTTAGGCGCCGGCACATAAAATTAGCAGCATATTCTGCTGCCAGCTATTGCAGGCTGTGTCTTACATTGCTTAACTTTGTAAAGTAACGCAAAAAAGATGCACCTCGAAATACGACAGACCAAAGACGGCTCGGTAATTCTATAAAAGTAATGTTAGGTTGTAGTTAGCCACAAAGAAACGTATTGCCATCAGGTGCCTCTCGAGCTTTTTAGAGAAGGAGAGGGATTTCCTGACCAAGCGAGCACATCTCTGCCTGAG
>NZ_QRGR01000054.1 GCF_003367245.1 Pontibacter diazotrophicus | reverse complement strand
TCAAGAGTTTTGAAATACTATTTATGGATGACGGCAGAACAATAATTGTCAACTCTAATAAATGGTAAAACTCTTCACACAACAAAACCTAAACCACACCTGAAGGCGTGCCTTAGCCAAACACGTTATGTCTAATTACAATGACTAAAGAAATAGAATCAATAGGAAGCCGCTACGCAATTATAGCCGTGATTGCCAGTGTAGGTCTTATTCAATTTGTGTTATTCTTAATAAGCCTCGCAAAGAATACCGCTGCAGCGAATACCCTTGTAGACCTTTTCCTGAACTACCCTTTACCAGCATCAGCAGGAATACTTTCACTCCTTATATCTGCTCACTTCTTCGGTAAGAAAGCAGGTTTAAAACTTGAAAAAGATATTAGACTTGGCAGCTCTATTGGCTTTACAACTGCAATTCAAGTACTGGCAGTCGTAGCACTAACGCTTTCATTGGCAGTAGTAATTCAAATAAGCTGGAATGAAGGTTTCAATCTATTATTTTCAATGTATTTCCTACTAAGAGTAGCTGTCCCTATTCTGCTGTTAGGACTGCCTCTTGCCCTTTTGATGGGATATTCCTTTGGAGTGGTATTGAAGAACAAACTGAAAAACAACAAGACATAACCTAACCTAAAGCACACCAAGGCGTGCTTTAGGTTAGGTTATGGCATATAGGGAATCATGAAAAGACAAGTTATACTTTCCTTCTTCTTTTTCCTTATCTGGCTTACAGCAGTTAGCCAAGAGCGTCCATCTGTTTACATTGATGCATCAACAGATTCTGTCTATCATCATAAGACCATAGATTACCTAAACGAGCAAGTAATTCCAAAATGTAATCTTGGCAGCTTACCTACGTGGACTGAAGAATATGGCGCTCCACGTTCTCTGACTTTTCTCTTTAAAATTCAGATAAACTCGGAGGGAAAAATAGTAAGTGTAATTACAGATAAAGCCGAAATAAGCTATCGGAATACAAAAGGTAAAACGGTCAAGGAGCCAATAAAAGGAGAACCTTTCTGTAGCCGCATAGGGAACTGTTACAGAGAAGGAATCTTAAATCTGAAGAAGTTAAATACCCTAATGCTCAATGATGCTAATGTTAACACAGAAGTGCCTTTTGTCGTGAGATGGGAAGGAATATAAAACAACAATTTCCCTTTATTATTGAAGACTCTAACTTACTTCACATTGGTTTTTGAGATAGCGTTCCCAATGCTCATATGGTTCAACCGCTTTAAACTTCCCCTCATGGCTTGTGGTGTCCTGTTACACATAGGAATATTTTTGCTTATGAGGATCGACGGTTTTTCTATTCCTATGCTGCTTTGCTATATAGCACTAGTGCCAGATAGTGATATCATCCGCATAAGAACTTATTTTACCCGCAAAGTCAACTTCGTTGGTATTACCAGAACCTCTTTATAAGATCTATGTCCACAATCAGGCAAACAGTTATTACTTTCCTTTTGATGCATTTGGTTTTTATAACCTATGCAAGGGTTTCGGAACCGATAACTGGCTATATAACAAACACCCAAGGAGCTAAGATTGCCTACGCAACCGCAGTATTGAAAGAAATTGGCAACACTGCAGCCATTGTGGCCACTGCTACTACAGATGAAAACGGCACTTTTTCATTAAAAATGCCTGACAAAGCCACAAACCAGGCTACTTATATACTAGAGGTTCATCACCTGCTGTATAATACCTATGTATCTGAACCGCTCACAAAACAAGAGCTCACCAGAACAGCGCTACACATTACGCTACAGGACAAGACTAATATGCTTTCCACCGTCACTGTAGAAGCCAACAAACCAATTATCGAACGACGCGGCAACGCCTTGAGGTTTAACATAAGCGGACAGGAGCACCTGAAAGGCAGGAGCCTGGAAGGCATTCTGAAAAACCTTCCGGGCGTGACCCTCAGTCCTGGCGGAGCTTTGCAGCTGTTTGGCAAAGGAGGCGTGGCGGTGTTTTTGAATGAGGACTTGCAGCCTTTGGATCCCAGAGAATTACAGGCTTACCTCAGCAGCATTGATTACAGTATCATAGAAAGCATTGAGATAATACCCTCTGCCTCAGCCGACGCTGATGCTTCTTTTTCCTCTGTTATCCGGATCAGGACGAAAACAAGGTTAGCCAACCTGTATAGCTCTAACACCCTTCGGTTTGAGCATGCCATAAAACCAAGCATTTATTACAGTAACCTGACCTCACTGCCTGTGAAAAACAGCACATTCAATGTTTTTACCAGCTACTCTAAGGTCAATAAGTTTGAATTCAACAGCTATAAAAGAACATCTGGTAATATGCTGTATATGCAGGAAACAGAGAATAACATACAGCCTCATGTGCTCTCTGTAGAGCCCTCCTGGCGCCACACCTTCCAAAACAAATCAAGCATAGTTGCCTACAGCAAGTTTAGTTTCATTGATGAAGAAATAGCAACCACCGGGCATAGTGCCATAAGTGGAATCGGATACCTGCAAAACATCAACACAACAGTTAACCATTCCGATAAAATAACAGCTGGAGTGAATTACAGCCTTCCTCTCGGCAAAAGCAATCCCTCTGGAAGGAAATTGATCCTGGCCTATGATTATAGTCACAATAACCTTCCGGCTGAGTACGCCAGTGTTTCCAGCCTTACCACTTCAGACCAGCCGGAGCCGTCCCCTTTCTTTGCCATCAATACCAGGCCTGACGCGTTTTTACGGTTACATATAGCCAAAGCGGATTATGTGGCAGAGAAAGAAAAGTTTACCTATAAGCTGGGGGCAAAGGCGACAACCGTAGATTATGAAAACAAATTCGAGGTTGACGCTGCCTTAAATAGCAGATGGGTTCAGGACTCTCTTAACTTCAGGGAGTACCGCTATCAGGAGAGCACGTATGCCGCTTACGCTTCCGTTACCCTTAAACCTTTTAAAAGCTTTGATGCCACTTTAGGCTTAAGGGGCGAGCAAAGCAGCCTGGGAAACAGCTTCGATACCAGGCAACAAACGCTTGACACTTCCTATTTCCAGCTTTTCCCGTCGGCGAACCTGGCCTACACTTTTGCGAACGGCAACCTCTTCGGCTATAACCTGACACGCAGAATCAACAGGCCTAACTTTAACCAGCTAAACCCGACTCTTTTTTTAACAGACCCTTACACGTACCTGCGCGGAAATGAAACGCTGCTTCCCCAGGTGACCACTATCAACGAGCTATTCTTCATACTTCACAAAAACAGTGTTTTCTCTGTTTCGCATACACACGTGAACAGATATATTGCCCAGTTTCCTTTTCAGCAGGGCGCGTACCTGGAGCTCTCACCACAGAACTTCGCCTACAGGCGCACCTGGACGCTCTACGGGTCAAATCAAACCAGTATTGCCCCATGGTGGCAGCTCAGCAGCGATGCCTCTGTTTATAATGCGTCTGTCAGGTTCGGAGACGTCAAACAGCGGGCAACTTCTTTTAAGTTTGGTCTCCGGAACAACCTGACTTTGCCTATGGCGCTGCATGCCAACGTAGACTTTCAGTACGAGGGGCCAGGCATTAACGGCATCTTTGAGCGACAGCAATACTATACGCTGGCCGCAGGTATCCGACGGTCTTTCCTGGAGGAGAAACTGACGGTAGGTATTAGTGCTAATGACCTGTTTTACAGCTTTAAAATCAAAAATTCTCTACTTTCAGAGACAGAGAGCATTCAGCTGACTCAAAGGTTTAACAGCCGCCTTTTGTCCGTGTCTGTCAACTATGTCATACATAAAGCAAAGGGACAGCGCATCAACAAAGCCACGGATGAAGAACTGCAGCGCTTCTAAGAAGCTGTTTTAAAACCTATTAAAACCTCTTTACCATGACACTGATCATGGCCAAATAGACCATGCTCTGGGCGTTTATTCTGCTTTTTTCGTAGTCTTTGCTCAGGCGCCTTGCGTGCAGTATCCAAGCAAATGTCCTTTCCACCACCCACCTTCTGGGCAGTACCCTGAAGCCCTTCCTCTCATCGGTCCGCAGCACCACCTGCCAGCACCAGCCCCATAGCCTCTTGGCAAAGCGCCTCAGGTCCTCTCCCCGGTATCCCCCGTCCACCCACACCAGCTCTACCTGGCTGCATAGTTCCCTGAGGACAAAGGAGCGGCGCAGGTAGCGCAGCAGGCACTTGGCCCCCATCTTCTCCGATACGCTCGCCGCGCATACCCACACGGCCAACAGCAGCCCCTGCGTAGCAGTCAGGATAAAGCGCTTGCGCCCCTTTATCTGCTTACCTGCGTCGTAGCCCCGGTGCCGGCCGCCGCATGCCGTGGTTTTGACGCTCTGCGAGTCCAGTATACCAGCCGTTGGGCGAGCACTACGGGCTGCATTGGTGCGGAGCTTTTTGACCAGAAAGCAGTTGATAGACTCCCAGGTTCCGTCCCTGCTCCAGCGGTTGAAGTAGCCATAAACTGTTTGCCAGCAGGGAAGATCGTGCGGCAAACTGCGCCAGCTACAGCCCGTCTTTACCACATAAAATATGGCATTGATGACTTCTTTTATGTCTGCAGCAGGGCGTCCGCCGCACTTACTTGCAGATTTAACAACAGGCATGGCCTGCTTAAACTTTTTCCAGCCGTTTTGGCTGATGTCGCTTGGATAAGGCTTTCTTTTTTGTTTCTTTTGAGTGGTGCTCACCTAGGTTCTGATTAGTTGGTCGAATAACTATCTTAACCAAAGTGGGCAATTTTTCTTTCCTCATATTTACCTTTTAAAACAGCTTCTAAGTATGCTACTCTCCCTACAATTCCAAGGAGCTAAAGCACGAATGACGTTACTTTCTGAGGCATAATCTCTGTCTTCAACAATATAAGTCGCTGATCTTGGACTGCAATTAAGCTGTAGGATAATAGTACAAGCTGCTGCAAAGCTTCAGTATTTTACTTATTATGCAGTTTCACTGCCTTAATAGATTCTATGCCTGAACATCAGGATGGACTGCCTCAATATAAAGCCTTGTTCCGGAGCCAATACCAGCACTTGTGCCTGCGCGTACACCGTATCACGCGCGATGCCGATGCGGCGGAGGATATTGTGCAGGATGTCTTTGTGAGTTTCTGGAACAACGAAGACCGGCAGCAAATTACAACGCCCGAAGCTTACCTGTACAGAGCCGCCATCAACAAAGCACTGAACTACGCCAGCAGCCAGAAGCGCAGAGGGGAACTGGAAGCACAATACAGAGCGCAGCAACCTTTATCCGACAACAGCACAGAACAGGGTTTGCAACTGCAGGAAACGCAGCAGAAAGTACAGGATGCTATCGAACTGCTGCCGCCCATATGCCAGAAGGTATTCCTGCTGAGCCGCTATGAAGAGATGAGCCATAAAGAGATTGCGGACTTTCTCAGCATCTCCACCAACACCGTCGACAACCACATCAAAAAAGCGCTCGCTGTGCTCCGAAAAGTGCTACTGAGCCTGCTGTTGGTGCTCTTCGAAATTATTTTTAATTTTTTTTCCTGATGGAGTAGCGGTCATGCTGCTTTCACTTGTCATGTATCTGAAAGCCACAATAAAAACTGGTGCCTTTGGCGAAAGCCTCCAGGCTATACACAAACTTAATGCATTAAAACACGTGCCCTGCCATGGATAGCAAGTATTGGGACATCGCCGCAAAACAACTGCATGGCAAGGCCACCCCTGCCGAGCAGGAGGCGCTGCGCCAGTGGCTGGCGCAGGACCCGGCACATGCGGAGCAATTCCAGGCGCAGCAGCGGCTGTGGGAATTGACGCCTCCTGCCCCTTTGGTGGAGGTAGATACAGCCGCTGCATGGCAAAAAGTAAAAGGACGGCTGCGGGCACAACCGGAGAAGCTGGAGCCTAAGGTTATCCCGATGTTCAGCACACTGCTGCGAGTAGCGGCTTCGGTAGTTTTGCTCATTGGTCTGGCCTGGATTTTTCAACTCTACTTCTTCCCATATTATGGCATGCAGGTCGTGCGGTCGGGGAACGGCACGATTGCGGTTGTGCTGCCAGACAGCAGCCGTGTATGGCTTAACCGGAACAGCCTGCTTGCTTACCACCCAGATTTTGACCAAGAGCGTGTGGTACAGCTAGAGGGGGAAGCTTTTTTTGACGTGCAGCGGAATCCGGAACGACCATTCATCATTCAAGCTGAAGCGGCAAAGACAGAGGTATTGGGCACCTCTTTTAACCTTCGCGCTTACCCTGCAGCGCAAACAGTGGAACTGACAGTGGTCACCGGCAAAGTAGCCTTTGCCGCCACAGAAGGCACTGCCCAGGCTGTTCTGACGCCTGGCTTTGGCGCAGTGTTTCAGAAGCAGAGCAACAGCATCGTAACGTATGCAGTGGCCGATGCGAATGTGTGGGCCTGGAAAACTGGAAAGCTTCAGTTTCACGGCAAACCACTAAAGGAGGTGCTGGCCGACTTGGAGGAGTATTATGATGTGAAGCTGCAACTGCAGCGTCCGGAACTGGCGGCTTGCCGCTTTACAGGCAGCTTTGAGGAAGCAGCGCTGGAGGAGGTACTGCAGGTGCTGGAGGCATCACTGCAAGTTAATATCACAAAACAAAATGAGCAGACTTATACCCTTACAGGTGAAGGCTGCCGATAAAGTAAACCTTAACAAACACCTATGAACAAACGTTTAGTATGCTTGGGTATAGGCTGGCTGACTGTTGTCTTCACCGTACTGGCACAAACAAACCCACTCGACCGGAAGGTATCCATTAGTCGAAGCATTGCCACTATTCAGGAGGTGCTAACGGAGCTGTCGGAAAGGTATGGGATACCCTTCTCCTATGGCAATGATCTGGTTCCTCTGCAGCAGCAGGTAAGTATAAAAGCAGAAGACCAACCGTTGTGCCAGGTGCTTGACAAGCTGCTGCAAAACACCAACACCCGCTACACCCTTATTGGCAGCCAGATCATTCTGCAGCCTGTGAAGCATCCGGTAAACCGGAAAAAGAAGGAGCAGTTCACTATCAGCGGGCACGTCCGGGATGCGACCTCCGGTGAAAACCTGGCGGGAGTCACTGTATCAGACGGAACAGCAGGCACTGCCACCAATGCCTATGGCTTTTACAGCCTCTCTGTTCCCGCGGGCACCAATGGGTTGCAGGTCCGTTACCTGGGCTATGCGCCGCTGGCGCTCTCTCTTCCATCCACCCCAAGAGATACTGTACTTACCTTATTGCTGCAACCGCTTTCAAATGAGATTCAGGAGCTGATAGTGGTGGCAGAGAAGGTAACGGATCTGCAGCAGGCCAACCGCCTGACCATGCATGGTTCTGAAGTAAAGCAGCTCCCGCGCCTGATGGGCGAAGCCGATGCCATCAAGGCTATACAGCTGATGCCTGGGGTGCAGGCGGGACTGGAAGGCTCCTCAGACCTGGTGGTGCGCGGTGGAAGCCCTGACCAGAACCTTATTTTACTTGATGGCGTGCCGGTATATAATGTATCGCATCTGTTGGGTTTGTTCTCTGTCTTCAACCCGGATGCTATTAAAACGGTGGACCTGATCAAAGGCGGTTTCCCGGCTCCGTACGGCGGCAGGCTTTCGTCAGTGGTGGATGTGCAGCTGAAAGAGGGCAATAACCAACAGTTCTCCGGTGAAGGTGCCGTGGGTCTCATATCATCTAAAATACTGTTGGAAGGTCCTATTAAGAATGAGAAAACTTCCTTTCTGCTAGCCGCACGGCGCACTTACCTCGACCTGCTGGCGGCAGCGGGGGCTGCCATGAGCGGTGAGACTATCAGCAACTACAACTTCTACGACCTCAACGCCAAAGTCAACCACACCTTCTCCCCCACCGACAGAGTCTACCTCAGCCTCTATGCCGGGCAGGACAAGTTTTCGGACAAGCAGGAGTACCAGAACCTGGGCTTAAAGGAAGAGGAGAACTTCAGCATGCGCTGGGGCAACAGCACCAGTTCGCTCCGCTGGAATCACATCTACGGGCCACGGCTGTTCAGTAACATCACCCTTACCCACACCCGCTATGGCTTCGGGCAGCAAAGCGAGTCAAAGCTGGAAGAAGGCAGTCGGTCAATTCGCCGCTCTACAGATTACAGCTCCAGCATCCAGGACTGGGGTGCCAAGGCTGATTTTGATTATCTGCTGCATGCCAGGCACAGCATCCGGTTCGGAGGCAGCTACACCAACCACCGCTTCAGGCCTGAGTCAGTCACCTTACAAACTGATACCCTCACGCTCACCACCGACTCCTTCTCCCAGATCCGGGCGCAGGAGTTTTACACCTATGCCGAAGACAGAATACAACTGAGCGAACGCCTGCAGGCGCAAGTGGGGCTGCACTTCTCCGGTTTTGCCGTGAATGGAGCGTTTTATAAATCGCTGCAGCCACGCCTGGGGCTAGGCTATACTTCAGCCACAGGTATCAGTGTAAGGGCCTCCTACGCCACTATGGCTCAGTACCTCCACCTTATCAGCAATACTGCTACGGGCACTCCCACCGATATTTGGGTACCGGCCACTGACAAGGTGAAACCCCAACGCTCGTGGCAGGCTACGCTGGGTGCTGCCACTGTGCTGGCACAGCAGTGGGAGCTTACATCGGATGTCTATTACAAGAAAATGCAGGACGTGGCAGAGTTCAGGGAAGGCGCTAACTTCATCAACGACTTCCTGAGCGCCGGGCCGGAAACCAACTTTGCCAACTTTGTGGCGCCTCCCTACGAAACGCGCCTTGTGCGGGGAAAAGGCTGGAGTTACGGTTCAGAGTGGATGCTGCGCAAGCGGACAGGCAAAACAACCGGCTGGCTCGGCTACACCCTCGCCTGGTCGTGGCGGCAACTCGACAGCGTTAACTTAGGGCAGAAATACCCTTATACCTACGACAGCCGCCACAGCATCTCACTGGTTGCCAACCACCAGCTCACCGAAAAGCTAAGCATTGGCGGCAGTTGGCAATACCACACCGGCTTTGTGACCACACTGCCCGCCGCGAGCTACAAAGCCTACAACGAGCCGGTACGTTATGAAGGTTACTCAGGCAATAGCAACATTGAGAATGTAGATTACCTCGGGGAGCGCAACAACTACCGGATGCCAGCTTACCACCGCCTCGACCTGAGCCTGACGCACACGAAGAAAAAGAAGTGGGGAGAACGCAGCTGGAACATCTCTGTCTATAACGCTTATAACCGCAAAAACCCTTTCTTCCTACGGTTAAGTAGGTCATTGGGCAGCAATGTGTCAGGCATTCCGACTCGCGGCCTCTACCAGGTGTCGCTGTTTCCGGTGCTGCCCTCTTTCAGCTATGGATTTAAATTTTGAGATGATGAGAAAAACAAAGTACATACTCCCTATACTTCTTTGCCTGCCCTTCCTGCTGGGCAGCTGCGAAACGGTGGTAGAGCTGGAGTTACCAGAACATACCCCGCAGCTGGTTATAAATGCCGTCATCAATCCCGACAGCCTCTTCACAGTGGATGTGAGCGCCAGCCGGAGTCCTTTTTCCAATGGTGCCTATCCACAACTTTCCGATGCCACGGTGCAGGTATACCAGGCTGGTCAGCTTCTGTTCGACTTGCAGCACCAGGGCAACGGCATCTATAGGGCGGACGCTAAACCACAGGTTCTACAGCATTACGAACTGCGGGTGAATGCACCAGGCTTTCCGGGTGCCAGGGCTACTGCTCATATACCTGCCGCACCTATTCTAAGTGATGTGAAAGCTTCCGAGGCAAGTCCCTCCAACAGCCCATTTCCCATTGTAAGACTCTTCTTTACACTGAATGATGTAGCGAACCAGGAGAACTTCTACTATTTGCGGGCCTATACACCAGACACGAGCTATTACGATGGAAGACCCTATAACAGAACCGAGAGCCTTAACTTCACCGCTCCCATTGAAACGGAATTTAACATGGAGTCTCGTTACTTCTTAAGCGACAAGCTGTTTGAGGGGAAGCAAATACCCTTCAGGTTTGAGTATGCAAAAATTCCTGGCAGAACAACTTATGTGCAGGTGGCGCATATCTCAAAGGAATATTACGAGTATGCCCGGACACTGCAAAGGCAGGCAGGTGGGGATGATTTTGGTAAGCTACCAAGCCAGGTAACCAACAGTATCCGGAACGGCTTCGGCATTTTTGCTGGCTATAACGCTGTCCGACTGGCTGTGAAGCCTTAGCGCCTTACTTCTTTTAGCTACCGGAGACAACGTTTTCATAACACTACATATGCATAAGCGTAGTGCCTGGGCACATACTTTACAAAATTCACTGCATACAACACATATACCTGTTCCCTAACCTCTGACATCCTTCTATAGCTTAAGTTTATGATGAAGAACATGCTGTTGCTCGCCTGTTTAATATGAATTGGAGGGAACCGCGCCAATAAGCAAGTGCTCTACAAAAATATTTACATTAATGGCAAATGATATAAATACAAAACCCAGAAGATGACGCTTTACAGATACCACTAAAGCGCCCTGTGGCTGCGCTCCTGATACTCGTGTTCAATTGTCTTAAACAAAAAGCTTTAATTATAAAAAACTCCTTCGCTATGAAAAAGATAATCTGGTGCATGGCCATCATCCTGAGCGGTGGCAGCCTGGTGCAGGCGCAAACTGCCAAAGAGTACAAAGTGAAAGACGGGAAGGCGGCAGCGGACAACAAATGCTTTATATATGTAAGGTAATAGCAAAGATATTGTTTTGCCGACAACAGGAGTTGCCTGACTCGAGCAAATGCAGGATGGGGAAACCATAACCCGAGCAAAAGGGGCTTAGCTTCAAATATAGAGCTATATGAAAAAGTAGGTACATGACATGAAAACATGAGGGAAATATTATCCAGAGAGATGAAGCAGATCGTTGGAGGGAATAGGTAGGAAGCAACTCGAAATTGTGAAGGTACAGTCTTGACTGATGATAAGCCAATAGGATACAATAGAACTTGCGCAAGTAAACTATATGCCTGCTTGATGTAAGCAATAGTATGCAATTTATGGGCACGTCAGGGTGACTGCTACTCTGTTAAATTAGGTTATTTCAAGTTTATATATAAACCAAAAGAGTTATGATGAAAAGGCTCTGTCTTGCTGTGTTGCTTACCTTCCTTGCCGGCTTTTGCATAGCGCAGAATGCGAAAAGCACCATCACTTTGATAAGTATAAGCTCTCCTGAGGAACAAATTTTTGTTAACTACCGTGACGAGTTTAACGATAAAGGTAGGGGCAGCTTCAGGAGAGACAGCATAACAGGTAAGCTGCAGCCTGTGATAATTTCAACGGAGCATCCTCTGTTGTTGAAATTCAACAAGAATATGATGCAGTACCCTGTCTATGCGCTACCGGGGGACACGATATACATCAAGAGCTATTCCGCAGGTCCTATCTACTATACATTTCATGGCAAAAGAGAGCATGAGTTAAACTTTTTCACTTATCTAGAGCAGAATGCCTGTGGGATAGGGTATCCTGATGTATATGGAATGGGAAAAAAGACCGCTGAATTTCCTGCCAAGGTCAAGAGGTTTCTCAACTTGTATAACCAAAGAATTTCTCTGTTGGAAAGAGCCACTGACTCCTTAAAATTTAGCCCCACCTTTTATGCCTATGCGAATAGCGCGATCAAAGAGCAATACTTACATGCTTTGCTAGGGCCTTACTGGGATCCCAACCACATTTACAATCAGTTTACTCCTGATTATACTACAATGGTTCTACATTCTGGAGCTAAAGACTATCTAAAAAATGACGACTTGGTTTCATCTTCATCTCTGTATAGAACAGTAGTGATAAGCTATATACGTTTCCTGAGCCGCCACGCGCTGGACACTCCTGAGGAGTTACCTGTTTCTTACCAGAACGCTCTAAATACTTTCCAAGGTAAGACAAAGGATTATGCTTTATTTTATTTACTTAAAACAAGTGTTGATGAGGGTTTGCCTGAGTTTAAGGAGTACCAGGAAGGTTTCAGGAAGGAATGTTCTTACCTTCCGTATGTACAATATATTGATAGTTTAGCTGCCCGTTTTGATAACTTATCCTTTAGCCCATCATTGCTCGGCACCACACTGGAAACTATCACAGGTGAAAATACAAGCTGGCAGGAAATTCTGGAAAAGAATAAGGGTAAAGTGATATATGTGGACTTGTGGGCAAGTTGGTGTGGACCATGTCTCGTAGAGATACCGCACTCAAAGAAGCTACAGAAACTTCTCCCCAAGAACAACATCTCTTTCATCAACATATCGATTGACCTTGATCGGGACAAGTGGAAAAGGTCTATAGAGGAAAATGGCCTTGGAGAAGAGGATTCACAGAACTACTTGCTTGAATCGCAATCAGAACTTGCTAATTTTCTGAACGCCCCACCGATCCCACGTTATATTCTGATTAACAGGCAGGGGAGAGCTGTTTCACTTGATGCGAAGCGCCCAAGCAATCCAACCCTCATATGGGAGATAAACAAACTGTTTTGAGTAGCTAGTTTTTCCTTGTACTTTATCTCTACTTATGAATAGATACTGTAGCCTCCTCCGCAAAGAAGTGGCCCATGTGGTAGAGAGCAACACGGTGTTCCCCATCCTAGAGCACGGACAGGTGGTTTCCCTACTTCCAGATTATTTCCGCTCTCTTGTCCAGTGCACAGTTGTTGAATTGGTAAAAGTTCATTTCAGGCATTTTTCATTGTTCTCTTCATACGGCATGGCTTTGAACGCAGGCCAGGCAGCACCGGGTGACCCAAATCAGCAAACGGCGGAACCTCCTAAAGGTAGCACCTGGCTGAAGAACCGCATGTTTACCCGCCTCCTTAGAAACCGCCTTTCATTCAGGGGAGCTTCTCCAGCAGTTTCCTCAGGCTGGCATACTCCGGCTGCTCCAGCACGTCCAACCCTCCCCCGGTGGCCAGCTCCAGGGCCCGGTGGCACTGGCCCAGCCTGGCGAGCATAGGCTGTATCTGCTGGTTATAGTAGTTGAAGAAATTGTAGATGTCCCTGGTGGAGCAGGGCAGCTTATAGCCGGCGCTGGAGGAGACGATGAGCACGCCCTCGTCCCGCACCGGCCCCACCACCAGCGAGCGGAAGCGGTGCTCCGTGTAATTCTCAAACCTGTAGGAGTTGAGGTGCTGGAGCAGCTCGTAGGTGTGGATGAAGCGCGTTTTGTAGTTGTAGGTAAACACCATCAGCAGGTACTCTACAAAAACCATCCGGCTTTTGATGACCGGGTCCTCGCTGCCCGCGTGCCGCTGGAGATACTCCCGCGCCCGCAGTTGCGCCGCTGCCGTGATGGCCTCGTCCTGCGTATCCACTGCCATGCCCTCGGTGTCCACGGTATAAGGCACGTACCCCTCCGGCCAACGGATGACCCCCACGCACTTACCCGCCAGCTCCTGCTCCACATCCACCTCCGACAGCCCGGCGTGAAACAACTTCAGGCTCTCCCCCAGGAAGGAAGCCAGCTGCAGTAGCTCTGCCTCCTCCCCTGTTGAGAAAGTAAAGGTAGCCGGGGAGAAGAGGTCCACCTGGTGGTTTTCCTGTATGTAGCGGCGGAAGCTTTCCATGAACTCGGGCGTGCCCAGCTCATTGGCCACGATGCTCAGGTCCGGGACGGTGCGGTAGAGGTTGTTGTAGATAAGGCCGGAGAGGAACTTGTAGAACGTGCCCTTGTACTGGAGGGGCGACTTCTGGTGCAGCTTGCGCTTGTCCACCAGCAGGGCATGGAAGGAAAAACCCAGGAACTTGAGCTCCTCCAGGAATTCTCGCCGCTGCGCCTGGAACAGGGAGCCCTCTTCAAACCGGATGTCACCATTCGGAAAATGCCGGTCGCGGATACGGCGGAACCCCTCCTCCACTTCCCTTTTGTTTTCTTCCTCCACCAGCACGACCGTGACGGAGAAGTGCGTGTCCTCCGGGCTGTCGAAGTGAAAGCCGTGTGCCCCCGCCACGGAGACAAAACCAACCTTTGCCATATTCCTATTATATAGAGTGTACCTGCCGGGGGCAGTTCCCGGCGCCGCTCTGAAGATACTAAAAGTATTGACTTTTGCTATATTTTGCTAATGAGATTGGAAAATGCAGTTTTGTCACGGCGGCGGCTTTGGGTGTTAAATTTCATGAACGACATCCTTAGAGCGTAACATTTACCAGAAGGCTCCCCTCCTGGCAGACAAGGTAACTGGTTATTTACAAAAGGGAGAGAAACAGGAAGGTCCGCCCTCCGGCGAGGGGACCCGGGGCCAGGCACAGTGTTTTGTATAGAAGGGCTGCCGTTTGTGTAAGTGTCACCCCCCTGGCGCGGGGAATTACACAGTCGCCGGGAGGTGTTTACATTCCTTCTACGTTCGTTGTAGAAATGTAAAACAACCCCTACCTTTATAAAAACTTCAAAAAAAACAGGCGATGGAAGAGCAGCAGTACGTGGTCTACTACCGCGTCTCCACCAAGAAGCAGGGCGAGTCCGGCCTGGGCCTGGAGGCGCAGCGCACCTATGTCCGGCACTTCTACTCCGGCAGGAACATCATCGGGGAGTACACCGAGAAGGTCAGCGGCAAGGACATCGCCAACCGCCCCCGCCTGCTGGAGGCGCTGGAGCTCTGCAGGCGCAGGCAGGCGACGCTGGTCGTGGCCAAGATAGACCGCCTGAGCCGCAACACCGAGCAGGCGCTGAGCATCTACCGCGAACTGGAGGGCAGGCTGGAGAGCTGCGATATCCCGAACCTGGACAAGTTCACCCTCACGCTGTTCATGGCCATCGCCGACCGGGAGCGGGAGCTGATCGGCCTCAGGACGAAAGCGGCGCTGGATGAGAAGATAAAGCAGACGGGGGAGTGGCGCAAACCCTCAGAGGCCTTCCGGACGGGTGCCGCCTCCGCAGAGGGCACCCGGGTACTGCAGCACAACGCCAGGGTCAACGAGAACAACAAGCGGGCAGCGGCCCTCATCCAGTTCCTGCGCAGCACAAAAGTGGACGTCACAGGCAGCGAGGGAGAGGTGACAGGCAAAACGGAGATGCCCTGGAAGGAGATAGCCCGGAAACTGAACGAGGCGGGCTTCAGGGCCAGCCGGGGAGGACCGTTCCAGGCAACGCAGGTGCAGCGGATCCACCAGCGGACGGCCGCTCAGCAGGTCTCCCCTTTGGAGAAGCCTTTTCATAGCTGATAAGTATGATAAACAGGAAGGATAGTTTGTTTCTGCTTATAAACCAGACATTATACCCTTGAAGCATGTACCAAAGATGGAAGCTGCTAACCAGAACCACTCCCTTGAGGCATCAGTTACAAGCGAAACCGCATTTGCAGCCTCCTGGAGAGCGAGCGGGATTTGGTACTTTCACGGGAAGCAGAAACTTTCAGCAGGTTACTTTATATTACTCCATATATATAGTATATTCGTTAGTCCGGTTACGGTTATCTGTTGATTTTGACAGATAAGCCGAATAGACTTCCGTTTATCCCCTAGTTAGAGCGTATTTTAGATTATCAATGAAAAAGATACCCATCTTGCTTTGTATGCTTCTGTTAAGTCAATGCAAGCAAAAGCCCTTAGAATCAAAACTAAATGATAGCAGCTTTACTCAAGGGGAAG
>NZ_QRGR01000006.1 GCF_003367245.1 Pontibacter diazotrophicus | reverse complement strand
GGTAGCTACGCTCGGACGGGATAAGCGCTGAAAGCATCTAAGCGCGAAACCCGCCCCAAGATGAGATCTCCCTTAAGGGCCGTGGGAGACTACCACGTCGATAGGCCGCAGGTGTAAAGCCAGAAATGGCACAGCCGAGCGGTACTAATTGCCCGAGCGTGTTCTCAAACGTGGAAACACAAAGCCGTAACGCGGCCCGCTGCTTTCTACTCTCCCTCTTTCCCACTAGTCAAATAACTAACAAATCATTATGCACGCATAGAAACCGTGTGACGATAATGGTGGCTATGGCTCCGGTGAGCACCTCTTCCCATCCCGAACAGAGAAGTTAAGCCCGGACGCGCCGATGGTACTGGGGTCACACCCGGGAGAGTAGGTGGCCGCCAACACCACAACAAGACGCCCCCTGTCCGAAACGGCAGGGGGCGTTCTTGATTTAAGGCATGTCTCCTACCCTATTAAAACAAATTAGTTTTCCCACCTTTCAATCTCTGATTCTGATGTTTGATAAGAGGCAGCAGGAACACGATGTGTTATAAACGCTGCTAGTATGAGGTATAAACCGAAGATAAGATGCGGCACGTATATTAGCTGAGCGAAGCCGAAAATCCAAGGTGAGACGGCCAGTATGATACCCAAGAAGACGTCAAACATAAGATGTGTGCTCATAGATGTCTTTTTAACAATACCAACCTCTATATCTGTAAAAGCAGTTTGCATGAATACCAAAACACCTGCAAGCACCACAGTCCAGTTGGCAACTTCTACTTCTTTGAAACCTACCAGCCATGGAGATGCTACTAGCATAGGTCCTACTATATAATCCAACATTCCATGAAAACGCGTCGGTAAAAACCTCATATATCTCCTCTTTTTTCCCTCAGTTTTTGCTATTGAATGTGCTTCTTTATAAGTAACAGGAGTGAAGCGCCTTAGGTTTAGTACAATAGTGAATGAAAAGATTGTCTCACATAAAATGCTTGGTCCAGGCGCAGTAGTGGCAGTTGCCTTGAAAGATTTGAAATCATTCCGAAGCTTTCAGAAATGGCACACTACAGCTAAGCTGATGAGAACCGAGCCCCTTTTTCTAATTTATTCAGTTCATCTTATTTAACTTAACTGTTATACTCTTCCGGGCTTTTAAAATCCCAGTATACCTCTAGTGTAGTGGGGCCACTGAGATAAGCTGGAATCGGAGTATAAATAACTAGCCCCTGCTTAAATATATGTTTGCCTGTCTTCGCAAGGCACATAGCCCGCCACAGTAACCGGTTGTGAATTTCTAAGCCAATGGGGCGTTTGCTGTTGATGTAGGGACTCCCCTCTTCGAATCTGAATACTGTAGTATGCATGTTCTTCTTGTTCTACAGGTACAATGTACCCTACGTAAGCTTTTATACTTTAGCTTATTAAGTTAATAAATTTAAAGTAATTACTCACTTACTTAATCAAAAAAAATATTCCTACTAATACATTTTTTGATATGGCGCATCTGAAAGGCTACTAAAGTAGAAACAGAAGTTGAAAATGAACAGCCGATTCTTGATACATAGCAGAGGCAAAGCAGCAGCAACTGCTTCCTGCACAAAAGATGATTTTCCTACTCCTACTCTCCTACTTTCTCATAAATTAAAAAATGTTGTATCGGCAGAAAATCCTCCTGCCTGTATAACTGAAAGCCATTAGCGTTTAACTCTTTATTCACCTGGCTTACGCTCATCTTATGCAGTTCTTTTATAGGTATACTGGCGTCTTCGGCGCGGTATTCAAGGAGAAGTAATTTGCCATCAGGTTTCAAGGCTTTGTGAATCGCCTGTAGCATCTCCTGGGGATATTCCAGTTCATGGTATACATCTACCATAATAGCCAAATCTAGTGAAGCATCCGAAAGATTTGGACTTTGGCTGCCTCCCTTCACCACCTCTACATTAGATAAACCGAGGGCTTCTTTCTGCTCATTTAAAGCCGATATAAAAGCATCCTGCACATCTACAGCATAAACTCTTCCTGCGGGCACCTTAGGTGCAATCCGGAAGGTATAATAGCCTGTACCTGCACCAATGTCGGCTACCACACTTTGCTGACTCAGTGCCATGTTCTCGATGGCTAAAGTCACATTCTCCTCCTCCTGCCGTGAGTTTCGTTCCAGCCATCCTCCACCTCCGGCACCCATAATGCCAGCAATCTCGCGCTTTAGGTATACTTTACCAGTGCCATCGGGGTGCGGCACTTTAGAGGAATAGCCATCGCTGGCTGTAGGCTCTTTCTGTGCCTGGCAGGAGTTGCAGGCACTTATCCCCAGCGATAGCAGGAGTATGTACAACCAGCTAACTGAAATGGAGGAAGCTACTTTTATATTTTTCATGGCGTTAGTTTAGTATCCGGTTCATTTATAAATCAGGAGCTGAATAACATTAGTAGCTAAGCAGCAGGTATGAATAAAGCTTTGATAGTAAAACTTCATACAATAAACCTGTGTTGCCTTCCAATGTTCAGCTCTACATTTTCAAGGTAAAAGGGAATCCTGAAGCGCTTGATAAGAGTATTCACAACTCAGGTTGAGAAGTATAAATTCATAATAAGCTAGGAAAGCATAAGCCTTCTGCATCGTCTTTTATAGTTCTTTTAGCTGATGATAAAGGTGTGTATGCTAGAGACTACTGTCATTATCTTCTATTCCGCATATATGCTGCTTTGCTTTTTCCTGACTTTACCGTGGCTAGCAGAAGTCTAGCGCTGCGTCTCCAGTACATACAAGGATAGTAGATATTAAGCCTGGAGAGCATCAAACTTACGCACCTGGAACAGCTACGCTTATAGGTTGCAGGCTAAGAGATACAGGATTTCTCTATTATATTGCAGCTGTAATCCAGCAGGAGAAAGAAGACAAAGCCATAAACCCTCATCAGGCAAAACATACTGAGGACGTTCTGCGAAGACAGAAGGAACAAAATCTTTGGCTGAGGTTAGAACGAATTAAGGTTAGCCGTCCGACAAGATGCTATAAATAAACAAGTGAACAAGCGCTTTTATGAAGTATAGTCCACCAGAAATCCGGACCGTTGAAGTGACCCGTTATGTCACACCTTTGCGTGAGGGCGGCTCACTGCCTGCCATTGTAGAGGCAGACGATGAGTTTTTATACGTGTTGAAGTTCCGTGGCGCAGGACAAGGCGTGAAGGCGCTCATTGCCGAGCTTATTGCCGGTGAACTTGCCCGCGCGCTTGGCTTTCAGGTACCTGAGATAGTGTTTGCAACCTTAGACGAGAGCTTTGGGCGAACAGAGCCAGATGAGGAAATTCAGGATTTGCTCCGCTTTAGCGAAGGTCTTAATCTTGGGCTTCATTACTTATCCGGCTCCATCACGTTTGATGCCTTGGTGACAACGGTTGATGCTACACTTGCCTCCCAGATTGTCTGGTTCGATTGCCTGATAACGAATGTAGACCGCACCCCCCGCAATACCAATATGCTGATGTGGCACAAGGAACTGTGGCTGATTGACCACGGCGCCTCTTTTTACTTTCATCACTCCTGGCCTAACGTGGAGGAGCAGGCCAAACGACCATTCGTACAGGTAAAAGATCATGTACTGCTGCCCCAGGCCAGCGAACTGGATACCGTTGACACAGCTTTTCGCACGATTCTTAGCCCAGAGCGTATCCGCTCCATCGTCGCCTTAATCCCGGAGGACTGGCTTACCAGCGACTCCCCTTTTGAAACGGCCGATGAGCACCGGGCAGCTTACGTCCAGTTCCTGGAAACACGACTAGCACATACTGAAAATTTTATTAAGGAAGCGCAGCATGCAAGAAAAGCACTTATTTGAGTACGCCGTTATTCGCGTGGTGCCGTGTGTAGAACGTGAAGAGTTTATGAATGTCGGGGTTATTGTTTACTGCGCCTCACAAGGCTTTTTGCAGACGATGTACAAACTGAATGAGAACCGCCTGCGCGCTTTCTCCCCCAATCTGGATATGCAGGAACTACAGGAACGGCTTCGGGCTTTCGAACGCATTTGCGCGGGCCGCAGAGAAGGCGGAGCAATTGGGCAACTTCCCATCGCATCACGTTTCCGCTGGTTAGCTGCTACCCGCAGTACGATTGTGCAAACGTCACCAGTTCATCCGGGCCTGTGTATTGCTCCCCAGGAAACGCTCGCCCGGCTATACGCACAGTTGGTTGGATAGAAGGTTCTGTAAATAGTGTAGGCACGGAAAGTGCTTCAACTTCATGCTGTTTAGAATGACGCACTACTTTAGGGAGGCCCTCTTCCTGCAAAGTGCTTTTGGTAAGCTTTTTGCACTGTTATTTGCACCATAAAGGTGTCTGTTGGTTCTGATTCATTAGAAAACGGAGCACCTTTGAAAATCCAGAGAAGCTATATCAATGGGAACATGCTGTAAGCCTGTGTTGCAAACACCTTCGTTGTGGGCCTTCACAAGACCGTTCTCTTTTTAGTATCTTTGTTGATTCGTACTATTCATGGGGTCTGAACAAGGCCTTAATCTTTCACTTCATAAAGTATTAATGGGAAATAAATTCATTTATACCGGCAAAAAATCAAGCTTGCTTGTGATGCTGGCTTTCGTTGGCTGCACCTCCACCCAAACGCAGGTAGCTTCACAACAAACACAAACAACAATGGAACAAAAGCAAACTGTAGATAACCCTTTATTGGTTGAGTGGACTGGACCTTACGGTGGCGTTCCTGCTTTTGATAAGATGAACCTGGCTGATTTAAAGCCAGCCATGGAAAAAGGCATGGCTTTGCAGTTAGCCGAAATAGATGCCATCGCGAATAACCCGGCTCCTGCCACCTTCGAGAATACCATTGAAGCAATGGAAAGAGCGGGCGAAGAATTGAACAGGGCATTTACCTACTACAGCATCTGGAGCAGTAACATATCATCCCCGGAATTCAGAGCGATCCAGGCTGAACTGGCTCCTCAGATTTCTGAGTTCTCCTCTAAAATATCTCAGAACGAGAAGCTTTTCCAGCGCATCAAAACAGTTTACGACAACGCACAGCAGAACCCGTTGCCTGCTGACCAGCAGCGTGTGGTACAACTGGTGTATGAAGGCTTTGCCATGGAAGGCGCTGAATTGGATGCCGCCGCTAAGGAACGTTATGCCGCTATCAACAAAGAGCTATCTTCCCTCTATACAAAGTTCTCCAATAACATCTTAGCAGATGAGGAGAAGTATGTGGTTTACCTGACAAAAGACCAGCTAAGTGGTTTACCGGAGTCTTTCGTTAAAGCATCGGCAAAAGCCGCAGCCGACCATGGCCAGGAAGGCAATTACGCCGTTACTAACACTCGTTCTTCCATGGACCAGTTCCTGACTTATTCTGATGAAAGAGAGTTGAGGGAGCAGGTATGGAACAACTATTACTCCCGTGCCGACAATGCCGATGAGTATGACAACAACGAGAACATTGCCAAAATCCTGCAACTGAGAAATGAGCGTGTGAAGCTGATGGGCTACGACAATTTTGCGGAATGGCGCCTGCAGAACCGTATGGCGAAGAATCCGGAAAATGCCATGGAACTGATGAACGCTGTGTGGCCTGCTGCCCTTGCCAGGGTAACAGAAGAAGTAGCGGACATGCAGGCAGTGGCAGATGCCAGTGACAAAAAGATAACCATTGAGCCCTGGGATTACCGTTACTACGCCGAAAAGGTACGCAAGCAAAAGTATGATCTGGACTCAGATGAAGTAAAGCAATACCTGCAGTTAGACAACCTGACACAGGCTTTGTTCTTCACAGCTGGGGAGTTGTTTAACTATGATTTCCAACCCGTACCAGAAGGTTCTGTGCCGGTGTTTCATGAAGATGTGAAAGTATGGGAGGTGACGGATAAAACCACCGGCGAGCATATCGGCTTGTGGTACCTGGATCCGTTCGCACGCCAGGGCAAGCGTTCCGGTGCGTGGGCATCACCTTACCGCAGCCATACTACATTTGATGGCAAGGAAACCGTGTTAGCATCTAACAACTCCAACTTCATCAAACCTGCTCCAGGTGAACCGGTGCTTGTTTCATGGGACGATGCCACAACCTTCTTCCATGAATTTGGGCACGCGCTGCACTTCCTGGCCTCTAACGTGAAGTACCCTACGCTGAACAGTGGTGTAAGAGACTATACAGAATTCCAATCGCAACTGTTGGAGCGCTGGCTTTCTACCGACAAGGTAATCGACCAGTTCTTAAAGCATCATGAAACAGGCGAGCCTATGCCGGATGAACTGGTGGCTAAAATCAAAAAAGCCTCTACCTTTAACCAGGGATTTGGAACGACAGAATTTTTAGCCTCTGCCCTGATGGACATGAAGTACCACCTGGCTGACCCTGCGGATATAGACCCTGACAAGTTTGAGAGGGAAACGCTGACTACCTTGAACATGCCAAGGGAAATTGTGATGCGACACCGTTCGCCGCACTTCGGGCACGTTTTCTCTGGAGAAGGCTATGCGACAGGCTATTACGGATACCTGTGGGCTGATGTGTTAACCTCAGATGCAGCCGAAGCTTTTGAAGAGGCTCCAGGCGGATTCTACGACAAAGAAGTAGCTGCCCGATTGGTGAAGTATCTGTTTGCCCCTAGAAACTCAATGGACCCAGCAGAGGCCTATCGCCTGTTCCGTGGCAGAGATGCAAAAATAGATGCCTTGATGCGTGACCGTGGTTTCCCGGTTCCTGAACCGCAATCAAGACAATAAAAATAATTCTCTTTAGAAGATACAAAAAGGAAGCGCCTGTAGTGGTGCTTCCTTTTTTTGTATTAAAAACAACCTACCCCCCTTTCTTCCGGAAGATTGACAAAGTACTTCATTCTGTCCTACTGAAGGAACCTGGTTGAAACAGAGCGCCCCTGCCCCCAGGAGGTTAAGTGTATGCCATTAGCGCATTACAGTTACCAGATGCGCTTGCCTGCTTTCAGGAAAATCATGTAAAGTGTATTCTTATAAAATTGCTTTTTTGATCATAAAGCCACAGCAAGGTTCCTCTAAAATTTCCAGTTTAGCTGTGTGACCATCCTGCCTGTCCTAACCTAAGGCTGATACAGTTACTTTCTTAAATCAAAGGACTTTATTCTCCAAGTTACATTGAACAAATACCTCAGGATAAGGACTTTCCACAATAAAGTAGCTCTACAATCAATTTAGAAACACCTGCATCTTTCTTAGTTCTTATATATTTATAGGCAGTTTTACAGAAAAGTGATCACTCACAAATAAATATAAATAAAATATTATTTTTTATAATTAAAAAAACTACATTGCTTCTATATGTAATCCCTCTAAATAGTAGGCGCAATGGGAAAATCTGTACTTGTCAGGAACACGTTGATGTTGCCTGATAATATCCTTGAGGTAGAGAAAATCAATTTTCGTCTTTGGATAGACTTTGACGTGAAACTGATGTATACGGAGTGGATTCTAAAACCTTCTGCAGAGGAGTACCAGGAGGTATGTAACTTGTGTGTAAAATTGATAAGGAGGCACGCTGTAGAATGTTGGATAGCGGACTCTAAATTACTAACCGGCTTTCCCACACAGGTACAACAGCCCATTTTACATCAGGTTGCTCTTTCCCTGCTAGGCTGCTCACTTAAAAAGATTGCACGCATCATTGAAAAAGATTCGGAAAGCATTATCATGTTCGAAAACATATCAAGCAGTCTGAAGGAAAGACATATATCTGATATTGAAGTTGAACAATTCATTACCTTCGAGGATGCAGCAGACTGGATAGGAATGATTCGGGGATGATTCATAGAATGTGCCTGACATCAACAGTACATGCCTTATCGAAAACTGCTGTTACACTGGTATAAGGAAACACAAACAACAATAGTTAAAACTATTAGCTTACCTCCTAAAAGAACAGGACAAACCTGGTAACGACTGCACCTCTCATAAAGTAGATTGAGGCCTTGCTGTGGGAGGCCTCATACTGCAACTCCCACAGCAAAGTTTACTTCAACTTAGTTTTTAAGCAGAAGCCTGTGCCGGGTTTGCGGAAATGTAGCGGCTCATCTCCTCCCCTATCCGCAGCAAGTCTTTCGTTTCCTCCTCTGTAAAATCATAAGGTACTGGTTTAGCTATACCTAATGTGCCATATAGTTCACCATTAAGCAGCATCGGCACCGCAATAGAGCCCTCTACCTTTGTCTCCTTTGCAGCAGGTCGCGCCACGCCGGAACCATCTGTCTGCAGGTTACACATTTCCACAGGCTCTTTGCGTTCTGCAGCAATTCCAGCCATCCCCTTGCCTATAGGTATCGCATTCATTTTAGGTAGCAAAAAGGGAGGTATGCCTTCATGGGCCTTCAGTGTCAGTAGTCCCGTACTTTTGTCGAGGGTATGAATCGTACCGGTGGTGCAATCAAACGCTTTTATAACATCAATTAAAAGCTGCTGCCAATCAACAGCAGATTCTGTGTTTTGAAGAGTAGAGAGAATGGAGGGATTAGTAGAAAGCATAGCGTTGTCTGTTAAAGATTTAATTAAGTTCCTGGTTTAAAACGAACAAGAATGCCTGCAATGCAAACAAACACTCTATCATTCTGGCAATTGGTTTTTTACCTTCCAGAGTATCCGGCACGGTAAAACATTACGTTCCGAACAAAAGAACAGGCCTGGTGTCACAGGGCAATAAGCGAAGATAGCATAAACAAATAAACTGTGCCACCTTAAAGCATAGGAAAAGGTACGCATAAAATCCCTGAACACATCTCCACATATTGGGGAAATATTCTACAATGTGTGGTGAAATTTACACAATAGCGCAAATCTTCCACACATAACCAAACCCTCATTATATTACCTCAACAACCTATATAACAACACATTGATTTTAAATATATGATTTGGCACGATTATGCTAATGAAGGAGGAAGTACAAAAGAATAGAACATGAAAAAAACAACTTTTTTAGCAGCAGCTATCGCATTATTGGGACTTTCTTCTCTTGATGCAAGCGCTCAGGCTTCTACCCAGCAAGCGCAAACCCCGGTTACGCAGGAGCAGGAAGAAAAAAAGGAAAAAGTAACTCAAGACCAACTTCCAGAGCCTGTAAAAGCAGCCCTGCAGAGTGATACATATAAAGATTGGACAGTAGGTGAGATTCATAAAGTAGTACCTGCCACAGGAGAAACTGAAGGCAGTGCAGTTTATGAGGTAACAATGACCAATGCAGAAGGCCAGACAGGCGTTGTAAGAATGAATGAAAAAGGCGGCGACGCTTCTAAAGACTAGTGAACGAATAGGTAATCCTATTGTTAAAAAGCCTCCGCCTTGCGGGGGCTTTTTTTTGTTTCCTCCCTGTGCCTGCGCAATGTGTGTGCTGATAGCATCTAAGAATTTTTTCAGAACCTATAAGCATGTTTTGCGCGCCATAGCACTGCGGTTTCACGCAGTGCTATGGCACACGGCATAGTGCACACTATCAAAGATTGTGACAGTAGCTGCCCGGTATTTCCTGATCCTATTCTACCTATCAGACTGAAAGCTTTGAGGTTCGGGCTTATTACTTTAATTTTGAAGTTTGCTAACGACAGCCCCGGCTGTATTCTGTAGGGCAAAGCCTCTGAAACTGCTGACAGCCGTTATTACATAACATAAACATGACAAAACCAAAAGCCCGACCAGGGCTAAGGGAGAATGCCGGGCAATTCTGGCTGCTGATGCTGATAACTGGCTTCGTCGGGTCGATGGTGGGTTTAGAGCGCGCTGTGATTCCCACCCTTGCCGAAAGCGTATTCGGCATGAACAAGCATACGGCAGTGCTTTCTTTTATTGTTGCCTTTGGCCTGGCAAAGTCTGTGGCCAACCTGCTGATGGGGCAGCTCTCGGTACGTTACACGCGCAGGCAGCTGCTGCTGGCCGGGTGGCTTTTTGCACTGCCGGTGCCCTGGCTCCTGTTTTATGCCGGGAACTGGTGGTGGGTAATTGCAGCTAACCTGCTGCTAGGCATTAACCAGGGCCTCGCCTGGACCTCCAGCATTGTAATGACAATAGACCTGGTAGGCGAAAAAAATCGTGGCCTGGCCATGGGCATCAACGAGTTTGCCGGCTACCTCGCCGTAGGGCTTGCCTCTTTCCTGGCTGGCTATATTGCCTCCGCTACCGGCAATGTAACCTATGCCTTTCTGCCGGGGATCGGATTTTCACTTGCAGGCGTGGCACTCACGCTTTTCGGGGTGCGCGACACGCAGGCGCACGTGCAGGCGGAGGCCGAAATCAGCCTGGTTTCTTTGTTGCCGAGCACCTGGAAAGATACTACCTGGCGCCACATTAACCTGGGCCCTGTAACGCTGAACGGGTTTGTGACAAAGGTAAATGACGGGGTGTTGTGGGGGCTGCTGCCTGTTGTGCTCGCTACGAAAGGCTATTCGCTGGTGCAGATTGGTTTTCTGGCTGGCGTTTATCCCGCTGTGTGGGGCATCGGGCAATTATTTACAGGAAAGTTGGGAGACGCTTACTCCAGAAAGCAGTTGCTATGTATGGGTATGATACTGCAGGGAGTGGCCATTGCTGCGCTTTTCTTTACTAACTCCTATGCCATTATACTGTTTGCCCTTGCCGCTGTGGGTGCCGGCACGGCCATGGTCTACCCTACTTTCCTCACATTGGTGGCAGATAACACACATCCCAGCCAGCGGTCGCAGAGCCTGGGCATCTTCCGGTTCTGGCGCGACTTCGGGTATGTGGCAGGTGCCGTGGCAGCGGGTTTCTTCAGCGATATGTTTGGCGCGGCAGCAGTACTGTTAGGGGCTGGCCTGATAACCATCAGTGCCGGCGTGTTTTCGGGAGTACGCATGCAGCACGCGGCAACCTCCGGCACGCTGGAGCCTGCAGGAGTAAGCAGGGGTAAATAATTTCAGGAACACAACATGAGAAGCTGTTTCATTTAAGTTGTTCCTGTTTAATGAAAAGCTCCTGCATTTCCGGTAAAGCACAACCGTATGGCAGTATGAGCCTGTCAGTACGACATGGGAATGAGCTTTCGGCTAATATGTTTTGCTGATTGCAAAATCTTCTTTAATTACTTTCACTGGCAATTTATTGCTGCTGACAAGTGTGTTTTTGCACAGCCAGTAGCCGGAAATGGCAGGCGTAATTTGACTCTGGCACTGTAATTGTTCAATTTTAATCCTGACAGGTTAAGCAAAATGCTTCATTTCTGATGTTTTTTGCAGCTTTTTCCATTACTCTTTCGTTATAGAAAAAAGCACCCTATCAGTTTAAATCAATTTTTAACCCAATCCTAAAAACTCCATTATGGTACTAATTAAGAAAGGGACTATTGCAGCCACATTACTGGTGGCATCTATGTCTTTTGGTCATGCTGCATTTGCGCAGCAGGAAACGACTCCTCAAACTGAAACCCAGCAGCAAGATGCACAGGAATTCTCTGATGCTGATTTGGAAAAATTTGTAGCAGCGAACTCGCAGGTTACAGAAATACAGAATGAAAGCCGCGAAGCACTGGTGAACGCGATTGAGGAGCAAGACCTGACGCTGGACAGGTTTAATGAACTGGCGAAAGCACACCAACAGCAGCAGTTACAGGAGACTGCCGAAAATCCTGAAGAAATTGCTGCTTTCAGCAACGCAGCACAGCAGGTAGTTAAAATTCAGCCTGAAGCAAAGGAAAAATCGGATGAGGCTATCAAAGAGCACGGCCTGACCGTTGAGCAATACGAAGCTATCATGCAGGCCTATGAGCAGGATCCTGCTGTGAAAGCGAAGGTACAACAATTGGTGGTAAGCGATCAATAAGAGCCTGGCTTCCAAAACCGTTTTGAAACAGAAAGCTCCGGAATTGTTCCGGAGCTTTCTGTTTTAAGTGCCTATTGCTTCTGCTCATCATCTACTGATAATTGACTCCAGCGTTAACACGGCAGGCACTATACGTTTTGGTCATTGCCTGCCTCCAGGTAGTTGCTGCAGCACTTTCTTTTATGAACCTAAAACAAACAGGCTCCCATCACACAGTTTTATTGTTAGTGCCGGACTATGAAGCTTCACTTTATGCTAACATCCGGCAGAACTGCGCGTTAGCTAATAAAAGTCTTTCCCTACAATTTAATTCACTCATTGATAAATACGAGCGCGCGTGAAGCAATTTTTAAATAAAACATGGAAAATACTCAAAGACAGCGGGAAGAATTTCAAAGGTGATGAGCCTATTGTATATAGTGCTGCCATTGCCTTTTTTACTATATTCTCCCTTCCTGCTATTCTCATCGTTATCACACTCATCGGCTCTCTTTTCTTTAACGAGGAGGATGTGAAATCAGAGTTAATAGGTAAAATAGAAAACTTAATCAGTGATGAAGCAGGTGATCAGGCCGGTACTGTTCTCGAAAATGTTCTTGATGCCCCTACTGGCTTTTGGGGCGTTCTGATCGGAATCATAGTGGTCATTAAAAGTGCAACCATTATATTTTTCATAGTGCAAAAGGCGCTTAACTCTATATGGCAGGTAAAGGTAAAAGCAGGTGTAAATTACTTCAGGCTTCTTAAGTACAGGTTAGTAGCTTTGGCTATGGTAATAGGTTTAGGCTTATTATTTGCAACAAGCCTGCTACTCGACACCCTGGTATCTGTATACAGCCAGGAGCTGTCAAATATATTTGAGGAGTACTTTACACCCGCTATCCGCACAATCAATACCGTATTTTACATATCCGTGATCCTGATTTTTTTCACAGCGGTGCATAGAGTCTTGCCAGACGCAAAGGTTAGCTGGAAAGACGCTCTTGCAGGTGGAGTAATAACTTCTGTTTTATTTCTGATCGGCAAACAGATAATCAACTATATTCTAAGCAATGTAGAAGTGATTGGCGTTTATGCTGCCGCAGGGTCACTGGTTGTGTTACTGTTGTGGGTCTTTTACTCTTCTATCATTCTGCTTTTGGGTGCAGAAGTAACAAAGTCGTATGCCAACAATCATGGAAGAAAGGTAGAGCCAAACCCCATCGCAGTGAAATACAGAGAAATCAGCATGGAGGAGGAGTAAAAAAGTATACCGGATAAAGCCTTGTATAACAACAGGAGCTTTATCCGGTAAATTAAATCCTGTACTGCGTTTGCTAATAGAACAACGCTGTGGCAGGCGTCTATTTCATCGACTTAAAAAACGTTTCGCTGTACTGACAGATGCAGAAAAGCAAGTATATGCGATGCCAGTTAACACGCCTGCTTTATACTTTTATAACCTTATTGGTGTGCCACCCTATAGATGACACCATTGGTATCGTCAGACACGAGCAGCGATCCGTCAGTATGAACGGCTACTCCCACCAGGCGGGCAAAGTGGTGCCGTCCGTTGTTAATTAAAAAGCCTGTCAGAAAATCGTCGAAGCCTACTGGCTGCCCGGCATTGTCGAACCGTAACCGCACAACTTTATATCCCACTGGGGTGCTTCTGTTCCAGGATCCACGCATAGCTACGAAAGCATCGTTCTGGTACTCAGCAGGAAATTGGTTGCCCGTGTAAAAGGCCATTTGCATAGGCGCGGAATGTGCCGTGTACAGTTGTTCCGGTAAAGTTGTCAGCTGCAGGAACTCCTGGTAAGATGTGTCTCCAGGAGGATGTAGCTTCGGATTGTATTTGCCCTCGTCATATATAAAAGGCCAGCCATAGTGGTTTCCTTCAATAATCTGATTCACTTCTTCCTTCTGCTCATCGTCGCCTAGCCAGTCAATGCCGTGGTCTACACCCCACATTTCGCCGGTTTCGGGATGCCAGCCAAAGCCGATGGTATTACGCAGGCCTTCAGCATAGATTTGCATGTCCGTCGCATCATCGTTGGCCTGCACAATAGTAGCATGTAAGGGGTTTGGTTCATCGCAGGCGTTGCAGGTGCTGCCTATGGAAAGATACATCTGTCCATCCGGACCAAAACTCATCGTGCGGTTAGGGTGCTGCCCTGCATCAGGTAATGTATCCGCTAAGAGTTGCGGCTGCCCTAAAGTGCCGTCCATATTCATGTCAGCCCTATACATTTCACGAATTGCTGCTATATACATTCTGCCATTGTGGATGGCCAGGCCATGTGCCTCTTCAATATTTGCCACCACCTGGTCATTATCTGCAGTGCCGTCACCATCTGTATCCTGCAGCATCCGCACCACCCCTGCCATGCGGTCTGAGACATAAATGTTGCCTGTGCTGCTTACCACCAGGATACGGGGATTCCCCAGGTTCTCAGCAAACTTACTCACCGTAAAACCTTCCGGAACTCTTAGTTGCTGCACGTTCTCGTCTGTGGCAGGCATTACCCCAGGTCTGAAAATATAATTCTCCAGTTGTACCATTGTTGGATCGTCATCCGTTTCCGGAATCATATCCTCCCACTCATCATCGTTATCGCAGCTTACTGCAAACATTGCTAACACTGCCATCAAAATGGTAGATTTTTTCCATAAATTCATAGTCTGTTCAGTTTGTTTTGATAGATAAAAAAGAAGAATCGCGCTATATGGTTATATAGAAGTAGTTCAATAGTTTAAATAGACAGGTGCTAGAATAGTAGTAGAGGCTTATTCTTTGAACGCCTCAAAGGAAGCTGAAGTTGATGTATTGCCGTTGTCAGAAATGGCATTGACTAAGAAATTATGCTCTTTGGTGATAGTATAGAGCATAATGAGTACAAATTTACCTGGAAAAGGAAGCGATGGAAATTTGTGTCAGACTTAAAAAATCAAAGGCAGCTCCTGCAGAAGACAAAAACTTCTGCAGGAGCTGCCTTTGATTCCGCTCGCGCTTTTCATCACCTGCCAGCCTTTTCAAAACGAAGCTGGCAGGTGATGAAACTCTAACTCAACCCGAACGCAGGACGAGGTTAATGCCTGAAAGTTTCTGTATTCACACGTATTCAGCTTGTTATTTTTTAGGTGGGTTACCGTTTTTAACACATCTGAACCCAAGGTTGCTGGAACCGCTGGATACTTCGCCTTTGCCACGGCTGCCTGCCCTGTAGCGGGTGCAGTACTGGTCGCTGCACAGGTAAGAGCCTCCCCGCTGCACCCGCTTCACCGTTCCGGGCTCCTCCGGGTCATAACTGCTGGCCGGGCCTTTGGGGTTCTCTTTGGCGCTGTGCTGGTAGTAGTCCGGCCGGTAGTAGTCGCTGCACCACTCCCACACATTGCCGTCCATGTCATACAGCCCATAGGGGTTAGGAGGATAGGACTTGACCGGGGCCGCACCAACATAGCCATCCGCTCCCGTGTTGCGGTCAGGGAAGTGGCCCTGGTAGATGTTGGCCACCCACTTTCCATACGGCTTTACTTCATTTCCCCAGTAATATGGCTGCTGCTCTTTGCCGCCTCTCGCAGCATACTCCCATTCTGCCTCCGTTGGCAGGCGCTTACCTGCCCACGTGGCATAGGCAAGCGCATCTTCATAACTAACATGCACAACAGGCTCATTGGGCATTGCCTTGCCCGCACTGCCCTGCCCCATTGGCTGTCGCCAGCTGGCACCGGGGACATACTGCCACCACTGAAGCGGGTTATCCAAAGAAACCGGTTGGGCAGTAGCCACAAATACACCGGAACCAGGCACTAACTTATCAGCAGGCACACCAGGAAAATCAGCAGGGTTCAGGGGCCGCTCTGCCACGGTTACGTATCCGGTGGCCTGCACAAACTCGGCATTCGTTACTTCATGCTCATCCATCCAGAAGCCGCTCAGGGTTACATCGTGAACAGGCTTTGCATCAGGAAACGCGGCATCTTCCGCCCCCATGGCAAAGGTGCCTCCCGGAATCCAGACCATCCTAGACGGAACGGTGTCTGTTGTTTCTTCATTGTTCTCCTCTCCCCTGCTTTCCACTCCGCCAAGCACTGCAAACTGCTGCTTCGCTTCAGGCTTACATACAGCTATCCCGCTTTCCCCTTCGTTACCAATTACAGAAGCAGCCTTGGCTTGCTCCTCATGCCCAGGCTGGCAACCTGTAAGGCTAGAAAGGCTAAAAGCTAAGGCAGCTGTGGCTATTCTGTACGACTTATTCATATACACTTCTATTTTACCCAACTACACTCAAGGACTTTATTGTAACATGGCTGGCTTCCGAACATTCTCGCCCACCCGGTTTGTCAGATCATCGCCTAAGTCTTTTCGTGCCTCCTCCGCAAGGAGCATTATTTGCGCGACCACCTCCGGGTACAGCTCCTGCACGTCATAATCCTCCCCGGCGTCGTGCGACAGGTTGTAGAGCGCCGTCGGAACCTGCACCCTCGCTATTTTGCCCGGTGTGCCCTCCTTGCCATGCAGCGCTGCGTAGGTGTTGGAAGGAGCCCTCCTTGCCATGCAGCGCTGCGTAGGTGTTGGAAGGATGCGGCAGCACAAGCTTCCAGTTCCGGTAACGGATAGCCTCCAGGTTGTTCTTTCCGAAATAGTAGTAAAGCACCTCCCTCGGCCCTTCATCCGCTTTCCCAAGTAAAACCGGCAGGAAGTTCATCCCGTCTATTTTCCTTTTGGGAAGAGGCGCCCCTGTTGCGGCCATGATAGTCGGCAGCAGGTCCATGTTTGTCATCAGTTGGCTGTTCACGCCGGCTGCCTCCACTTTACCTGGCCAGCGCACCAGCATCGGTACTCTTGTTCCACCCTCCCAGGAGGTTGACTTCCCTTCCTTAAAACCGCCAGACGAGCCGGCATTGTCACCGAAGTTTAGCCAGGGGCCGTTGTCGCTGGTGACTATCAGCAGGGTGTTATCTGCTATCTTCTCCTGGTCCAGCGCCTTCAGCACCTCCCCTAACGACCAGTCAAGCTCCAGGATCACATCCCCGAACAGGCCAATTTTACTTTTCCCCCTGAATTTATCTGATGCGGCCAGCGGCACGTGCGGCATCGGGTGCGCCAGGTAGAGAAAGAAGGGTTTAGCCTTGTTCTCCTTTATGAAGGCAACCGCTCTTTCAGTAAACGCTGTTGTTAAACGCGACTGCCCCTGTAAGGTAAGAATGGAGTCAACCACAACATCTCCCTGGTACACGGGTAGGGCTGGCCAGCCTCCGCGCATGTTCGCAGGATCCGTAATTCGCTTTCCGGCATAATCTATAGGCCAGATGTCATGGGAATAGGGAATACCATAAAAGCTGTCGAAGCCGTAGTGGATAGGAGTATATGGAGGCTTGTTGCCCAAGTGCCACTTACCGAGCATGGCGGTTTTATAACCGGCTTCTTTGAGCAAAGAAGCAATCGTCTCTTCCTCCGGGTTCAGCGCCTCTTTACTCCCCGGAAGCAAAGCTCCAGCCAGTCCTAACCTGTTGGGGTAGGTGCCGGTAAGCAGTGCCGCACGCGAAGTAGTACAGACAGCCTGGGCTGCATTGAAGTGGGTGAAACGTGTTCCCTCTTTTGCAACCCGGTTAAAGTTGGCTGTAGACACTCCTGTCATGCCATAGGGTTCTATGTCACCGTAGCCCATGTCATCCATGTAAATAATGATGACATTCGGCCTGGATTTCTTTTGTGCGCTCACATCGATACAAACAACTAATGCAGCAACTAAAAACCACAAGTTCTTGATCATATAATTTTCTTAAGCGTCGCTACCTGCCAGGAGAAACAGAAGCGACAAGATCATTTAAAAAGCCACCGGTGCACATTCATCCATTATCATCCGGACAGTTTGATTCCACTTCATTTTAGTCTCCGTACATATCCGGCATATTGCTGCACAACATAAGCGTGTGGGATGGATACATATATTGGTCCGCTACGTCAAGTATTCCTCAATTTAAAAAATTATAAATGCAATCCTGGCTGTATTGGTATAAAAGATACTTTCAGTCTTCCTGAGTTCCGTTGTTTGGCCTCATTCCTCTCAGGGACTTTTTCATTTCAGATAGCAAAGTCAGGAGCGCTTATCTAAGAATTCTCTTCTCACCCTCCTACAGCACATGACTCCCTCCTGGCTAACCCCTTTGTGAAGCTCCCGTTTATAAACAGATGTTCTACTTCCAGCACCTGCAGAAGTGGGAGTTTTAAATATTCAGCACCACAAATCCAACAAAGCATGCAGCCTCAGAAACAACAGAAAGAAAACCAATCGAAACAATTATGGTGGCAGAAAGGCATCATCTACGAAGTATACATCCGCTCATTTAAGGACAGCGACGGCGACGGCGTCGGAGATCTAAAAGGCGTCACAGAAAAACTCGACTACCTGAAGGATTTAGGCATAACCTGCATCTGGGTTACCCCTTTTTATGAATCGCCCATGAAAGACTTCGGCTACGACGTAGCTGATTTTAAGAGTGTAGACAAGTTGTTTGGATCGATGGCGGACTTCGACAGGCTGCTGGAGGAAACGCATGCACGGGGCATGAAATTGATTGTGGACCAGGTACCCAACCACACCTCCGACCAGCACGCCTGGTTTAAAGAGGCACGGTCCTCGCGAGACAACCCGAAGCGGGATTGGTTTATCTGGAAAGACGCTGCTGAGGATGGGAAGGAGCCCAACAACTGGCTGGCTATGTTCGGGGGCAGCGCCTGGGAGTGGGATGAGAAAACAGAGCAGTACTACTACCATGCCTTCCTGAAAGAGCAGCCGGACCTGAACTGGCGCAACCCGGAGGTGCAGCAGGCCGTGCTGGAGGAAATGCGGTTCTGGCTGGACAAAGGCGTGGACGGTTTCCGGGTAGATGTGATGTGGCACCTGATAAAAGACGAATACTTCCTTGACAACCCCGACAACCCGGATTACAAAGAGGAAGAACCAACCTACAACCGCTTGCAACCCGTTTATTCCACAGACCAGCCGGAGGTGCATGACATGGTTGAACTCATGCGCGACCTCACAGACGAATATCCCGAACGGGTGCTTATTGGGGAAATATACCTGCCCACGCACCAGTTGGTGACCTATTACGGCCACGACAACCAAGGTGCACAGCTACCCTTCAACTTCCTGCTGCTCTCCCTGGACTGGGACGCTAAAAAAATAGCCATTGCCATAGATAAATATGAGGGCGCCCTGCCAAACGATGGCTGGCCGAACTGGGTTATTGGCAACCATGACCAATCGCGGCTGGCCACCAAGATAGGGCCAGCACAGGCACGCGTGGCTGCCATGCTGCTGCTAACCCTGCGCGGCACCCCCACCCTCTACTATGGCGACGAAATAGGCATGGAGGATGTGGAGATACCAAAAGACGAGGTGCAGGACCCGCAGGGGCTGCACATGCCGGACAAAGACCTGAGTCGCGACCCCTACCGCACCCCCATGCAGTGGGACGACAGCAAGAATTCCGGCTTTACGACTGGTGATGAACCCTGGCTAAGGATCTCGGACAATTACGAAAAGTTAAACGTAAAAGCACAGCAGGACGACCCGGAGTCGATGCTGGCGCTTTATAAAAAACTGATTTCACTCCGGCAGCAGGAACCGGCCCTTCATGCCGGCATTTACAGACCCGTTTATTCCGACAAGCAACTGCTCTCCTATACCAGAGAAGATGAAGGAAAACGCTTCCTGATCGTGCTGAACCTGAGTGACAAGCCCTGCCAGTTCTCCCCGGAGCGATTTAAATTCAAAGGTAAAGTCAGGCTAGCCCTGCATGCTGAAACGGAGGGGAAATCTGTAAGTGAATCTATTGCTATGAAAGGCGATGAGGGCTTGATTATAGAGCTGGAGTGATAAAGGGGAAAATGATCAAAGTTCGATATCTCTACAGATGGCCTCGCCCGGCTTTGTCCGCACAGGCAGAACATGCGTATGTTCTGACAGAGCCTCTTACATACAACAGGCTTTTCTTATATTTACTTTTTACATTTTAACGACAACTATGGAATATAGAAGATTTGGCCGCACGGGCTGGAACGTAAGCGAAATCGGGTATGGCATGTGGGGTATGGCAGGATGGACGAACTCTGACGACGAGCAATCAGACCGCTCCTTGGATATTGCCGTGGAAGGCGGCTGCAACTTTTTTGACACCGCCTGGGGCTACGGCGCCGGCAAAAGCGAAGAAATTTTAGGTCGCCTGCTAAAGCGCCACCCGGACCAGCGGCTGTACGTGGCCACCAAAATACCGCCCAAAAACATGAAATGGCCATCTAAGCCAGATTATAAACTGGAGGATTGTTTCCCGGCAGATCATATCATAGAATACACTGAAAAGAGCCTCAAAAACCTCGGCGTGGAAACTATCGACCTGCAGCAGTTTCATGTGTGGGAAGATAGCTGGGCTGAGAATGAGGAATGGCAGCGGGCGGTGGAGAAACTGAAAGCAGACGGCAAGATCCAACATATGGGCGTGAGCGTAAACCGCTGGGAGCCTGAAAATGTACAGAATACCCTGCGCACCGGCCACATCAGCAGCGTACAGGTCATATACAACATCTTTGACCAAGCACCCGAAGACACACTGTTCCCGCTTTGCAGGGAACTGGACATTGCCACGATTGCTCGTGTACCCTTTGATGAAGGTACCCTGACCGGAACATTTACAAAAGAAACCACTTTCCCGGAAGAAGACTGGCGCAGCACCTATTTTGTGCCGGAGAACCTGAATTCCAGTGTAGAGCACGCTGACCGCCTGAAACCACTGGTGCCCCAAGGTATGACAATGCCGGAAATGGCACTTCGGTTTATTTTGAGCAATCCGGATGTGAGCACCACTATTCCGGGTATGCGCAAGGCACCCCATGTAAAGTCCAACCTCAGTGCCAGCGATGGCAAAGGCTTACCCAAAGACCTGCTGGATGAGCTGAAACAGCACCGCTGGGACCGCGAGCCAACGGAGTGGTCGCAGTAAGCTTTGGGAAATTAAGATAGAATGACAGCACGGCCTCCGGTTTTCACCAGAGGCCGTGCTGTTGCTATAGGTTTGTATCTATATAGCTTTAGCGGATATTGTGTTTTCCTATTCAAAAGCAGGTTTCTACCTCAGAGGGAGTAGTAGATTTTCAGGCTCACGCTGAAGCTACAATTCGCCGCTGATACCTGTCCTGGTCATAAGCCGACAGACTATGCTGCAAATATTTCTACTGCCTGCTCTTTCGGACAGTCCTACTTGAGAGGTACCTGCTGAAGGACATCCTTGCCTCCGTAAATACCGCTTCCTAACATGATTCTAAGGTTGTCCGAAATAGCGCTCACACAGTGCTCCTTCATCTTTTTAGTCCCAGCGGGACGACCTGTTGCTAGTTCTTATTCTGATTGCCCCTGTAGCTCCAGAGGAGCGGCATGGTTAAAATATATTTACAGGCCGCTCCTCCGGAGCTAAGGGAATTGCTAAAATGAGGCTACCAACAGGTCGTCCCGGCGGGACTGCTGATGCCTTATGCCCAGAATTAATAAACTGATTTTTAGAATCCTAAAAAGATTCTACTTATATTAATAAATCAATGAGTAATCACTTTTTAAAACCACTATAGAATGATGCATACGACGTGGAGCACAATCCTATTTTGTGTTGGGTTATTAGTCATTCTTTCCTTTCCTGCTTTCTCCCAGCAGCAACAGATAGGTGTGTTTGAAGGCAGTACGGATATTGGCCAGGTGCGGAAGCCCGGCTCCGCCACCTATAACCCAAAGACACAGCATTACGAGGTAGCAGGTTCCGGTTATAACATCTGGTTCGAAAAGGACGAGTTTCATTATCTATGGAAACGTATGTCCGGCGACTTCATCCTCTACACCCGCGCCAAGTTTGTAGGTGAGGGCGTAGACCCACACCGGAAAGTGGGCTGGATGGTGCGCGCTAACCTGGAGGGAAATTCACCCCACGTCAACGCCGTGGTACATGGCGACGGCCTTACAGCGCTGCAATACCGCGAGGCAAAAGGTGATAGTACCAAGGAAATACGCGCTGACCTGACAGGCGCAGATGTGATTCAACTGGAAAGAAAAGGCAACACCTATACCATGCGCGTTGCTAAATTCGGTGAGCCATTTGTGACGGAGGAAGTACGCAATATTGATTTAGGCAATGAAGTGTATGTCGGGCTGTTTGTGGGCTCCCATAACCAAGATGTGCTGGAGAAGGGGATTTTTAGTGACGTGCGCATTTCAGTGCCTGCCCCGGATGACCTCGTGCAGTATCGGCAGTATCTGGGCAGCAACCTGGAGATACTTGATGTGAACACCGGCGACCGCGAGATCATCTATACCTCTCCAAAGTCGTTGCAGGCCCCGAACTGGACCCCTGATGGCAAAACCCTCATCTACAACTCCGATGGCCTGATATATACATTTGATTTAGCCACGCGCCAGCCGAAAAAGCTGAACACCGGCCAGGTTACCAACAACAACAACGACCACGTACTGTCTTTCGACGGGAAGATGCTGGGCCTGAGCAGTGGCGTGGAGGAATTGGGCGGCTCCATCATCTATACTGTGCCGGTAACAGGCGGAACACCGAAACAGGTTACGCCTAGAGGCCCCTCTTACCTGCACAGTTGGTCCCCGGACGGCAAAACGCTTATTTATACAGCAGAACGAAACGGAGAGTGGGATATATATACCGTACCCGCCAAAGGTGGTAAGGAAAAGAATCTGACCAATGCCAAAGGCCTCGACGATGGCTCAGAATATACTCCGGACGGTAAGTACATTTACTTCAACTCTAACCGCAACGGCCCTATGCAGATATGGCGCATGAAAGCAGACGGCAGCGAGCAGGAAGCTGTCACCGATGGCGAGTTCCATGACTGGTTCCCGCATATTTCACCGGATGGCAAGTCTATTGTGTTCCTCTCCTTCCTGAAAGAGGAAGTGGAGCCCGGGGACCATCCGTTCTACAAGCACGTGTACCTGCGCATGATGTCGGTTAGCGGCGGAGAGCCTAAGGTAATAGCCTATGTGTATGGCGGCCAGGGCAGTATCAACACACCCTCCTGGTCTCCAGACAGTAAAAAGGTGGCTTTCATCAGTAACTCAGCATCAGTTGAGGAACAGGCTAAATAATATGGTGCTTCGGAAAATATACGCTCAGTTCCCCTTTTCCTTTTGATTCATCCGGTAATCAGGAACTGTTTCAGGCAATACTATAAGAGATTCTAAACAAAACCTACATGAACACAAGACGTGATTTTTTAAAAAGCTCAGGCGCAATGGCACTTGGTGCGCTCCTTCTTCCAAATTTAGCCGCCGGCAAAGGCACAGCCAAGGTAAATAATGTGGGTATACAGCTGTATACTGTTCGCAATGAAATGCTTGCTGACGCAGTGGGTACGCTAAAACAACTTGCCCAAATCGGCTACAAAGAACTTGAGTCGGCACGCAGCGAAAAAGGGTTGTACTATGGCCTGCAGCCAAAAGAGATAAAAAAGATAACAGAAGACTTGGGCATGACACTGCGAAGCGGCCACGTGGGCATTGACAAAGACTGGGAGCGCACAGTAGCCGCCGCCGCAGAAACAGGCCAGGACTACCTTATCTGCTCCTCCCTTCCTTCAAGAGGGCAAACAGTTTCCAATTACAAGCATGTGGCAGATATTTTCTCTAAAGCTGCCGAAGACTGTAAAAAGTCCGGTATCATATTCGGCTACCACAACCACGAATACGAGTTCGAAAAAGAAAATGGGCAGGTACTGTACGACATACTCCTAGATGAGACAGACCCTGAATTGGTGAAAATGGAACTCGATCTGGGCTGGGTTATCTTAACCGGAAATGACCCGATTACTTACTTTGATAAGTACCCGGGCCGCTTCCCGCTCTGGCACCTGAAAGACATGGACAAAACCAAAAGGGAAAGCACCGAATTTGGTAAGGGCGCCATCGACATTAAGCGGATGATGCAGAACGCGGAAAAATCAGGAATGAAGTATTTCTTTGTGGAGCAGGAAGAATATGCTGGTGCCGCCATGGATAGTGTGAAACATAATTACCAGTACCTTCAAAAAATGAGCATATAAAAGTTGAATTAACTTCCTGCTGAGAATGAGCAAAAAAAACCCTGACCTTGAGAAGAGGCCAGGGTTTTAACGTTCATACCTAAAGTACTACATCTTCTGATGCAGCAGCACAAGCTATTTAAATATCAGAATATTCAGTTGGGTGCAGCAGGTAGATATCAGCATGTGATACATTGTTTGCATATTCCGGCATGGCACTCATCTTTTTCCACTCCGGGTCTGCTCCAAAAGCCTTCCATTTCTTATCACGCTCTGCCATGTTCTCAAAAGTAGTCATGTACATAAGATTCGGCATTTTACTACCGGCTAGCACACGCCCGTAGAAAACAGCATTAAAGCCCAGCCGGTCAAAAAGCTGGATCTCCCCTTTGTTGAACATGTCCACTTTGTTCTGGTGCAGTTTTTCGGTGGCTGCTTCGTAGCTGCGCAATTCGTATATCCTTTCCTGTGACGCAGATTTCAGTTTCGGCGCACTTACACCCTTCATACCGACAAAAGCATCTAGCAAAATCGTCTCGAAGTGGCTATAAAGCGGGTTGTTGTGGGGAGCATCTATATAGTCTTTTCCTGCAGCAGTATACTGCTTGTCATTTGCCAGCGTCGCATCCAGCGTATAGGCCTGGTCTGGAGAAGAGAATGGAATCAATACATAAACCAGTTGCTCAGTCGGAGCGGGCGCATTGGCATCAGTGTTCTCGGCTGGCTTGAACACACCTACTTGGCTGATGCCTGCACGGTGCAGGGCTGGCAGGTAAGCGTTCTGCAGGAAGTTATCGAGCCGTTCTTCCTGGCTTTTATTTTCCAGGTGGAAGATTTTTAATTGTTGAAGGTTAGGCTTGGCAGCCTGGCTAAGGGCAGGCATGGCATTTACTACCCACAGCACCAGCAGGCAGAGGGCAAACAGGTTCAGCTTTTTATAGTTCATGTTAAGACGGTTGATGTTGAAGTGTAAGATTAAACATAACAGAACTCTAATCTAACACATAATCTGGAGTTTTCTTTATAAAATATCCACTCACTCACTACTGATTTTATTGTAAAAGCACTCTCATCCGTCTAAAGTTAATTTATCTTTGCCACTTCGTGCTTTAGCGCGATATTGCGCAGCATTGCACCAGCCTTGATTTGGGTAGATATAAGACAGAGAAAGAAATCAATTCAAATGACACTTACTAAAGTATGCAAAGGTTTTAATGACCTTACGCCGCATGAAATGTATGATTTGCTTCGGCTACGGAGCGATGTGTTTGTGGTAGAGCAAAACTGCGTGTTCCTGGACCTGGATAACAAAGACCAAAAATGCCACCACCTGCTGCTCTACAGCCAGGATGCGCTGGTGGCCTATGCCCGCCTGGTGCCTCCGGGTGTGTCTTACCCAAAGGAGATGTCGATTGGCAGAATTGTAACCATCTCAGAGGTAAGAGGAACCGGTGTTGGCAAGCAATTGATGGAGTTAGCCATAGCGGAATGTTATACCCTCTTTGGTACCGGCCCTATTAAAATCGGGGCCCAGCTCTATGCAGAGAAATTTTACAACGCATTTGGCTTTGTGCAAAGCAGCGAGGTATATGACGAAGACGGCATTGACCACATCGAAATGATGAAAGCATAACAGCCGCAACTTTCACCTCTCCTATTAACAAAAAACTATGGCGGATTTCACGCAACCGGACCCGAGCATTCTGGTCGATCTTGTAAAAGTTAAAATGCCATTCGGCAAGTACAAGGATACAGTACTATGTAACCTCCCTGTCTCCTACCTCGAATGGTTTTACCGCGAAGGGTTTCCTCCCGGAAAACTTGGAATGCAACTCGCTACTCTATTTGAGATCAAAACAAATGGCCTGGGCTATTTGCTGGAGCCTCTGAAAAGGCAGGCTTCCAGAAGGTAAACCATCCCCCCATAAAGCAAGGCGGTTAGAAAAGTAGCAAAGAAGCGATGGGAACCACGATAAGCGAAATAATAGACGTCAGGGATACGAGCAAGGAAGCCTCCTTTTCCTCTGTTTCCAGGAAAGAGGCAAACACCACCAGATTCGCCGCAATAGGAAAAGCAGGAAGCATGAGAAGCAGCATCTGTTCTTCTGCTTCCAGCTGCCCTATTACGCCAGCCTCACCTAAGACCAGCAGCCCCATAATAACACCTGCCGCCAAATATCTCACGCCGATTATTTTCCCGAACTTCCTGTAGTCTGTTTCTTTTAAGTTGACTTTCGACAGCCCGATGCCTATCATGACCATACCTAAAGCCGACAGTACCCAGCTGGCGCCTTCCATGACGGGAGACAGGGACTCCGGCATTTCAAAACCAGCTATGTTGGCAATGATAGCCGCCACGCAGGCATAAATAGCAGGTATCATGAACACATTCTTTACTGATTCTTTTACAGGCAGTTCTTTGCTGCGCGAAACAAGGAAGTATCCTATTGTATTTCCATAAAAAACGTTGCCCATATACGCGCTGATGATAAGTGGCAAACGCTCCTCACCAAAGATGGCCAGCACCACCGGAATCCCAAACCAGCCAATGTTAAAGTAAGAGAACCCACAGGACAGCAGGTACTTGTTGAAGTCCTTAACCAGGTACTTGTGCGTCAGCCAGCCAGGTATACTCATCAGCAGGCACATCAAAAACACAATGGCAGCCACCACTACGAACTGCATCAGGTCTGCTTCCACCAAATTATCAAAAATAACCAAGGGTATAAGCCCATAGAGCAGGACTACTGAAACAAACTTACTCTTTAGCCCAAGCCACCGGCTGGCTATATATCCTACCCCAATAAATGCGTAAAGCGGCAATACATTAGAAACGAGTTTATTCAGTATGTCCATTAAGAAATGCGTCGAAGAATATCGGTGGTCATATAGTCAATGCGGGCCACGTTAAACCATACAGAATTTGTGTCAAAAAGCTCCCCCACAAGCAACTGGCCTACACCATATAGCGGTGCATCCGGGTGGTCTGGCACGTGCAGTTGCAGGGTATGCGGGTCGGCCTGCACGCCACCTGCCTGGTGCGGCACAATGAGCGCTTTCCGGAGCAGTTCCTGCAGGAGCGGGACCTCCATATTCTTTACTTTTTTAGCCGTTCCGGTGGCATTTATCAGGTAAGGGGCCTTGTCAACTTTCCCATCGTCAAGGTGCATATAAAACAGTTTTTCATCTTTCTTCCACTCTACATTACTGGAATGGGCTTTAATGGTTAGCTGCCCGGACTCCAGCATCTTTAGTAGTTTATACCCGTTTTGCAGGGGCATGCCGTGCCGATTAATATCCCAGTGCGGGCCAAACCACTTCATAAACAGCACTCTTTCCTTAGCTGGAAGCAGCTTCCAGACATGAAAGGCCAGGTAACGCGTAGAGAAAGCGATGTTCTGAAAAGTGCTCTCCCCTTTCTTCGCCACCTCAACATCATACTTCAACAACTCCAGGTGCGGCTTGTCTACACGGTTGAATTTCTTCCAATCATCCTGCTTCCCCATCACCCGTTCGGCCTCTGCCTGAAAAAGGCGGAACAGGTCTTTTGCCCGCAGCGCCCGCTTCTTCTGCCGGATGATTTTGCGGATGTTTTCGCGCGTCAGGATTTCCCGCTCAAACGACACGTCAAACGGGGTCTGTATGCGTGGCAGCAATCCGTGCCTGGAGTAGAGCGTCAGTTTGCCTGTATGCCCATGGTCCAGGAACGCCACAACCGTGTCAATGGCTGTCAGGCTGGTGCCCAGTATGCTCACGGCTGCATCGCGCGGGATAGTTTTTAGAAAAGGATGTGCAGGCCAGGGGAAATCAAAATAATGCGGTGATGACCTGAGGTGCGTGAAATTACTGGGTTTGGGAGTTCCGGTTGCCAGCACCGCCACATCAGCTTCCACTGTACCGCCAGACTCCAGCTTTAAGACTACGTTGTCTTCGGCTACTTCCGCATCTACTGCTTCGTCCCGAAGGAGCTTCACGTCCATCTCATGCTGCCGGGCCAGCTGCACATATTCTTCTAAAACGTCTTTCACATACTGCCCATACAGGCGGCGCGGCACGTAGGCATGGGCATGTATTTCCACACCCGGAAATTTTTCCTGCACCATACTTTGGTTTTGCTGCAGCCATGTGACAAAATGCATGGGTTCCTCAGCAAAAATGCCCATCAGTCCGGCAGCCGTGTTCAGTATATGCCCCCGCTCTTCTGTGCCGTAGGCCAGTCCGGGGCCGAATTCCTCATCTTTCTCAATCAGCACCAGCGAGACGCAGGCCTGTATGGGTTCGGTGATTAGTTTTAGTACTAGATGAATAAATGTGGCAGCACCGTTAGCCCCACCACCGACAATAGCAAGCATAGTTGGTTTCTTCAAAACTAGATTACGGTTGGTTTTTTATCTGCGATTTATACTATACCTAACCCGTTAGCATTTGTTTTGTTTGCCTGGGCTTGCAGCTGGCTTGTGCTGGTTGTTATACTTTTCAGTAGACTGATAACCAATGGCAAAGCGATTTTGCAGTGTTTGCCACAGCTCTTAAACTGAATTTTATATTATTGAATAGTATTGTGTTTTTCTGTATAAGCTGCCGTAGCAACAGCTTATACAGCGGCGTCTTACCTAATGTTCCATAGCTGTTGCTCTGTGCTCTCAAGGCCGAGAGGCCTCGTCTTGGGGGAAGGGGCCCTCTATAAGGGCATCGCGCTGTGCATTTGAAGCTGCCGGGGGTAGGGGCCCTCTTTAGCTCCGCTGCGGGCTGCCTCACTGCGTGCGGCACCGCATCAAATACAAGGCGCTCAACCCAAAGACTGTAAACAGATTCACTCCGTGCTGACAAATAGAAAATGCTGCGGCTCTATGGAAAAAATTTATACTAACATTGACTGATTTATGCGTATTGCATCAGCACTTCAAAATGAAAAATCCCCTCCTCGTATGGGCTAAGGGGTGGGTTTAAAGTTGATATTAACTGTAGAACGTATTTAAAGCGCTGCATTCAGTTGATAAAAGTATAAAGCAAGCACTGAAAAACAGAAAAGCCAGCAATGTTTATTGCTGGCTTTTCTGTTGATGAGAGACAGAAGTCTTGTGTCTTATATCGTGAAACCCGTGTCCTGTTACAGGTTCATTTTCTTCATCTCCTTTACAGCGAAATCTACTGCTCGGGCAGTAAAGGCCATATAGGTAAGCGAAGGGTTCTGCGTAGATGTAGAGGTCATACTGGCACCGTCTGTTACGAACACGTTCTTGCATTCGTGCAGCTGGTTCCACTTGTTCAGCAGCGATGTCTTTGGGTCTTTACCCATTCTCACACCACCCATTTCGTGTATGTCAAGACCGGGAGCCTGTTTAGAGTCTTTTGCCTGGATGTTTTTAAAACCAGCGTTTGTGAACATCTCCGTCATCTGCTCCATGTAATCCTTTGTCATTTTCTCGTCGTTCTCATCATAATCGATGGAGACTTTGAGCTGCGGCATGTCGTAGGGATCTTTTTGAGATTTGTCGAGGGCTACGTAGTTGCTTTCTTTCGGAATGGTTTCGCCCATCATATGAGAACCTACAGACCACCCTCCCAAAGAAGGGTTCAGCAAGCTGTTTTTCAGGCTCTCTCCCAGTCCATCCTGATTCGTGACGTTGTTACGTCTGGCATTGAAACCGGCAGCATAGCCTCTCAGGAAACCTGTCTCCTGCTTATGCACATTTCTGAAGCGCGGTATGTACGGGCTATTCGGTCTGCGCCCGTCGGTGGTAGAGTCCAGGTGGCCATCATACTCCGCAGACACTCTTGCCCGGTAGTTATGGAAGCCCACATATTTGCCCATCAGCCCGTTGTCGTTACCCAACCCGTTCGGGAAGCGCTTTGACGTGGAGTTTAGCAGGATAAGGTTCGTGTTGAGTGCAGCAGCATTCACGAAAATGATTTTCGCATAAAACTCCATCACCTCTTTCGTATTGGCATCGATCACGCGCACACCGGTTGCCTTGCCTTTTTCATCATCATAGATAATAGAATGCACCACTGAGTCAGGGCGTAGCGTCAGGTTGCCTGTTCGGGCAGCCCAGGGAATGGTAGAGGCATTGCTGCTGAAGTAGCCGCCAAACGGACAGCCACGCTCACAGATGGTGCGGTGCTGGCACTGTGCCCTGCCCTGCTCCAGGTGGATAGGCTGTGGCTTTGTGATGTGTGCCGCACGCCCCATAATCACCTGTCGGTCTTTGTACTTCTGCGCTACCTGCTTCTGAAAGAAAGTTTCCACACAGTTCATTTCATGCGGTGGAAGAAACTCTCCGTCCGGAAGCTGCGGTACACCGTCTCTGTTACCAGAGATACCGGCGAACTTCTCCACATAGCTGTACCACGGCGCGATGTCCGCGTAGCGGATTGGCCAGTCCACGGCAAAGCCATCGCGGGCCGGACCTTCAAAGTCGAAGTCGCTCCAGCGCTGTGTCTGTCGCGCCCACAGCAGCGACTTGCCACCAACCTGGTAACCGCGAATCCAGTCGAAAGGCTTTTCCTGCACGTAAGGGTGCTCCGCATCTTTTACAAAGAAATGCTCAGTGCCTTCGTAAAAAGCGTAACACTTGCTGATGATCGGGTTTTGATTCTTTACCTCGAGCGGCAATTGCCCGCGGTGTTCGAACTCCCACGGGTTCTTGGTGGTCGTCGGGTAATCTTTTATATGCTTTACGTCCTTGCCACGCTCCAGCACAAGGGTTTTAAGTCCATGCCCGGTCAGTTCTTTTGCTGCCCAGCCACCGCTGATGCCTGAACCTATAACGATGGCATCATAGGTCATATCTTTAACTGCGTCTATCGCTAAATTTGCCATTTTGAATTAAGAAAGGGATTCTTGATTAACAGGTACACAACCATAGTAGTGGCCGGGTACTGCCTGGTAATTGGTAAGGTTCATCATCACGTACTCTGAATTCATGTAGCCCCGCACAGTCAGTCCTTTCACCAGTTTGTAAAATTCACTCTCACTCGTGTCACCGGACTGCTCCATGTCTCTCAGCAAGGCAATGCGCTCGTCTGTGCTGCAGGCTTCGAATACTTTTCCATGCTTCTTCTTAGTCTTCGCCTTAAGCCCATCCAGTCCTTTCGAAAGGTTTTCCTGCGCTTCCTTCTCGTAACAATCAGCCACCATTTTCTGGACGAAGAGATGCACATTCAGGTCTTTGGCGCCGGGAGTGTCGGTAGCGGGGATAATAGTGTCTACCACATGTGCTAAAAGTCCCTCCTGGCTTGGTGAAAGGTATGGCTGCAGTTCCTGCGCTGTTGCTTTTTTACTGCTGAGATCGCATCCCGGCAGAAGCACCAGGCCAGTAACGGCCAGGGCCATATTTCTAATTACTACTCGTCTGTTCATGCAGGCTTAATGATTCTAATGTGGTTACGTAAAATGTTAGTTAGATTGATCTGGTTGAGTTCAAACTTATCTATTCAAGCAAAAGGAGGCTAATTCATTAAAGAAGCAGCCACTAACGCAAACCAAATTTCTGGATTTACATGTTGTGCGGCAACTCAATTATGTAAGATTACATCATCCTGAAAAGTTCATTTTGCATTTGGGAACATATTAAAGAATTTTTCTAAAGTTGCCAAATACCGGAGGTAGATAGAGCGCTGCGGTAGCAGCCGGCATAAAAAGATGTATGGGTATACTTACCAGGGATGCAGTTCATAGTATCTTCTACTCCCTTCCAATCGTGATAGGAAACATTTACAAAAGGTGACATATGTTACCGCTACCCTCAGGTAACCAGCAGCATGTCCAGTACTTTTTGCATCAATTAGATTTGCTGGCACACTTACGTGCTATACCAGCCTTAATCATAAATAAAAAATTAGTTTAGATAGCTGAAAAGAATAAGAATTTGTATAAATATTAAATTATTTTAATATCAAATAAATTACATATACAGGACATGTTAACCAAATTTTGATTATTTCCATCATTAATTTTTACAAATCTAACATCGGACTTATTTAGCTTTAAACATTAGCCAGACTCTTTCTCATAAAAATTTTCCTAATAAAGCTTTAGCATTTAATATACCTTATATGTAATATTGCTACATACCTATATATTTTTAGAATCAAAGAATCTTATTAGATAAAATATCAGGAAATATTAACAATTAAAAAGTGCTGTGAAAACAGCTATGTGGAAGTTATTGCCTTGTAAGTAAGGATTTTCTGTAGCCAGCAGCAGCATCTTTGAATAAGCAAAAAGCATCATGTTTTTGCACAGGAAAGCTATTGCCTAAAATTAAGACAAACCTATTCGATAAGTAAAAGCTCAGTCACCCTTAACCCAGAACTATTATATGGAAAACCTTTACATTTCAAATTCACCTCTATTACGGACAAAGTCTGCCACGGTTACATTCAAAAGCAGATGCGGCAGAATTAATCAGCAAATGCTGCTTTTGGTGCTGGGCATGCTGTTGCTTAGCTTTAGTAGCTTTGGGCAGAAAACTTATTACTCTAGGGCTGATACAGGTGACTGGAATGATAAAACGAGTTGGAGCTTAACTAACAATAACAACGAAAATAGTAACCCCGCAGCAGATGCAATACCAACTGCTGCCGATGATGTGATAATAAATGGTGGGCATAATATTAAAGTAACAACAGCTAATGCTACTTGTAATAAACTGACTTTGACAGCAGGAAGTGGAAATAGTAAAGCAGGAGGAACTGTATCAATCGGTTCAAATCTTACCACTAACACAACACCTCAGGCTATTTTAACTTTAGCAACTCTTGAGGTCCAATTAGCAAATGGTAAACCTAAGGAGAACGGAACTTGGCTTATAGGTGCAGGAAATAAATTGGTGGTAACTAGCGCCATCATAAGAGAAAGAAAAGGAGGTGCTACTAATAATCAATCAGGAGAAATGTATTATGAATTACATCCTGGAAGTAGCATAGAATTTGCATCAACAGCAGAAACCCAAAATATTTTTGTTCTTCCTGATTTATCTAGTTTCCTTGAAACTGGGCTATATAATCCTCTGTTGCACTCTGGTTCTTATAAAAATTTAATAATTGCCGGAGTTGGAAAGAAGAGAGCTAGAATAGGCTTAAAAATCGATGAAGATTTGACTATAATGCAAGGAGCAATTTTCAGTGCTAGAGGAGCATCTGCTGGCAGTTATCTTCATACAATAGTCGGTAACGTTAACAACTTTGGAACATTGAATGTTGATACTGCTACCGTTGTCAATCGACTCCAGATTACAGGAAATTTGGTTAACAACAGCACAGGTACTTTTAATGCAAAAGGGGTTACCCACACCATCACAGGGTACTTCACTAATTCAGGTATAGTTAACGCAAACAATACTAGTAACATCAGCACTATCCAGGTAGGAGGCAACTTTATAAACTCAGGTACATTCAATGGTAGCACTTCCAATACAGTAAGTAGTGTACTTCAGGTAGACAGAAACTTCTCGAATACAGGTACTTTTACAGCTGGTAACTCCACGGTGATAATGAACGGTCCGAGAAACACAATTCATTCTACAGAAATTATTAGTCCATCATTAGAGCCAACTGTAGCATTTAAAAATCTAACTATAAGCAATGGTCCAAAAACCCTATTGAGCAACATAAGCGTAAGTGGAACTTTGAACTTGGATGATATCTCAACTACAGAGAATATAATATTTACAGAAATTTATAAAGTTGATCTCAAAACAACCGGTACCTTAGCAAGGCCAGAGACAGCTAAACAATATATATATGGTAAAGTAGTTACTACCCGTCCTATAGCTGAAGCTTTCGGGGAAATAGGTATAAGCTTCATTACTACATCAACCTCTCAAGTTCCCTTAACTGTAACACGTACAACAGGAATTAGTGAGAAAATAACAAATGGAGTATACAGTGCATATCGTTACTTTGACTTAACGGCGGGAGCATTACAAAATGTACCAAACTTAGCGGTGAAATTTAGTTTCCTAAACTATGAATTAACTAGGCCAATTGAAGAATACAAGATTTACAGAAGAAATTTTGAAGACTCATGGTCTGTAGTAGATCCTACTACCTATAGTAGGAATGAAAATTATTATACAGTTCAAAACTTGCAGGACCTAGGAAGATATACTATTGGAGCAGCACAATCAGCGCCTTCTCCCCTCCCCGTCGAACTTACTTGGTTCAAAGCGCAGCGCCAGGCACAGGGAGTGCTGCTAACCTGGGAGACGGCTTCTGAAGAAGAAAATAGTGGCTTTGAAGTGCAGGTGTCTACCAATGGCAAGACCTTCAGCAAAGTGGCTTTTGTAGAAAGCAAAGTGGTTAACTCTTCTGTGAAACAACGCTATAGCTACACAGACAATGCTGCTCTTGCCTTTGGCACACGCTACTACCGCCTGGCTCAAATAGACTTAGATGGCACTACTACTTATTCTAACATCAAAGCGGTAGACATGGATACAAAAATTGAGACGGCAGCTGCTTTCCCTAATCCATTCGCTGACGGACAGGAGGTAATGGTGCGCCTGCCACAGGGTGGTGAAAGTCGCCCGGTGCGCCTGGTACTGACAAACACGCTGGGGCAGGTAATATTGGAGCAGCAGGCACAGGTGCAGGATGGCCAGGTGGAATTCGCAGTGAACACCGCAAAAGCAAATGCAAAAGGGATGTACCTGCTCAACGTCATCGACAACGGCTCAAAGTATACCTTTAAGCTGGTTAAAAAGTAATACACCACATACACCAACAACAGAAAGAGGGCAGCACGAGCGTGTTGCCCTCTTTCTGTTTTATCCACCTACACTGAAAGCGGTGAAACAGAGATGCTCTGCCTTAAATAAATTCTATTCCATTCTTATGCATCCTGAAGTGCTTCACGCAGGTATGACAGCTTATGGAGATAAGAGACAAATACTACACAGTAAACGGCATACGGTTACACGTAGCAGAAGCAGGTAGTCCGGATGGCAAGGTTTTATTGTTCCTGCACGGGTTCCCGGAATTCTGGTACGGCTGGCACAAGCAACTCGATTTTTTCGCAGCTGAAGGATTTTGGGTACTGGCACCTGATCAACGAGGGTACAATACCAGCAGCAAACCTTCCAGGGTGAAAGCTTATACTATCTCTCAACTAACAGCCGATATCGCTGACCTGATACAGCAGGTTATTGCCCGGAAGGTATACCTGGTCGGCCACGATTGGGGCGGAGCGGTAGCCTGGGCTGTGGCACAACACTACCCGAACCTGCTGGAAAAGCTCATTATTCTGAACATGCCACATCCCGAGGTGATGCACGAGGAACTCCGTACAAACCCGAAGCAGCTCTTAAGGAGCTGGTATACCGGCTTCTTCCAGGTTCCTAAGCTGCCGGAGGCTTACTGCAGGGCCTTTAATTTTAAAGCGCTGGAGAAAAGTATGATGCTAACGGCAAACGCGGGTACTTTCTCCGAGGCAGATATAAAACGTTACAAAGCGGCCTGGCAGCAGCCCAAGGCACTGACCACCATGATTAACTGGTACCGCGCCTATAAGTACAAATCGCTGGACGTAAGCCGTGAAGTAACTGTGCCCACCCTGATGCTATGGGGCAGGAAAGACACCTTCTTAAACGACACCATGGCACAGCCCAGTATAGCGAAGTGCACTAATGGAAAGTTGATTTTTTTGGATAACGCCACCCATTGGCTGCATCACGAAAAGCCAGATGAGGTAAACAGCCTCATGTATGATTTCATAAAATGAGCACCAACGATTAATGTGTAGAACACGAGCTTCTCCTTTTGTAAATCAGTCCGCTTTCTCTATAAATGAACAGTAGTTTGCCAAAGGCTGTGGCGATGTTATAATTTAATCCGGCTCGCAAAGCACCTCTAAGAATCGGTGTATCACTGTGCATACTGCAGCTTAGGCGTCTTTATATAAAGGGCTCCAACGCGAGTACGCCCAGCAATCCCAAGACAGACACCAGCGTTTCCATGATAGACCAGGTGGCCAGGGTTTGTGGAATCGACAGGTTGAAATACTCTTTAAACATCCAGAAACCAGGGTCATTCACGTGGGAGAACATGAGGCTACCAGCTCCGATAGACAGCACCATCAGTTCCGGGCTTACGCCGGTGCTGGCGACGAGCGGCAGCGCAATACCGGCACCTGTAATGGCCGCTACGGTTGCCGAACCAAGGCAAACCCGAAGTAGCGCCGTAATCAGCCAGGCCAGAAACAGGGGCGAATAGTTGGTGCCGCTGAGCATGGCTGTTACCTCGTTCCCTACACCACTATCTATCAGTACCTGCTTCAAGGCACCACCACCTCCAATAATCAGCAGAATCATAGCAATGCCTGCTATCGAATCTGTACATACCCGCATCACTTCCGGCATTGTTTTCCCTCTATTCAGGCCCAGGGTAACAATGGCCACCAGCACTGAGATCAGGAGCGCCATCACCGGATCACCTATAAACTCAAACAGTTGCCTTAAAGGCGAAGCAGCAGGCAGCGTAATGGTCAATACAGCAGAGGTGGCCATCAGTGCAATCGGAACCAGGGCCGTTAATATGCTTATACCGTAGCCCGGCATTTGCTCCTCGGAAAGGGGTTTTAGCACAAAGAGGTTCTGAGGCGGCTCTGTTTTGATATTTCTCAGAAAGCGCGTGAACAAGGGGCCAGCCACCACAATAGTAGGTACAGCCAGTAAGAGGCCATAGAGGAGTGTAAGGGTGATATCAGCTCCAAATATGACCGCAATGGCGGTTGGTCCGGGGTGCGGTGGCAGAAAACCATGTGTTACGGAAAGTGCGGCAGCAGCCGGAATGCCTACATAAAGCAGCGGCAGTTCCGCAGAAATGGCAACGGCAAATACCAGTGGCATGATCACCACAAAACCAGCATTATAGAACATGGGCAAGCCCACAATAAAACCAGTCAGCACCATGGCCCACTGCAGGTTGCGCTTACCAAAGCGTTTTATCAGGCCGTAGGTGATACGTTGCGCGGCGCCGCTCTCCGATAACAGGTTTCCCAACATGGCCCCGAACCCCAGTATCAGCACCAGCGAACCAAGTGTATCACCTATCCCCTTCTGCAGCGATGCCAGTGCATCTTTCACGGCCATGCCTTCGGCAAGTCCTACACCCAGTGCCACCAGCACAAGCGCTATAAAGGCATTTATCCGGAAAACAAGCGTCAGGATAAGTAGCGCGATAACGCCAAAAAGAACAATCAGAAGCGACATAGTATAGGAATTTACAGGTGCCCGAAAATCTATCATACCTAGCATACAACATGCTATGGCTGAATATATAGATTAAAGTTTATATCCTGTACTTTTTATGCGCCTATGTGGTGAGAAGCCTTGTGGAGGCAGTCTTTTAACTTTGGATAGAGTTCATTGAAGAGCGAAAAATTCTGCATGTAGCGCGAATGAAGCTTGGGATCAGGCACAAAGGTTTTCTTTACCCTAATCATAGCTGCAGCATCTTCGAGGTTGGTGATAAGGCCTAAGGCATACATGCCCATGATAACCGCGCCGAAGGCAGATCCCTCGTGCGTATCGGTAAGATGCACTTCTTTGTTGAAGATATCGGCCAGCATCTGCACCCATAGGTCGGAGCGCGAAAAGCCACCGTTGGCATATATGGCAGCAATGGGTCCTGTGGTTTGCTCTAGCGCCCTGCCAACGCTGTATACGTTAAACATGACACCCTCCATGAGGGCGCGCAGAAAATGTTCGCGGGTATGGTTATAATGTACACCAAAAAAACAGGCCCGTGCCGCAGGATCCCAGATGGGAGCACGTTCCCCCAACAGGTAAGGCAGGAAAATTAATCCATCAGCACCGGGTGGTACGGCAGCGGCCCTCTTGTTCATCAGTTCATATATATCTTCATTCTCCTGCGCTGCAAGGGCTGTTTCAGATGCATAGAAGTTGTCGCGGAACCAGCGCAACACAACGCCACCGTTATTCACGGCACCTCCCAACACAAAGCGTTTCGACGTAAGAATGTAACTGAATATGCGCTCCTGTATATCGGTGGCCGGCTCGTTTGCCATCACACGCACCGCGCCGCTGGTCCCAATCGTGACAACGGCATCTCCGGGCCGAACAGCATTGGAACCCAGGTTAGCCAGGCAACCATCGCTCGCCCCAATCACAAAAGGAACGGTAGCAGGTATGTTGAGCAAGGTCGCATAGTCCGGTTTCATGTTGCGGAAGGTATGCGTAGGGGGTACAGGCTCAGACAGCTTGTCTTTGGTGATTCCAGCTAATTCCAACGAATCAAGGTGCCAATCAAATTTAAAAATGTTGAAGAGACCAGTAGCTGAGGCAATGGAGTAATCTATTTTGTACTCTCCGAACAGCCGGAAAAACACATACTCTTTTATACCGATAAACTTCACTGTGTTCTTAAATAACAATGGCTCGTGGTCACGCAGCCAGCGGAGTTTCGGCAAGGGCGACATGGGGTGCAGCGGTGTTCCGGTGTGCAGGTAAATGTCGTGCCCAATCACGCTTCCTTTCAGGTTTGTTGCATATACTTTGCTTCGGGTATCGGCCCAAATAATGCATTTTGTGAGGGGGTCGCCCTGTGCATCTACCGCTATTAGGCTGTGCATGGCACTGCTAAAGCTTACGCCCATTAATTCTACCCCAAGAATTTTCAATTCTAAAGCAACAGTGCTTAGTGTGTCCAGCACGGCTTTTAATACCACCTCTGGGTCCTGCTCAGCATAATCAGGCTGAGTACTGATAATAGGATATTCGATTGCTTCACGAAACAACATCTTACCCTCCATATCAAAAGCTACTGCTTTGGTACTGGTTGTACCTATATCCATACCTATAAGGGCTTGCTGCTTCATTTTTCTTTCTTGGTTCAAATTAAAGTACGAGATCGAGCCTGTAAGATGTTTAATATTCTCTGGCACACCGATGCTTTCATATCAATGCCTAAAATAGCCGGAATAAACCATGTATAGCAAATCATAACTAGCAAAGGCTGCTAAAAAGCCTATAAAGTAAGAAAGCCCCTGATTTGAGTCAGGAGCTTTCTTACTTTATAGGCTTTTTAGCATGTTACATCACAACCGAAACGTCTTCTTCCACTTCCTGCTGGCTTGCCTTGTACCGCACATTTCGCTTACTGATCGTCAGCACAACCAGGCCACCCAGCGCACAGGCAGTCATCACGCTCACCATCGGAATAGCTGTGCTATTGTGAAACACACTTACCAAAGCAGACACTACTCCGGCCATCGCCATTCTAAAGCTTCCCATTAAGGCAGACGCGCTACCGGCATGTTTTGTAAAAGGGGCCAGGGAAAGTGCTGTGGCATTAGGGTTTGTTAAGCCCTGCCCTGTGAGGAAAATGAACATCAACACGATGAGGCTATACATCCCGAACCACCCATACCAGGTGCCTGCCACCAGCAGAATGCCGATAGCGGTCTGGTAAAACAGGGTAAAGTTGATAATCTGCTGGCTCTTGAACTTCTTCAGCAAGATATGATTCAGTTGCGTGGAGCCGATCATAGCAAAGGCCAAAAAAGCAAAAATCCAGCCGTACATCTGCTCACTAACATTGTAGATGTTCATGAAAACATCAGCAGAGCCTGCTATGTAGGCAAATGGGGCGGATGTAGCGATACCTCCCACCAGGGCATATACCAGGAACTGCGGTTGTTTCAATACTGTGTAAAAGTTGCTTATTACTGGCTTTGGGCGGAGTGACATGGTGGTATCCGGCTGCCTCCCCTCTGGCAAAGCAAAATGAATACTCAGCAGAATAAGCGCTGTGATGATGGCCAGAATAATAAAGACGTAATGCCACCCAAAAGCTGCCGTTACATAACCTCCAACCGTTGGCGCTATCATCGGAGACACCGCAATAACGAGGGTAATCAACGAAAAAGCCTGTGCCGTTTTGTTCACCGGAAACAGGTCCCGCACCAGGGCCTGGGCTGCCACCATACCGGCACAGCCTCCCAATGCCTGCAAAAACCGCATGGCTATTAAAGACTCCACTGAAGTGGTGAAGGCGCAGCCTAAAGAAGCAATCAGATAAATTACCAGGCCAACATAGAGCGGGTTCTTTCTCCCATACCGGTCCAGCAGCGGACCGTAAAGCAGCTGCCCTGCTGATATACCAATCAGGTAACTAGTCAGAGATAACTGCACCTGGGCAATAGAAGTGTTTAAATCTTTTGCGATAGCCGGGAAGCCAGGCAGGTACATATCTATAGAAAAAGGGCTTATGGTTGCCAAAGCCCCTAATATCAATACAATAATAAAATACTCTTTGCGGGTCATGAATTCTTAAAACTTCAAAGTTATAACATTCATCAACAATATCTGTCACTTAAAGTTTAATGAAAGCCATAATTATTTTCTACTGAGGCCGGGCTTACACCCCAAAACGGAAGAGTTAGGTATAGAACACAGCATTTATGGCGGGTAGGGTGGCTTTGTTAGTGGCAGTAGCAAAAATACTTCTCAGCTGTAGGCGCTATACCTTGTGCTATTACTATCTCTCTGAAGAAAAGGTATAAGCAGCAGCAAATTTTGTGTTTATCATTCTCAGGGAGGTGATAAGGGAACAGCGTACGGTACAGTGGAAATAGGAAAGCCTTGTATATGGTTTTACAAGGCTTTATTGATGAAGAAATTGTTGATAGCAGAACCTACCAACGTTGGCAATTCTATTGATTCGACTCTGCACTTTCAAAAGCCCCCTCGCCATCTGTAGCTGTTACTAATTTTGCATATTTATTCTTCAGACGTGTGATGCTATCTTCATCAATCATTTCATCGTCCACGCTTAGCAGGAGAAGTTCTTCCTGAAGGCTAACGTCTGTTATAAACATTCTGTCGAGGTAGAGCCCGTTTAAATAAAACCGGCAATAAAAGCGACCTTCATTTATAGGAGTCAGCGCAATAAAATCACAACCGGATAACTTCTCGTAAAAATTTGTTAATTCATTCATTCTTAACACCATTTAACGTAATACAGCACCTGCATTACCTTCCCCTCAATAGTTTTAAGGATAGAATCTACTGTCTGTGTATATGTATCTACTCCAAATATACTACATAATCGCTCAGATAGTTATAAATACCTAGCTTTATCAGTATTTATACGTTAATAAAAATTTAACACTCCAACTTCTAAAACTTTTATAAGGATACCTTCTCAGCACGCTCTATGCCCTCCATATAAAAGCAAACTTCTTATTCAGAGGCTGGGACAGCAGTAGATAGCCTGCGGAAGCATCTGCTGTACCCATACAAAACCAAGGTAGCCAATAGCGGACCTTTTAATTTTAGCATTGCTCCTTTAACCTGCTCAAACTTCGAACTCTAAAAGTAATTCTTAACGTATGCAGCTTGATGGATGCGAACGGAGAAAAAAACCTCACGATATTGCTGCAGCAACTTGAACCTGAGCTAAACGATGGAGAATACGTATTCTGCACACTTCAGGAGAACAGCACGATATACCTGACTCAAGTGCTGTTCAGCTTCAAAGAGAAAGAAGGTCTGACGGTAGTGCTACCCAGAGAAGCAGCAGACAAAGCGGCACTGCCCTATTCGTTTGTATCTTCCTGGATTACCCTAAAGGTACATTCCTCGCTGGAAGCAGTGGGACTAACAGCCGCTTTCTCTACGGCACTGGCAAAAGCCGGTATCAGCTGCAATGTAGTGGCAGCATTTTATCATGATCATATTTTCGTGCCCGCCAAAGATGCCAAGAAAGCGATGCAGGTGCTTAAATCGTGCGCTTCTCAGGCTGTATAACGACACGTTTTGTCTTTATCCATTTACATTTTGCCCTATCTGCCTGCTTGTGCCCAACGAAGGCAGGAGCGATTCGTAAAAACGTATGCTGTTGTATTTACCAGACCAACTACAACAGCATACATTTCCCTTTGCTGTATTGGCTTTTCTGCCATTGGCATATGAACAAAAAAACAAACGTGCCGAATGCTAATAAATACACGTATCCCTTTCAGGTATATTTTCAGAAAAGTCAAAAATGATTTGCTCAGTGTGCTCTGCTTTTCTGTTGTGTTTCATATCCTGAAGCTGTTCTTTGTGGATTATCTCCCGATCATTCCGTTTCAGCTACCCGCCATTCTGGGTACTTCCATTGCGCTGATACTGGCTTTTAATCTCAACCAGTCTTATGACAGGTGGTGGGAAGCCAGGAAGGTATGGGGCGCTATTGTAAATGACTCCCGCTCCTTTGTGATGCAACTAAAAGGGTTTACCAGGAGAGAAGGAGACGCAGGCACGATATTGAAAAGGATGGCGCACAGGCAGATTGCCTGGTGCTATTGCCTTGGCCAGTCGCTAAGGGGGCAGGATCCTATTGCGGCAGAACAAACCAGGCATCTATCAGAGGAGGACATTGACTTCATCAAAACCCAGAACAACAAGCCTTTTGCCCTGTTAATGCTGCACACGGAAGATCTGAGAAATCTCTATCAAAGTGAAGCTGTAAATCCTTTTCAGCAGGTTCAGATAGACAGCACCATCACGCGACTCTGCGACTCAATGGGGAAAGCGGAAAGAATTAACAGCACCGTTTTTCCGGTTACCTACAGGTTATTCGTTCACTTCTTTATTTACCTGTTCCTGGTTGTGCTTTCTCTTGCCTTGGTGGAAACCATTGGTCTTTTCGAGATTCCTATCCTTACTTTTATTGCTTCTACGTTTTTTCTTTTAGAAAAAACCGGAAAGCACATGCAGGACCCTTTCCGTAACAAACCTACCGACACAGCTGTAACAGCTATCGCCAGAACAATAGAAATAAATATAAAGCAGGTTTTACAAGAGGAGGAGGTCCCGAAACCGCTGACTCCGGAAAAGTTCTATCTGATGTAAATCAGTTGCGGTTTAACTTGCCTGCCTTTTAAACAAGATCACTGTTAAGCTGTTTGTTCATTTCAAAAAAGCTGCCTGTATTAACCCGGCTACTTTCTGATGCGGCTATGTGAGCTGAACTGAAAAAGCACTCAGCATTTACTGATAACGAGGTTTGTGAGCGCCATCAGTATTAGAGGATGCTTCTGCCGCATTTTCTCTAACATAAACTCCATGATAAAATAATCGCTTATGTCACTGTCTATACCATCGCAGAGCAGTGAATATTTAAACCTGATCACACCAATGTAGCAGGCATCATCGTGATCGATTAAGTAATTGCAAATGCTGTAATACAATTCCTGAGACTCCTTCTCACCCAGTTCTATACTTAACACATCTTCTACAGCTTTTTTGGCACTGTTTTTTAACATGACCTTACTGAAATTTAAAATACCGTACTAGAAATACGTGTTTAACTGACATAGTATGCGTATTTCTACAAATAAATTGTGCTCCTCTGTTTTATAGCCTGTTTTTTCTTCCCGCCGCTATACCAGATGAAGCAAAGCAGGTGTAAAGCTTCGGTCAGCGATGTGGATAATATGTGTATAGTTAAAAGGCACAGGTTAGGCAGAAGATGTGCTTACACGCATAACTCTTTATATATCAACAACAACGGGTACAAACGCTTAAAACGACTATTCCACATCCGTGTAAAATTTGTCCACATTCACAAATCATACATACTGGTTACCTATATTTGTATACATATACACCCTTACACAACCAGGTAACATGCAGCAGACAGAGATAAAAACAAGTATACACCGAGGTGAAATAATTAAGGATGCCATCAAAGCAAGTGGTGTGGCAGTAGGTGTGGTAGCAGAAAAGCTCGGCATTAGCCGCAAAACGCTATACAACAAGTTTAAGGAGTCGAGCATTCCGTATAGCTTTGTCCTGAAGTTAGGCGAAGTAATACACCATGACTTCTCACTGGAGTTCCCGCATCTGAGTAAAACCGTAAAGAAAGAGGCACCTAAGCCACAGGCGCCTGTAAACAACAACCTGCTGTTGCAATTTGATGGAGCACCTCAGGAGCCTTACAAGCCTAATAGCATGAAAGAGTGTGAACAGGAGCTTGTAACACTGCAGCGCAAATACATCAGTTTGCTGGAGAACTTTAATGAACTCCTGCTGAAAACATCGCAGAGCAAGTAATTTACACAGTTGTGGGTTTGATGATGTAGCTGCACTCGCGATCCTGCATCTGAGGTAGTGAAAGCTGAGTAGCAGCTCTGGAGGGAATGTAAACATACTGGTGCTGAACAGAGCAGTACCCCCTCTCCCACTATCGCAGAAATGAATTGCAGATGGGTACACAAATGCATTCGCAACAGACAGATTTAGTGGGATATTTTTCGCCTACTGCAAAGGGTGCATCAATCATTGTCGTTGTTAATGTTCCTGTCCAGATCACTTTCCATCACCTCGACATTACCCGTCATAAAAGTAGCCACAGCTTTGTCACCGTCATACAGGGTTAACACGTCACCTGAAATACGGTACGTATTCACACGGCTTAGCACCTCCAGCATTTGATTCTCCAGTTGCATGTCTGCGCAGGTCATTCGTGTGGTGCTTAATTCTGATAGCTGCAGACGCTCATCTGTTAATGTATAACTGCCTGTTATTCTGTTACAGCCTGTGTAACCGATTACATCATCGTCATTTTCCTCAAACCTGATATAGGCTGTGCGTGTATCTTTTGGTGCCTGCACATTCTGTCCCTCCAGGGACACAAGTATCCAGTAAGCATCCTGTACAGTTTCTGTCTGAGTAGTAAGGGTATTGTTCTGAAGGGTGCAGGAGCTACTTAAGAAAAGCAGCAGCAGTGCCACCGGAAGTATAGCGGTTAGTGTTTTCATCTTCGTGTAAATTTCATAAAAATTATTTCTTGCCTGGGCTCTAACCTGATGCCTGTGTATTTTACGCAAGACTTACTCAAGGCTCCAGGTATGTATAACACAACAAAAGCCCACAGTATAGCGTGGGCTTTTGTTGTGTTAAAAAATCAGATTACTTATCCGCGTACCTGGCCATGTGGACTATAATCACTAGCCGATGAACTGGCTCTATAATCAGGTCCTGACTTGCCGTAGCGATTGTGGCGGCTGCTCACGCGTTCCCCATCACTGTCAGACTGCTGATTGTCGCTGCGGTAAGCGCGGTTAGAAGCGTAAAGGCCTGTAGCGTAGTTTTCATCACGGTCGCTGCCGGTGCTCTGGATACGTCCGCTATAACGGAAGTCATCGTTATCCAGGTAGCGGTCGTTGTCGCGGCTATAGCCCGTGTCTCTGCTGCGGCCCCCACCCCGGTAATTGTTGTCTTCGCGGTCATATTTAAAGTCAGAACGGTCATAGTAGCTATCATCTGTGCCTATGTTATAACCGCTGTTTCGGTCCCGGTTATACGTTCTGCCTTCATCGCGGCCAAATTCGCCGAAGCGCCTGCCCTGGCCGCTATACTGGTAACTGTTATCCCCACGGGAATATCCGCCCTCTCTTCCCTGGTCTCTGCCTCTGTCGTCCTGGTTATTTCTGGTATTGTTAGTGTATCTATCGTTATTATCACGCCAGCCTGTGCCTCTGGTACGCTCATAGCCACCGTTCCTGTCGTTGCCCATGTATGGGTTTGGGTCGCCGTAGCGGTATTGGTCCTGGTCGTTATCCTGGGTTCCGCGCCAACTGCTGGCACCGTAGCCTCCTACCGGGCCGGCACCGTAAGTATTGCTGCCTGTGCTGCGCACATTCCGGTACTCTGCGTTTTCATCGCGCATGCCATAGTAGTTGCCACCGCTACCGCTGCTGTAGCGGTCTCTGTAGTTTTCAAACTGCTCGTCGTTATCGTTCCGGTAACTATTTCGATTGCTGTTGTTGCGATAATCACGGTTGTAATTCTGGTTGTCTCTTTCCATAGGTATAGTATGTTTTAAATTTTAATTCTACTTTACCTATATAAACGAACCTAAGCCGCCAACGTTTATATATACCTCTAAAATGCAGCTGCAAATAGATGTAAAAGGTGTACTTCCTGCAGTTTTTCTACCTAATGATAATCGGTAGAAACCAATCTCTTTCCTTCTGAACGTATAACAGCCTTTGCAGGCAAAGCGAATAATCAAAGCTACAGCAAGCGGAACTGCAACTCAGTTAAGTAAATCTCCTCCACCTGCCTTTGCACAATGCAAATCATCCTCTCGTATATAATCAAATACAATCAAAACCCATTATAAACACCATAGATGATACATAGAGAAAATCTATAACCAAATCAGGTTCAGATAGAGTATAAACATAATGGGAATACGTCTCTCATTAAACCAGGTAAACTATAGTTATGAAAGAAAAAAGCGAAAACGGCAAGCAAAACCAAAACGGCGGGAAAATGAACTCAGGTAATGGCCAGCAAGGCAACCAACTTACCACCCGCCAGGGCCACCCGGTTACTGACAACCAGAATATTCGAACTGTCGGCAACCGTGGGCCTGCTACCATGGAGAACTATCATTTTATAGAAAAAATCTCGCATTTCGATAGGGAGCGTATTCCGGAACGTGTGGTACACGCCAGAGGAGCCGGTGCACATGGCGTTTTTACGGCCTATGGCAAAATGGGCGATCAGCAAATCTCTAAATACACACGTGCCAAGTTGTTTCAGAAAGAAGGAAAAGAGACGCCTGTGTTTGTGCGCTTCTCCACTGTCGGCCATCCGTCCGGTTCACCTGAAACTCTTCGTGACCCACGCGGCTTTGCAGTTAAGTTCTACACCGAAGACGGTAACTGGGACCTCGTTGGTAACAACCTAAAGATTTTCTTTATCCGGGACGCCATGAAATTCCCGGACCTGATTCACTCCCAGAAGCCTGACCCTATCACCAACATACAAAGTGCCCATCGCATTTTCGACTTTTTCTCCGGTACTCCGGAAGCAACGCATATGGTTACGTTCCTATACTCGCCATGGGGTATTCCGGCTAATTACCGCCAGATGCAAGGCTCCGGAGTGAATACCTATAAATGGGTAAACGCTGACGGTGAGGCTGTGCTGGTGAAGTACCACTGGGAGCCGCTGCAGGGTATCCGAAACCTCACTCAAAAGGAGGCACAAGAAGTGCAGAGCAAAAACTTTAACCACGCCACTCAAGATTTGTATGAGGCCATTGAGGAGGGTAACTATCCTGAATGGGAACTGTTGGTGCAAATCATGAGCGATGATGATCATCCGGAACTGGATTTCGATCCACTGGATGATACCAAGCTTTGGCCAAGAGAGCAGTTTCCTTGGCATCCTGTTGGTAAAATGACGCTGAACAGGAACCCGGAAGATTATTTCAACGAGGTAGAGCAGTCAGCTTTTGGTACTGGAGTACTCGTAGACGGACTGGATTTCTCGGATGATAAAATGCTGCAGGGCCGCACGTTCTCCTATTCTGATACACAGCGTTACCGGGTTGGTGCAAACTATTTGCAACTTCCTATCAATGCACCAAGAAACAAAGTTGCCACAAATCAGCGCGGCGGACAAATGGCCTATAAAACAGATTTCGCCGAGGGCCAGAACAAGCACGTGAACTATGAGCCATCTGTTTTAGGTGGTTTGCAGGAAGCACCAAAACCTGGAAAGGACTATATGCCACGCTATGAAGCCAGCCTCATGCGACAAGTTATCGACCGAAAAAACCAGTTTAAGCAGGCAGGCGACACCTATCGCAACTTCGAAGACTGGGAGCGCGATGAGCTGATCATGAACCTATCCAATGACCTGGCGGCCTGTGATAAGCGCATTCAGGACAAGATGGTGGAGTACTTCACGCAAGCTGATGAGGATTACGGCCGCAGAGTGGCTGAAGGCATCAAGATGATGAGCGAGAAGATGATGAAAATGAAAGAAGAAATGAAGAAGAAGAGGCAAGCTGAGGGTACTGACGGACCAATGGGTAATACTACTGGTGAAGAAGGTGTTGAACAGGCACAGGACGACTCTCATTCTGCTAAACCATATTAATCCACTTAAATTTCACTAAAGAAAGGCCGCAAAAATTTGCGGCCTTTCTTTTTGCCTATAGGTAATCGAACGGGTTAATGATGTTTTAACCCTGATTGTCGATTATTTCTGGCAGTTCATCTATTTCTTTAGGCGGAGACGGAATGGTTTCTTAGCTTTATCCTATTGAAGTTGCCGTTCCAAGCTAATGAAGAAACTTACTGCTGCCCGAGCCTGATGGCCCTCCTCTTGTTCACATCGGATGCAGAGGCCAAGCTCACAGCAAATAAATTGATTGGTTAGAGAGAAAAATTGTCACTCTGCAATATACAAACGAAGCACTGGTTAAACCTGTTGAAGACCAGTAACGCCTGTGCACCGGTTGTTCTGGCTGATATAGTATAAAACAGATTGCCTGTGTTATACAGGAAAAAGTGAAAGCGCAGCATTAACCGGTTATTCCGGAGGAGGTTAGTCTCCTGCCAATTGGCTGCCTGGCATGTAAAGTATTTGATTGTTTGTTTATATCTTATTGAGGACCCTGCGCCAGAAGCGCAGGGCTTTCTTTTTCCTGCCAGGCACATAATACAAGTAGGCTTTGATAAGTCTAAGTTGAACTCAGCTATAAGACTTATACCACTATCAAACTGCTTTTGATTTTCAGCACAGCCAAAGGCAAGTGCGAACACCTGCTAAAACAAAACGAGCTGCCGGAAATCCGGCAGCTCGTTCTAAAGTTATCAGTCTAAAACAGTTTTAGTTCTTCATGGAAGTAGGTGTAGTAGGCGCAGCTTTTTGCTGTGCTTTATACTTGTTATCAAACTTCTCGTACAGGTACTTCTGCTTGTTGTTGAGGTCTACGTTGCGGCCCTGGATGTAGGCGTATGTTACGTTGCTGGTGCGCATATCCAGCAGGTCGCCGGCAGATACCACAATAGTTGCATCTTTGCCTACCTCCACAGAACCCACCTGCTTGTCTACACCAAGAATTTTAGCAGCGTTCAGGGTAACAGCAGCCAATGCCTGCTCTTTATCCAGACCATAAGCTGCGGCAGTACCGGCAATAAAGGGCAGGTTACGGATACCGTGGATACTGGTATTATAATCCAGCGCGAAAGGAATACCCGCTTTGTGCAACAGGTAAGGCGTTTTATAAGGCATATCCACATCTTCCCCGGCACGGGTTGGCAGGGCGTGTACACCAGAGTAAATTATTGATATGTTATTCGCCTTCAGGAAATCAGCCACGGCTATTGCATCTCCTCCACCAACAATTACAATATCTTTCACGCCATGCTGTTTTGCAAAGTTTATGGATTCGATGATTTCCTTGCCATAGTCTGCATGAATGTACAGTTTCTTAGAACCGTCGAACAGACCAGCCATAGACGCTAATTTCAGGTTCTCATTGTCGTGCTTACCGCTTTTATATACTGCTGCATCGCGCATCAGCTTCGTCAGCTCTGTCAGGGTCTCCTCCCGGCTTTCCGCCATACGCTTCAGCCTCTCTTCATCTGTGCTGTTACCCATCTGGATGAGCATATTTGGCCAGTTCAGGTGAATACCCTCATCGGCTTTCATCACGGCATCTTCCCAGTTCCAGGCATCCAAATGCACAATACTGGAAGAACCGGAGATGGTGCCACCTACCGGCGTCAGCTGCGTCATCAACACGCCGTTCGTCCGCACCGTCGGTATAATGTCAGAATCTGTGTTGTAGGCGATGATAGAGCGCACGTTCGGGTTAAAGTCCCCTACTTCGCGCCAGTCGATGGTGGCACGCACACTCTCTACTTCGTTCAAACCCAGTGTGGAGTTAGGGTGAATCAGGCCCGGGTAAATGTGCTGCCCTGTTACGTCCACCACTTCGTAGCTGCCCAGGTTAGCCGTATTCTGCGGCCCGGCATACGTAATCTTCCCGTTGTCGAAACCTACGGCTGCGTTTTCTATTATCTGGCCGTTGCCCACGTGCAGTGTAGCGCCCTTCAGCAAGATCGGTTTACTCTGCTTCGGAGCTGGCGCAGGCACCTGTGCCAGGGCTGGTATACTCAGTAAGGCCGTCAGTGCTGCGGTAATATATGTTTTTTTGAATCTCATGATGTCCATTTCTAAAATATTGTTGATTGATGATTGCTGGTTGTTATTAATGTCCGAGATAAACAATTAACAACTAGCAATAAACAATTTAATGCGCCAGGTAAGCCTCTTCCTCACTGAATTCCACATCTTCGCAGTGCACCACACGTGCTTTTCTGGTGACAGGAGCCTGTGTTTTGGCACCACCTGATTTCTCGTTCAGCATTTTCTGCACCAGGCGCATACGCTCTTTTTCCAGGTCTACCCGCATCTGCTCATCGCGCTCCAGGTCGTAATAAGCGACACCGTCCACAAACGTCTTCAGCGGCTTGGCATAGATAGAAAGCGGATGGTCGTTCCAAAGCACTACGTCAGCGTCTTTGCCTTCTTTCAGGCTACCCATTCTGTCGTCGAGGTGCATCAGTTTCGCTGGGTTCAGCGTCACCATTTTAAGGGCATCTTCTTCGCTTACACCGGCATACTTCACGCTTTTGGCTGCTTCCTGGTTTAGGCGGCGGGCCATTTCTGCATCATCGGAGTTGATAGCCGTCAGTACACCTACATTGTTCATGATACCGGCATTGTAAGGGATGGCGTCTTTTACCTCCATTTTGTAAGCCCACCAATCAGAGAAAGTACCGGCACCTGCACCGTGCTCCTGCATCTTGTCCGCTACTTTATAGCCTTCCAGAATATGCGTGAACGTGTTTACCCGGAAGCCCATCTGATCGGCTACCTTTATCATCATGTTAATCTCTGACTGCACATAAGAATGGCAGGTGATAAAACGCTCATCGTTCAGGATTTCTACCAGCGCATCCAGCTCCAGGTCACGGCGTGGTGCTGCTGTTTTCCCTTTCTCACGCTTGCTCAGTTTGTTGTAGTTCTTCCAGGCCTGCTCATATTCTTTGGCACGTGTAAAGGCATCCACATATACCTGCTCCACACCCATCCGGGATTGCGGGAAACGGATACTGTGCAGGTTGCTACGGTTGGAGTGCTTCACGTTTTCACCCAAAGCAAACTTGATAAACCTGGCGTCCTTGATTAGCATTTCATCAGCGCTCTTGCCCCAACGCAGCTTCACCACAGCCGACTGCCCACCAATTGGGTTAGCAGAACCGTGCAGCAACTGCGAAGTGGTTACACCACCCGCCAGCTGGCGGTAAATGTTGATATCCTCCGGGTCTACCACGTCGGCCATACGTACTTCAGCTGTAACAGACTGCGTACCCTCATTCACACCATCCAGCGCAATATGTGAGTGCTCGTCAATGATGCCTGGTGTTACGTGCTTGCCTGTTCCGTCAATCACGCGGGCACCAGACTCGCTCAGGTTCTTCCCTACTTTCGCGATTTTACCGTTCTTCAGAAGCACATCCGCATGCTGCATAATGCCTTCTTTTTCATTTGTCCAGACAGTGGCGTTTTTGATGAGTACCGTTTCCTGCTTTGGTAATTCAGCGGCACCAAAAGCCTGGAACGGGTAAATCATGTTGCCCAACTCAACTGGTTCTGCTGTTTTGGTGCTGTCGCTTTTCGCTTTCTGGCTCATGGCTTCAGAGAAAACAGCAGTCCACTTCACGGAAGTAGCATCGGGTAACTGGCCCTCGCCCTGCAGGTTCTCCTCATTTAACCAGCCACTCAAACGAATACTCTCTTTGCTCTTCTTGTCTTTGTTGAAAGAGAGGGTCACCATTTTGCCATTGAAGGAGATGTTTCCTTTTACTGTGTCCTGCGCCACCACTTTCAGTTCTGGCTTTTCTGGTGTGCCCGCTATCAGAAGCTTGCGCTCCGGCTGATTCGCCATTTTCAGGGTGTATACGCCGCGGTAATCAGAAGGCACCTCGGATACTTTGTACTGGTTGCCCTGCACCCAGTTCTCCAGAATCACATTCTCCTTATCGAATAAATCAGCGCTAGTGATGATGAAGTTGGCCAGGTAACCTTTATTCAGGCTGCCCACTTTGTTCTCCGCCTGCAGCAATTTAGCTGGCGTGGCAGTTAACGCTTTCAGAGCCTCTTCTGCTGGCAGACCGTACTCAATGGCTTTACGCAGGTTGGGCAGGAAGTCTTTTTTATCCTTCAGATCAGAAGCAGTGAATGCGATGGTAATACCAGCTTTCTGCAGCATAGCCGGGTTAGCAGCCGCCATCTCCCAGTGCTTCAGATCTTCTAAAGACACGCGGCGCGCATCAAATGGGTCTTCCACGTTATAGGCATCCGGGAAATTCAGCGACAGGATAACCGGGGCGTTAGTCGCTTTTACCTGCGGCAGCATCTGGTATTCATCACCCGCTCCTTTGATGATATATTGCTTGCCAAACTCATCGCCTACCTTATCGGCACGCATCATGTTCAGCTTGTTGTCTACCTCAAAAATTTGTGGATACTTGTTTGCCGTTGTAAACGCATTGAGGGAAAGGTTCTGCTCTTTCTCCGGGTTCTGTGCATTCCATTGGGCATCCAGGTATGTCTGACGCAACAGGGCAACGGCACCCATAAGAGAATTTGGATAATCCTGCTTTGAAGAACCCCTGTCGAACGACAGCGTGCCAGCAGCTTTCTCCAATACAACCACCTCGTTTTCGCGCTTGTCGGCCAGTGTTACCAAAGCAGCCGTACCACGGGCAATGCCATCGCGGTGCACTGCCAGCACAGTACCGAAGCCAAGCTTACGAAGTTCTTCTGCCTGCTTTTCATTTACCTTGAACAGCTCCACCGCATTGGTTTCCGGGCGGATAGCCTGGTTCCAGTTGAAAGCCCCCTCCTTTTCTGTGTCAGGTTGTGGCGGTGAGCCATAGCCTCTGCGCTCGCTTTTTACCTCTGGCAAACCGTAGCTGGTGAACATGTCTACCAGGCCCGGGTAAATGTGCTTGCCTTTTGCATCTACCACTACAGCGCCTGCAGGCACTTTTACATTGGCCCCGACAGCCTCTACCTTACCGTTTCGGATAACGAGCGTGGCATTCGGAAGCGTCGTTTTATAATCAGTATGAATGGTGGCATTTGTGAACGCCACTAAGCCGGAGCGTTCATCATATACCCCGTTGCGCGGAAAAGTCTCCTGCGCCATTACGTTGCCTGCGCCAAGTGCCAGACAAACTGCAATGGTTAAGATTTTCTTCATCAATGGATTAAATAAAGTGAATAAGGTTAGTTTAGATTACCAAATGTAATCAGGACGCATCAAAGTTTATACATCATATTATATTTTATTGCGCTGCGCTTTACCTATGGTTTCTGACATTTGAAGCTGTTATTTTCAATAAAAAGGAAACAGCACAACATTTTACACCCTGATTATCACCGCAATATAAATACAATCATTCATTTGTTCAGTGTCCCAACTATAAAGGTTCCGTCTTCAGAATAAGCTGCTTACTGTTTCCCTTCTATTATGATTGCTCAAGAGGCCTGACTGATGTACAGCAATCTTAATTTACAGTATTAGTTTATATTTTTTCATGTAAAAAAGCAATATTTCTAATAGGCTTTAGCATACTCAGCAGCAGCTTTAACGTAAGTACATCAAATGAAACAAATTTACACGTTAACGCACATGCCAAGCATCAAATCAATCTTACTTATGGCTCTCTGCCATATCACACTTTTGGCTGCGCAACCCGCTGCTGCACAGGAGAAGCCACTTGCGATAGAGGAAATTGATGAAGACCGAACGAAAAGAGGCATTATACCGGCACCAGTTGCCTATTATACTCCCAACACCAAGTTTGCCTTTGGGGCTACTGTTATTGGGTATCTGAAATTAAGGAGCAAAACAGACACCAGCTTTACCAGGCTCTCTATTGCCAGGTTTTTCACGGACTTTACAACAAACAGGCAAACGCACCAGTGGCTTTTCTGGAATATATTTACCCGGGACGAAAAGTACTTTATACGCGGTGAGGTGCGCCACCGCGTTTACCGCGACCGCTTTTTCGGCATAGGCAACGAGACTCCCGATGAGGCCGAAGAAATTTTCAGGTACAAGTATATAAGTGCCAGGGTCGCTCCTTTGAAGAACATTGGAAATCGTGTTTTCATAGGCCCTGAGGTGCAGGCAACAAACTACTATGAAACAGAACTGAATCCTGCTGATGGAGAATTACAAAGCCAGTTGCTGACAGGGCAAATTCCGGGATACCGGGGGGGAGTGAACATTGGCCTGGGCATCGCGGTGATAAACGACAACAGGAACAACACGGCTTTTCCGAGCAGCGGCTACTATCTGGAGGCCTCTGCGCACCGTTTCAGCGAGTCGTTTGGAGGTGACTTTAGCTATAACAACTACAACTTTATAGCAAGCAAATACTGGGGCCTGAAGCCTGATAATGTATTCGCCGTCAATGCGGTTGTGAACCTGAACAATGGGGATGTTCCGGTGCAAAGACTGGCTACTGCAGGTGGCGAGCAGATTTTGCGCAGCTATACCCGCAACCGTTTTCTAGCCAACAACTTTGCAGGCGTGCAGGCAGAATACCGCTTTCCGCTTTTCTGGCGCCTGGGTATGGTGGCCTTTGCAGGAGCAGGAGATGTGTTCAATGAGTTTTCAGAAACAAGCTTCTCCACACTTAAATATTCCGTAGGTACTGGGTTCAGGCTAAGAGTACTCCCGGATGAAAAGCTACACTCCCGGCTGGACATAGGCTTTGGGCAGGAAGGTTTTGCGATAAACGTGGGTATAGGTGAGGCATTTTAATACCTATGAGTCGTTAACTGCCTTGGATTTGAATTTTAGCTCCTCTTTGAGCTTTGCCTGAAATAAGGCTAAGGAAGAGTTCCTGAAAAATATTTTATATAGCGCTTTTACCATAAAAGCCTGACAGGAGAAACAGGAGGCACATCATCATCTAAAACTATAACTATATAAAATTAATCAATTTGCCTTATAATCATCACGCTGGTAGCTTTGAACTATAAATCAAACACCTCAAAGCCTTTTTAACCATGAGTGATAAAGAAAGAAACCTCCGACTAACGACTGCATCCGGTAAACCTTACTACGAGCATGAAGACAGCCAAACAGCTGGCCCGCGTGGACCCATCCTGCTTCAGGACTTTATCCTGCACGAAAAACTAGCACACTTTAACCGTGAGCGCATCCCAGAGCGTGTTGTACATGCTAAAGGCTCCGGTGCCTATGGTGCCTTCACCGTTACCCACGACATCACTAAATACACCCGCGCCAAAGTTTTCAGCGAAATCGGGAAAGAGACACGTGTGTTCCTGCGCTTCTCTACCGTGGGCGGTGAGAAAGGCAGCGCCGACTCTGAACGTGACCCGCGTGGCTTTGCCCTCAAATTTTACACAGAAGACGGCAACTGGGACTTGGTAGGCAACAACACGCCTGTTTTCTTTATCAAGGACCCGAAAAAATTCCCTGACTTTATACATACCCAGAAGCGCGACCCTTACACAAACACCAAGAGTGCAACCATGGTATGGGATTTCTGGAGCCTGAACCCCGAAAGCCTGCACCAGGTAGTTATCCTGATGAGCGACCGCGGCACGCCTGTCTCCTACCGCCACATGCACGGTTTCGGGAGCCACACCTTTGCCTTTATTAACAATGAGAATGAGCGCCACTACGTGAAGTTCCATTTCAAAACGCTGCAGGGCATAAAGAACTTCACCGACGAGGAAGCGACCAGAATGAAAGGCATCGATCCGGATCAGGCACAGCGTGACCTGGTGGAGGCCATCGACAAAGGTGACTTCCCGCGCTGGGCTGTAAAAGTGCAGATCATGACAGAGGAAGAGGCTGCCAATTATAAGTGGAACCCATTTGATGTTACCAAAGTATGGTCTCAGAAAGATTTCCCGCTGATTGACGTGGGCGTACTGGAACTGAACGAAAATCCGGATAACTACTTTGCGCACGTAGAACAATCAGCCTTTGCTCCTACCCACGTAGTGGATGGTATCACTTTCTCGCCAGACAGGATGTTGCAGGGCCGCATATTGGGTTACCCGGATGCACAGCGTTACCGCATAGGTGCCAATTACGAGCAGATTCCGGTAAACAGATGCCCGTTTGCCGTGAACAATTACCAGCGCGATGGCGCCATGCGTGTTGACGGCAACGGCGGCAGCAAGCCAAATTACTTCCCGAACAGCTTCGACACCATCTACACTGATGAGACTTATAAAGAGCCAGCTGAGAACCTCGGTCAGAATGTAGTGGCTGACTGGTACGACCGCAACGGCGTAGGCGAAAATGACCATTATACGCAGCCTGGAGACTTGTACCGGTTAATGTCTGTTGAGGAGAAGCAGAACACTATCAACAACATTGTTGGCGCCATGAAAGGCATCAGTGGTCCAAAAAAAGATGAAATAATAAACCGCCAGCTATGCCACTTCTTCCGTGCCGACATCGGTTTGGGAATGGGAGTAGCGCAAGGTTTGGGTGTCGACATTGTGCAGCACGCAGGATTCCTGCAGCCTAATTAAGAGATTAAAAATACTTTACCTGCGATTTTCTAAAAGCAGTACTGGTTTTGCCAGTGCTGCTTTTCTTTTTATAACGTTGTTTTTCAGGAGAAACAAGTCACTAATACAGGAAAAAAGGAACTTCCGTTGTATTGAAGGTGTATGTTTAGTGATATATGAATACATGGCCATATATTTTGCCATACAATTGCAACAATGCATGGATAACTTACAAGTCAGGATAGATAAGAAAAAACTGGAAAAGGCCGCTTACGTTCTCAAGTGCCTGGCGCACCCTATGCGCATCAGCATCATTGATCTGCTGGAGCAGCGCAACCGGCTCACCGTTACCCAACTGCAGGAAGTCCTGAAAATAGAGCAGTCTCTCCTCTCCCACCACCTCATCAATATGCGAGACAAAGGCATCGTCAGCACGCACCGGGAAGGCAAGTATATCTACTATTCTCTCACCGATACAACGCTAACAGAAATTATAAACCTTATTAACAGAGGCAAAGCATTTTAAGGCACGTCACTTTATGCTATTGAAATAAGAAGCTATACTTGCACAATTTTGCTCCGTATTTTTTAAATTTGATACAAATTAAGTTCGAAGCATTAAAACATATACCCATGAAAGCCATACTGTTAGTCCTTATCATCCTGACCTCTTTCAGTTGTGCTGGTCCACAGCACAGTACGCCGGTGGAGGTTCAGAACCTGAGCGCACAGGAGTATAAAAGGCAGCGCATGAGTGGCAAAACCATGGTGGTGGATGTACGCACGCCGGAGGAATTTGCCGACGGCCACCTGACCGGCGCCATCAACTCAGACTACAGAGGCGGGGATTTTGCCGAAGAGATAAAAACCTGGAAGAAGAACAAAGTGTATTACCTGTACTGTGCCTCCGGAAACCGCAGCGGCAAAGCCGCCGAGCTAATGAAGGAAGCAGGATTTCAGAATATCTATAACATCGGCGGCTTTCAAACTTTAAGAGAAGCAGGTTTACCTACCGAACAAGGTGTGGATGAGTAAGCTGATATATGCAAGAGACAAGGGCAGGAGTATACATTTACTCCTGCCCTTGTTGTTTTAAGCTACTCTTATCTACTGCTCTTCCGGACATCTGCGTCTCCGTACAACAACGTCTTGCTAAAAACCTCAACAGCAAGCAAAAAGCCCTATAGGCTACAAATCCTCCTAATTGTTAATAACCTGTTGATAAAAGCTCTTCCCTCAACTTGTATTATGCCTGTCTCCTACTGTATCTTAGAGCTGAATAGGAGACAAGAAAAGGGATATGCGCGTACTACACACTTCAGACTGGCACCTGGGCCAGCGCCTCGTAAACCTCGAACGGACAGAAGAACACCAGCATTTCCTGAACTGGCTGCTGCAAACCATTGAGCAGGAGCAGGTAGAGGCGCTGATTATGGCGGGCGATGTATTCGATAATGGTGCCCCCTCTAATACCGCCCTGAAACTGTACTATGACTTTCTGCGGAAGGTATGCGCCACCTGCTGCCGCCACATTATTATCACAGGCGGTAACCACGATTCTGTTTCTACCCTCAACGCGCCACGGGAGCTGCTGGAGTGCTTCAATATTTACGTGATTGGTGGTGCCACACCTGACCCGCTGGATGAGTTAATCGAATTGCGAAACACGCAGGGCGTGTTGGAACTGGTGGTGTGTGCCGTGCCTTTCCTCCGCGACCGCGATATCAGGCTATCTGTGGCCGGAGAAAGCTATGAAGAGCGGGAAACACGCATCAAAGAAGGTATAGCAGCGCATTACGAGGCTTTTGTGCCGCACCTGCAGCAGTACAAAGAGCAGGACATACCTGTGGTAGCAACAGGTCATTTGTTTGCCGCCGGCAGCACCGCCTCCGACAGTGAGAAGGAGATACATGTGGGTAACCTCGGGCAGATTGGCGCAGACCAGTTTCCAAAGGAGTTTGACTATGTGGCCCTCGGCCACCTGCACCGTCCGCAGCAGGTAAACAAGCGCCACCATATCCGCTACTCCGGCTCTCCCATCCCCCTTTCCTTCAGTGAGGTAACCGACAAAAAGGTAAATTATGTGCTGGATTTTAAAGATGGGAAACTAGCTGACCTAAAGGAGTTAGAGATTCCCTGCTGTCGCAAATTAGTGCGCTTCAAAGGTTCTCTGGAGAAAGTAAAACAGCAGCTGGCAGTGTATGATAACAGCGACTATACTTTAACCGCCTGGGCCGAAATACAGGTAGAACTCGACACGCCCCTCCCCGACCTGAATCAGCAACTGGAGGAGGTGCTGTCACTGAAGCCTGAGATACAACTGCTTATTCACCGCCCGCCCCTCATCAAGGCCACAGTGCAAACACTGGAACAGCAGGTGCACGAAGAAGTAGACCTGCACACCCTCCGCGAAAAAGACGTGTTCCTCAAACGCTGCGAAAGCGCCTATCCTGATAGTGACCATGCTGAACTAGTGGCTACTTTCTCTGAACTGCTGGAGTTAATGGGACAGGCTGAAGAAAGTTAAAAAGTTAGAGGGTTAAAGAGTTAGAAAGTTGAATTTAGAATAACCTCGCAGCGTGCGCAGCTCCTGCGAGTGTCTGGATTTCTTTCGCAGCAAACGCTCGCAGGAGCTGCGCACGCTGCGAGGTTTACCGGACACCAGCAAGTGACATTTTGCTTATCACTTGCTTTATACCATGTATAAAATAGCCAAAGTACACCCATGAAAATCCTCTCTGTCCGTTTCCAGAACCTGAACTCGCTGAAGGGTGAGCATGAAATCCGCTTTGACCAAAGCCCATTGGCCGATGCGGGTCTGTTTGCCATCACAGGCCAGACCGGTGCCGGTAAAACTACCATACTGGATGCCATCACAGTGGGCTTATATGGACTGGTGCACCGCCACAGCAGTGACAAGCCGTTAGAGCTGATGACACGCCACACAGCAGAGTCCTTCTCGGAGGTGGAGTTTGAGGCGAACGGCCAGCGCTACCGCTCGCGGTGGCAAATACGCCGCAGCCGGGGCAAAGCAGACGGCAACATGCAGCCGGTGCACATGGAGCTGTGCGACCTGGAGGATGATAAACCATTTGACCTGAAGCCGAGCCAGGTGCCGGATAAAGTTGCGGAAATCTGCGGACTAGATTACAACCAGTTCCTCCGCTCTGTTATGCTATCGCAGGGAGACTTTGCGCGTTTCCTAAAGGCAAACCCGAATGAGCGCAGCAACTTGTTAGAGAAAATCACCGACACCGGCATTTATTCCGAGATTTCTAAATCAGCCTACGAAAAGGCGAAAGCTGAGCGACAAAAGCGCGAAGAGCTGGAGCGCCGCCTGCAGGACAGCAAGCTGCTTCCGGAAGAACAGCGTCAGGCGTATGAGCAAAGTGTTGCAGAGCTGAAAGAACAGGAAGCAGTATTTCAGAAGGAAATCAATCTTGTGCAGGAGCAGCTGCAGTGGCTGCAGCAGGTACAACAATTACAGTCTAAAAAGCAACAGCACGAGGCGGCCCTGCAGGTGCAGGAGCAGAAGCTGGAACAACTGCAACCCGATTTCCGGAAGCTGCAGCAGCATGAGCAGGCAAACCAATATGTGGGCGAACTGACCGAGATAAAGGCTGCCGATAATAAAGTGATTGAAGTACAGGAGCAGCTCCAAACACTGGAAAAGCAATTACCGGTGCTGGAGGCGGAGCTGGAACTGGCCGGAAAGGTGGCCACGGAGGCCGGTAAAGCCTATCAGCAGCAAGAGGAAATCCTGCAAAAGCTGGAGCCTCTCCTGGAGCAGGTTACCAAGCTTGATCACCAACTGCACGCTGCTCGGGATAACTATGCAAAAGATAAATCGATTTACCAGCAGTTTGAAGCAGCCCTGAAGCAGGAACAGGCGCTATTGCCCGAAAAGCAACAGGAGCTGGAAAAGCTGACGCAGGAGGCCACCACACTTAAAGGCTGGCTGGAGACCAACCAGCATCTGCAGGATTTGCGGGAAAACCTGCCCGAGTTCCGCCAGACCCTGAAAGACTTGCAGGAAGTGGAACAAAAGCTAAAGTTCAACCAGAAAGAGCAGCAGGAGCTACAAAACCAACGCGTGCAGGAGGCGCAACAGGTAAGGCAACTTATACAGGCACAGGAGCAACAGCAGGCGCAGCAAAAAGAACTGGAAAAGCAAAAGAAGGAAAAGCTGACACAGCTGCAGGAAATCCTCTCCGACAAAAGTATGGAGGAGCTGGAGCAGGCGGCACAGGCACAGCCGGCGGTGCTGGCCCGGTACGAACGCCTGGCTGAATTTGCCCAACAGCATGCTGCGCTGCAGCAGAAACTGAAAAGCCTTGAGAACCAAATCGCACAGCAGGAACAGGAAGCAGCTTCACACAAAACAAAATTAGCCGAAACACAGCGAAACTATACAGCGGCCGCAGAACGGCTGGAAGACCTTCAGAAACTGGTGGTTTTACAGCAGCGCATCCAGGAGTATGAGCAGGCGCGGCATACCCTGAAACCGGAAGAGCCATGTCCCCTGTGCGGCTCTGAACATCATCCTTTTGTAGAAGGTGCCTATACCATCAGCCTGACGGAAGAAGAGCAGAAAAGAGACAGGCAACAGGCCCTGGTAACGGAAATACAGCGCAGCATCCACACGCTGCAACTGCAAATCAGTGCGTTGCAGCCAAAACTACAGTTAGCTGCACAGGCTAAAGCAGAAGCTGCGTCAGAAAAGGAACGCCTGCAACTTAGCTTTACCCAGTTAGCAGAAGGCGTTGCCTTAGACCTAACGATCGAGGAAGACGCTAAGCTTTCAGAACTGCTGCAAAATGAAAAGCAGGCGTTGGACCAGTTGCATAAAACATTGGCCCAGGCCCGCAACCTGAGCCGCGAAACAGAGGCTGTAAACCAGCAGCTGATGCAGCTACGCGAAGCGCAGGTACAGGCGCAGGGTAAATACGCCCAGCTGCAACACTCTGACAAGCTGCTGCAAACGCAGTTGCAAAAGCTTCAGGTTACCTTACAGGACCAGCAGGAGCAGCAACAGGCACATACAGAGACAGCGGAGTCTTTTGCCGCCACTTATCGCTTAGCCTACAAGCCGGAGGCAAGACAAGAACTCCTGCAAACGCTGGAGCAACAGGCAGCTGCGCACCAGCAGAAACAGCAGGCGCTGGAGCAGATGCGCGAAAAGTACATTGAACTGAAAGAGCAGGTAAAAGCCCTGCAGACGAAGGTACAGGAGAAAGAGCAGGAGCTGAAGGAGCGACAGGAAAACCTGAAGCTGGAACACGTGAAACTGACAGAGCTGAAGGAAACACGCACGCAGCTTTTCGGAGAGAAAGCCCCCCAGCAGGAGCGACAGCTGGCCCAGCAGGAACTCCGCCATCTTGCTAATCAGGCAGAAGAGGCCCGTGCGAAACAACAGAAAAAGCAACAGCAGCTGCAGGAGGCACGGCAACGACGAACAGAATGCACCTCCAAACACCAGCAGAATAAATCGGTGCTCGACAGGCTGCGCGATGGCTTACTGCAGGTATTGCAGCAGAAAGGCATTGCCACCATTGAAGCTCTCAGCCAGATGTTGCTGGAACGGGACGAAGCCGACCGCCTGGCTAACCTGAAATCCCAGACAGAGAAGTACCTGACGGAGCTTCGTAAATCCCTGAGCGATGTACGGCACGACCTGGAGGTAACGCAGGCGAAACAGCTTACTTCAGAAAGCACGGATGCCCTGCAAAAGACATCAGAAGAGAAAAAGCAGCAACAAAGGGAGCTGATTGAACAGCGCGCCCGCTACCAGCAACTGTTAGAGCAGGACGCAGCGCAACGCGCCAAAAACAAAGAGTTGGCCGAACAGCTGCAAACACAGCAACTGGTATGCAACCGCTGGGATCAACTGGCTGACCTGATAGGCTCAGCAGATGGAAACAAGTTCAGCCGTTTTGCACAGGGCCTGACACTGGCCAGACTGGTGGAACTGGCAAACCGCCACCTGCAAAAGCTGAACGACCGCTACCGCATCCTCAAATCCTCAGACGAGGACCTGGAGCTGCTGATAGTGGACACGTACCAGGCAGAAGCCATCCGCCCGATGAACACGCTGTCTGGCGGGGAGAGCTTCCTGGTTAGCCTGGCGCTGGCGTTGGGCCTCTCCGACCTCGCAGGTCGCCGCACCCAAATTAACTCGCTGTTTATCGATGAAGGCTTCGGTACGCTGGATGCTGAGACGCTGGATGCTGCCATATCCACCCTGGAAAATTTACAGGCCGGTGGCAAAATGATCGGCATCATCTCGCATGTGGAGGCGCTGAAGGAGCGCATCAGTACGCAGATACGCGTGCAAAAGAAAGCCGGTGGCGTGAGCAAGGTGGAAATTGTGGGGTGGTAAGCAGTATGTTGAATTTGATGAATAGGGTATAGAAATTACAAAAAACCCTTTGCAATATAACTCAGTCCAAAAAGATAAACGGCAGCATTATTTTTCTCCGATGGGCCTGTGTATTTTTGTAGCAGGTCATACATACACATGAGAAAAAACTTCCACTTCCTGCTTGTTCTTTTGCTCTGTGCCTCCATGTCATGCAAGCAGAGCAGCCGGGAAGAAGCACAGGAGCAGTTCAGGCAGCGGCAAGAGGCTATACTGGAACGCAACGAAAATCAGTCTGGAACTTTACCTGCCGAAACTACTGAGGAAGGAGCTACTACAGTTGAAGAGGCAGAAGAAACAGCACCTGCCAGACCTGCTACAACCGCCGGAGATAAAGTGATAGGGATAAAAGACGGTGACACAATTGAGCTGCTGCGCAATGGCCAGTCAGAAACGGTACGTTTATATGGCGTGGACACACCAGAAAAAAAACAAGCCTACGGAGAAAGAGCAAAGCAATTTACCTCAGACCTGGTATTTGGTAAAACAGTGCGTCTGATAACGCATAACAAAGACCGCTACGGCCGCACTGTCGGAACAATCATGCTGCCCGATGGGCGCAGCTTAAACGAGGAACTGATAAAGAACGGCTATGCCTGGCATTATACAGCTTACTCAAAGGATAATAGCCTAGCAAACTCAGAGGCCGATGCCAGACAGTTTAAGCGCGGTCTGTGGCAGGATCCGAACCCCGTGGCTCCATGGGATTTCCGGAAAGAGAAACGAAGCGGCAGCACCACGACAGAGGCTTCTGTAAACACCACACCTCTACCGGCAGGCGCCTCCAAACGCACCGTCTACCTCTGCAACAGCAACGGTTCCGCCGTATACCACCTCACCAAGACCTGCCACGTGCTGAAGCGTTGCAAGCAGGATATACTGGCTGTAACGGAAGCCGCCGCTATTCAGGAGTATGACCGCAGAGCAGACAAGACCTGCAGCAACCTTTAAAAATCTATACCTTTGATAAATCGCCATCAAGCAAAATGAACTTCACCCTACCAACCACAATAGCTAAGGCCTTCAGAAATGTACTGCTGCTGGCAATAACATGTACTGTTTTCGCATGTCAGGAGACAGTAGAGACTGATGACACGCCACAAACAGAGACAGAAACTCCTGTTTCTGAGGAAGAATCCACAGAAACCAGACCTGCTCCTACCTTCTTTATTGTTCCGCCGGATCTGGCAGATAAGCGCGTCTGGATCTGTGAGAATACATCGTCAGATATTTTCCATGTGCAGCACGATTGCCCGCTGCTGGTGCAGTGCAAAGGTAATTACCGAAACGTGACAATTCCCCGTGCCATTGAAACATACGGCCGCTACAACTGCCAGGTATGCAGCAAAGATTTAGATCATATTTTTGATGAAGATATGGTAAGATAGCCTAAGCCTAAGCTGATAATTAACGTGAAAGCCCCTGACCAGCATCTATACAAGCTAGTCAGGGGCTTTCACGTTAATGAGCTTCAGCAGCCGGCATTGTCGGATTATCAGGTAAACCCACAAGCTGCCCTGCTATAAACCAGTAGTGGCTGTAATCACATCCATCTTTTTTCCGGCCGCAGCCATCGCTATACCAAGGCACTCTTGATGGAGGAGACAAACAACTCGTTACCCATAAGAAATCAGGTTCTTATGAACAACACGAATCATTTTCCCGTACAGCATAGCTACTTTGCCCGAACAGTCGGGCATTGAACTTCATTGTGTATCAGAATGTTAGACACTGAGTACTCTAATGTTAGAACATTTTTATTGCTTATTCGGAAGCTTTAATTTTAATTTGTAGCCCTGACACTTAATATTGCAGGGATTAATTAATTCAGTCATGGAAAAGAAAATATATCTCGAAATAACAGACCAGGAACTGTCTCGGCTTGAGGAGACGGTAAATGTGATGATATATAAGTTACAAAAAGATTGGTGTGAAGGTGAGGATGTACTGCAGTACAAGAGTTTATTAGCTAAACTGCAGTCCGCTTTCAACCACGGAGAGTCTGTACGTTAACACCGTTCTGCTCCAGGAGGAATGCATATACTGCTATTTAAAGTTTTACCATACTAATTCTAACGGCAAAGGCTCCGATGCAAAAGCGGGGCCTTTGCCGTTATGAACAAGATGTTATACTTACTTTATTTTCTGGCCATGCAGCACCAACAGGGGCACCTCTGCCTGGTATGTAAGCCGCTCCGCCAAACTCTGTGTGAACAACTCCCGGAGGAATCCTTTTTTTCGTCTTACAATAGCCAGTACTTCACCACCAGCTTTTTTGAAATAGGCCTTCAACCCCTCATCACGGTGCTTGTTAGTGATTTCCTGGAAATTAAGTGGCACGTTCGGAAACAGTTTCTGAAGCTCAGCCCAAAAGTGCTCCGCCTCTTCGCTATGGGTCGCCCCCTGGGACTTTACGACGTGGACCACATCTATCTGTGAACCGAAAAAGCTGCCAAGGTTTACCACCTGTTTTAAGGCATTTCTGTCTTCTTCGCTATAGTCAGAGGCATACACTATTTTTTCGAAACTGGGCGCCGGCGCAGTGGCAGGTATAGAGAGCACCGGGCTCTTCACTTCCTCAATCACCGCTTCGGTGTTACTTCCAATCAGTAATTCCTCCATCGTATTGTCTAAACCAGTTGTGCCCATCACAATCAGTTCATAGCCTCCGGATGCCGTCAGTTCGTTTGTTATGTCTGTTAGCAGCGCCTCTTTCAGAATATAATCGCACGTGAACCCCCCATCACGGTTTGCGCCATATCTATTTTCCATTTCAAGAATCAGTGCATCCAGCTTTACGGCTGCGTCGCGCTTCTGCTCCCCCAGCAGTTCGCTTGCCACCAAAGCTGTTTCAGATGTGTCCACAATTGGCAGGTGCAGCACGTGTAGCAACGACAGGTGCGCCCCCGCATGCTGCGCAATATAAACAGCATATTCAATTGCCCTCCCTGAGGTATCCGAGAAGTCAACGGGACATAGAATTTTTTCCATATAATACGTTGTGTTGTTTGGTTTAGCTTGTGAATATATCACTATTTTACGATGTATACGAAAAGAACTACAAGAGATAGCAGTTTTAAAATCAATCCTTTACATACTGCCTCTAAACCTACTTTTTTATCTGCACCCATGCACTTAGCTGAGCTTACCAGATGTAAAAATGCCCTATAACTGGAAGCATACTGGCTTCCGGTTATAGGGCATGGGAGCAGGAACTATGGCAAACTTGTTTTATAGAATGAACAGGCACTAGAGATGGAGCAGCTACATACTGTACCTACTTGTTGAGGTCCTTCACTTCTTTCCAGGTCCAGTTATACCGGGGCTGGATATTTTTGTAGCTTTCCTGATAGTAGCTTACAACCTCTTTCTTTAGCTGCGCTACAGGTATGGAAGAAGTATAGATGTCACGTTCTGTTGGATTGTCGTAGGCTTCTGTGCGGGTTAGCTTATCGCCATCCAGGCGCAACAAGGGACCAGTATCCGTAATGGCTTCATGGGTCCAGCGGCGGCCGAAAGTCTCCAGTTGGTTCAGGCGCTCTGCCAGTGGCGCCATGTTCAGGCGGGGCAGCGTAGGCCGTGAGGCAATATCTACCCAAGTGGTATATTTGTACTCTAATTCGTATTTATTCTGATCGTAGCAAGCCAATACCATATCAAAGCCTTGTGTGCGGCTGAAGAGGGCGTAGTAATGTACAGGATGTGGCGTTTGGATGATAATCAGGCCAATCTCCGGGTGGCGCGTTATTTTGGTATCTGATTTATACATGTCGCGGTAGCCCAGTAATACACTTCCCACTTCATCTTCCCAAGCACCTCTCTCCCAGTCCGGGTCCTGCAGCACGCGGTCGAATTCCCGTAGAAAGTATCGGAACTTCTGCACACACTGCGCCGCTTCCTTTTCTTCTGCTTCGTCGGCGGCAAAAGGCTTGTAAAAAAGCTCCCGCTCTTTGGCATTGATCCAACACACCAGTTTCAGAGCCTCCCCCGCCAAGGGATGGTTCAGGTCAAGCTCCCTGAAATCCCCGATTACAGCCATTTGCCGCAGCAGTTCCTCGTGCTCCAGTGCCCGCTCCGGGTTAAGCAGCGCCCACACCCCCACAAAGCCATCTATATCGAAATGGTTCGCTGACACAAAGGGTAAATCTAATGCGGGCATGTTCTGCCGCAGGGCATGCAAAACAATGGCGGCGCTGGTATCGTCTTGTACAGCAGCGGGTGTAGGAGCACCTTTCCAGTGCGACAGCATCACGCCGTTGGCATGGGTGCTGTCTACCACTATGGCTTTTTTAATTTTAACCTCTGAAAAAGGGATAAATGTTTTTTTCTGCATGGCTTAAAATTGCATCCATAAGCATTCAGACGCAAATTGTTAATTTGTTTAATTGCTGAATTGTTAAATTGCCGGTTTATAGAACAGAAATAAGCAGACAGCTAAACCCAGCTGCTAAAACAATGGCAGCAACCGCTTCTTCATCATTAATTTCCCGGCATGGCTTTAAAACATATTTACGCAACCTCTCTCACCCTTCTGACTGACCTGTACCAACTTACGATGGCGTACGGCTACTGGAAAAAAGGTATGGCAGAGCAGGAAGCGGTTTTCCATTTATACTTCCGGAAGAACCCGTTCAAGGGCGGATACACCATTGCTGCAGGTTTAGAGCATGCAGTGCAGTATTTGCAGGATCTAAAGTTTCGGAAGGAGGATCTGAAATATTTATCTGACCTGAAAGGCAGCCTAGGCCAGCCGCTGTTTAAGCAGGGTTTTATACAGTACCTGCAGGATCTCAAATTCACCTGTAGTGTAGATGCCATTCCGGAAGGCACCGCCGTATTTCCAAATGAGCCACTGGTGCGGGTAAGAGGGCCATTGCTGCAGGCGCAGTTGATTGAAACGCCACTGCTCACCCTCATCAATTTCGAGACCCTGATAGCTACCAAAGCTGCCCGCATTGCCGATGCCGCCAAAGGAGACGCAGTCATTGAGTTCGGCATGCGCCGCGCGCAGGGCATCGACGGCTCCCTGTCTGCCTCAAGAGCTGCTTATATAGGCGGTACCAGCGCCACATCCAATTTGTTGGCGGGTCAGTTATACGGCATTCCTGTTAGGGGTACACATGCCCATAGCTGGGTGCAGGCTTTCGACTCGGAAGAAGAAGCCTTTGCCGCTTACGGAGAAGCGTTCCCGCAGGATTCTGTTTTCCTGGTGGATACTTACGACACCCTGGAAGGAGTAAAGAATGCCATTGAAACAGCCAGAAAGCTACAGCCGAAAGGCTTTAAGTTTGGCGGCATCCGCCTCGACTCCGGCGACCTGACTTACCTGAGCATAGAAGCCCGTAAACTGCTGGACAGCGCAGGCTTCACCGACACCAACATTGTGGCCAGCAACGATCTGGATGAGCACATTATCACGAGCTTAAAGCACGAGGGCTCCAAAGTAAATGTATGGGGCATAGGCACCAAAATGGTAACCGCCTATGATCAGCCTGCTCTTGGTGGTGTGTACAAACTGGCTGCCTTAAAACAGCCAAACGGCAACTGGGAGTATAAAGTAAAGCTATCGGAGCAACGGGCGAAGACCTCTAACCCAGGGATGTTACAGGTGCGCCGGTTTTATGATAAAAACGGCAACATAGCCGACATGATTTATAACGAACTGCAGCAACTGCCTGAGCAACTCCAGATTGTAGACCCGCTGGACAGCACCCGCCGCAAAACCATAGCTGCAGGAACAGCCTATGAAGAACTGTTGGTACCGATATTTAAAGAAGGGCAACTGGTTTACACGCTACCAGACCTGGCCACCATCAAAGCCCGGACAAAAGCGCAGCTGGACGGGCTGCACGAAAGTATACGCCGTTATCTGAACCCGCACAGCTACCCCGCAGGTTTAGAGGAAAGCCTGCACCAATATAAAACAGATCTTATTCTCAAGTTAAGAAACTAAGCTACCGCCGATTCTTGCCTCTCCTGTTGGAGATGCGCTGGATGCGTTTCCCCCGCACCCACTTCAGGTATTTCTGCAGCGGCTCCGCCTTTTGCAGGGCAGGTATATTGTTGTATGCAGTTGCTAAGTCGCGGTTGGTGAAGGTAAGGTGAATGGTGCTGTGGCAGGGCTGGCAAAGTTCAGCGGTGGCACCATAACGGCCTCCCTCCTGTCGCGGAACAAGGTGGTGCCGCGACAGGCTTTGTACCTCTCTCCCGCAGAGTTCACAAACCGTATCTTCCTGCTTCTTCGCCATATTTGTAATTTCCTGAACCTGATGTTTCTCTTACCGAAAACAATCAAGCCGCATTGATAGTTTAAAGAGGTTCTTCTTTAAAGAGCAGGTTTATGCTTACTTTTACCCTCTTACATTGACTGTCAGAAATATGAAAGCCTCTCCACAAGAGCCTGCAGGTACAGATATTACCGAGTCCGATGCCGTTGTTCCGAAAAAGGTTATTCGGGAGGGGCTCTTAATATTTATACTGGCTGCCATCCAGTTCACGCACATGATAGACTTCGTGATCATGATGCCGCTGGGCCCGCAGTTGATGCGCGTGTTTGGCATTTCACCTAAAGAATTTGGCCTGCTGGTTTCATCCTATACCTTTAGTGCGGCAGTGGCTGGATTTCTGAGCGCGCTTATTATTGACCGCTTTGACAGAAAGCATGCACTGCTTGGTTTGTACCTGGGCTTTACCATCGGCACATTAGCATGCGCCATGGCCCCTACCTATGGGCTGCTGCTTGTGGCGCGAATACTATCCGGGGCTTTTGGCGGTGTCTTGGGCGCAGTGTTATTAGCCATCATCGGGGATGCTATACCGGAGCAGCGACGTGGTGCTGCCACGGGTAAGGTAATGGCTGCCTTTTCGGTAGCCTCTATTGCCGGTATACCAATTGGTTTGTACCTGGCAAGCCAGACAAGCTGGCACGCCCCTTTTTACCTGGTAGCGGCTTTAAGCTTTGTGATTCTTCTGGTAGGCTTTTTCTTTTTGCCGACCATGCGGGGCCACCTGACCAATGCCACCAAAGAAAGCCCTTTCCTGGTAATCCGAAATATTCTGGGCAAGCGAAACCTGCAGTGGTCTATGGCCTTAACAGTAACCCTGACAATGGCTGGCTTTTTTGTAGTGCCCTTTATTAGTCCGTATATGGTGGCTAATGTTGGCTTTGAGGAGGCGGAGTTAAGCTATATCTACTTATTTGGTGGGTTGGCAACTGTCTTTACTTCGCAGTGGGCCGGCCGCCTGGCAGACAAACACGGTAAGAAGCGTGTTTTCACTATCTCCGCGCTACTTTCAATCCTGCCGATTCTGGTCATAACGAATCTGCCACCTGTGGCGCACTATATCGCCCTTATCATCACAACTTTCTTCTTTGTCTTCTATGGAGCCCGCTTTGTGCCTGCCATGGCCTTAATTACTTCCACTGTAGAGCCGAAGCTGAGAGGTAGTTTTATGAGCATCAACTCGTCCGTGCAGCAGCTAAGCGCTGGTTTAGGTTCGTTTGCAGCGGGTTTTATAGTAAAAGAATCTGCTACAGGTACTTTGCTCCACTTTTCCTGGGTTGGTATTATAGCCTGTGCTATCACGCTAATATCCGTTTGGATTGTGCAGCACCTGAAGCCGATCTCCTAAGTGATTATACCCTGCTGCATACAGCACAAGCTGTGTCGTGGAAGGAAGTAACTCCTTAGGTGTCCCTTTATTATAATAATCGTTTTGTTAGGTGTGTACAAAATGCATCAGACCTACACCTTTTTGTATCAAAACCGGAATATATCATTCTCCTGCCTGATAATACGTAACGCCATTTCAGAGCGAGCGCATTTCTTTCCTTCAGAAGAAATAACGGGAATAAGTATTTTAATATATGGCTGGTCTTGGGTTATCATCGCAGCAGTCCCAATCCTTCTATCTTCAGATTACATCAGGTGGCGTTATAGACCTTTCTGTCTGTAAGTTCCACGTATCTTTACGCATCATTTCGTGTTTTCTAAAGGACAAACAATGACGGAAATATCCTCTTGCACACAGCTCCAAAGGCCTAATAAAAGCGTTATTACAAAGTTTAATAATTATTAACGTAAAACTTATAACATTCCCAGACCTCTTATGGTATAAACGGAAAGGGATCCGATTTGTGCCTGTTTTAAAGCATCAGTTTATTCCATTTTAATATCTCATTTATTCACCTAATTCTTTTCACCTAAATGTTAACAGTTATGAAAAAACTTAAACTCATTTTAGCAGCAGCTTTAGTCACGCCAACACTTGCAATGGCCCAGAACGAGCTAACGATCGAACAGGTCGGAACACAACTCGTGGCAGAAGTTAACCAGGTTGGCCATGATAACCTGACTGAAATTTCACAACGAGGTACCACACAAATGGTGCAGGTGATGCAATCAGGCAGTGACAACGGAAATTACCTGGACCAGGAAGGTGCTGCGAATGTAATTAATTTAGAACAAGCCGGTACTGGCAACTACTCTATGCAATTTCAGGGTGGTGAGTTCAATACCGCATCGATTCAGCAGATAGGAATAGATGGTTACGTTTATATCGAGCAATTCGGAACTTCCAACATTGCCCAGGCTTTCCAGCTTGGAAACACAATAGGTGGTTCGCTGGAACAATTTCAGTGGGGTGATTTCAACGTAGCCAGGGTCGATCAGATTGCCGGCATGAACAATGTTGCCTGGCAAGCCCAGTATGGCGATGGCAACGTTGCTGAAGCACTTCAGATGGGAAATAGTATGTGGGCTGTCTCTTACCAGGAAGGTAGCCTGAATGCTACAGCCATCGTGCAGTACGGAACGAACAATTATGCAGAAACCGAACAATATGGCACCATGAATCTTAACAGTATTGTTCAAGGGGGTTCAGGTAATTTAGGCTACATTGGCCAGTGGGGTAACAACAACGTAGCAGCAATCCTGCAAAACGGCAACAACAGAAATGCCGTTGTTACGCAGGTAGGCAGCTTTAATGCTATCATCGTGAACCAGAAATAATCAGCCATTTGTAAAAGAAAAGCGACTGCCTCTCAAGGTAGTCGCTTTTTTTATGTTCAGGCTAACTAAAGAAGCTCTCTTCTTGAAGGCTCTTACATATTACCAAGAAAAAATCAGATAGCAGGACGAGAAAGATACCAAGCAATTTCCTCTGCTGCTACAGATACCTTGGCTACTATAGGTATCGATACTTCTTGCCTCTTAGTACACCTATTTCCAGTCAGGCATGGTGGCGTTGGAGAAAAGTTTTACTCTGTTTCTGCCATCAGCGGCATCCATCATGTATATGTCGTGCGGGCCGAGGTTATCATTTGGCGTGTTCACAAAAATTATTTTTGAGCCGTCGGGAGAATATTTTGGATAAAGGTCGTTTGTTCCTTCGGGCTTAAACCGTGAAAGATCAACCAAACCTGAGCCATCTGTATTAATGCGGTAGATGTGTGCATTCAGCTGTCGCCCTTCCAGGTTTTCAAAACCGGAAGCATCGTGCGTATATAAAATGTTGTTGCCATCAATAGAGAATGCAGGGCTTTCTACCCGGCCGGGAAGGTTGCCCACCAGCAATTCCATGTCGGAACCGTCGGCATTCATGATATAAATTTCTGAGTCGTTGATGTTAGCGCCTATTGTTTGTGCTGCTATTTTATCTCCGCTTCCAGTCCAGTCCATCATCCGGAAATGCCGGTTGGCAGGCGCAGTGGCTACTAATGTGAGGCCAGAGCCGTCACGCTCTATGCGATAGAGGTTGTTGTAGTTCGGGTAAAGCAGCTGCCCCCCGTCTGGCGACCAGACAAAGCCAATGCCCTGGTTGTGGTATCCAGCAACAGGCACACTGGTAATTTGCCGTTTGTTGGAGCCATCCCTGTTCATAGAGAAGATCTGTGGCTCTATACCAATATTGGAAGAGTAGGCGATTACATCGCGCTGCGGATTTAAAACTGGCCACCATTCACGGCTAAAGTCAGAAGTTAAGCGAAAGGTGTTTGCCTCCGTTCCGTCTGAACTGTAAACATCATAGCTGCCGTCCGTTGCGCGGGCAAAAAGATACCTGGCCTCTGGTAATGCAACGGTTGTAAAGCTCCACACCTCTCCGTTGGTTAACCTGCCGGTGTTATCTCTGACAACCACCTGCCAGAAGTAAGTAGTATTATACATCAGGTCGCGCACCGCCACGCTGGTATCAGATATTGCCTCAGCAATCCGCCTCTTTTCGGTGTTTCCCGACTCGTACAGGTACACATCGTAGGTTAAAGAATCAGTACTGGTAGTGTCCGGTGCCTGCCAGCTAAGCGTAATATCTATCGGCTGCCCGGTAGCATTTACCTCAGGTTCAGGGTTACCGGGCTGCCCCGGAGTAGAACCGCCGGCCTGGGTTTCCTCCAGCACCAGTGTTACATCACTCTGTTCTGCGTTTCTTACCGCAATGGTTGCTGTTTTGGTTTTATAACCAAGTTTCTGAGCTGAGATGGTGTAATCCCCTCTTGCAATATTGGTGATTTCAAAAACGCCTTCTTCATCTGTAATAACGGCTGAAGTGGCAGGATTCGTTGTGATGCTCACTGCCTCAACCGGACGATTCGTTTCAGCGTCGATAACCACACCCCTAATGGAGCCCCTTCCGTTTGGCTCTATGGTGTCTTCGTTACACGCGACGATTCCTATCAGCAGCAGAACAAAGAGAATGAACTTAAGGGTAGAAACTTTTTTGAACATGTACACTTTCATAGAATAAATTGATAGAGATTCACTGGGCCACTACCGTTGAAAAACTTCAGAACTTTGCAGGAAGCGCCAGATAAACACGTAGTGCTAAACGAACTTAAATTTATGTGATTCATCTATAAAGCTATCGCTTCAATCACTATAAGCTACTATATATAATTCTGATAAACAAGATGATATATTACTTTCAAAGAGATATATCTGTATCTGCTGCTTATCACCTGTACAGGCCAAAGTAGAAGTTAATTCCTGCTTTCGCGGTCCAGAAGTAGTCATTAAACCTGCCTTGTTCCACTTCGTCAAAGGTATCGTTCAGCAGGTAAGAACTGGAGGCGTTTAAATCAAGGCCAATGCGATTTGTTAAGAAGTACTCGTAACCTATACCCGCTTTTATATAAGGATTAAGGCCCTCTGTCCCGAAATCAGAAAAAATATCGTCCGTAGCCAAAGCTCCTCCTCCAACCTGCAGGTAGGGCGTATGTCTGAGTTTGGGAAAAAGATTGTAGTTCAGGTTCAGTTCAGCATAGTTCACCGGAAGGTCGAATACTTCACGTGTTGCCAGCCCTCCTCTACCAAACTTCAAGTCAAAACTCAGGTTGTTCCTGGTACTGATTTTTACCCCAAGTTCCCCCATCGGCCTCACCACCGGGTTTGAGTAGTCGCCGCGATAGAGCATACCGCCGCCAGCAATACTTGCCCCAATAAGCCCCCGCCTCTCCTCCTGCAGTTGCCCCTGAATATCAGAACGCTGTATATCCTCTTTTTCCTGAAGGTAGTCCCGGATGATAGCCGATTCCATGGCAGCAGGGTTTTCCAGGTTCCAGTATCCTGCCTGAAGCCCCTCAATAATCAGGCTTTGCACAGCTTTGTTTATGGCTTCTTTTACAGCTATCTCCGTCGGTTCATTATAAGTAAAACCGGTTTCAGCCTCTAACAGACGCTTAAAGGTAACATACCGGAAAAGCCCAAAATCAACAGACTGTGAAAGGATGGTTTTAGAAGTGTAGACAGTCTTCAGGATTTCACCTGTACTCGATGATACTGCCCTTAAATAAATGGTGACCTTATCTTCCCGGTACTGTCCTGATCCTCCTGCCCCAAAATAGCGGAGCCCGGCACCACCGGTTACGACGTTCGCGTCATAAGAGATGATACCGCCTTCCAATATAATCCCGGCAAAAAGAAGGCCGGGTAAAGCTGGTTGTTTCTTGCCGGTTATGGCTTCCGCTTCGGCGCGGGTAGAACGGATAATTTTGCGTTCGTTTAACAGGTTACCCAGGTTCTCCCGCTCAATTGGGGTGAACCAGCCAGACTCTTCCAGCGCGTTTATCAGAATAGTGGTAGCCCCCTGCGTAACAGCCGTAGACCAGTTGGCACCGGTAACAGATGGCTTGTACTGCCCGGTCTGGTCTCTGAACTTGTAAACTGCTGCCACCACTTTTTGCTTGGGGGGCGGCAAGTTCACCATGTCCTCGCTTTCAGGAGCCGGAACCCCAAGCATAGCTCTTGAAGTCTGAAATGGCTGATTGAAATAAGGCGCGCAGGCAGGTAAATGGAACAGTAGCAACAGTACGGTCAGGGCGCGTACGCGCCGAAACATGTTAAGCAGCATAAGAAAGGGTGACGTAGGCATAAGGGTGTAGAGGTGTAGCAAAAAGCAGTTCGTAAGCAAGGGCTGGCACAGACGGGTTCATTTACAGCTTATCAGAAATAAGGTATAGTAACTGTCGTCCGGTCTCCTGTACCAATGTCAACGATTACGATGTTGACGCCACTGCCTCCTTCTGTAACATCAATCTCATAACTACCTACTGTATAACTGCCTGGTTCTAGTGCATCTTCTCCAAATTGTGAGGCGACCAGTTGTCTGGATAGTTGGTTTAGAATCTGCCTGTTCAGGTTTTGCTCAAAATCATCCAGTGGGCTTCTGTTCAATAAACTATTTACCTGGGCATTCGGGTCTGTTGTCTTGTCCTGTGCCTGTGCTGAACTTTGCAGCCATTGATAATTAAACGTGTCTCCTCCGAATGCAGGATTTACAGGCTGATATATCAAGTCCTGCGCGTGCAGGTTACCTGCTAACAAACAGCAAAAGAATAATAGGTAGAACAGTTTTTTCATAGGGCTTTTCATGGTTATGGTTGCATAGCTGCTAAAATCTGTATTAAAATACCTCGCGTTCCTTTTTACCTTCAGCTTCCAATTGCTTGTTCAGTTGGTCGTTCACCAGGTACTCATAAACAACTCCCAACATGTACGTTGCCACCTCTTCTATAATGTCGTAGCGGGGTTGCAAAGGTTGTTCAAATAGTTTATCCTCATTCACAGACAAGGAAACAACTGTTATATTCCCACGGCTTGGCAACTCTTCTATCTCTATCGTGAAGTTACGGGCCATAGGAGGAGCCTCCCACTGCCTTTGAAACACCTCATAAAAATCACGCCCTGCTTTTGTAATGGTATTGTCTACAATCAATCCATCGATCTCAAGATCAGCAGAGCTCCGGATGTTCTGCTCGTATTGATGAAGTTGTTCTGAAGTGAGGGGCAGGCGTGTTGTATCCTGCACTAAGGAGTCCAGTAATACTGGCTGCTGTGGCTGTGGCTGGTTTTGCTGCTGCGCATAGGCTTCCCCGGCTCCTGCCATGAGCAGAAACAGGCTAATACATTTTAGCACATATGGGACTATGTTACGCAAGTAGAATTCCGAAGATAAAACAGGTAATATTATAGAACCTTTATGTTTTAGCTTATACCTTAACTTTTCTCAAAAGTTTACCTAATCGTATATTATGTATAATTTTCTATCAATAAAGGGAGAAGCGAAGGGTATGCTGAGCATCGAATGCCACAATAGACTTCCGACATCCCAAAGTCCAGTTTGTGGGATTCTAAGCCTATACCATTAGCTGAATTGAGGTTTGAAGCCTCGAATTGCTCCCGCTGCGGTAGCTAGTACATGTATTCTCTTTTTAAAAAGTAAGGTACTACTGCTACTGAAGTTATTTATTTTCTATAATTTACTTTTCAGGCGACAGCTACTATCCACTCGACAGCTTTGCCTTCAGGTCCATTCTACTTGCCAATAGTTATACATCATGTTAGATAACTTTCCATAGAAATCAATGAACAACTACGAGAAGTACTTCGAAAACAACCGCCAGCTTTGGAATAAGCGAACCCCGCTGCACCGGCAGTCAGACTTTTACAACGTACCGGCTTTTTTAGAAAGCAGGACATCACTTAACAAAATTGAACTGGAAGAACTCGGTGACGTAAGCGGCAAATCGCTGCTGCACCTGCAGTGTCACTTCGGGCAGGATACGCTATCGTGGGCGAGGCTGGGCGCCAAAGCGACCGGTATTGATCTTTCTGATGCTTCTATTGAGGAGGCCAGCAGGTTAAACCAGCAACTGGGGTTGGATGTTACTTTTGTGCAGTCTAATGTTTACGACCTGAAGGAAAACCTGCAGGGGCAGTTTGATGTAGTATTTACCTCCTACGGCACCATTGGCTGGTTACCAGACCTTGAGAAGTGGGCCGAAATCATCCATCATTTCCTGAAGCCGGGCGGCACCTTTTACATCGTTGAGTTTCATCCGGTGGCCTGGATGTTCGATGATGATTTCCAGCACATCGTTTACCCATACCACAACACGTTTGAGCCCATCGTTACAGAAACAGAACAAAGCTACACCGACGGCAGCAACCATGAAAAGCTCAAAGAGTATGGCTGGAACCATGGTTTAGGGGAGGTTATCTCATCCCTCACTACCAAAGGGCTCCGCCTTGAATTCCTGCACGAGTTCCCGTATTCGCCTTACAATATCTTCCGGCATATGGTGCAAGACGAAAACGGCTACTGGCGCATCCGGCACCTGGAGAACAAGATTCCCTTGCTTTACTCCATTAAAGCAACCAAACCACAGGAGTAAATTTTAAATTTCAGCAAGTATCTCTCTGCATTTGAGCCACTGTATACTTGCTGGAATGATGAAAACTACACACCTGCAGTAGCCGTATTCTGGTTATATATAATTACTAAAGCTATGGCCAAAAAATCATTCCAGGAATTAATTAACAGCCCGGACACACCTGTGCTGGTCGATTTTCATGCCGAGTGGTGTGGCCCGTGCAAAACCATGTCGCCGGTTGTGAAGCAGGTAGCCAGCCAATTTGAAGGAAAGCTGAAAGTAATTAAAGTTGACATAGACAAAAACCAGGCTGCGGCGGCACAGTACAGGGTGCAGGGCGTGCCCACATTTATTCTCTTCAACAACGGGCAGCAGGTATGGCGGCAGTCTGGTGCCATGCCGGCCCATGTGCTGTCGCAGGCAGTGCAGCAGGTTGTGTCTTAATTTTGAATAACTGAATTCTGAATGACTGAATATGCAGGGAGTGTATTCAGTCATTCAGTATTCAGTTATTCAGTTATTGCCTTCAACTGCAGGCTGAAAACTGTAGGGCCACCGGGTTGAGAATTTACACGGATGCTGCCGCCGTGCTGCCGGATAATCTGCTTTGACAAACTGAGCCCGATGCCGGAACCCTGCTTTTTAGTGGTATAAAACGGAATAAAGATTTTATCCCGCACATCTTCAGGTATGCCAGCGCCATTGTCTGTTACATCAATCCGGACCCTGTTCTTTTCCTGTTCCGGTATATAAGCCAGCACTTCCACACAGGGCTTTTCTGCTGCCTCACAGGCCTCCATACCATTCTTAATAAGGTTTATCAGCACCTGCTCCAGCTGCTCTGCATCGGCCTGTATCGCCAGGTTCTCTTCGGGCAAGTATAGCTTTAGGCTGATATGCTGGGTCTGCATGTCAGGCTGAAGCAGCCGACGCACATTCTGCAGCAGCTCCCTCACCTTAACCGGGCGAAGCTCTGAGACAGGCAGGCGCATCAGGCGGCGGTAATCCTTTACAAAGTGTAACATGCCGGCACTGCGGCGCTCTATCGTCTGTAGCCCTGCCTGCATATCTTCCAGCACCTCCTCCTCAATAGGCTCCCCTGCTGCCTGTTTGGCGATAACCTCGCTCTCCAGCAAACCCGCAACAGTAGAAGTGAGTGAAATAACGGGCGTCACAGAGTTCATAATTTCGTGCGTCAGCACCCGGATCACCTTCTGCCATGTCTGCAACTCCTGCTCCTCTAACTCAGACTGGATGTTCTGTAACGTCACAATCCTGAGCAGCTGCCCCCGAGAATAGAGTTCAGTAACGTGCACATTGAGCAGCAGCTGGTCCTGCTCCTGCGTTACTGTTATTAATGATTTCTCATTATGCTTTGTATGCCACAACGCATAAACCAGCTCCGGGCTTAGCCGCTCTAAAGCATGTATGTTTCGCAGATGCGGCACGCGCAGCAGTTCCTTTACCACATGGTTTACCAGCTGCACCTCTCCTTCCTCATTGAATGTAAGAATACCAGTACCCACCTGCTCTATTATGGTTTGCAGGTAATGGTAATGCGCTTGTTTCTCTGTTTTCACCCGCTGAAAGGATTCAGAAATCTCGTTAAAGGAACTGTAGAGGTCACGAAAAGAGGAATTAGCGCCCTCCGCGGCAAAACGTTGTGTAAAATCAGAATGTTTGATAGCCTCTAAAAAGCTGCTGATATCGCGGTTGGTGCGCTCTACAAAGTAAAGCATGTCGTAGAGTTGGAACAGCACCAGCAGGAAAAGACAGAAAGCCGTCATATACCAATCTGTGCGGTAGAGGACAAATACAGTCAACACAATGATTGCCACTAACAGCAATAACCGGAACAGCAGCTTTGCCTTAAAGCCGTTAAAGACCATGCTTCTCTATTCTTCGGTAGAGGGCGGTGCGGGTAATGCCCAGTTCTTTTGCCGCGTGCGTAATATTGCCCGAGTGTTTGACCAGCGCCTTCTGCACCATCATTTTTTCCAACGTGTCCAGCGTATAGTCGTTATCGGCCAGGCTTTCTACCATCTGCCGCTGCTCCTGGGCAGCCACGCTGGGAGCAAAGTAAAAGTCGTCGGCCTGCAACTCGTCTCCGTCGCAGAGTATAACGGCGCGCTCCATGGCATGGTCCAGTTCGCGGATGTTGCCGGGCCAGTGGTACTCGTTCAGGCGGCGCAGTGTGTTCTGGTTCATGCGCAGGTTAGGGCGCTCGTATTTTTGGCTGTAGATTCTCAGGAAATGCTCCGCCAGCAGTTTAATATCTTCCCGGCGCTCCCGAAGCGGAGGCAGGTGTATTTCTACGGTATTGATGCGGTAGAGTAAATCCTGCCGAAAGCTGCCCTCCCGCACCATCTCATAAAGCGGCATGTTAGTAGCGCAGATCAGCCGGATATTGATGGGCCGGGGCTTATTAGTACCCAGCCGGATGATCTGGTGGCTTTGAAGCACTGTCAGCAGCTTGGCCTGCAACGCCAGCGACAGGTTACCGATCTCATCCAGAAAGAGCGTTCCATCGGTGGCTGCCTCAAAACGGCCGGCGCGGTCTTCTTTGGCATCTGTAAAAGAACCCTTGGCATGCCCAAAAAGCTCGCTCTCAAAGAGCGTGGTGCTCACGGCACCTAAATCCACTTTCTCAAAAGCCTTGTTTGCCCGTTTGGATTTTCGGTGCAGCGCCCTAGCGGCGACTTCTTTACCTGTACCGTTTTCGCCCAGTATCAGCACATTGGCATCTGTGCCTGCTACTTTGTCTATTGTCTGGTACACCCGCTGCATAGCCGGCGACACACCTATAAATTCACCATAATGATACACGGTATCATTTTTCTCAGCCGCCTCTGCCGTCCGGGTTTCCTTGCTGTTGTTCTTCTGAGAGGCAGATTTCAGAATCGCTACCAGTTTCTCGTTCTGCCATGGCTTCAGCACAAAGTCTGCCGCTCCCTCTTTCAAGGCGCGCACAGCCAGCTCAATATCGCCATAAGCGGTCATCAGAATCACAGAAGTGTTCGGGGACATCTGCCGGATCTGCTTCAGCCAATATAATCCTTCTTTGCTGGAGGTGGCCCCGGTACTATAATTCATATCCAACAGTACGACATCCACAGGCTGCTCCTGCAGTAACGAAGGAATTTTATAGGGATCGGAGGTAGTTTGTACAGATGTAAAATGCTGCTTTAAAAGCAGTCTGCCTGCCATCAGAATATCATCTTCGTCATCAACTATCAGTATGTTGCAGGCGATTTTACTCATGGTTCAGGTGTGGTTTTGCAGGATTGATGTATGTAAATTACGCTTTTTCATGCAATATGCCATGCCAACCGCTAAGAATGCAAGTGCTGCCGCAATTCTGCTAGTCAATAAATGACCTGACTTGCAATAGCTGTTCGGATGCAGACACCCGGGTGTTCGGAACCGGACACTATATCCATAGCACAAAGGCTATATCACTACTTAAACACTTGTTAATCAATACCTTATACTTTGTGGCACATTTATTGGCAAATGCAAACCAGACAGAACGATAAACACATAAGATTTAAAATATAGCCTCGAAATGGACCGCGTAATTGAAAAGAAAACGAACACGCCAAAAAGGATAGCCATCGTAGTAGGTGCTGTGGCACTGCTTGTGCTTCTGATTTATAACCTGCTCTTCGCAGAACACACCTCCAAACTGAATGTAGACAGCGAGCGTGTGACTCTGGGTAGTGTGCAGGACGGCGTGTTCCAGGAATTCATTGCGATTGATGGTTCTGTTGAGCCGCTTAAAACCTTTTACCTCGATATAGCAGAAGGTGGCCGTGTAGAGCAGGTGTATGTAGAAGACGGACAGACGGTGCAGGAAGGCGATACCATTCTGAAGCTTTCGAATACCACCCTCCAGATTGACTTCATGACCCGCGAGTCTCAGTTGTACGACCTGATGAACGAGCGCCAAAACTCGGAGATTACCATGAAGCAGGACCTGATCCGCAAAGAAAACGACCTGGCGGAAATTGATTACAGCCTGACACTGGCGCAACGCAAGTATGAGCGCAACAAGATGCTGATAGCAGAAAACGTAATTCCACAGGAGGAATTCCAGGCGTCGGAGGATGAGTACAACTACCTGAACAAACGCAAAACCCTGGCCGATCGCTCCGTAAAGCAGGACGCCAAACTGATGGATGACCGCCTGCGCCAACTGGACCTCTCTATCTCCCGCATGAGCGCCAACATTGACATGGCCCGCAAAACCCTGAATAACTTATATGTACTTGCCCCTATCACCGGTCAGCTTTCATCGCTTAAGGCAGAGGTAGGAGAATCGAAGGGAGCAGGCGAGAACATTGGCCAGGTAGACAACATGAGCGGCTATAAAGTGTCGGCTAACATCGACCAGCACTATATATCGCGTGTATACGAAGGCCTTACCGGCACCTTCGACTTTAACGGAAAAACGCACGAGGTAAAAATAGCCAAGGTGTTCCCGGATGTGCAGAACAACACCTTTAAAGTAGACATGCATTTTGCAAGCGACGCACCGGAGGGTATACGCCGCGGCCAGACACTGCAAATGAAGCTTAACCTGAACGATGGTGGCAATGCTGTGCTGGTACCACGTGGCGGCTTCTACCAAAGCACAGGCGGCAACTGGATATTTGTGGTAGACGAGTCAGGAGATTTTGCCACAAAGCGCAACATCAAGTTAGGCCGGCAGAACCCGAACCACTACGAAGTGCTGGACGGGCTGCAGCCAGGCGATAAAGTAGTCCTCTCCTCCTATGATAGCTACGGCGAAATTGACAGACTAGAGCTTAAATAATAAACACCGCCACTGGTACAAAATAAAACTAAAAAGAAAACCTCAATCTTAAGACACCTAATTATGAACAAGGAAGACTTGATTATCGAAACAAAAAACCTGCAGAAAAAATACGTGACGGATACGGTGGAGACCACTGCCCTTGCCGGCGTTGATCTGAAAATCGTGAAGGGCGAGTTTGTCGCTATCATGGGGCCCTCTGGCTGTGGCAAGTCTACGCTGCTCAACATCCTGGGCATGCTCGACAGTCCTTCTTCCGGTACATTCACCTTCCTGGGCCAGGAAATCAGCAACGCTACGGAGCGCCAGCGCGCCAAGCTGCGCAAAGAGAACCTTGGCTTCGTGTTCCAGAGCTTTAACCTGATTGATGAACTGACTGTGTCAGAGAACATCGGGCTGCCACTCGCTTACCTGGGTGTGTCGAAAGACGAGACAAACAAACGCGTGCAGGTTGCCATGGAGCGTATGGGTATTGCCCACCGCCGCAACCATTTCCCGCAGCAGCTGTCTGGTGGTCAGCAGCAGCGTGTGGCCATTGCCCGCGCCACAGTATCCAACCCAAGCCTGATACTGGCGGATGAGCCGACCGGTAACCTCGACTCGGTGCATGGCCGAGAGGTGATGGCACTGCTTTCTGAGTTGAACGAAGCTGGCACGACGGTAGTAATGGTAACGCACTCCCCTTCCGACGCGGAGTACGCCCACCGCATCGTGAACCTGTTCGATGGCCAGATAGTAACCGAAAACCTGAACGTGAAGCGCCACGCATCAGAGCTGCTTTAGTTTCTGCCATGAGAAGAAAGTTGTTTGTTAGATAAATTGTTTGTTAGAAATGAGACGGCGCGGATATTCCGCGCCTGCCTCTTCTAAATTTCTTTAATAAGGGTTCTGTTTCTCTGATACTCCTGCAGCCCCCTGTTCATTGCTATCACGCTGAAACACAACCAAGCTTCTGCTTCCATGAAGCGATGATCAACTGGTTCATAGCGCGATTTGATTAACACCGCCTGCTTCCCTATACCTGCAGCATAAGCTGAATTATACATTGATTTTGCTATTGCCTTTTCTACTGTCAGTGAGTTTGCTAAAGGGGCGACGCTGCATAACGGCCCTAAAAAGTAAAATACCTTAGAACCATTCCACAAGCTTAAATAGATTCAGATGCTGCACAACTACTTTAAAATAGCGTTCCGAAATATTGCCCGAAACAAAGTATATGCTGCCATAAACATTGGCGGACTGGCAATAGGTATAGCCGCCTGCATTCTGATCTTTCTGTTTGTAAAGGATGAACTCAGCTACGATCGTTACCATTCCAAGGCCGACCGTGTGTACAGGGTTACCCGTGACTTCATATCTAATGATGGTTCTGTAAGCTTGCACCTGGCACGTGTGGCACCTCCCATTGGACCTCTTTTAGAACAGGATTTCCCTCAGATAGAAGCCGTGGCAAGAATGGTCACCTTCGGAACTATGCTGGAAAACAAAGAAGCTCAAAAAACCTTCCGGGAAGATGACATGTTCTTTGCGGAACCTGGAGTACTTGATATTTTTGACATCAACCTGGTGAAGGGAAATCCGGAGAAAGCGCTGCGTGAACCGTTCACCTTGCTGATAAGTGAAAAAACAGCTAAAAAATACTTCCCAGGAGAAGATCCGATTGGCAAGGTGCTGCACTTTGGCGAAGGCTCCAGTTTGCGGGTGGAGGGTGTTTACGAGTCTTTCCCTAACAACTCTCACTTGCACCCTGAATTTCTGGGTTCTTTTATTACCCTGAATGACTCCTCTGTTTTTGGTGCCGAAGAACTTAAAACCAACTGGGGTAATAACTCCTTCCCTACTTACTTGCTGATGCCATCAGAGGAGGAAGCAAATAAGATACAGGCCCAGCTTCCTGCTTTCCTTGACAGGCATTTAGCAGGCACAGACGATGCCGACGGAGATAAGCCGAGCGAATATACCAACCTATACCTGCAGAAGCTTACCGACATTCACCTGCGCTCCAAACTGGACTCAGAACTGGAAGCAAACAGTGATATAGACAGTATCACCATACTTTCTATAGTTGCCATCATCATTCTCCTTATTGCCTGTATTAACTATATTAACTTAAGCACCGCCCGCTCTACGAGCCGCGCTAAAGAAGTGGGTGTGCGTAAGGTGATCGGCGCAGCGAGGCATAACCTTGTTTTCCAGTTCTTACTGGAATCAATACTACTTGTGACCATTGCTACCATCCTCTCTTTGGGAATAGTTGAAGTTTGCCTTCCCTGGCTGAACAGCTTTACCGGTAAAGAGATTGACTCTAATCTGTTTACTGACCAGTGGCTGCTGTTACTCCTCTTTTTACTGCCAGTGTTAGTGGGTGTTCTGGCTGGTTTATACCCTGCTTTATACTTATCCCATTTCCAGGCTGCAACGGTACTGAAAGGCACGTTGAGCAGTTCCTCCAGAAACCCGCTGCTCCGTAAGTCACTGGTGATTGTGCAGTTCTCTATTTCCATTATCCTCATTATTGCCACGGGTGTTATCTTTCAGCAGCTGATGTACATCCAGAACAAAGACCTGGGCTTTGATAAAGAAAGGATAGTGATTTTACCGGAGTTCACGACACTAACGCCACAAATAGAAGCTTTTAAAGCTGAGTTAACCAAATCTTCTGCGATAGAGGGAGTAGGCAGGTCCCAGCTGATTCCAACAGAGCAGCTTCTCAACTCTGCAGGTGCACAGGTCGCCAAAGGAGACAGCCTGGCACCAACCGCTGCTACCATTAAGTTTGTAACCGTTGACCATGACCTGATAGATGTGTATGACATGGAAATAGTGGCAGGCAGAAACTTCAGCCGCGAATTCAAAAGCGATGACACAGCGGCTTATATTCTCAACGAGGCAGCCGTTCGCATGATAGGCTGGCAAGATCCACAGCAGGCCATCGATCAGGCCTTTACCTATGGCGGGAATAATGGGCGTATTGTGGGCGTGGTAAATGACATCAACTTTGAGTCGCTGCATAAAGAGATTTCGCCGATGGTATTTATGGTTACAGGATGGGGCAGATACCAGAATATCTCTATTAAGATTAGCGGGGACACACAGCAGGCGCTGGCACATATAGAGAACACGTGGAACAAGTTCCTGCCCACCTACCCGTTTGAGTATGAATTTATGGACCAGCTGTATGGGCAGACGTATGAAGCGGAGCAAAAGAAAGCTCAGATTTTCAGCGTCTTTTCCTGTATCGCCTTCCTGATAGCATGTTTAGGTTTGTTTGGGCTAGCCTCTTACACCACAGTGCAGCGCAAAAAAGAAATCGGTATTCGGAAGGTATTCGGTGCTCCTGTTGCCAGCATCGTTGCCCTTATCTCCAAAGACTTTATGAAACTGGTACTGATAGCCAACTTGCTAGCCTGGCCCATTGCCTGGTATGCCATGCATCAGTGGCTGGATGACTTTGCTTACCGCATCGACATCAGCACCGACATATTTATACTGGCTGCTACCGTGGCTTTTGTTATCGCCATGGCTACTATCAGCTACCAAGCTATAAAGGCTGCCACATCAGATCCTGTAAAGTCACTCCGGACAGAGTAGAAGCCGCATATATTCCTATGTTAGAGAAACGGTATCGCGTCTGATTCTACCTTAAAGATAAACAGGTAAAACTATGTTCAGTAACTATTTTAAAATAGCCTTCCGCAACCTTTTCCGCAATAAGGTCTACTCCACCATTAACATTGCTGGTCTGGCTATTGGGGTAGCTTCCTGTGTGCTGATCTTTCTGTATGTGCAGGATGAGCTGAGTTATGAAAGCCACTTCTCAAAGGCAGACCGCATCGTGCGGTTGGCCGGCGAGATTAGGTTTGACAGTCAGGAGCCAAACAAGTTCGCGCTTTCGCCTCCGCCCATAGACCATGCCCTTCGCCAGGACTTCCCGGAAGTGGAGCATGTGATACAACTTCTTCCTGCCCGCACCCAAACAGTATGGTACAAAGACAAAAGCTTTAACGAAGAAGACATCTTTTATACTGACAGTACTTTATTCGAGGTTTTTGACTACAAGTTTGTTGCTGGCGACCCTAACACGGCCCTGGACGAGCCCCGAACGATCGTATTAAGTGAGGGCATGGCCGAAAAGTACTTCGGAGATGCAGAAAGTGCCATGGGTGAACTCCTGAAGTTCAGTAACTACTCCTATAAGGTGACTGGTGTTTTCCACGACCAGAAACACTCCCACATTATAGCAAATGCCTTCTTGTCCCGAAGCACGATAGCGGGAGAGGATGACAGGACGAACCAATGGTTCAACATGAACCGCTATACCTATGTTCTGCTGCAAAGTGAGGCCCAGATACCTGTTTTCCAGGAAAAACTGGATGCCTTCGCAGCAAATACTATTACGCCCTGGATCAAAGAAAATGAGCTCAATGCAAGCCTGAAGTTTATCCTGCAGCCGCTCAAAACGATTCATTTTGACACCGAATTTGAGGCCGATATCTCTCCTGCCGGTAACATATCGTACGTCTACATCTTTGCGGCAGTAGCTGTTTTTATTCTGCTGATTGCCTGCATTAACTATATGAACCTGGCCACCGCCCGCTCCTCAAAGCGTGCCAAAGAAGTGGGTTTACGCAAAGTGGTTGGAGCAGAAAGAAGCCAGATAATCAGCCAGTTTATAGGTGAGTCGATGCTGATGACGCTGATGGCGGTGGTCTTAGCACTGGGCATCGTGCAGATGCTCGTCCCGCTCTTCAACGATCTCACAAATAAAAGCTTTGCCTCTAACTTTATGTTCCAGTGGGAGTTCCTGCTGCTGTTGCTGGCTGTTATCGTGTTTGTGGGCGTGGTGGCAGGCAGTTACCCAGCCTTCTTCCTCTCTAATTTCAAGCCTGTGGATGTTCTGAAATCAGACAAAGTGCCGGGAGGAGGCAGCGCCTCGCTGAGAAAGGTACTGGTGGTGACTCAGTTTACGATTTCGCTGATCCTCATTATCGGTACCATTGTAGTGTTCACGCAGATGCACTTTTTGCGCAGCCGGGACCTGGGCTTCAATAAGAACCAGGTAATGGTTATCGATATTCCGAGCGGCGACTCTACCCTGGTGCAGCGCCTGCCAACCCTAAAGCAGCAACTGCTGCGCAACCCAAACGTGGAGATGGTATCCAACGCTGACGATATACCGGCAGAAACAATGTCGAAGCTGATGACGCTGTCTGAAGTAGACGGTAAAATGGTGGAGAGAACAATGAACGTGATGTTTGTGGATTACGAGTTCATAGATGTGTTGGGCATCGGGCTGAAAGAAGGCCGCAACTACAGCCGTGACATGAAGACAGACCTGAAAGGAGGACTCATTATCAACGAAGCGGCAGCCAAATGGCTGGGCTGGTCCGACCCGGTTGGAAAACGCATGCAGCTGATTGATTCGGACGCTAAAATAATAGGCGTGGTACAAGACTTCCATGTAAAGTCGCTGCACACTAACGTAGAGCCACTCATACTGGCGCTGCGACCTGAATCACCGGGGTACCTGCTGGCCCGCATCAAAGCAGAGGACGTGGTGTCTACTATCGGTTTTGTGGAGAGCACATGGCGCAATTTTGATTCCAGGTACCCATTGCAGTACTTTTTTATGGATGAGCATTTCGACGCGCAATACCGCGCCGAGGAGAAGATGCTGACGGTGTTCGGCTACTTCGCTGGCCTCACTATCCTGATTGCCTGCCTGGGCCTGTTTGGCCTTGCCTCCTTTACGGCAGAGCAGCGCACCAAGGAAATCGGCATTCGCAAAGTGCTCGGCTCCTCCACCGGCGGCATCGTGCTGTTGCTCTCCAAAGACTTTGCCCTACTGGTGCTTATATCAATTGTGCTGGCAAGCCCGCTTGCCTGGTACGGCATGCACACCTGGCTGCAGGACTTTGCCTACCGCACAGAGCTAAGCTGGTGGATATTTGCACTCTCTGGTGCCGTAGCCATGCTTATTGCGTTACTTACCGTGAGCCTGCATGCTATGAAGGCGGCACTCAATGACCCTGTTAAGTCGCTGCGGGCGCATTAAGCTATCAGATCTCGACTCACATAAAGACAACATATATGAAAAGAATAACCCTCATCGCTACACTTCTTCTGCTCCCTCTACAAATACTGCTGGCACAGCAGGAATTCGAATACAAGAAGACAGCCTCTGCAAGCGGCGCTAAAAAAGGCAAAGTAACACTGGATGTACCAGCCGGTGTTTTACAGGTTACTGCCGACGCTGCCTCGCTGGTTGAGACGCAGGTAAAATACTCGAAAGCCGAATGGCTGCCGGTGTTTACCAGCAACGACAGCAAAACAGCCCCTGAATACAGCTTCCGGCAAAAAGAGATGTCTGGCAACAACAGTAAGAACACCAAAAACGAGTGGAATGTGAACCTGAGCAAAACAACGCCTCTCGACCTGCACATAAAAATGGGCGCAGGCGAAACAAAGCTGGACCTGCAGAACAGTAACATCAACAAGCTTACCCTGAATGCCGGTGCCGCCAGCTGCGACATTAACCTGCGTGGCAGCAAAATAAACGACCTGGACGTGAATGTCGGGGTGGGCGAACTCAACCTGGACCTGCGGGGCAACTGGGACCATGATGTGGACGTGGATGTTGCCGGAGGTATAGGCGATGTAACCATCAGAATCCCTAAAGGCACTGGCGCGCGCATAAAAAGCAGTGGCCTCGGAAGCAGAGAGATGGCTGGCCTACAAAAAGAAGGCAATTCCTATGTTAATGCCGCGCTGGGCAAAAGCAGGCACACCATTAACATCTCCGTTGCCGGTGGTCTTGGGAGTGTTACCGTGCTGCAGGATTAGTAGCCACTAAAGGTCTGAAGTTAGCTGCTGCCATGCAAAAATATGTGTATTCAATAGTTTAGATTTAGCATCATGCTCAAGAATTACTTTCTCATCTTCTTCCGGAACATGGCCCGCATGTCACCTGGCAACATCAGAGAGACCATGGCGCATATAGAGGCTACCTGGCAGCGCCTGGCTCCGTCTCATCCGCTGGAGTACTTCTTTCTGGATGAAAGTTTTAACGAGCAGTACCGGGCTGAGGAGAAAATGCTGGCCATATTTGGGTATTTCGCGCGGCTTACTATCTTCATCGCCTGCATGGGGTTGTTTGGCCTTGCCTCCTTTATGGCAGAGCAGCGCACCCGCGAAATTGGTATAAGAAAAGTATTGGGTTCATCTATTTCGCAAATCGTGGTGCTGCTGACGAAGGATTTTGCCTTGCTGGTGCTGCTGTCTATTTTGCTGGCCTGCCCCATTGCTTGGTACGGTATGCAACAATGGCTGCAGGACTTTGCTTACCGCACCCCCATCAACATCTGGATTTTTGTTCTTTCCGGCTTAGTCGCCCTGGCGCTGGCCATCTGTACGGTTAGCTTTAAGGCTGCCCGCGCCGCAATGTCAGACCCGGTACTGGCCCTGCGAACAGAATAGGCGTCAGTTTAGATTGTTTGTTCTTTTTTAAAGCTGCCAAAATATTTTTTTACTCTCCTGAAGCAACCTTATCACCCTGGATCACATCTTTAAAAATAAAAAAAGCTATGAAAAATACACCTGCCGTTTTCTTAACCTCGCTGGCTGTCAGTGCTATCAGCCTGACTGTTCCGTTACCAGCGGCTAGTACTGTAATCGATCTTTTCATAGGAGAAGAAATTGCTGTGCAGGACCAGTCCCCCACTGACTGCGAAAGCCGCCAGCATACCATTTCCAAAACTGATGTTGAGAGAAGTCAGTATGAGCATAAAAGCGCATCGGATCAGGAGAGTATCAAACTGCTGCGCTGTCTGTCAGAGCAAAGGAACCTTATAAAAGCTGACTCTGAAGCTGCTTTCCCGCTTATCAGCAGATTTTCCTTTTATTATGCAGATATCAAAAGGATGCTGTGTATGCCGGAAGGGAATCAACTTGCTGTGAACCAACATGAGCATTTACCACATCTATAACAATCCGGTACTGATCATAAGAAGCAGCGTGCCTGGCTACGATGAGGCAATCTTCATCTATGAAAACCGCCTGATTGTCGAATAAACAATTTATTAATACTTCATACAGTTATATTCACAGTAAAGCTTTACATGCTGCCTCAAAAACGACGGATGCAGCTCTGAGATAAATACGCCAGACATATTAATACCCGCACCTATGGATGCAAGCGTTTTCTCCTTCTTCCGACGCCACAGTGCCTATGGTGTGCTTTTCCTGAGGTTCGCAATCGGTGTGTTTATTATATATGGCGTGCAGGACAATGTTTTCAGCTGGGCCAGAATGATGGAGTTCAGAGACTTTCTACAGCTGCACGGTGTGCCTTACCCGCTAATAGCAGCCCACCTCTCTGTTTATGTGCAGTTTATCTGTGGCATTCTGTTGCTTATAGGAGGCGCTGTTCGCCTTGTAGGGGTCCTTTTTATCATCAATTTTACAGCAGCTATCTTTATTGCCCATATAGGGCAGTCTTTCCCGCAGTACTATCCTGCGGCACAACTCATAGCCTTAGGCTTTTTCTTTTTGTTTAATGGAGCAGGCCCACTGTCACTGGATGCGTATATAGCACGTACACGGAAAGAGCAACATACAAAGCTGCCTGTAAACGAACCATCTGTTATTCGAAAAATCTAACACATGACCCTAAAAACACCACTACTCTTCCTATTCAGTTTAGGCCTTTTTTTTTCAGGATATGCCCAGCAGCAAGACACCGTAACCAACAGGTATACTGTAAGGATAGATCTGACAGAAGTAAGAGACGACAAGGTACCGGTGAGCCTGCAGGCCCCTCCTATCAACCAGAGCGAAATTATTTATATTATGCCGAAGATTGTGCCGGGCACTTACTCTGTTTCGGACTTTGGCCGGTTTGTAACAGATTTAAAAGCCTATAACATAACCGGAGACACGCTTGCTGTAACGCAACTGGATACAAACCGCTGGCAGATCAGCAATGCCTCTGACCTGGATCGCATCACGTATTGGGTAGACGATACTTTTGATGCACAGCGGCGTGAAGAAGTACTTTTTGAGCCGGGCGGAACCAACATTGAAGAGAATCAGAATTTCCTGCTGAACCCATTTGGCTTTGTAGGTTACTTTGAAGGCATGAAGCAGGTGCCTTACCAACTGAACATCACAAAGCCGGAAGACTTCTATGGCTCTACCTCGCTGCAGGCTGTGGTCTCTACCGACACCTCTGATCATTACCTCTTGCCAAACTACATGGAACTGGCAGATTCGCCGCTGATGTATAACCGCCCGGACACGACGGTGCTGGAACTTGGCGATACAGAAGTACTGGTATCCGTCTATTCCCCTTCCGGCAGGGTAACTTCCGAGCCCATCGCAGCCAATGTAAAGAGTATTCTGGAGGCACAGCGCAGCTACTTAGGAGGCACTCTGCCAGTGGATAAATATGCTTTCCTGATTTACGTGCCCGAGCGTGTCGGGAAATCCGGCTCGTATGGTGCACTGGAGCATTCTTATTCTTCGGTATACTTTCTGCCAGAGATGCCGGAGGAGCAGTTTAGCAGTACCATCCGGGATGTGGCCGCACATGAGTTCTTCCATATCGTGACGCCTCTCAGCATCCATTCTGAGGAAATCGGCAACTTCGACTTCATCAACCCTCAAATGTCGAAGCACCTGTGGCTGTATGAAGGAGTAACAGAATACTTTGCCTCACATGTTCAGGTCTACGAAGACCTCATCGACCTGAACGAATACCTTCAGAAGGTGCGCGAGAACATTGTTACTTCCAGAGCTTATTATAACGACACCCTGCCTTTCACGGAGATGAGTGCAAACGTACTGGAGGAGTACGAGGACCAGTACGGCAACGTGTATCAGAAAGGAGCACTTATTGGCCTGGTACTGGATGTAAGACTGCGGGAGCTGTCAGGAGGCACGTATGGCCTGCGCAACCTGATGCTGGACCTGGCCAAGACCTATGGTAAAGAGAACGCTTTCAAGGATGAGGAGCTGTTTGATAAGATTGCAGCGCTTACGTACCCGGAAATCAGGGAGTTCTTCAGCAGGTATGTAGAAGGCGCTGAGCCCCTCCCCCTGGATGAAACGTTCCGGAAGGTTGGCATCCGGTATGAGCCAACAGCTACACAGCAGATCATCTCATACGGCGATTTCACACCCGGCTTTGATGAGGAGGCGAATAAAATTATAATAGCTGAGACAGATGAAATGGATGCCTTCGGACAGGAAATGGGCTTTAGGGAAGGGGATCAGTTACTGGCACTGAACGGCACCGAGATAACTCCTCTGAACATACGGGAGGTAATAGGAGAGCAACTACAGCAGGTACAACCCGGCGAAAGAATAACGATAACGGTTGGACGTGAAAACTCCAGCGGCAAAATCAGGAAAAAGAAGCTGAGAGGCAGGGCGATTTCCCGCGAGCGTCAGTCGCTGCACGTGCTGGAGCCAGACCCTACCGCGACACCTGAGCAAAAAGCACTTCGGGCAGCCTGGTTGAACAATGAAGTCTGAACCTATTTGCTGCCACAACAAACAACGCCATTAGTATAAAATAAACCTATGAAAAATTTTGCTCCCAAAGCCCTCCTTAACAAGCCGGGCGGGCGGGCCAAACATTAGCTTAGCGGCAGCCGCACATAATCAGTGAAGGATAATTTTCATTATGTTCCTAGGTTTTAAATACCCTACTGTTTTATTATTTTACCAAAAGCCGCACCAATAGTGCGGCTTCTTTTATTTACCTTCAAATAATTTAATCTCACAGACAAACCATTTGTAACTTTTATGGGTTAAATCTGTACTTAAACTAAAATTATTTATTCTGTATTCCGTTAATGAATATTACAGCTACACAAGTATAACCATCGCTTCCTGATGCGCTTTTATCACCTTTATAGTATTTTTTTCTTACTGCTCTTTACAGTACCTGTCCTCGCTCAGAGCTTTCAGGTGCGCGGCTTTGTACGTGACGCCAACAATGGCGAGCCACTGATAGGAGCCACCGTATCCGTTCCGGCACTTGGTCTTGGTACCAGCACAAACGAAGAAGGTTTTTATACACTCAGCCTGCCCGAAGGTGAGCATAACTTACAGGCGACTTATATCGGCTATAGCAGCTTTTCGCGTAGCACCCGTGTTACAGGCGGAGCGCAACAACGCATAAACTTTACCTTAGACCCTGCTAAAACGGAACTGAAAGAGGTGCAGGTAGAGGCAAACAGCCTGCGCCAGAAGCTGAACGATACCCGCATGAGCGTGGAATCTCTTTCCTCACGCGAGGCTAAACTTCTGCCGGCACTATTTGGGGAGGTAGACCTTGTAAAGACGCTACAGCTAAAACCCGGTGTACAGTCCGGTGGCGAGGGCACTTCCGGCATGTATGTGCGTGGCGGGGGGCCAGACCAGAACCTGGTGCTGGTGGATGACGCCCTTATCTACAATCCTTCTCACCTGTTCGGCTTTTTCAGCGTGTTTAATCCTGATGCTGTAAAGAGTGTGGACCTCTACAAAGGCGGGTTTCCCTCTCAATACGGAGGCCGTCTATCTTCTGTAATGGATGTAAAACTGAACGAGGGTAACAATGAACGTATTGGAGCAACAGGTGGCATTGGCCTAATCGCCTCGCGCCTTACAGTAGACGGCCCTATCATTAAAGATAAACTCAATTTTACAGTGTCGGCCCGGCGGACGTATGTGGATATTTTTACGCGGCAAATAAACCGTTTAAGTGAAGGCAATGCAGATTACGACCCCATTCCAGACTACTATTTCTACGACCTGAATGGCAAGCTAACCTATAAAGTAGGCAAAAACGATGAACTGACGTTGAGCGGCTACCTCGGCCGCGACATCTTCGGCTTTAACGACGACAGATTCAAATTTGACTTTAACTGGGGCAACACAATGGGCACCCTTCGCTGGAGGCATAAATTTAACAACAGCTTGTACGCCACCACCTCTATCTACAGCACCGGTTACCGGTATAGCATTAACAATTCCATCGACGTTTTCAGTGCAAAACTAACTTCTGCTGTACAGGACTATACTTTTAAAACAGATTTTGACCTCTTTGTGAAGGGCGGGCATAGCATTAAGTTTGGTGCAATGGCTACCAGCCATCATTTTACCATCGGCCGCCTTAACTTTGAGTCTGGCGATAGTACCCAGTCTATCAGTACAGGTACTAACCTTTCAGGCACAGAATTCGGAGTGTATGCCTCTGATGATTACCAGGTAAGCGCGCAGTTGTCGCTGAATTATGGGCTACGGTTTTCAGGCTTTAACAGCGGCGGCAAAACCTATACTGCCCTGGAGCCACGCGCTGCCGCTAAATACAACTTAAGCGAAAGCACCTCTCTGAAAGCCAGCTTTGCCAGCATGAAGCAGTACGTACACCTGGTGTCTAACTCAGGGGCATCTTTGCCCACAGATATCTGGTACCCGTCTACGGAGGGTGTAGAACCGCAACGCTCCCAACAGGTAGCAGTAGGCCTTAACAAGCTATTTGGCAGGGGCAAGTATATGATAACCAACGAGGTGTACTATAAGTGGATGACGAACCAACTGGACTTCCGTGATGGTGCGAACCTTTTCGTGAACGATAACCTGCAGGATGAATTTCTCTTTGGTATAGGCAAGAGCTACGGCAACGAAATCTACCTGGAGAAAATCAAAGGCAAAACGACCGGATGGCTGGGATACACCCTCTCCTGGACGTACAGGAAGTTTGACAGCGAAAACGATCTGGAAGACATCAATGAGGGACGGTGGTTTCCGACACGTTACGACCGACGCCACGATATCAGCCTAGTGGTGCTGCACCAGCTCAACAAGCGCCTGAGCGTGACAGGAGCCTTTGTATTCGGCACGGGCAACGCTTATTCTATTCCGGTGGCACGTTTTGTTTTCCAGGATGTGGAAGGTGAGGACCCCAACGTGATTCCGATTTACGAAGATCGGAACTCTTTCAGGCTGGCCCCTTACCACCGCCTGGACTTAAGCGCTGTGTTAAAACTGAAACCGAAGCGGGGTGAATCAGACCTGACCTTTAGCGTGTACAATGTGTACAACCGCCGTAATCCATACTTTATATATTTTGAGCAGGTAAGAGACGAAGAAAGAAGAGAGACCTTAGGTTTCAAGGCAAAGCAGGTAGCGCTTTTCCCGCTTGTGCCGTCAATTACGTATAATTTTAGATTTAAATGAAGTTAAAGCACACCCTATTTTTCCTGCTGCCGTTCATCGCTGCTTTCTATGGCTGTGACATGGATAAAGACATCAGCATAGACTTGCCAACATATAACCCGCAACTGGTGGTAGAGGGTTACCTGGAGCCTGGCAAGCCCTACCGCATAGCCGTGCAGGAGAGCGCCAGCTATTTCGATGCTCCAACTCCCCCCCTTGTACCAGACGCGGAGGTAGTTATCACCCACAATGGTCGTCGCATTAATCTTACCTATAAGCCGAGGCTGGATAATCGTACAGGGTTCCTGTACACGCATAGTTCAGAAGAAATCATGAATGGGAAACCAGGCGATATCTATGGCCTGGAAGTAACAGACGGAAAAGGCCGTAAAGTAACTGGTTTTACCACCGTTTTACCGTCAGTGCCGATAGATACGGTCGAGTGGCGATTTAATGATGAGGATGAAGCACTGCTGCTGACAACTTTCCAGGATGACCCCGACAAAGAAAACTATTACCGCTACATGACGCACCGCGACAGCCTGAACCATGACTCAGACAGAGAACTGTTCAGTTCTGACAAGTTGAATAATGGCAAACTGATAACATATGGTTCCAACTATAGGTATGAGCGGGATAGTAACCTTATTGTTACGCTGTTCCACATCGAAAAACAGTACTACGACTTCCTCTCTTCTACGGACAATGCCAAGGATGCCAACGGCAACCCTTTTGCCCAGCCATCAAGAATCAGGTCATCGGTGCAGGGTGGCCTCGGCATCTTCACCAACCTAGCGTTAGAACGCAAAACGATTGTCATAAAGTAAGACGTTATCAAGCAGAGATTTTAAGGGGGCAGTAATTCTATAATATAAATTATATCTATATATTTATGTTATCTTCATAGTAAAGGGAAGGAACCTGCTTACCTATGGGATGAATGCATAGTGCCCTCAACGCGCTGGCGTAATTTGAAAGGTTTTCCTGTTTCTAAATACCTGCATCCTTCACTGTGACAGGAATGCTCCGCCTGGCTTTTTCTGTAGCAGTGTTACCTGTTTGCCGGCCCTTTTTGTGCTGTGAATGCTAAAAATATTATTGATACCCCCACATGAAGAAAAGGATATTCCTGCTTGTGCTGCTTACCTCACTATTCATAGCAAAGGAAGGCTTTAGCCAGATAAACGTTTCTTATCACCAATCAAACCTGCCCTTTCTAGCAGTCGGCTACGAGTTCAGCAAATGGACGCCTGAGTTTAGGCTTAGCACAGATGTTTTCACTGAAGACATGAGCGCTGAAGTGGTTGTTCCCTATAAAATTATCCGGAAAGAAGACTACTACCTGGATGCCGGACTAGGCTTACGATTGGGTGAGTTTAGTGGCGTATTACTACCAGTAGGATTAAGCGTCTTCCCTTTTGAAAAGAAGCAGTTTGGCTTTCATACAGAAGCAGCGTTACTCACAAACATAGGCTCAGAAGTAGACATGATATTCAGAGGCAGTTGGGGTATCACGTTCCGGTTCAGAGAAAGGCAGTAGAGTTAGAGAGTTAGAGAGTTAGAGAGTTAGAGAGTTAGAGAGTTAGAGAGTTAAGGTATACTGCTTGCCCCTGCAGGAGTGTTACAACCGCTCCCGGACTGGCGCGGGAATCTATCCCGTGACGTTCAGTGGGTACGAGTCTCCAGACTCGCTTGTACAAATAAAAAGTTAAACTGAAAGAGGTAAAAACAGTCGAACAGACTGTTTTTACCTCTTTCAGTTTAACTCTCTACCCCTCTAACTCCTAAACTTTCTAACTTCTCTTCACCAGCTCCCGGATAAGCATGGTCAAACGAGGTTCGGCTATGGCTGCAGCCTCCAGGATATCGGCTAGCACCACTTTTTTAATTCTGTCTGGAGTGCACATATCCGTAATTACGGAAATAGCGAATACTGGCATACCCATATGGCGAGCCGCGATAACCTCGGGCACAGTAGACATTCCTACAGCATCAGCCCCAATAATGCTCAGGTAACGGTATTCTGCTTTCGTCTCCAGCATGGGGCCCGGCGCACTGGCATATACTCCTTCGCTCAGGTCGAAGTCAGCATCTTCTGCAATCACCATGGCTTCGCGTATCATGTCTTCGTCATACACTTCGCTCATATCCGGGAAGCGGGGGCCCAGCTCATCTATATTCTTGCCGATTAGGGGATTGCCTGGCAGCAGGTTAATGTGGTCCGTAATCACCATCAGGTCGCTGGTGTTAAAGCGTGGGTTAAGACCACCTGCGGCGTTAGATACAAACAGTTTCTTTACTCCCAGCAGCTTCATCACGCGCACAGGAAAAACCAACTGCTCCATTGTATACCCTTCATAGTAGTGAAAGCGCCCCTGCATCACCACCACCCTCTTTCCTGCCAGCAAACCTAAAATCAATTTACCTGAATGGCTCTCTACTGTAGACACCGGAAAGTTTGGAATATCAGCATAAGACAAAGTATGGTAAACTTCTACTTCGTTCACCAGTGCACCTAAACCAGTGCCAAGTATAATCCCGAATTCAGGCACAAAACCCTCTGATTTACTTTGTATATAAGAAGTGGATTCCTGTAAGAGCTGCATCATATGTTTTTGATTTTGAAAAATTAAATAAAGAAAGACAAAACCTGAGTGAGTGTATGAACGAATTCAATTTCAATTAGCTGCATCCGCAGTCAAAAAAGGTGGCTTGCGAAAGGCTGCTAATTGGTATTGCTTTTGCAGTAAATTTGCAAAAAATAGGCGGGCTTTAAAACAAAAGCCGCTACCAGAGGGAATCTGGCAGCGGCTTTTTGTTATAGCACAAGGTTTCTTCTGACTTATTGAAGAGTCAGGTCGTAAGGCATTCTGGCCTGTGCTCCCTGCATGTCACCTACTTTCTTATACAATTTGTAGTAAGGGTACAACTCACCAAGCTCGGCTTTGATAGACTGCTCTTTGGTTTGCGCACCAAAATCACTGAAGAGGTTATTGAAGAAAGACTTACGCTCAGGCATTGCTTTGAGCCGGTAATCGTCTTCTATATTGGCTTTTTTAGCAGCGATGGCAATGGCAGTTTCCAGACCACCATACACATCTATAAGGTTGCGCTGCTCTGCCTCTACACCAGACCATACCCGGCCAGATGCGTACTCTTTCAGCTGGTCCTGGTTCATGCCACGGCCCTGGGCGGCTTTGCTCGTAAAGGTTTCGTAAATCTGGTCGATTTGGTTCTGCACGATCTCCTTCTCCTGCTCCGTCATCGGCCGTGTAATGGTTGGCTGTTCAGAGAAATTACCAGTACTTACATGGTCCACGGTAATGCCTAACTTCTCGTTCAGGAAGCCCTGTATGTTCGGAATCACACCAAATACGCCAATACTACCTGTTATGGTATTCGGGTGCGCCACAATCGTGTCGCAGCCCATGGCAAGGTAGTAACCGCCAGAGGCAGCGTAATCAGACATAGAGGCTATCACCGGCTTCTCCTTTTTGGTAAGCTGTATCTCGCGCCAGATAACATCTGATGCCAGGGCACTACCACCCGGAGAGCTGATGCGCAGCACTACTGCCTTCACATTCTCATCCATTCGGGCTTTGCGCAGGGCATCAGTAAAGCGTCGGCTACCAATGTTGCCTTCATCTCCTTCGCCGTCCACAATATCGCCTTCGGCATAGACAACAGCAATCCTGTTTCTGGAAGTACTTACCTCTACATTATCTTTTACCTTTTTGTATTTAGACAGCTGCACCAGTTCCAGCTTGTCATCCTCAGCCATCCCCATATTACTTTTCATATAGCTGATAGCCTCATCAAAGTATCCGATATCGGTAATGAGTTTATATTCTTTGGCATCGGCAGGGTCACGCACCAGCAGGTTGTCCTGTACGTTCTTCAATTCTGCTACCTCCACACCGCGTGCCTCAGCTATGTTCTGTAGCTGATAGTTGTTAATTGAGTTCAGGAAAGAGTTTAGCTGCTCCCGGTTGGCATCGCTGGCTTCCTCTAAAAAGAAAGGTTCTACAGCGCTTTTATAGGTACCCACCTTAAAGATTTGGGCCTCTATATTCAGCTTGTCCAGCATTCTTTTAAAGAAGAACATCTCAGAACTCATGCCGTTGAATTCAATCGTGCCCATTGGGTTCAGGTAGATTTTATCAGCTACGGAAGAAAGGTAGTATGCTTTCTCAGTAGAAACATCGGTGTAAGAAACCACAAACTTGCCAGACTCTTTAAAGTCAATCAACTCATTTCGGATTTCCTCCAGCTTCGCCATACCGGCATCCACGAAAATCATGTTCAGGAAGATACCTTTCACATTGTCGTCGGTTTTGGCACGGCGGATGGCGGCTTTGATTTGATCCAGACCATCTGAACTGGAGAGAGAGCCGAAGGAAAAGCCAAGTTCAGCAAAAGGATTCTCCGGGTCACGCTCCATTATAGGCTTGTCCAGCTTTAGCTCCAGCACAGAATTCTCGGCTACCGTTACTTCATCAGAAGAGGCTGAAGCGGCGGCAATGGCAAACAGCAACAGAATGGAGATAAAAAAGAATACGAGCAAGCCAACAATAGTAGCCAGCACATATTTCAGGAAATTTAACATGTCGTATCTGGGTTAATAATAGTACGTTTTGGAGGGGCTGTAAACGCCCCTCTATAGTTATATACAAAAATAGGGCAAATTGTTTATCTAGTGTTAACCTTCTCGACCAACTCGACATTTTTATAGACAAACGTTGGGAGTTAGAAAGTTTTTATAAGTTAGAAAATTAAAAAGTTAGAGATTTAGAAAGTTGATATGGAAGAATAGAATCATCAGATTCCAAACCTATCCTGTTAAAAATCAGTACAACTGCAGCCTTTTAACAAGTAGACTTTTCACCACCTAAACTCCAGATCTATTTAACTTTTTAACCTTCTAACTTTATAACATTCTAACTCTCAATATCCATACTTTTTGCCCCACTGCGCCTGCAGTTGCTTGCGCATGTCGTTTTCGCGGCCGTTCTGGCCGGGTTGGTAGAAGGCGGTACTGCTAAGCTCCTGCGGCATAAACTCCTGCTGCACAAAATTGCCTTCGTAATCGTGCGCATATTTATAGTTGTTGCCGTAGCCAATCTCTTTCATCAGTTTGGTAGGCGCGTTGCGGATGTGCAGCGGCACTGGCAGGTTACCGGTTTGCTGTACCAATGCACGCGCATTCTTTATGGCCTTATACGACGCGTTACTCTTAGGGGAGGTAGCCAGGTAAACGGTGCACTGCGAAAGAATAATCTCTGCCTCCGGATAGCCGATCATCTGCACCGCCTGAAAGCAGGAGGTAGCCATGAGCAAGGCGTTGGAGTTGGCCAGTCCAATGTCTTCAGAAGCGGCAATCAGCAGGCGGCGGGCGATGAACTTCGGGTCTTCGCCCCCTTCAATCATGCGGGCCAGCCAGTAAACAGCCGCATTCGGGTCAGAGCCCCGGATAGATTTTATATAGGCTGAAACCAGGTCGTAGTGCATCTCCCCGGACTTGTCGTACATCACGATGTTCTGCTGCGCCACCTGCTTTACCAGTTCATTTCGCACCACCACTTCTTCGTCTTTCACACCTTCTGCCACTATCTCCAGCAGGTTCAGCAGCTTTCGGGCATCACCACCTGATATGGTCAGCAGGGCCTCATACTCCTCTACCCGCACCTTACGGTGGCGCAACCACTCATCCTGTTCCAGTGCCTTATCCACCAGTTCTATCAGTTCGTCCTTCGTCAGGTGCTTGAGGATGTATACCTGGCACCGGGACAGCAAAGCCGAAATTACTTCGAAAGAAGGGTTTTCGGTCGTAGCGCCAACCAGGGTAACGGTTCCTTTTTCCACCGCCCCCAGCAGCGCATCCTGCTGCGACTTATTAAAGCGGTGTATCTCATCGATGAACAGCACGGTACCCTGCCGTTTCTTGGCCTGTTCTATAACTTCCCGTATGTCCTTTACACCGGAGTTGATAGCACTCAGCGCCACAAAGGGCACTTTCATTTGGTTGGCAATGATGTTGGCCAGCGTGGTTTTACCAACACCGGGAGGTCCCCACAGGATCATGCTCGGGATAACACCCCCCTCAATGTAACGACGTAAAATGCCTGTAGGGCCAACAAGGTGCTTTTGGCCATAGTACTGATCCAGGCTGTGCGGCCGCATGCGCTCGGCCAAAGGTGTGTTCGGGTGATTCATCTGCTCTGTTTCTATCTCCGGAATCGGTTAAAGACAAAGCTACGAATTTGAGGGGAAAGAGGTCAGGTATAACAGCTTCTTGTTACAGTTAATGGTACACCAGGTGTAAAAGATGCCTGATAAAGGCTTACAACCTTCTCTAACCGATACAGTTAAAAAATTATGGCTGGGCTACAAGACACTTCTGTACTAATAACCGGGGCAGGTCCTACAGGGCTTACGCTGGCGAATCTTCTGACAAGAATGGACATTCCCTTTCTCGTAATTGACAAGAACGCTCACCCTTCCCGCGAGTCAAAGGCCTTCGCCGTTCAGGCGCGGTCATTGGAAATATTTGATCAGTTAGGTATAGCAGAAAAGGCTGTGGATTTAGGTAGCATTAAGCTAATGCTCAGCTTCCTGTCGAAAGGGAAAAAAGCTGTTACTTTTAACCTGGAAGGCTTGGTACCAAATGAAACGCCATTCCCCTACCTGCTTATACTTGCACAGAACAAGACGGAGCAGCTAATGGCAGAAGCTTTGTCAAAACACAACCAGGAGGTACTGTGGGAGCATGAACTGACGCAGTTAGAGGAACAAAAGGACGGTGTTAACGCCTACATCAGGGCTCCATCCGGAGAAGAGAAAAAGCTACGGTTTAACTATGTGATCGGCTGCGACGGAGCTGGCAGCACTGTGCGTAGAGAAGGCGGCTTTTCTTTTGAGGGAAAGACCTTCTCCCCTACCTTCTACCTCTCCGACAGCGAGATTGACTGGCAACTCTCGCATGATAGCATCTATTTCTCATTCGCGCCCGGCTATATCTCCGGCTTTTTCCCCTTCAGCGAGAAGCACAAATACAGGATTTTCAATTTCATGAACGATGCGGTCCGGAAAGAAGAAGACGAAAAACTTACAGAGAAGGACATGCAGCGGATTGTAGATGCCAACCCCCATGTAAAAGTGAACCTTAAAAACACTGACTGGCTTTCTGTGTTTAAAATCCATGCGCGCCACAGCCGTACGTTCAGCAAAGGCAGGCTTTTTCTGGCAGGTGATGCAGCACATGTGCATAGCCCTGCCGGTGGCCAGGGAATGAACACAGGGATACAGGATGCTTATAACCTGGCCTGGAAGCTGGCGCTGGTGCTAAAAGGGCAGGCAACCCCTCACCTGCTCGACACTTACCACGAGGAACGCCATGTCATCGCTCAAAACCTCATCCACACGACCGACCGCTTTTTTCAATTCCTGATTCAGCGAGGCCCTTTCATGAATACTTTCCGGCTTCACATTTTTCCAGCTGCGTTCAATGCTGTGGTAAAAGTAAAATGGCTTCGCAAACGCGCGTTCAGGCGTATATCACAAATTGCTATAAAATATAGATTCAGCTCTTTAAGTAAACAGGATGCATCAGATGGGTTTAGCAGTAAAGCGCCCCAGGCTGGCGACAGGGCACCCTATGTACAGGTGATATCGAACGGAAAACAATGCAGTATATACAGCCTTTTTAGCCTCCGCAGCTTTACTTTGTTACTTGCCACGCCCCGCCCTGAATTTTCAGCTGTACAGGATGTATGTTACCACCTCACACACCGTGTCCAGCTTCCGGTACAGGTGCAGGTTATCAGAACCTACTCAGAAAACAAAGCCTTTGCCCGTGCCTATGGCGTGAAGAAAGAAGCCATTTTCATCATCCGCCCGGATGGACATATCGGCTTCAGGACATCATCGCTGAACACAGAGGCCATCGAAGAATACTTCACAAAGATCCTGAAAGCCTGATAAGCCTTTTTTACAGGTGTATGTGGAACCGCATCGCCAGGTAAGTGATTTATCAGAATAATATGCTGCTCCTGTTAAACCATGTATGGCATTAAACAACCGGAAAATCACAGAAGTCTGAAAAAGCAGTATACAAGCATAAAACATGGACTGAATTTTCTTAACTTACTCCTCAGATATTAATTAAAAGCAGCTATATGTTACATAAAATTACCTTTACATTTTTGCTTTGCCTGTGCTTCAGCTTCACGTTTGCCCAGAAGTCTACGACAGCTGCTCTACAGGAGGCGAAACCTGAAAAAGCAGGAATGAGTGCTGAACGCCTGCAACGCCTGGATCGGGTACTACAGGAGTATGTCGACAAGAACTACATTCCGGGCGCTGTTGGGATGATTGCCCGCAATGGTAAAATTGTATACTATAAAAGTGTGGGGCATAGCGACGTAGAGGCAAAAGACAACCTGAAGCGCGACGACATTTTCCGTATTGCCTCTCAGACCAAAGCGATTACCAGCGTAGGTGTCATGATGCTGTATGAAGAAGGAAAATTCCTGCTAGACGACCCTATCTCCAAATACATTCCTGCTTTCCGGAACCCACAGGTATTAGATTCCTTCAATAAGCAGGACACCACTTACACTACGGTACCGGCGAAAAGGGAAATCACGATCCGTGACCTGCTCACGCATACTTCCGGCATCAGCTACCCCTCCATTGGAGGCCCTGAGGCAACAGCCATCTATGCCAAATACAACATCCCGAGCGGTATTGGTACTCCTAACAACAAACTTGCAGACGCCATGACTGCACTTGCAAAGCAGCCACTTTTCCACCAGCCGGGAGAACGTTTCACCTATGGTTTGAACACTGACGTACTGGGTTATCTTATTGAAGTTGTTTCCGGACAGCCACTGGATCAGTTCTTCAGAGCACGCATTTTTGAGCCCCTCGGCATGAAAGATACCTGGTTTTATTTACCTGCAGAAAAACATGATCGCCTGGTAAAACTGTACACCGAAGGAGAGAATAAAAAACTACAGCCTGTTTCTGCCAGAGGGGGGCAAAATCCTGATTTTCCAAAAGTGGATGGCTCTTATTTCTCCGGAGGCGCTGGCCTGTCTTCTACCATTCATGATTACGCTGTGTTCTTACAGATGCTGCTAAACAACGGAGAGTATAATGGGCGCCGGCTGTTAAGCCCGGCTACCGTACGCCTCATGACTACCAACCAGATTGGAGAAGTAGACAGGGGAGACAGTAAATTCGGGTTGGGCTTTGGCATTGCTACTGAAAAAAGCGCTGCCAAAATGCCTGTTTCCGAAGGCACTTATGATTGGGGAGGCATTTTCGGCACCACCTATTGGGTAGACCCCGAAGAAGGCATTGTGGCACTGCTCTACACCAACAAGTTTCCGAACAGCTATGGGGATCTGGGAGACAAATTCCGGGTGCTGGT
>NZ_QRGR01000005.1 GCF_003367245.1 Pontibacter diazotrophicus | reverse complement strand
ACACTCAGCTCTCGGAGAGATAGTTTCCGCTGGAGTTCATCAAAAAGCGCAGCTGGTACTGATGGTACCAGCTGCGCTTTTTGATTAGAGCTTATCTTCCCCGCTTTCTCGTTGGTTCTATATCGTTTTCCTCTTCCAGTTGCCGCTCCACAAGCTCATTATCCTCGCGCAGCGCAGGTTCATGCATGGGGCTTTCAGACGGTCTTTCGTCGCCTAACAGAATTGCCCACTGCTTAAACTTCTCTGTTCTGTCGAAGATTACCTTAAGCACTGCAATAATCGGCAGCGACAGGAACATGCCGATTACCCCCGCAATTTCACCGCCCACTATCACACCCACAATGGTTGCCAGAGCATTTATTCTCACTTTTGACCCCACAACGCGCGGCATCAGAATATTGTTGTCCAGAAATTGTACGGCTGCTATCACGCCCAGCACCGTGAGAATAGGCCACAACTCAGAGGAGGAAGCAAGCGTCAGTAGCACACCGATAATGTTACCAAGCAGAGCGCCTACATAAGGTATCAGGTTCAGAAAAGCGAATATTACTCCAATCAGCAAGGCATGTTTGATGCCGATAATCATCAGGATACCGCCCAGCAGCACTGTCATATATGTTACCTGGATTAAGAGGCCAAAGAGGTAACTTTTAATGATAACTTCCATCTCCCGCATCGTCTCCTCCACGTTATTGTGTTGGTCTTCAGGGAACCAGAAAAACACAAAGCGCAGCAGGAGGTTCTTGTAGAAAAGCAACAGGAATATATAAATGGGCACTAAACCCAGGAAAACAAACATACCCGTAATGGAAAGGGCAGCCCCGCTGAGCATATTACCGAGATAGCCCAGAATCCTGCTGCTTTGTTCGCTGATAAAGCTTGTCTGCTCTTCTGTTGACACCGGCGAAATTTCCTCTACCCAGGCACTAAGGGAAAGTAGATGTTGCGTGACATTTGCCTGAATAACAGGAAAATCTGATATCAGGTTTCTGATTTGAAACGAGAAGAACCAGACAATAAGCCCCACCACCAGCACCAGTGCCAGCAAGGTGGTGCCGATAGCAACCGTTTCCGGAAACTTTTTTCTCCTGAAAAACCGGTAGAGCGGCAGCAGCATAATACTCAGGAAAAAGGCCATCAGCAGTGGGGCCAGCAAGTCTCTGCCCAGCACAATGATCCATCCCAGAAAAAACACACCCATTAATTCGATTGCCCTCCTGACTGTAAGCGGCAAATCATTCTTGTAATTCATATTTGGTAAGGTTAAGCTGTAAGTACTGCCTCTTATACGATACAAAAGAAATAAGCACTTACCTTTGCGCCATGAGTAAACAAGTGCAGGTGCATGCGGCGCTCTTTCTGGTGGCGCTTATTTATGGGAGCAACTACAGCATCGCCAAAGAAGTAATGCCTTTTTATGTTGGCCCTTTTGGGCTGATAGTCATCCGGGTAGTGTCAGCGGCGCTGTTCTTCGGTATATTTTCGAGGATGGTGGTGAAGGAGAAAATCGTGGGACGGGCCGATAACCTGCGTTCTATTGCCTGTGGTGTAACGGGTATTGCCATAAATCAACTCTGCTTTTTTGCCGGCCTTAACTTAACAGTGCCTATTAATGCTGCCCTGCTGATGGTGATCAGCCCGGTGGCAGTGCTCCTCTTCTCGGCGATACTACTGAGAGAAAGTGTCAGTTTTCGCAAGGTGAGCGGCATTGTACTGGCTTGCCTGGGTGCCCTGCTCCTCATTAATACTTCACGCAGCGAAAGTGTATCTGGAAATATTTTTGGTGATTTGCTGATTATCCTGAATGCTGTCTCCTTTGGTATGTACCTCGTGCTTGTAAAACCACTGATGCAGAAGTACAAGGCTGTTACCATTGTCAGCCGTATTTTTGCGGTGGGGGCTGTTATCGTGGTGCCTTTTGGCTGGCACCAGCTCCTTACGCCGGATTATGGTTCCTTCCCCACCTCTATCTGGCTTGCTATCGTGTTTATGGTGTTAGCGGTTACCATACTGGCTTACCTGCTAAACACCTGGGCCCTGCGCTATGCCAACCCCTCTTTGGTGGGTGCTTATATTTACCTGCAACCGGTGCTGGCTATCCTGATTGCCACAGGCTTTGGGAAAGATGAGTTTACGCTACAGAAAGGCCTGTATGCGTTGCTTATTTTTTCAGGGGTATACCTCGTAAGCCGCACACGGCAGAATGTAGGCAAAGAGGCGCCCATCTCTGAGGCAAGTGAACAGGCATAGTATTCTGTAACTATTCACTTGTTTCAGCAGCATGCCAAAAGTTTATTGTCGTGCTACCTGATACATGTATCGTGCTGCATACTTTACCTCCCTTTCCACCATACTCTGCTGATAAAGCTACTCGCATTGTTTACCCACTGCCCTACTTCCGGCACAAGAATGGGCACCCCCTGCAGGGCAGCCGCCTGGTGTAAACGCTCTATCGGTTCTCCCCAACGGTGAATAGCCAGGTCGAAGGTAGCCCAGTGCACAGGCAATAGTCTTTTACCTTGCACCTGATGGTGTGCCTGTACTGCCTCTTCAGAGTTCGTGTGGATGTCTGCCCAGTTAACGTCATAGGCACCGATAGGCATAATGGTAAGGTCGAATGGGCCGTAGGCTGCTCCTATATCCGTAAACTCCTGCATAGGTCCGGAATCTCCACTGTAAAACACACGCTCATTTTTACCAACAATGCACCACGATACCCAAAGCGTACTGTTACGGTCAAAGAGCCACCTGCCAGAGAAGTGACGAGCGGGTGTGGCGACTAGTAGGTTGTCGCCATCCTGCACCTGCTGCCACCAGTCCAGTTCCACAATATTCAGCGGCGGCACCCCCCAGTCTACCAGCAGCTTCTTCACTTTCAGCGGCACATAAAATAGCGGCACTTTGTCGCGAAGCGCATGGATGGTGTGGTAGTCGAGATGGTCGTAATGGTCGTGGGAGATAATAACGGCATCAACGTTGTGAATGTCTACTGCCGTTAAGGGTGCAGGATGGATGCGCTTTGGCCCTGCAAATGGCACAGGAGAAGCACGCTCACTCAGTACAGGGTCGATGAGATAGCGGCGCTTGCCCAGTTCGAGTATCAGAGAGGCGTGCCCAAGCCAGTTCACCCGCAGTTGTTCTGACGGCTCCCGCTCAAAATCAGCAGATGCCAGATAATGTACAGGTACCTTGAAGGGAGGTTTAGCAGCTCCTTTCGAGCGTTTGGCATACCGCTGCAGGGTGTTCAGCATGTTTTCTTTCTGAAGTACTTTCGTGAGGGATGTATTCAGGAATTTGCCATTTTCATAGCGGGAGGCGGCTGCCTGCTGTGGTCTTCTCATGATATGTCTGGTTTTCTTCTTTACCAGCTCAATATACTTGATTTATTATATTTCGGTTTTGCCGGCTTTTTTCGCGGTTAGGTAACTCGCCTATTTTACATGGTCTACCTACTTCCACAAGCCATTACCCAAGTATGTTATTTGCTTTTCACAATGTTTTTAAAAAAATCCTTCGCCCTATCAATCAAACCGATCCCTGACCCGGATTTACTGGTGCCGATTAGGTAGCCGACAGGCCTTAGGCTATTCACTCTATCTGAAAGAATTTTGAAAATGGCGAAGATGGGTACAAAAAGGATCATGCCGGGCAAACCCCAGACCATGTTACCGATGATGATGGCAATAATAACGGTTAAGGGATTAAGCTGTACCTCTGACCCAATAATAACAGGCTCAAAAACATAGCTTTCAATCAACTGTATAACCAGCACAGTTAAAGCAAACAGCAGAAGAACAGTTGGATCTTCAATATAAAGTATGGCCACGAAAACAGGTAAAATCCCACTTACAAGCGGCCCTATATACGGTATGATGGTCACCAGAGCCCCAAAAGCAGTCAGTAAAACAGGATAGCGGATGTCGAAGGCGATAAAAGCGATGATGTACATGATCGCCAGCAGGGCCATTACTTTAATACGCCCCCAGAGGTATTGATGTGCTACATGGCTGGTTTTTGATAGCACACTTTTTGCCTTCTCCTCCTTCTCTCCTGACGTATACATCAGCACCACATCTGCAAACCGGTCCCGATATAAAAGAAGGAGGAACATGTATATCAGCACCAGGAGAAACTTCAGGAAAGTCTCCAGAAAATTGCCGAGAAATTGCGTCACTTCAGTCTCCAGTGCGCCGAGTAAGTCATCTGAGCGTTGCTGCAGAAACTGCACCTGCTCCTGACGAGAAATCCCGGTTATGGAAGACACGAAACCTTGCAGCCGCGACAAGAGCTGCTCCGACTCGTTCCGGATATCAGGCAAATCATCGGCAAGATTCCTTAGCTGAAAGAACATCAGGTAGGAAAGCCCACTTACTACAGCAAAGACAATGAAGGTACTGATAAGGGAGGCCAGTGTTCTTCCTATTCCCCACTCCTCCAGTTTGTCCGCTACCGGAATCATGAGCATGGTGATGAAAATAGCGAAGGTAAAAGCGACTAAAAAATCAGCTCCAACATAAAGAATGGCAAACACAGCTATCAGACAAAGGAGTATGGCATTTATCTGTTTGAGTTTGCTGTAGTTCATATCATTCAAACGTCGTCTCTGAATTTTGCAGGGCAATTATAAGCAATTACCCTTCATACGATAATTTGAGGTTTAGTTTTAAAACTACAAGCTACAGCCATACTCGGGCTAATTTTCTCATCCTGCAAGCCCTGCTACTGAAAACAAAAAATCCTGCCGGTGCTATACCGGCAGGATTTCCATTTTATAATTCAATCATTAGATGCTTCTTACTTTTGGCTTATTTCCCCAGCGTGTATTACCGCCGCCGTTATTACTGCTGGCTGGCCTCGGTGAACCTGCGCCGCCACTTCTGCCTGCATTTGAACCTCCGGTTCTTCTGCCACCGTTACCACCACCACGCTTTTTCTGCGCTACTGTGCTGGCTGCCTCGGCAAAATCCTTCGCCGTCATTGGGTACGGATGGTTATCAATCACTGGCACCGACTTAGAAATCAGCTTCTGAATACTTACCAGGTAGGATGTTTCTTCGGCATCACAAAACGACAGGGCCACACCACTTGCTCCGGCACGGCCTGTACGGCCAATGCGGTGCACGTAAGTTTCCGGCTCGTTCGGCAATTCGTAGTTAATTACATGCGACAGGTCGTCCACATCAATACCACGGGCTGCGATGTCCGTTGCCACCAATACACGCGTCTGGCTTTTCTTGAAGTTATCAAGGGCACGCACACGCGCATTCTGCGACTTATTTCCGTGAATCGCCTCTGCCTGCACACCGGCTTTGCTCATGTCTTTGGCTACCCTGTCAGCACCATGCTTGGTGCGGGTAAACACAAGGGCACGGTCTATTTCACCATCTTTCAACAGGTGAAGCAATAAATTTTTCTTGTCTGATTTCTTTACATAGTATACCGCCTGCTTGATAGTGTTGGCAGTAGACGACACCGGTGTAACCTCTACCTGCGCAGGGTCCACCAGAATAGTGTTCGCCAGCTTCAGGATTTCAGGCGCCATCGTAGCCGAGAAAAACAACGACTGCTTTTTCTCAGGCAATACTTTCAGCACCTTCCGTACATCATTCACAAAGCCCATGTCGAGCATGCGGTCTGCTTCGTCCAGCACAAACATCTCAATGTTGTTCAGGTGCACGTACTTCTGTGCCATCAGGTCGAGTAAACGGCCTGGAGTGGCTACCAGTATATCAACACCGGCACGCAATGCATCTGTCTGCGCACGCTGCGACACACCACCGAAAATCACTGTATTTTTCAGGCCGGTATGTCTGCCATAAGAGGTCAGGCTGTCGGCAATCTGCAGGGCTAGTTCACGGGTTGGCGTCAGAATCATTGCTCTGATCTTGCGTGGGCCTCTATCCTGCTGGGCTTTGTTTTCAGAAAGCAACTGCAAAATTGGAATAGAGAAGGCCGCCGTTTTACCGGTTCCTGTCTGGGCACATCCTAAAAGGTCTCTTTTCTGAAGTATAAGCGGAATTGATTTTTCCTGGATGGGTGTTGGTTGGGTATATCCTTCTGTTTTAAGAGCTTTAAGGATAGGCTCTATCAAATTTAAATTCTCGAATGTCATTAATTGGTTTTTCAAAAGAAACCGCGCAGCACCATATGTGCTACCTTAGCGGTGAGATGGCCGGAATCTGATTTATAATGCGAGGCTGTAGCAGTCTCTTGGCCATTCCCGACCTGTGTTATTACATCAACTTATAAAAGAGCAATATAGTTCTAATAGCAGCTGAAGAATCCAAAGGTACGTCGATAAGGTGTCACTTCCTATATATCTTTTTCAGAGTGCATCCTAAACTGGGTCTTAGGCTGATGAAATGTAGTATTAGTCCCGGCGTACCACCTGTGTGTAGATAGATGGTTGTTAAAAAACTTACGAGCTCCAGCGGAGATGCCTTTTAAAGTTATGGTAACAGGCCGCTCCGCTGGAGCTCGTAAGTGTTGAAAATGTTATCTATTAACATGTCGTCCCTCTGGGACTGTAAGTAACGTCAGTTAAAAAGCATACCTGCTCTCGTCCTGTTTCCGAGCAGCACCAAAAGCCGTCGCTGCCCTATAAAGCAAATTTAATAGCCGATGGTGAAGCGTTGGCGGATGAACTGTGGGTCCTCCAGTTCATCTAACACGGCTACGGCAAAGTCTTGTCTTGAAATTTTGCTTTCGCCTCTTTCATTCGTTACCGGGTTCTCTGTGTCGTAGCGGAACTTGCCGGTGCGCTCCCCTGGCTCAATAATGATGGCAGGGCTAAAAAAAGTCCAGTCCAGTTCCTGTTCTTCCTGGTATACCTTCAGGGAATCGCGCTGAGCCAATGCTCCTCCTTTCCAGGCCTCCGGAAAATCAGGCGTGTCTACCAGTTGTACGCCACCCTCTGTGTAAAGGCTTCCTGCGCCCCCCACGTTCAGCACACGTTTCACCCCTGCTTTTTTCGCTGCTTGCAGCACCTTCTCTGCTACCTCCACATACTTGTGAAAATCTGTATCAGGTCCCCAGCCCGGGCTGTGGGATACCACCAGGGCGTCATGGCCTTTTATCAGGGCAGCTGTCTGCTCCACGTCTTCTACATCACCCTGCTTTACTTCGAGGCTCACGCTCTCTTTCGCCACCTTCTCCGGGTGCCTTACAATGGCTGTTACGTCATGGCCTCTGGTTAATGCTTCCTGTGTAATTCTGGAGCCGATGTTGCCGCTGGCTCCTATAATGGCAATTTTCATATTGTACGCGTTATAAGGTAAATATCATGACAAAAAGATTGCAGCATAGTCGCCGAACTGCCTGCTGATGCTCTGGCAGACAGAACTTCGTTATGCCAGTGTCTATTTAAACTTATAATGGAGTACAAAGTTGCAACAGAAAGGGAAGCTATCAGGCAGCAATAACTTTGAAGCTTAACAGGCTAAGCCTTCTCCACATCCTGCTCCCGGGCAATATGCTTCACAATTTTAATGGCGTGCTCGCGTGAATTTTCAATAAACCACACGTGCGTATCCATGCCGCCGCAAATTACACCGGCTAAATAAACGTTCGGTAGGTTCGTTTCCATGCTCTCGGTGTCATACTGCGGGTAGCGCTTTTCATCTTCCGACAGCTTAACTCCAATCTTTTGTAAAAAGCTAAAGTCGGGCTGATAGCCGGTCATGGCCAGCACAAAATCATTTTCTATGGTGACTTTGCCCTCTGGTGTCTGAATGTCCACTTCCCGCTCTCTAATCTCGGTGAGGCTGGAGGAGAAATAGCATTTTATAGAGCCTTCCTTGATGCGGTTCTCCAGGTCGGGTTTTGTCCAGTATTTTATGCGTCCCAACTCCGGCTGGCGTACCACCATCGTTACTTCGGCCCCCTTGCGCCAGGTTTCCAGGGCAGCATCTGCCGATGAGTTATTAGCCCCTACCACCACCACCTTCTGCCGATAATAATAATGCGGATCGAGATAGTAATGGCGCACCTTGGGCAGTTCCTCTCCCGGTATGTTTAGCATATTCGGGATACCGTAAAAGCCCACTGCGATGATTACGTGCCGGGCAACATATTCCCCCTTGCTCGTCCGGATACGGTATGCCTCCCCCTCCGACTCCATATGCTCTACTCCCTCAAAAAGGTGCACGTTCAGGTTTTGGGAATCAGCTACACGGCGGTAATACTCCATCGCCTCCATCCGGTTAGGCTTCGGATGAACAGAGACAAATGGAATCCCCCCAATCTCCAGCTTTTCAGAAGTGGAGAAAAAGGTCATGTTCAGGGGGTAATTGTAAAGCGAATTAACAAGGGTGCCTTTTTCAATTATCAGGTAGCTGAGCCCCGCCTTTTGCGCTTCCAGTCCGCAGGCCAGTCCAATTGGGCCGGCTCCGATAATCAGTATGTCTAGTGTTGATGTGTCCAATGCTGCTTGTGCTTGATAAGCTTGTGTTATACGTAAAGTTTACAACATGATTAGCCTTGCGAGGTTCAAAGTACTGGTAGTGCTAGCTAAAGCTCCCGCTTCATGATGTACATACCACGGTACTCCGGCTTCATTTCAGAGAAGTCCAGGGTATAGGTGCCACACTTCTTAAAGCCGTTCTGCTCATAAAAATTCACTGATTTGCTGCTGTCCATCGCTTTCAGCCAGACAAGGCGCTTGTTTTTTTCTCGGGCAAAAGCTACCGCAAAGTCCACCACCTGCCGGCCTATACCTTTCCCCGATGCGGCTTTGGTGAGGTAAATTTTTTCCAACTCCAGGCTCTCTTCTGCGCTCTCACCTTCTAAGGCTTTATCTATATTCAGCTTCAGGAAACCAACCAATTCCTTCTCAGTGTAAATCAGAAAAAGAGCGGCGTTCGGGTCTTCCAATTCTTTTTTGAGGGCAGCTTCGCCGAAGCTTTTGTCAATGTACCACATGCCTCCATCATACCAGAGGTAAAGGTAATGGTCGCCGTAGGCGTTAATGGCGATGTCCTGGAGCGTATGTAAATCTGCTGCTGTGCAGGGGGTGATTTTGAGTTTGTTCATATAATTCAGCTGCTTTTCACAAAAGTACTTAAAAGCACCCCATTGTCAGAATCATATCGAGGGCCCCTACCCCCAGGATTTACGGGATTCTTTTGATGAACAGGATTAGTGAAGCAGCCAACTCAAAAGACCTCGCAGCGTGCGCAGCTCCTGCGAGCGTCTGGTGCCAATAACTCTGTTACAGGCAACACGCTAAGAGAACATAAGTCAAGCAAAGTATGCCGCGTAAAGCAAAAACGGCGGAAAATTAACTTTCCGCCGTTTTAAAAATATTAATGCTGTCGCTTATGCCATTACCTCGTTCAGGTTGGGCAACTGCAATCTGCCAAAGCGGTGCAGGGTGTTTACATGAGAGCGTATTGCCTGCGCGAGCGTTTCACTTTCCAGGTAAGGGATGCCATACTCAGCAGTAGTTTCTTTAACGATTTCTGCAATAGCCGGATAATGCACGTGGCAGATACGCGGGAACAGGTGGTGCTCCACCTGAAAATTAAGGCCACCTACGTACCAGGAGAGCAGTTTGCTCTTACGGGCGAAGTTAGCCGTTGTATTCAGCTGGTGGATAGCCCAGTCATTCTCGATGACACCACTCTCATTAGGCAATGGATAACTTGTGCCCTCCACTGTATGCGCCAGCTGGAACACAGTAGAAAGGATAACGCCAGCCACAAAGTGCATCAGCAGAAAACCAAGTAGCACCTCCAGGAAAGGAATACCAAACAAAAGCGTCGGAGCCACCAGAATAGAGAAGAAATACAGCACCTTAAACGCCACAATCTTCATAAAAGCCACTCTGTTCTGTGCTTTAGAATTCGCGTTCACACCATTCCTTATAAACTGGAAAAACTGTACAAAGTCTTTCAGAACTACCCAATACAGTGTGAGCAGGCCATAAAACATAAACGCATACACCCACTGCAGCTTATGGTAGAACCTCATGTTGGTGTGCGGTGAGAAACGCATGAACACCATGTCGTCTATATCCTCGTCCATCTCCACCACATTAGTATAAGTATGGTGCAGAATGTTATGCTGCAGCCTCCAGTTAAAGGCAGAACCACCTAACAGGTTCACAGAGTGTGCCATCAGGTAATTTATCGTTTTGCTTTTAGAGAAAGCGCCGTGGTTGGCGTCGTGCATCACGCTCATCGCCACACCTGCTACACCTATTCCCATGATAAACCACAGCCCTAGGCTAATACCCAGGCCGGGTGTAAAGGCAAGCAGCAGTGCAAAGGGCACCAGATAGATTAAGAGGAGTATAATACTCTTGGTTAATATGTTATAATTACCTGACTTGGGTAAGTTGTTTTCTTTGAAATAAGCGTCTACACGTTTGCGCAGCGTGGGAAAAAACAGGCTTTTGTCTTTGTTGACGAATTTAACTTTGCCTTTTAACTTCATTTGATATGCTTGATAATTTATAAAACGGATGCATCCTTAGAGAAACAGGTTCTCCGGAGGAAATGCCCGGTATGCTGGTAATAAAATGCAGATGAAAAACTGTCTGAAATATGCAAACAGCATCCAGTCCCATTTGTTTATTTAAACAGCGAAATGCAGCTTCCACTGTTGCATTAAGTTTCGAATCAGCCAATTGCCTCGTTCATATCAGGCAGCCTGCCGAAGCGGTATAGCGTGGCGATGTGTGAGCGCACGGCCTGCCCAAACGTTTCATTCTCGAGATAAGGTATATCAAACTCCGCTGCTGTTTCTTTGACGATTTCTGCAATGGCCGGATAATGCACATGGCAGACACGCGGGAAAAGATGATGCTCCACCTGAAAGTTAAGGCCCCCTACATACCACGACAACAACTTGTTGTGGCGCGAAAAATTGACAGTCGTATTCATCTGGTGAATGGCCCAGTCGTTCTCGATGTTGCCGTTCTCATCCGGCCTCGGGTGGCTGGTGCCCTCCACGGTATGCGCCAGCTGAAACACCACCGTAAGTATAATGCCCGCAACAAAGTGCATCAGCAGAAAGCCCAGCAGCACCTGCATAAACGGAATTCCGAAGAACAGCGTAGGCACCGCAAACATTACGAAGAAGTATAGCACCTTCATGGTGATGAGCTTCAGGAGCCATTTCCTGTTTTCAGAGGCGGTGTTTGCGTTTACACCATTCTTAATAAAGAGGCCATACTGCACAAAGTCTTTTGCAATTACCCAGTATAGCGTTAATAGCCCGTAAAAAACGAACGCATACACCCACTGCAGTTGATGAAAAAACTTTACTTTTGAGTGGGGAGAGAAACGTAACACCAGCCTGTCCTGTATATCCTCATCCATCTCCACCACATTGGTGTAAGTATGGTGCAGGATATTGTGCTGCAACTTCCAGTTAAAGGCAGAGCCACCTACCAGGTTGAGGGTGTGCCCCATCAGAAAGTTCACTCTTTTGCTGCCCGAAAATGCGCCGTGGTTGGCATCATGCATCACACTCATGCCAATGCCTGCCACCCCTAAACCCATTACAAACCAAAGCAGCAAGCTCACGGAGAGTTCTGGCTGAAAAACTAGAATGGCAATAAAAGGAACTATATAACAGAGTAGCAGCACTACGCTCTTCACCACCATCGCGGTGTTGGCAGTTTTAGAAATGTTGTTTTGGACAAAGTAGGCATCTACTCTTTTGCGTAAAGTCGCGAAAAAAAGATTTTTATCTTTGGGTACGAATTTTATTTTGCCTTTTAACTTCATACAGGGAATTTGTGTGACAGATAATGAACTCACACAGAGCTGAAAGAGCAAAAGGGTGAATTGCGGGTACTATAGTAAAAGGAATACAGCTAGCGATAAGTTCAGAAATAGTCCCTATTAGGAGGACAAAATTAGTAACTAATACTGATAAACCTCACTTACAGTTACCTAATAATACGTATCACGCTTAAAGTTCGTATAATTCTGGCATCATATAAATAGTAGTACAGAATTGCATCAAATAAAAAAATATCCTCTCTAAAGCAATTTTCGGGTTACTATTGTCCTGTTAGCCCCACAGAAAGCATCAAACCCGGGGCTCGTGCCAGGCAATGTTGTTTATATTTCGGAAGAGTATAAGTACTATAAATACAGACAAATAAAGCATCAGTCCTAAACTGCTAAAACAAAAAAGAGGCTGGTCGAATTTTCGACCAGCCTCTTTTAAACATTGCTGTATAAACTCCTACAGGTGGATTACCTCATCGTAAGCTGCTGCTGCCGCTTCCATAATGGCCTCGCTCATAGTCGGGTGCGGGTGCACCGACTTGATGATTTCGTGACCAGTCGTCTCCAGCTTGCGCGAAACAACTACCTCTGCAATCATTTCCGTCACGTTCGCGCCAATCATGTGGGCTCCTAAGAACTCACCGTATTTGGCATCGAAAATAACTTTTACAAAGCCGTCTTTCACACCTCCTGCACTGGCCTTACCAGACGCAGAGAACGGGAACTTGCCAACTTTGATATCCAGGCCTTGCTCACGGGCCGCTTTCTCCGTTAAACCAACAGAGGCGATTTCAGGAGAGCAGTACGTACAGCCCGGGATGTTGCCATAGTTCAATGGCTCCGGGTGATGGCCCGCTAATTTCTCCACGCAGATGATACCTTCTGCAGAAGCAACGTGCGCCAGTGCCGGACCAGGAACGATGTCACCAATCGCGTAAATGCCATCTACTGACGTTTTGTAGAAATCATCTACTACTACACGGCCTTTGTCTACTTTGATGCCGAGTTCTTCTATGCCAATGTTCTCCAGGTTTGTCTGGATACCTACCGCCGAAAGCACTATTTCTGCTTCCAGGGTCTGTTCGCCTTTGGCCGTTTTCACTTTCACCTTGCAAAGCTTGCCGCTGGTATCAACCGACTCTACAGACGAATCTGTCATGATATCGATACCAGACTTTTTGAAAGATTTAGCGAGCTGTCGGGATACTTCTTCGTCCTCCACAGGTACAATGTTCGGCAGGTACTCCACCACGGTTACTTTTGTACCCATGGAGTTATAGAAGTATGCAAACTCTACTCCAATGGCACCAGAGCCAACCACTACCATCGACTCAGGAAGCTTCTCAAGCGACATCGCCTGGCGATAACCGATGATCTTCTTACCGTCGATAGGCAGGTTTGGAAGCTCACGGGAACGTGCGCCTGTTGCCAGAATGATGTTTGTCGCCTCTATTGTTTCCTTTTTACCGTCGGCGTTGGTTACCTCTACTTTTCCTTTGCCCGTTACTTTACCGGTACCCATTATCGCATCAATCTTGTTTTTGCGGAACAGGAACTGGATGCCTTTGCTCATACCGTCAGCTACGCCACGGCTACGCTTAATAACAGCACCGAAGTCTACAGAAGCATCCCCCACGGTAATGCCGTAATCAGCAGCATGGTTAATATATTCAAAAACGCTTGCGCTCTTTAGCAATGCCTTGGTCGGGATACAACCCCAGTTCAAGCAGATACCACCCAGCGACTCGCGCTCGATAACACCTACTTTCATACCCAGCTGCGAGGCGCGAATTGCTGCCACATAACCGCCCGGGCCACTACCAACCACTACTAAATCGTATTTTGATGCCATAGTCTCTTTTTATATAAGTTGATGAACAAAAATAATCTTAAATACCCATACTGCAAAACCCGATGTCTTACCTGCTCCGGTTTTGGCATAATAGGAAGTACAGGATGGGAAGATACAGCGAAAACACTATATAACTTAGAAATCTCTTTCAGAAATCTGCCAATCTGCGGTTCTTTGCAGCTTTAACGCATAAATTCTAGCATCGCATGAAAAAACTTTAAGTCTCTTACTCCTTTCTCTGGCTTCTTTTTCATCGTTCGCTCAAAACACAGCCAAAGACTATTTTGTGAATGGGAACAATAATTTCAAAGCTGCCAGGTATGCGGAGGCCATCAAAGATTACGACCAGGTGCTGAAGCAAGACCCGAACCATGCGGTTACGCTCACTAACAGAGGAATAGTAAAAGACCGCCTGCAGCACTACCACGATGCTATACAGGATTTCAACAAAGCCATTGCAGCAGAGCCTGCCTATACAAAAGCTTATTTAAGCCGGGGCCTCTCCCGCTATAACCTGAAAGACTACCGTGCCGCCCTGCTGGACTTTAACGAAGGGATAGAACTTAACCCGAAAGATGCCAGGGCCTACAACAATCGCGGCCTCACGCGCTATGGGCTGAAAGACTACCGCGGCGCCATCAACGACTACACAAAGGCTGTTTCCCTGAACGCGAAATATGCCGAGGCCTACTACAACAGCGGCGTACCTAAGTATAACTTAGGTGATAAAGCCGGTGCCTGCGCCGATTGGGCAAAAGCCAGGTCCCTGGGTTTAAGAGATGCGGAGGTGTATTTGAAGAAGTACTGCAAGTAAAATGAACAATAAAGGCGCCTTAACAGCGCCTTTATCCTAAACTAAAATACTCACAACAAGCTCCTTAAGCATCCTCCGGTTTTTTGGCCTCATTAGTTGCCAGCATATCCTGCTTCGCGTTGGACAGTTCTATTGCTTCCATTCTTTTCACCGTTTCCTCTTTTATCTCCTCAAATTCAGAACGGTGTTTCTTCGTGATAGGGTTTGCCAGGGGTAATTTGGCACTCAGTGCATCCACCTGCTTGCCGTTTTTCCAGAAGCGGTAACACAGGTGCGGCCCTGTAGCCAGGCCTGTACTGCCTACATAGCCAATGGTTTGCCCCTGCTTCACCCGCTTCCCGGCACGCATTCCCTTCGCGAATTTAGACATGTGCAGGTACTGTGTGGTATAGGTCTTGTTATGCTTGATTTTTACATAGTAGCCATTGCCACGGGTATAACGCGCTTCCAGCACCACGCCATCGCCCACCGTGCGGATAGGAGTACCGCGCGGGGCAGCGAAGTCTGTGCCTAAATGTGCTTTGTAGCGCTTCTGTACCGGGTGGAACCGGCGCTTTGAGAAACGGGAGCTGATGCGGCTATACTCCAGAGGCTCTTTCAGGAAAGCTTTCTTCAGACTTTTCCCTTCCTGGTCATAATAGCTGACGCCGTCGCCCTGGTCGAAGCCAATGGCGTAAAGCGGCTCTCCCCGATGTTCAAAAAAGGCTGCTTTCAAGTTGCTGAAGCCAATGGTGGTGCCGTTCACCACCTTCTCATCATAAATCAGTTTAAACTTATCGCCCGGCTGAATGCGGTTCAGGTTAAGGCGCCAGGCGTAAATATCAGCGAACTTGTTCACCAACTGCGGCGAACCGCCTGCTGCTACTATAGACTCAAAGAGTGAACTTTTTATTTCTCCGGCTAGTGTACGCTCCAGCACCTCCATCTCCCGCTCCACCTTTGTCACGGTCATCTCACAGCGCAGGTCGTAAACGATGTACTCTATATTGTTTGGCTCATAGATGAAGTACTGCGCCGTTTGCGCCGAGTCTAAGGCGTGAAGAAGGGTATAACTACGGTTGGCGGCAATACCACGCACATTGAAAATGCCTTTTGATTTTTTGGCCAGCTGGTCTACCTGGGCCGGTGTAATGTTGTAGTGTGAAAGAATCTCTGAAAGGCTTTCCCCCCTCTTGATTTCCGCCTCTACAATCTCAAGAGAATCGGTCGGGATTCCATATACAATAGGGGCAGGTCCTTTTTCTTCTTCCTCTTCTTCCACTTCTTCTTCTATTTCTGACTCCGGAAGGACCTCTTGTGGTTGAGCCATCAGGCTTTCAGTACTGAATTGCAGCGCGTATTCCGCCGAAAAAAAAATCAATACTAATAAAGCGATGAGGGTGGCAAGCCCCTTGTTGCTATTGAACATCACATATACCTTTGGTGAATAATCGACACGAAAATAGGCTTAAACCATTACAAATAAAAACATAGCAATAGACAATATTCAGATTCTAAATATGTTACAATATATTTAGACAAACCAATATAGCACTGGTTTGCAATAAAAGCTACTGCCAATCCAGTCTTTCAGCTGCATCATTTCTGGATTAAACATTTAGAAGCCAGCCACTTTCCTTATCCACATCCCGGTTTTTATTCACTGCCTTCTAAATTCTATTTTTTTTCTAACTTTGGCCCCTATGAAAGTATTAGAAGGAAAAGTAGCTCTGGTAACCGGAGCCTCCAAAGGAATAGGGCGCGCCATTGCGCAGAAGTTTGTAGAAATGGGCGCACAGGTAGCGTTCACCTACCTATCGAGTGTAGAAAAAGGCCAGGCTTTAGAGCAGGAACTGTCCGCGAACGGTGGCAAAGCGAAAGGCTACCGATCTGATGCCGCCGACACAGCCCAGGCAGAGCAACTGGTAGAGGACGTGGTGAAGGAGTTCGGCAAGCTGGACATTGTGGTGAACAACGCCGGCATTACGCGCGACGGTTTGCTGATGCGCATGAACGAAGAGCAGTGGGACGCGGTAATAAACACCAACCTGAAGTCTGTTTTCAACGTGACCAAGGCGGCCACCAAACACATGATGCGCGCCAAGAGCGGTTCCCTTATCAACATTACGTCTGTGGTAGGCATTAAAGGAAACGCAGGCCAGGCAAACTATGCCGCCTCCAAAGCTGGTATCATCGGCTTCACGAAATCTGTGGCGCTGGAACTGGGTTCCCGCAACATCCGAAGCAATGCCATCGCCCCGGGCTTTATAGAAACAGAAATGACTGGTGATCTGGACCAGAAAGTGGTAGACGAGTGGCGAAAGGCAATTCCGCTGAAGCGCGGCGGCTCGCCGGAGGATGTAGCCAACGCGGCAGTGTTCTTAGCCTCCGACCAGTCTTCCTACATCAGCGGACAGGTGCTGCAGGTAGATGGCGGCATGCTGACTTAAGAATGAATTCTGCCTTACGAATCATGCTTATGATGTAATTCATAATTAATAATTTGTAATTTATAATTATTAGAAAGACCAATGCTACGACTTTTGCGTTAGTAGCATTGGTCTTTTTGTTTTATCTTTAGTAGCAGAATTTACTAAAACCTGCCTTGGAGCGTTATTTACCAACATGTTTTGTTGGTGAGAAACACACAACAACAGTAAGTGTTGTCCTGTAGGTGAATTTGCTCTAAAACAGAAGCACCTGCAGCATGCACTCAATAATTCATCATTTATAATTCATAATTCTAAGTATTGAATTCATTCAGACTTGTTACCACTTATTCTCCCTGGTTGATACTGGCCTGCATAGTGGTGGGGCTGTTGTACGCCTGGTTGCTGTACAGCAAGCGTACGCCGTGGCCGAAGTCCATTAACTATATGCTGGCAGCCCTGCGCTTTGTGGTGGTCAGCTTCCTATGCTTTCTGCTACTGGGGCCGCTGGTGCGTTACGTAGCCAACACCACGGTGCCTCCTACCATCGTTTTTGCGGTAGACAACTCACAGTCTGTCTCGCTTTTCTCTGACTCTGTGCAGCTGCAACAGGCTACGCAGGGCCTGCAGGCTATACGCGAGAGACTTCAGGATGAAGGTTACAACACAGAGGTGCGTACACTGGCGGCGGCGGATCAAAGCCCTCAGAACATAACAGAGGTAAATTATGGTGCCGAGACAACTAACCTGAGCCAACTGCTATCGGGGGTGCAGGAGGATTATACCGGGCAGAACCTGGCGGGCGTGGTGCTGCTATCAGACGGTATCGTGAACCAGGGCATCTCCCCCGGCTACGCTAATTATAACTTTACACTATACCCTGTGGCAGTAGGTGACACCATCCCAAAGAGAGACGTGCTGATTGCCTCACTTCGCTACAACAAGGTAAACTACAGTGGCAACCGCTTTCCGCTGGAGGTAGAGCTGCAACAGGAGGGTTTCGGTGGCACTGCGGCAACAGTTACCTTAAGCGAGAATGGCAAAACCATCGAGCGTAAAAACGTTACCCTGAAACCGGAGCAACCTATACAACAGGTACCGTTTCAGGTATTAGCAGGTGGCTTGGGAAAGCGCCATTACGAGGTACAGGTACAGCCGCTGCAAGGAGAATTCACTACCCTTAACAACACCAAGCATGCTTACATTGATGTGGTGAAGGGAAAGATAAAAGTACTCGTGGCCGCCGCCGCTCCGCACCCGGACATTAAAGCCATTCGGGCTGCCATTGAAACAAACCAGAACTATGAGACGGAGCTGTTTATACCCGGCCTCACAGAGCTAAAACAGGAGGACTACGATGTAGCCGTACTGCACCAACTGCCCGGACGCGTGCCAGGTGGCGAGGCCGCTCTTAACCTGGTGCGCCAGAAAAAGGTGCCTGCCCTCTACATCCTGGGGCCGCAAAGCGACCTCAACAACTATAATCGCCTGAACGCAGGTGTGAATATCAGCACCAGTGGGCAGTCGGATGAAGTAACGGCTGTAGTCAGTGGGAACTTTACCACGTTCAATTTACCGGAGGCTGCCGGCGATCGGCTGCAGCAGTACCCTCCTGCCAGTGTTCCTTTTGGGGATGTACGGCTGGCGCCAAACACAGAGGTAGTGTTGTACCAACAGGTAGGCCGCGTACGCACGGATAAGCCGCTATTGGCAGTGCAAACGGCAGGCGACAGTCGCAACGCCACCCTTCTCGCCTCCGGCACCTGGCAATGGCGTATCATGGAGTCGGCCAACAACGAGCAGCCGGAGGTTTATGATAAGCTCATCACGAACCTGATACAGCTGCTGAGTGCACCCCGCAACAAGAAGCGCCTGAACGTATACCCAACCCAGGAAGAATATACCAGCTCCGACGAAATCCGCTTTAATGCAGAGGCCTATAACGAGGCGCTGGAACCTATCTATGGCCAGAACATCACGCTCCGAATCACGAATGAGGACGACGAAACAAAAAGTTTTAACTTTGCCAACGGCGAAAACCAGGCGGGCGTAAATATTGGCACCCTGCCAGGTGGCCGCTATACCTATACTGCTTCGGCAAGTATAAACGGGCAGCAACAGCAGGACAAAGGGGAATTCGTTGTGGAGGAACTGCAACTGGAGGCGCTCAATGCCGTGGCCGACCATACCCTGCTTTACCAGCTGGCCAGCAACACCAACTCCAAACTTTATTACCCGAGCCAGCTGCAGCAACTGGAGCAGGACATTCTCAGCTCCGACCACAAAGATGTTATCTACAGTTCAGAGGAACTGAGCGACCTGGTAGACCTGAAATGGCTGTTCTTCCTGTTGCTAGGATTCGTTTGCATCGAGTGGTTTGTGCGGAAATTTAACGGCAGTTACTAGTGCTTTGATTGCTGAATGCCTTGATTGTTAAATTGTTGATTGTTTCTGCTGGTTTGCACAGCGTTGACAAACCTTATTGAAAGATGCTGACAATAGACTTTTCCCCTACCATACTGGCAACAGAGCGACTGTACCTCAGGGAGCTCACGCCTAAGATGTATGCCCAGCTTTTCAGGGCTTATACTGAGCGGGAAATTAAGGACTACCTCGGTTTAAGTTCTGATACGGAGTTTAAAGAAGCAAAAAGAAGGTTTGACGAAGGAACAACAACCTATTACACTACATTCAAGCATTTCCACTTGCTTTACAAAGAAAACGGGCAGGTAATAGGCCGCTGCGACTTCCATACCTGGATAAGGGCACATAGAAGAGCAGAAATAGGCTATACCCTAACAAGCGAGGCGCATAAAAACAAAGGGTTGATGACAGAAGCCTTGAGAGCGGTGCTTTCTTTCGGGTTTGAAAAAATGAACCTTTACAGGGTGGAGGCACTGGTATCGCCGCATAATATACCGTCTCTACAACTTCTAAACCGGTATGAATTTAAAAAGGAAGGTCATCTCCGGAACCATTATATGGTAAATGGCGAATTACAGGACTCTCAAATATTCTCCCTGCTGCTTCCGGAGTTCGAAGAACTCAAGGCCAACTGGGTGAAACAAGAAGCCTCAGATGCAAAGGCTACATCATGAACATACATTATTACTCAATTACTCAGATTTGAAATACATCATTCTCAATAAGCCGTTTGAAGTGCTGACGCAATTCACAGACGAAGCAGACCGCGTAACACTAAGAGACTATGTGAAAGTAGCAGACATTTATCCTGTGGGGCGCCTGGATTATGATAGTGAAGGCCTCGTGTTGCTCACCGATGACAAATCGCTGCAGCACCGCCTCTCCGATCCACAGTTTAAAGTAGAGAAAACATACCTGGTGCAGGTGGAGGGTATCCCACCGCAGGAAGCGCTGACAAGGCTGCGCCTTGGAGTGCGTATAAAAGAGACGAAAACAGCGCCTGCCAAAGTACGGCATTTAGAAGAGGAGCCGCAGGTATGGGAGCGATCCAAACCTGTTCGTTTCCGGAAGAACATCCCCACATCCTGGCTGGAAATAAAGATATCGCAGGGAATGAACCGGCAGGTACGCCGCATGACAGCCGCCGTTGATTTCCCTACGCTGCGCCTCATCCGTACCTCTATCGGCCCCTTAAACCTCGGTGGTTTGCAGCCCGGTGAGTACCGGGAGCTAACGCCGGAGGAAGTAACGCAGCTAAAAGCCGCCACCAAAGGCAGCCCAAAAACCAGCAGCAGTGGCGGCAGCAGAGGCAGAGGTCCTGGAAGTGGCAAAGGTAAACGCGGCGGCCAAAGCGGCTTCAGAAAGCAGATTAACTGAGATATGTATTTGTCATCTCAACGATAGGGAAGTATATCTTGAATTCCCATACAACTCTCCTACTGTTGAGACAACCTGAAGATTTCACTGTATAAAAGCAGCGCAAAGCTACCATAACTTCTTCAGCAAGGTTAGCCCTTCCTCCCATTCACCAAACCCGGAGTCGGAATTGATGTGCCCGGCTTCCCCGATGCTGACAAACTCGCTGCCCCAGGCCTGCGCCAGTTGCATGGCACGCGCTTCAGTTACATAAGGGTCGTTGGTGCTGGCTACTACGATACTCTGAAACGGAAGCTGCTCCATTGGAATAAGTGCGAAACCTGTGGTTCCTTCCGGGAAATCTGCGGCTTCGGTATCAGCGGGCGCCACCAGCAAGGCAGCTTTAATGGATCGCCTGTATTGCTTCGCCCAGATTGCTACCGTAGCGCAAGCTAGGCTGTGTGCTACGAGCACCACATGCGCCGGCTCGTGCTGCATGACGGCTTCATCCAGTGTAGCAACCCATTCACTGCAAACAGGAGTGTCCCAATCGCGCTGCGCTACCCGCTCAAATTCCGGGTGCTGCTGCCCCCACAGTGTTTGCCAATGCTCGGGGCCAGAACTTCCCAGGCCGGGTACTATAAGTATGGTCGGTGTCATATACTTCTGTTTATTCTTGATGATTGAGTGAGTATAGCTTTTTTAAAATCACGATGGGTGTTCTACTATTCTTCTACACCTACTCCCGACCTGGCGCAGGAATTCATTCATTCGACGTACAGTGGGTGAGAGTATCCAGACTCGTTAATACTACGATGAAAACGAAGAAAGGCATGCATGGCGCCTGCCATTTTAGTAGCAAGATATTTGAAGCAAGTAAAGCCTTTATCCTCGTGAACTTATGCCTGATAAGTCACAAAAATTTGATGTGTACCAGCATATTTTTAACCATATATAGTCTATTTTTTGCAAAACAGCTACTAAGACTGTTAATTAGAAGTTGATTTACTACCTGCCTATGAAAATAAGCCCTCATACCACACACATTCCCGTAGACACAGACCTTTACCTGCGCCTGGCTACGGTGGAAGACGCCCCTTTCCTGTACCACCTCATCGACACCCACCGGGCATACCTGCGCGAGTGGCTCCCCTTTATCGATTACAGCATGTCGGTGCTCGACACAAAGGCGTATTTGAGAGCGGTTACAGACAGTAAGAACACTTCCGAGGAAGTGTATGTGATCCTGTATCAGAAAAGCATAGCGGGCATCATTGGTTTCAAAGGGATTGACCATGTAAACCGCAAAATAGAAATCGGCTACTGGCTATCCGGCGCACTGCAGGGCAAAGGCATTATGCGCCGCTCCTGCAAAGCCCTGCTGCAATACGCTTTCGAGGAAATGGGCATGAACCGTATCCAGATTAAGGTTGGGGTTGGCAACACGAAGAGCAGCAGAATCCCACAGAAATTAGGCTTCAAAATGGAAGGTGTGCAGCGGGACGGGGAATACCTGAACGGGCACTTTCATGACCTGGAGATATACAGCCTGCTACTGCGTGAATGGCAGCAACAAAGCTAATTCCTGTTTGCATTCCTCTACGAATCAAGGTGTAACGGCACGAAAGTTGACAGCATAATAAGTATTTTTGACTGACACCGGTTTTGTTCTGTGTCTCCATTTTCTATTGTATTCAGTAACATCAAAGATGACTAACATAAAACTTGCCCTGCTTTTACTTGCATGTGGTTTTACGGCTACAGCCCCTGCACAGGATTTAGCGCCTATCACACAAGATGAAACTACCCGCATTGTCAGCACCCTAAGCGCTGATGCTATGCAGGGCCGCGCCTCTTTTACACCCGGAATTGAAAAAGCCGCCGACTTTATTCAGAACGAGTTTCAGCGTGTTGGTTTAAAGCCTTTACCTGGGGAGGACGATTTCAAGCAAACGTTCAGCATGTACCGTGTTTTACCACAGGAGCAGGAAGTTAAGCTAAATGGAAAAGATGTAAAGCCGGAATTAGTGTTTGCCATCACCGATAATAAAGAGTTGGAGTGGACAAATAATGGAAAGCAGAAGGTAATGACAGTTGGCGCGCAGGATGATTTCAGAGCAGTTTTAAGTGAGTTAAACAATGCAACCCAGGATGTGCTGGTACTGGTGCACCCGAAGCACAAAGACCTCTTTAGCCGCTACCAGCACTATGTGAGCAGCGGCAGCGTGAAAAAAGAACTTGGCCAAAGCGCAAGCAAAGTGTTTGTTTTAACAGACCAGGCAAAAGCTACAAAGTATGAGGTGGAGGTTGAAAATAAAATAGAGCAGCTGCAGCTCACCAACGTTGGCGGCATGATAGAGGGCAAACGAAAAGACGAGTATGTGGTGTTCTCGGGCCACTACGACCACATCGGCATCCAAGAACCGGTGGCTGGAGACAGCATTGCCAACGGTGCTGACGACGATGCGGCAGGCACAACTGCCATGATGATGCTTGCAGACTATTACAAGCAGCAACCGCAACCGGAGCGCTCGCTGCTGTTTGTGGCTTTTACGGCAGAAGAGATGGGCGGCTTTGGTTCCAAATACTTTTCTGAGCAACTGAACCCGGACCAGATTGTGGCGATGTTCAACATCGAAATGGTGGGCAAGCCCTCACAATTTGGTGCAAACAGCGCCTACCTCACCGGTTTCGAGCGCTCTAACCTGGGCACCCTGATGCAGCAGCGCCTGCAGGGCACCACCTACAGCATTCACCCGGACCCATACCCCGAGCAGAACCTTTTCTACCGCTCTGACAACGCCACCCTCGCCCGCTTGGGCGTTCCGGCGCATACCATATCCTCAGTACAAATTGACAAGGATAAAACCTACCATACCGTCAAAGACGAGGTGTCGCAGCTGGACATGGAACACCTCACCAATATGATAAAAGCCATTGCCCTCGCTTCAGAAGGAGTAGTGAGCGGTGAAGATACGCCGACGCGCGTGGATAAGTCGCAGGTACGGCAGTAGGTCCGCGTTCAGGAGGTTAAGTTCACAATACAGACTGCTCTGTTCTTAAACTAATAGACAATCAGATTGCCAGCGTTTTGTTAATATGGGAGTATTTATAGAGCTAGCTAAACACGCAGTTTCAAACATAAAGAAGTTAAGAAAGTATAAATAAGATAGCTAGCAACAACATAAAAGCAGGAGGTTCGTCATGAAAGCCATTGAGGTTACAGGGGAAATAGATAATAAAGGAGTTTTACGTTTGGACCATCCCCTAAAAGTGAGGGACAAGAAAGTCAAAGTAATTATTCTCGTGTCTGAAGACGAAGAATTGGAGGACAAGCAATGGTTAGCAGCAATGACTAACAATCCAGTTTTTGACTTTTTGCATGAAGAACAAGAGAATATATATTCATTAACAGACGGAAAACCTTCTCATGACTAAGGGAAAGATTGTTCTGTTCCCCTTCCCATTTGATGATTTCAGCGGAACTAAAGTAAGGCCAGCCGTTTGCCTGACGGAAGCAATAGGGATTTATGAGCATGTAATCATAGCTTTCATAAGCAGCCAAATACAGAAGTCACTTGAGGCATCAGACCTACTCATATACAAAGAAGACAATGACTTTTATTTAACAGGACTGTCTGTCGATTCAGTAATTAAATTGCACAGAATGGTAACCATACCAAAAATATAATACAAAGGCAATTAGGTATTATACCTCCAAAATATCAGGTTGAAATCGAACACAAACTCAAAGCACTATTTGAATTACAGTAACAGTCAAATTACCCAAACCATCTTTATATCCCCTCCAATTAAATGAGTTTATTAAAAGTATCAGGCATATCTATACAGGAAAAAGGGGATTTCACTTTACAAGACATCAGCTTTAGCCAGGAAGAATTCCAGAAAACAGCCATTGCAGGAGAGACTGGCGCGGGCAAAAGTACGCTGCTGAAAATCATTACCGGGCTCGTGCAGCCTAGTGCTGGCGAAGTGCTATTTGAGGGTAAAAAGGTAATTGGGCCGCTGGACAAGTTAGTGCCGGGGCACCCGGGTATCTCTTACTTATCGCAGCACTTTGAACTGCCTAAATCACTGAGAGTGGAGCAGGTACTGCGTTATGCCAACACTCTGCCAGCAGAAGACGCGGAAACCTTGTACGGGATATGCCGGATCAATCACTTGCTGTCGCGACGGACAGATCACTTATCAGGAGGCGAGAAACAACGGATTGCCCTGGCTAAATTGCTCATCTCATCTCCCAAACTATTACTGCTCGACGAACCATACTCCAACCTCGATGCCGTGCATAAAAACATACTTAAATCCGTTATCCGCGAAATAGGAGAACGACTGGAAATTACCTGCATTCTAACGTCTCATGACCCGCTGGATACGCTCTCGTGGGCAGATGAAATACTGGTGATGAAGAATGGACAGATGCTGCAGAAAGGAACACCAGAGCAGATTTACAGGCAGCCAGTGAACGAGTATGTAGCCGCCCTGTTCGGAAGCTACAACCTCATACCTCCTGCACAGGCAGCAGCCTTCTCTAAACTCCCAGGCATAAAGCCAAACAACAAACAGATGCTTATTCGCCCTGAGAGTTTTAGAATAGGAGCGGAAGAGAGTCGTTCCCTTCAGGGAAAGGTAAACAAAGTAACCTTCTATGGCAGCTACTACGATATAGAAATCTTGCTTTCAGGAGATTTGACGGTAACTACAAAAGCTGCTGAAGCCAATGTTGCAAAAGGCGACACAGTACATCTCTCGCTGTCACCGGACAGTGTCTGGTATATGTAAGGAAAGCTTTTCAAACTTCCGTACCCTCTCCTTTTAGCTATTTGCACTCCTACCTCTTTACACTATACTCTATCTCTGCCACTACCGGGAAATGATCGGATGGAAACTTTCCGTCGCCGTAGGTGTCTGTCAGAATGCCATAGCGGTTAACTTTGAAACCTGAACTAAGCCAGATGTGGTCGATTCTTTCATCGGAGTTTCGGTCAGCGTCAAAACCGTTGAAGGTACCTCTGGGTGCATAGCGTAAATCTGCCAGTTGAAAAGCATCTTTCAGTATACCGGAGGTGTTCAGGGTAGTGTACTTTTCATCTTTCTGGCTGAAATTAAAGTCGCCGGCAAGTATAACGGGCGAGTTCCCTGCTATCTGCCTGATTCTCCGTACTATTAGATTCACACTCTCCTTGCGTGCCTGCTCTCCCATGTGGTCAAAGTGCACGTTAAAAAAGTAAAAAGAGAACCCGGTTTCCTGTTCCCGGAACTGGCCCCAGGTACAAATGCGGGGAATAGCAGCATCCCACCCTTTGCTTGGCTTTTCAGGCGTTTCAGAGAGCCAGAAATGTCCCTGCTGCTGCAGTGTAAACCTGTCTTTGTTATAGTAAACGGCAGCAAACTCTCCTTTCTCTTTGCCATCATCTCTTCCCACTCCTATATGAGCGTATGCAGGCAACGCTTCAGCCAAATCTTTTAGCTGGTTAAACAGCACCTCCTGCGTTCCGAAGATATCGAAGTCGTGGTACTGGATTTGGTTCGCCATCACAGGGAGGCGCTTTGCCCAGGTATTGGGGGCGTCGTTGGGGTTGTCGTAACGGATGTTATAGGTTGCTACACGCATTGATTTGGATTGTGCAAGCACACTGCTGCCACAGCACAGCGACAGTAGGCTCAGGATGAATAAAGTTTTCCCTAACATAACCTGAATTTGTTTTCTTTTTCTTACGGGAGGCAAAGAAACACCTCTCCCGCTTATCAGAATAAATATAGTCATTTCAAATTGATTCCCTATCCTGTTCAGCCCTGGATTATCTGTCTGCCAATAGCATTCATGGCAAACGCTAGACTATATGAGCCAGAGCAGATGCTTCATAATCATCAAAATTTTACGACCTTTGTCTTTAGCTAAAGTATAAACCACCCTTGTCAGAGCTTTTAAACTTTAATTACCCGCCGGAGCCGGCTACGGATCGTGTCACCCTGTTTGCCGATGTAATTTTGCCGTTGCCCTTGCCAAAGCTGTACACCTACCGCATCCCGTTCGAAATGAACGACAGCGTGATGGTGGGTGCGCGGGTAATTGTGCAGTTTGGAGGAAAAAGGGTGCTGAGCTGTATTGTAGCGGACATCCACGAGAATGCCCCCGCCGATTACCAAGCTAAGTATGTGCTGGATGTGCTCGATGACACCCCGATAGTGACGGGGCCGCAGCTCAAGCTCTTTAAGTGGATCGCCGACTACTACATGTGCACCCTGGGTGAAGTGATTAACGCCGGGCTGCCCTCGGCACTGAAGCTGAGCAGTGAGTCGCGGATACAACTGCACCCGCAGTATAACCCCGAAGAGGACGAAATTATCTTTGCGCCCCAGGAGGAGAAAATCATATTTGCCCTGCAGCATAACCAGGCGCTTACGTTCACAGAAGTTGGCAACCTGTTGCAACTGAAAAGCTACCATAAGTTCATCAAATCGCTGATTCAGAAAGAGGCAATTATTATTTATGAGCAGGTCAGCGATAAATTCTCGCCGAAGGTGGTGAAGAAGGTGCGCCTGACAGAGCATTTTGTGCAGGAAGAGGGCATGCTGGAGGAGCTATTTAACCAGCTCACCCCTCAGCCCAAGCAACTGGACATCCTCCTGAACTACCTCCAAAAGGTACCGGTACACCAGGACATTAACCTGAATTACAAAGGCCTTGAGAAAAGTGAGCTCTCTAAAAACCCCCACCTTTCTGCCTCCTCCATCAACACGCTGATAAAAAAAGGCGTGCTGGAGCAATTCGATCAGATTGTGTCGCGCTTCCCGATAGATAATCTGCAGCAACAGCTGCCGATGGCATTATCAGAGCACCAGTTGCAGGCGAAAGATGAAATTCTGGGCCTGTTCAAGGAAAAAGACACGGTGCTGCTGCATGGTGTAACGGGCAGTGGTAAAACCGAAGTATACATCGACCTGATAAAGCACGCACTGGAAGCCGGTGGCCAGGTACTGTACCTGCTGCCGGAAATTGCGCTGACCGCCCAGATTGTGACGCGCCTGCTGAAAGTATTCGGTGAGAAGCTGGGTGTGTACCATTCCAAGTTCTCCGACAACGAACGGGCCGAGGTGTGGCAGGGCATCCTGTCGGGGCGCTTTCAGGTGGTGGTGGGCGTGCGCTCCTCCATCTTTCTGCCCTTTCATAACCTGTCGCTGATAATTGTGGATGAGGAGCATGAGGCCAGCTATAAGCAGTATGACCCGGCGCCGCGTTACAATGCCCGCGAAACAGCCCTGGTGATGGCAAATCTGCAAGGTACGAAGACGTTGCTTGGCTCTGCTACGCCATCCATTGAGAGTTACTATAACTGCAAAACCGGCCGTTGGGGATTGGTAACCATGAGCAAGCGCTTTGGACAAGCCCAGTTACCAGACATAGAGCTAATAGACATCCGCGATGCACAACGGCGAAAAGCTATGAACAGCCACTTCTCGAGCCAATTGCTGACAGCTATTGAAGAGCGGCTGCAGCGCGAGGAGCAGGTAATTCTTTTTCAGAACCGCCGGGGTTATGCCCCCTTCATCTCCTGCGACGAGTGCTCCTGGATACCGAAGTGCAAGTTCTGCGCCGTGAGCCTCTCTTATCACAAGTATAACAACGAGCTGCGCTGCCACTACTGCGGCTACCACGAACGCATGCCCCACGACTGCCCCGCCTGCGGCGCTACCACCCTCAAAAGCATGGGCTTCGGTACGGAAAAGGTAGAAGACGAGCTAAAGCTGCTCCTGCCAAAGGCAGAGGTACAGCGCATGGACCTGGATACTACTAAAACAAAGAACAGCTATCAGCAAATCATAGCTGACTTCGAAAACGGAAAGACAAATGTGCTGGTGGGCACGCAGATGGTCACCAAAGGCCTTGACTTTGAGAACGTGAGCCTGGTGGGTATACTGAATGCAGACACGGTTATTAATTTCCCTGATTACCGGGCACACGAGCGGGCGTACCAGTTGTTTGTGCAGGTAAGTGGCCGCGCCGGCAGAAAAGGCAAACCCGGTACTGTGCTTATACAGACGCGCGACCCGCTGCAGCCCATTTTCCGGAAAGTGCGCAACAATGATTACGAGAGCCTCTACGAGCACGAGATAGAGGAGCGACTGCGTTTCGGCTATCCGCCATTTGTGCGCATGATCCGGATTACAGTGAAGCATGCTGAAGAAGAGACTTCTGAGAATGCCGCCATTGTACTGGCCAAGGACCTCGTGGACCGTTTGGGTAAACAGCAGGTACTGGGGCCGGAGGTGCCCTACATCTTCAAAATCCGAAACCTGTTTCTGAACGAGATACATATTAAGCTACCGCGCGCAAACACGAACCTGAAGGCCGCGAAAGACCAGTTGGCACAAGCCATTTTTAACCTCAGGCTCCTGCCTGTCTTCAAGAATATTCGTATTGTAGCCGATGTTGATCCAATGTAGTAAAGGTTGAGTTCTGGTGCATGCTCCGGAACTATCATACAAGCCCGTAAAGCGGCAGACGAAAGTACAGAACGCTTAACAATGCTTGTTTTGAGAATTAAAACAACTGACTGTCAGAGGCAAAAAAATAAATTTAATTATTTTCAAAAACCACAAACCACAACTTAACCTATTCCGTATAGAGAGATACCTTTGGCTAAAAGTTGAAAACCTGAGGGTCTGATTGTTCAGAAGGAACAGTGTAGACTCTCAGGTTTTCCCGTTTTGGACATTTTCAGTCCGTTCAGTACTCTCCCTCAGCTTTCTCTATCTTGCCGGAAAAGGATGTACGAATAAGTCACTCCAAAAATTAAAAAGATAATCAGCAGAAATACATCTATCCAGGTGTAGTATCCCTGTAAGATTCTATAGGCATTCATACCTGCAAATACAAAGCAGGCAATAGTTACGACAATACGGTATGATCTGCGGTTTCGCATAATGGCCTAAGGAGAATTTTATTTGATGGATAATAAAATGCTTTTTAAATTAGATTACAATAGCGGAAGTTAGCTAATTTGTACTAATCTGACTCTCCTGCCATTACAGGGACATATAAACCAGCACCCACACCGTAGTAATAACAGCTCCAAAAAGATTAAGCACCAATCCTGTACGGGCCATTTCGCCGATAGAAACCTGCTTGCTGCCATATACAATGGCGTTTGGAGGAGTGGCAACCGGTAGCATAAAAGCAAGGCTACACGCCACCACCACACCCAGTACCGGGTAAAGCAGCGGTAAATCCAGCCCCTGCAGCACCCCGATTATAATGGGCACGAAGGTAATAGCAATAGCGGTATTCGAGCTAACCTCTGTCAGTAGCAGCACCAGTGTTATCAGTACAAACACCAGCAGCACCTGGTTCTCAGGGTCTATGACAGTCGTAATGCTGCGGCCAATCACGTCTGCCAGCCCTGAAGTTACCACCAATTGACCCAAGGCCATACCGCCGCCAAAAAGCAAAATGGTATCCCAGTCAATTTTTACCAAATCTTCTGCCGTCAGTGTACCTTCTCCGTTATTCTCCTGCCCCGGCGGTATGAGAAAGAGCAGCAGCGCCGCCAGTACGGCCACAGTGCTTTCGGCGAAGTAGGTGCTCATAAACGTATAAGCCTCCTCCAGCCCCAATAGATTAAACACGCCCGGTGCCAGCCAGAGAATAACGGCCACGAGGAACACGCCCATGGTCACTTTCTCGCCTTGCTTTAGCTTCTGGTGCTGCTGCTGGTGTTCTGCCACATACGCCTGCACCACCGCCTGATCGTAACTGCTCTTGCTTAAGAAATAGCGCATATACAGCACCATCAGTCCATACATGCTTATGGAGATGGGCAGCGCCAGCAACATCCACTGCAGAAAATCGACGATAACGCCTTGCTGCGCCAGGTAATTCACTCCTATCAGGTTAGGCGGTGAACCGATAATGGTGCTGATACCGCCAATAGAAGCACTGTAGGCAATTCCTAATAAAAAGAAGGCAGCTGAGTTCCTGCCCTGCTCCGGCTGGCACACCAGCTGCGTTACGCCGAGCATAAGTGGCAGGAGCATGGCCACGGTCACTGAGTTGCTCACCCACATCGAGAGCAGGAAAGAAATAAAGGAGAAACCCAGGAACAACCGGAAAAGGCTTTTCTGGAAAAAAGGCCGGGATAGTATGAACAGCGCAATGCGCTTGTCCAGGCCGTGGCGCGTCATGGAGCGGGCCAGCAGAAAGCTCCCGATAAAGAGCAGGATAATGGGGTGCCCTAAGTTCTGGAAGGCTGTCGCGATTTCAGCAATTCCTAACATCACGGCGAGGAGCACACCAAGAAAGGCCGTCATGGAGAGCGGTATTACCTCCGTCATCCAGAAAACGAGGCAAAAGGCCATGATGGTAGCCACGGTACGGGCCTCATAAGTAAGAACCGGTGTTAGCCACCACACGGCCAAAGCCAGCACGGGAGCTACTATTAAGCCAATGTTTCTACGGGTCAAATGCATCGGGAGCGTGCCGCTTCATGTATCATTATAAAATGACAATATAAGGATACTTCTGCTAAAAGATTGTGCTTTTCTGTTCAGGCAGGTTCATAAAGTATTATCCATGCACTACAGTAGAGTTTCTGTACAGAATAGCTGCTGAACCGCTGCCTTTTAGGCAACTGCGTTCATTAGCCGTCGGCATGTATGATGAAGACAAAGCTTAGATCAGTTCGCCGTTATGCTGGCTGCCTTTTGTTCACTTCTGAAAATGCCATCATAGTTGCTGCCCATATAGCCGCCCCATTTTATATCTTTATTAACAGTATAAGGCGTTTTTACGTGGAACACCCGCAGGTTTGTAGGCCTATCGATGTCGTTGCGTTGTCCGTTCAATTCGATGGTGGTGTTCACTATCTCCATCTTGCCATCTCCGTCCATATCCCCTATCCAGGGTGTACTGGCTACATTGCTCCCAAGCAAAGTATCTCCTACCTGGTATGTCACATTATCATGAAAATCGAAAACCATTAACTGGCTGATATGGCGCTTGCTAGGATCGTACAGGTTGAGACGAATCAGGCTGTTGACACTCAGTAGCACATCATCAAATCCGTCGTTATTAAAATCAGCCACAACCGGTGAAGCATAAGAGAAGATTCCTGCGGTGTCAGTGGCGAGCACTTTCCCTGATTTGCCGTCTATCATCCGCTGGGTAGATCGTTTAATCATGGGCCACACCCCGATACCATAGTTTGTAAAAACATCGGGTACCTCATCCTGGTTAAAATAACCAATGGCCGGGCTGGAGTAAATTTCTGTGTCAGGCACCCTCACGCTCCACAGCAGCAAATCATTTGCCCCGTTGATAGCCATGGTGCGTCCATCAACCGAATTCACAACAATGTCGAACACATCATCTCCGGTTAGATCTACCAGGGCAGGCGGGGCAATAAAGCCTTTGTTTTTACCAGTAGCCAGAACCACTGATGATGAGATGTCTCCTTTAAGTATGTCCTGTAGTGTTGTCCGGTAGAGGTTACCGCCCACTGTTTCGCCACCAGTTCCAAAAATAACATCCTCTGTTTCATTGTTTTTCAGGCTCACCTTCACAACAGACATATACGTTTCCTTACCATCCGGCACCTCCACTTCCGATATGATTTGGCCGCTTCTGCTGCTGATCACCATCAGCTTGCCTACCGGCCTCCTTGGGTCATGGGCTTTTACGGTATAGTCCCCGCCGTTTGAGATAAGCAGATCTTCTTTACCATCCTTATCCTGATCCGGAATAAGCTGCGGATTATAGAAGTTATAGATACCGGAATCAGCAGGGTTGATGGTGCTGTCATACGGAAAGAATCGCCACAGCACCTCCCCATTCGCTCCGTTTACGGCTAACAGTTCCGCAGTGCGGCCGCCTATAAACACGTCCGGTACACCATCGGCTGTAACATCATAAAAAAGCGCCGAACCCACCACCTGGTTTCGGCCAGCTACGTGCCATAGCAAATTGCCCGTAGCCCCATCCATGGCAATAACTGCTGTATCGCTTGGCTGGTTCTCTGCGCCCCCTGCCCCTATCACCACATCCAGCACCCCATCATTGTTCAGGTCAACTAATCGGGGAGAAGAACCTGTACCGATCCCTTCGAAGTGGGCCGTCCAACTGATGGGTCGTAAGTTAGTCGCGGTAATATAGATGGTAACAGCAATAAGCACAAACAAACACAGCGCTGCTATTAGGTAGTGCTTTGCTTTTCGGGAACGAGGGAGCGTAGTAGGCATGTTTCAGTCAGGTTTTAGCAGCTTTGGAACTTTGACTGAATAAAAGAAGCAGAGTTTAAACACGGAATAAAATTTATGTGTTTAAACTCTGCTTTACAAGCTAATACCTTGACCGCCCTTTATAAACTATTACTGTTCAGTGTTTTAAAAAAATGAGTCACTGGTTTAGGTTTTCATAGAAACAACTACACTGCTTTCAGATACCGCTCCCGTATAATCTTTTGGTGGTGTACCTCGTGGCCCAGTATAATATAGCCCAGCGCACGCACACTTACTTCCAACCCGCTGGCAACTCCTCTTTGCTGCAGCGCCTCTTCGTCAAAGCTCTTGAAAAGCTCGATGGTGGCCGTACGCAAAGAAGTATATTCTGCTATGATGGAGTTGATGTCGCGGGCGTCAGCTTTGGCGGGTAGCACATACTGGTCCTGATCAAAGCCCGGCAGTTCGGTTTTGTCCTGGCGGGCAAATCGGAGGGCACGGTACGAGAAGATACGCTCTGTATCCACCATATGCACCATCACCTCTTTTATGCTCCACTTGCCCGGCGCATAACGAAACAGTAATTGCTCATCCGTAAGCCCCTGCACCATACCCGTGATAAACACATAGCTGGCAGTGAGCCCCTCAATCAGGTCATCGGTTTTAGCCTGCTGTACATAGTTACTCAGAAAACCGTTGTGCTCTTCTGGTGATGGATAAGTGATAATATGTTGCGTTTGCATACTTCAGAAACACTAAGATTAGATGCTGTGCAAGGTACGAATATATACCTTAGCAAGCGCCAGCCCCAAAGAAAAAGCCCCCTGCACCAGGTTTGGAGCAGGGGGCTTTTCAAATCCCTTCATCAGTATGAAGTAAGCAAGCGAATCAAAGCACTTTGCTTAACTTCTTCTCTTATTGCCCTACCAGGAATACAGCGTTTCCGAACATGAGTTTGCCGCCCTGCCAAAACCCACGGAACAAGGGGTTATCAGCAAGGTAAACCACTTGGCCGCGGCCCATATCCTGCGTTCCCAGAATCAGCGCATCCTGCAGCTTCTCTTTGCTTTTAGATCCTACAAAACCGGTGGTGTAGTTATCCTTCTTCAGCACCCCTACATTCCAGCCGTTTTCCAGGAAGCTGAACGTATCCGCAGAACGGATAAGTCCGAAATAAGTATCGCCGTAGCCAAACGCCAGCGGGTGTGTTTTATCTAAGTCTACCCTGAAAATACTGCCCTGCACCTCTCCTTCCAGCGCTTCACGTTCGCGGTTGGCGTAGGTGCGCAAGTTCTTGTATGGGTTTTCGTCTTTTGCCTTGCTTTTGTCCTCGCTAGCTACTTCCTGGCTTTTCTTCTTCAGGTTAAAGCCTTTTTTACCAGCTAAAAAACCAGCGGCAGCTTCCATGGCAATGAGTTTACCACCGGCACTTACCCACTCTCTCACATTCTCCAGCGTCTCCTCATTCAGCACCTGGCTGTAACTGCCATTTGGCAGGATGAGCACGTCGAATTCGTTGAGTGGTATATTACTGAAATAGGAAGTGTTCAGCACCGTAACCGGATAGCCAATCTGCTGCTCGAAGTAATGCCATACTTCACCAAACCCATAAGGAGAAATTCCCTCACCCGAGAGTAAGGCAACCTTCGGCATCTGCAGGTAACGCACGCTTCCGGAACCGAAGTCCGCGCCGCTGCTCACAAAACCAGTGCCTGTGGCACTCAGAGTTACATCGTACTGCTTCGCCAGTGCCTGTACAGTGGCATCCAGTTTATCGCCCATACGTTCGTTGCCGGTGCGGGTAATGATGAGTGTACCCGGCTCGTACCGCTGCCCATCCGTCTCAAAAGCTTTCTCTGCCTGCCGCACCTTTATATCCTCCTTCATTAGTTCTGTCAGGAACTTCAGGTCCTGCAGGTTATTCCAGCGGGCCAGGTATGCATAAGGGCGCTCGATAGTGATAGCCGCCGCAGCCGGAGCTGCCGCCGCATTGCTGGTGTTCACGTTAATCCTGTTTCGCAGGGCGTACGCCTGCACGTTGTACGCGTAAGGCAAAGACCAGGAGGTGATGTCATAGGTAAGGGAATCCTCCAATCTAGCATTTGGCTCAAACAACACTTTTACGAGGGTTGACTTTGGCTGATACATGCTGATGACCACATCATTTGTACCAATATTTACTCTTTCGTCTTTCCCGTTGCTGTAGTTAAAACCACGCGCAGTGGTGTTCTTGCTGGTATAGCCGTACTGAATTCCCTGACGACCCATGTAATCCGTCAGTGATTTCAGGTTAGCAGCACTTCTGCCGTCTGCTTTTAGCACAAAAGCTTTGTACTCGCCAGCAGGGTTATTCAGGTTATTCTGGTAATACTTCTGAAACTCCTGCTTCAGCTGGTCGGCCTTCTCAGAGGAGGCCTGGATGGTGGCATGGCTGGCTGCAACGTGATGGGCAATGCGGTCAACCAACGTGAGGGTGTCACCATCCTGCTTCTGATAGGCCAGACCGGCACGGCCCGATCCACCCTGCTCATAGGTCATACCAATGGCACCGTTATAGGTGGGGTATGTATCGCCGTAGCTGGGGTAAAACAGGTCGAAGTTTTCGCGGGTAAAGTAGAGCCAGTTGTTTTTGTCGAAGTACTGGCGGTTGTAGTCACCAATGGTGTTCTGGAACTGGCGCTGCCATGGCGTGATGCTCTCGTGAAATGGCTTTGCCGCTGGCGAGAAATAGTACGGAGACTCTGCCCCCATCTCGTGGAAGTCGGCGTGTACCTGTGGCAGCCAGTTGTTGTACTCCTTCAGGCGCTGTTTCGACTCAATCTGTGTCTGCCAGGCCCAGTCGCGGTTCAGGTCAAAGTAATAGTGATTGGGTCTGCCACCTGGCCACGGCTCATAATGTTCCCAGGCATAAGGCGAGGCATTGCCTCCCTGGTTGGAGGCCTGCTTGTACCACTGCACGTAACGCTCGCGGCCATCCGGGTTCACCATCGGGTCCAGAATCACGATCGTGTTCTGCAGCCACTGCTTCGTTTGCGCGTTGCTTGGATCTGCCAGGTCGTAAAGTACCTGCATCACTGCCTCAGAGCTCACCGATTCGTTTCCATGTATGTTGTAGCTCAGCCACACAATGGCAGGCTGCTCTCCCTGTACCTGCCCGCTCTGCACTCCTGCCTGGCGCAGGTTGTTTTCCCGGATCTGCTCCAGGCGCGGCAGGTTTTCATCGGAGGCGACGTAGGCCAGCATCAGCGGACGCCCTTCGTAGGTCTGCCCGTACTGCTGCACTTTCATGCGGTTTGGCGCCTGTGCAGCGAGGTAGTTCACATAATCTAAAATGCGGTTCTGAGTTGTAAACTGTTTGCCTAGCTGGTAGCCCAAAAATTGCTCGGGGGACTGCAGGCGCTCCTGCGCCACAGCCACCTGCATACAAAGCAGCACCAGCAACAAAGCGATGTTTCGCTTTAGCGTGTTCATCATGTTGTTTTTAAGTATATGAGTTTTTTAAGAGCCTGTTAAACTTTGTTATCAAAGGTGACAAAATAAAGCCTAAACAGGCGTTTAGTTGAAAAGAAGTACAATTTCCGCAAAATTGCTGAGTATGGCAAATAAGCGCTCTGCTGTAACCGCTACAGGCTATGCTGTTTATTCCTGGTAAATTTTCAGTGATACCCGCCGTATGATATAGTATGAAGCGTGTAATCATCAGAATCTTGTCTTTTGTGCTGTGGTTTATAGCTACAGTGGCTGGCCTGGCCGTGCTTTTCATTTTTTCAGCCTTTGTACTGAGCAGCATACCCGTGAACAGCAGTGTTGCCCAGTCGCCACCTGCCGCCCCTGTAGAGATTTATGTTACCTCCAACGGGGTGCACACTGATATTGTGGTGCCTGTTGTAACTCCCACCATCGACTGGCGGAATAAAATTCCACTGCACCACTTCGAAAGCGCTGACAGCAGTTATCAGTACCTGGCCTTTGGCTGGGGCGACCGCCAATTCTACATGGAAACACCTGAATGGAGTGACCTGACACTTGGCGTGGCTTTACGTGCTACACTTTGGCCTACTCCATCGGCCATGCATGTGGAGTATATTGCGTCCCAATTAACGCCCACTAAACGGCAGCAGCCCGTTCTGCTTTCTGCGGAAGATTACCAGGACCTGGTGCAGTACATTGATGCCTCCTTTCAGCAGGAGAGCGGGCAGTACAAGCATATTCCAAACTCAGGCTATACAGGCCTGGACACTTTTTACGAGGCACACGGTAAATTCTATATCCTCAAGAACTGTAACAATTGGGTAAACCAGGGGCTGAAAGCAGCGGGTATAGAAGCCGCTTTATGGGCACCACTGCCCTTTGCGGTGATGCGGCACCTGCGCTAAAACAGAAACGCCCTGACATTTGCCGGGGCGCTCTTACACAATCACAAAACACTACTCTTTATCTTTACTTCTGCTCCCATTCTCCTTTAAAAGCAATTTCATTCAGGGGCTTACGCTTACGGGGGGCCACCTCCCGTGCTTTCAAATTTTCAGGGAGGGTTTCCGGATCACCTGCATAGCCGACAGCACCCATTGACACAGGCTCAAAGCCTTCAGGTATTCCCAGTACCTCGCGTGCTTTATCTGCCTTAAAGCCTCCCATCAGGTGCACGTGCAATCCTAAATCAGTGGCCTGTAACAACAGGTTTCCAGTGGCCAGCCCTAAGTCGTGCAGCGCAACGCTGTTGGGGTTACCATTATAATCGTAGTTCTTTTTAGCCACGCTAATGAACAGGGCAGATGCATTTTCAGCCCAGCTGTTTCCCTCTACCAGGCAACTGAACAGGCGATCGAAATTTTCTTTATCTTCTTTAACGGCGTATATAAAACGCCATGGCTGCTCGTTCATGGCAGATGGTGCCCAGCGTGCTGCCTCGAAGAGCGCTTTCAGTTGCTCTTCGCCTACTGATTTGTTTTCAAAAGCGCGGGGGCTCCAACGCTCCTCAATCAGGTTATGTATTGCAATTTTCTTCTCTGTTGATATCATAGTTTTATCTCTTTAAATTTCATTGAAAACAAAAGCGCAAAATGCTGACGCCTCTTTTCCTTATACGGTACTGGAACACAAATTAAATGTATATACATTTAATGTACAAACACAACATCACTTTTATAGTATTTGTTCCGCTTTTATTACCTCGGGAAGAGAAGTATGGAAACAAGCTGGTAAGGCCGGAGAAACAGGGATGATAGTCAAGGTTGGTAGCTTCTCAGGAAATGGCAGTACGACAAAATAGTACCTCCCTCAGAATCGATACATAAGCAAATGATGAAGGAACAAAGGCTTAACAGGTACAGAAACGAGCAGACTTTGCTACAGCAGCGGATATATAAATCCGGGACATGCAAAGCAAAAGGGGCAGCTACTGTAACTAAATCAGTAGCTGCCCCTGCTCATTAATTTTGTGTGCTGCTGGCCTGGGGCTGAAGCGCGAGTTCCTCCTGGTGCTGCTGTAGCACCTGAATGATAAAGCCGATATGCTCGGCCAGGTCTACCCCGAATAACTCAGCTCCTTTCCGAACTTCCTCCCGGTCTACGGAGGCCGCAAAGCTTTTCTGCTTCAGCTTCTTTATCACCGACTTTACCTCCAGGCCCTGCAGGCGGTCGGGCCTTACCTGCGCACAGGCCACTACAAAACCCGTAATCTCATCGCAGGCAATCAAGGCTTTGTCCAGTAAGGTATCGTAGCCTACTCCCCAGTGGGTGTAATGCGCCGAGATAGCGTGTGCTATTTCCTCCTCATGCTGCTCCCGCAACAGGTTTACAATTACATTGGGGTGTTGATCCGGATGAGCTTCATAATCAGCATCGTGAAGCAGGCCTGCAATTGCCCATTTATTTTCATCCTCTCCTAACTTAGTGGCGTAGGCCTGCATCACCAGCTCCACTGTGCGGGCGTGGCGCAGGAGGCTTTCGCTCTTAGTCATGCTGTTTAGTATTTCTACGGCTTCTTCGTGTGTCATGCGCAGGATTATTCAGTCTGTAAAAACCAAAATTAAGCAATCTTCTAAAGCCGTCAAATTTGCAGTTATCTTCTGATGGGGTGATGTGGCAAATGCTCATCCTGTTCATCCAGCCCCGCCTGCAGTTCCTCTCCTGCTGCAGGGCCTTTACCTTTTTTGCTCCTGTTACTTTGCTTTTTCGCTACAGGTGCCCCAATCTATAGAAAAATGTGGCAGGTGGCCGTAAAATGATTGACAAAGCAAATCCATACATGGCTGGCAGCGCATACGTATTTCTGGTGTTACGGGAAAGCAGACAGTTAGTTAGGAATACGTACTGCTGAAATCTAATTAAGCTTAGCTATCTCAACATCCTTCCAGAAGCCCATGACTTTATCCTTCTCCCCCACCAGTATATCTATTTGGTTGCGGATGCGCTGGTTCATTACATCACGCACTATATATAAGCCATCCAGTTCGTCGGAGACTCCGGTAATCTGAAGTGAATCGCCGAAGTGGATATCTCCACCCCAACGGCTGTGCAGGTCGCGGGAAACAGCTATCCAGCGGTGCTTCTTAGGATTGTTCTTGTTAATACGGGAGCCATCTGCGGTGATGAATGGTGTAGAATCCGTCTGGCCTGGAACAGGATGATAAATGGAGGCGGAAACAGTGAAAGTTTCAAGCGGTGGTTCCTCTGTTACTGGTACTTCAATTTCTGTGACTGTGCGTTCGGGTGCTTTTAAATGCCATGTGAGCTTTTGCTCATTTTCTTCGATTTTCGGTGCAGAGGATGCCTCGTTAAAGAAGGAAAATTCTTCAGCCACAGCCAACACAATAGAGAATAAAGCGGCGAGTAATTTTGTTCTAAACATATTTATCCTTTTCGTGGAACATCGATTTTTATATCAACAACCCGCTTTAACGACAGGAAAAAAGAATGGTTATATTATGCCGTGACAGATGCCTCAGAATGGCTTTTTAAGCATTATCACCCTACATTATTATTTTAATAATATTTTATATAAACCATACAATAGAACAATCCTATATAGAAGCCCCTGCTTCAGATTAATCCTATATAAAAGTGAAAGCAGTTGGGTAGGTTTGGGTATAAAGTATAGCCTAATTTACGGCTATATCTGTGGAACACATACAAGCTCCTATCACCTTTTTTAATAGAGGTGATAGCCATAGCCTGACGCGTAATGAGGGCAAATGAGAAAGAATAAAAGGAGATATACTGATCAGGCGCGATTTATATTCAGGCTTGTACGCCCTCTTTACTTCTTCTTGATATACTTATCGTAGACAATGTATCCTATAAAAGCAGCGAGGCTGACAACAGAGACCCATATCAAACCTGTCCTTAAACGCTCGTTGTTCTCCCCGAGCCAGGCAAGCAGAATAGTGAGGGGCACAATGCCTGCCAGTGTGGCCGCAATAAATTTAAAATACCCCATTCGGGCCAGTCCTGCCACAAAGCTAACTGCATCATTCGACAGGAAAGGGGATATGCGGGCTATGACAACAGCCCAAATACCATAATCATCGACAAATTTAATTACTTTCTTCTCTGTTTTACGGCCAATCAGTTTGCTAACGCCAGCCTCTCCCAAGGCATGCCCTATCCAGTAGCCGATGGTAGAGGCTACCACCACTGCCGCAATGGCTATAATAGATCCCCAGAAGGATCCGTAAGCAATAATGGCTACCAGCATAAGGGCCACTGCATTAATGACCAGCAGGAACATCTGGGCCACCATGGCTAGTATAATAAAGAAGGGGCCCCAGAATCCAAACTGGCTTACCCATTCTGAGATGCGCTGCTCATCACCACTTGTCAGCACATCCCACCCATTATTCACCTCCTGCTGAAAGCCCGGGAAAATAAAATAAGAGGCTATCAGTGCCGCAATGAGTATACCTGTAATAACCAGTGGCCACTTGCTCTGCTTAAACTCATCCTCATCGTTACCTTGGTGCTTGCCCTCACCTTCCTGCTTGTCCTTATCCTCTTTAACAGGCTCCTTCTCCGGTTGTGGATGTTTATAGTCTCCCCGTCTGTGTCCGTTTGTATGCTGCGACGCCACTTTTTTAAGGTTGTCTTGAAATTTTTTTTCCTCTTCAGTCATGCTTCTTGATCCCTGATTTCCATTTGTTAGACGAAACAGCAGCACGCTTGGTTGGCATATTTGCAGCACCTGTTGCAGCATTAAGGATATACGTATAAGTGATTGTTTGCTTCTTCTGCTCCCGGACCGCATAATGAATCCCAAAATAGTGGTAGTGTGCTCCCATGGTATTGCTCATATGCCGCTGTACAATTCCAGGTTCTATGGGTTTCTGGTCTGCTGGCTGCTTATTGCCTTCCGAGTATACAATGGCCGCTACCAGACCGGCTATCAGACCGGCTATATGCCCCTCCCACGACACATGCTCCTCGTTCGGGAACAGTCCGTAAAACAGGCCGCTATACAAAAAGAGCACTGCCAGCGAAACCGCCATGGAGCTGCGGTTCTGCTGCAGGAAACCTTTAAACAGCAGGAAGCCCGCCAGCCCATATACTACCCCACTCGCTCCTATATGATACGCCTGCCGGCCAATGAACCATGTCAGGATGCCGCTCAGCACATATATCAGGAGTATAACCCGTGGAGCTGTCCGGCGGTGCAGAAAGAGGATGAACCCAGACAACAGCACCAGCGGAAAAGCGTTGGAGAGCAGGTGCAGCAGGCCACTGTGAATGAGCGGCCCTGTTACCACGCCAATCAATCCAAAGAAACTACGCGGCAGTACCCCAAGCCAGCTCAGGCTGGCATTTGTCAGGTAACTCAACAGACTAATAAGTGCCATAAGCGCCACAAACAAAATGCCGGGCAAAAAGCTGTAGCCGAAATGCACCTCCTGATCCTGCAAATCATCATAGGTATCTCTTTCAGATAGAAGTGTTGGCATAGAAAATTAATAAATGAAGGAGTGTAACAACTCCGGTATTTTTCTGAAAGATAAAGTTAATGAACAAAAAACAGTACAATTCACTTTACCTATTACTGTAATCTTACGTACTGTATTGGCTTTTTGTACGCTTAAAATGGGCGTTGTTGTCCAACGCACTTGTTTTAGTTTTAGCTTTAAGCGCAGTATCAATACAAGCAGTACCAATACAATACATTGTAAAAGATAGTAGTAACAGGTGGAGTTAAATAGGAGCAACTGGCGTTAAAGAGTTAAGATGTATAGGTTTGATTTATTATATCCTGCTAAACGTAGGTTATGCTGGCTAACGCTGGCATTGCTACCGCTGTTGCTGTTTGCCTGCGAAAGTGCAGATACCGGCCAACAGACATATGCTGAGGAGCAGCGCGCATTCTTCCCTGTAGAACGACCTGCAGAGCGGGAAGCGTATGTGCGACCAACTTCCCTGATTACCGCCTTGCAGGACTCCTCCTCTTACTGGGTCGATTCTGTTTTCAACACCTTGACCCCTGAAGAGCGCATTGCACAGCTAATCGTGATAGAGGCATTTTCGGATCAGGGGCCTAAATACGAGGCTGATGTGCTGAACTTAGTAGAGCGGTACAAGGTAGGGGGAATTATCTTCTTTCAGGGAGGGCCGGTGCGACAGGCCATCCTCACGAACAAGTACCAGGCAGCCTCTAAAGTGCCCTTACTGATCTCAATGGATGCCGAAACAGGGGTTGGGATGCGGCTCGACAGCACGGTACAGTACCCGTTCCAGCAAATGCTGGGTGCCGTGGCCGACAATGGCCTGATTCATAGTATGGGAGCACAGGTGGCCAATGAGTTCAGGCGGCTCGGCATGCATGTAAACTTCGCCCCTGTTGCCGATATCAATAATAACCCTAACAACCCGATTATCAGCTACCGCTCCTTTGGGGAAAACCGGCTGGATGTAACGGCAAAAAGCCTGGCTTTTACGCGCGGCATGCAGGAAAACGATATCATTGCCGTGGCCAAACACTTTCCGGGGCACGGCGATACGGATGTAGACTCGCACCTTGACCTGCCTGTTATTCCATTTAACCGGGAGCGCCTGGACTCCATGGAGCTGTACCCGTTTCAGGAGCTGATCAACCAGGGAGTGGGTGGCGTGATGGTGGCCCACATGCACATCCCGCAGCTTGATTCCAGCGCCAACCTACCCTCCACCTTATCTGAACCTATTGTAACAGGGCTGCTAAAAGAGGAACTGGGATTCAAAGGGCTCATTTTTACTGATGCGATGGTGATGAAAGGTGTGACCAAGTATTTTGAGCCCGGTGTGGCGGAAGCACGTGCCCTCGTGGCTGGCAACGATGTAATAGAACGCCTGAACAGTGTACCCAGAGCCATCAAAGCGATACAGGCAGCCATTGGCCGCGGCGAAATTACCCAGGATGAAATAGACCGCCGTTGCAAGCGCGTACTAACAGCCAAACAATGGGTAGGCCTGGATAACTATACCCCCATTGACCTCAACAACCTGTACCAGGACCTGAACCCTGCGGCAGCCGACAGTACAAACCGTGCCATTGCCGAAGCAGCCTTAACCCTGCTGAACAATAAGAAGAATATAGTACCGCTGAGGCAAAAGCGCGGCCTTCGTATTGCTACTGTCGCTATCGGAGCCAGGCGTACGATGGCTTTTCAGCGGGAAGTGAAGGAACGCGCCACGACCACTGATTTTATTATCTCGCGGAAAGCCAAGGCAAAGGAAACCAGGAAACTTTGGCAGAAACTACGGCAGTATGATGTGGTGCTGGTAGGACTGTACGGCCCGAGCATCCGGCCGAGCAATAACCTGGGCTATTCCAAAGCGGCGGTGGAGTTGGTGCAACAACTGGCAAGCTCCAACAAGGCTGTTGTCACACTCTTCGATAATGCCTATGCGCTGAACCAGTTTCCGGGCATTGAAAAAAGCCAGGGCCTGATACTGGCTTACCAGCCACACTTCCATGCGCAGGAGGCAGCTGCAAAGCTCATCTTCGGCAAAATACCGGCACGGGGTAAGCTACCTGTTACCGTGAATGAGTTTTACTCCTATGGCGACGGCATCAGCAAAGATAAACCGATTATCCCGGCGCTAAATCCCATAGCTATCCGTTAACTATCTAAAAGAAGCTCTTTTCGTACATAAGTCAGAAGAATTTTTCTTTTACTCGAAAAACTATGGATACTTTAAAACCAACATTAAGATATACAGCTATACTCTGCTTAAGCTTTGCCCTCTGGAGTTGCGAAAGCCGCCGGGAGGTCGAAACAACGGAAGAGATAACCGTGGATACAGCAGAAAGTGAAGACACAGCCCGGGTAATAAAAACCGGTAACACAGCGGAAGATGAACTGGAGGAGTTCAGGGCCTGGTTAAACAGGCAGACGGAACGGGGAGACACCGCTATTCGTAGCGAATGGCCGCAGGTCCGGGAAGAGCTACGCGAACGCAACACGAGGCTGGAGCAGAAGTTTGACAGCCTTTCGGAACAATCGAAAGAAGAGTTCAAAACGTTACAGAGCCGTTACGAGCGTTGGGAAGACCGGCAGGAACGCCGCCAGCAACAACCGCTCGACCCAGCTAAAGTAAATCAGTGGCAGGACCAGCTTCTGGATGAGTATGACAACTTAAACAACATTCAGCCTGAGAACATCCGGGAGGCATACCTCACCTTTATGGGTGAAGTAAGAGCCAAGCGCCGCAACTGGTCACAGGACGACTGGGACTACGTAGACTATGTGTATAGCCAGCTTAACCAGCGCCGCCGCCAACTGGAAGGCCAGCTGCGAACCAGCGATAGATTAAAGATTCGCACTTTACAGGCCGAGTACCTGGCACTGGAGGGAAGCGCCGACACAATGGATATGTTGCAGGGCAACACTGAGAGGTAATCCCTAACACTTCAAAATATAAAAAGCTGGCATAGAGCCAGCTTTTTATATTTTGAAGTGTTAGCTTCTTATTGCTGTTGCAGTTTTAGCCATTGCTGCGCGATAATGGTTTTAGCATCATAAGTCTCTAAATTCACCAGTTCCTGCGCTTCGTACCGCACTATCTCTATGTACTCGTTCTCATGCGCGCTTCCGCCACCCTTTGCGTGCTGCTCCGACACCTCTGCATAGAACAACGTTACTTTTTCTGTTGCGCCACCCGGTGAAGAGTAAAAAGTATACAGGTGCTCCAGCTTGTTCACATGGTAGCCGATTTCCTCTTCTATCTCTCTTCTGATGCTTTGCTCCGGCGCCTCTCCTTCATCTATCATACCTGCCACAATTTCTACCAACTCCGACTCAGCCCCTATCCGGAACTGCTTTGTAAGTATGTATTTCTGTGCTTCGGTATCATAAACCAGGGCACATACAGCATTTCCGCGATTAAACTGCTCCCTTGTAAACGTCTGCCCTTCCTGCTCTACAGTTAGTTTATTGATTTTAAAGTAGCCGTCGTAGGCTCTTTCTCTTTTCTTGATTTCCATCGTTTTCCTGTGTCTTGCCAAGGGTATGGCTCTGACAGTATTTTAAACATATAAGATTATCAAAGCTACAACTCGTTGTTGCGCTGTGCTGCCTGCTGCGTCCGCTCCGTCAACGGTGACATCGACAGGTCTGTTTCGCTCTCGTAGCCTTTCGCCCTATTCTTCCCAATGCCACCTTCGCCTGGCAGGAATTTGTTCACCATGCCAAATATATTCGTCATCAGTTCCGGTGACAGGCCGTGCAGCATAGCACCAAGTTTAGCAGGCAGTGTAGTAGTTACCTGCGCATCCCCGAAGCGCAGGGCATCCAGTATTTTTTTGGCCGTCGCCTCAGCACTCATAGAAGTCAACGGGCTGGAATCCATTATTTTGAAAAGCGCATATTCCTTTTTATGCTGGCCCTTTATAAAGGCATGGCGCGGGCTTCCTGTCTGTATCAGACCTGGTGTAGCAACGGTTACATTTATGTTATACTTCATCAGCTCGGCCCGCAGCCCTTCCGACAGCCCCGTCAGCGCAAACTTGCCGGCACTGTATGGTACAAGATGCGGCACACCCATCTTACCGCCTATAGAAGATATATTTAGGATAAGGCCTCCGCCGCGCGCTTTCATACCAGGCAACACCGCCATAATGGTATGTATAGGGCCCCAGTAGTATATGTTGATTGCTTCATCAAAATCATGCAAAGTCATTTCGGTTACCGGACCAGCATTTATAATGCCCGCGTTGTTGATGAGCACATCAATAGGGCCGAATTCGTTCTGCACATTCGTAATCATATCGTTTACTTCCTGCGCCACCGTTACGTCGCATTTCTGCACCAGCACATCAGCACCATTGCCTGCCAGTTCCATGCGGGCATCTTCCAGTTCAAACTCGTCGCGGGCGCAGAGCACCAGTCGGGCACCTTCTGCAGCCAGCTGCCGTGCCATCACCAGGCCAAGGCCTCTCGAACCACCCGTAATGAGTACTACTTTATGATTAAAATCGTAGGCACCTAGTTTTCTTATAACGGCTCTCGCTGCCATCAGGGCGCCTGCACCAGCTGCCAGCCACCACAGCTTGTTTTTGTTGTCTGCTTTCATTTTGAGGTTGTTTAGATGTAGTCAGGAAGGCCACCCCCGCAAAGGCAGCGGCTCCTGCCTTTTCTCTACGGCAGCCAAAGCAGAGTAGTTAAAACTAAAGTTGTTGAAGAAGCTGCTTCCCGTGCTATTTACGGGAGAAGAGCTTGTTACGGAGCACGGGTGTGTAAAGCACTTTCACGGCGGCAATGCCATAATGGTCATCCCTCCCATTAGGGTTTCCCAGCTCTGGATCGATATTATCTAAATAGTCGGTGGTGGTGATGTGGTAAATGAGCTCGGGTGCGATGCTGAACTCGTCGTTAAGGCGAAAGCGCAAACCTCCTCCGAAGGGAATGACAGCGGCAATGGCAGGATACTTGCGCGCCGGTTCATAAGTAATCTGTGAGTCGTTTAACCTGCCCTGGCCCGGGTACGAGGTAGCTGTATAATATATTAAACCAGCGCCAGCCCGAATATAAGGCACCAGAAAGCGCTTACGCAAGGAGCGGTAGCCTGCGCTGCCAGCGTAGCTGTCCAACAGGTTAATCACTACAGTTCCTGTCACTTCAACCACTTCGGACCGAAAGGAAACATTTAGAGGACGAAGCGGAGAGCGTTCCGTTGCACCTAAGCGCAAATAATCGATGTTGCCGCTAACACCCAGGTAAGACGTCAGGTAATAAAGCGCCCCCACACTTACGTTCGGTCCGAACGTGTTGCATTCTGGCCTGCCACATATATCACTTCTGACAGCAGCCAAACCACCGCCCATAGAAAGAATTATACCACGCTTTTCAGGCACTTTGCTAACTGCTCTCCTCTTATTCAACATAGTCTGGGCTTCAGCAGTACTCAGGCTAAATAGCGTTAAGCAGCATAATAAGAGAAAAGGGTAAAATTTACTATTCATAGGTAAGGGTGGATTGTGTATGTAAGCGTATTGTCCCGCTGAACTTATCTTTATATTTACCTTTACGTTTAACTCAATTCGGAGGTAAAAATTATCTGCCTTTATACTCAAACAGGAAGGCAGAGGTTAACTCATTATCCTTTAGAACCTTAATAGTAAAAACTAACCCGCCGCTCTTCCGGACACAGACTTCCTGGGTAGCTCCAGGCAACTATACTTTAATTATATATCGCTCAGCAAATAGTAAAGGCAGACATCCAATCTCCTGAAAGAGCAGATGCCTGCCTTTTATGTTTCTCTTCTACTTACGGAGTGCCAGCTTATCTAAATTAGCATCCATCAGGCTGATAAAATCAATCACGAGGGCTGCAGCATCCGGGTAAAACTTTGTGTTAACGTTCACATAATCATCTGTGGGTTTATGATAATGCGGATGGTCTTCTACACCGAAGTATACATAGGGTATGTTCCGCTTATGAAACTGGTAATGGTCAGACTGCGAGGTCCAGTCATCGTGGCCCTGCTCGGGCTGGTCGTGGCCCAGCAGCAGTTTTGCCTGCGGCTGCGGCTTCACCTGCTCCAGGTATGGCTTTAGCTGCGGGTTGTTATAGGCACCGCTGGCATAAAGCTCTCCCTTGTCATTAATGCTCAGCATGTCCATGTTCACATTCAGCAGCATGTTTTGCAGAGGCACGGGTGGGGTCTCCAGAAAAGCATTTGCCCCCTGCAAGCCTAGTTCTTCCCCATCAAGCGCCACAAAAATCAGGGTATGCTCCGGTCTGCTTTTAGAAAAATGCGAAGCAGCGGCCAGCAAGGCCCCAACGCCGGAGGCATTGTCATCGGCGCCATTATAGATTTCTCCATCCCGTTGCCCCACATGGTCGTAATGTGCGGTCACAACAATGGCTTTATCTGACTTTCCCAGGATATAGCCCACTAGGTTAGTTGCCTGCTCCACCACCAGCCGCTTCGACTCCAGCCGGAAGTGCTGCTTATAATCCTGCCCGAACGGCGTAAGGCCTATCTGCTTAAAGCGCTGCTGAATATACGCCTGTGCCATTTTATTGCCTTCTGTGCCGCTCAGGCGCCCTTCTAATGTGTCTGAAGAAAGCACTTCTACATCTTTTAACAGCTGTTCTTTATTCAGTTTTGGGCGCTGTGCCACACTTAACAGGGGCATGGCAACTATAATAGACAGGGCAAGGATTTTTTTCATAATTGTTCTCTAAAACTCTAAAGTAGTATTAGTGGCTGTATTTGCCATAAGCTTCGCCTTAGATTTGTGGCCAGGCTACCCAGTTCTGCTTTCTTCTTATGTTTCTGCTGCCTAGCCTCTGGTGCTGCATCGGCTGATGCTCCATCTGCCAGTTTCTATTTTCTTTATTTTGTATTTGTACGACGGTAGGAATCCAACCCTGGCGTATAAAAGTCCGGGGCACATTCGACTGTACCTGAGTGCCATTATATTGCTTTGCGTTATCTTTCATCTTCTTGCTTTCGTTATAACCTTTAACTAAAATAGATGATCTAACTTATACAAGGAGCATGCCAGCTACGGTATATCTAAAATAATGTTACTCTGATTTTTACCCTCCTGAAAGACAGGAAAGCAGTAAAGATTTATAAGAGCACATCCGTAATACACAATCTACTCTGTGGAAATTTGTTACACTATCTGTTTCTTTAGGAAGCTAAACATACTGATACCTCTAAAGCACAATTACAGCATATAAGAAAGCCGGCACTAATGTCTGGCTTTTTGCTACTCTTTTATGTTGATGTAAGAAGGGAGCTCGATTGGACCTAAGGACGTCTGGATGGTAGGCTTTATCTGCAACGTTACTTTCGGACGGGCTGTTTTATCCTGGTTCAGGAGCGTTGCCAGTTGCAGCAGGTTATTCAGGTTAGGGTGGCCATTTTCTTCTGTCAGTTTCAGGGGAGAACGCAGTGTAACGGTGTTTAAGCCATTCCTTAACTCTACAGGCTCACTCACCAGGCCACTCATCGCCTGTTGGTCATCAACCAGCAACTGCCACTTGAGCTGCGTTACCGTCATAGTGCGATCCTCCTGGCCTTCGCCCAGGGCTACATTCAGGCCAAGGGTTGAGGTGGCATTCAGGTTATTGTCAGAAAAAGCCGAAAACAACTTTGCTGCCTCACTGAAAGAGAAATCCTGCGGGCTTTTCTTCTGTAGCAGATTCACGCCATTTACTTCTACCCTGTCCACACTTTGCAGGCTGTACTCTGCCTCCTTAAATGCCTCTACGTCATTCTTGGTTTTACACGCAAAGCTGAACACCAACAGGGCCAGCACCAGCGCATAATTTCCGTACTTCCTTATCATACTCTATTTTCTTTCTTCTTTATTTTCTGACAACCTTACCAGATCCGGAAACATCGGCATTGATAGACGGATTACCCTGATGATATACGCGCCCACTGCCACTGATATCAACATCCAGCCGATCTTCAACATTCAGCTCTGCCCTACCGGAGCCGGAGATGTCTACGTCAGCCTCCCTTGTGGTCAGATCAAAGCTATTGTTTCTGCCAGACCCGGAGATGGATACATCGTGCCGGCTTGCTACTCCAGCTGCAGTAATTGTGCCAGAGCCACTAATGCGGGACTTCAGGCGGTTAGCCGCCAGCCGCAGCTTTATGTCACCAGAGCCGGAAACGCTGGCATCAAACTCGTCGCTTTCAAACACATCCTCCAGTTCCACATAACCGGAGCCTCCTACGCTTGCTGTGTTAAGTTCTGGTGTGGTAAGGTATACCTGCACTGGCTCATGGTCACGCAAACAGCGGTTAAAGTCAATTTCCCAGACACCATTCCGAACTTCTGTTTGCAGTTCATCCAGCACATTAGGCTGCCCCTTCACCTCTACCCGCTGCGGAGAACCTTTCCGTATAAACACCCGCGAACTGCCCCCAACACGTATCCCTTCCAAAGCCGCTACATCCACAGAGCGTGTTTCTACGTCTCCTTCACCTTTCAGGCACATTCCTCCGCCATCGCAGGAAATGAATAATGGGGAAAGCAGCAGGAGGAGAAGTAACCTTGAATATTGCATAGCGCTACTATTTTAGGCAAAAAAATGGTTTAAGTAGCAATATATCGAAAAAAATACATATAACCCATAAAACAAAAAGCCACACCTCTTAGTAGGTGTGGCCTTAAATTATAAAAGAGGGTTTAAGAGAGGTGCCCTACACGTTGTCCCCGCTTGTTCACCAGATAACCTTCTTCGGTTACAAAGACAGTATCCATCATCTTGCTCTGGAAATAGTAAGGGTAATCTGGGTTGTTTGTTTTAGCCAGCTTCCCAATCACTCTTACACCGTCTTCCGTCATATGCACCAGGTTCAGCCTTGTGGTCACATAAAACTGCTCACGGGGAGCTTTGGTAAAGTTCACACGGGTCAGCACACTTCGGCTATCCATCGACACACGCTGCGTACTTGCTGCCTGACGCTGTGTGGCAGCAGGCCGTTGCTGTTGTGCAGAAGCTATCTGGCGTTCTGCTGCCGGTCTTGTACGCGGCACAATTGCACGCTGGTCTGGCTGTGGCCCCTGGGCACTTGCCAGCAGTTGGTCGTTTGCGCTTTTCCAGCCTTTGCTGATGGCTGCTAAACGGTATCTTTTGCCAGGATGTGTCCTGGAGTTTTCTTCTTCTGAAAGCAGGTCAATAGCGGCCTGCGCATCAGCCATACTTGCGCCCATTTTGCGCAGCACAAAACCTGAGAACTCATCAGCCTCCAGTTCATCTTCCGGGTTGCTACCGCTTCTGGACATAGTATGCCCGTTCAGGTGATGCCCAATTTCGTGTGCCAGGATACTTACGCCACCCCAGTCGGTATGTACAGCGTTGTTGATTTTAGACAAAAAGCTGTCGCTGTACAGGATGTAGCGCTTGCCGTTATAAACGACAGCAGCGGCATTGTCTATATCTGCGGCTCTAAGTTCGAAGCGGGGTTTCAGCCCCACCACATTAATAATTTCCTGCACAATGTCGCGGGTATCAGCAGGGGCTGTAACATCAGTAACCGGAGCAGCAACGGTAGCGGCAGTGGCTACCTGTCCCAAAACCGGAGCTAGCACCAGGCCCATCATTACGGCAAATTTCTTTATGTTTATCATAGGTTGGTTTTCTTGAATAAAGTACGTGCGCTGTAAATGTAAAACGGTAATTCGCAGCTGATATTTTAATAGCAAGTACTTTGCCAAAATGTTCCTCTAATCCACTAATCCCCTTTTTAATGTATTTTCCCGGCTCCGGATCTCAGGGTTTCCCTCTCTTTCAGCATTCCTTTCTATTTTAGCAGGAAAATCCTTTTGCTATGCTCGTCCTGTTTGTGCTGCTCTACCTGCTCTTTAACATTGGCATTGGCTACTGGGCCTCGCGCCGTGTGCACAACACCACTGATTTCCTGCTGGCAGGCCGCCGGTTGCCGTTTTACATTTCCACTACCGTTGTGTTCGCAACCTGGTTTGGTTCCGAAACGTTGCTGGGTGCCTCCTCTGAATTTGCGTCGCATGGCTTACTCGGTGTCATCGAAGATCCGTTTGGAGCCGCGCTGTGCCTGGTGCTGGTGGGGCTTTTCTTCGCTAAGCGGATTTACCGCATGAACCTGCTCACACTGGGCGACTATTACCGCATACGCTTCAACAAAACCACCGAGCAGATTGCCGCCTTCTTCATGGTTATCTCCTACTTCGGCTGGATTGCGGCGCAGATGGTGGCATTAGGTATTGTGATGAACCAGGTGTTTGGCATTTCCACCGTAGCGGGCATCCTGATAGGCAGCGGCATCGTTATCGGCTATACCTTTCTGGGCGGTATGTGGTCTGTGTCCATCACCGACTTTGTACAAACGGTGATGATCATCGGCGGTTTGATATTTATCTGCTGGGACCTGCTGCGACAGGTACCGCTGCAGGAGGTAACAGCAGGGCTGCCGGATAACTTCTTCCGTTTTGTACCCGATGAGCGTGGCGCTGTCAGCTGGCTCAATTACTTCGGCCTCTGGATTACCATCGGGCTTGGCTCTATTCCGCAGCAGGATGTATTTCAGCGGGTGATGTCGGCTAAATCGGAGCGGGTGGCGGTGGCGGCTTCCGTTAGTGCCGGGTTCCTGTACCTGACGGTGGCTTTTATACCGCTGCTGCTGGCCCTCTATGCTAAACATCTGTACCCCGGACTAATGCAGCAGGACGCACAGTTGCTGGTGCCGGGGCTTATCCTGCGGTCGTCGTCAATGCTCGTAAAAGTACTTTTCTTCGGAGCACTTATTTCCGCCATTATCAGCACGGCCAGCGGCGGCATTCTGGCTCCTGCTTCTATTATGAGTGAGAACATGCTGCGCCCGCTGCTTAAAAACGTGACGGATACCCAGCTACTGCGCCTCTCCCGTTTCAGTGTGTTAGTGGTGGCGGCTGTTTCGCTGTCGATGGCGCTGCTGCGCAGCAATATCTATGAGTTGGTGAGCGAATCGTCGGCGCTGAGCCTGGTGAGTCTTTTTGTGCCGCTGGTGGCGGGCATGTTCTGGAGCAAAACAAATTCGGCTGCTGCAATTGGTTCTATGCTGGCCGGAATGGGCGTATGGCTGCTGGCGCTATACTTTGAACCCGAGGTGAACCCAATGCTGTATGGACTGGCTGGAAGTATAGCTGGTTTGTTGCTGGGGCAGGTTGTGGGTCAGAAAAGTGCAATGAAAGAAAGGCACAAGAGTATGGCTGAGCCAGGAGCTTTTTGATAGCACCTGGCTTTTGCAGGTTAAGCATGAAAGCAGTATCTTGTTGCCACTTTGTCAACATCCGCCTACAGCAATTGGAAACAACTCAGGAAACAACTGTTTATCTCGACACACCAGAACTCAAAGTATACTCCAATACTTCCCTTAAATTTATCGTGTTACAGGCTTCTGGCGTTGTACCAAGTGATATTTACCGCCAAGGCCTCTCCCTCGCTACCGAAATTGCCATAAAAGAGCAGTTGCTCTTCTGGCTGGTGAACAACCGGGAGGGCGGAATCATTACGCCAGCAGACCAGATATGGGCGAATGAAGTATCTGCCCCCTTGCTTGCAAAAGGTTCCTGCATCAGGAAAATGGCGATTATTGAACCGAAGGACCTGCACAGCAAAATCATTCTGGAAGACATGATGGACAAAGCCAGAGACGTATTTCCTTTTGAAATGCAGTTTTTCGGGGATGTCCCAAGTGCTCATGCCTGGTTTCTGGATACGGAGGCTACGGTTTTTCGTACTGCAGCGGTTTCTGCTGTTACTTCATCGGAGGGTAGGGCCAGTTTCTGAGGCTTTAGTTACCGTTGCTAGCTACCTTTTTTTCTGTTAATAATAATTTCTAGATTAGAGAAGGAAAAAAGCAATTGCAGGGACTATTCTTTTACTTCTCTAAATTATCTGCCCCATACGATTCGACAGGAGGTCATCAGTAGTTCGTAAGGGCTATGCAACTCTTCTACTCTATCGGCTATTGCACATCTAACCTACTTTCTTTTAAACAGGAATAAAAAGTTACTCCCTTAATCCTATATACTAACTACTCCTGGGTCCGGACACTGTAATATATTTCGGCAGTTCCACCTCCCCTACCGGCGTCTGCACAGTGGGCTTTATCTGGAAGATTAAGTTCTGGCGCAGGTCCCTTTTCTGGGAAAGCAGCGTCATCAGTTTGGAAAGGCCTTCGTAGTTTCGCATACCTTCTGCCTCTGACATTAGGACTGACGTCTGAATCGGGAGCTCGTTCAGGCCATCGTGCAGGTGCATGGGCTCCTGCACTACGCCCTGCAGCGTTTCTTCGCCATCCACCAGCAGTTGCCACTTCATTTCTGTAATGGTCATTTGCCGCACCTCTTCCGGCTCCTGCATTTGTACCTGCAGGTATAAGGTGGTGCTGGCACGCAGCGTATTGTTTGAGATAGACGCTAACAGACTGTCGCCTTCGCTGGTGGTAAAGTCATTCGGTCCGCGCTTCTTCATTACGTCCACACCGTTCAGTTGCAGGTCGTGCACCTCTTGCAAGCTATAGTTTGCTTCTGTAAATGCCTTTAAATCGCTGGCCTGCTTGCATCCAGAAAACAGCACAACCACTGCCAGAAGCAGGCTGTAGATAAAACTGTATTTTCTCATCCTCCTAATCTTTAACTCCCCTCTTACTAAGCAAATTACGCACCATCCAAAGAATGGATCACCAATATCAGGAGAAAAGATTTATACCTTCTTTTGTTCTGCCTTCTCTCCTCCCCCTGGTAGATGACAAGGTACAGTTTTGTGAAAGCGAGTCTGGAGACTCTTACCCACTATACGTCACGGGATAGATTCCCGCGCCAGGTCAGGAGACGGTTCCGCACATGCTATATTCTGGCATAAAGCAAAAGGAGCCATCTGTGCGGATGACTCCTTTTTATGGCCAGGATTTACTGAAAGCGTAGAAATTATGCCGTTGTTTCGTCTTCTGAATAATAACGGCTGCTTTCTTAGGCCCGATTCTCAATCAATTACTTAGGGTGTGAACACCACCCGCATGCAATCGTCTGTTTTCTCCTTGAACATCTTATATCCTTCAGGGCTATGGTCCAGGCCCCACTTATGTGTGAGCATGTAGGAAGGGTCTACCTCACCAGCCGCAACCCTGTCTAAGAGCTGCGGAATGTACTTCTGCGCAAACATCTGCCCCATTCTTAATGTTAGCGCCTTGTTCATAGCTGCTCCCATGGGGAATTTATCGAGCAGGCCACCATATACCCCCACGATGGATACCGTACCGCCTTTTCGGCAGGCCATGATGGCTTGTCGCAGGACTGCTGGTCTACCTGTCTGCAGGCGAAGTGTCTGTTTGGCTTTGTCGTAGTACTGCTCCACACCGGTGGTGTGTGCCTCCATGCCCACGGCATCGATACAGCGGTCCGGCCCACGCCCGCCGGTCATTTCTTTCAGCGCCTCCAGTATGTCCACCTCTTCGTAGTTCAGTGTTTCCGCTTTGGCAAACTGTTTGGCTTTTGCCAGTCGATCCCTGAACCGGTCGATGGCGATAACGCGTCCGGCACCTAAGAGCCAGGCACTCTGCATCGCCATCTGGCCTACACCGCCAGCACCCCATACCACTACCGTATCGCCGGGCTCTATACCGCACATGTCTGCTGCCATAAACCCGGTCGGGAAGGCATCGGAGGTGAAGACAGCGGCATCGTCTGTTACGCCTTCCGGCACCTTAAAGGCACCGTTATCCGCATAAGGCACCCGGATATACTCTGCATGGCTGCCGGCATAGCCGCCAAAGGCATGGGAATAGCCAAAGATACCTGCACCGGAGTAGCCGTAGGCTTTTTCCAGGATCTCCGGGTTTGGGTTTGAGTTATCGCAAAGCGACCACTGGTCTGTCTGGCAGAATTCGCAGCCGCCACAGCCCAGCACCGATCCTACAACCACGCGGTCGCCTTTCACTAATTTCTTTACGCCGGGGCCAACCTCTACTACTTCTCCCATAAACTCATGCCCGATAATATCCCCCGCTTTCATTGTGGGTACATAGCCATCGAGCAGGTGCAGGTCAGACCCGCAAACCGACGACATAGTTACTCTCACAATGGCATCGCCCGGATTCAAGATAGACGGATCTGGCACACGTTCTACCCGAAGGTCGTTGATGCCGTTCCAACAAAGTGCTTTCATAGTTTTATTTTTAGATTGATAGAATATAAATCACCGCGCTTTCTTAGCGCGCTCCTGCTGGCTGGCCTTCAGTGGTGGTCACTTCTCCTGTCTCCATGAGTTGCTTAAAGCGGTGCAGGTCGTTCTTCACCATCTGCTCAAAGGCAGGGTTCAGCAGTTTGGCTAATTGCCCTCCCACTGCACCAGCAGGTGGCCTGTAGGAAATAGTGGCCTGCACAACGGTGCCTCTTTCGGCAGGTGCATCCATAAACCGAACCTCCCCGGCGTTATCCACATCAGAGCCAGGCAGCGAGCGCCAGGCAATAAGTGTATCCGTTTCCTCCTGAACAACGTCTGCATCCCACTCCACTGTACCCACGCCTTTTGGTATCCTGGCAACCCAATGGGAGCGTTTCGGGCCCTGCTGGCGGACATCCTGCAGGTGCTGCATAAACTGCGGCAGGTTTTCGAGCTGGCGCCAGAACTGGTATACTTCGCTGCGGGGCCTGTTGATAGTGAGGCTGCGGGTAATATCGATGGAAATGTCCTGCTCGTCTGCCGTATCACGACCAACCATGCTGTTCATGGGGCAATAGCCCGTAGAGCCTCTGTAGAGCAAAGCGCCCCCGGCTGCAGCCAGGATCAAACCACCAAAATTAGGCTTGCGCAAGCCATAGTAGGCCATCAAAGCACCTCCCACCACAGAAGCGATACGCTCTGTTGTTCCTACGTTCATGTGGCTGGATCCAGTGGCTGGCGGCAGGATATGCTGCGTATCAAGCACATCAGACATTTTTGATTTGTAAGTATCCATATCTTTTGTTTTTCTAATGGATACGCATTCATTTACTATTGAAGTTGCTTTTATTACTATTTAAATTACAGCATTCACTTCTTTATACATAAAAAAGCGTTCCAGGCATGAGTCTGAAACGCTTTAAGTTGTTGAAGTATGTAATTATTTTACTCTAAACAGGTAGGCCAGCGAAATACCAAAGCCTCTGTTCTTCACGCTACCGCCCCCTCTGTTTTTGTCTATATTTGTAAATCCATGACCATAGCGCACATCAAAGTTAAGCGCTCCCGGGCCCATATCGTAGCTAACACCGATACCTACACTTGCACCTAGCTCGAAGCGATTCACTTGTCCGTGAAAGTCAATTTCATAGTTGTCTCCATCTGCCACTATTTTGCCACTCATTAAGTAGCTTAATGTTGGACCAGCAGTGGCAAATCCCCTAAAGGGGCCCTCACCAATAGATACCTTAGCCAATACAGGAATCTCCAGGTAATTGTGTTTCCTGTAAATGGTATGATTACCACTTGGAAAAACACCACCTTCAAATGCTGACATATCGAATTGGTAGCCTTTCTGCACATACAGCAGTTCAGGCTGCAGCGAGAACATATCGTTTATGCCATAGTTCAACACAGCACCAAACTGAGTGCCTGTATAGTAATCAATTGCTTCTTTTGCCTGTTCTTTTGCATCATCGTTTTCAAAATCCGGAAGCGATTGTGTGGCAATATTGACTCCCGCACGGGGACCTACAGCTATGGTCTGTGCTTCGGCAGCAAAAGAAAAGCCTAATGCCGCTGCTGCAATTATAAATAAGTTTGTTTTCATGTTATATCTTTTTCCGAAGTTATAACAAATAATTATATATAATAAAATATCTATAAATTTCTTACCTGTTAAAACTGTAACAACAGCGCCATACTTACAGTTGCGCTATTTTTCTGAAACAATTACAAGCAACAGGCCCGGCTAAAGTATAACCGGGCCTGTTGCTTGTAATTGTTTGCTCTTATACTGCTACTCTGTTATTGCACCTGCCGATGCAGCCGGTACAACTTGCCCTCACTGCCATAACTGAGCACCAACAGCTCATTGTTCTGATCCTGCCCGAAAGAAGAAACAGGAAAGCCGGTGGTAAGAAGCAAGGTATTGTCAGCCTTTGTGCCATTCTGGTTTACTGTTAAGGCCCATACCTTGCCGCTGACATAATCTGCGTAGATGTATTTGCCCTGCAGCTCCGGCATTGCCGTTCCCCGGTATACAAAGCCGCCTGTAATAGAAACACCATCAGCATGCGTATACTCATGCACAGGTTTAATAAGACCTGTTTCGTCGCAGTTGGATTTTGGGTTAAAACAGTCTGACCCTTCCATTACCCGCCAGCCATAGTTACCACCGTTCTCGATGATGTCTATTTCCTCTATCCTGTTCTGCCCCACATCCGCTGCCCATAGGCGGCCGGTTTCCTCATCAAAGGAAATCTTCCAGGGGTTGCGAAGGCCGTAGGCGTAGATTTCCTCCCGGTAGCCTTGCGTGTTATTGGCGAATGGGTTATCAGCCGGAATGCCATAGTTGCGGTTGCCCGAGGTGTTATTTACGTCGATGCGGAGAATCTTGCCAAGCAGTTTCGACCTGTCCTGGGAATTGTTCTGCGGATCGCCGCCACTGCCGCCATCGCCTACTGCTATGTATAAATAGCCGTCTGGCCCAAATGTTACTTTGCCCCCGTTGTGGTTGCGGTAAGGCTGCCGGTACGTCAGGAGTATTGTTTCGCTACCTGGGTCAACCTGCCCCGTGTTACCTGCCGCTGCTTTAAACCGAGATATCCTGGTCTCTAGCGGGCTGCCGGAGGTATAGTTGACGTAGAAGTAGCCGTTGTTCTGGAAATCGGGGTGAAATGTCAGGCCAAGCAAGCCCATCTCTCCCCCTGACACTACCCTGTCGGAGATATCGAGGAAAAGGTTTTGTTTTGTAGCGGCATTCTCGCTGCCCGGAAGCCAGAAGATTCTCCCCTCCTGATCAACCACATACAAGCGGCCTTGGCCCTCGTTCACCCAAACCGCCTCTACCGGGCCATCGAACTCAACATTGGGGTATGCCTCCTGCAGCTCATACTGCGCGTCGGCAGGTTGTGCACAGCCTAGCAGCAACAGCATGACCAGCAGGTGGTTTAAATTAAATAATCGCATATAGGTGCTCATTTGATTTTTTAACAGAATTGTATAGCAAATCATACGGCATCGCAGTGGCAATGGGTGTGTTAGGGCATGTTAAAGCAAAAGATGGTGGATGTAAAACCACTGTATAGTTTACTGCTGTTTATGTGTAACTGATGTTAAGTATAGGTACTATGAGAAAGTCTCCCTTCGAAGAAGTCTTTTCTTCGGGGTAATAAGCTGCAGTGCCACACTTTGCTTAAACGCCCTCGCTCTTATATACATTTTTGAGTCCCTGCCCAGTCGAATTACAGGCTCGATATCATTTTTGGACACAAGTTTGAAAACATGCGCCAGTGAGGAGATACCAATTTAGGAAAGCAAAAGGCCCTGCACGAATTACGTACAGGGCCCTTCTCTATTTAAATGTGATTGCTTTTACTTGAACCTGCCTTTCAGTTGGGCAAGCTTCGCCTGGAAATCATTCATCGGCTCGGCCTCCTTTTCTTTTCTGGCGTCGCCTTTTCTAGCACCACCACCACCTGCTGGTTTGGCAGCAGCAGGATCACTTTTCATGCTTAGTGAGATACGCTTGCGGTTCTCATCCACCTCCAGCACGGTTACCTCTACCTTCTGCCCCACTTTCACGGCATCGTGCGGGTTGCTTATGAAGCGGTCAGACAGGTGGCTCACGTGTACAAGTCCGTCCTGGTGCACCCCAATGTCTACGAAAGCACCGAAGGCGGTAATGTTGGTCACGATACCTGGCAGTTTCATACCGGTACGGAGATCTCTCATTTCATTCACGCCTTCTGTAAAGCTAAATGCCTCAAAAGTCTCGCGTGGGTCACGGCCTGGTTTTGCCAGTTCGCTCACAATATCCTTCAACGTTGGCAAACCTACTGTGTCGGTTACATACTTCTTCAGCTCAATTTTCTTGCGAAGCTCGTCATTCTTAATCAGGTCCTGCACCGTTACGCCCAGATCTTTTGCCATCTGCTCCACAATCGGGTAACTTTCCGGGTGCACCGCAGAAGCGTCCAGCGGGTTCTTTGCATCGCGGATACGCAGGAATCCTGCTGCCTGCTCGAAAGCTTTATCACCTAAGCGGGCTACTTTTTTCAACTCCGTGCGCGTGCGGAAAGGTCCGTTCTGGTTACGGTACTCTACAATGTTCTGCGCCAGCGCCGGGCCAAGACCCGACACATAGGTCAGCAACTGCTTGCTGGCGGTGTTTACTTCCACACCCACAGCGTTCACGCAGCTCATCACCACATCATCCAGTGTGTGCTTCAGGGCAGACTGGTCCACGTCGTGCTGGTACTGGCCAACGCCAATCGATTTGGGATCTATTTTCACCAGCTCTGCCAGCGGATCCATCAAGCGGCGCCCGATAGACACGGCACCACGCACCGTCACATCCTGATCAGGGAATTCCTCGCGGGCAACGTCCGAAGCAGAATAGATGGATGCACCGCTTTCATTCACCATCACCACCTGTACAGTTTTGGGCAGGTTGAGGTTATTCACAAACGTTTCTGTCTCGCGGCTGGCCGTACCATTTCCGATGGCGAGGGCTTCTACATTAAACTTATCAACCAAGTACTTCACGTTCTGCCCTGCTTCCTGCGCCTTGTGCTGGCCGGTGTGTGGGTAAACCGTCTCGTTGTGCAGCAACTTGCCTTGCTTGTCCAGCACCACCAGCTTGCAGCCGGTTCTGAAGCCAGGGTCCAGCGCCAATACTGTTTTCTGACCCAGCGGGGAGGATAATAACAACTGGCGCAGGTTATCGGCAAACACACGAATGGCTTCCTCGTCGGCACGCTTCTTAGAGCTAAGCCGAACTTCTGTTTCCATGCTCAGCTTGAGCAGGCGCTTGTAAGAATCTTTCGCTGCCAGACGCACCTGCTCTGCCGCAGCGTTATTGCCTTTCACAAACATATCCTCCAGCTTCGCCAGGGCAGCTTCCTCCTCCGGTTGCGCACTCAGCATCAGCACCATTTCGGACTCGCCGCGGCGCATGGCTAGTATGCGGTGCGAAGGGGCTTTCTCAATCGCCTCATCCCACTCAAAATAATCCTTGAACTTCTGGCCTTCTTCCTCCTTGCCCATCATCACGCGGCTTTTAAATACCCCCTTCTTCTCGAAGAGCTGTCGCATAGCAGCACGTGCCTCGGCATTCTCGTTCATCCACTCGGCCATAATATCACGGGCACCGGCCAACGCTTCGGCTTCATCTTTTACCTCTTTTTCTTCAGAGATGTAGTTGGCAGCCTCCGCGGTTACATCGAAGTTCTCCTGCTGGAAAATACGCTCGGCCAGCGGCTCCAGCCCTTTCTCGCGGGCGATGGTGGCACGGGTGCGGCGCTTCGGCTTATAAGGCAGGTAGATGTCTTCCAGGGCGGCCATTGTTTCGGCAGCCATTATACGTGCCTCCAGCTCCGGCGTCAGCTTCTCCTGGTCGCGGATGGATTTGAGGATACTCTCGCGGCGCTTGTCCAGCTCGCGCAGTTGCTCCATCCTGTCGCGGATAGCGGCAATCTGCACTTCGTCCAGTGAGCCGGTCACTTCTTTGCGGTAACGGGAAATAAAAGGTACTGTCGCTCCCTCATCTAACAAAGTGGACGTAGCTTCCACTTGCTTGATGGTGATGGTAAGTTCGGAGGCGACCTTTAAAAGATGGTCAATGTTCTGTTCCATATATTTTTTAGATACTAAAGACAATTGAAAGACGCACAGGTCTCATGAGAGAAGGCACAGGACTTGCTGCATAGAATAAACTGACATCAGGGTACTGCTATTTAAGTAAAGTAAGAGAAGCAGCATCCTGAAATCTATGCCGCATTCCTGCTGATATGCCTGAAGAAAGGAAGATATAGTCCCTGCCCTGCTGTCGCTCTCCTGAACATGTGCTGAATTACCTAGGTTATAGAAACGTCAAATTTAAAGTATATTGCCATAACTAGAAAGATTAACCTGATGAGATTGTAGCATTGTAAAATATTTGAAGCATTTGCTAACACAAATCGGTTATATGTTGTTTAGCCATACTGCCTTAGCAAAATACCGCATTCATAAAATCACCCAATTCATAAACTACGCAGGATTGAACACTGCCACTGCATCTAAAAAGAAAACCTCCCGAAGCTGGTACTGGCTGTTATTGCTCCTATTGTTGCCTGCCTGCATGGTACAGCGCATAGACCGTACGCCTTACCAGCAAACTGACTATTACCAGGAGACGCTTGCCAGCCTGAACAGCCACCCGGCCACCATCACAACCGGCGACACGCTGGAGGTTGGCTGGGCAAAAGTAAACATCACGCCGCCTGCACCTGCGCCACTCGCGGGCTACGGCAAACGGCTGGGCATGGACTATGAGGAAGTGCACGATACCGCCTGGGTACGCACCTTCGCTTTTGATAACGGCCAGACAGAAGCCTATTTCGTTTCCCTGGACCTGCTGATAGTACCCATGCTGGTGCTGCAGGAACTGGAGAAGCAATACCCGACACTGGGCCTGAAGCCGGAGCAGGTATACCTTTCTGCCACCCACAGCCATACCAGCTTTGGTGGCTGGGGCCGGAAAATTGGCGTGAAGCTTCTATCAGGAGAGTTTGAAAAAGAAATTGTACAGCAACTGACGCAGCAGATAGTGCAAAGTATACAGCTGGCGCGGCAGAACCTCACCCCCACCCGTGTAGGATACGGCAGCGCCAATGCGGCCAGTATGGTTAGAAACCGCCTCACCAAATCAAGGGAAGACAGGGACACAGAACTGCGCTTCCTGAAGTTTGAGCGCCCGGATGGCACTACTGCCGTGCTTTCTTTTTTCTCGGCGCATCCCACTACCCTCCCCTCTATGCAGCCCATCCTCTCCCGCGACTATCCCGGCGTGCTGGTAGACGCCCTGGAGGAAAGAATAGAATTTGCCGCTTTTTCGGCAGGCGCTGTAGGCAGCCACAGTGCTGTTCACTTTCAGGAGGCTCCCTTTGGGGGTATGGAGGAAGTGGGAGAACGTCTCGCTACTATCCTGCGGCATGATTTGCACCAGGTAGAAACTGACTATATTTATACGCTTGGCTATAACCGAGTCCCCCTGTTGTTACCGGAGCCACAGTGGCGCATCTCTGAAAACCTGCGCCTGGCACCCATGCTGTTCAACTGGTTGTTTGGGAAGCACCCGGCTTATGTTACCAGCCTTCAGTTAGGCGACATTGTGCTGGTAGGTGCCCCTGCTGATTATTCCGGTGAATTTATGGACGAGTTGGAGTCTGCCGCTGCAAAGGAGGGTTTAGAGGTTATCGCCACCAGTTTTAATGGAGGCTATATTGGCTATGTTACGCCAGCAGAACACTACAACCTGGATAAGTATGAAACCCGGAGTATGAGTTTCTACGGTCCCCACAGTGGAAACTATCTAACGGAGATGCTTCAACTACTGCTGCGCCAGCATGCTACTGCTGGCCCTGCTTTACCGCCTACAGAGATAAATTAAATTTATATCAGCAAAAGTATATGGCAATGCCTTGGTGATTTAAAAGTACCCGTAGCATCTATACACTTATCCCACCAGAATATACCATACATGAAAAGAGGCTGCCTGAAACAGGTAGCCTCTTTTTGTCTGTGACACTGCTTTTTGAAGCGTGCAATTTTAAATCTATTTAGCATTTAATACCTCCGAAATACCACATCTCTGCGGCAATACAATTTACTGTTGCTGCTTGCACGGCTGTATGGCCAGTAAAATGCAACCAACTTCCTGATTATAATTAATATTGCAATGCCATTCTTGATAAAATCATAAACATTACTCCCGCTATAACAGTTTATATTACTATAGGTAAGTGATTTACACTTTCGATTTAGTACAAAACAGCAAAAGAGATATGGAACTGATACCGATAGATTTACCAAATTTTATTTTCTTAACAATTATAGGCGTGTACATGATGCTGCTCGTGTTTATCCTGACATGGGTGTATCATGATGCAGAGCAGCGGGGAGTGAACGGACTGCTCATTACAGCAATTGCCTTCTTTTCCGGTACCATCTTTGGCACCCTGGCCTGGCTGGTGCTAAGACCAAAACTGAAACCACAGCCAATTCCGGTCAGAAGAAATTAAGCACTTCATAATACGAAATAAAAGTGCCAACCTCCGGCTAAGGTATAGCGGCTATTTTTTTATCTTTGAAGATAACAGAACCTCAAGGTGATGCCTTTCATGATAAAAAATATTCTGCTGTTACTTTGCCTGCTGGTTGGCACAGCTGTTTCTGGTCAAACCCAATATTATAACCTGGCATTAGAGGGAGGCGGCATACGCGGTATTGCCTATGGTGGTGCCTTAAAGGCACTGGAAGAGGAAAACATCTTACCGGGCATCAAACGGGTGGCAGGCACATCGGCCGGAGCCATACAGGCTGCCCTGCTGGCAGTAGGCTATACCCCCGATGAGATCACTGACATTACCTTCCGCACGCCGGTGCAGCAGTTTAACGACGGCAGGTTCATTTTCTTCGGCGGCACCAACCGCCTGTTTAAACAATACGGCTGGTATCGGGGCGACAAATTTACAGAGTGGCTGGGAGAACAACTGAAAGCGAAAACAGGCAACGCTGACATCACCTTCGCAGAACTGCATGCATTAAACCCGCAAAAGAACTTCCGTGATTTGTATGTGACCGGAACCAACCTGACAGACCAGTGCACGGTCGTTTTCTCACACGAAACTTACCCTGACATTCAGGTAAAACACGCGGTGCGCATTTCTATGTCGGTGCCTTTATACTACCGCGCGGTATTGCTCGACCAGCAGGGCAAGGTGGTAACAAAGCCAAAGAAAGGGCAGGATGTGGATGTGCTGGTAGACGGTGGTGTGCTGGCGAACTTTCCGCTGGACGTATTTGACAAGGAGGAATACCTGCACGAATCGCAGCCACGACCGGAGAACTACGATGCCGCCGGCAGGTTCCACAACCCGCAAACGCTGGGCCTGCGCCTGGACCGCGACGAGCAAATTGCTTATGACAGGAAACAGGCAGGTCTTGCACCTTATAAAATTGATAAGTTTGGAGACTATATGGGCGCCTTTTATGCTATCGTGAAAGAGAACCTGAACCGGCAGGGACTAACGTCACATGACTGGGCACGCACTATCTCCGTGAGCACAGCCGGCTATAGTCCCCGTGTGCGTAAACTAACTGAAGATGATAAAACAGCCCTGCTCAAAAGCGGCCAGAAAGGCGTTCAGGCGTTTATGTATCCTAATTAAAATTCCCCTACATGGCAGAAACTGCTAGTTCTCACCTGCAAACAGCATCCATTTATATACCTGTTACCGCCACCGATACCCTGCACCTGAAACGCTTCAGCATAAACAAGCAGGGGCCGCCGGTGCTGCTGGTGCATGGCTCCATCGAAAACGGGCGCATTTTTTATTCTAAGTCTGGAAAAGGCTTTGCTCCTTTTCTGGCGCAGCAGGGCTACGATGTGTTTGTGGCTGACCTGCGGGGCCGGGGCAAAAGCAAGCCCTCCATTTCCGGTGATTCAGATTTTGGCTTAACCCATACCTTAGAAGAAGACTTTCCAGCGTTTATTAGCAAGATAAAAGAACTGAAGGGGGATGTGCCACAATTTTGGGGGGCGCACTCATGGGGCGGCGTGCTCATGCTGGCCTACCTGGCACGCCCCACTGTGCCGGTAAAGGTGCAGGCGATGGCCTTCTTCGCAAGCAAGCGCCGCATCAGCATCTGGAGCCCAAAGAAGTTCTTTATGATAGACGTGATGTGGAACTGGGTAGCCAAAACAGCCGTGGCTGTAACGGGTGCTCTGCCAGCTGAAAAGCTAAAGATGGGCTCCGACCGTGAAACCCGCCTCACCCACCGGCAAACAAACGATTGGGTGGTAAAAAAGCCCTGGCTCCACTGGCACGACAAGTTCGATTATGCCGCAGCGCTGCAGCAAATGGAGGTGCCGCCTACGCTTTATCTGGCCGGTGCCAAAGACAATGTGCTGGGCAACCCGGTGGATGTAGAAAAACTACTGCTGGAAACAGGGAGCGAACAAGCCGCTTTCCGGGTATTGGGAAAGGCCAACGGCCATCTGCACGACTATGACCATATCGACATCCTGACGCACAAGGATGCGGTGCGCGATCATTTTCCTATGGTTGTAAAGTGGTTCAGGAAGTTCGGGCAGGTGCAACTAACAGAGGAAAAGCAGAGTCATAGTAGGGAAGCTACATAAGCCGGCTCTTTCATAAAAACCATTCAGCATTTAAAAAATAATTGTACTCATAAAAAGATGAAGATAAGCCTCCGTTACTTTTTTGTATTACTCCTGGCAACCGCCGTGCTCACATCCTGCGAAAAGTGCGGCGAAGTAACCCTTAACCAGCCAACCGCGGCAGATGCAGAGTGGCTTGTTTACAGACAAAATGACAGCATCATGTTTGAAACCAATACAGGTGAACCTGTTGTATATACCCGCTCCGGCATTTTTGCCCAGGAGTTCCCAGGCGAGGGATTTACCGCCACAGACGAATGCATTGGAAGCTTTAATGTGCAGATTAGAACCTTAATGGAAGATGTAGCGGGTGTAGAGCCCGCGCTAAGCACGCGCATCCTGCGCCAACCTGACAACCTGCAGGTAGAACTGAGTGTAGCCGACCATGGTATTTGGGAAATAAATAATGAGGCGCCACCAACCTTTGAAAGCCATGAGATAAATGGAAGAGCATACAACAATGTGTATGAGGTAATAACAAACAGCACCGACGATGGAGGTGTAAGGCGCATTCTGTACAATAAAGAATTTGGCTTTTTGAGTATAGAATTCAACGACGGCAGAGTACTGCAACAGAGGCCTTCCTGATAAGCTTATAAATTAAAAAAGGCTTCCTGATATCACAGGAGGCCTTTTACTTGATGGTGAAACATCCGTTTACTTTGGAGAGTCTTGTTCTTCGTTGATGCTACGCAATACCTCTATCGCTGTACTGATGTGCTCCAGTGGCTTAGACATAGACTTGTAGATAGCGCGAACCGTTTTTGATTTATCTATGATATAGGTCACTCGCCCGGGAAACACACCCAGTTGGCGCGGCACCCCATAGATACTCCGTATCTGGCCACCTTTGTCGCTGAGCAGGGTAAAAGGCAGGTGATGCACCCGCTCAAACTTTTTGTGCGACTGCAGGCTGTCAGAACTCACCCCAACCACTTCAGCGTCATACTCTTTAAATACTTCATACTGGTTGCGGAATTCGCAGGCCTGCTTTGTACAGCCTGGGGTACTGTCTTTTGGGTAAAAGTATAGCACCACGTTCTTCTCCTTCAGCAGGTCATGCAGGCGGAACAAACCACCATCCTGCCTTTGCAGTTCAAAGTCAGGAGCCTTATCTCCCTCCTTCACCGCGTCCTCATTTATAAGTGCTTCAAGTATCATAACTAACTAACAACAAACTTCATGCAGAAATTCAGGCTGCAAAGGTAACTTATGTTATGGCAGAACTCCAAAGAAGGAAACCAATAATAGCATCAGAAAAAGAATTTGAACATCTTTGTGCCCACAAACAAATTATGCCCCGAATCAACGTTATCATTCCTGCTTATAACGAGGAGCGATCTATTGCCAAAGTACTGCAGGCTATACCAGCAGGTTTTGCAGAGGAGGTGATTGTGGTCAACAACAATTCCAGTGACCGCACAGCCGAAGTAGCCGCCGCTGCCGGTGCTACCGTGCTGGAGGAACCAACGCCGGGATACGGAAACGCATGCCTCAAAGGAATAGCCTATGCCGCTGCCAAACCCGCTACTGGCCGCCCTGATATCATTGTTTTCCTGGACGGTGATTTTTCCGATTATCCGGAGGAGATGCCACAGCTGGTGCAACCCATTGTGGAGGGGCAGGCAGAGATGGTGATTGGTTCCAGGGCTTTGGGTAAGCGGGCAGCGGGTGCCATGCTGCCCCAGCAGATTTTTGGGAACTGGCTTGCGACTTCCCTGCTGCGTTTGTTCTATAGCGCCCGCTTTACCGATCTGGGTCCTTTCAGGGCTATTAAACTGGATACGCTGCTGGCGCTCTCTATGCGCGACCGCACCTATGGCTGGACAGTAGAAATGCAGGCGAAAGCGGCCAGGCAAAAGATCCGTTACACCGAAGTACCTGTAACTTACCGCAAGCGAATAGGCACCTCTAAAGTATCCGGCACTGTAAAGGGCACTGTGATGGCAGGTTATAAAATCATTCTGACTATATTTAAATATCTATAAAACCCAGGTATGAGTATGGCAGAAGGATTGATGTTGGTTGTGTATGCGCTATGCCTTACCTTCATCTTCTGCTATAGCATGGCACAACTGCACCTGACAATTCTCTATTGGTTGCGCCGCAGGAGCCGCCGCAAACACCAAAGAGCACCTTACACGCAGCAGCAGAACTGGCCAGCCGTAACCGTACAGCTACCCGTTTACAATGAGCGGTATGTGGTGGCTCGCCTGCTGGAGGCAGTGGCAGCCTTCGATTACCCCCACAACCGCCTGCAGATTCAAATCCTCGATGACTCTACGGATGATACAACGGCGATTATCGAAGACAAACTCAAAGTCTACCCGCACCTGAACATACAGCACATCCGCAGGGTTGAACGCACCGGGTATAAAGCCGGAGCCTTACAGCACGGGCTGGCAAAGGCGACAGGAGAATACATTGCCATTTTTGATGCGGATTTCTTACCCAAACCTGATTTCCTGAAGCAGACAATCCCCGCTTTCACCAATCCGCAGATAGGTGTGGTGCAAACCCGCTGGAGCCACCTGAACAGCGATTATTCCCTGCTGACGAGGCTACAAGCTTTCGGGCTGAATGCGCATTTCACCGTGGAGCAGACAGGGCGCAACAGCGGGGGCCACTTCATGAATTTCAACGGCACGGCGGGTGTCTGGCGGAAGGCTTGTATCCTGGATACCGGGGGCTGGCAGGCTGACACCCTGACCGAAGACCTCGACCTCAGCTACCGGGCGCAGCTACGGGGCTGGCAATTTCTTTATTTAGAAGACGTGGAGGCACCGGCAGAATTACCCGCCGCCATGGGTGCGCTAAAATCGCAGCAGTTCCGCTGGACAAAAGGAGCTGCAGAAACCGCACGTAAACATTTAGGCCGGGTGATGCGCTCTAATGTATCTCTTTCTACAAAGCTGCACGCCTTCTTTCATCTACTTAACAGCGCCATCTTTGTTTGTGTGCTGCTCACGGCAATTTTAAGTGTGCCTGTGCTGTTCCTCAAAAATAATGCACCGGAACTAGCACCTTTTTTTAAGCTGGGGTATGCCCTGTTACTGAGCTTAGCTGCGCTAATTGCTTTTTACTGGACAGCACACGATGCCCACAGCGCCTCCGCCTGGCGCACCACGGTGCGGTTTGTGCCTGAATTTATCCTGTTCCTGTCCATCTCGATGGGGCTTTCGCTGCACAACAGCATTGCCGTGCTGGAAGGATACTTTGGCAAAAAAACACCTTTTGTCCGGACGCCGAAATACAACATTAGGAACGCCAAGGACTCGTGGCGAAAACAGGGGTATGGCATGAAAAGTATGAGCCCGCTCACCATACTGGAGGGGTTGCTGGCGCTTTATTTTACATTTGGGATTGGCGCGGCTTTCCGGTTACAGGATTATGGGCAACTGCCTTTCCATATCATGCTGGCCTTCGGGTTTGGCACCGTGTTCTTTTACTCTCTCTTTCATAGCAGACGTGCTTAAAGTATGACGAAGAGTAACACAGCTACATACATCGTAACAGGGATTTCGGCACTGGCTTATCTGGCTTTGGCCTATACTACGCCACGCACTGATTTCACACAGTTGTTGGTGCTATTTGCAGTGGCTTTTGGCTGTTACCTCTACCTAATCAACTCCCGCTTCCCTGTTTGGTACGGCATTGGGGCAGCGGTCGTGTTCAGGCTCTTGTTCCTTTTTGCTGCCCCGGCACTGTCAGATGACTATTTCCGCTTTATATGGGATGGCAGGTTGTTAGCCGCTGGTGTAAATCCTTACCTGCACCTGCCGCAGTCATTTATTTCCGGTGATGCGCCGCCTGTGGCCGGTCTCACCACAGCACTATACCAGCAGCTGAATTCCCCCCACTACTACAGTATTTATCCGCCTGTTTCACAAGCTGTTTTCTGGGTTTCTGCTGAGCTCTTCCCTAACAACCTGTGGGCCAGTGTGGTGGTGATGCGGGTGGTGCTATTATTGGCAGAGGCAGGAAGTATGCTGTTGCTGCTGCGGCTGCTTCGTAAAATGGCCCTCCCGGATAAGCACGTGCTGCTGTATGCCCTTAATCCGCTGGTAATACTGGAGCTGGTGGGCAACCTACATTTTGAAGCGCTAATAATCTTCTTTCTGCTTCTCTCTCTGCTCCAGCTCTATTACCAGCGCTATGTATTTTCAGGCATTGCCTTTGGCCTGGCCATCGGCACCAAACTAGTGCCGCTCATGTTTCTGCCTTTCCTGCTCCGCAGGCTGGGCCCGAGAAAATTCCTGCTGTTCGGTGGAGCTGCAGGGGGAACAGTCGTAGCAGTGTTTTACCCGCTCCTGTCCATGGAGGTGATCCGGCATATTTTCCAGAGCCTGGACCTGTATTTTCAAAAGTTCGAGTTCAACGCCAGCATCTATTTCCTCCTGCGCTGGATCGGGTATAAACTTGCCGGCTTTAATATCATCTGGATACTGGGACCTTTGCTTTCTCTGGCTACTCTGCTCATTATTGTTTGGTTAGCCGCTAAAAGAAGGCTGGGCTCCATCCGCAGGCTTGTGGGCTACATGGCAGCCGCTCTTACTATCTATCTATTCCTGGCTACCACGGTGCACCCCTGGTACCTTACTACGCTCCTGGCGCTTACTACCATGAGCCGCTTTCGCTTTGCCGTGGTATGGTCGGGTCTGGCCATTCTGTCGTATGCCGCTTACCAAACTACTTCTAACACCGAAAACATGGGACTCATCATGCTGGAGTATACGCTCGTTTTTCTTTGGCTACTTGTAGAACTCTACCTCTACCGGCAGCGCAAGCGGCACTTAATAACAGAAGAGGAAGTGCGTGATAAAACAGGTAAAGCTTAGCTTTGACTCGATAAAGGGAAACTGTGCCTAGTGACACATGCAAAGAAGCAGGCTCCAACTGCCTGCAGTGCAGGGCTACTTGAACATTTTATTCAGCGAGTTCAAACACGGGCTGACATCGAAGTACATGCCTTCTACCTGACTTGGGTTTTCTGCTACCTTCAGGTAATCATAATGCTCGATTAAACTTTGCTGCCCTCCAAACTGAAAGCCCAGAATGTCGAGCAGGTCGTATTCGTGCGTAGTATAAATAACATAGAAAGCAGACTCTTTTTTCAGGCCATCACCTGAGCTTAAAAGGGCTTCTATGGTTATATTCATTTGGTTTAATCTTTTCCTGAAGGCTTCCTGCTTTTCAAGCTTTTCTAGGGCGTATAGCTGGTAGTTGATAGCTCTTAAATCAAACGGGTTATCAGCTAAAAGTAAGTCAGCATACTTCACGATGCGCTTCAGTTCTGAATCACTATGTTGGTCTTTCTGTAGTACTGCGCGCAGGCTGTCAGCAAAATCCGGCGTGTCGTAAGGCGAATACTTTGGCTGAAAAGAATAGCCATAGTACAGGTGCCTCTTCTCTTCTAAGGTCATGGTTGTATCTGCCCGGTGATACCGCTCCATCAGCGCAGAGTAATAGTAGTCAGAGCCTTTAACCTTTATGGCTTTTTCTATTTCTTTATAATCCGGCTTCTCAAAATAGAAACTTTGCGCATACCCACTGAGCATACTAAGAAGTATAAAAAGAATAAGCAGGACCTGTTTCATTTCTCTATTCTTTTAGTGGAACGTGAGCTTGTGTTACACAATCTAAACAATATATAGAGAAAATAAAATTTTATTTAGTTTTTCTACTCTTCCACATCCTGCAGCGGCTGCATCAGGAAATCGTTGAAGGGTTTCAGGGCCTGAAAAGCGTCCAGCACCACCTGCATAAAGTTATCCTGTAGCACCACGTTATCCGGTAAAGGCATTATGGCATTCCAGCTTTTGTGGCGCAGGTAATCAATGGCAGGGTTCTCTCTGTCATAGCCTTTGGGCGTGGTTTTAAGTTGCTCCCCCTGCAATTCTCCGAAGCGATTCTTGAAATCCGTAGACTCGACGATGCCTTTGAATGCGTCTAAATTGTAGTCAATCTCCTGCCGCACTGCCTTTAGCTGATCGGCCGGCGGCATCCAGAGTCCTCCGGCAACAAATGAGTTGTTGTTACCCGCCAGGTGCAGGTAATAACCCGGTAAAGTCGATTTCCTTCCACCCTCCGCCACATAAGCTCCGAAGTGGTCTTTGTAAGGCCTTTTGTCTTTTGAGAAGCGTACGTCGCGGTAAATCCGGAACACCAGATCTTTGCCTCTTTGCCCGCGTGCTGCCGGTTCAAAATGCTGCATTTCCTGTAGCATTTCATCCAGGAAGCTGATATAGTTTTTGCGGGCATCTTCATAACGACTTTTGTGCTCCGCAAACCACTCACGGGTGTTATGTGCTGCTAGCTCCGCTAAAAATTGTAGGGTAGATTTCTGTATAATAGATGACATGGAATGTATATACTTCTTTTGTACTGGTTGGTTATGCCCCTACTAGTACAGGCATGGCCTGTTGCGCCCATACGCGATACCATACCTGCAAATTGAGGCAAAAACATTTAACTACTTTTATCGGCTGTTTGTTTGCTCCGATGAAGCAGAAAACAGGGCATGTTAGTAATATATTATTCCACACAAAATTGATTGTTCAGTTATAGTCCCAGCGGGACGCACTGTCGATAGAAATCAGGCTTCAATTGATATAGCTCCAGAGGAGCGGTCTGTAATAGATATTGAACAGGCCGCTCCTCTGGAGCTATAGGTGTTCCTATCCCATATTGGCTATCAACAGTGCGTCCCGCTGGGACTTGCCTTAGGCGTAACGGTAGCCTATTTGTAAAAAGAATAGGGCTATTATAAATCTCCTGACAATTTTATACTGCAGGACAGGTGAAGCCAAGGCAAAGTCCCAGCATCAGTCCAGGAAGCGCGTATCCAAGTCTTCCACGTAATCCACATCAGAAAGGCGGGGCAAGAGAGCGTGGGAAAGTTGCAGGCGCTCCACATCCTGGAGTGTATCCGGAAAAACATGCTCCGTGCTCCAGCGTTTGTTTCGGAAGAGCCCGGGGTGCAGCCTTTTCATACCCAGCAGGTAATAGCCACCGTCCAACGCAGGGCCAATCACCACGTCATGCTGCTCCAGCTTATGGTATGCCTGCAAAACGATTTCAGGCGTCAGTTGCAGGCAATCGCTGCCAATAATCACCACAGCAGTATGTCCTTCCTCAAAAGCAGCGGCAAAAGCAGCTTCCATTTTCTCTCCTAAATCGCCTGGCGGCTGCACCCGCTTCTGGTACTCCTCATTGGGCCACAGGTCGTTTGTGTCCACGGTATCAGAATAATACACCAGTTTCTCCACAGGGATCTCACTGGTAACTTTACGAGTGTGCTGCAGCAACTGCAGGTAAACTTCCAGGGCCTTCTCTGGTCCTACGGATGCTGCCAGCCTAGTTTTTACTTTGCCCAGCTCCGGATTGCGCACAAACAGCATTAACAGCTTTTTATCATTCATATACTTTCTCTCCTTTCTCCAGCCAAATGCCCCATGTGCTGGAATAAGCATGTACCTTGTTTGTTTGGCCCGCTTTGTTGTAAACCGGGTATTCCTGGTTTATCCATTCAAAAATACCCCCGTACAGGTTGTGCACGTTGTTGAAGCCCGCCTGCTGCAGCTGCTCCCCTATCTTTTCGCTGCGGTAACCAACGGAGCAGTATACAATGATGGGCGTATCTTTCGGTACATCCTTCAGCAGAGAAAGACTAAAGTTTTCGTAGGCAATGAACCTGGCACCGTTCAAATGACTCACCTTATGCTCCGCTGCAGTGCGGGTGTCGAGCAAAAGCGGTTTGTTTTCTGCTTTTTGTAGTTGCTGATACAACTGCTCCGGCTTTAGCTGCGGTATTGTATGGCTGTACAAACCTTTTAACATAAGGGCATAGGCACTGCCTGTTGTTTGCCCGCAGGCTTGCAGAATCAGCAGCCACACCGTAGCCGACGCCAGGTATAGTTTCTTCATTTATTTCAGGGCAAAAGGACAAAGGATTGTTGGATGAAAGACAAAGGACGAAATAGATTTAATGACTGCTTCAGTATGACTGCTTCATTCTTCACGAACAACAAATAACAAATAACGACTTTTACTTCACCGTTTCGCCACCGCAACTTGAGCCGGCTCCGGCTGTGCAGCCATAGCAATGTTGGTTCAGTACGACGTTTCTCTCATCCAGGGCTGCCGCGTCAAAATCGCGGATGTGCTGGGGAGAACCCTGCTCCACCTTCAGCTCCAGCATCTGGTTGAAGTCACAGTCGTAGAGGTAGCCGTCCCAGCCAACAGAGATGGTATTGCGGCACATCACACCCGCTGCCGCCACTGGGTTGAACGCGTTCACCAGTTTCTCCATGTAGCTGTCGTAGTTGCCGCTCTGCACCAGGTAATCAAGGAAGCGGCTCACCGGCAGGTTAGTAATACAGAACAGGTTGTGGAACTCGATGCTGTAGCCGCTGCGCAGCCTACGCTTAAACTCCGCCTCCAGCGATGCCTGCGCACTCGGCAGGAAAGCCCCGGATGGATTATACACCAGGTCCAGGAGCAGGTCACTGCCCTCCTGCCCATACCCGACCCCGTTGAGCATCTGCAGTGCCTTGATGGACTTCTCGAACACGCCATCGCCTCGTTGGGCATCCGTGCGCGAAGCCTGAAAGTAAGGCAATGAGGACACCACATGCACCCCATGCTTTTTAAAGAACTCCGGCAGGTCGTGATACTTTTTATTGGCCAGTATAATGGTGAGGTTACAGCGCACCATCACCTGCCGCCCCAGTTTGAATAGTTCCTCCACAAACCAGCGGAAGTCCGGGTTCATCTCCGGGGCACCGCCTGTCAGGTCCACAGTGGTTATGCCAGGTGACTGCTGCAGCGCATCCAGGCATAGTTGCATAGTTTCCCGCGTCATGATTTCTTTGCGGTCCGGGCCGGCATCTACATGGCAGTGCTTGCAGGTCTGGTTACACATTTTGCCCATGTTCACCTGCAGGATGGTAGTACCTGTGGGCTTCAGCGGGTAAAGGTCGTGCTCCTGCAGGCGCCTGGCAAAAGCAGGAAACTGCTCCCCGTGCTGTGTTGGCGCCTGCAGCACATTCAGTTGAAATAAAGAATCAGACAGCTCATGCTGCCGCCCTTTGAGTGATTTTACGGTAGATCCCATAGGCTACATCGAGAGCTCTTTAATCTTGTTCATCATCTGCACCCCGTGCACCAGGGCCGCACCGCCCTTTATGGCTGCCGCCACATGCACGGCCTCCATCATCTGGTTTTCATCGGCTCCTTTCTCCAGGCAATCGGTGCTGTAGGCGTCGATGCAATAAGGGCACTGCACCGCATGCGACACAGCAAGGGCAATCAGCGCCTTCTCACGTTCCGTCAGAGCACCTTCTTTAAACACCTCGCCATAGTAGTCGAAGAACTTGCGCCCCATTTCCGGCTGCAATTCTGAAATATTGCCAAACTTCGATAGATCAGCCGGGTTGTAGTAAGTCTTATCCATGATATGTTATTTTATATAATTTAGAAAACATAGTAGCAGGTCAGTAGCAAAAAGATTGCTCCTGCCATTTATATTATTATTAGCTGATGAGGTAAAATGAATACGCTTTGCCTCTTACAACCTTGGCTGCAAGTGCAAAAGCGCCTACAGCAGCAACCTGTCAGGTGCTGCATTGTTCAGAAAAACAGTGCGTGTTATAGCGGTTGGAATGGAGGTGCCCGCAACAGCAGGTTATGGAGGTGCTTACCTAAACGATGCTGAAGTAAACCCCGGAGCACATGCTCTTTTGCTGCTTTTTTTGTTAATATGAAAAGTATCTGCCTTTTAAGCCTGTTCAGAACTGGCAGCTGTTGCAGGATAAGACTCAGGTCTTCCTTCGTGTCAATATCTGCTTTCTCCTGCAACAGCTCAAAAGCATCCAGGCGAGCCTCCTGCCGGAAAACGTATATAGACAGTTCCTGCATGACCTGCTCCGTTTGCCAGTTAAGCATTGCAAAGGCCTCAGGATTAAAGTTATCGATGTGCAGCCCGATAAGATAGGCTCCTCCGTCGGAGGCGGGGCCTACCACCATACGATGCCCTTGTAAGGCAGCTTTTGCCTGTTGAAGGTCGGCCGGAGACAGGGTAGGGCAATCACTTCCCACGCATATCACCCGCTGATACCCCGCCTGAAAGGCATCCTGGAAAGCATTGGCTAAACGTTCGCCAAAAGTCCTCCCCTTCTGCTGCTCTGTGTAGACAGTAAGGCACGGTATACCAGACTTTTTGATTGTCCTGAGCGTGTGCTTTAGCAGGACTTTCGCAATTTTTTGGTTTACATGCACGCTGTGCCACGAAGAAAAAGTTTTAGATTTCACTTCATGCTCCGCTGCATGTGCAAACAGAAGGATGGCGGTATCGGAGGGTGTACTCAACAACAGTGGCTACTATATATCTTCTTTTACCTGCTACAGTACATTTAGTTGCAATATTCGCGAAAGCTGGAACAGAGTTCTCCTAAATACATTAAAACCAATACGCTTATAGGTATAAAATCACCTTAGCAATAGCCCAAAATTTTATAGACTACAAAGCCTGTCATTTCATGTATGAGCAGGTGCCAGTTGCTGAAGGCGTGGATGCTCGGGATAATGGTTTCGTCTGGTGTAAAGCGCCGCTCAGAAGCATAAAAGTCAGTGCTGAAGGAAGTGGTATTGACACCTGCTTTATCAAAGCAGCCCGCCGACCTGCGCATATGGAAGGCAGAGGTCACCAGCAGCAGATTTTGCCATTCCGGGTTTTGCGCGACAAGCGCGGCTGTATTCGCAGCGTTCTCACGGGTGTTGCGGCTGTTACCTTCTGTCCTGATATCCTCCTCTGGCACACCAGCCATCAGCAGCACTTTCTCCACCTGCTCTGCTTCTGGCACAGCCCCCGCCAATACGCGCCCGCTACCGCCCGTAATCAGAAACGCATCCACCTTACCCATACGATAGAGCTGCAAGGGGTGCAGGAATCTGTCAGCTCCTTTATGCGTATGAATTCTGTCCGGAATATCCTCTCTGTAAGCTGTTACGCCGGTCAGGATAACGGCTAGGTCATAATGCTCCAGTTCACTTACCGGAGTGGCCTTTACCTCCCATGCCCGCCAGGCTTCATTCGCCAGAAAAGGATTAGAGAAGACAAGGAGTATTCCCACTGCTGCCAGCAGACTGATGCGTCTCCACCTAAAAGATTTCAGGAACACCGCCAGCAGTAAAAGGACGAGTACCCAGATAAAGGGCATCAGAAAGAAGTGTAGTGTCTTGGAAAGGATGAAAAACATTGCCCTGCGTTTAAGAGAAAAGCCAAAGCAATAAGAAAAAAAGCCCCATCGTCAGGATGGCAATTACATCTTTGTGCAGCTTAATTTCATCAGAATAGGAACTCCTTTGGCGAAGGCAATTTAGGCATTATGGCCTAAGCATAAAAAGCACGCGGCTAAAAGAATTTCCGGAACAACCACATCAGGAGCGAAAGCAGGATGCTGAGCAGAATCATACTAGTGATAGGGGCGTAGAAGCGCATATTTTTCTTCTCTACGCGTATGTCGCCGGGCAGGTGGCCAAACCAGCTGAACTTATCGCCAGCCAGCCATATAACCAGCCCTACCACAACCACTAGCACACCTATAATGACAATAGTTTTCCCGATTGGCTGCATGGTCTGTTGCTCTTTAATGTTAAGTTTTTTTTCGGATGCTGTACACGCATTGAACCCTGAAAAACGCTACTTCCCCTCCTGTTGTAACCTTCTCTCCTTTGGCACTTAAAACTTTACCCGAGCACCTAACGACAGGTTTGCAATCTCCCATAATGTCAGGCGCTCGTCTTTTACCCAGGAGGTTAAGATGAGATCGTAGGTACCGATCTCGCTGTACAGGCTTAACCTTTTTATTGTTTTGTCATTGCCGAAGTTGCGGTTGATGCCTGCCCCGGCAAAGCCCAGCACACGCACACCACTCGACCACCAGTAATAGCCTGCAGGTATTCCATCTTTCCAGGTAAGCGGGAACTGATCATTAAAATAATAGCTGGCCCCTAAGCCGACACGCAGGGGTGTAAGGGTATAGTCTTTGTTTAACTTTACTTCTTTGATTGGCAGGTACACACCTTTCAGGGTCAGCAGATGTAGAACCTCCTCCGCGTCATGTTTAGGCACAAAACCATATAGCAGTTCTACGTTTAACTTATTTTTAGCTAAACTGTAACTGGGCCCAAAAGATAAGAACCCCATATTGCCTGCATACTGCAGCACCACCCCATCAGGCTGGTACCATCTCTTAGGGGCAAGGCTATCAGTTCCCTGACTTTTAGAATGAAATGGAAGTGCAAACAGCAGCATGAACAGCACCCATAGCAGTAGTTTTGTTTTCATAGGAGGACGCTAGAATTTAACACGCTCAAAGGTAACTGTATCGGCTACCACTGTGAATACTATGTACTCCCGCTGATCTGTGGTGCCGGTATGCAGGTAAGGGACACTTTCATCAAAAGGAAAGTAATGCTTGAAGTTATGGTCGTGGCCGTGAAGGGAATAGCTTACCTTGTGCTGGCTTAACAGATCCCCATAACGCTGCGCCTTTTCCTTACCAAAACCAAAGCTGGTAGGCGATATATGCGACACAACAAACGTGTGGTCATAGCCTGTGCTTTGAGCAAGCTCCTTTTGCAGCCACTCCAGGTCAGGCGCCTGTTTTTTAAATTCGAGGTTATTCGTGTTCAGCAGAATGAATTTTCTTCCTCCAACCGCAAAGCTAAAGTCAAAATCACCATACATGGCCCTATACACCTGCTTGCCGTTATCAATGGCATCATGGTTTCCAATTACAGCAATGTACGGCACCTTCAGTTTCTTGAAGCTATCATGCACCAGCACAAACTCCTTCTGTAATCCGAAATCTGTCAGGTCACCGCTTATCAGCACAAAATCCACATCACGGCGGCCATTGATGTGGTGCACGATGTCCTCGTTGGACTGATAGAAACCCTGCGTATCGGACGTCAGGATAAACCGCAGCGTATCGGCTGAGCCTATGTCAAGCGCCTCTATGCGCGCTACATTCCGTTGGTTGATATGCTTTTCATCCTCCTTCAGCCGCACCTCATAAGGGCTGTATTCAAACTTGCTGCAAGACTGCAAGACAAGCGCAAGCACTAGTAAAAAGACTGCAGCAAGGGCTACCCTGGCAGATAAGTTTGTTTTGTTAATTGACATGGTTTGCTACCCGGCACTATACTTTAAAGTAAAGATAAAGTTTTAACAATTATTTATTGACATCTGCATATCATTATACCTGCATACGTAATAACAGCGATACCTTCTATGCGTTTTCTTTCTGCGCCAACCTCCGTCTTACCTTTTTGTTTAAAACAGAGGCGTCTCCTTCCACTCGGATTTAAGCGCCAAAAGCGTTAAATTTGACTTCTGTAGGAACCACTAAATTCTGATTTACTTGAAAGTTTGCATTGCTGAGAAACCGAGTGTAGCCCGTGAGATAGCCATGGTACTAGGCGCAAAATCGAAAAAGGACGGCTATTATGAAGGCAACGGCTATCAGGTAACCTGGACCTTCGGCCACTTCTGCACCCTGCGTGAGCCAGACGACTACCGCCCCGAGTGGAAGCGCTGGAGCATGTATGACCTGCCGATGCTGCCTGAACGCTACGGCATCAAGCTCATCAAAAACAAAGGCGTAGAGCAGCAGTTCAATATCATCAAGAGACTCCTGGAAAAAGCGGAGGAGGTTATTAACTGCGGGGATGCCGGCCAGGAGGGTGAAGTTATTCAGCGCTGGGTACTTACGGAGGCAAACTACCGCAAACCGTTCAAGCGCCTCTGGATCTCCTCACTCACCGAAGATGCCATCCGGCAGGGCTTTGCAGGGCTGCGCGACGGTTCTGAGTTTGACTCGCTGTACCAGGCCGGCAAGAGCCGCGCCATCGGCGATTGGCTGCTGGGCCTGAACGCCACCCGCCTCTTTACCTTGAAGTACGCAAACGGCAAACAGATGCTGTCGATAGGCAGAGTGCAGACGCCTACGCTGGCCATGCTGGTAAACCGCCACCACGAAATTGCCAACTTTGTGCCGCAGCCTTTCTGGGAACTCAAGACGGTTTACCGCGACACGACTTTCTCCAGCACCAACGGCCGCTTTCAGAAAGAGGAAGAGGCGCAGAAGATACTGGATGCCATACGGCAGGCAGAACTGACCATAACGGATGTAGAGATAAAGAAAGGTACCGAGTCCCCACCCAAACTGTTTGACCTGACCTCGCTGCAGATTGAGTGCAACAACAAGCTAAGCCTGTCCGCGGATGAGACGCTGAAGACGGTACAGAGCCTGTATGAGAAAAAGGTGGTCTCCTATCCCCGCGTGGATACTACTTTCCTGCCGGATGACATTTACCCCAAGATTCCGGGCATCCTGCAGGGCCTGAGCAACTACAGCCAGGAGGTGGCACCGCTGCTGCAAAGCAAAATCCGGAAAACGAAAAAAGTTTTCAACAACAATAAAGTAACCGACCACCACGCCATTATCCCTACCGGCGCATCGGCTGGAAGCCTGTATGGCCGGGAGGCGGATGTGTACGATATCATCACGCGCCGATTCATCGCCGCTTTTTACCCGGATTGTATCGTGAGCAACACCACCGTGATGGCCGAATCAGCAGGCTACACCTTCCGGGTGCGGGGCAAGCAGATTCTGGAGCCAGGCTGGCGTGTGCTGTACGGAGCCGATGATGTAAAGTCTTCGGATGCACCTGCAGGCAAAGAAGGTGAGAGCAAAGAAGAAGAGGAAGCTGCCGGAGTGCTGCCCAATTTCGAAAAAGGGGAACACGGTCCGCACGAGCCGTTGCTGGAAAAGAAGATGACAAACCCGCCGAAGGAGTACACAGAGGCGACACTGCTACGGGCCATGGAAACAGCCGGCCGTCAGGTGGAAGACGATGAGCTGAAAGAGGCGCTGAAGGAAAACGGCATCGGCCGCCCCTCTACCCGGGCCGCCATTATTGAAACCCTTTACAAGCGCCAGTATATCCGCAAGGAGAAAAAGAAGATTGTACCCACGCAAATGGGTATCGACCTGATTGGCGTAATCCGAAACCAGACGCTGAAATCGGCGGAGATGACGGGCCAATGGGAGCGCAAGCTGCGCCAGATAGAAGGCGGCGAATTTAAGGCAGAAGCCTTTCTGCAGGAACTGCAGGAGTTCGTTATCAGCCTGGTGCAGGAGGTAAAGTACGACCATGCCGCCACCGTTACCCTGGAGCCACAGCAGGAGGATACGAAACAGGTGAAGCCCCAGAAGAAAGCGGCGGCGGCTTCAAAGACAGTGAAAGAAACTGCTCCGGCAGCGGCCGGTCTTGGCTCCTGCCCCGCCTGCAAAGAAGGTCATATTCTCAAGGGCTCCAAAGCGTACGGCTGCATCCGTTATAAGGAGGGTTGCCGTTTTCTCATCCCGATTGAGCAGCAAGGCAAGGAACTAACGGAGAAGCAGGTGCAGGCTTTACTCAGCAAAGGCAAAACGCCTGCTATAAAAGGCTTCAAAGATGAACAGGGCGAGAGCTTTGATGCGGTTTTGAAATTAGACAAAGCAATGCAACTGGTGCTGGAAAAAGTAGAGAAGACACCTGCAGCAGATCCGTTCGAACAGTGCCCGCGCTGCAAACAAGGCAAATTACTAAAAGGCAACACAGCCTATGGTTGCAGCCGCTTCCGGGAAGGATGCCGTTTCCTGGTACCGTTCGAAATGGGCGGCAGGCAATTAACAGACAAGCAAATAGCTGCTCTCCTTCTAAAAGGTAAAACACCAAAGATAAAAGGCTTCACCTCTGAGAAAACCGGGGAGCCTTTTGATGCCGCCTTAAAACTGAATGAGCAATGGCAGGTGGTTTACCAGTTTTGACATTAACTGACGCTTCTCTACTGGCACTTTTCTAATTCCCTTACAGGGTATCTACAATCATAAAAAAGCGGCAACTGTAATGCTACAGTTGCCGCTCCTCATAAACAGATTCCTGTTTACTCAACAGTAAACTTAACCTCTTGTTCTGTTAAGTTCGTGCGCATGTCTTTGGCACTTATCTTCAGGGTATAATCACCAGGCACTATGCCTTTTAATGATACCAGTGTATCAAACTCTACAACAGATTTGTTAGGTTTTTTGCTGAAGTCAATCAGTGGCTTTTCACCACCAGCACCGAGCACTGCAAAGTCGATATTATTTACTTTATCCTTGTCTACTACAGTTACATAAACCTGCAGACCTTGTGCAGCTGTAACAGTAGGGTTTTTAGTGGGACTGTTGACCTTTAAGCTTGGAACAGATCCATCTGGCTGCAAGCTTCCGTCCTCGAACAAATCCTCACACGCCGTTAGCATACAAACGGCTGCCATAGAGGCTAGCATTGTTTTAAATTTCATAATATTGGCTAAAAGTTGTAAAACTACCTTTGGCGGTAGCAAAAATTTGTACTCCTTTGACTCTAACCTCCGGCGGGACCCTCACCGGAAGCATGATGCAAGTTTAAAAACATTGTTTGAAAGTCAAAGAGTTCCTTCATAAAAATTTACAATTCTTAATATATTATATAGCCGAACATAATTATTAAAAACTGGCTTACAACATTGCACATCAAACACATACACGGCTACATGCCTGATACAACGATAAAACTGCAATAAAAATTATAAATTAAAATGCAATTATATAATTTTTATCAAACCCATTCAAGCAGGCATAAAAGGGGGCACTGATTGTACTGAAAAAACGCCGTATAAACAGCGCTCTTATATGGGAAATGTGATGCAGTCTTGCCTCCAGGCAGGTGCGCAGTTGATAACTTATAGCGTTTATAGCCGTAAAAAAACATGTCGAATGTTGCATTTTGCGGCATCCGATATTTAATTTTTTTTAACTTAAAACCTATAAACCATGAGAAGCTATGAAAACTCGGGCTATAACCCGTACAACAGTAACGACAGGTCTCAAACAAGGGGATCCGCAAGGAACTATTACTCTAATGACTATGATATAACAAACCAGGACCGCGGTAGCTCGCGCATAAATACCAGCCGCGACAACAGCGGATTAGGCTCAGGCCGGGATACTTTTTCTAACTCTGGCTTTGGAGGTTCTACTTCCAATTCCAACTTCGGCCGCTCAGGAGAATTCCGTAATTCTGACGATAATTATAATTATGGCTCCGGTTCAATGGGCAACCGCTATGGTAGTGACAGAGGCCGTTCCGGTTCTGATTGGGGTTCATCTAATTATGGCTCCAGTAACCGCTATGGTAATGACAGAAACCGCCAGGATAATGACAACTTCTGGGACAACACTAAAAATAAAGTATCGAATGCCTGGGACAGAGTAACAGGCGACGACGATAACGATAACTACAGAAACCGAAACTATGGCTCTTCCGGAAGAGGATATGACTCAGGTTCAAGTTACTCAGGACGTTATGGTTCTGATAATGACTATGGGTCTTCCAATAGTTACCGTTCCGGATCATCAGGTGCCACAGGATATGGTTCTGGCTCTTCTATGGGTAATAATGCTGGTTATGGCACAGGCTATACCACATCAAACTATGGCTCATCCTACGGATCTTCTGACAGAGACCGCTATTCATCAGACAATGACAGAAACCGTTATTCATCTAACAACAACAGAAACGACTACGGCAGAAATAGAGACGATGACCGTGGTTTCTTTAACAAAGCCGGTGACGAGGTGAAGTCATGGTTTGGCGATGATGAAGCCGAACGCAGAAGAAGAAGGGATGAAGCCCGTGACCGCAGCCGCGATTACGGCAGCGACAATTATGGGAGCACTGCAACAGGAAACACCTATAACGGACCTCCCTACTCTTACGGATCATCTTCTCGCAGAGACTATGAATGGTAGAGACTCCTATAGGCGGCCGCATTCTTACGGCTTCCAAGGATAGTACTACCTGAGGATAGTGGATGTAACTCCACAAGAAACCCCGCTGTTATTTGCAGCGGGGTTTTTATTTGTGCTGAAACTTAAGCTATGTTTTCTATATTAGCAGCCATATATAGAAATTTTACCTTTTTCCGGGTAGAAACTAAATCAACCTTATTAAAAAACTAGAATTTAAAGATGATGAAAAAGATAACGCTGCTTTTCGTGCTGGCGCTGGCGGCAACCACAGGATACACGCAAAGCCTTGGCGTAAAAGCGGGCGCAACCTACACAACATTTACAGGCAACGATACCCGGGATTATGAGTATCGTGTAGGATATACGGCAGGTCTGGTGCTTCAGCGGCATATCACCGATCTGATAGGCGTCCAGTTAGAGGCCCTGTATACAGCGAAGGGTGCAAAAACGGCTTCCAAATCCGGCAGCAACGAAGTAGAAGAGTCTTTCCGGCTGAATTATGTTGACGTGCCTGTTTTGTTTCACGTTTCTGCCGGTGGTCTGTTTTTTGATTTAGGCCCACAGGCATCCTTCATCGCTAAAGCTAGCCAGGTGCGTGAAGTTACCTCCGGAAGCACCACCACTTCCTCTAAAACAGACATCACAGACCATCCTTATACAATAGACTTTGGCTATGCAGCAGGTATCGGTTACCGTGCAGACAATGGGCTTGGCCTGGAGCTAAGATATAACGGAGGGCTTAAGAAAGTTGATGATGAAGGTCCGTTTGCTGGCAGAGAGCGCCGTAACGCTGGCTTCGGCCTGATGTTGAGCTACTTTGTAGGCCGCTAAACTTTCAAAAAATACTATAAAACAAGAGGCCCCTGCTTTTGGCAGGGGCCTCTTGTTTTATAGTTAATCTGTCAACGATTTAATTCAGCACATTATGCAGTACAAATCATAATCTCATTTGCAAAGCTGCCTGACCTTCATACATTGGCTGCAAAAAAAGAAGTTCAACCAGCATTGGGTTTAGTGCATCTCCATCACACTCACCTCTTTGACATTAAATACCTCAACAACGATGTCGCGCTCATGCGCTGTCTTTTTGAACTCCTGAATTGCCTCCAGCACATCATAATCAATATACTCTGTTTTCTCACCATCGATGATAACGTGACAGTTGTGAGGCAATTGATCCAGCGTCATGATAATGCTTGCTTTATTCAAAAATGACACGTGCTCGCTCAATTTTATGCGGATGATATCACGGTTTGCAGACTCCTCCTTCTGGAAGAAGTATGGAGAATTGTAATTTGCTTTCAGAATGTAGAATATACCCACTGCCAGACCTATACAGATGCCAATCAGCAAGTCAGTGAAGAGTATGGCAAGAATTGTAACAATGAAAGGTACAAACTGCTCGTGGCCCAGTTTAATCTGGTTCTTATAAAGCACAGGCTTGGTAAGTTTATACCCCACTACCAACAGCACCGCAGCCAGGGCAGAAAGTGGCACCTGGTTCAGGAAGCCTGCTAAGAAAAATACCGCCAGTACAAGGAACACGCCATGCACAAAAGATGAAACCCTTGTCTGAGCACCTGAGGACACGTTTGCAGTACCGCGCACAATTACAGCAGTCATTGGTAAGCCACCAATCATACCAGCCACTATGTTACCCACACCCTGCGCTTTTAACTCGCGGTTTAGATCGCTTCGGCGCTTATGCGGGTCCAGTTTATCTATCGCCTCTATACTCAACAGCGTTTCGAGGCTGGCTACAATGGCTAATGTGAAAGCAACAACATATACATCAAGATTAGCGAAAGCTCCGAAATCAGGCATACTTAGCTCGTTTTGTAACTCCTGAGTGCTTTCCATGATTGGAATGCTCACGAGGTGCGAATCTGCAATAGCCAGTTCTGGAAAGTAATTGATGAATATGGCATTTATCAATATAGAAAGCAATACCACAACCAAGGCTCCAGGCACAAATTTAAAGAACTTAAAGCGTTTTAGCTTTTCGTTATCCCAACCAATCAATATAGCCAGAGAGATGATGCCCACAATTAAAGCTCCTGTTTGTATGGAGGAGAAAGCATAACCAATTTCAGAGAAGGTGTTGCGGCCATCCGGTTGAAAGAAATTCATTTCACCGAAAAAGTCTTCGTCAGCACCCATAAAATGCGGAATCTGCTTCAGAATAAGAATAAGACCGATAGCGGCAAGCATCCCCTTGATAACAGAAGAAGGAAAATAAAGACCAATTACCCCGGCTTTCACAAATCCTAATACCAACTGTAGAATACCGGAAATAACCACTGCCAGCAGGAAGGCCTCAAACGTACCCAGTGTTTCAAGTCCATTCAGTACGATAACTGTCAGACCTGCAGCAGGTCCGCTCACAGCCAGGTTAGACCCACTCAGCCAGGCTACCACAACGCCACCCACAATACCGGTAATAAGGCCGGAGAAAAGCGGCGCACCCGACGCCAGGGCTATACCTAAACAAAGCGGGAGTGCAACAAGAAACACAACTAAACCAGCGGGTATATCCTTGCTTAAGTTGGCTGTTAAATCATTAGGGTCTCTTTTCATTGTAAGCTCGGAAAATTCTGATTTTAGGTCCATTCCACATCAGGGGCGGGCGCATTGCTCACACTTCACCTGATGAATTTATAAACTTACAATTTCAACATTAAGCTGAAATTAAAATCAGATTAAAACGAGATTAAAACGAAGTGCTAGGGAATAAACAGGTATGCCTGCGGGAGCTTTATGATTACCTCGGTGCCCTCGTGCACTTTTGAATTTACGATGATGGTACCGTGGTGCAGCTTTAAAATCCGCTCTGCCAATGGCAGCCCGATACCGTGCCCTGTGATACTGCGTACATTCTCAGCCCGGAAGAAGGGAACGAAAACATGTTTCAAGTCTTCTTCAGAAATACCAATACCGCGGTCCGTTACCTCCAGCCAAACTTCCTGCTTCTGCACTACAATACGACCTGTCGCCACTTTACCCGATGGACTAAACTTAATGGCGTTTTCCAGCACGTTCAGTACAGCGATGAGCAGTAGTGCTTCGTTTCCTTTTACCAGAAGACGGTCCTCATCATCAGGGAAGTTAGCAAAATCAATGTTGATGCGGGCATCAGGCTGCCGCTTCAGGGCCTGGTCCCGGGCCATCCAAACCAATTCGTCAAAGCGAAGGTAGGTTTTCTCTATCTTAGAGGGATCTACACTCGCCTGTGCGATGTGCAGCAGCCCGTTCAGGAGTTCGGCCAGCAGGCGTGCATCTTCCAGGGCAGACTGTAGCACGCGCTGGTACTCCTCCTGCTCCCGGGGCTTCATCAGGGCTACCTCCAGCTCCCCCATCATCACGGTAAGGGGAGTGCGTAGTTCATGGGAGGCGTTGGACACAAAGGTGCGCTGCATCTCAAAAGCGAGTTCCAGGCGGTCCAGCATCTTATTGAATGTCTGTGCCAGTTCCGATACCTCATCTTTGCCGTCTGCCTTGCTCAGACGCAGGTGCAGGTCCTTTACGCTCACACGCTCTACCTCCCGTACTATTTCTGTAATCGGTTGCATGGCCTGTTTCGAGAAGACCCAGCCAGCCACCAGCACCAGCACCATCGAACCCAAAAAGCCCACAATCAGGATTACCTCCAGGTGTTCGAGCATGCGCAGGCTGTACGCATCCACAGAAGAGGCTAACACTATAAACTCGCCCTGATTGTCGGGGTAATAAACACCTACCACCTGTCGCACCCCCTGCTCATACTGTACCCTCTTCTGCTGTTTTATTTTTTCCAGCCGCTTCGGAGTTACCCCAAGGAAGCCGTCTCCCTTGGCAAAAACCGGGTCGCCGTTAGCCCTGAAAATCCGGATAGCCTCGTAAGGAAGTTCCTGGTAGTAGTTAATTTCATTGCTGCGGCGTTGCCTGGGGTCTGCTTCATCTGCCTTCAGAAGGTGGCTGGCCACAATAGAGGCCCTGCGGTCGATGCGGTTGTAAAAATCGTCTTGCCGGTACAGCGAGGTAAAATAATAGACGACCAGCGAGAACAGGAGAAGTATCAGGGCTAAGATACTGGCAAACTGCAGCGTAAGCTTGGTTCTGATTTTCATTTGGTCTTCCTATTCCTTCAGCACATACCCCATGCCTACCAGGGTATGGATTAGCTTGGTGGGGTGGCCTTTGTCTATCTTCTTACGCAGAAAGTTAATATACACGTCTATTACATTGCTGCCTGTGTCGAAGGATGTTTCCCACACCTGCTCTGTTATATCTACCCGCGACACCACCCTGCCCTGGTTTCGCAACAGGTAATACAGCAGCGAAAATTCTCGTGCCGTGAGGTTAACAGGCCTTTCCGCCCGGTGCACTGTCTTTTTCACCACATCCATTTCCAAATCAGCTATGCGCAGTTTTTCACCGGGCAAGCTTTCCGTACCACGGCGGGACAGTGCCCTGATGCGGGCCAGTAGCTCCTTAAATTCAAAGGGCTTGGTCAGGTAGTCATCCGCACCGGCATCCAGGCCATCAATTTTGTCATCCGTGCTTCCTAATGCTGTCAGCATCAAAATGCAGACGCTTCTATTCTGTTTACGAATCTCACGGCACACGTCAAGCCCGTTCATATTAGGCAGGATAACATCCAGTATCACCAGGTCGTAGTCGTTCTGCAGTGCCAGCTTTACCCCGAAAGTACCGTCATAAGCCTGGTCTACCTCATACGTCTGCTCTTCGAGGCCTTTCTTTATGAAGGAGGCTACTTTGGGTTCATCTTCTATCAGCAGTATTCTCATAGCCAGGTGTCAACCGGAATTTGTTCTGAGTGTTATGTTACGAAAGTAAAACGACATTAACGTTATCCGTAAAGGTACAACACAACATCAAAACAACAGCAGCAAGATAACACTGCGTATTCATTCACTTTTTGATGGATGTAGAGAAGGAAGACGAGGGCAGTTATAAGGCTTTAAGCCCTATGCCCGAACGACATATCAGGTAAATGTAAAGCACCTGACATAAAATGCAGCAGATAGAGACTCCAAAGAAACTTCTGTGAGCAAAAAGGAGTGGCATGAGGTTTTATTCAAATTATATAAAACAAAATAGCAGCACTATCTCATGAAAGACAGCACTGCTATTCTGAAAAAACGCTTGTAGCCTGAAGAGTTAGTAAAAAGGATTAGTTCTGGTTTAGTTGTACCGCCTCGCGGATAAGGTCACCAAAATAAGCCTTATCAATATCCTGTAAAGAGCGCACCTTTACGTGTGGGTGCTGGCCGTTGCGGCTTACAAGGCGGCGTTTTGGATCAGAAAGCTCTTTACCACGGAAAAAGCCGAAATGGATACCACTGCGGGAGGAGGCAATGTAACAAACTGGACCATAGAAAAAATAGCAGGCACAGTCCCATCGTACAGCCTCCTCCAGGTGGGCCACAGATGAAGTGATAATGCGCCGGACTTCTTTTGCCAATTCCTGTTTTTCAGGTGTCAGGGATTCGATGTACTCGTCTACTTGATTGGTTGTCGCTCTGCTTCTCATATAGGTGTATGTCTCTTGTAGGAGATAATATCTTAAATATACTAATATTTTAATATATACACCATAACCTCCTATAAAGTTTAGGTTTTGTATATTTTTTTATTAGAATATTTAGATAATACTTTCTTTTAAGAATTCCCCATTAGGCTGCAGAACAGCATATTATGGCTGGTAAGGCAGCAAAATCGTTTAAGATTGCTCCAGCACCTGCAACAGGCGCTGCTCTAACTGATCTAAGGCCATATAGCCATGCGCAATTTTCTCTATTCCCTGCCCTGTCTGCACCAGGGCGCTTGGGAAAGTAGTAGCCCCAATGCTATCTACATAGCTGAACTCCTCCTCCATCTGCTGCATAATTTCCTCCGACTCAAAAAGGGCTAGAAAAAGGTTTTCCCTGATCCCGAACAGGCCAACAAGACGGACTAACACTCCCGTGTCTTTCAGGTCCTGGCCATCCACGAAAAAGGCAGAGTGAAAAGCCCGTAGCACCTCCAGCAGGAGTGCGGGCCGCAACAAACGCACGCACAGCAGCGCGCGGCAGGCAGGCTCTGTGTTGTATACATAGTCCCGTTGCCTGAAGAAGCGATAATCGAAAGGCTGAAATGTGTGTTCCTGTATCTGGTGCCAGCTTACTGCAAGCTTACTCTTCTCTTCCTGCTGTAGGGGTTCAGTGGTATGGGCCCACATGTCGCCCAGCAGAACCTTTACGTTCAGTCTGCCGTGCCAGAGCGCCCGCAGGCGGCGCACAACCGGTGTAAATCCATAGCACCAGGGGCACATAGGGTTGGTTACATATAATAAAACAGGAGCATGTGGAGCGTTTACCATAGGCATAATTACTGACTCTATTACTGACTCTTCTTTTACCGCAGGGGCCAGCTAAGAGTTTTAAATTACTTATAGATCATCTTCACGGTCATGCCGCCATCAATCGTGAGGCTTTGCCCAGTAATAAACCCCGCTTTGTCGGAGCAAAGGAACAGGGCGGCTTCTGCTATGTCTTCGGGCATGCCCACCCGACCGACCGGGTGCTGCTCTTTGTCTTCTTTGCTATGCTGCGGCGTGTACCGCTGCCTTTCTTTTTCCCACTCTCCTACTTCAATCCAGCCAGGCGCAATGGCATTCACCCGAACGCGCTCCGCTGTTAAGCTTACAGCTAAGGAATGTGTGAGTGCCTCTAACCCACCTTTAGAGGCGGAATATGGAAAGGTGTTGGGCTCTGACATAAAGGCACGGGTACTGGAAATATTCAGAATGGCAGGGTGTGCTGCTTTCTGCAGCAGGGGCAGTGCATACTTGCTACATAATAGCGGCCCCCGCAGGTTCACGGCCAACACCCGGTCAAAGACATCTATTGGCATTTCCTGCAGTGGCTTCACAAAAGGATCGGCGATACCTGCATTATTGGTCAGGGCATCCAACACCCCATATTCCTTACTTACCTGCTTCATCAGGTCCTGCACCTGCTCTTCCAGGGCTACATCGCAGGGTATAAACGTTACCTGCAAATCCTGTTGCTTCAGCCGGGCCAGCGCCTCCTGCCCTGCTTCCGCATCTGCGTCTGCTATAATAACCTTTGCGCCTGCCTCAGCAAAAGCCTGCGCCATGCCAAGACCGATGCCCTGCCCGCCGCCGGTGATAAGCACTACTTTAGAGGTATAATAATCTTTCATAATCATAAAGTTTCTAATGAATACGGGCAGAAGCACCTTACCTGTTACTCTATCAGGTGCAGAACCACCTTTGTGCCTGGCCGATTCTTCAAAAAAAAAGAGGCTCCCTTACCAAGGGAGCCTCTTTTAAATAATGGTAGCGTAAGAAACCTATCTTTTGCTCATGGCTGTTTCTGTACCTGACTTAGGTACAAACTTTACCGTCTTCAACACATGATTCTGGCCTGTTTCACCACCGGCATGTTTCACCACAATGTACACATCCTGCTGCTTGTTAGCAGGTACATTTTGTAAGGATATCGTGGCAGGAGTTACCTGTCTTTCACCGGCCAGGCTGATTTGTCCTTCTCCTATTTTAGTACCGTCCGGCTTGTCCAATCTCACTTCCACAGTGTATTGGCTTTCCTCGCCGTTGCCGATGGCTGTGAGTTCGATGCTGCCGATATTTGTCAGGTCTAACTTTTCTCCTTTCACCCAGCCTGTGGTGCCCGGGAAAATCAGGTAAGTAGCGCCTTCGAATTCAACCTTATTGAACCCATTGACAGAAGCGAAGTCAGCCGCATCCATCGCATTGTTTCTGAGGTAGACGGCGTCAGTACCGGCCAATGGCTTAATGCCTGTACCACCTTGGTCGGTGTAAGTAGCAACAAGTTTCAGCACGGTATTGTCTTTCTGCTGCGGGTCTAGCTTTGGCACGACCTGCCCGCTTGCCGGCAGCGACTTACGTGCATTTGCGGTGTTACCCAACGACAGTATCCACTGCACAATCTGTTTTGCATCTGATGAAGGCATGTTCGGGTGAGCCGGCATCGCTGCCTCGCCCCATACACCGCTTCCACCTTTGATGATCTTATTTGTCAGGTGCTGCATGGCATCCCTGTCTTTCTGGTATTTCTGCGCTACCTGCATGTATGTCGGCCCGATAGATTTCTCATTTACCGCATGGCACGCTTTACAGTCAGAACTCAGCATTAGGTTTTTACCCAGCATCTCTGCCGACACCACCTGGTGGCCCATAGAGGCCCCCGCCATGTCTGTGCCTTCTACATAATCCGCAGAAACGAACAGGTTGCTCTCGTCTACTGTGCCGTCTTCGTCAGTTACTTTCACCTGGTAGTTTACAGGCTGCCCTTCGAAGTAGAAGCTGCGGTTGCCCTGAACGGCTACGTTTACTTCAGGCTGCTCGTTTCCGGCGTACACCGACACTACATTGCTCTTAGAGGAAGCGTTATTCTGATCAAGCACTTCTACGCTGATGTTGTGGTCTCCCTTGCCAGCAAATGTATAGTTGAGCTTCGGCTCCGCAGTTTCCTGCTTTTTGTCACCTATTGTCCAAATATACCTTAATCTGTCATTCTCAGGGTCTGTGGCTTCAACCTGGGCATTAACTGTAAGCGGTGTTTTCCCGCTCATTTTATCTACAGTTAAACCTGCTATTTTCGGTGGTCGGTTACCTGCTAAATAATCGATGCGTGCCAAACCAGAGTCTTCGTTTTTCGCAAACCAGCCAGAGCCGTACTCCAGAATATAAAGTTTACCGTCTGGACCTACTTCCATGTCTATTGGAGCGTTCAGGTCTATGGTGGACATAAACGGCTCCATCTTCTCGAATTTACCATTCTCATCCATCGTAACGGCTTTTATCCAGCCACGCATCCAGTCATAAATAAACAGCTTTCCGTCATAATAGGATGAGTAGCGGGTAGCTTCAGGATACATGTCTGAATAGTATACAGGGCCTGTCATGGCATTACGCCCGCCGGTACCCAGTTGCGGGAAGTCCGGAGATTCGGCGTAAGGATACCAGATGAAAGCCGGCTGTGCTGCAGGCAATTCCTGTACTCCTGTGTTATTAGGAGAGTTGTTCACAGGTTTCTGAGGGTCAAACTGAGGTCCTGTCTCACCTTTGGCATAATCATACCTGTGGTAAGCGTAATTATCACCTATAAACAAAGGCCAGCCATAGTTGCCGGCTTCGCGGGCCTGGTTTACCTCATCATACCCTCTCGGGCCACGCACCTCCAGGCTGTCTGCCCCGGCATCCGGTCCCACTTCGCCCCAGTAAAGGGCGCTGTTTTTCTGGTCTACTGAAATGCGGTACGGGTTACGGTGGCCCATGGTATAGATTTCAGGATGCGTTTTGGGAGTGTTGCCCGGGAACAGGTTGCCCTCTGGTATAGTGTAAGTACCGTCTTCGTTTATTTTGATGCGAAGAATTTTACCTCTCAGGTCGTTTGAGTTAGAAGAAGATCTGCGGGCATCATACTGCTCATGCCCCGGGCGGTCATCTAAAGGTGCAAAGCCATGGTTTACATAAGGCTGTCCCTTCTCGTTGAACGGCGTGGAGTTATCCCCTGTAGATAAGTACAGGATATTACCCGGACCGAAGGCGATAGAGCCACCGGTATGGCAGCAGATATCGCGCTGGGAGTAGAACTCCAGCATCACTTTTTCAGAATTATTGTCCAGCTGGCCGTTCTTGAATACGAACCGTGACAGACGGTTTACAGAAGTATCCGTCGGGCTGTAGAACATGTAAATGTAGTTGTTCTTGCTGAAGTTAGGGTCAGCGGCCAGGCCCATCAGGCCTTCCTCTGCATTTACATCAGGCACCGTTGTTTTATGATACACATTCAGCGCGCCCACCTGCTTTACATCACCGGATTCCTGGTTGTACAGCATCAGTTCGCCACGGCGCTGTGCCACCAATATGTCCAGGTTCGGGAGAATGGCCATTTCTGTAGGCTCATAGAATTGCCCCTGGCTCATCTGCACCTTCACAAAACGGTCATCTTCCGGTACACGCTGCGAAGTGGCTTTTTCATAATCCAGCTCCAGGTTTTCGCCAATGGCATACTGTATGCCTCCTACCAGGTGTTTCAGGTATTGCGAGTCTTTGAAAGATTCGTCTGTGTGCCCTAAACCGGTATAAAAAGCGCGGCCGCCGTCATATTCATGGAACCAGGCCATAGGATGGTTTTCACCATTCGTGCCACCTTTATAGCTTTTTTCATCTATAGTGAGCAGTACATTGGCATTTGTATTCAGGTTTTTAAAGGAATACCACTCATCTGATCTTTCCCATTGCTGAGGCAGGTGCTCTGTGGCAGCGTGGTCTGCATTCACTACCTGCAGCACTGCCTTCTGTGGTTCCGGATGTCCGTTAAAATAACCGCCTACCAGCCTGCCGTACCAGCCCCAGTCATACTCAGTGTCTGTAGCAGCGTGTATACCCACAAAGCCACCTCCAGCCTGTATGTAGCGCTCAAAGTCCGCTTCCTGGAAATTGTTCAGCACATCGCCGGTGGTGTTCAGGAACACAACGGCTGAATACTGCTTCAAAGAATCTTCATTGAAAACAGCTGCATTGGTGGTTGTATCCACCACAAAGCCATTCTCCTCTCCTAATTGCAGGAGGGCATTGTTTCCAGCTGCAATAGAGGAATGGTGAAAGCCGCTGGTCTTGCTAAAGACGAGCACTTTGGGATCCCCGGAGCGTTTGTCGCTGCAGGAAGAAAGGGCAAATATGCTTATTGCAAATAAGCAAAAGACCTGATGGAGGGAGACCTTTTTAATCATTTATTTTTTTGTTGGTGTTTATAATTTAAACAATTGTGTTGATTTGACGCAATGACCTTTTAAACCAAAAATAGAACGGCAGGGCTAAAAGCTTATTTCAATTAAATATCAAAAGATCTAAAATATTAGATAGCAGTAACTTACAAATAAAGCCTGAGTAATCACTCCCTTAACCAAAAATCACCATAGCTTGGTTCAATGTGAAACAGCCTATAAGTTTAAGGAAATATTCTTGAAGTGCCAACAATGGTCCTGCCGCAGATAGGGTAACAACGGGAAATACACGCGCTACTGTTACACAAAATTCTTTTGATTTTAAAACATCAAGGGCAGAGAATCAATATACGCCATGGCTATAAAGTTCATTTATCATAACTGGCCTCAGCAGGAAGAGCAGTATTTCCAGGTATCTGGCGTTTTTTACTTGTATATCATGGAGCACCCTATACGTCTTGAGGACGAGGTGAATTCTGAAGTTCCTATAGCTTGAGCTCTCCTTCACCTTTTTAAAATCCTTGAGAGAAATTTACGTTTTAGGCATAAAAACCTTTTGCACCATGCAATTAACTTCAGAATTTAAGGAAGCGATATCCCAACTACCCCACAAGGAAAAAGACAAACTGCTGTTCCGCCTGCTCAAAAAAGACCCGGACCTGTGCCAGCGCCTGCAGTTTGAGCTGGTAGAGCAGGGTGAAACCTTGCGGGAACGGCGGGAGGACGTAGCTGCACAGATAGAGCGGCAGGTGAAATACGAGGCTTATTCCCCCGGCTACCTGATGATGGACATGCGCTCCCTGAGTGGAGACATCACCCGCCATGTAAAGTATACCAAAGACAAAGAGGGCGAGATACAGCTTACCCTGCTCCTGCTTCGCCGCTACCTCGAAGAGCACCTCAACTTTATAGTAGCCTACCTTTACCGCGCCGATACTTTGCAGGAGTACATGGTAAAACGGATGCAGGTGGTACTGCAAAAGCTGAATAAGCTGCACGAGGATTTGTATGTAGAGTATGAGGCTGATGTAAATTACATCCTGCAGCAGTTACACCAGAAGGTGGCTCCTGTACAGGCACACAAAGCGAAGCTGCCCAGAGAGTGGCCATCGTAACCCCTCGACCTGCATCCGGAGCTTGGAAATATTCAGTATTTTCCCCTCACAGGTATCAACAGGGAAAGAGATAAAGCGTTATATTACTGTGCTAACTTTGAAAACGAAAAGCTTATGAACACCCTACCTACAAACTGGCTCACCGCAGGGCTTCTGGACTTTGAGTATAAAAAGTATCTGCTGCTGGCTTACCTGCAAGCCGCCAAAAACGAGTTTGGGAAGCAGCGCCTCTATCCTGTTTTCTCTGACCTTAACATGCATTACCGTAACCTGCAGCAGGTAAAGGCTCACAAGCAATTGGTATACGAGTCGTTTCCGGAGCGCATCAGCCGCGCAGATTTCGAAAAGCTGGAACTGGTGTATGAGAAAATCGTGCAGGACGACGAAACGATGCAGCAGATTGAGGAGATCATTCAGTATGCCGCACCCCTCTTCAACGAAGCATTGGCCGAGGGCAAAGAGCTCTACGACTTTGTGGAGCGCCACCTGGAAATAAGTCCCGTCGGCATTACACCCATGTACCACAACGAAGGCTACCTGTTCCTGGAGGCTTTCCCCGGCAAGGAGACACAAGTATATGTATACCGCATTACAGTTTTTGAAAACACCTACGAAAAGTACAGGGGCATAAACACAAAGCACCTGCAGACCGTGCGCCGTGGACTCGCCCTGACGCATGAGCACCTGAAGGTGCAGCTCCTCCGGGAGCGGCATGATCTGCCGAATCCCGCTACCTTTGCCGTTGTGTCCCGTATTCCGGTGCCGCTGGAGCACTCGCTGCTGCCTATTGCAAAGCGCTCATTAGTTAAATTCGTAACGAATCTGGCAGCATAAACGGACTTATATTATAAATATAGGAGCAGCTGACATTATATGTTTGCTGCTCCGCAAATATATTTTAAATTAAATTGTAGGCAGTTAAACATTTTTTGATGTAAATTTGTATACTTAATACAGATTGACTTAACCGTCAAAAGAAAAATTTATAAAGAAGAGGCGAGAGAATAGGCTCCATGACCCTCTGGCAACCACCCGTTTTGGGAAGGTGCCAAGTCCTATCCCGATTGTTCGGGACATATAAATTTAAAACGCAATGCAAACAACAGCTTACAACACATCGCTCTCTTTTTCTGGTAGCTACTCAGCTGCCACAGCTCCTGCTTACCCCATTGCAGTATGTTGCTGTTGTTGTTGCTGTACCCTGTGCTAGCATGTAAATCTGTTACCCTGGATTTATAACCTTCAGCACTTTCGCCGTGTCAGGCGCACCCGTTACCTCCTTCTGCATTCCATTTTTTAAGGCACCATGTGCCCGTGCTTCAGTTAATTTATCTGCTGCAAAGGGCACAAAAACAGGAGCAGAATAGTTGTAACCCGGGAGCAATGACAAACAACCAAATTTCATCTTCCCAAGATTTTAATTTACAACACATGAACGATATATCTGCTTTAGAAACCAAAGTGCCGGCATTGCTTGCCCTGCTGGAGGGTAAAGGCATTGAAGAAAGTCTGGCGCTACTGGCTGCGCAGTTTGAGGGGCAAATTGCCTTTTCCACCAGCCTTGGCATCGAAGATCAGCTTGTTACACACTATATATTTGAGAGTAACCTGCCTATTCGTGTTTTCTCGCTGGACACAGGCCGCCTTTTCAATGAAACCTACAACCTGCTGCATAAAACCAATCAGCACTATGGCAAGAAGATAGAAGTATTCTTCCCGAAGCATGAGGCTGTGGAGCAAATGGTAACCGAAAAAGGCACCTTAAGCTTCTACAACTCCGTGGAAGACCGCAAGCAGTGCTGCTTTGTACGCAAGGTAGAGCCCCTGAAGCGGGCACTGCAGGGCGTACAACTCTGGATTACTGGTATCCGGGCAGAGCAGTCTGATGCGCGTCAGAATTTACAGCTAATTGAATGGGATCCTGCCTTCCAGGTAATTAAGTACAACCCGCTCAAGAACTGGTCGCTGGATGCGGTGCGTGAGGCCATTAGCCAGCTCAACATCCCTTACAACCCGCTGCACGACAAAGGATTCGTGAGCATTGGCTGCGCCCCTTGTACCCGCGCCATTGCCGAAGGCGAAGACTTCAGGGCAGGCCGCTGGTGGTGGGAAAGCAACTCTAAAAAAGAGTGCGGGCTGCACGCCAGGTAATAAACGCTTCAAGCATGATTTAAATTTGTTCTTCAGTAGCAAAGAATTGATTTAAATCATGCTTTCCGTTTTAAGTTCCATTAATTTTGCATCCACATTAATTTGTTTCGCTGAAACACGATTTCGAAAAACATACAAGAAATGAATAAAAGATACCTTGATTACCTCGACCAACTGGAGGCGGAAGCCATCCATATTATGCGCGAGGTAGCGGGCCAGTTCCAAAAGCCGGCCCTCCTTTTTTCGGGCGGTAAAGATTCCATTACCCTGGTACGCTTAGCGGAAAAGGCTTTCCGCCCGGGTAAGTTCCCGTTCCCGCTGGTGCACATCGACACAGGCCATAACTTTCCGGAAGCCATACAGTACCGCGACGAATTAGCCGAGCGACTGGGTGAGAAGCTGGTTGTGCGTAACGTAGAAGATACTATCAAAAAGCAAAACCTTTCGGAGCCAACCGGCCGCTATGCCAGCCGCAATGGCCTGCAAACGTATACCTTACTGGAGACAATAGAAGAGTTCGGCTTTGACTGCTGCATCGGTGGCGCCCGCCGCGACGAGGAAAAAGCTCGTGCTAAAGAAAGGATCTTTTCAGTAAGAGATGAGTTCGGACAGTGGGACCCAAAACGCCAGCGTCCGGAGCTTTGGAACACCTACAATGGCCGCATTTCTTTAGGCGAAAACGTACGTGCCTTCCCTATCAGCAACTGGACGGAGTTGGATGTGTGGAACTACATCAAGCGCGAAGAAATTTCGCTTCCTAACATCTACTTTACACACGAGCGCGAGTGCCTCATCCGCGATGGAAAGCTGATGGCTACTTCAGACTTTATTTACCGCGACCCGGAAGATGAAGTTGTGACCCGCAAAGTACGCTTCCGTACCGTAGGCGACATGACCTGTACAGCTGCTGTGGAATCGGTGGCATACGACATAGACACTGTAATTGCGGAGATTATAGAGTCAAAAATAAGTGAGCGCGGCGCTACCCGCATCGACGATAAATTATCGGAAACAGCGATGGAAGACCGCAAGAAAGGAGGATACTTTTAACATGGATATATTAAGATTTATAACTGCAGGGAGTGTAGACGACGGTAAAAGCACCCTTATAGGCCGCCTGCTGTTCGATACGAAGCAGATTTACATTGACCAGCTGGAAGCAATTGAGAGCTCCGGAAGAGTAAACGAAGACGGCCAAGTGGACCTGTCGCTGCTGACAGACGGCCTGAAGGCGGAGCGTGAGCAGGGTATCACGATTGACGTGGCCTACAAGTACTTCAGCACGCCAAAGCGCAAGTTTATCATTGCCGATGCCCCTGGTCATATCCAGTATACCCGCAACATGGTAACGGGTGCCTCCAATTCTAACCTGTCTATTATCCTGGTAGATGCCCGTAACGGAGTGCAGGAGCAAACCCGCCGCCACTCTATCATCTCTTCGCTGCTGGGTATTCCGCACCTCGTTATCTGTATCAACAAAATGGACTTAGTTGGTTTTGATGAAAAGGTATACAACCAGATTGTAGAAGATTACAAGCAGTTTGCGGCCTCCAAACTGACTGCAAAAGACATTACGTTTATTCCGATTAGCGCCCTGAAAGGCGATAACGTGGTAGACCGTTCTGAGCAAATGCCCTGGTACGAAGGCCCGAACCTTCTGGAGCACCTGGAGAAAGTACCGGTATCGAATGACTTCAACTTAGACGATGCCCGCTTCCCGGTTCAGTACGTTATCCGCCCCCACACCCACGAGCACCACGACTACAGAGGCTATGCCGGTAAGGTAATCAGCGGTGTGTACAGCAAAGGCGACAAAGTTACGGTATTGCCTTCCGGCCAAACTTCTACTATCAAATCGGTAGAACTTGGTGGTAAGGAACTGGAAGAAGCATTCGCTCCTATGTCGGTGGTACTGCAGCTAGAGGACGATGTGGACATCAGCCGTGGCGACGTTATTGTGAAACAGGACGAAAACCTGGATGTATCGAAGGAGTTCGAGGCACTTGTTTGCTGGATGAACAACAAGCCGCTTAAAGCTGGTGCTAAGTTATTGCTGCGCCACAACTCTACTGAAACACGTGCTGTTGTAAGACAGATACAGTACAAAGTAGATGTAAACTCGCTTGACAACATCATGGATGCCGACCAGGTACAGCTGAACGATATCTGCCGTGTTCAGATCAAGACGGCTACCCCTCTCCTGCTGGACAAGTATGATAACAACCGCGCAAACGGTGGATTTATTTTAATTGATGAAACCTCCTTCACAACGGTTGGCGCTGGCATGGTAGAAAGCATCACGCATGAAAGTGAGCTGAATTATATGATTTAACAGTACAAAAGTAGCAAGACGAAAGACAAAGGACTTTCTGATACTGTAGTGAATAAAGCGAAACAGCCGCTGCGGGTATACCTGCAGCGGCTGTTTCGCTTTATTGTTTATCCTGGCGCGGGAATCTATCCCGTGACGTGTTGTGGGTGCGAGTCTCCAGACTCGCTTGTACACGGCTGCATATATATAAAGTATAGCGAATTTTCTACCCCACGTGCATTACACCCTATACCAGATCCCCTGGCATACCCAGTTTCCCGGCAGTCACCTCAAAGGTATGGCTGATAGTAGCAGTCTTAAATAATATAGCTGCGACAGAGCAGTACTTGTCCATCGAGAGGTTGATAGCTTTCTGAACCTTCTCCTCATCTAATGGGCCACCCAGCACAAAGTGCACGTTGATGTGCTTAAACAAAGAGGGCACCTCCCCTGGCGTTCGTTCTGCGGTTACTTTTATATCAAAGGTATCAATCTGCTGGCGTTGCTTTTTCAGAATCTGGATAATGTCGATGGCACTACAACCGCCTAAACCCATGAGCAGCATTTCCATAGGCCGTGCGCCTGCATTGTGGCCGCCAATTTCCGGAGAACCATCCATATGCACCTCCACGCCGGAGGCACCCTTCGCTGCAAAATGAAAATCCTGATCTACGCGTGTTAAATTTACTTCCATGTGTTTCTATTTTTTCTACTACAGCTTATTATAAACGAGATACTGTAACTGTTAGGTATAGTGATAAAAAACGGCTAGTTTATTCTGTCATCCTAAATGGCATATGTATTTGAGTTGTGGTGCTTCTTCCCTTAGCTCATAACCTCTTTAAACCGGGGTAAATTTTTCAATCTAACACAGGCCAGAGGTCTTAGGATAGTCAGCACGAGCGAAGACGCTCACGCTATGGACGACAACTACACCTTCGCCAGTGCCTGCTCTATATCTTCGATGATATCCTGCAAACTTTCCAGACCAACAGACACCCGGATAAGACCTTCTGATATACCTGTAGCAGCTTTTTCTTCGGCTGAGAGCTTTGAGTGTGTGGTGGAAGCAGGATGCGTGACAATAGTGCGGGTATCCCCTAAATTAGAGGTGATGGTGGCCAACTTGAGGCTATCAATGAAGCGCGTTGCCGCTTCATAACCGCCTTTCACCACAAAGGTCACAATGCCTCCCCCCTGCTTCATCTGCTTTTTAGCCAGCTCATACTGGGGATAAGACGGCAGGAAAGGGTAATTTACCACCTCCAGTGCCGGGTTGCCTTCCAGCGTTTGTGCCAGCTTCAGCGCATTTTCGCAGTGTTTGTCTATGCGCAACGACAGTGTTTCCAGGCTCTTGGAGAGTACCCAGGCATTGAACGGCGACAAAGCCGGACCCGTGTGACGTGAGAAGAAGCGGATTTCTTTTATCAGCTCTGCCTTGCCAACCACCATGCCACCTAACACGCGGCCCTGGCCATCAATATATTTTGTGGCAGAGTGCACCACGAGGTCCGCACCAAAGTCAATGGGTGTTTGCAGAATGGGTGTGGCAAAGCAATTATCAACCACTAAAAGCAGGTTGTGCTTTCGCTTCAGCTCTCCCAGAAACTCCAGGTCTATAAGTTCCAGGCCTGGGTTTGAAGGCGTCTCTACCAGAATCATTTTAGTTTGCGGTGTGATAAGCGCCTCCCAATCCTCCGGTTTGTTGGCATCGGCATAGGAATGGGTAATGCCCCAGCGCGGCAGGATGCTGGTAAGCAACTGGTGTGTAGAACCAAACACGGCGCGCCCGGCTAATACATGGTCTCCGGCACTCAGCAACGAAGCCATGCTGGTGAACACCGCCGACATGCCTGTGGCGAAAGCAAACCCGTCTTCTGCTTTCTCCAGATAACACATTTTCTCCACCAGCTCATCCACGTTCGGGTTGGAGAAACGGGAATAGATATTACCGGGCTCTTCATCGGCAAATACCGCACGGGCTTGCTCGGCACTTTCATAGGTGAAACTGGAAGTAAGGTAGAGCGGCACCGAGTGCTCCCGGTTATGGCTGCGCTTGGCCTGCAACCGAATAGCCTTTGTTTCTATATCAGACATCTTAATTGTTTATTGCTGGAATGTTGATTGTTATTTTGCTAACAGCTAAAACTCATAGCCTGTTTTGCTAAAGCAACAATCTCTCAAAATTTAATTGGTTTACTACACTTAAAGGTAAGAAGGTGTTAGCGATTCTTCAAATGACATGCCTGAGACAGCGGAATTAAAGAAAGAAGGCCATAAAAATAAGGCGGAGACTGACGATGATGACCACAATGCCGACAATAATCATCATGGTTTTAACAGGAAGCCTCCTGGCCAGCATAGCCCCTAGAGGTGCTGCAATCGTGCCTCCTAATATCAAACCAATAATAATCTGCCAGTGCGTAATACCAATAAGGGAGATAAAAGCAGCAGAACTGGCAAATGACACAAAGAATTCCGCTAAGTTAACCGAACCTACGGTGTACATTGGGTGCCTGCCCTTAGCAATGAGAGTAGAAGAAACGATAGGTCCCCAGCCGCCACCGCCAATGGCATCCAGAAAGCCGCCGACAGCCCCCAGCATGCCCAGCCGCTTTACAGGACTTTTCTTAACGTGCTTCTTCAGTACTTTCCGGATAATCAGGATGCCCAGGAACAGCGTATAACAGGCCACAATGGGCTTAACAAGGTAAAGGTATTCCTCCAGTGTGTAAAGCAGGAAAGCGCCTGCTATAGCCCCTAAAACACCCGGAAACACAATCGTCTTAAACAGCTTGCTGTTGACGTTACCGAACTTCAGGTGCATCCAGCCGGACACGCCGGAGGTGAAAATCTCAGAGGCATGCACACTCGCACTCGCCGCCACCGGCGACACGCCAAAGCTGAGCAGGAACGTAGTAGCACTCACACCGTAAGCCATGCCCAAAGCGCCATCAATTAGCTGCGCAACAAAGCCTGCCAGTATAAAAATCAGAATTTCCCTATCCACCTGTGCGGCTACATCCATTGCCACAGCACCAATGGTGCTGAACGGAATATAGCTGAAGAGCAAGTGGCCGGTTACCATCAGGGAGAGCGCAGCGAAAACGAGCATCAGCACCACCTTCAGGCTGTACTTCGACTGTTTTTTCTTTTTTACAGTAGCTAATGAAGGAGTAACAGGCGGCTCAACAAGTACTTCTGTTGCCTCGTTCAGGCGCTTCACTTTATAGGCAAAGTCGCCCTTGAGTGTAGCCCGAAGCTGCGTCATTTTGTCCAGCACCTGCTCCATCTCATCAGGCAACCCCTCATTCAGCACCTGCTTCAGGCGCTTTGCAATGGTCGGCGACTTGCCGTTGGTGGAGATGGCTAGTTTCAGACTGCCTTTCTGCACGATGGATCCGAGGTAAAAGTCGCATTGCAGCGGCGTATCGGCTACATTGGTGAGTATTTTATGCGACTTTGCCAGGTCCCGTATAGTGATGTTCAGCACATTGTCGTTGGTGGCTACCAATACAATGTCTTTTCCTGTCAGGTCTTCTTCTCGGAACTCCCGCTTCACCAGGGTTACAAAGGGATGTTTAGTGGCCAGTTCTTCTATTTCAGGACGTATTTCAGGGGCAACCAACACCACCTGCGCCTGCGGGCTGTTGGCTAAGACGGCAGAAAGCTTTTCAAGGCCAACATTGCCTCCACCTACTACCAATGTCTGCAATTGCTCCAGCTTTAGAAAAACCGGGAACAGCGGATTAGTAGCCGTTGGAGCTGATGCAGCAGGAGGAACGAAGGTTGTGTTTGGGGAGCTACTCATTTATTTTCTGTACTTCAGGACTATGTAACTACGCTTTCACCAGTTCCTGCACCTTCTCCAGGTCCAGGGTGTAGCGCAGCGACGGGTGATAAGCCACCACCTCACCGATGATAATAATGGCTGGAGCACTTACGCCTTTTGCTTCCACACGCTCCACGATGTTGTGCACGTTGCTGAACACTATCTTCTCGTCGGGCAGCGAACCGTTTTGAATGATAGCCACAGGTGTATCGGCCTTGCCGGCTGCGCTAAATATTTCTGCAATCTGCGCTAGTTTACCCATTCCCATTAAGATGATAACACTCGCACTGGATTGTGCCGCCAGATGAATGTCTGCGGAAATTTCGCCTGATCTGGTTGTACCTGTTATCACCCAGAAGCTTTCGTTCACGCCTCGTATAGTCAGCGGAATCTGCTGCAATTCAGGCACTGCGATAGCACTGGAAATACCCGGCACCACCTGCGTAGGAATATTAAACTTATCAGCATGCGCCAGCTCTTCATACCCACGGCCAAACACAAAAGGGTCGCCGCCTTTCAGGCGTACCACGTGTCCGTAAGCAAAGGCCGACTCTACTATCAATTCGTTTATCTCCTCCTGCTTTAAGCTATGGGCTCCGGCACGCTTGCCTACAAAAAGTTTAGGCGCATCGGCAGGTGCATGCTGCAGTAACTCCGGATTTACCAGGGCATCATACAGCACCACGTCGGCCTGTTGCAGCGCCTTTATCGCCTTCAGCGTAATCAGGTCCACGTCGCCGGGCCCTGCGCCAACCAGCGTCAGCCTCGGCTGCTTTTGCGTTGCCGTATCCGCCAACACATAACTGTTTCCCTGCTTCGTTTGTTTATTTCTTGATGCCATCAATGATTCAATTTTGAATGATTGAATAACTGAATTATGAATAGGCCTTAAGTATAAGAGCAAGTTTACCTGGCATAGGTAGCTCTTGGCTTAATGCTGAACGCAAACCGTACTTATTCAATTATTCTTAATTCAGTTATTCAAAATTCCTTTCCTACGCCTCGTCCTTTATGGAGGCAGGTGCAGTTAAGTCGCGCTGTTCTTTGCGGTAGCGGGTAGCTTCCTGCAAAAACAGCAGGGCTTTGTTCAGGTACTCTTTTGCAAATGCTTCGCCCGGCTTGTGCTTATTTATCTGCATCACTTCGGTTGTAAAGTCAGGGGCAAAGTTGAAGATGCCTTCTGCTACAAAGTGTGTGTCAAAATCCTGGATAATACCTGCCTGTGTGTTGCACTTTACATTCTTGTCCAGAAGAAGCGCTTTGGCAGTGCTCACAAACGAAGCATAGCCATAATAGATGGCATCGGCAAAGCGCTTATCTTCCAGTGCTTCGGCAGCCCACTCCAGTTTCTCATCAGACTCATACAGCAGCGTGGCCACCAGGTCAATCATGACACCGGCACATTCTCCCACACCAATAGCGGTCTCAAACTGCTCCTGATGTCCCCAGTCAATATGCTCGTCCGGCGTTAGCGTAGACAGGTCTGCAAGCGGCTTCAGCATCTGGTAGAAATAGTCTTTGCCGTTTCTGTCGTAGTACTCGTTAAAGCGCTCGTTTTCCAGTTTGTTTGCCTGGTAATCGTTTATAACAGAGCGCACCACTTCCAGACCACGCTTACTCGGCACTTTCAGTACTTTCTGCGCAATGCGGCCTTCTCCGTTCACCACTGTCCCACCGCCCAATAGCACCTGTAGGGCTGGTATAACATTCTTTCCGCTTTTCAGGGAAGAGCCATGGAAACCGAGGTTCGCCATACCGTGCTGGCCGCAGGAGTTCATGCAACCGCTTATCTTAATTTTGATGTCTCTGTTGAACAACAGCTCGGGGTACTCGTTGATGATTACATTCTCCATCACTTTGGCGGTGGTCATGCTGTTGGAGATACCAAGGTTACAGGTATCAGTACCAGGGCAGGTAGTAATATCCGCCACACTGTTAAAGCCCGGCTCTGCCAGCCCCAGTTCATCCAACCTGGAGAAGAAATAAGGCAGCGCCTCCTTGCTCACATACTTCAGCAACAGGTTTTGCCCCTGCGTTACTCTGATATCATCGGCAGCATACTCCCGCACTAAAGGCGCCAGCGCTCTGGCGGTGTCGCTGCTGATGTCTCCGATCAATACCTTGATGTATACCCCATAGTAGCCTTCCTGCTTCTGCTGGAATACATTCGTCTTCAGCCAGGTATCATACTTATCTGTTTCCTCGATTACATAATCAGGAATTTCCTTTACTTCAGGCATGGCCGGGTCGAAGTTAGCCGCTTTGTCTATCTCGAATGAGTGCGACTTTAAAGCGTTATACTCTTCGTTTACCAGGCGCATCACTTCTTCCAGACCCAACTTACCGATCAGGTACTTGAAACGGGCCTTGTTTCGGTTGTTGCGTTCTCCATGGCGATCAAAAATGCGGAGTACTCCCTCAATGAAAGGAATAACTCTGTCCTCTGGAAGGAACTCGTAAGCAGTGTGTGCCAGTGCCGGCTGTGCACCAAGCCCGCCTCCTATCATCACTTTAAAGCCACGAATGGTTTGGCCGTTCTCTTCTTTCACCTTCGGTATAAACCCAAGGTCGTGCATGTAAGACAAAGCCGTATCAGAGTCGCTGGATGAAAAAGACATCTTGAACTTGCGGCCCATGTCCTGGCAAATCGGGTTGCGCAGGAAATAGCGGAATGCAGCATCTGCATACAGCGACACATCGAATGGTTCCTCCGGGTCAATACCCGCTTCCGGCGATGCCGTGACGTTACGCACCGTGTTACCGCAAGCTTCCCTAAGGGTGATGTCATCCTTCTCCAGGTTTGCCCACAGTTCAGGCGTTCTGTCCAGGCTCACAAAGTGTATCTGTATGTCCTGGCGTGTAGTCAGGTGCAGGTTTCCGGTAGAGTACTCATCCGAAATAGCCGCAATGCGTACCAACTGCTGCGTGGTCATTCTGCCAAACGGCAGCTTAATACGCACCATCTGTACACCCAGCTGGCGCTGCCCGTACACGCCACGGGCCAGGCGCAGGCTCTTAAATTTATCTTCCTGTAACTTGCCCTCACGGTATAACCGGATTTTCTTTTCCAGGTCAATGATATCCTTTTCTACTATCGGATTCTCTATTTCAGATCTAAAGCTTTGCATACAAATTTTCTGTTTTATAATTGAGCCGGTAAAGGCTTCTGCTCAAATGTTAGGTGATGTGTAATTTATAGTATCAATAAATGGCTGCACAAGGCAGGGAGAGTTGCACAAAGGTTATGGCTCAGCAACAGGCATACGCGCTACAACAGCGCATGCGCCTCCTGTGAGCAGGAGTGCTATCAGCAAAGGTATCAGTCAAAAGCCTGATGACCTTATGGTATAGGAGCGAATTAATAGTATACGGCATAAACTTGTTGCTCTGCGCGAAGGGCATATACACCTGATATGCAGCAGCCTGCGCTATGTTAAAGATCTAAAAGAGTGATAAGTTCCTTCACAACCGGCAATCTACTATGCCAGCCCTGGCTGAAGGGAAAAGATGGGTGGATCCTTTAACAGGAACAACAGCAACAACAGCACATCACAGGCAAGGGTGAGGCAACGAGGTTAGAGGGAGGTACTAAACTGGTGAGTTGGAATATGCCTGATGTCTTGTTCATGGTTCTCTAATTTATATTTCCCCTTCGTTGGGCAGGACTTGGCACCTTTCCAAAACGGATGGTTGCCAGAGGGTCTGGGAGCCTGTTCTCTCGCCTCTTCGTCTATAAATTTCTTGCGGATAGCAATAGTATTCTTTGCAAAAATAGAAAATATATCTCACATAGTATACCATATTGCCAAAAACGTGAGATTATTTTCTATACAAGAGTCGTATTGCTTAAGTTCCAGTGCCGCACAAGCAGGAACTTAAGCCATGTGCCATCGAAAGACCATTACGGTGCTAACTTTACACCAGGCTCATAAACAGCAGTATATGCTTTTATACCGTCAGGAAGCCTCCACACCCTCTTTCTGTTTAGTATTGCCTGTTTTATAACCTTGACCTACCCTACTGGCTCTGCCTTTCTTATAACCTAATGAAGGAGTATCTCCTCCAACGAGGGACTTGTCGTCAACTCGGGCCTGTTCATATAGAAAAGAGATGTATTGGTATATTCTGTTTTAGCAGCCCGGGAAAGCAGGTTTACTTTGTACAAGAAATACAATAAATCCAGACGCCATACCAATGACTACCATGTACCTGTTTTCGTTCAATGCCATCTTTTTTAAGCTATGAAGAAGAATCTACTCATAATATTACTGGGCCTGAGCACCACTGCGGTACTGGCTCAGGCACCACAGGGTCACCCACAGCAACAACAAATGGCTGCCCCCGCAAAGGGCAATGCTAAAATAAGCGGCATGGTAGTGGATGCCGAAACAAAGCAACCAATAGAATTTGCCACAGTAGCCCTTGTCAGCGGGAGCACGGGCAAAACGATAGATGGCGCCATGGTGGACGACAAAGGCCGCTTTATCATTCAGAAAGTGGCAGCAGGCCAGTATAAGCTAAACGTTTCTTTCCTGGGTTACCAGCTCCGCACTGTGGAGAATGTAACAATATCCAGCGACAATGCCGAAGTAAACGTCGGAACACTTTCCCTTGCCTCCGATGTGAAAAAGCTGAGCGAGGTGGTGATTACGGGCGAGAAGCCACTGGTGGAGGAAAAGATTGACCGCACAGTGTACAACGCAGAAAAAGACATCACCAACGCTGGCGGCAACGCAGCCGATGTCCTGCAAAAAGTACCTGCTCTTAGTGTGGATACGGATGGCAATGTGCAATTACGCGGTAGCTCCAATGTGCGTGTGCTAATCAATAACAAGCCTTCTTCTATTATGGCCGGCAGTGTGGCGGATGCGCTTAAGCAAATACCGGCAGATATGATTAAGTCTGTGGAAGTGATCACCAGCCCTTCAGCCAAGTATGACGCGGAAGGAACTGCCGGTATCATCAACATCATCACGAAAAAAGACAGTGGCCTGCAGGGAGTCAACGGCTCTGTGAGTGCAACAGGCGGTACGCGCTCCAGCAACGGAAATGCCAGCCTGAATGTGCGCAACGGCAAATTCGGCATCAATGCCAACGCCAGCACCGTGCAGTTCTACAACCACGGTGACATGACCAATGTCACCATCATGCCGAAATACAACACTACCTCTGAGAGCCGAAGCATACGGGAACAGTTTGGTGACACGAAAATGCGCGGGGGCTTTATGAACGCACTGCTCGGTTTTGATTATGACATCACACCAAAGAACAGCCTGTCTGGCAGTATACGACGCAACGGCGGAGAGTTCAGAATGGAGAACGACCAGCGCCAGGTGTATACCATGAATGGAGTAATTGTAGACAGCCTGACGTTCAACACCGACGTTCTGAACCGCAACAAGCGCCAGGGCACAGACCTGAACCTGGACTTCGTGCATACCTTCAATAAACCACAGCAGGAGCTGACGTTCCTGTCCCAGTACTCTGTTACGGATGCCGACACACGCAACTACCAGGACCGCTACCACCTGGGCGAGTCTCCTTTTTACCTGCAGCGGAACAACAACGATGGCGGCAATAACGAACTGACATTCCAACTGGATTACGTGCACCCGTTTGAGAACAAAACAACCCTGGAGGTAGGAGCAAAATCTATTTTCAGGGACGTGACCAGTGACGGCCTTTACCACGACATCTATGCTGAATCGGAAGAAACAGAGCGCGAAAAGTTTGAATACGGCCAGGATGTACTCGCATCTTACCTGACTTATGGCTTTACAGTAAAAAAGAAGCTGAACGTGAAGTTGGGTGGCCGTTATGAACACACGGCTATCAATGCTGACCTGATCACAGCCGATCATCAGTTTTCTGATACCTACGACAACTTTATTCCGAGCATTGCCTTCTCTTATACTTTAAAAGAAAAGCATACCTTAAAGGCAAACTTCACGCAGCGCATCCAGCGCCCGTCGCTGTTCTACCTGAATCCGTTTGACCAGGAGCAGGCACCGGGCACTGTGGTGCGTGGTAACCCGAATCTCGATGCTGAACTAACAGACCTGTATGAGTTAGGCTACAGCACCTACTTCAACACTTCGTCTATCAGTGCCTCCCTGTATATGCGCGAGACAGATAACGCCATTGAGACAGTTCCGCAACTGGAAGGAAACACAACAGTGCTGACGTTCGCCAACGTAGCCGTAAACAAGACCTACGGCATGAGCGTTTACGGATCGGTAAAACCAGTGAAAGCACTTACCATCGGGGGTAGCTCCAACATCTATTACGTGGACCTGAAGAGCAGCCAGTACGAGAACAATGGCTGGATGTATAACATCAACTTGAACTCCTCTTATACCTTTGGCAAAGGCTTCAGCGCCCAGTTTAACGGTGGCTTCAACTCCCGCCGGGTGCAGCTGCAAGGTAGTTTCGCCTCCTTCTCTTACCACACGCTGGCTTTCAAAAAAGAGCTGTTCGCAGGCAAAGGCGGTATCAGCCTGGGCCTGGACAATCCGTTCCGGGAGCGCATGACCATGAAGAATGACGTGAACGCCATCGACTACGAGCAGCACATCCGCATCAACAATTACAACCGTGGTGCCCGCGTCACCTTCAATTACCGCTTTGGCAAATTAGACCAGAAGAAAGCATCCAGGCGCAGGAAAAGCATCCGTAACGACGACGCCAAGCAAGGTGACGGCAACGGTGCCGGTGGCGTGCAGTAAACCTTCTGGTTTCTCACCAACAGAAAAGCCTCCCCGTATTGGGGAGGCTTTTCTGTTGGTGAGAAATTTTGATAAACAAACCGTACATAAAAAAGTAACCTCTCCATACCTGCCCTTTTCAGGCTGCATAGAGAGGTTGTATGTAAGGCTACTGGTATTTATGCTTGGAGTACTGCCTCTTTTTCAAGCTCACGGTAAACCTGCTTTGTTTTAACATGCAGCGAAAACCATGAATAATTGCTCTTCAGCATCTCAAAGTTAGAACCTTCAACCACACCATTTAAACCTTTTTTAGAAAGAGCATCGGCAATCACATCATCTTCAATAATGAAAGTGTCTATTACCAATCCACCATTCACAAAGGAACACGCCAGGCCTGTTTGGTCAGGCTTGTAAAGTAAAGTTTTGCTTTTGTTAAGTCCGTTCTCTAATCTCTCTAAATAATCCTTCATAGTGATTTTTATGATTCTAAAATTTTAAGTTTGAATTTGATTATGGTTTTCAGTTCTATTTGGACGACATTTCAAAAAGCTTTATAGTTCAAAAGTATAGCCCATAATTACAATAAGCTATAATAATAAAGTAAACGGTATTATTTTGAGGGTTAATAGCATTTGTGTGTAGATACATTGAAATTTTTATTCCTTTTCCTTCTTATTATTAGCTTCTTACGCCCAATATTTAATATAATGTTTTTACTATATAACCAAATTGCACCCTTTATACTCCTCTTTAGCTCACAAGGTTTTGTTTTTATAAAATTTATTTTTCCTATAAAAATCAGTTCTTAACAACGCTAATTTCCTGTCCTATTTTATAAGCAGCAGCAGTATGAAACAGCGCAATACTCCAGCCCTGACTTCTATATTTATGAACTTAAGTCAACAGCTTGCCCTCAGTTCCCGGAATACCTGCGCCAGTGCAGCAGGAGGATAATGTGCATTTAAGCCGCTGGGGTTGGGGAGCACCCAAAGCTGGGTTACTCCAATTGTTTCTGGCTGCGGCCCCAGAACTGCCTTAGGCATACCGAAAGCAGTACGGTAAGCCGTAACGCTAAGAAAAGCAACTACCTGAGGCTTATACTGCAGTACCTTTTCTTGCAGCAGTTTCCCTCCTTCCACCAGCTCTGCCCTGCTGAGTTCTGCCGCTGCCGCTGTGGCCCGCTCTACAAAGTTTGTGATGCCAAAACCATAGGTAAGCAGCTCCTGCTGTTCATGTGGCTTCAACTGGCGCGGTGTAAAGCCTGCCGCATGCAAGGTGGGCCAGAACCTGTTGCCGGGGCGGGCAAAATTATACCCGGTGGCAGCAGTGTAAAGTCCGGGGTTAATACCGCAGAACAGCACCTTTAAGTTCGGGGCTAGCACATCTCGTACAGTCTTTCCGGCTGCGGCTGATATTTCCTCTTTCGTGGGTTTATATATATGCATCTTTCTTTTTACCTTTACCTGAGAGTCCTTTGTTGCAGCAGAGCGGCTGGAGTCGCACCTGGAGCAGCATATTTCTTCTTGTTCAGCAGGAACAGTGTTTAAACTTCATACTGGTACAGCAGTGCTACCATCCAGCTCTTCTGAATCCGGGTGTAAGAAGCCTGAAGAAACGCGGAAGCATTGACAAAACATTTGCTATCTTAACGGATAAGGCTTAGCACCCATAGAACACGTTTATTCATTGTTTATCTTAAACTATACGATCGTGTATCAGGCAGATATAAACACAAGTAAAACATTTCTGAAAGAGCTTCTGGAGCGCAATACAACGGTTCAGGGCATCGAATGGCTCACAAAAAAAATGGACCAGCTGGCTTCTGAAGACGCCAAAGACAAGGATTTATACCTGGCTTTCAGCGCTGCCCCACGCTTTGTCGGAAAAGAGAAGCTACGCATAACTGAAGCAGATCTGGAGCAGGCCAATACCATCCGGAAAGGCTTTAATCCAAGCCGGTGGACTGCTGACCAAGCCGCCCGTACCTTGCTCCTCCTCTCTCTTCCGGCCCAGGATGCCGATGCTTTTGCAAAGAAGCTGGAGACGCTGTTTAGCACCGCCGACATGGGGGAACTGGTAGCACTGTATGGTAGCCTGCCGCTACTGCCTCACCCTGCATCGTTTAAAAAAAGAGCAGCTGAAGGCGTCCGCACCAACATGGGTGACGTGTACGAAGCCGTGGCTTTGGAAAACCCCTACCCTGCCGATTACATGGAGGAAGAAGCCTGGAACCAGCTGTTGCTGAAGACACTGTTTGTAGCCAAGCCGCTTTACCGCATTTATGGCATTGAGGCCCGCAGCAATGCCGAACTGGCACGCATGCTCACTGATTATGCGCATGAGCGCTGGGCCGCTGGCCGCCCGGTATCGCCGGAGCTGTGGCGCCCCGTTGGCCCTTATATAAATGAGACTAACATCCAGGACATAGAGAAACTGTTCTCGCAGCCAAATGAGGTAGAACGGGAAGCAGCCGCACTTGCCTGTGCACAGAGCAGCTATAAACCAGCTAAAGAACTGCTGGAGGCACACCCTGATTTAAAGCAGAAAGTGGAAAGTGGCGAACTAAACTGGAGCCTGATTGGCAGCAAAGCCCTGGCATAGCGTTAAAAATATACAGATAGACATCATCCTAAAAGATAAAACTTATGAACACCCAGAACCTGATGCTGATTGACCCGCACATACACATGACGTCCCGCACCACCGATGATTACGAGCGCATGCGCCAGGCGGGAATCGTGGCCATTATCGAACCTGCTTTCTGGCTGGGCCAGCCCCGCACAGAAGTCGGCTCTTTTAAAGATTACTACAGCAGCCTGGTAGGTTGGGAGCGCTTCCGGGCGAGCCAGTTCGGCATTAAGCATTATTGCACCATCGGCCTTAACTCCAAAGAAGCGAACAACGAAGCACTGGCTGAGCAGGTAATGGAATTGCTGCCGCTTTTCATTTACAAAGAAGGTGTGGTAGGCGTTGGCGAAATTGGCTATGACGACCAGACACAGGCAGAGGATAAGTATTACAGACTCCAACTGGAACTGGCCAAAGAAACAAACATGCCGGTGCAAATCCACACGCCGCACCGCGACAAGAAGTCCGGCACCATCCGAAGTATGGAAGTGAGCCTGGAGCACGGCATTGCCCCGGACATGGTGATAGTGGACCACAACAACGAGGAAACAGTAAAAGACGTGCTGGACAGAGGCTTCTGGGCTGCCTTTACCATTTACCCGAACTCTAAAATGGGCAACGAGCGCATGGTGGAGGTTGTGAAGAAATACGGTACGGAGCGCATCATGATTAACAGTGCCGCCGACTGGGGTATCAGCGACCCGCTTTCTGTGCCGAAAACTGCCTCCCTGATGCTGGAGCGTGGCATCTCCCTGGAAGATGTGCGTAAAGTTTGCTACCAAAATGCATTAGAAGCCTTCGGTAAGAGCGGCCAGATGCATGAGTCTGACTGGCTCACCCCTGCCGCTGTAGACCAGCGTGAGAAATTTTTAAACAGTTCTGTTTTAAGAGGAGGTCAAACACCCGTAATCGGCGGCCCGGACGCTGACGAGGGAGAGTTGGGCTCTAACATCGTACGCTAATGTCGCAAATTGGCGCTTACCTGCGGCTCATGCGCCCGGCCAACATCATTACGGCCATAGCAGATATTATGATGGGTTTTGCAGCTTCCGGCGCTATACTGTCGCGCCCGTTCTGGGAAGGAGGTTTGAACGCTGATACCCTGCAGCCGCTGGGCTGGCTCGTGCTCGCCACAATTGGTTTGTATGGCGGAGGGGTGGTGTTCAACGATGTGTTTGACGCGGACCTGGACCGGGTGGAGCGCCCGGAGCGGCCGATACCTAGTGGAAAAGCTTCCCTAACAGGAGCTGCTACTTTAGGTGCCGTTTTATTGATAGGTGGTGTGCTGGCAGCCTGGCAAGTATCGCTCGTAAGTGCTGTTATTGCGCTGGCAGTGGCCGGTCTTGCCTTGCTCTACGACTACCAGGGCAAGCACAACACCCTGCTGGGCCCGATTAACATGGGTGCCTGCCGTGGCGGCAACCTGCTGCTTGGCGTAAGTGCTGTGCCTGCAGCCGTAGAACAGCTTTGGTTTATTGCGCTTATTCCAATCGTGTATATTGCGGCTATCACGATGGTGAGTCGCGGGGAGGTGCACGGCGGTAACACAGCGGCATTGAAAGGAGCTGTGCTCATGTATGCCCTGGTGTTTGCCGGTATCCTTAGCCTTTCACTGTTGCCGCACTTTAATTTGTGGTACAGCATTCCGTTTCTGCTGCTTTTCGCGTACCTCATCTTTCCGCCACTGTTCAAAGCGATGCCCGCCAAAGAGCCCAGGCTCATCATCAAAGCGGTGAAAGCCGGTATTCTGGCCCTGATTGTTATGAACGCCAGTATGGCCGCTGGCTTTGCCGGCTGGCAGTATGGGCTGCTGGTGCTGCTGCTTTTGCCGGTTTCTATCTATGTAGCAAAGAAATTTGCCGTTACCTGAGAATTGTTAGCCGCTATACTTTGTTATATAAAAATGAAAGGCATAAATAGTATATCATTTAGGCCAATAAACAAAACAGCAATCTCGGGTTGGTTATTCAACAGGAGACTGCTTCAACCCCAGATTAGATGCTTCAAAAAGATATGAAGGCTATTGAGCAATCGTTTTCAGTGCAATTCAGGTATGGTGTGTACTTTACACAAGGCCTCTTTGAGCCTGAGAACAATTTGTTTGCCGAGGTGCTGCAGCAGGACAAGGGCACTGCTCCACGCAAAGTATTCTTTGTGATAGACAGCGGTGTGGCCGCTGCTCACCCTGATTTAATAGAAGACATAAAGCTTTATACTTCCAGGCACAACGAGGTGATGAAGCTCCTGGCTGAGCCGATGCTGATAACTGGCGGTGAGGAAGTAAAAAACAGCACCGACCTACTGCAAAAGCTGCTGGAAGCCGTGAACGACTTTAAAATCGACCGCCACTCCTATTTTGTTGCCGTAGGCGGCGGCGCCGTGCTGGATATGGCCGGTTTTGCGGCGGCCATCGCCCACAGGGGTATCCGCCATATCCGTATCCCTACTACTGTTTTGTCGCAGGATGATTCTGCAGTAGGTGTCAAGAACAGCTTCAACTTTTTTGACAAGAAGAACTTCCTGGGCACTTTCGCTCCTCCTTTTGCCGTCATCAACGACAGCGATTTCCTGCTCACCCTGCAAGACCGCGACTGGCGCTCCGGCATCTCAGAAGCCATAAAAGTAGCCTTGATAAAAGATGCTGCTTTTTACCAGGAAATAAAGAAAGATGCTGCCAGACTGGCGCAACGTGACCTGCCGGCCATGCAACGGCTGATTCACCGCTGCGCGGAGATGCACGTCGAGCACATTGGTGGCGCAGATCCTTTTGAGACCGGTTCTTCGCGCCCACTCGACTTTGGCCATTGGGCAGCCCATAAGCTGGAGCAACTCACCAACTACGAACTGCGCCACGGCGAAGCAGTAGCCATCGGAATTGCTTTGGATACCACCTACTCTATGCTGAAAGGCATGCTAACGAAGGAGGAGCATGAAGACGTGCTGGCATTACTGCAGGAGTTAGGCTTTGAACTCTATGTTCCACAGCTATCACAATCCGAACCGGGCTCAGAACAACTGAGTGTGTGGAAGGGGCTTCAGGAGTTTAGAGAGCACCTGGGTGGGAAGCTTACGATTATGCTGCTAAACAAAATCGGCGAAGGCGTGGAAGTACACCATATGGAAGAACCGCTATTCCTACAGGCCGTAGAACTATTAAAAAGGCGCCATCAACCCCAGCCTGCTGCTTAAGCACCGATGTTCAAGAAAGCTGCAGCGCTATGGTATTTTACAGGCCGCTGTTTTCTTACTAAATTATAGCTAAATATGTATCTGAACACAGGGCATCACCTTACGTACTGCACCAATATCCACCCCGGCGAAACATGGGAAGACGTGTTTCATCAGCTTCAAACTTACCTCCCTTCACTTAAAAGAAAATTATCCCCGGACCAGCCTTTCGGTATTGGCTTGCGCCTCTCAAACAAGGCTAGTGAACAAATACTGGATGGGGAACACCTGAACAATTTTAAGCGATGGCTGCAGGAGCAGGGTCTGTATGTGTTCACCATGAACGGCTTTCCGTACGGTGGCTTCCATCACCAGGCCGTGAAAGACGGTGTGCACAAGCCCGACTGGACTACTGACGAGCGATTAACATATACGGTGCGCCTGGCCCGTATTCTAGCGGAGCTTCTGCCAGAGGGTATGGGAGGCGGTATCTCCACCTCCCCTCTCTCTTATAAGCCGTGGTTTTTAGAGGATGATGATTCCAAAATCAAATCAGTTTTCAACCAATCAACAGAAAACCTGGTTTCTTTGGTAGCAAGCCTGTTACAACTAAAGCAGGAAACAGGCAAAACCATTCATATCGATATTGAACCGGAGCCGGACGGGCTGCTAGAAAACAGCAAAGAGGTTATCAACTATTATCAGCAATGGCTTATACCTGAGGGTTTGAAGGTGCTGCAGGAGTTGCAAGGGCTAACAAAGGATGAAGCAAGGGAGGCTATTTTGCATCATATCCAGGTTTGCTACGACGTATGCCACTTCGCACTGGCCTATGAGAAACCTGCCGAGGCCTTTGCCAAACTGACACATGCCGGTATCAAAATAGGCAAGATACAACTCAGCGCTGCCCTTAAAACGAGTCTCCCGAAAAACGACGTGGTAACCCGTGGTAAACTGGCTGAAACTTTCGCTTGCTTTGCAGAATCAACATACCTGCACCAGGTGGTGGAACTGAACGATGATGGGCAACTATGCCAGTACCCCGACCTGACCTTTGCGCTGCAGCACATCCGTAAGCCGAATGCCGTTGAATGGCGCATGCATTTCCACGTGCCGCTTTTCACGCAGGAGTACGGTGGTTTACAGTCAACTCAAGAGGATATTGTAGAAGTGCTAAAGCTTATACAGCAAAAGCAACTGACAACACACCTGGAGGTAGAAACCTATACCTGGGAAGTGCTGCCGGAGGATTTGAAAAAGGACCTTTCAGAATCCATTCAGCGGGAGTTGGAGTGGGTTCTGGCAACCATAAAAAATACTGAAAATGCAGAAAACAGTAGTGCTGGACGTAGTAGGCCTCACGCAATCACTCCTCGGTAAAAATACCCCCTTTCTGGCAAAATGGGCTGCGGATGCTCAAAATACAGTGGTGCACCCGGTGTTGCCGGCAGTTACCTGCACGGCACAATCGACCTACCTGACAGGCAAGTGGCCGGAAGAGCATGGTATCGTGGCCAACGGCTGGTATTTCCGGGATGAAGATGAAGTGAAGCTGTGGCGCCAATCGAACAAATTGGTGCAGGCGCCGAAAGTGTGGGAAATAGCCCGTGCCAAAGACCCCAACTTTACCGTCGCCAACATGGGCTGGTGGTATAACATGAATACTACCGCCGACTATACCCTGACGCCACGCCCGCAGTACCTCGCCGACGGCCGCAAAATGCCTGACTGCTATACTCAGCCTGCCGACCTGCGGGACACACTGCAGGCAAAGCTTGGCACCTTTCCGCTTTTCAACTACTGGGGGCCAAAAACCTCCATTAAGTCGAGCAAGTGGATAGCGGACGCGAGCAAGATAACGGATGATCTGTATGACCCCACGCTCACACTCATTTACCTGCCACACTTAGACTACAACCTGCAGCGCCTCGGCCCCAGCGACCCACGCGTGGCCAAAGACCTGCAGGAGATAGACGCCGTAGTGGGCGACCTGATTCAGTTTTATGAGGCAAAGGGAGCACAGGTTATCGTGCTGTCGGAATACGGGATATCAGACGTAAACCAACCCGTGCACCTGAACCGTGTGCTGCGCAAGCATGGTTACATTGCCGTACGCAACGAGCGAGGCACTGAACTGCTGGACATGGCGATGAGCAAAGCCTTTGCCGTAGCCGACCACCAGGTAGCGCATGTGTATGTAGAGAACCCTGCTGACATAGCAGAGGTACAGAAGCTGTTACATCAGGTGCCGGGGGTGCAGGAGGTATTAGCTGGCGACGAGCGCAATAAGTATAACCTGGCGCACGAACGCTGCGGTGAGCTAGTGGTGGTGGCTGACCAACGCTCCTGGTTCACCTACTACTTCTGGCTCGACGATAAGAAGGCACCGGATTATGCCCGCATGGTAGACATCCACAAAAAGCCCGGCTTCGACCCTGTAGAAATGTTTGCAGATCCAAATATTAAGTTCCTGCTGCCCAAAGTGGCGGGCAAAGTGCTGAAGAAAAAACTGGGCTTCCGGATGGTGATGGACATAATACCACTGGATGCCACTTTAATCAAAGGCTCGCACGGCCGCATCCCCGAAGACAAAGCCGAATGGCCAGTATTGCTCACAAAGAGCGGGCAAGCTTTGCCACAGGAACTGCAGTCAGTAGATGTGTTCAATGTCATACTCTCCCACCTGCAGGTACAGAAGCAGGAGATGGCAGTATAGCAGTAACTTTTATAAAAGAAGAAGGGCCGCAGTTTTGCGGCCCTTCTTCTTTTATATATCGTGTGACATCAATCATGAAATTAAATAAAAACACGCTAGGCAGGATGGTATCTCCTTGTTCTGATTCCGTTACCTGAGCAAGTGAGGCCTAAGCGCCTCTTGCCAGATTTGATACCCTTTATTATTCATATGCAGGTTATCCTCCAGGAATATATCCTGCATGGGCTTGCCGTTTTTATCCAGCATCAGGGAGTATACATCCACATATTGCGTCTTTGGCTGCGTGTTGAGATATGCTCGGATCAATTGGTTCGATTCCTGCATAATAGGCAAATACTGGATTCGGGATGGGCTGGGTTTGATGGAAATAAAAACGACAGGCACCTCCGGCATCTCTTGCCGGATACCCTGAAACACATCTTTAAACCGTGCCAGCACTTCGGGTGCCTGCACGGTACCCGTGGCAATGTCATTTTCCCCGGAGTAGATCACAATCTGCTTCGGCTGGTATGGGTGCACAATATCAGGAAGGTAGTATTTAAGGTCCAACAGGTCAGAACCACCAAAGCCGCGGTTGATGACGGTATGGTCTGGAAACATCTCCTGCATGTTGTCCCACATCCGTATGGAGGAACTCCCAACAAAAAGGCTAGCGTCTTCAGGCGGCATCTGGATACTGTCCTGCTGTTTAAAGGCCTGTATCTCATCCCAAAAAGGCGGTGTGTTTTCCTGTGCCCGCGCAGCAGGTAACACCAGCCATGCTATCAGGAGAAGGGCAATCCATAATTTGTTCATCATGTCTGACTTAGCTTTGCTTTTCAAGTTAAGAAATATTATAACGTAACAGCTACGATTGAGATCAGAAACATTCACAGTTATGACCTTAAAAGCTGGTACTTAATCCTTTCTATTATAGTATAGCGGCCATAAACAGGCTTCGGAACTACAATACTCTTGCCTCTGGCCACTGCAGTTAATGCACTGCACCCACCACAATGGAGGCATAACTTCTTCAGTAAATACAGGTATACTCTTATTAACCTAAAAACAGGCGGAGCATCCGTTGTAGAAGATGCTTTATAACAGGCAAAGAAAACAAACGAACAATGAGTAACACAAATGAAAACAAACGCTTACAGGGCAAGGTAGCCATTGTAACCGGGTCGAGCTCTGGCATTGGAGAAGGCATTGCGCTGGCCATGGGCCGTGAGGGTGCAAGCGTAGTCATTAACTATCACTCCAATGAAGAGTCCGCGCAGGAGCTTAAAAGCAAAATTGAAGAAGCAGGCAGTAAGGCTGCGGTCGTGCAGGCGGATGTTGCCAATCCCGATGACGTGGAAAAGCTAATCAGAGCCGCGACAGATAACTTTGGCACGCTGGATATTTTGGTAAGCAACGCCGGGATACAGCGCGACGATAATTTCCTGGATATGTCGCTGGAAGACTGGAACAAGGTTATCAGCACCAACTTGACCGGAAATTTTCTGTGTGCGCAGGCAGCGGCAAAAGAGTTTGTGAAGAGAAAGGTAAAGCAGGAGGAAAAACGCGCCGCGGGCCACATCATCTTCATCAGCTCGGTGCATGATATCATTCCGTGGGCCGGCCATGTGAACTATGCCACGGCCAAAGGCGGCGTGCAGATGCTGATGAAAACACTGGCACAGGAGCTTGCCTCCGAAAAAATAAGAGTAAACGGTATCTCTCCCGGCGCAATCAAAACGGCTATAAACGAGGATGTCTGGAGTACAGAGAAGGGCCGCAAAGATATGCTCTCGCTCATACCCTACGGCCGCATCGGGGAACCCGAGGACATTGCGAAAGTGGCTGTCTGGCTAGCAACGGACGAGGCGGACTATATCACCGGCACTACTATTTATGTGGACGGCGGCATGACCCTCTACCCAGCCTTCAGCGATAAAGGATAACCAAGTGTAGCGTAAAAACAGAACTATTCCCGGCACAGGGTGTTGTAGGTAGTACAAATGGTTTAGCTCCTTCAGAGAGAATTTCTGTAAATTTTTTCTTAAATTGTGTAACAGACCTCTCCGCTTCTGTCTTACCTTTGTACTACGTATAACAAAAACATGAAACTGTACCGCCAAGTCATATTGCTTACCCTCACACTGCTGGTGCTCGTCTCCTCGACGGGTATGGCAGTGGGTATGCATATTTGTGGCGGCGAGTTGCGTGATGTGACGCTCTTTGGTACCGCAGCAGACTGCCCGATGGAGAAGCAGCAGGAAGACCTGCCTCCCTGCCATGCTGCCGAAAAAGAAGCTGATGACAATTGCTGCGAAGATCACAAAGTTGTAGTAGAGCGCACCGATGCTACCTCTGAGCATGATGCCATTACGCTCAGCAAAACCCTTGATATTAAATTTATTGCCGCTGTACAAACCATTATCTTACAGCTGTTTGCACCTGAGGCTGCTATCCAACCGACTTACGCCCGTTACGCGTCTCCCCCACTCGCCCGCGACATTCCTGTGCTGGTGCAGTCTTTTCTTCTATAGATCCTGCTTTTTCGATTCTGCCTGCCGCTGAGGCAGGTATAGTTTGTTGCTGCCTTTGTGGTGGCCATACAATCGTGTATTCAATCGAATAAAGCATGTTAAACAGCATTATCAAGTTCTTTCTGGAGCAGAAACTGGTTACAGTCCTGCTCCTGCTGCTCATCGTTTCCTGGGGGATTGTCGTCGCTCCTTTCAACTGGAACGTTGATTTTCTGCCCCGCGACCCGGTGCCGGTGGACGCCATACCGGATATAGGCGAGAACCAGCAGATTATATTTACAGAGTGGATGGGGCGTTCGCCGCAGGATGTGGAGGACCAGATTACGTATCCGCTCACTACTTCGCTTCTGGGTATGCCGGGTGTCAAGACCATCCGCTCTACCTCCATGTTCGGCTTTTCCAGTATCTACGTCATCTTTGACGAGGACACCGAGTACTACTGGAGCCGCTCCCGCATTCTGGAGAAGCTAAACTCCCTGCCGGGCGGCCTGCTGCCGGCGGAGGTAACGCCAAAGCTGGGGCCGGATGCCACAGCGTTGGGGCAGGTGTACTGGTACACGCTGGAAGGCCGTGATGAAAACGGGAAACCCGCCGGTGGATGGGATCTGCACGAACTGCGCACCATTCAGGACTTCTATGTACGCTATGCCCTGACTGGTGCCGAAGGCGTGGCGGAGGTGGCCTCTGTGGGTGGCTATATAAAGGAGTACCAGGTAGACCTGGACCCGACGGCTATGAAGGCGAACAATGTCTCCATTATGCAGGTGATGAACGCCCTGAAAAACAGCAACCAGGATGTAGGCGCCAATACCGTGGAGATAAACCAGGTGGAGTACCTGGTGCGCGGCCTGGGCTATGTGCAGGATATAGCGGATATCGAAGAGGCGGTGGTGCAGGTCACCTCTAATGTGCCGGTTCGTATCCGGGATATCGCCCGTGTTAACATCGGGCCTGCCGACCGATCGATGCTGGGGGTGCTGGATAAAAGCGGTGCCGAAGCAGTGGGCGGTGTGGTGATTGCAAGGTATGGCGACAACCCGCTGGCCGTTATTAACAACGTAAAGGCAAAGCTGGATGATATTTCTGCTGGCCTGCCCTCCAAAAAGCTGGCCGACGGGCGTACTTCGAAGGTAACCGTGGTTCCGTTTTACGACCGCACCGAACTGATCAACGAGACGCTGGGCACACTGAACGAGGCCATCCTGTTGCAGATCCTCATTACCATCATCGTGATAATTGTGATGGTATATAACCTGAGGGCCTCCCTCCTCATCTCTGCCTTGCTTCCGCTGGCCGTGCTGATGACCTTCATCATGATGAAGTATTTCAACGTGGATGCCAACATTGTGGCGCTGTCGGGTATCGCCATTGCCATTGGTACGATGGTGGATTTGGGCATTATCCTGAACGAAAACATCCTGCGCCACCTGGACGAGGCACCGCCCGGGCAATCGTTGCTAAAGACGGTATATAATGCCACCACTGAGGTAGCCACCGCCATACTGACAGCCGTTTCCACGACCATCGTCAGCTTTTTGCCGGTGTTTACACTGGAGGCTGCTGAGGGAAAGCTTTTCGGGCCACTGGCCTGGACCAAGACCTTTGCGCTCATTGCTTCACTTATCTTCACTATCCTGATTATGCCAGCCTTCGCCCACTCTATTCTGGGGCTGAAGTCTAAAAATGTAGCCTGGTCTAAAATCCTGAACTGGCTGCTGGTGGGTTTGGGAGCAATTGCAGTCTTTATCATGCCGCTGGCTGGTATCACGCTGTTGCTGATTGCCGCCAACAACCTGCTCACACACTACCAACCGGAGCGCTACAGCAGGTACAATACAGCTGTTATGGTAGGTATTGCAGTGCTGGCAGTAGCATGGTTGCTGGCTTCGCAATGGATGCCTTTGGGAGTTTCGGTCAGCCTAATCGTCAATTTCCTGTTCATCCTGCTTGTCATCGGGCTGGTGCTGGGCACATTTTCGCTCTTTATCAAGGCTTACCCGCGCATCCTGCTATGGTGCCTCGACAATAAAGGCGCCTTCTTAATTCTGCCGGCCCTTGTGATGCTGCTGGGCCTCAACATCTGGCTGGGCTTCAATTCTGTGTTCGGCTGGGTAGCCAGAGGCATTGAAACCACTGGGTATAATGTCAGAACCTCTTCTGCCTGGAGTGGGCTGGCGCATACTTTTCCGGGTTTAGGCGAAGAATTCATGCCTTCCCTGGACGAAGGTGCTTTCCTGCTGATGCCTACCTCTATGCCGCACTCCGGCGTGGAGGCCAACAAGCGCGTTGTGCAGCAACTGGACATGCTGGTTACGGCTATACCAGAGGTAGAAATGGTGGTGGGCAAGGCGGGCCGTGCAGAAACGGCGCTGGACCCGGCTCCTATGTCGATGTATGAGAACATCATCCAGTATAAATCGGAGTACATCACCAATGCCAACGGGCAGCGGGTGCGCTTTAAGGTAGACGATAAAGGCGCTTTTGTGCGTGATGAAGCCGGAGAATTGATAAAAGACAATAACGGAGAATATTACCGGCAGTGGCGCGACCATATCAGGAACCCGGATGATATCTGGGACGAGATTGTGGCCGTGGCTAACATTCCGGGCGTAACGTCGGCTCCAAAATTACAGCCGATTGAAGCGCGCCTGGTGATGTTGCAGACAGGTATGCGGGCACCGATGGGCCTGAAAGTGTATGGCCCGGACCTGCAAACCATCGAGGATTTCAGTCTGCAGTTGGAGCGTTACCTGAAGGAGGTGCCCTCTGTTAAACCCGAGGCAGTTTATGCAGACAGATCTCTGGGCAAGCCCTACATGGAAATAGAGCTTAACCGCAGCGCCATGGGCCGCTACGGGCTGAATGTGGCTGATGTGCAGGAGTATATTGAGGTGGCGATGGGCGGCATGGCAATGACGACCACGGTGGAAGGCCGGGAGCGTTACTCTATCCGCGCCCGCTATGCCCGGGAGTACCGCAACGACCCGGAAGCAATCAACAGAATACTCATTACCACCGCCGGCGGTGCCCAGATACCTTTGGGTGAAATTTCAGAGCTGGTGTACCGCCCTGGCCCGATGATGATCCGGGGCGAGAACTCCTTCCTGACCGGTTATGTGCTGTTCGATAAAAGAGACGGCTTTGCCGAAGTGTCGGTGGTGGAAGATGCGCAGCGTTACATGAGCGAAAAGATAGCCTCCGGCGAGCTGGTAGTACCTTCCGGGGTAAGCTACGAGTTCTCCGGCAACTATGAGAACCAGGTGCGTGCCGAGAGAAGGCTTTCGGTTGTGATACCACTCAGCTTGCTCATCATTTTCCTCATCCTGTACTTCCAGTTCCGATCGGTTTCTACCACGCTGTTCATTTTCACGTCCATCGCCATGGCTTTTTCCGGGGGCTTTATGATGCTGTGGCTCTATAGCCAGGATTGGTTCCTAAACTTCTCCTTCGGCGACACCAATATAAGAGAGCTCTTCCAGATGCGCACCTTCAACCTGAGTGTGGCCGTGTGGGTTGGTTTTATTGCCTTGTTTGGTATCGCCACCGATGACGGCGTAGTGATGGGAACCTACCTGAAGCAGAGCTTTGACAACCTGCAGCCAGAGACTGAAAAGCAGGTACGCAAAACAGTATTAGAAGCAGGTATGCGCCGGGTTCGGCCCTGCCTGATGACAACGGCCACTACCCTGCTGGCCCTGCTGCCTGTGCTCACCTCCACCGGCCGGGGCTCCGACATCATGATCCCGATGGCCATCCCGACTTTCGGAGGCATGGTGGTTGCCCTGATCACCCTGTTGATTGTACCGGTACTATACAGCTGGCGCGAAGAGGTAAAAATTAAGAAGTTAGTTAAAGAAGCAGCATGAAAAAATTACTGATATTCACCATAATGCTCCTGGCACTGTTACCAAACATTCAGGCACAAACCCTGGAGGAATACTTGGTCACTGCCGGAGAAAACAACCCGCTTCTGAAGGCCCGCTACGCCGAGTATCAGGCGGCGTTGGAGAGGGTGCCGCAGGCAGGGGCACTCCCCGATCCGGAGGCTTCCTTTAGTTTCTTTCTGTCGCCGATGGCACGCTTTATGGGAAACCAGGTGGGTGAAGCCTCTATTATGCAGATGTTCCCCTGGTTTGGTACACTGAGCGCGTCGAAGAACGAGGCTAACTATATGGCGCAGATGAGGTTTGCTTCTTTTATAGAAGCCAAAATCAACCTCTACCACGACGTGCGCACGACCTGGCTGGGCTTATACCAGATAGACGAAGAAGTGCAGCTGCTGGAACGTGAACTGCAGATAATGAAAGCGCTGGAGCGGATGGCCTTGGCGAAGTACACGGCTGCACCTTCAGGAAACAGCCCGGGCAGCACACGCCGAAGCACTGGCACAGCTCCTTCCGGGAGCATGGGTGGCAGCACGGCTGGCAATTCTTCTTCAGGTATGGGGGGAATGGGGGGAATGGGCGGTAACACAACAAGTAGCGGCTCCACCCCTTCAAGAGCAGGCAGCAATGCGGGCATGGCCGGGGGTGGCATGTCCACCATGGCCTCATCTGGCAGCAGCATGGTAGATATCATCCTGATACGGGTGCAGGTAAAGGACCTGGAGAACAGGCTGCAACTGCTCCGTGATTCCAGGAGGCCGCAGCAGATCGCTTTCAATAACCTGCTGAACCGGCAGCCTGACCAGGAAATACAGATAGCAGATACACTGGCATCTGTTGCCCTGCCTGCCACACTGGCACTTATCCAGGACTCCATACGCCAGAACCACCCGATGCTGCAGATGTATGAATGGGACGAGCAGGCAAGGGAAGCGCAATACAGAATGGCCCAGCTGATGGGAAGGCCCATGTTCGGCGTAGGACTGAATTACATGGTGTTCAGGCCCCGAATAGACGAGATGACGCAAATGCCGATGGGGGGCGAGAATATGGTGATGCCCATGGTCACTGTAACGCTGCCCATCTACCGCAAGAAGTATAACGCGGCAAAAAAGCAGGCTAGGTTTGAGCAGGAAGCGGCAGCTTACAACAAAGAAGCTGCTGAAAAGCAATTGCTCACAGAACTGGAGAACCTGCTGTACGATTACCAGCGTGCCAGCAGCACCCTGCAGCTGCTGGAAGAGCAGGTAACGCTGAATGAGCAGGCCATCCGTTTGCTTACGACTAACTATACCGTGGCCGGGGCAGGTATCGAGGAGATTCTGAGGCAGCGCCAGGCGATACTGGGTTACAGGCAACAGCAACTGCAGGCAATCACAGACCAGCACATCACCGTGTCTGCCATTAACCGCCTGATGAACAGCGACAATTAACAGAAAGCCTGCTCCCCTCCCATAGACAAGAAGAGGCAGTTGGATATAATAAAGGATGACATTTATCTAGCAGATAAACATATGAAACCAAGAAACAAGAGATATACGACATACATACTGGTCGCGCTGGGTGGCCTGCTACTGGGCTGGCTCCTCTTCGGAGGCAGGCCTGCAGAGCAGGAGCACGACCATGCGGGAGAGGTAGCAGGCGTAACCGAATACACCTGCTCTATGCACCCGCAGATCAGGCAAAACGAACCAGGAAAGTGCCCCATCTGTGGGATGGATCTGATTCCGGTAACGACAGGAGGCAGTGGCGCCGGAGAGCCCAGCCCTTACGTGTTAGAGATGACACCCGAGGCAATTGCCCTCTCCAATATCCAGACTTCACCGGTACAAAGTACGAGCGCTGAGAATGAACTGATGCTGTCGGGAACGGTGCAGTTGAACGAGCAGCAGGTCTCTTCTATCACGGCGAAATTTCCGGGACGCATCGAGCGACTTTACGTGAACTTTACGGGTCAGGAAGTGCGGAAAGGAGAGCGTATGGCCTCTGTGTATTCTCCTGAACTTATTACAGCACAGCGCGAACTGCAGGAAGCTGCTACGTCAAGAGACCTGATGCCGGAGCTGTACGAAGCAGCCAAGACCAAACTCAAACTATGGAACCTGTCTGACCAGCAGATTCAGCGCATCGAAAATGCCAATGAGCTTATCACGAATTTCGACATTTATGCGGATGCCTCCGGAGTTGTAACAGAGCGGATGGTAGCTGTAGGAGATTATGTTAGTACAGGCTCCCTGCTTTTTGAGGTAGCCAATCTGTCTTCGGTATGGGTGGTGCTGGATGCTTATGAAACTGATCTCTCCTGGGTAGGAGAAGGCGCAACAGTTAACTTCACTGTGCAGGGTATACCAGGAAAAGAATTCACTGCAAGGGTGCAGTTTGTGACTCCTGTGCTGGATGCCAGTACCAGAGCGGTAGAGGTGCGCGCCGAAGTCACAAACCCAAACAACCAGTTAAAGCCCGGCATGTTTGTGAACGCCCGCATCAACACCTCTGCTCAGACAGCAACAGATGAGAATGCCCTGGCCGTACCACGCACTGCTGTGCTGTGGACGGGCAAACGCTCTGTGGTGTATGTGATGGTAAATGACCGGGAGGTGCCTGCATTTGAAATGCGGGAAGTAACCTTAGGGCCACGCACAGGCGATCTGTACCTGATAGAATCGGGTGTGAGCGAAGGGGAGCAGGTGGTAACCAATGGTGTTTTTGCCGTGGATGGAGCCGCACAACTGAGTGGTAACTATAGTATGATGTCGGCACCGGCTAACAAGACAATGGAAGTTCCGGAGGCTTTTCAGAACCAGCTGACTGCAACCGTTGACAACTACTATACCCTGAAAAATGCTTTAGTCGCTTCCGATGTCCCTGCTGCGCGCAGAGCCGCCGGTAACTTCCTGCAGGCCCTTAACCAGGTAGACATGAGCCTGCTCGATGGAAGTACCCATGCGAAGTGGATGCAACTGTTACCTGCTTTAAAATCTAGCGCTGAGGCGATTCAGAAAAGCACAGCAATTGAGAAGCAACGCACAGCCTTTTCGCCCCTCTCTGACCACCTGATTGATGCTGTGGAGACATTCGGCACGAACAAGGAAGTAATTTATAAGCAGAAGTGCCCGATGGCTCTGGAAGACCAGGGAGCTTTTTGGCTGAGTGAGCAAAAAGAAATACGAAACCCATATTTTGGCGAGGCTATGCTAACTTGCGGCGAAACGGAGCAGACCTACCGCGCAGGCCAGAATGCCTCAGGAAATGAGAAACAGCCTGCTCCGGTACAGAGCCACGTACACTAAACTATATCACCATGAGAGACTGTTGCAAAACCGGGGACGAACAGCCTCCAAACAGAAACCTGGTGTGGTTGAGATGGCTGGCATAAGTTGCCGTGCTGTTTGCAATTGGTCTTATAGTGCAACAACAGATAACTCTTTGATATTAACAAGTAAAACATTTATTCAACAACAATGAAAAAGATACTTTTCGCAGCAGCCCTTGTAACTGTTTTCTCCTTTTCGGCATGTACCGAAGAGAACACAGCAAACACGGAGCACCATGAAGAAATGCATGATGAAGAGATGCACAGTGATGAAATGCACTCAGAAGAAATGCATGAGGAAGAGGTGCATGAGGAAGAGGTGCATGAGGAAGGGATGACTCACTAGGAGCCTTGAATCAATTGAAAACTGAATAAATAAACAGATAACTATAAAAAGAAAAAATGAAAAAGACACTTTTCGCAGCAGCCGTTGTAGCTGCTTTCACATTCTCCTCTTGTTCTGAAAACACATCTGAAACGACAGAAACAACAGTGCAGAACACAGAAGCGACACAAACAGACGCTGCCCAGGCAACAAACGTAGTAGTGGAAACTCCTGATTATGGTAACGTTGCAGAGTCGATGAAAACGCAGATTTCACAGCTGGTAAGCCAGTATATGATCATGAAGGATGCTTTAGTCGCCTCTGATGCCAATGCCGCCAAAGCATCGGCCAATGAAGTACTGGAAATAGCCCATGCGATGCCGGTGGCAACCCTCACTGGCGATGAAAAAGCGTATGCTGAGGAGAAGAGAGAGCAGGTAGTGAACAGCGCCACCCAGATTGCACAGGCAAATGATCTGGAGGCGCAGCGTGAGAACTTTGAGCAACTGTCAGAGTCTGTCTTCGCTATGGCCAAGGCTTTTGATGCTGCCGACGAAACACTCTACTACCAGCATTGCCCGATGGCCCTGAATAACCAGGGTGCTTACTGGCTCAGCGCAAACGAAGAAATCCGGAACCCATACTTCGGCGAGAAAATGCTGAAGTGCGGAAGTACAGAAGAAGTGTACGTAGATTAAGTACCGTTTCTCGTGAGCTGTATTCCATAGAGAAGGAGCAATTTGATAGTATGAAATTTTGTCTAAGCTGCCGTAGTGATATTTCATCCAGCGGCAGCAGACCTATTGTTTCATTTATGTTGCTCCGTGCTCTCTAGGCCGAGAGGCCTCGTCTTCGGGCATCGCGCTGTGTATATTTCCTGCCTTTCGGCTGCCACTGACGTGGCACCGGAAATTTACAAGGCGCTCAACCCAAAGACTGGAAACGCATTCACTCCGTGCCACAAATAGAATAAGTGTTAGCTTTATAGAAGGAGTTTGTGTGAATGAGTATAATTCAATAGCTTACGGCATAAAAGATAGAGGCCTCATCCTTGAACGGGTGAGGCCTCTATCTTTTATTTCTGATGCTTACAAGGCTGCTCTATCCTGCAGGGCCTCTATGGCACCCGCCAAGTACACAAAAGGCGCGTTCCAGTTGATGGCTATTTCGTTGGAGGCGTAGGAGCAGTCATCGTCTGTAAACATCTCATCCGCGAAAGTAGACTGGTAGGTCGTGCATTGGTCCTGCTTATCGGCTCTGGCGTTCGGTCCCCCGGAAAGTAGGCCTGGAACAGGTTCCTCAATGTCGTCCGCTACAGATGGCCTGTGGTGTGGCTTCATCACTGACTTCTCACCAAATCCAGTCAGGAAAGAATAACCGGTAGCGTTACGGCCTAACAGGTAATCCAGGTTGGAAAGTGCTGCGTTCAGGTACTTTTTGTCATCTGTCAGCTGGTATGCCTGAATGAGTACGATGCCTTGGTTGGCGGCCACCGAGCTGCTTCCCCAAATATAGTCCGCTTCCGTTTTACCCATCACTGTTCTATAGGTACGCGTGTCTGCTCCATCTATTAACTCATCAGCAAAAGATACAAGGCGATTCTTAATTTCCGGCAGGTCCTTCTGCGCAGCAGGTGTGAGTTCATTGCTGAAGCGGTTCAGGGTATAATAACCCAGCAGGCGCACCTGCGGCCACGACGGCAGCGGCATCTTATTGTCAGGTAACATGTTTACTTCATTGTAGTACGTATCCTGCTTTGTGGTCACATACAACTCCGCGGCAGCCCAGATAAACTCATCACTATAGTCCTTATCGCCATAGGCACCGGTCGTAACCTCCGGCTCAAACTGCTTATTCATGGCATTCTGGTCGTAGTCTACATTCGGATTCCGTTGTGCCCAGCTCCATGCTTTTACCGCGGCCACCAACGCAGAGTCCGCCAATCCAGGATATTCATTCTCGTAGCTACTGAAGATACGGCTTGCCTGTGCCATTACAGCGGCAAAATCCAGGGTTGCGGCGGTGCCTTTCTGCACCACATAACGCGGTTTGGCAGCCTCTTCAGGCATTATCATGCCTTCGAAAGAAGGAGTTGTGAGCTTGTTATACACCCCTCCGTCTTCCGGGTCCTGCATGGCCATCATCCAGCGGAGGTTCCAAAGTGCCTCATCCAGAATATCAGGCACATTGTTACCACTTTCGGGGATGTTCAGTTCCAGGTTTTTATAAAAATCCGGGAAGTCTTCGTAGGCAGATAGTAGGGTACCCATGCTGATGCCGGAGTTCACAATGTATTTGTTATAGTCGCCGGCATCATACCAACCACGCGGGGCAGAAATCACGGAACCAGCCGGGCGCTGCGTCGAAGCTGCAGAAGGATGTATCAGCACCTCGTTATCGGGGTGACCTGCCGCGCGGGCCCATTTACCAGCATATTGCTCCGGGAGGTCTGTAGACATACGCTGGTAATAGAATCCTTTGATAGAGGCTGCCGCCACATCTTTGTGCACGTCTCTGTCTATCTCAAATTCATAAGAGTGTCCTACTCCCGGTATCACCAGCACGTAGCTTCCCGGCTCTTTGAAGTCAGAAAAGTCAGCTACTCGTGTCGGTCTGTTTGAGAATTCACCGGCTTTGGTGGCTGTCAACTGCCCGGTGTATACCGTTTTCTGAAGGTCAGGTGTTTTCACATAGAATTCACCATCCTCCACTTCACCTACCACCACAGCCATTTTAGGAGCATTTGGGTAATAGCCAACCTGGTTCAGTCGTATACTATCTGACAGTTGCTGCTCCATAGCGACTGTACCTGTTTCCTGTTGCGCCGTTGAGCATGAAAAAAGAAACGCCGCAGATACTCCACATACTATTTTTGTAAAAGTTGTTGAGTTCATATTTTTCTGATAAGTGTGATTGCTTACTTGTTACACTGCTAAGGTAAGCATAGTACCCGGTTCAGGAGGGCATAGAATGTTTCAGATGCATACCTGCCGTGTTAAAGTGCTGCATTTGCAACAGAAAATAAGAGTTTTCGAGAGAAAATTTCGTTGTAAAACCTTTAAAAGGGAATTATGAAGACTAAAACATGGCCGCCCTTGCTGCGCATTTTAACTGAAAGTCAAAGTTGATTATGACACATCTGTGTGCAGAACTTAATCTGCAGCAGAAATCCATGTCGCGCATTTAGAAGGGTGATGTACGGGGACAAGGATGTCCCCCGGCAGATCGCTTTCGGACACAGATGTCCTAAAGAGCAGCATCAAATCAAAAAACTACTTCTGCACGATGGCACCTTTCTCTGCCGCAGGTGCCTTTCCTGTTTTGCCTAAAACCCACTCCCCTACCTGCAACCCCTGGGTACGGCCATTGTCAATGGCATCCATGAAGTGTATGCCGCCATAAAATCGGGAGACTCCGGCTTCGATGGCTGCCTGCTGGAAAGATTGGAATTCACGCGCCGGTAAGCCATAGCGCACTTCTACTGTATCGGCATACTTGAAATTTTCGCCGAAGTAGTGCGTCAGCACTACGGCCGAAGCTGCAGAGATAGTAGAATGACCGCTCAGGTACTCCGGGAAAGGAGGTGTTTGCAGAAAAGGCTTCCAGGAGGTATCCATGTATCTGCGAATGGCTGTTTCCGGGCGAATGCGGTTACTTCTGAATTTCTCGTCCCAGCAGGAGATAAAGCCATCCATCAGGGAAACCGACACCATGGTATTAATTTCCATGGCCTCAGAAAAGCTTTTGTTTGCCTGCTTGCAGGCAATACCGGTGATGCCCAACCAGTGTGCACCAGGAGATATCTTTTTCATGCCCACCATCAGGTGTCCGTTATCCTGCAAGGCAAAGGGATTGCAGTCCCAGAAAGCGGCGATGTTTTTCTCCTCTTCTGTCAGGTTATCGGCACTTTTTTGCTGGCACTGCTGCAGCATTGTATAAAATTCAGAGCTCTTATCTTTTGAAAAAGCGACAGGAGGTATCGGCTGAAACTGAGCACAGGTATCGAGGGTGAAAGAGCGAATCGTGTTGAAATAAGGCTCCACAGGTGCAAAAAAGCCGGGAGGCGTAGGATGCCAGGTGCCTTCTACCTCTGATGGAGAATAACGGGCATAGTTGCTGATGCGGTTGTATTTATCTGCTTTGGCATAGGCCAGAATATCTATACTTACCGCCTGCGCATAGGCAAGCGAATTTGTAACTACCTCCACAGAAACACCTGCGTTCCGTAAAGAATCAAGAAACTGCTGCTCGTAGGCATCCAGCAGTGCACCGGAAGGCTGCATTTTTTTGGCTGTCTCCATCATCGCCAGTAGTGCGCTTAGCTCAGGAGAGTATCCCGTTAGCCCGGCAGGCTTCTCTATTTTAGGATATTCATTCAGGACGCCGTACATGCTTTGGCGGCTGCTATCGTTCTGAGCCATCACCTCGTAACCCGCCAGCGTAGCATAAGAGAAAAAGCGTGCCGCCAATGGAGGGTTGGTGACATCGTTTACCATGATGTCCGTCATTTCAGCGATAACTTCACTGATGTCCTGGCTGCTGAAGGAAAGCGGTTGCTCCTCCTGCTCTTTACAACCAAACATCAGCATCAGAATAAAAATGAAGGGCAGTAGTTTTCTCATAGTTACTTGATTTTGTATGCCTTTATATCCTGCTGATTCACTCCGAATAAGACCAAATTATTAACAGTAAGTATACTTCTGACATCCCCCTTTACCTGCAGGCCCGATTTATGCTGCGGCACATAAGTGAAGTTGCCTTTACCGTCTCCTTGCAATAGCACACCATAGCTGGCATCATACTTCCCGAACCGCAGACGAGCCTGGTTCATATTTCCAGCCATCAACACATCCAGTTTCCCATCCTTGTTAAAATCAACCGGGCTGATGGCGTAGATTGGTGCAAACTGTGCTTCTATCGGCAGGGGCCTTTGAATGAACTTTCCACCTGCACTGCTTTCAAAGTAAGCAGTTTGTAAGTAATTAGCAGACAGTTGTTTTGCCCCTTTAAGTTCCTCCGGCGTAAAGATATCCCGCAGTGTCGCATCGGCGTAGCTCTCGTAGCTTGCGAAACGCGTGCGCATCATGCTCACCTGCTCCTGCAGCTCATCGCGAGTTACATAGGGGTAGCTCTGCCCTTTGATGTGGAACGTCAGGATAGGGTCCACAGAACCATTGTCGTCGAAATCCTTGTAATATAGCTCTGCCAGCTGATTTTCGGAAGCTTTTACCTGTGAATTCAACCCCATGTTCCCTACCATCAGGTCCGGTTTTCCATCCTGGTTAAAATCTTCAATCACCAGTTTATTCCACCAGCCACTGTAGTTTCTGCTAAAATAAGTACCGGTGGCATCGCTTAATTTTCCGTTGGTGTTTTTGAACACAGTTACCGGCATCCACTCTCCTACTATCACCAGTTCAGGCTTGTTGTCGCCATCCAGGTCATGCCAGGCAGCATCCGATACCATGCCTATCTGCTGTAAAGCGGGTGCTACGGTGGCGGTCGCATCTTTAAACCTGCCGGTGCCGTCGTTCAGCAGCACATAGCTTCTTGGCAGCTCCGGATAACGACCGGGAATAACCCGGCCTCCTACAAACAAATCCAGGTGCCCGTCGCCATTGATGTCTGCGGAACGAGCACTACTGCTACTGGTCAGCATCTTAGGTAAGGCAGCGGCATTTTTAGTAAAGTTGCCTTTCCCATCGTTCAGGTATAGGCGGTCCTGCAGCAGAGGGTCTTCGGGTGCAAAATTGCCATAGCCCCCGCTGCTGACGTATAAATCCACATTCCCGTCACCGTTTGCATCAAAGAATAGGGCATCTACGTCTTCGCTCAACTTATCATCCTCAAAAGCTGCTGAAGCCTTAGCGGCAAACCGTCCGCCTTTTTGCTGCAGGTAAAATGCCCCTGCCTGTCCTGCTCCACCTCCCACAAAAACATCCTCCAGGCCATCGCCGTTTACATCCGCTTTTACAAGAGCCGGGCCTGAGAAAGACATTGGGTTCACCAGCAGCGGCTGACGTTTGAAATCATTTACAGTGTTTTTCTGGTGTGTGAACGACACCGGCGATTTGATTGGCTCTAAAGCAGAAGTCGTTTTAGCTTTAGGGTAACGGTACGTGGAAGTAGCCTCTTTCTCCTCTAGCACGAGCACCTGGTTTGCCTTTACATCGCGCAGCACCTGCTGCTTCCCGCTCTGCCACACCACACGCAGCGAGTCGACTGTAGCTGCTTCGCCTACACCGAAGTGCAGCACCGGCGATACGTTTGACTGATACCCTCGTGAAGGCATTTGCTCCTGGTACTGCTGCATACCATCTTTATACAGCAGTACTTTCGCGCCAACACCCTGCGTGTTCTTATTGTCTCCCTGTAGCTTTACCTGCAGGTACTTGTGGTTCAGCTGCTTATCGGCTTTATTCTGGTAAATAAAAGCAGGTTTGTTGATGTTGTTGACCACCAGGTCCAGGTCACCGTCATTATCCAGGTCAGCATAGGAGGCACCGTTGCTGTTAGAGGCAATGTTCACTCCCCAGTCCACACCTTTGTTAGTGAAGGTCAGGTCACCGTTATTCTTATAAATGTAGTTGTTCACATTGGAGGCAGGTATCTTATTTACCAGGTCCAGAATAGCCTTCGGGCCTCCCCTGCCGCCTGCACTCTGGAAGTAGGAACTTCTGTATTTAATAAAGTCCAAGTTGGTAAAGTCGCGCAGGAAGCCGTTCGACACAAAGAGGTCTTTCCAGCCGTCGTTATCGTAATCGGCAAACAGCGGTGCCCAACTCCAGTCGGTATTCGAGATACCTGCCAACTGTCCTACTTCGCTGAAAGTGCCATCTCCGTTATTAACATGCAACATGTTGCGCATGTACTGGGGATTAAATCCTGCCCGCACAAAAAGGTCGAAGTACTCGTAGTTATCCGGCGAGAACAACAGCTTCTGCCTTCGGTTATCCTCTGGCAGCATGTCGAGGGTATACACATCCAGCAGGCCATCGTTGTTGATGTCTGCTACATCATTTCCCATAGAATACAGGGAGATGTGCCCGATGCTTTGGTTGATTTTATCAGTGAAAGTGCCGTTGCCGTTATTGATATAAAGGTAGTCCGGCGCAGAGTAATCGTTCGAAATGTATATGTCCAGCCAGCCGTCGTTGTTAATATCCGCTACACCAGCTCCAAGCCCATACGTAAATGCAGAGCCAGCGAAACCTGCTTTATCAGACACATCAGCGAACTTGCCACCATCGTTCCGGAACAGCTTTACCCGCATTTCCGGCTCCGTCTTTTTCTGAATCTCCTTTATTGCAATATCATCCAGGTTGTTGAAAGTAATGGGGTTGTGGTTGAGCAGGAACATGTCCAGGTCGCCATCCCGGTCGTAATCAAAGAAAGAAGCGCTTGTGCTGAAAGAGGCATCGGCAAGGCCAAGCTCCTTTGCCTGCTCTTTAAACTTGGGAACACCGTTGGCATCTGGCCCCTGGTTAATGAAGAGCTGATTTGCCCGGGCCTCAGGAGGCATGTTTCCGGAATAGCAGAGATACATATCCAGAAGGCCGTCTCCGTTTACATCGGCCATAGACACACCTGTTTTCCAGTTGTTCGGTCTGCCAGCCACGCCAGCCTGCACTGAGATGTCCTCGAACTGCATGTTGCCCTTGTTCAGATACAGGCGGTTGGTAACCATGTTTCCGGAGAAATAGATATCCTGCAGACCATCGTTGTTGATATCACCAACAGCAACACCGCCCCCGTTGTAGAAGTACTGGTAAGCTAAAATATTTCCATAGGGATTTTCCTGTATGGTATTGCTGAAACTGATGTTGGTTTGCGCTGCTGGCAACAAAGAAAACAGCGTCTCGGCGGGAACCTGCTTTTCCTGCGATGCACTTGTTTCAACTTTAGCATCTTTCTCCTGGCAACCTGCAAAAAAAGCAGTAAGCACGAAAAGACGGAAAAGACGGGACTTTTTTAAAAACTGCATGCTGATAGATGATGGCAACTAAATTAAGTAAAGTTGTACATACCTGCAACAAACATGCATGTAAGCCTTACTGTACTAAGTACTCTAACACAGAAAGCTAGATTTTAAATCCAATGCAAGTAATAACTCATCTATAGATTAAATAAATGCCACCCGCAACTTTAGTACTTCAGAATCTTTACAGACTGTACCTTTTCTCTTTGTTTTACCGTCAGAATATAGATTCCAGCCTCCAGGTTGGCGCCAATAGCACATTTGCCGCTGCATTGCCCCTTCGCTACCTGCACTCCCAGCATATTCACGATAGTGTAAGTAAAGGGCGCATCAGCTTCTAGTTGTAAAGTCGTGCTGAAAGGGTTTGGAAAGTAAGTGAAGGAGATTTTCTGCTCATCTTCTATCCCATTCACAATACCCGGAATATCTCCATACACGATGCCTCTGCCACTTGTGGCTACATACACCCGTCCGAATACGCGGGGGTCTCCGGTTATGTCGTTCACGCCGCCGAACTGGTGCTGCTCATCATTTACTCTCACCCAGGTAGCCCCGGCATCGTCGGAGCGGAAGAAACCGCTTTCATCATTAACATTGCCGGCTATATATACTGCCGGATAGGTTTCGCCGGGTGCCGCTTTACCGAATCCTACTTTTACTGCTTCCTGTACATTAAATTGCCTCAGAAAAGTGCCTCCGGAGTTGGTGGAGCGGTAAAGGCCGCCATTCGGATTCGTTAGCCAAAGCTCCCCTTCCACGCCAAATACGGCTTCCAGGTTTGCGGCCCAAAGCTGCCAATCTGGCACAGTAGGCAGACCTGTAGCTGCTGCGGAAAAGGATGTTCCTCCATTGGTACTCAACATAACCCGACCTGCCTCGACATCATACACATAAAACTTCTTAGCGTTCACACGGTCTGCCACAGGTTTCAAGCCTCCTTTTGATATGCCAGTCGCGCCGGTCCAGCTGCCGCCATTATTTCGGGAATAGAATACTCCTGATGCTCCGGCGGGAGCCCAAACAAGTGTGGTGCCATCCGCAGAAACAGCAATCGTGCCCCCTCCGGTAGTGCCTGCTGGAGCACTGGCAAAGGCTGTCCAGGTGCCGCCGCCATCGGTGGAGTATGCTCCAAACCTGCCATCCGCGTTATAGTGTGTTCGCGCCATAAAGGCAGGCTTGTTCTCTGCAAAGTCGATGCTTGTGTTGGTGCCATAGGTAGGTGACAAACGACCGGCAGCAGGAGAAGCCTCCAGGTTTTCGTGCCGGAAGCCGTCTATGTCGCCTAAAGCACTGACTAAAGGAGCACCGGAAGGCGGGCTGATAAGCTGTAGCGGTACTGTTTCCTCCAGCCCCTGGTTCTGGAACATCCATTTGGCTGGGCTGTTACTTTCGGCAGCAGAAAGGTTGTTGCTGTTGTACACGCCATAACCTGTGGTGAACCAGGCATTGTCTGAATGAAAGGGGTCAATTTCAACGTCACCTATCCAGTGCGGCGTGGAAGCGGCAGCATAAGGAGCCAGCGAATGGTCGAAAGTGGCTTCATTTAAAAGAGCTGTCCAGTTTGCTCCGCCATTGCTGGAATAAAACACCTCATCACGGGGCCACCACCTGCCTATAGTAGAAACGATAAGTGTACCCGACTGCTTTGGGTCGAGTGACAGACCGGCATAACCACCCTGGCCTGCCGGTGGGTTGATATTAGTCCATTGGCCTGTTGCTGCATCCAGTTTCCAGACTGCTCCTGCCGTTACATTGTTAGGCCCCGGACCGTTTGAGTAAGTAATGTACAAAGTACCATCTGCAGCCAGGGCAGCCTGGTGCGGCATGTAGTTGATTGAAGTATCCGCGATGGCTTGCCAGGTACTGCCTCCGTCTGTGCTCTTGTAGAGGTTGGTTCCTGTTTGCAGCACGCCTACATAGATAGTAGGCGTAAGCTCTCCTGTTGTTCCGCTGGCTTCATCAAACAGTACAAATGAAATCCCACCTGATGCTATGGGAGAGCTTTCTACCGGAAAGCTGTTCACTTTGCTCCAGTTTCCTCCGCTGTCGGTGCTTTTCCAGAGGCCATCGGTGCTGGACCCCAGGTAAAGCACACTGCCAAGGTTCGGGTCTACCATCAGCCGTTCTCCTGCTGACCGGCCATCTTCGTTGCCGCCTAACTTGATAGGCAGTTCTGTCTTTGTCCAGGTATTTCCCTTATCGGCTGAGGCTAGTATTGCTCCCGCACCCGCCCACGACTGGGTATATAGCCCGGTGGCAAGGTAGACGTTATTAGGGTCTGAAGGGTCAGTTGCTAAACTAAGAATACCCGTGTAGTTTTCTTCGTCCCGCCCCAGATGGTCTGTGAGTGGTATCCAGTTTTTGTTTGTTTCGCTCCACCGGTAAGCACCTCCTACATCCGTTCGCGCATACACTAAATTTCTTTCTGATGGGTTGTATATGATACCCGTTACAAAACCTCCTCCCTGTATCTGCACATTCTTCCAAGTATATTCCCCTAAGGCCTGCGCCCAGGCATGCTGTTGCATTATGATACAAACAAAAGATAAAAGTAAAGTAAGGAAGTAGCGTTTCTTCATATTAAGCATTGTTAGGAAATTAGAGACATATACAGTTCGGGCTGTATTAAAAAGCCCCCTCCGAAAGCGAGGTGGCACTGGAGAGGGTGCTGCTTTTTTAACACAATTATTATGCTGTTGAAAAGAGTTGATAGCTGCGCCTTCTGCAGATTATTAGCAGCGGCTATTTCTTTATAATTCTCACTGCTGCTCCATTCAAATTTGTTTTCACTAGGTATAATCCCGGAGCGAGGTCCGTGAAAGATACGGTAGCAGTTGTTCCGCCTATGTTTTGTTTCTTCACCAACTTTCCCTGCGCATTATAAACAGTAACAGTTTTCATTCTCCTCTCGCTGCTGATGACTAAATCTCTCACCACCATGGTTGGATAAGCCACAAAAGCCGGTTTCTCTTTTTGGCTGTTCCACAAGCCTGTTGGTTCAGTTACCGGGTCTTGCCTTTCGTATGTGCTTAGCTGCGGCATTTCGTCGAGCGTAATCACATACTCATGCGCAAACATCTTTCTCCACAGGGCAAGAGAATTATACTTGCTATCGCGGGTGTACCCACCATACCAGGGCATATACCAGGACCAGGCGGCTCCGTCGCTTACAAGATTGTCAACATCCGGGAAAGAGCCTACCTCGCTCAGAGTCAGCATTTTTTTGCCGCCGTACCGGCTGTTCATGTCGCTAAACTCCAGCGTCTGAGAGCCATGATCTCCGTCTTTGTAAATGTCACGCCCTACTATATCCACATACTCGTCACCAGGGTACCAGGCATCATCGTCGGGCTCCCTTGTCCATACCCAAATCAGGTTGCGCAAGCCGTGGTGGTTTACTATGCGGTCATACATCAGGTGCCACAGCGCTTTTAATGGCGCAGGACCTTTGGCTCCCCACCAGAACCAGCCACCTGCCGCTTCATGCAAAGGCCTCCATATTACGGGTACATTCTGGTCCTGCAGTTCTTTCAGCATGCCTGCTACATAATCAATGTCAGCCAGCATGGCAGTATATTCTGCTGAGGTCGGGTCAGAGATTCTGGAAATATCAAATGTAGTACCTTCTGGCTTAGTGTTAGTTCTGGTATAGAATTCTTCAGTGGTACGGGAAGGATCACGCCAGTGCCACATTAAGGCGGGTATGCCGTTTCTGCTGTACCAGGTTTTAGCGTCATTAATAGGAGTTTCATCATCGTACCAATCATAGTCCCGGCCACTGTGCATGAAGTCGATTCCAAGCAAGGCGGGTTCTTTTCCGGTGTTTTCCTTTAGCCATTCTGACTCATCAAAACTATTTAAGGTCATCACTCCGGAGATGATCTTGTCTCCGTAATTGTCCAGCAGAAAATTATATAGGGCTGTTGCCTCTTTGGTGGGATTTGGAGTAACGAGGGTCTGGTTCAAATCAAACCTGTCTGTTCCGTCCACGCTTTCAAACTCGATGTAGTCAATGTCAATCCAACCCCAGGATTTGGAAATTTTCACCTGGTGCTGGCCGGCAGCCTGTTTCTGGGCGCTGACTAGCTTATGGGTGGTATACTGGTTGTTTTGTTTCAGCGAAAAGTCTAAGGTGTTCCCTCCTATTTCAAGCTTGTTTATTTTATCGCCTGATGGAGCAGCCGCTTTGATATAGATATTGTAGAAACCTTCTGTTGGAATGGTCACCGTGAAAGTAAGGTTACCCTCTCCCTGCGCCACGGCACTACCTCCAGAGCAGCCTGCACATGCTATTTTCGATGCTCCTCCGGCAAGTGTCGCGTTTTCGGCTTCATATTTCTGGGCTAACACTTTGGAAGTGAACAGGCTCGCGACAAGCAAGCCCAAAAGTATAGTAAAGGTTTTATCCATTCGCACCATTCACATTTTAAAAATATATTTAATAAGCGAGCTTCTCTCTTATCCAAAGTTTATCATTAAAATAACTTAACAAAGGTATATATTTGTTTGCCATGCTTACTGATGCGTTAATATCATTTCATTGACCAAATCAACTTATACCATTATCACCAGAATACTGCGCACGAAGCTGTTCTGCAGAACCCACTCCTGCCCCTCCAAGAGGGCCCCTACCCCCAGGAGGGGAATCTGCAGTCAGGCAAAATGTACTGCGCATAAACCAATCGATATGGGTATTATATTATGGAAGATTCTTTTGCGAATCAATGATGGTAAAAAAAAAAGGAAGAGCATTGCTGCTCTTCCTTTTTTTAGTAACCGAAGTCTTACTCACGTAATCCAATATCATCGATATAGACAGTATTTGGTAGTGTTCCGTAGTTTTTGATCATGAATTCTGTTATTCCGCTGGAAAGGTCACCTAAAGAACTGAGAGGTATCTCAACCAGCGTGTACTCTCCAGCTGTAACATCAAAAGGAACATCTTCAGAATTGTCACCATCACCATTTTTAACCTGAACAGCAAGTGTGCTGTTAACTGACCCACGTACATAAAGTACTAAAGTTGAATAGCCTTCTAACACATCGGCATCTATCGGATGCAACTGAAGAGCACCATATTCACCGCTATACACTACTTTGATAGCTCTAGGGCCTCTGTTTGGGTGTTCTGTATTAGCAAGATCCTGGGATTCAGTTTCCCAACCACCCCACTGTTGCCATTCTGCATCACCAGTAGCAGGGTTTGTACGCAGGGCATTATCATATATGTAGTAGTCAATGTCAGGACCTGGGCCACCAACTTGTGCCTCTACTCCAGTAGATACTTCGAAGCCAGAATGCGTGATGAAGATCAACTCGCCTGCCTGAGCACCAGCAGGAACTGTGAGCACAATCTGGTTGTCATTCTGCGCTACAAAATCAGAAACTTCTACACCTCCATCGAATACAACGGTCTCTACCTGGTTCAGTTCAGTACCTGTGATAGTAAGATAGCTGCCGTGAGCTACTGGTTCAGGCGATAAGCTTGTTATAGCAGGTAGTATGATATTAACCTCAGCTTCTGTTTCTACCACGTAGTCTGTGTTAGTGGTCAATGTCAAAGCTCCTCTTTGGGCATCCATCGGAACCTGTACAACAATGCGCGTTGCTGACTGGCTAACAAACGAAGTTACCTCAGCACCGCCCTGGAACTCGATCATCTCAACAAGATCAAGGTTTGTTCCGTTGATGGTCAAGTTCTGCCCCGGATCTATCTGGCTTGGTGATAGCGAAGTGATAGTCGGTAGAGAAATATTCACCTCTTGCGTGGTTTCAACCTCTACACCTGAACTTGTCACCATCGTTAATGTACCGGTTGATGCATTACCGGGCACTTCTACCACGATTTGTGTGGCAGACTGACTTACAAATTCACTTACATTGGCTTCACCTACTCCTGTAAATTGGATCTCCTCTACGAGGTTAAGGTTTGTACCCGTGATAGTCAGGTTCTGTCCATGTCGGACAGCACTAGGAGACAATGCTGTTACCGCAGGTAAAACAACGGTTATCTCTTGTGTCGTTTCTACCTCCACGTCAGATAATGCCACTAGCGTAAGAGGACCCGTAGCCGCATTGGCTGGTATCTGCGCGACAATCTGAGTAGGCGTTTGGCTTACAAATTCAGTTACTACGGCTTCGCCTACGCCTGTAAACATGATTGCTTTTACAAGATCCAGATTAGTACCTGTAATGGTCAGGTTTGAACCGGTATTGAAAGGCGTTGTAGGTAAAGCCGTTACCTGAGGCAATGTTACTACCAGTTCGTTCTCCGTTTCAATAGACATTGGCTCTGTTCCGCCACCTAGAAGGAACAGTGTTCCGGTGCTTGCAGTCATTGGAACCTGTAGTACCAGTTCAGAGGCTGTCTGGCTGACAAACTCGTCTACTGTGTCTCTGTCAAACACGACACCTTCCACCCAATCAAGCCTAGTACCGGTTATGGTGATGTTAGCACCAGGTCTTGCTTCTTCGGTAACAGAAGTGATGGTGATTGGAACATTGAAACTCAAGATCGTTTTGGAAACAACCTCTTCGCCATTATCAAGTCTAAGCGTAACTAATCCTTCCATGGCCTCATCAGGCACCATGAGCCTGATGAGTTCTGTTGTCTGCTCAATAAAATCCGCTCTTGTAACGGTAGCGCCAGCCATTTCAATAGCCTCTACACGGTTCAGATTTCGACCAAAAAACCGAATCTCGTCTCCATGTTGCACACCGGTAGGGCCAAAGCTTAGCAACTGCACCTGCCCTGATGTTGGATCAACATCATCATCGTCATCGCATGAGGTTATAAACCCAATCGACAGCACCAGGCAGATAAGCAAGAGTAGCCTTGTATTATAAAAATTCTTCATACATATATATATATTTTATAAGAATTAATTATTCGCTTTAGGTACTACCCGCATATTATCTATCGCAAAATTCGCTTCCACTGCAAGCGGACCACTAAAGTGGAAAGACACGCCATACCCGTTCGGGTTGTATGCAAACTCAGCATTATCAGCATAGAATTCTTCCCATGGAATAGTGATAGTTTCCCATTCTCCATTTGTGTCTATGTTAGGTGTCCAGTTATAATAGGTTTCACCTCGCTCGCCCCCTACGTCCTGGCCCATGTACATTCTGATGTTTGCACCTGTTAAAGGAGCTAATGTGTTGATTTCCATTTTAATGACATAGTCCGAAGGGTTTGCAAAAGCTGCCTGCGGAATATTTCTTGTTTCTAAAGCTATATCGGAGTCTGCACCACCCACGTACATTTCGAACCAGGCCCATGCTCCTAACTGGCGATTAACTCGGATAAAGTTACCGCTGATGTTAGGGATAACAGGATCATCTGCTTTAATATAATCCGGTCCGTGCCATAAGCCTTCCGTTGTTTCATCAAAGCTTGCAATGATGTTTCTGTTATCACGGAACCAGAATTCAGACTCTGTCTCACCGAAATTGGTTGCCACAGTAATCGGTCCTGGCTCAGCGCCTTCCGGTACTCTTACTTCAATCACATCATCATCTACAGAGATCACTTCGCCTTCTACGCCTCCTGTGAAAGTCACAGTAACGGGTTCGTAGAAGTAGTTACCAACAATCACGGCTACATCGCCTGTGTTCACATACTCACTCAGCATACCGGAAAGCATTGGTTCGCTGATATCTACTACAAAATCATGTAGCAAAGAATCACCATTCGCGAAAACCAGTTTCATCTGGTTATTGATCTCCAGCGGTATTTCTGTAGGAACTCTGGTGATGATAGAGTTATTGGTAACGAAGGTAGGTGATAAGGCACCGGGTTGATCATTAAACCAAATCTCACGCGCATCTCCTAAATTCTGACCAACAATGGCAATCATAGCTCCCTGGCCTGCCATTGCAATTAGGGAGTCTGATGCTTCAGGTCTGGTAACCCTGATGTAATCCACCCTAGGTGTACCGCCGCTCGGGAGATTGTCATCATCATCCGAACAGCTTGTAAACATTCCTGCCGTCGCAAACGCGAAGAAGAGGAATAACAACGATTTCAAATTAAATTTCATAAATATCTTTTTCTACAATGAATGATGTTGATACTAACCACCAAAAATATAAGGAATAGGCTCTGCTCTCAGTCCTGGTGCCTGGCTTGCTTCTGCTGCCGGTATCGGAAGCTCGAAGTTTCCTGAATTAGCGGTAGCCGTTCTTTCTTCAAACCACTCTGTTTTGGCAAACTCCCAGGAAGACGGGTTCGGCATGCGATTTGGATGAACTACAAAAAGACCGCGGTCCTGGCTATTGACAATATCATAAGCGTGCTGCGGGTTGTAGTAGTGCAGGCGCACTAAGTCATACCAAGCTAATCCCTCCACTGCAAACTCCTTCACGCGCTCTGAATAAATATCGTCCCAGGTAATCGGTCCATCAAGAGGAGGAACTCCAGCTCTTGCGCGAATCGTGTTGAAATACGCTAGTGCCTGCGCATCATTAGTAGATCCATCAGCGCCAAGGGATGCTTCTGCATAAATCAGGAACATCTCCGCGAACCTTAACATATAGGTGTTGTTAGGGTATCGCTGCGTGATTGACTGCCCACCAACGTCTTCTGATTTTCCAACTACATATTTCTTCACATTGGCAAAGCTCGCGTCTCCGTCTGGTGCTGGTGCCGGGAAAATCAACTCCTGCATTCTTTCAGTACCATCAGCATCTCTAACTGTCTGGGATATTTCCGGATAATGGAAACCCGGTAACATGAAGGTAGCTTTCAGGCGTCTGTCATTTGTGAAACCGTCTTCCATCAGGCCATCATACTGGCTCAGCATCCACCAGGATGCGCTAAGGTCACCTCCCCAGCCATCACCGTTGGCAATATCATTGCTGTAGGTTAGCTGAGAAACCATTGTATTCGCATACCCATAGTCAGTTGTGAAAACCCACTGCTGCTCAAACATGGATTCCGCATTGTTATCATAAGGGTATCTGAACAGATTAGCGTAGTCAGGTAATAGGCTGTAAGCATTGCTTTGGATTACTCTTTCGGAGTATTGCTTCGCCAAATCCAGGTATTCCTGGTTTCTTGTTCCACCTACTCCGGCTCTATTCAGGTAAGTTCTGGCCAGCATTCCTTCGGCCGACCATCGGGTTATCCTTCCTGGCTGACCAGGAGTCGCTGGTAAGTTCTCAGCAGCAAACAGGTAGTCTCTTGTAATAAACTCCCAAACTGTTTCTACTGTATTACGGGTTACCTCCGCATTATTTAACAGATCCAGGTTGTTTTCAATAATCGGAACTGCACCATAATTCATTACAAGGAAAGCGTACGCAGTAGCCCGCATAAATCTTGCTTCGGCAATCACCTGGTTCCTTATTTCCGGACTTGTGTCTGCTCCTGCATATCGGTTCACATTCTGGATAAGCGAATTAGCCTGTCCTATCACAATATAGAAAGCGCGGTAGGCTTCAGCATTTTCACTCGAAACTTCTGTGGTGTTGAATAGTACGTGGTCTCTGTTACCCCAGGCCCGGAAAAGCGTTCCAGCTCTTATATCACCCAGTGCCCAGTAGGCTTTATCCACATAGTCCTTCCAAACTACACTATACAGCGGCGCTGAAGCGGCTAAAAGCTGCTCATTTGTTTGAAAAAAGTTCGCATCCACCAATGTGTCTTGTGGGGGCCTTTCGAGAAACTCGCTCTCACAGCCTGAGAATACAGACAATGCCAGGAACCCGCCTATAAATAAATATTTATTTTTCATTTTGATTGTTGTGTTAAATTAAAAGTCAATACTCATGTTAACAGAGTAAATCGGTGTTAACGGATAGCGGCCATAATCTACTCCTATGGCAGCAGAATTGGCGTTTTCAAGACCACCCACGTGTGAACCAACTTCAGGATCATATCCAGTGTAGTTAGTAATAGTGAACACGTTCTGAGCACTGAAACCTACTCTGGCCGACTTGATGAAATTCTGTCTCTGAATCAATGAAGTTGGCAGGTTATAGCCCAAGGTTACGTTTTTAAGCCTAACAAACGATCCGTCTTCTACAAATTTGTCTGTATGTCTTTCGAAGTTGCCGTTTCTGTTGTTACCGCCAGACATTCTGGCCACGTTAGTTTCCGGATTCTCCAGATAAGGATTACCCTCCTCGTCCAACGCTACTCTGGCATAGTCAAACGCATCTATAAAGAGATTGCGGCCAAGGTTCATGTTGTTCGGGTTTGTGTTTTCTCTTTTGAGATAGTTAAAGATATCGTTACCAAGTGTGCTTGTAATCAGAATGCTCAGATCAAAGCCTTTATAGGTAAAGGTGTTCGTGAAACCGGCATAGTACTTTGGCCAAGGATTACCAATGAAGGTCTGGTCTTCACCCGTGATAATGCCATCGCCGTTTACATCACGGTACTTCACATCACCAACCCAGATGCTGTTTTCACCAATTGGCAAAGGCTCGCCGTTGTTATCAGCCGGGCGCGGGCTGTTCTGCAGGTCCTCTAAATCCTGGAACAATCCTTCTTCGATATAACCATAGAACAACCATGGAGCCTGTCCTACAACTGAACGCTGTGTCCAGGTGTTCCACTCTCTTGTTGTACGGTTCAGGATGCTGCTTTCAGTAGAAAGAGCTGTCAGTTCCGTTACAAAGTGAGACAGGTTGAAATTTGACTCCCATCTGAAGTTTGTGTTGTCGATGTTAACAGTATTCAGGGTAAAACTCCATCCCTTATTCTGCAGGGAACCGATGTTCACAGTAGGGGCTGCGATAGCACCAACACCGCTTGTACCCATGTACCAAGGCAGTGTGGCTACGAGAATCAGGTTATCTGTATCTTTGATGTAATAATCAGCTTCTAACTGTACTCTGTTTTCAAACAAGCCCAAGTTTATACCAAAGTTGTTTGTCTTTGTCTCTTCCCACTGAAAGTTCGGGTTAGGATACCTGTTTGGTATGAAACCTGTTCCCCATGGTGTCGGACCAGAAGACAGTGTGCCGAAAATTGCGCCACTACCACCCTGATTACCGGTAAGACCAATTTCGTAACGTAGTCTCAGGTCACTCACGAAACCAACGTTGAAGAAGTCTTCTTCAGAAACTCTCCAGGCAGCTGACACGGATGGGAAATAGCCCCATCTGTTTTCTGGTCCGAAGTTGATAGAACCATCGGCACGGAAGGCAGCCTGAATGATGTAACGGTCGTCAAAGTTATAGTTAACCCTTCCCAGGTAAGACTCCATTGCCCACTCGCCGTGTCCACCACCGGCAACACTTGTCAGGATATCACCCGCGTTCAGGTCGATCACATCGTTCGTCTGGAAACCACGTCTCTCACCGGATAAGTTTCTCCAGGTAGACTCCTGAGACTCATGCGTTGCCATGACATTCACACTATGCTTGCCAAACTGCTTGTTGTATTGCAGCATTTGGTTCCAGTTCCAGTTGGTATTCAACCCGTTATTGTTTCTTAAAACTGCCTCCGGGTTCTGCTGATATCCAAAACGGTAGGTTGGGAGGAAGTAATTAGAGTTTGAGAAATCAAAGTTACCATTCACTGAAGTACGAAAGTCTAATCCTTCAATGATGTTGACAGCAAAAGTTAAACCTCCCAAAAATTGTCTTCTGGTTAACTCATTCGTCGTGATATTGGCAAGTCCGATAGGGTTAGGTGGCGTAAACTGCTCTGACGTATTACCAGCTGTTACAGTACCTCCACCGTATGTACCGTCAATGTTTCTTACCGGGATATGAGGAGGCAACTGAATTGCTCTTGATATGATATTCCCCTGTGTTGTAGATAATTGCTCGTTTGTTTGAGCAAAGTTGAAATTACCGTTGATTGTCAACCATTCTTTTGCTTTATTATCTAAGTTCAAACGTATGGAGGCTCGATCAAAACCAGATCCGATTGCAATACCTTCCTGGTCTAAGTACTCACCAGACAGGTAATACGTAGTTTTCTCGCTACCACCGCTCACACTTAGCTGGTGCTTTTGCATTGGTGCAGTCCTGAATAGCTCTTCCTGCCAGTTAGTTCCTTCGCCTAATAGAGCGGGATCCAGGAAGTCTTCACGAACTTCTCCGCCTGCAATCTCCCTGTACTCATTATCCATTTGGGCATACTGGCGCAGGTTCATCACTTGCAGCTGCTCAGGAGCTGTCTGTAAACTATACAGGTAAGCGTAATTTACGCGTATTTCACCAGCTTTACCGCGTTTTGTCGTGATAAGTACGACACCATTCGTTCCTCTTGACCCATAAACGGCTGTAGCAGAAGGTCCCTGCAGGATCTCCATGCTTTCAATATCAGCTGGGTTCAGGCTCGATAATGGGTTTGTTCCCGCAGCAGATGCAGCTCCCTGAATCTGCACACCATCTATTACATAAAGTGGCTCGTTACTTCCATTGATAGAGTTTACCCCCCTGATATTTACAGAAATACCGCCACCTGGCGCACCTGTGTTCTGGGTAACGTAAACACCGGCAGCACGACCTTGAATGGCCTGCTCAATAGTTGTGTTCACTGTTCTTTCGATGGCCTCTGCCCCGATTGTTGTCTGAGCACCGGTCATATCATTTTTTCTGATCTCTCCATAACCTGTAACCACGACCTCCTGGAGCAGCCGCTCGTCAGGGCTCATCGTGATGGTGATGTTTGAGCGGCCATCCACAGGAACCTCCTGCGCGGCAAAGCCAATGTAAGACACCATCAGAACAGCGTCGTCGGCAGCCTGAAGCTGGAACTGACCTTCTGCGTCTGTAATAGCACCGGCAGATGTTCCTCTTACGCCAATACTTACGCCTGGCAACGGTGAGTTGTCTTCCGATGACACAACTCTACCACTTACTGGCTGAGTTGTCTGTGCAAAGCTAAAAACGCTTTGCAGCAGAAGGAAAGCCAGCATGAACGGGGCCAGCCTCCATGCTTTTAGCGAGTCACTAGCAGGGTGATTAAAACCCCTGTAGAAGTAAATGTATTTCATCATAATTGGTTATAGAATTTGTGTAGATAATTACTGATTAAAATATTTTTTGAATTTTGTCCTCATTAAAGCTTCCTTCATTATTCATTAACTGGTTACTTGCTTTTGATATATAAGTGATTAGTCAATCATTTAAAGACACAGAAATAAGGTACTTAAACAAGTCTTTATCAAGAAGAGAAGCTAAACCCAAATAAACAAAGGTCACACAGATGTTGCTTTCGCTGAACATGAACCTTACTGTTTAAATTCCACATAAAATTTTATTTTACCCTAGTATCTTTAAATACTATAGACTCCTAATCAATGTTTAAATAAGTACTTTAATAAACAATGGCTTGTTACCTATACCAGGTATAGCAAATCTATGCGTTTTACAACCTTATATATGATACTATCTTAACAAACCTAATATCAAACTTAACATTAAACAATTAAATGCATCGATGCAATTAGTTATTGAAATCGGTTGCATAACCTATGTCTTGCATTCGCATACCTACTTTTGTAACACATTAAAAACTTTTTGTCAGATAAAGCAGCTGGTTTAAATAACTATAATAAGATTCTATAGGTGAAGATAGCAGCACACGAAGCTACATATATCGTTTTACAAAAAGAAAAGTTTCTTTTACCTGATGCAACATTTAGTGAGCCAATACTCAATTGTGGCAGGTGACTCTTCACTTTTCACGCTACTAAAGTACGGATATATTCATTCTTACAGGGGTATAAAATGTTTCTAATGTATACCTCACCTGTTAACATTGCAAACTTAGATTAAAATAGGCCTAAAGAGTGCTTTTGACACTTTTGATACTTATCGCTTCTGATTGCCTGCGTATGATAATTTAGATTTGTCAATAAAAAGGTGAAATTTCTTAAGTGAAACATTACTAGTTTTAGAAACGCTTTGTTTGCATTACTTTCTTCAACTTACTTTATGCTCAAGGAAACACCAGCACAACTCTTATTCTCCTTTCACAGAACCGGTACAGTATAGAGAACAGGTTTTGCGTCTATAAACATCAGGTATAGCATCGTTCAAGAAATCAAATAAATAAGGAAGCTATACATGTTGCCAAACAAAACTTTCTTTTAATTTATTTGGTACATAACATTTACACCAAGTATGAACTATATTATCATATGCAAACAACCATTAAGAACGAATTGACTTCTTAATGGTTGTTGTTCTGAAAAAAATGTAGTACTCCTGATATATTTATTTGCCTCATCCGAATGGAACGTTAAACAAAGTGACATAATGTCACTACATCGTGCGCAGGAACGCCTGATTTGAAAGCTTTATTGGTATTACCTATGTTTACTCTGTCCGGAGATTACACACTTTGTAAGTTGTGTAAAGCGTATTTTCAGGATACGGCTTCTTATGATGCATGCATAGCACATGGCCTGGCGGCTCATAATGTGCAGCAGAGCGCTGCTAAACAAGGCACACGCTTTCATCCCAGCGAAAGCTTCACTAGGAAGCACAAGACCACCTTCTTCTGCAGGAATTGCTTTCTTGCTATTTAGCAGATACGGCTTTTACGGGTTTAACGGCTTCATACACTTCATTGGCTATAAGTGCGGCTCCGGCATCATTTGGGTGAACACCGTCGTAGGTCAGGGCGGCTTTGCCCAGGAAAGGCGTATACAGGTCTATTGTTTTTGCTTTGGTTTGTCGGGCAATTTTCTCTATGGCAGGTATCACCTCGTTCTTTACCACATTTTCAGTTATGCCCCACTTATCCTCGAAAACGGGAACAGGATATACCAGATAAACCTGCGGATTGGAAGGCAGCTGTTGGAAAGACTTCACCAAGGCTTTATAATCTTTGACAAAATCTTTTTTGTGCTGCCAGTTTTGTGGCTTCGTATCGTTGGTGCCAAGTTTAATGATCACAACATCAGGGTTCCAGCCGAGTACATCTGTGTACTTTTCCTCATTCCAATATGGTAAATTACCTTTTTTAAGAAGCGTGCGCCCACCAATGCCATAGTTCTTTACTTCAAACTGCTCCCCAAGAAGTATCTGCAGCACGTCAGGATATGTTTGCTTTAACCCTGCACCCTCTGTTATACTGTTACCTACACAGGCCACTTTAATTTTTGATTGTGCCTGTGCACCAAAACTATGAAAGAATAGGAAGGCAATAGCAAAAAGCAAGAAAGCAATCTGTTTTTTCATCCTGTTAAATTAAATGCTATGATAAAGTCAGGTGATTAGGTGTAAAAGTATAAACAGAGCACATTCTTAAAGCGGGTGCTCTGTTTATACCTACATCTTATTATAACTCCCTAATCCAGACGTTACGGTACTGCACAGGGTTACCATGGTCCTGCAGGCTGATAGGCGCTTTGCCATGGGCTTTGTACTCAGGCAGGCCAATATATTCTGTTGGCCCCTTCACTTCCGTATTATTTTGTACCAATACACCATTGTGTAGCACCGTTACGCGGGCAGGTGTAAACATAGAACCATCTTCTTTGAAACGCGGGGCGGTATAGATGATGTCATAAACGTTCCACTCCGAAGGTTGGCGCATGGCATTTACCAGCGGGCGGTGCTGCTTGTATATGCTGCCTGCCTGGCCATTGGAGTAAGTTCGGTTGTTGTAGTTGTCGAGTACCTGCACCTCATAACGGTCCTGCAGGAAAATGCCGCTGTTGCCACGGCCCTGGCTTTCACCTTTCACTTCATCCGGCGCACTCCATTCTATGTGCAGCTGAAAATCTTCAAACTCCTTATTAGTAGAGATATCGCCTTTGCCAACTGTGAACACGTTGTTCTTTACCTGCCATTTGGCCTCACCACTTCCGTCCTTGGCCTTCCATTGGGAAAGGTCTTTTCCATCAAACAGCACAATTGCATCAGAGGGGGCAGCGTTGTTGGCCGCAGGGGTGACTACGCGCACTGCGGGTTCCCAGAACTCGGTCATCTCCGGTACCATTTTCGGGGGCTTCGGTGTTTCCTGTGCCTGTGTGTTGGTATAGGCCAGCAAGCCAAGGGCTATAGCGGCGAAAGCAGCTCTTTTTGAAAGGTTAGATTTCATGTGTGTAAGAGTTCTTTTGATTTCTGTTTGTCATGCTGTCCTTCCCTGCACTTAGCAAGTTTAGGGCAGGAGCTTTGCTTGTAATATGCTTTGGCTTACAATCTACAAATTATTTCAGAGAATTGATCCACGAAGCAATTTTGAGTGCTTCCGCCTCCGGTACCTGCGGCATCGGTGGCATTGGTGTGGCATAGCTTGGCCAGTTCTCAGGCTTGGGCTCATGAATTAGCTGTACGATCTGCTTATCAGCATATTTCCGCTTGGCTACTTCCCTGAATGCCGGCCCTACCTGTTTCTTGTCTGTGTTATGGCAAGCCAGGCAGGTATTCTTAGCCAGGAGCGGCTTGATGTCCTTGTCATAATCTAGTGCCACGGCTTTTGCCTGTGCCGGGCTGGCTGACTTCGCCCCTTTGGCAGCGGCACTGGCTGTATTCTTTTGCGCTGACTTTACCGTGTTGGCTTTCTGCTGCGTGGCTACTGCTGAATTTATGGTGCTTACCTCGCTCATGCTCAGTTTCTGCCCTTCCGGGATATTATTCAGCGTGTAGTAGCCAGTGGGGTGTACTAATGAGTAGTAATTATCTTTCGCACGCACACCATCCAGCTTGATATGATGGATGTAGCCCTTGCGCAGATTATCTACAATTAAGCGTGCCTTCATGCCGTCTTCTGACACTTTAACCCCCTTCACAGGAAGTGTTGCCATGTTCACAGGCGGGCTGCCATACACTGCGTGATATTTATAGATGTAACTATCTACCCCATATGAGGCAAGATCCTCTGCCGACTTCCTATCCACGGGTTTGGTAAACTCTATTTCAAAACCGTCCGGCATCGCCTTTACCGTGCGCATCTCAAAGGGGAGTTTATTGTTCCATACCAGGCGCTGCAGCCCTTGATTGGCATCGCCAGCTGCACCCCAGCCACGGCTTGTCTCCCCAACAAAAAGAGAACCGTCCGGAGCCCAGGCCATACGCAGCACACCTGACTGGAAACCGCCACGGAAATCGAAGGCAATCCCCTGGTACTCGCCGTTCACCTCTTCCATCACTACACGCATAATTTTGCTTTGCCCCTGGTCGCCAACCAGCAGTTGCCCTCCAAAGGGGCCAAAGTTCTCTTCGGGTATCTTTACTATTTCTGAGTTAGAGATACCGAGTATACCATGCGGCAACCAGACCGCAGGTGTCTGCAGCCCTGGGATCTCCTCCTTCATGTCATACATCGTCACGAAATCTTCGTTCTGCATGTTCTCCGGCTTTACGGGCTCTCCACTGTCGTCAAACTCTTCGCGTGGCTTTATCTTTGAGAAGATTTGCTCCTGCTTCAGCTTTACAGGTGAGTCGGGTCTGTCTGCCCAGCGCAGCCCGCCCGGATGCACGGTGAAAGCGCCTTTCTTCACGTGCCAGATACCGCCCGAACCTACCCAGTCGCCCTGGTTTTCGGCGTAAAACATCTCTCCGTCTATCATACCCAGTCCTGCGGGTGAGCGAAGCCCTGTGGCCCATGGCTCCATCTTGCCATCTTCGGTGATGCGCATCATCCAGCCGCGCATCGGCACAAGGCTTTTGGCGTGCCACCAGGGATTGGGAAAGCCCAGGTTAGCCGAAACAAAGAATGAGCCGTCCGGAGCTATTTTCGGACCGAAGCTGTACTCATGGTAGTTCCCGGACAAAGGCCAGGCATACACTGTCTCAAATAAATCTGCCTTGCCATCATTGTTCGTGTCCGTCATTTTCGTCAGTTCCCCGCGCTGGGCTGCATAAAGTGCCCCGTCCCTGTATGCCAAGCCAAGCACCTCGTGCAAGCCCGAGGCAAACCTGCGGAAAAATGGCTGCGCGGAGGTAGGGTTCTCCACTATAAAGATATCGCCCCTGCGGGTAGAAACACCCAGTTTTCCATTTGGAAGCACCGTCAGGCCACCCACTTCCAGTAACGTACCCTCTGGAGAGCTTATCCTCATGATTTTGAAAAAATCCTCCTCCATCGGCGACTCCTGCGCCTGCACCTGTGTGCCAAGGCTAGCTAGCAGGCCTGTTGCCAGCAGCATACTTCGCAGTATATTTTTATGTCTGTTCTTCATGCTTCGTACTTCGTTAAACTAGAAAAGAATGGAATAAGTCAGTTTCTCGCGCACAGGAATGATCAGTTCCTGCCGACCTGCCATATTCCGCACCACTGGCTTTGCCCCATCGGCATCGTCCAGGCGCACATAATAGGACTTGCCGTCCACGAGATACATGCCTTTTGCCATCTCTTCAATTTTCTCTCCTTCCACCAGGCGCACATATAAATTATTTGTCGTGTTCTGGAGGCTTATATGGCGTTGTATCCCCTGCCCATTCTGCAGCAAACTGATTGCATCCTGCACGTTCGCGCCATACACACTGTACATAAATGTAGGCTCTTCTTTCTCATTTAACCTGTAGCCACGTTGGCGGTAAGCACTGCCAGTCGTGTCTGTTGCCCATGCAGCCTGCTCTGAGGCAAGTCTGGCAATGGAGAGTGTTGGTTTCCCCAAATGCTGAATAGAACCGATTGCCCGTGAGGAGCCGTCACCACGGTCATGCCACATCGGGGTTGCGTCTAGGAAGCCGCCGCGCCACAGCTGCACGAGCGAACCGTGGTCCATGTCGTAGGTATAATGTAATTCCTCCGGACTGCCCACTGATACGGCATGTGTTACACGATGCCCCCCCGGTATGTCAATGAAGCTGCGGAGGATAGGCTTCTCCTGTGGATCCACCAGAATAGGGTCCACGACATCTGTCAGTCCTACTTCTTTATCGCTGATCAGGTACTTGCGCAGGTCCGGGCCAGATACGTACAGCGCCATCGCTGGCTGCGCCCAATCCATGTACTTGGAGTATACCACTTCAACAGGCACCTTTCCCGCCGGCAGTTTCACAGAGCCGGTACCGTTCCAGTACTTCATTGGCACCACCTCCTCATTGTTAATTCTCACCACACCTGCCCCTCCAGGTGTGGTCAGGTCGAATGTATATTCCCCGGGTTCTTTCACGATGAGGGATCCCGTATAGCGAAGCAGGAATTGCCTCGCCTCCGTATTTAAATTAGAGGTTAAAATGCCGGAAGGTCCTTCAGCTTCCGGCGGGATATCTTTATAGAACGGCTCCTTCTCATGTCTGCCTGGGTATATCGTATACTTTAAATCTGTTAGCTCCAGGCGAGGTTTCACAAAATGCGTGACCACCATGTTTTTAAAAGCTACAGCACCATGATCACCCTGGATGCGGAGCGGCCCATTGGCTGCCTCCTCGTTACTGATAGCACCTCTGGTAGGACCGAACAACTCTACGTTCTCGTGTATAGGCACACCGTTTAGCTCCACGCGCAGCATTTTAGCGTTCTCTATCTTCTTGCCATTCGCATCGAACCGAGGTGCCTGAAAAGAGATTTTCAGGTGCTGCCAAAGGCCCGGCGCACGCCCTGCATTCTGGCGGGGAGCGTAGCCCTGGTAGCCCTCCTGCCCTTTGGGCCGGCTTGTGTCCCAGCGTTCGTATATGCCGCCGTTGTTGCTGGCAGAGCGGCTCGTTTTTCCCCAGCTGTCTTCCAGCTGCAGCTCGTAGCGCCCCTGAAGGTAAATACCGGAGTTAGAGCCTTTGGCCATCATATAATCCAGCTCTACATCCACATCTCCGTGCTCAAATGTGGTAAGCACGTCTTTGCCAGCGCCTTTCCTGCGCGGCAGGTTCACCAGCACACCAGTGCCGCCGCTGGTGTTGAGCTTATTCTCCTTGTCCAAAGTAGCTGTTACGTCTCCCACAACCTGCCAGCTCTTGCCCGGATTCTGGAACGCCGACAAGTCCTGTAACTCAAGCCTGTTGGGCTGGCTGCTTGCCTTCTGCGCTGTGGCCGCATAGACTATAAAGGCACAGGCTGCAACTAACCTTTTAATAGAAATAATCGGGGGTTTATACATTTTACTTTAGAATATTGAATTTATCCTTCAAGAGTGAGTAAGTAATTACAACTTCGAAATTACATAATCGTGCTGGATAGAGGGGGTATAAAATGTTTCAGATAAGAGAACAACGTGTTAACATGTTAATGAAACAGCCACAGAAGCCCCTTTTTGTGAATAAAACGGTTCCTTTTGTTTCCGCTTTCGTTTTGCAGGGCTGCATCGTCTTCTTTTCTGCCTTTGTTCCTATGAGAGGAAAAGTCACAAAAAAAGCTGAGGTTTTCCCCCAGCTTTTATATCTCTGCACGAAGCAATTTTATGCCTGTGTTTCCTTTTGCTTGCTTTCAGCATACTGCGACGGCAGGATTTTGTACTCATCTTTAAAATACTTCGTGAAGTACTTCCTGTTATTGAAACCTACTTTATAGGCCACTTCTGCCACTGTCAGTTGGCTCTTTTCGAGGATCTGCGCCGCATGCTGCAGCCTTATTTTCCGAATAAACTCTACCGGCGACTGCCCGGTTATGGCCAACAGCTTTTTATACAGGTGCACCCTGCTCACGCCCAGTTCTTTACTCAGCATCTCTACTGAGAAATCAGCATTAGAGAGATTCTCTTCCACCGTTTTTATGGCATTCTGCACCAGCTTATCGTCCAGGGAAACAACTTTCTCTTCGCTTGTCTGTACACTGATTTTCTTTTCAAACACCTTCTGCAGCAATTCACGCTGCGTAATCAGGTTTTTGATACGCGATAGCAGCAGGTCGAAGCTGAAGGGCTTGGTAACATAATCATTGGCTCCGATATTCAGGCCATCCAGCTTCTTGTCTTCTGAGGCATGCGCTGTCAGGAGCACAAACGGGATGTGTGAAGTGCGGGAGTCGGCTTTTATCTTTTTACAGAAGTCAATCCCGTTTACCTCCGGCATCATCAAATCACTCACGATCAGGTCCGGCATATGCGCTAGCGCCTTCTGCCAACCCTCTTTTCCGTCTTTCGCCTCTACAATAGTAAAGTGCTCCTTTAAGTTGTCTTTTAGGTAAAAGCGGAAATCTTCGCTATCCTCTACTAATAACACGACCGGGGCATTGTTGAGGTAGCTGGAGACCTGCAGCTTTTCCGGCGTAACTGTTTCTCTTTCTTTCGGAGCATTTGCGTCCTTTTCCTTCAACTCTTCTGTTTCCAGTGCAGGCATCGGCATAATTTCCTTTACAGGAATAGTGACAGTAAAACAACTGCCCTGCCCCGGAGCACTATCAAGTATGATAATACCCCCATGTATCTTCACGAACTCTTTTGTGATAGCTAAACCGATACCGCTACCCTGGTTCACCATGTTGCCCGGCACTACATCCTGGAAGAATCTTTCGAACACCTTCTTATGATTCTCCTTGGCGATTCCAATACCACTATCCCTCACCTTCATCTCCAGAATCTTTATGCCCGCAGAAGAGGAATCGTTGTCGTAGCAGTTCAGTTCTACGTTGATGAAGCCATAGTCGGGCGTGAACTTGAAGGCGTTAGACAGCAGGTTGAACTGGATTTTCTCCAGTTTGTCCATATCAAAAGATGCCTGCAGTTCCGGTACGTTCGCCTTAAAGGTTAAGGTAATATTTTTCTTTTCCGACAAAGCGGAGAAGGAACTGACCGTTGCTTCCACAAACTTCACCACGTTGCCTTCCGATGGGTAAAGGCTGATTTCCTCTACCTCGATCTTCCGGAAGTCAAGCAGTTGGTTCACGAGGTTAAGCAGCCGTTTGGCATTTCGGTTTATCATCTCGAACTGCTGCAACTGGTCCGGGTTCTTCGTAGTTTTCAGCAGGCTCTCAATCGGAGCCAGAATAAGGGTAAGCGGTGTCCTGAATTCGTGGCTTACGTTTGTCAGGAACTTGATTTTCATGAGGTCGAGCTCGTGCAGCTGATGGGCCTCTCTTCTCTCCTGCTCTATCAGGAAGTTTGCCCTTGCCCTTTGCAGCAGCACCTTCCGGGCAAAAATTAACAGGGCAATAGCCAGCACAATATACAGGACAAATGCCTCCGTTGCCAGCCAGAAGGGAGCAAGCACCGTAATTTGCATGCTGACACCTTCCTCGTTCCAGATACCATCGTTGTTGGAGGCCATCACCTTCAGTTTATACTCTCCCGGGTCGAGGTTGGTATAGGTAACTCTCCTGTTGGTATTGCTTGCCGTATGCCATTCTTTGTCGAAGCCCTCCAGCATATAGCGGTACTTTGTCTTTTCAGGATGGAAGAAGTTGAGCGCAGCAAGCTCTACGGAGAAAACGTTCTCGTCGTGCTTTAAGGAAACAGCCTGTGTCTCAGAAATTGCTTTGGACAGCAGCACACGGCCATTCACCACCTTACCGGCTTCCACGCTCTTGTTAAACAGCTGAAAATCGGTGAATACAATGCGGGGTGATAAGCTGTTTTCTCCTATACTCTCCGGCAGGAAGATATTCAGGCCATTTGGTCCGCCAAATATAACTTCGCCTTTGCTAGTTACGTAAGCTGCGTTTTCGTTGAAAGCCTTGCTCTGCAGGCCATCCAGTTCATCAAAGTTCCTGAAGGTAGCCGCCATTCCCTCTCCCCTATCCAGCAGCATGTTCGATATACCATTAGGCGTTGATAGCCACAAATTTTTAACACCATCTTCCACTATGGCGACAATGGTATTGCTCGGCAGTCCATCTGCTACGGTATAGTGCCGGAAGGAATTCGTCTTCTCATTGTAAAGATCAAGGCCTTCCGAAGTTCCTATCCAGATGTTTTGCTCACTGTCTCTCAGGATGTAGGTGATGTTGTTACTGACAAGGCTATGGGGATCTTTCGGATCATGTGAGAAGTAGGTGCTTTTGCCGGTTTGCCGGTTAAATACATCTATCCCGTAGCCACCGCCAACCCATAGATTGCCTTTGCTGTCTTCCGCGATAGAGGAAAGGTAGTCGCAATGCACCGGGAACTCACCCTCACCTAAACGGGAATGGCGGAATACGTTTTGCTGACGATCAAACAGTTCCAGCCCACCCCGAAGGGTGGCGAGCCATAAGTCTCCTTTCGAGTCTTCATACATCTCCCAGATGCTGTCGTCAGACAGGCTGCGAGGGTCTCGCGGGTCATTTTTGTAGTGGGTAAAGCCTGTGCCATCGAACTTATTTAACCCGCCGAGGTAGGTTCCTACCCATAAGGTGTTGGTTTTGTCTATCAGCAGGCTAACGACTACATCGCTGCTCAGGCTGTTCGGGTTGTTTACATCGTGCCGATAGCGGGTGTACGTTCCCGAGGCCCTATTCCAGTATAACAAACCTTCGCCATTGGTGCCAATCCAGAGGTTTCCTTTTGCATCTTCAACAAAAGCATTTACATCATCATACGGAAGGCTGGTACTGACAGAGGACTGGTGCTTTATGTGCGGGAAACGGATATTGTTCGGGTGGTAGTAGTTTATACCCTTCTTAAATGTTCCGATCCAGACAATGCCTTCATCATCTTTATAAAGAGTATTGATACTGTTGTGTGAAAGGCTTTTCTCCACCTCAGGGTTATAACGGATATAGTGTACAGAGAAATCTTTCTTATCTATTTCATTTATACCGCCGTGGTCAGTGCCAATCCAGATTTTCCCTTTGGCGCCTTCCACTACGCCTCTTACCACATTGTTATTGAGCTGCAGCCTTGTGGCTTTCTTATGGAAATGAGAGAGTGACTTACTTTTACTGTCGTAAAAGAACACCCCTCCCGGTACATTTTGAAGGTGCACCCAAAGGTCATCGTCACTATCAACGGTTAAGGAGTAATTTAGCTGCTCCTGGTTAAAGCTTTTGTAAATATCATCGTTGCGCTCCACTACCTGCAGTGTTTCACTGTTAAGCTTCTCCAGAATACCGTTCCGGTGAATGACCCACAATTCGCCTTTTGAGTTCTGCCGGATGGCAGACACATCGTTAGTGCTGAGCGTGTTTTTGCTGTTGAAGGCATGCGTAAGCCTTACAGAACTTCCATCGGCAGGATTGTACCTGGTAATTCCCTTGCCCGTGCTGATAAACCAGTAATTGCCCGCTGCGTCTTTCGCAACATCTTCAACAATGGCATCAGGTAAACCGTATTTCTTCAGTATGTCTTTGTGCTGCCTGGAGAACTTTTCTGTTGCGGGATCATAAATACAGGCTCCATTGCTGGTTTGTATCCATATTTTACCTTCCGGACCTTCAAATAATTTCCAAACGTCGTTATTCACCAGGGAAGAGGTATCGTTGGAATTGTACTTAAATACCTTAAACTTATAGCCATCATAGCGGTTCAGCCCGGAGGAGGTACCAACCCAAAGAAACCCTTTGCTATCTTTTAGAAAGCTCTTAATCTGGTTATTTGATAACCCGTTGTTGATATCTAAAAGAGAAAACCTGTATTGCTCTGGTATAGCAGCAAGTACAGTGTTTAAATTCCCTACTAGAAGCAAAATGAATACTAATAACCTGTTGAAATGCATGATTGCAGTAAAGAATAAGATTATCGCAGTTTCTAAATTAGACAAAATTCTTTAGAAACTATTCATTTATAGTTGCAATCACCAAAAACGCAGATCTGAAAACATGGCTTTCAGCTACAGCAGTCATGTTTATTTATACCAGAAGCCAATCAGCGATTCAACTTTTAAGAGAAGGTATTTTCCACGATATTAATTCCATATTTGACTATCATAAAACTTCGTGCATTTGGTTTTGTGAATTAGTTGCAGGTAGTGTTATGATGGTTTCAGTATATCCCCCTTTTTGTGAGTATACCTTTATTTCTCCACTGTGGCCTTTTGTAATGATGTCATAGCTTAAGGATAAGCCTAAGCCTGTTCCCTGGCCGCTTGGCTTGGTAGTGAAAAAAGGCTGGAAGATTTTACTTTTTACCTCTTCAGAGATACAGGTACCATTGTCCTGGAATGGCAATGTTTTACTGGAAAATTTTTCAGGCAGCCACAACTTGGCTGTACTGTAGGTTTTCATATTGGTAGGGAGTCAGGTAGGCAATTGCTGATGCCTACTAGCCGGTAGCGCTGCTTTTCCTGAACGCGGCCTATTGCCCAAATAAAAACCAGGCGACAGCATAGCTTGCTAAAACCACGGCAAAACCGACCATAAAAATGGTGTAAGCGATTTTCAGCAGACGGTATTTTCTGGCTAATACCTTTCCCTGCAGATAGATATTATCAATCATGCTATTGTACAGTTTGTCATGGTCCCGCATGATGTTCCGGATACCGTTCTTATACGTTTCTGAACTTAGCTGCACGAAATCGCCGAAGAAGAGCAGGTCTCTCCTGTCTTCCGGCACAGTTGTTTTCTTGATGTTCGGGCGGGTGGACAGTACAGCAAAAATGATGGTTAATAGACAAACCAGGGTAAGCATGATGGACGGAATCATCAGGTGGGGGACTTCTTCAAATTTCCTGACGAAAGTGGAAATCAGAATGGAGGCAACAATAGCATTGATAGATATCATCAGGTTCGCTTTGCCATCGGCCATTACACTTAATTGCAGGTGACTGGCCATGGTGGTTCTGAACATCGTCTCTATCCCTTTGCTTACCTTCTGTTCTTTCTCTTTTACCAGGTTTTTCTTCAGTTTTTTATTTTCCTCCCAAACCGCTTCCAGTTCAGCGTTATCTTTGCTTAGTTCCTTTAGCTTTTTCTTGAGTAGCTTGAGGTTCTTCTCTTTGCCATCAGAAAAGGCGCTTATGGCGTGCCTTGTAAAAAAGGCATGTTTCTTAAACAGCGAGATCTGGTTGTTCATCCATTCATACAAGTCCCGTTTCTTCCGCGATTTGGCTTTTGCCTGTTTCTCCTCCTGCGCCAGGTAATCGGGTGCGGCCAGGAAGCTTGACACGGCATCGCAAAGCGCCTCTTCCAGCGCATCCTGCGGGTACTGCGGGTAATGGGTGGCGGCTATACACTGCTTTACTTTCTGAACTTCGGCATGAGACAGCCCACTATTTTCCAGATATTCTGTTATGGGTAAAAAGGCAGCACCGTCCGTAGGCTCTCCTGGTTTAGCATAACTGACATCATGAAGCCAGGCTGCCAAAAGCAGTATTTCCATTTCCTCTTCCTGCAGCGCACAGGACCTGCCTACCTCTTCCGCCACGGCAACCAGCTCTTTCGTGTGTCTTAAATCAAAACCAGTCTTCTCACCAGCTGCAAGTAACTGATGCTCTACATAAGAGTAAGTTCTTTCCAGGATTTTATTATCAACCATTTCCATCCCTTTACATTTAACCTCCCGATGATGCTATAAATTTAATTTCAGAACCTGCAGGCAACTATTCTCTGCGTAACAGCGCTGCTAACACACTCCATCTGAGCCTTGTCAGAGCTTAAGTCAATCTATTACTCATGTCATATGAGGTTTTAGATTTGTTCATAGTATACGCAGGCAAAACTGTATGAATTAAATATAATATAAAATTATTTCATTCTCAATCAGATATGATAATAGAAGTGACACAAAAATGAATGGGTCATAAAAAAAGCATAAGAACAGCCTGTATAGCTATTCTTATGCTTTAAATGTGTGATTGAGGTGTAAAAATCTTTAATTCATATGCATATCCAACTGCTCAAACCGGGAGTTGTTGCTGATGTATTCTGGAACTATTTGTTTCATCTTCTTCACAACTCTCAACTCTTCTTTATTCTTGTTCAACTTCAACAGCTCCTCAATATCGTTGACGACATCTTCATAATCATAATTTCTGACCTTCGATATTTTAATCTTTGAATGATGCGTCGGGATTGTCAGTTCTTTTTCATTCAGCAGTTCTTCATACAGCTTCTCTCCAGGTCGGAGACCTGTGAAAACCACATTGATATCTACGTTCGGCACCAAGCCTGCCAGCTTAATCATCTTAGTGGCCAAATCTACAATCTTAACGGGTTCACCCATATCAAAGATAAATATCTCACCTCCCTTGCCCATTGTTCCTGCCTCCAGCACCAGCTGTACCGCCTCCGGTATGGTCATGAAATAACGTGTAATTTCTGGGTGTGTAACTGTAACCGGTCCTCCCTTTTCAATTTGAGAACGAAAACGCGGAATAACAGAACCATTTGAGCCAAGCACATTACCAAAGCGGGTTGTTATAAATTTGGTCTGTGGCTCCGCTACGCCTGCTGGGTTGTTACCGTTGATTTTTTTGCCGCTAATGTTATTCAGCGACTGTATATAGATTTCGGCGATTCGCTTGGAAGTACCCATGATATTGGTAGGGTTTACCGCTTTATCTGTAGAAATCATTACGAACTTCTCTACATCAAAGGTAAGCGATAAATCAGCCAGGTTCTTTGTTCCCAACACGTTTGTCAGAATCGCCTCACAAGGGTTACTTTCCATCATTGGCACATGCTTGTAAGCTGCTGCATGGTACACCACTTCAGGAGTAAAGTCTTTGAAAAGTGAGTACATGCGGTTAAAGTTCGTTACATCGCAAATACAAACGGCCACATTTGCATCAGGGAACAACTCTTTAATTTCCAGTTGCAACTCGTGCAGCGGGGACTCTGCCTGGTCGCATATTACCACCAACTCAGGATTGTAACTAAGCACCTGCCGCACAATTTCAGAGCCAATAGAACCGGCACCTCCTGTAATGAGCACCCGCTTGCCTGCCAAATCGCTTGCTACCTGCTTATTCTCTATAACAATTGGTGGGCGCTGCAGCAGATCCTCAATTTTAAGATTTTTAATTTGCTTCATGCTCAGATTGCCGGACATCCACTGCTCTGTAGGTGGAACAGTAAGTACTTTTATACCAAGCTCCACACACTTTTCAATGGATTTTTTACGAAACTCCGACTTCAGGTCCTCATTAAAAACAAATAGCTTATCTATATTAAACTTACGCTGCAGGTTCTCTATGTCGTTTACATGGTAAACCCTTTTCTGATGTATGTCTTTATCTATCTTGTGCGGGTCATCATCCAGGAAACCAATAATAGAGAAGTAGCCGGAATTACTTGCCTCCAGTGCCTGCTTTAATAAGATAGAGTAGCCGTCTGCTCCATAAATAAGAACTCTCTCTTTACTTCCGGCTGTACCACTTCTGATGTATAGAAACAACGCCTTCGCTCCCAACCTCACCATTATAAGCAGGGTTGATGCGATAAAGAAGTTTAATAGCAGGACCAGGTAGATATTAACGGAGTCAATATTATGAACCGGTGCAAGCCAAAGCGCCACAAAGGCGGCATAGGCAACGCTACAGATTAGAACAGCAGAGAAAATACGATAGATATCATGAATGCTCGAATACCTGATAAGCCCGGTGTGCACACGCATGCTATAGAAAGTAATCAGAGAAACAATACAGAACAGCCCTATGTAAATTAAAAAATGGCCTCTCAGTATCTCTGCAAATTCAAATTGCCTGACTACAAAAAAAGACAAGGCAAAAGACCAGCTCATTATCAGCTGGTCAATTATTAAAACCATCCACTTAGGGAGGAACTTGTTAAGTAATATCTTCATAACACCAACTCATCTCATTTTATACTACTTTTTGCGAGCATAAAACCATCATATAAGATTTACTAAATTTCAGTACTTTAGTAAAAATAAAACTGCTATATGTACAATTTAAAACACTTTTATAATAAAGTGGGATGACTTTATATAAATTTATAAATATCAATTTTTTTAGCTTTTAAAGCTGTGGTAGTTAGAACGGCGAGGAAAACAAATGGTTATACTGATTTTAAAAAATATTGATTTAATCATAATACAGGGATGTTTTTGTTATCTATGCATAACAAAAGGATGCATTAATATGAGGTGTAAAGTCGCGATATGTTGAATGCGCAGATTCAAAGATTCATCTAAAGCAGGAAGGCAAGAAAGGTTTCAGTTTTTCAGGATTAAAAGAGAGATTATTTTACATTAAACACAACTTTGTGGGTTGAAGAGCTCTATCAATGGCACAGATTCCTAAACACATTAAGAGGCAGCCTACTAACATAAGCTAAATAAAGGCTATTTACAGAAAGCTTTTGCCGCGTCGGGGGTAGCTGCTAGATGTAAAACAGACGGCTGTAACTTTGCTATATTTTAACTTTATGTTTTTTTTGCCGCTGAGGGTTTAAATACACTAAAATCAAACACACGAAAATATCCAACTGCACAACAAAATAGTTTATACACAAACCTTATTTATATTATAAGTCTGGCGTTGCTACAAGAAATCTAAAGTAAATTTTACTAATCCCCATAAAAAGCCGGGCAGCACCAACACTTTATCGCTACACGCGTTATTTAACTTCTTAGGTATCTAATAATACCATGTCGCTTGGGTTAAAGCTTCTATACATAGGTTGCACCTTAAGCCCAGCACACTAAAAGGCAGTTTAGGAGGCACTGCAGTCTTTTGTCTTTTGCTATGCGCTATTTTCTGCGGTTAAACAGCTCAGGAAAGAACCGCTTCTAATCAACAAACATTTTTTTTACGTTCCCGTTGTACCATTGGGCATGCTACTAAAATAGGTGTTTCCGCTTTTTTAAGTCCTCAGGTTGCTGTTTCCGGCTATATGACGATACGCAACAGAAATCGTTCAGGCACAAATGTTTGCCCTTTTCCCTTTATTACAACAGGGAACATAGTAAAAAAAGAAGCCGGTGTGGCTGTACATAAACTGGTACAAAACAACGAAATGGATCTTGTCCGTAGTAATAAAGTGCTTTTTATTCGGAAAGAAAACCACAGAAACTCATATAACATCAATTACCTATCTAAAAAACAATTATGAAAGTAACTGCTATTGGACACGCTGGCCTAAAAGTACAGACCGAGGATGCAACGCTTTTGATGGATCCCTGGTTATCACCGGAAGGCAATTTTCAGGCCTCCTGGTTTCAGTTCCCTGACAACTCACACCTGCTGTCGGACCAGGACTTATACAAACCCACCGCAATCATTATTTCACATGAGCATTTGGACCATTGCGATCCTTGGTTTTTGTCCAGGGTTGATCCGGAAGTTCCTGTAATTGTTCCTAAATATCCTTCACCAGTCTTAAAGCAGAAAATATTGCAGGGAGGTAAAAGGCGTATCATTGAGGTAAATGAGTGGGAAACTTATGCCATTACCAGCAACACAAAGGTTTTCTTCGTCTCTGAACCGCCCATGAACCATGATTCTGCCATTGTCATTCAGGCAGATGGGCACACACTGCTGAACATGAACGATGCGCGTTTGTTTCCTATGCAGTTAAGAGACATCAAGCAAAAGGTCGGCGGTGACATTCATATGTTTGCTTTTCAGGGAGCTGGTGCTTCGTGGTTCCCCATGGTATATGACTTTGATGATGAGCAAAAGGAAAAACTCCGGAAGCAGAAAAGAGCGGCAAAACTATCCTACTGCGTTAAGAGCATGAGAATCGTTGAACCCATTGTCGGCCTTCCCTTTGCCGGGCCTCCATGCTTTTTGGATCCGAACTTATTCCCATATAATGAGGAAATGAAAGAGGGAATATTCCCGGATCAGGAGCAGGTAGCCGGTTTCCTGGCTAAAAAGAAAATTACAAATATCGAGGTTTTATTGCCCGGAGACACATGGGACTCAGCCGAAGAACAGAAAACGCAGGATTCCCAATGGGAGAACTTTAGTTTTGATTCACGGTGGGACTATCTCAAAGAGTATCAGGAAAGACGAATGGATCAGATTCAAAAGGTTTATGACCGCTATCCTGTTCCTGAGGCGTCTCTTTGGGAACCATTCAAAGCATACATGGAGGAGTTGCTAACCCTGAGCACCTACTTTAATGAGCGCATTGATATGCGGGTCGGATTTGAAATTACTGGAAATGGTGGAGGAGACTGGCATGTGGACTTCAGAGAAAAACAGGGTGTCGGAAAAGGTGTTGAAGACTGCGGCTATATCTACACCTTTGAATCCCGCTGGTTGCCTCCTGTGCTGGCAAAAGAAGTTCCGTGGGAGGATTTCTTCCTGTCCCTGCGGTTTAATGCCAGAAGAAACCCAGACCGTTATAATGACCACCTGCTGGGCCTCCTGAAGTTTGCAGACGAAGAAGCGCTGGAGGAAGTAACCAAATTTGAAACCACCCCTGTATCGGATGAAAGAATAACCATTCATTCGGATGGCAAGACCTATTCCGTATCAAGGTATTGTCCGCATGCAGGAAACGACTTCTTAAACTCAGGTGAAGTACTTCCGGGCGGTATTTTCAGGTGCCTTGCCCACCACTACGACTTTGATCTGGAAACCGGTGAATGCATTACAAGCAGTTGCGATAAGCTCAAGGTAGAACGGATTGATAATATTGATGTAGACAACCAAGTGACTCGATAAGTGAGCCTCTCTAAACTAACCAAAATGGGCCATCACGTTGAAGCGTGATGGCCCATTTTTACTTTTCGACCGTCTGCAAAAGCTGGTGGATCTGCCGCACCACCCTGTTCAAATCTCCGTCGCTCAGGTTCGAGCCAGAGGGCAGGCAGAGCCCCTTTTGGAATAAGCGCTCACTGGTCCCGTCTCCATAAAAGGGCGCTCCTTCAAAAACAGGCTGCAGGTGCATGGGCTTCCAGAGCGGCCGGGATTCAATATTATCTTTCTCCAGCCCCAGGCGGATATCTTCCCTGCTAAAGCCACCGTCTTCCTCTACCAGCAGCGTCGATAGCCACCTGTTGGAGTAATAGTCAGAGCCCGGCTCTTCCATAAACCGCATGTTGGTATAGTCAGACAATTCATTTTTATAGAAGTCGTAGTTGCTGCGCCTTTTGGCAACACGCGCCTCCAGCACATCCAGTTGTCCGCAGCCAATGCCTGCGCAGATGTTGCTCATGCGGTAGTTGTAGCCAATCTGCGAGTGCTGGTAGTGCGGAGCTGCATCACGTGCCTGTGTGGCCAGAAAACGTGCTTTCTTCACCCACTCCTCATTTTTAGATACCAAAGCGCCTCCCCCCGAGGTGGTGATAATCTTGTTACCATTGAAAGAAAGGATACTGATAGCGCCAAAAGTACCCAGCCTTTGCCCTCTATAAGATGAACCCAGTGCCTCGGCAGCATCCTCTACCACAGGTATCTCATACCTGTTGGCTATTTCCATCAGCTGATCCATTTGGGCCGGCATGCCGTAGAGGTGTACAATAATAATCGCCTTCGGCTTTTTGCCCTTTTCAATCCGATCCTTGATTGCCGCTTCCAGAAGCTTGGGCGATATGTTCCAGGTCTGCTCCTCGCTGTCTACGAAGACCGGAGTTGCTCCCTGGTATACGATGGGGTTGGCAGAGGCAGAGAAGGTCATGGACTGGCAGATAACCTCATCGCCTGCCTGCACACCCAAAATTACCAGGGCCAGATGCAAGGCAGCTGTACCGGCGCTTAGAGCTGCTACCTGCACGCCTTCGCCCAGGTACTGCGAAAGTCCTTCTTCAAAGGCATTTACATGAGGCCCTAGCGGGGCAATCCAATTGGTGGCAAATGCTTCCTGTACATTCTTTAATTCATTCTCCCCCATGTGCGGAGAAGAAAGCCATATCTTGTCGTTCATACGCGTTTCTTTTGCAGGTAATAGTCCAGGCAGAGCGGAGGATACCCTTGCTGCTTCATTTTGTTAATAACCTGATCCACCTCATATACCAGCGCCTCCAGTTCCAGGGCATTTTGTTCTGTATCGTAGATCAGGTAATTAATTACATTGATATATTTTCTGTTTTGGCCTACGCTGCCGGTATTAACTAGCTTTTTGCCAGAGGCGGTTTCGGCAGCAAACTGGTGATGAGAATGCCCGATAATGTAATTCTCTTTCAGTTCCAGTGCATTTATATCTGTATCCGGATAGATGTACTGGTTGTTCACCGTATGCTGCACCTGGTAGTCCCCCAGTTGCAAACGCTCTCCATAAGTTGAGATAATTTCCTGCTGCGTAAACAGCGGATAGCAGTGGTCAAAGAAGCCCCTGGCTACCGGATGCTCACCCGGATAGCTTCCTTCCAAGAAAAACTCCTCATGGTTGCCCACCAGGCAGCTACAGTCCAGGCTTTGCAGCAGCTGCACGCATTCGTTGCTCCAGGGGCCGTAGTTGACTACATCGCCATGGCAGATCATCCGGTCCACCGTGCCAGCCTTTTCCAGCATTTTTTCAAGCGCAGGAAGATTGCCATGCACATCGCCAAAAATCAGTACCCTCATGCGTTCGCTATTCCTTTCATGCCAGCATGCTTTTAACTTTCTCTGAAAAAGGCCGGGTGCTGATTCCGCTTCCCTCCAGGTACTTTTCCAGCAGGGTGGTATCCACCTTTGCCCTGGATGAAACGCCCGGCTGGTCTGTATTTTCAATGTTTTCTTCCGTATTTCCCGTTAACCGGCACAGCGTTTCTGCCAACTCCAGCAGGCCGATTTCTTCGCCTGAAGCCAGGTTGAGAACGCGCCGGGGCCATGCTTTCATTCTGGAGAGGTGATAAAGAATTTTAGCGGCATCTTCTACATGCAGAAAATCGAAACTTACACCATTGCCATTCGTCAGGCTTATTTTTTCATTTGCAGCAGCCTGCTTTAACAACTTGGTTAAGATCCCGCCCTCCTTCATACCGGGGCCATAGAGCGCTGATATGCGCACATGCAACAAGTCTACTCCCTTAGCTTCGGCAACGGAGCTCATCACCAGTTCCTGCGAGAGCTTGGAGGCACTGTACCCTACATGGCCTCCCTTGGGATAGGTGTTTTCTTCTTCCTTCAAGGGCACCGGCCAGGGCTTATTCACCACTACCAGCGTAGAACAGTTGATCACTTTAGGGATCTTGCGGGAGGCTGCCCAATTCATCAGGTTAGTACTGCCAATGACGTTCGTTTCAAAAAGCTGCCTCAGGTAATCAGGGTCGCTGAAACTTTTACCGCCATCAGGTAATGCAGAGGCGCAATTGATGATGATGTCCGGCTGTATATCCAGTGCATCAAAATGTTCCGGCTTGGTGATATCCAGGGTAACAGAACCCTCTATCGGCTTTCGCCTGGCGGCATATACCTCTTCTCCTGCCTCCTGTAAGTGCTTTACCAGCGTGCTGCCCAAAAATCCGCCCGCGCCTGTTACGAGGTACTTCATGCGCTTCTATTTGTTTTTAAATGGATAGTACTGGCTGCGGTAGCCTTCCAGCACGCCTTTCTCCTGTAATTCGTTCAGTTGCTCGTTCTCCACAAAAATATCGGCCCAGGCTCTGAAAACAGCACCATTCCGAAGCTGAGGCTGTTTCATTTCCTCCACACCAAAAAGATGGTTGAGCAGGGCCTCCACCTCATTAAACCCAAACATGTAACGCAGCGGCGTGGTACCGCTAAAACGTCCGTTTATTTCGAACACCACCGGTTTCCCGTCTTTGATGCGGTACTGAAAATTGGCAGGGCCTTCTACGCCCAGGCGCTCGGCAATGCTGCTGATGGTGGCATCGTAGGGATTGTCACCATCGCGGTAGGCCCGGTAGGTGTTGCCATCTTTCAGGTCGCGCTTCAACGAAACAATGGCCCTGCATTTTCCGTCTATCACCATCGTGCCCGCTGTAAACTCGCCCTCTTCTTCGCTGAGCATTTCCTGCACTACCAGGTTATTGGGGTAAGAGCAAACGTGCTGCAGGTCCTCATCTCCCTTGATTATCTTAATGCCCATGGATCTGGCCCCATCCACTGGTTTGGCTATAAAAGGATAGGAGCAGCTCTGGCGCAGTTTTTCAATGCCCCCCCTGTCGGTGGTGAGGGCCGATTGCGGATAGGGGAATCCGTTCTCCCGCAGGAACTCAGCCGTTAGCCATTTATCATTAGAGATAGCAATCACATCGGGGCCGGAGACAATCACCTTTACCCCGTACTGTTCCTCCAGGCGGCGTTTGTTCTCAGAAACAAGGGGCAGTTCCTGATCGATACCTACAAACATTGCATCCACCTGCTCCTTCTCGATAATCTTTTCCAGTTCAGATAAAAACTGCGGATCATTGGCCATGCGGCTGGTGTAGGCTTTGTCGCCCAGGCTATGCCCCGGTGCCCTGAAGTCAGGGTCGGCGGTGATGATATAGTACGGATTGCTGGAGTTGTTCAGGCAGCGCAGGATTCCCTGGCCCAATAGTGAACCAGCACCTGTTACAAGTATTTTTTTCATATAGTCGTATCGGTTCTGTTTTTTTGTCGAACGTATTCGATAAAGGTAGGCATGGTGGCATGGCCCTCTGCCGAGATGCCTTCGGATTTTAGTACTCTACCAACAGTCATAAAGAGGATTTTCACATCCAGGGCAAAGGAGATATTCTCTACATACCAGACATCGTACTCAAACTTCTGGCCCCAGCCGAGCGCATTTCGCCCGTTTACCTGTGTCCAGCCGGTAATGCCAGGCTTTACGTCATGCCTTTTCTGCTGCCGTTCGTTGTACAGCGGAAGGTAATCCACCAGCAGCGGCCGTGGGCCTACCAGGCTCATGTCCCCTTTAAGTACATTGATCAGCTGTGGGAGCTCATCGAGCGATGTTTTTCGCACAAATTTTCCTACCGGTGTCAGGCGCTTTTCGTCGGGCAGCAGATTGCCCTGTTTGTCTTTCATATCGTTCATAGTCTTAAACTTGATGATATGAAAAACTTCCCCTCCTTTACCTGGCCTTGGTTGCACGAAGAAGACATCTCCTCTGTTGGCAATAAAAAGCAGTAGCGCCGTCAGCAGGGTAATCGGTAGTAATAAGATGAATGCCGTTAAGGCTAAAATAAAATCAAGTAAGGGCTTGACGTACTTCTGGTACAACTTCATGCTGTTTTAACTGTTCATAGTATTCCTGTAGCAGGAGGCTCCAAATATGCCTTTGTTCGTAGCGCTCCACGACCATCTTACGTGCATTGGCGCTTAAGTGTACGTATAAATTCTCGTCTGTCAGCAATTTTTCCATGGCATCATACAGCTCTTGCGTTGATTTTGGTGGGATAATCAGCCCGTTTTCACCCTCCACGATGATTTCATTGCAGCCATTGATATCGGTTACGATGCAGGGCAAGTCAAAGCAAGCCGCCTGCATGGGAACATTGGGAAAGCCCTCTCTGTAGGAAGGAAACGCCAGCGCATGGCTAATGGCCAGAAAGCGGCGTACATCGTTCTGATAACCTACCGATATAATGGCAGGATTGCTTTCAATCTCCTGCAGGCATTCTTCCGAAATAGGATCAAGCTCCTGCTCCAGCGGCCCCACCAGTAGAAGTTTACAGGAAGGATGCAGCTTGTTCAGTTTGCTGAAGGCAGCGATCAGTTCCTGTATGCCTTTGTCTTTTACTATACGGCCAACGAAAACAAACAAGAAATCGTTATCGCTGATGCGAAGGCTTTCCCTTAATTGCTGCACTTCTTGGGCAGGAAGCGCTTCCCGGCTAAAGAAGGAGGTGTTAATGCCGTTGCTGCTGCCGTTCCCTATTACTTTTAATTTAGCTGGATTGTTATAGAGGTCGCGTTTTATGATCTCCGTTAAGTTACTGGAGTTTGGATATACTCTCGTAGCACAGGCATAAGTCAAGACCTCTACCAACTCTAAAATAAACCGCTTAAAGCCTTTTGCTTCAAGTAAGTACATGCCTGCTACTGTATGCAACCGGATAGGCACGCCGGCCAGCTTACCACCGAGCATAGCAATGATACCTGCCTTAGGCGTATGGGAATGTATAATATCCGGTTTATACTGCCTGCAGAGTTTGTAAAACTGCCACAGGGCCTTCAAGTCCTGAAACAGCGTAATTTTGCGGGTCAGGTTCAGAATAATATGTGGGCTGTCCTGCTCTTGTATCACCAGCTCTCTTTCCGGCCCGTCTGCGGAGATCATGATCGGTTTAAACCCATGGGCCTTCATGTAAGGCAACTGCCCTACGATAAGGTTCTTCAGGGATACAGGAACTGTTGTTACACGAAATAGTACTACTGCCATTATGCTTTTTTATTTTTGATATGATCGTAAATGCCAAGCATGCTCATACTCGCCATACCATACTTCTCTTTTAGTGTTGTAAAATGATTCAGGATAACCACCAGGTCTTGTAAACTCTGACGTGGGCTATCTCCGAAATTATGCGGGTGCCACCAGAGATGATAACATTCCTTAGACTTAGCCGCAGCCGTCATCTCCCCCAATACTCGCTTTAGGCGCAGTCGGTTTAAAAATTTATACTTTAGATGCAGCGGCCGCAACAGCCTGCTGGCAGGTAGGGCAAGCGGCAAGCCTTCTTGCAGCTCTAGGGCAGATAGCTTATAGGATGTTCTTGCGCCGATAGGTATGTAAGCATCTGCTGAGCGGAAAGCCCTCTTGATAAGCCTTTCCTTTACATCCATGTCCCAGAACCAATCCACTGGGTTCGACCGTACGGTTGCAAGCCCCTCTTCGTGGCAAACTTTCAGGTAAGCCTCGTTCAGCTGGTTTCTTGGGAACACCATAGAGCGCAGTTCAATACCTTTTCTTGCGGCAATGCGTTTGGCAGCCTGCAGGTCGCTTCTGAACTGTGCCACCGTTTGGCCCTCTTCCCGGCAGTAATAGTGCGAGAAGGTATGCGTAGCCATCTCCTGGTAAGGCGTATTCTTTACCTGTTCGACCAACGCAGGCGCAAAGAGACAGGAATTGAACTCAGGTTTCCCGGCATACAGGTCCTTTAACCGGTAGGAAGACAGTTGCGGCTTCTCATATGTTGGGATTTGTTCGGGCTTATGGGCAGTCCAGTCATCCCAGTTTTCTGCGAACAGCATACCGACAGTAGCCCAGGTTACGTGCACCTTTTCCCTTTCAAAATGCGATAGCATTTCAGGAATAACCTGCCGGGTATTTTCGAAGTACTGGACTTTCTTTTCTAAGGGCATTCTGTCGAAAATGCCCCAATACAATTCAAAATCTAAAGAAATAGTAAATACAGGTATATCTTTAAGCATGTGTCACTACGTTTGCGTTCGCCGCCATCAATTCCTTTTTCTTTGCTCTCTTTCTTAGCCACATCCTCCTTTTGTAATCCAGGAAAGACCCAATCACAAAGAAAAGGAAATACATTACCTGGCTCTTCTGCCGCATCGCAATACCGAGGTTAGACATCACAAAGGCAAGCGCTAAGGAAGATGTCAGGAATATCGTTAAGCTCATCTTCACTAAAGAAGATGAGTTTTTGATGTACGGGATAAACTTCCGGTCAAAGAGTTTGCTTACCAGATAGATATATAAAACATTCTCCAGCGATACGAATATACCCATGGCACTGGGCGCGTCCACAAACAGCGGGCGAAACCAGAAGGTCACCAGTTTCAGCACAATCGGATAACTGTTAATGTCTATACCCGACCCTGATTTAGATAAACTGGCTGCCCGGCCTTCTGCAAAGTCCTGGAAACTCTCAATAGCACCCTCCTCCAGGTTAATATTACCCATTGCCAAAATCTTGTCGGAGAAGATGATCAAGGCACCAATAAAGGTGGCGTAAACTAACAGCTTTTGATAAAACGGCACCTTTTCTTTTCCGGTGAAATAACCGGCAACCGCACCTACCCCGAGGAAAAGAAACATGTGGGGCCTGATATGATAGACAATCAAGGAGCCGAGCGTCAGAATAAACAGTCTCTTCTGTGGCACTCTCATGCCGTATGCAAACATACTAATTCCCAGCAGTATGAGGGAGCCTTTACTGAAGGCAACTGTCCAGAAATGCATGTTCGGCAAAAACAGGAGCAGCGTAATCAAGTCCATGCGAAATACCTGCACTTTTGTCTTTATATTCTCTTTAAAGAAGATATAGAAGAAAACAAAGGCCAGGTACCCAAACCAGGCAAACAAGGCCATCATAGCCGCATAGGAGAAGCCCAGGCCGCTTGCAAAAGGATACCCTACGAATTCAATAAAATAGGTATCTGTACCGTATGCCTGAAACCAGGAAGTATAAGCCGTCGTCGCATCTTTGTAATAAGTCTTTGAATCTGATGGGTTGAAAGACTGGTACCAAAAATAAAAACCCCAGAACACATAATGGTACCAGTACAGCTTATTCATCAAATCAACAGAAAAGAAGGGAAACCTTCTCTTAAAATGCTGAAGAATAGGCTGGGTGATCGCAAATAAAAACAGGATAAGAATTATCGCCCCTACCATTTACAAATTATATATAAATTATATACTTTAATCATCAAAATACTCAGAAAGAAGCTATTGCTGCCACTAGGCTGGTACTGCTTCTGCCTGCTTACGATACCATATTTCCATTGATAAAATACCAAACAGTATTTTAGCTCTTTTATCTTTCGATACCGCCACTTTATCATTCAGGAGTTTCTCCACAAAGGAAGCCTCTAACACATCCTTGTACAGGCAGTTGCTGCTATGCAGATAATCCTGTAGGATAGGCTGAAGTGTTTTTTCAACCATTTCGATAATCGGTGTCTCAAAGCCTCTTTTTGGGAGCTTTTCGTTACCTATCGGCAGATACTGCGCAGCAAGCTTTCTAAGCAGCCACTTCGTTGTTCGCCCTCTCACCTTCATGTGGTCCGGCAACGTAGGGGCAAATTCCATTATATCCTTCGACAGGAATGGAGATCTGCCCTCCAGCGAATTCTGCATGGAGCTTATATCGATTTTCTTTAAAAGGATATACGGGAGAATGGTTTCAAAATCTGCCAGCATGATTTTATCAAGCGCAGAAATATTTTTACCGTATATGCTGCGAATCTTTTTCTCCAGCGCCTCATCTGGCTTCACCTTAAACGGTGTTGCCTGATCAAGCAGCAAGTCTGTACTGGCACTTAAGTACTGCTCAAAACTCTCCAGGCTGTTAAGCTTGGCTAAGCGATAGGCATAGTTGTAAAGGGTCATTTTGTTGTCCGGGGCCGGCAACAGCGGAGCGATTAGCTTTGACACAGCCTTCACGCCACCACTTGTCAGCAGAGCATTTGCGTAGGGGACATACCGCCTGTAGCCCCCGAATAACTCATCCCCTCCGTCTCCATTCACGATAACAGTCAGATGCTTGCGGGCTTCTCTGGCTACGTAGTAGGAGGGTATCTGCGAATCATCTACAAAAGGCTCACCATAGGCGTTTACAATATTTTCAAAGTCCTGTAAAAGATTATCGTAAGACACATCCAACTCCTGATGGTTCGTACCTAAATGGTTGGCGACTTTTCTGGCAATCGGCGACTCGTCATACTCATCGCTGAATCTGACTGTGAAGGTGCGCAAGCCCGGCTTTACTTCCGTTGCCATAGCCGTTACAATGCCACTGTCAATCCCTCCGCTCAGAAAACAGCCCACCTCCAAATCACTGCTTTCTATGCGCCTTTTAACTGCCTGCTTTAACCGCCTGTCAAGCTCCTGCAGAGCTTCTTCATCACTTGCCTCAATAGAATCCTGTTCGTAGAAAGGCACAATAGACCACCACTCCTTTTGCTCGGAAATAATACCTCTTCTTACATCTATGTCGACAAAGTGACCTGGCTTTACTTCCGATATACCTTCAAAAGGAGTTGCCTCGCCATACACCATTCCGGTTTGCAGGTAAGCTGCCATAGCGGATAGCCTGATGGAGGGCCTCAGTATCTTTTGCAACAGGTTTTGTTCGCTCCCGAAGTAGATGCTGTCATTTGTTTTAGAAAAGTACAACGGTTTCTTTCCAGCGCGATCCCGGAATAAATATACTTTGCCCTGCCTCTTGTCATACAGCGCCATGGCAAACATTCCCTCCAGGTGCTCTAGCATGTCGAGCCCCAGCTTCTTGTATAGGAGCAGAATGGTTTCGGTGTCGGAATGCGTTTGGCCGCTTAGGCTGAACTGCTTGCGCAGCTCCAGGTGGTTGTATATCTCGCCGTTAAAGATAATCGCCAGGTCCTCGTCATCCATAGGCTGGGTGCCACCTGCAATGTCCACAATACTCAGCCTGGCATGAAACAGGTGCACATTCGGCTCATAGGTTTTATAAACCTGTCCATCCGGTCCGCGGTGGCACAGCATTTCCCTTGCCACTTCCATGTCGCTGTCTTTTAGGCGACCTATATTTCCAAAGATTCCACACATATCAAAATAATTCCAGATCCCCCATTGTAAAGGACCAATTGTTTATATCACTAACTAAAGCCAGTAAATCTTTATCGTTTACTTCACGAATAGTAAGCTCCGGTGCAAATTTCTTCATCGAAAACATCCTGTACCGTACTCTTTCCCAGTACGTAATAGGGTCTTTAGATACAAGACTGATGAAAGGAGTGCCCAGGTGGCCGGCCAACCTGTGGCTGGCGCTCATCAGCATCTGCCGCTTCGGGTTGCCACTCAGCCATAGGGCATCACTGATTCTTAACTCGTAAAAGTACTTCCTGAACTTTAAGTGAAAGAACAGCAGCACTTCCCCCTCCTTTGTTTCATACCTGTAAGCGCCATAAGGTAGTTCAGGTATAGACTGGTAGCGCCATTTATAGTAAGCAAGGGAATGGTTGACGTGAATCCGGTCCTGCTTTACATCTACTCTGTAAGAAGCAGGCAGGTTATTTAAATCAAGTTGCTGCAGGTACTGGTGGTATGTGTCGAAGCGCTGCCGGGCTTTAGAAGAGTAACGCAAAGCGACACTTCCTATTATATTCGGCTTGCCCAGCACCTGCCAGCCCATTTTCAGATAGCCTGGCTTTGATTGATCATTGGGGGTATTATAGATGAAGCAGGAAGGCTCGCTTTCCTTTAACTCTGCCACTAGTTGCTTCGTGAGCCTGGAGAAAATGCCTTTGCCTCTGTAGTCCGGGTGCGTGCCTGTATCAACAGCTCTGAAAGCAGGTAATATCCGCCCCTGGTACTGCCATTGCCAACGCATAAAAGCGCGCAAGCCTACCAGTTTATCTCCGTCAAAAGCCAGCAGCACCGGCGACACCCCGAATGGATTGTCGATGTGTTTCCATCGCCAGAAGCTTTCGGTAGGAGCGCCGTGCTCAGCACCTAATGAGAGCTCAAACAACTCAATGATGGCGGGCAAATCCTGCTCATTGGCTACTCTGACTGTATACTCTATCCGTTTCTTTGCTATATGCTCCATGTGTTAAAAATTGATGATAGATAGCCTCCAGTTCCTGCACCATTTTCTTCATACTAAATTGCTGTTCAATCCGCTTACGGGCGTTGGAAGCTATTTCCAATCTTCTCTCTTTATCCTGTATAAGCGCTTCTACCTGCTCCTGCAGCGCTGCCACATCGCCGGCAGGGCTTAAGAGTCCTGAAATGCCATCTTCCACTACTTCCGGAATGCCCCCCACATCTGTAGCGACAGGTGCACAGGCCATACTCATGGCTTCCAGCAGGGCAATAGGTAAGCCTTCATAGTCAGAGGTCATCAGGTAGATGTCCGTCATATCAAAATAGGGCATGACATTATGTTGCAGTCCTTCAAAATGTATCCTGCCCGTAAGGCCTGCCTGCTTCGCCTGTTCCTCCACTTCAGCTCGTTCAGGCCCATCCCCTATCAGCACGAAACTCACCTTCTCGTGGCGCGCAGCAATACCGGCAGCCACTCGCACAAAATTGTCCAGCCTTTTCTGCTTACGGAATACAGCCACTGTGGCTACAACAACATGATCTTCCGGTATACCTAGCCGCTGGCGCAGGTCAGCGGCACTGTCACCCCGCCTGAAGGATGCGGTATCTACACCGTTCAGGACTAACTGCAACTTTTCAGGTGCCACCACCTGCCTCGACGCTTGCTCGGCATCTGCGGATACGGCTATCGTTAGGTCACTCAGCGGCAAGGTTAACCGGCTCATTAGCTTTGTGAGGATATGGTAGCTTGAGAAATTGTTATGCTCTGTGTAGATAACCGGAACACCGGCTAATTTGGCTGCAACTCTCCCGGCAATGCCCGCCCAGGCCAGGTGGCAGTGCACCAGCTTTATGTTATGGTTGCGGATGTAGTTGACAAGGGCCGGGACTTTTAGGGCGATTTCGATATTGTTGGAGGCCGCCAGACAGGTAACTTTGCCACCATTGCGCTCAATAGGTTTTACTACCTGGTCCTTCCAGGGGAGAAAGTAGATGTAATGAAACTCATATTTATCCTTGTCATGATAATTGAGCGTTTCCGGCAACAGCATTTCTGCGCCACCCCTACCCAGCGACTTTATGATATGCAATATTTTTACCTTTTCCTGCATGCGGATCAATGGTTTTGCCTAACTTTTTGGTTATCCCGTGGACGGTTCCGCGTAAGAACCATTTTATTTTTTCAAGTTTGTTGTCTTCTCTTAGTATAATAGCCCCCAACAGCTTTACCCAACTTCGCACTAGCTTAAAAGCTCTCAGTGCGGTGCGCTCTTTCACATACAGGCGCATGTACAGCATATTCCGGACTTCGTAATAATAGCCCCACGCTCTTTTTTTCCTGGACTTGGTTGTAAAGTGTACGACCTTTGCCTTGGGCACAAATTTGATTTTGCAGCCCAGCTGATCCCGGATACGGTGTTGAATGTATTCGGTGTCTTCGCTCCAGTAAAACAACTCTTTAATGGGTAAACCCGCCTGCCTGGTAATACCTATCGGCAACAGAAACCCGGACCAACCCGGGTAAGTAATGGACTTGAGATCTTTTGTTCTGATATAGGGGTAGAATATGCTGTGCTCCTCTCTGGCCCCAAGCAAATGCTCCAGGCAATCGGCAGCAGGAAAAACATCATCATCCATTAACCATAAATAGTCATAGTCCTGCTTTTCAAGGAAATACTTTATCGCTTCATGAAAGCCTCCGGCCGGCCCCGTGTTATCATCTAAATGGATTTGTGCAAGATCTTGTGTCAGCAAAAACTCTTTTGTCCCGTCATCAGAGTTGTTGTTTACAACTAAAACATCGAAATTCTTATAAGTCTGATTTGAGATTTTCTGCAAACAAATTTGTAAGTATTTAAGCCTGTTAAAGGTTACGACTGCTACCCCAATCTTATCCATATATCTTTTTTATTTCTTGACCTGGCCTCCTTTTAGTAAATCCTGGTACAGTTGAATAAAGGAAAGTGCAATTCCTTCATTCATGTATTCTTCATTCACTTGCTGATACGCATTCATGACAACTTTAGCTGTTTTTTCGCTGTTGCCTATAACTTCCACTATAGCTTCGGCAAAGCCTCTTTCATCGCCAGGCTCCAGCAACCAGCCTGTTTTACCGGGGGCAACCACTTCTCCAATTCCGCCTACTTTATATGCTACTACCGGCGTCTGGTAAAGCATGGCCTCCAGAATAACACCTGGCAAGCCTTCTATAATGCTGGGCAGCAACAGTGCCTGCCCATGCGCTATATAGTCCAGGGGGTTCTGCACAAATCCGGTGAAATGCACCCGTTCCTTTAGTCTCATCTCTTTTACCAGAGCTTCCGTTTCTGTCCGTAGCGGCCCGTCCCCCACCAGCAACAGGTGTGCATCCGGCAAGCGTTCCAGGGCTGCTTTGAAAATGCGGAGGAGCCCACGGTGATTTTTCTCGAAAGAGAAGCCTCCGACATGCACCAGGTTAATTTGCTCAGGAGGGCCAGCCGGAAAAGGATTACTGACAGCGCCTTTTTTTTCCAGACCTATTGGAATAACCTTAGCTCTGGCAGACAGGGATGGAAAAAGACGGACTAAGTCCTGCCTGGAGAACTCACTAACTGAAGCGACCGCATCAGTCTGACGGAACAGGAACCCTGTATACGCTTTCTGGAGCGGCTTCTTAAGATACGAACTTAAGGTACTTGCGTTACGGAAAACGAGTGGTTGCCGCCACCGAAAAAACAGTTTTGAGAAGACAGCATACTTTAAGGTATCGCCTGCATTCGCCTGTACAATGTCAGGCTGTTCGGCTGCTATTTTAGTCGCCAAAGCTTTCCATCCTGCTATGTCACAAAGGCTGGCTTTAGGGTTTGCGTTGATAGAATGATAAGTGCGGTTGAATTTGGCGGCATCCATACTTTCATAGATGGCCAGCAATTCGGAGCGGTGCCCCTGTAACGCGAGGTTATCTGATAGTTGTGCTGCAAAAATCTCAGCCCCCCGTGGTTGTGGTTTATGAATTAACTGAAGGACTTTCATTTAGATTTGAATTATTACCTCTTTATTTTCAGTCGAAAAAATTCGGAATAACAAATCGAGGTGGTTTTTCATGTTAGCATTTGTATTGTTTAGCGGATAAGCCTTTGTGCAGCGGCAGTGCCTGGAGCTGGTTATCGAAGCATGGCAGCCTTCAACAGGTATACCCGACAGGCGGGCTATACTCCGCAGGAAAGGCTCTGATAACTCTTTATCCCTGCAAAGAGACCTGTTGTGCCTCCGGAGTTTCTCCGCTTACAAGGCTCAGAACGTAACTGACTGCATAAGGATACGAAAGTTCCTCGGGCGTATTATGAGACTTTATATAATCATCTTTATACTCCAGATAATCAGGCTCCAGTTTTAAGTCAATGCTTTGCAGATTTACCTCATCGATGTTGATGACAGGGGCGTTCAGTGCTTTAGATAATACCTTTATAGGATTTCTTATTTTCTCAATAGTCTCGAACCCGTTACTTGTCAGCAGCACGAGGGGCTTGTTATAAATAGCAGCGAAGTTTACGGCTGTGCTGTAGTGGCTGATAACTAAAGCGGCATGCCTTACAAGAAGTAAACTCTTGCCTACTATAAACTTCTTGCCGTTGAATTTTTCGGCATAACCGGGACGCTTATCGGCTTCCGGATGACCGGCAATAATAACGGGCTTGCCCAACTTTTCGGAAATAGCATCCAATACCTTGTTCAGGTTTTCATAATAATCATCTACATTCATTTTCTCCCTTAAGTTATTTTTGAAGTCAGGATGATAAAAGATCATCTGATCCAGAAAAACAACAGCATCCTGTAAAGATGGGTCTACCGAGATATCCTTATTCAGGAGGTGAATATTATAATCGTCAGCATGCGTCACGATCACCCTGTTTTTCGGAAAGTCAGGGGGCACCTGCTTTACGTTCGACACCATCAGGTAATCTGGTTCATAGCTTCTCATTCCTACTGCAGCACCGTACTTGCGGATTACTTTTTGAGCGACATAAAGAAAAGCATTATGAAATGGCCTGTACAACTTGAAAAAGAAGATGTTCCCAATTAAGGCTTTGAGTGGGTGTATCTGCCTGCTGCTACCCATGGGAAGGCTCTTGGTTATTCTTCCAATCCAGATCAGGTCATTCCGAGACTTCAGGATTTTGTAGAGGACAGGATAGAAATGGAGCAAGCCTAACATGGAGAAAAAGATGGAATTCGCTTCCAGTTTTCTGACCCTGTCTTTTAACTCCTGAAAGCTGCTGATAATGATGGCATATTCCTCTATGGCGGGAGCATGCAAAACCAAATTATCACTCACACCAAACAGACTGCCCAGGTGCCATATTTCAACTTCATGCCCCGCATCCCGCAGCTGGTTGATTTGATACGTTTCAACCATGCTATTGCGAAATAGGCGTAATTCCAGAAAAACAATTTTACTCATATAAATGCTTTGCAGCTTCGTAAGTTGAGGGGTTTCAGAGCACTGACAGATTGTGAAGCGTTGTCTCACTTAATAAACGTGCTCATAAAAACTTTAATACTTACTTGAGCACTTGGTGTAGGGTTTCAGTGGCAGCGGTTCAACTGTGCTTCTTTTCACTTTGCAGCTGGTTTATCAGGCATTGCACCACCTCTTATCACAGTTCCTATAATAGCATACTCATTTCAGTTGAAGTTGGCCACCACATTACCCCCAAGCCCCGCACAAGCATGCGGCTTATCAGCCACTTATTTTTGGGTCAGCTCCCCAGTATAGGTACTCGTGTAGAAATAGTTTACCACAGCTGTAACCTTTTTGCCGTTTTTGCCTACTGTATAACTGCAGCAATGAGGACAATAGATTTGGACTTCCAATTCTAACAAACCGCTGCTATAACTTTCTCATACTATCATACTTTTTAAAGCACGACCAAATTTTTAATCTGTGCATGCCGATTGTTAGCAAGGAAACCTCAAGAAAAATCAAAAGTAACTTTACTATGAAAGGTTCAATAAAGGACGTTATCGAAAATGATTATTGTATAGGGTGTGGCATATGCGCTTTTCATAATAAGAATGCTTTTAGTGTTCAGTTAGACAAATACGGTATGCTGAAAGCTAATATGTCAGAAAACGAAATCTCTGATGAAAAACTGACAGAGGCCAGTGAGTTATGTCCCTTTAGCGATTACATTCAAAATGAGGATAGCATTAGTGAAAAGATATTTAAAAATGTAGAAAACAAAGATCCTTATTTGGGAAAATACATTCAAAACTATGTAGGCTATGTAAAAGAGGGAGATTACAGAAAAAAAGGGAGCAGTGGGGGCATGGGGAAATGGCTTTTGAATCAGCTATTAATAAATGATGAGATTGACTATGCTATACAAGTAGTGAATGAAAAAGTCAAAGGGAAACTTTATACCTATCAGGTTTTTACTAAAAATGATGATATGCTTAAGGGTGCCAAATCTGCTTATTACCCTATTTCCTTAGAGGACACCTTAAACTTTATTATAAATAATGAAGGTAGATATGCAGTTACCACTGTTCCATGTTTCAGTAAAGCTTTAAGAAATTTTGCAGAAAAAAATTCAATTTTAAAAGAGAGGGTTAAGTTCACTATCGGTATAATATGTGGGCACCTAAAATCAACAGGATATGCAGAGAGTTTTGCATGGCAGTTAGGAGTGGAACCTCAAAATCTGCAGGGTATTGAATTCAGAGATAAGATTCCTGGGAAAAAGGCCAATGAAAAAGGTGTTTTTGCAGTGGATGTCCACAACAAGAAGACGGAAGTGGTATCTTCAAAAGCTCTTGTGGGAGGTAACTGGGGTCATAATATGTTTAAATATAAAGCCTGCGATTATTGTGATGATATCGTTGGGGAAACCACTGATGTTTCAATTGGAGACGCGTGGTTAAAAGAAATGATGGATGATGATCAGGGTAATAACGTTGTGGTGGTACGAAATAGCCTCATCGAAAAAATTATCGCTAAAGGGATTAGCGAAGGGAAGCTTCACTTAGAAACAGTAAGTCCTGATGTGATCAATATGTCGCAGGCGGGCGGTATACGTCATAGAAGGGAAGGATTAGCCTACAGACTCAAACAAAAATCTAAAAAAGGACTGTGGGCTCCTGAGAAAAGGGTAGATATGAATCTGAAAATCCCAAAGTCCAGAGAAAAAATCTATAAAGTAAGAGAGGAGGTAAGAGATGCTTCTCATGAAATATTTTTGGAAGCCAAACGCAAAAATGATTTAAATTATTTTAAAGAAAATATTCTAAAAGAGACAAAAAAATTCCATCCTTCTTCTATGAGCGCAAAAATTCTGCAGAAGATCAAAGTCAAAATCGTTAAACTTATCAAATGATCATAGAATTGAAAGGTATGGGTGTTCCTAATAAAGGAGCACACCTCATGCTAATCAGTACAACAGTAGTTCAAATACAAAGATGTAACACTTGCCATCTCTTGCGATTTGCATGGTAAATCATATAAATAAATTGCGCAGTACAAGTGGTTCAAGGATGTGCTAACCGAATAAGTGGGAACGGCAACTCACCCTATAAAAGGATTGCAGCGTAAAAGGCTTGTATTTTTATGCTGAATTTTATAAACTCACCCCTTATCGAAGATCTGTATACTGGTTTCTTAATCAGAATATTCTCTGGGATATTATCAGCAAAGCTATTTTAGCAGCAAGCCAGCCTCCAAGTCCTTGTAATCCTCAGCCCTTAGATTACTTTATTATTGATGATCCGGATTTACTGAAAGATGTAGTCAAAATTCCAATGGGGATAAAGGGTTATGAAAAAGAGATGTTGATTGTCATTGTAGGCAACCTAGATGCCCATTTTGATAAAACAGATAGACATGTAAAACATATAGATGCATCACTAGCCAATATGACGATGATGCTTGCATTGGAAACCTTAAGCCTAAGCATTTGCTCAATTAATGGGCCTGATATGGAAGGCTTAAAAAGAAAAATGGAAAAGGTTTTAGATTTGAAAAACACCAACGTCCTCTCATGTACATGGCAGTGGGTTACTCCGATTCCGAAGGAATGGTTGCTTTTTCAGAAAAGAGAAATATAGATCAATTAAGAAGAAATAATCTGACGAATTCATGAAAATTCAAATCGACGGTACCGAGAGGAAAAATAAAGGTGCTGAGTTAATGTTGTATGCTATTCTTGGTGAGGTAGAAAATAGATTCCCCAATTCCACCGTCTATTATAACAACTCAGAGGGGAGTATAGAAACAATAGATACAACACTGGATTTAAGACATCGCTTTTTGTTAAAGCACGGTCGCTATCCCAGGGCAATATTCAGGCGGCTTAAAATGGATATTCCTATTTTCGATAGGTATTATGCGGATCCGCAGATTAATATAGTACTAGATGCCAGTGGCTTTCGGTGGGGTGATCAGTGGAAATATAAAGATGAGTATTTCCAAAGATTTAGAAATTATTACCAGGGGTTGAAAAGTAATGGTACTAAGATTATCTTATTACCTCAAGCATTTGGACCTTTTCAAACAACACATGGGAAAAAGATAATAGATATCTTAAATGACTACGCTGATTTGGTAGTTGCCAGGGAAGAAATATCATACAACTATTTAGTTGACGCAGGTCTTGATAAAGACAAGACGATGATATGTACTGATTTCAGTTTAACCGTTAAAGGTGAGGTCCCACAAGATTTTAAAGTCGTTAATGGCATTTGTGTAATTCCTAATTCTCAAATGATTAACCACACAGCAACCTCCAGCGATCAATATATTTCCTTTCTACACAAAATTATTCAGAAGAGTCGATCTTTAGGTTATACGCCCTTTTTATTAAATCACGAGGGAAAAAGAGATCTCAAATTATGCCATGCCGTCAATCAGAGTTTAGATTCCCCTGTACAAATTTTTTCAGATTTAGATTCTAAACAACTAAAAGGTGTTATCTCTGCGTCATTTGCTGTAATTTCATCCCGCTACCACGGCGTTGCAAGTGCTTTAAATCAAAATATCCCTTGTCTGGCTACAAGTTGGAGCCATAAATATTCTGAACTGTTTAAGGATTTTGGACTAGAGGATAGAGTAGTGAAGGTTACTGAATCAGAAAAAATATTAGAGTCAAGGCTTAATGAACTCTTGGATACTGAATCAAACAGAAAAATGAGGAATCATTTGATAGAGAGAAAACCAGAACTCTCCAATCAAGTTGGGACAATGTGGGAAAAAGTATTTTCTTTACTATAATTTGTAACATTGCTTTTCAAAAAAGCAAAGGCAAAAGACCACTGGCGTCCCGGTTACTCCCTTCATGCCAAAAGAATGGCACAAGTAAGGTCTTTTTTGTTGTCTTCTAAACGGGAACGACTATGGCCAGGCAGTTAGAACAGGTAAAGCAGAAGGGTGTTGACAGGGCAGAGTGGCAGCGGCTTTATGCCTGCCACCAGCAGGAGTACGAGCGCGAGCACCTCAGGGCGATAAAAGCAGCCATGGCGCACACCAGCCTGCGTGGCCTGCGCGTACCTCTTGACTGCAGCCCCACCACGTTCTCGGACCGGTTTTACATGCAACTGCCACTGGGCCATTTGCCGCTTCACCCAGGAGCAGAAGCGGCAAATGGCCCAGTGGCTGGAGAAAAAGCCTCCAGTGAACTAACTATGCAATTCCATTATTATTCTGCTTGAAAATCTGGATGGCTTCTAACTTGCTCTACCAAAAGACTATTTATTCCAGAAGTATGGTTTTCTCTAACTTTCTTTTTTAAAAGCTCCCATTTTTTATGCCTCACAACTACTAATACAGGAATGTATTCGAGTTGAAGGGCTTTAGCCAGCGCCAGCCTGTTGTTGCCTGTACAGTTATTATAAATAAGCTCTCCGTTTCTACCAATGTTTACTGTAATTTCGTGGTAGGTATCTTGGCTTCTTTTATCATTTTCCAGGGTATTATTCTGCGTCCGAAAGCCGTTTGTTCTTATATCATGGCACAAGTTGTCTATATAGTCCAGCCTTTTGCTTTTAAACTCCTCCAAGGTCCGGCATCCATACATTATACCTCCTTTCTCTAACACGCCTACTCCTTGCTCGAAAACCGCAGTATCTTCCCAGTTTGCCCCTTCGTTGAATCGCTTGTTATACGATTCAAACATCATGTCCACATCGTATGGTTTTTTCTTCAGGTCCCAATCACCACCCAAAATACGGCCAGTGTTTCGTTTCGGATCAAAAGCCCCTCTTTCCAGGTCATATAAATGCAGAGCCTCCTTCTTTATGTTTGCAAAAATATCCTTGTCCGTTCGCTTGGAAGGTAGCAATCGCATACTGATAGCTGCAGGATTTACCTTTATTAATCGATAGGGTTCTTTAACAGTGTCATAAAAAAATATATTTGCCAGATCCGCAAAATAATATGACAGTCGCTTTCTTGCATATTTGGCAACTCCTTTCAAATATCTGATATTAACCATGAAGAGTTTGATGATTCATATAAAAAATTTAGAGCCTGTTTAATTATAGCTTCTGCAGCAGTGCCTTTTACAAGTTATTCATCTCAACCATTTTCTTAAACCTGTTAGAGGTTTCCTTCAGATCATCAAAGCTTCCCTCGTTTTCCACAACCCCATGTTTCAGATACACTATTCTGTCGGCATCTTTAACAGTGGACAAACGGTGTGCAATAATGACAATCGTATAATTCCCTTTTAGTTGGTCGATGTTTTCCTGTATGCTCTTCTCTGTTTCCGAATCCAGGGCAGAGGTGGCTTCGTCCATAAACAGGAAATCAACCTCTTTATACAGCTCCCGGGCAATAGATAAACGCTGCTTCTGACCGCCGCTTACCATGATGCCATTGTTGCCGAGAGGCGCGTTTTCCTTTTCAGGCAGGCTATTGACAAAGTCTTCGATAGAGGCCAGCTTCAGGGCCTTATGAAAGCGAGCTATGTTATCTGGTGTGGGCTCATCCCAGAACGTAATGTTATTGAAGATGGTATCATTGAAAATCACAGGCTCCTGTGTTATATACCCTATGCGCTGCTGGTACGAGCGCACATCGAAGGAAGAGATTTCTTTTCCATCTATCAGGAATGTCCCTTTGTCGGATTGAAGCAAGCCGCTGAGTACATTCATTAAGGTGGTTTTTCCGGAGCCACTCTCTCCTACCAGCGCTACAGTTTCATTTTTCCTGATAGTAAGCGAAATTCCCTTCAACACATGCATCGTGTCGTAGGAGAAGTTGAGGTTCCTTATTTCAATCTGCTCATGAAAACCTTCAAACTTCTTCGCTCCGGGTACCTCCTGGTGCTGCGCCAGTTCTTCTGTAAACTCCGATAAATTATCGAGAGAGCCTGATACACCCAGAAAAGAATTCCAGTAGTTTTGAACGGACATCAGGAAATTCAGCGCCCGGTAAAAGAAAAGCAAACTCAGGATAATCAGGCCCAGGCTTTCTCCAAGAAAGTTTACCTGCACCAGTATCACCACTACCACCACCAGAATTACCATTGGCTCCCGCACAGCAGACAGGGCAGCAGACAAGGTGCCTATTCTACGCTGTATTACCTCTATACTGGTGATTGATTTTTTTAACTTCTGCCCAAACTCACTAATAAGCCCGGATGCTTTCAGGTATTTGAAGTTGGCCACCATCTGAATGAGCAAACCCTGAAAAGCGTGTGTCTTGGTGGTGTATTTTTTTGAAAGCTGCTTTGTCTTTTTGTAGAAGTAATTGAAGAAGAAATTTGTAAGCACCCCTCCAATAGCTACAAAAAGGGCAAACTGGGCATTGGCCATCAGCGCGAAGCACATGTATACCAGCACCATAACGCCATACTGATAAGTCTTAAAATAAGCCCGGTATGCCTGGTTTACCCGGTCAACTTCACCGCTAAAGGTATTCTGAATTTTTCCGGAGTCGCTGTTAACAAACTCCGTATAGCGGTACCCCGATAGCAGGTTGATGTTTGAAAAACGAATCTGCCGTATAAAGCGCTGCTGCAGCACAACTTTGTAGAGTCCCTCCAGGAACTTCATTACTCCCTTCAGCGAAAAAAACAGCAGCATAACCAGCAGCACGGTCTGCAGGTTGAGCGTAAAGCCCATCGACCGGAGTCCATCAATCAGGAAAGACAGGTTTCCCATCTGTTCCGAGTCCACTTCAGCGTTCCTGCTGTCTACCATCTGGAGCAGGGGCAGAAACATGGCCAGGCCAAAGCCATCCAATACACCTACCATGATGCTTAGCCCAAAGGAGATAAATATCCTGTTGCCTAAATGGTTATAGAAGTAGGCAAAATTCTCAAAGTATTTATTTATTATGTTATTAGATTTACCCACGCTCTTCTTTAGAAATAACTAATTCAACAAGACTGAAATCCAACTCATCATCAATATCTATTGAAGCCATTTTATCCATTACGTATTTCTGCCTATTCAACTGAGTCAGTCCTTTCTGTTTTAACTTATCTACATTGATGATGTAGATGGCACCATTCAATTCATATACTTTAGGACAGTCCTGCCTTCTGGTGAAATGTCCTTCTTTGGATTTACGAAGTATTCCTTCTTCATCTTCCTCCACTAATACATAATACGGGTTTGCATCTGTTTCCTTTACAGAAACAATCATTTCAGTATCAGGCGTAATAGTGTTCAGTGCCTCCTGAATGTGCTGGCCTGTTCTTAGAGGAGAAGTAGGCTGTAGTATAACAACATAATCATAGTTTACTCCCTGGCTTTCATAAAACTGAATAGCATGAATCAAAACCTGCTCCGTAGTGGCCGTATCCGTTGCCAGTTCCTGGGGCCGCATGAAAGGCACCGGAATACCGGCGTCCCGTACAACCGCTGCAATGGCCTCATCATCTGTTGATACGCAGATATGCTCCGGGGAGCTTACGGCTTTGGCTGCGTCCAGGGTATACGAGAGCAACGGCCTGCCGTAAAGAGGCTTAATGTTTTTACCGGGCAGTCCCTTGGAGCCGCCACGCGCTGTGATTAAAAAAAGAAAGTCCATCTAAAATTTAATATGCTTGATGTCTTCCTGTGCTTTTTTAAAGTCTTCGGGCTTACCAATGTCTAGCCAGTATCCCCGCAGCGGGTAAGAGTTAACCTTAAAGCCTTTTTCGATAAGCAGCTCCATGAGATCTGTCGTATCGTAGAAGCTATCTTTAGGGATATACTTCAGCACCTCTCTCTTGATCAGGTATATTCCTCCGTTAGAGTAATATGTATAGGTAGGCTTTTCCTTAAAGCTTTTGATAGTTGTCTCCTCTGTTTCCAGAACGGCATACGGTATATTGACAGTATAGGGTATGGAAACCACGGATATGGCCGCGTCTTTTGCTTTAAAGTCCAGGTAGAAGTCTTCGTAGTCTAGGTTGGTGAGCAGGTCAGAATTGGAAACCAATACACAGTCGTGCTGGAAGTCTTCTACTTTGCCTACTGCTCCCAATGTTCCCAAGGGCTCATCTTCCCATACATATTGAACGTTCACATACTTGGAGCTACCATCCCCAAAATGTTCTTCCAACTGCTCCCCCAGGTAGCGAACAGACAACCAAATATCGTCAATACCGAAGCTGATCAGCCTGTCCATGTTATGCTCAATAATAGGCTTGTCTCCTACTTTTAGCAGGGGCTTTGGCACATTATCCGTTAGAGGTCTTAGTCTTGACCCTCTGCCGCCGGCCATTAGTACGGCATCAACAGGCAAATAGGACTTTAAAAACCTGAAGTTGATAACATTCACAATTCTGCCTTCCTGGCAGAGCACAGGAATAATCTTTAGTTGATTTTTCCTGTAGTTGATAACCTCCTCAATAGTATAGGCACCTTTTTGAATGAATTTGGGATTTGGCTGAATAAACTCATCAACAACATCATCTAAAGAAAGGCCTCTTAAGAAACCTCTTCTCACATCGCCATCTGTTAAAGAGCCGACGAGCTTTTCATCACTGTCTACAACAAATAAAATGGCGTCGGCAGCCAGTTTGTCTAACTGTGCCAGCGCCTGTTTTATAGGAGATTTACTTTTGATAATGTGTCTGTGGTAGTCATTCATATTATTTATCAATATATTTAACAAGTTGAAAAGCCTCGGCATGTTTTACGCCGACACTTGCCCCTCTGTAATGTGCAAGTGCTTTAATGTTTTCTAAAGAACGCGGAAATGGGTGCTCCCCCACTTCTGATGCATACACCTTCATGATGTTCAACTTCTGCTCCAGGTAATCAGAAATATCTACGTAATAATTCGGCAGAAAGGCTTTTTCAGGAAGAGCAGGCGCAAATTCTGTTTCAGAAATGCACTCGTACATCAGCACCTGCTTTACATACGGGTATCTGAAAGACTTGGTGCAGGCCATAACCGCATCAAAAATAAACCTGTGGTCTGAGTGGGCATCGGATCTGTTGAGGCAGTAGATAACTTCCGGCTCCACCTCCTGAAAAACAGAGGAAATCTCTGGTATCATCTTTATCAGGCTGGAGCTTGATAAAGTCATGGTAGGGTAATCTAACTTAAATGTTTTAGTTATACCCAAGCGTTCCGCAACTTCTTCAATCTCCTGCTGGCGGCTTCGGACCCTTTCCTCCGTAAATCCGTCTTTCTCGAATATGTTGGTTACTATTAGCCAATATACAGCATCACCCTGGGCTTTATGTTTTAAAATGGTTCCTCCAACACCCAGCACTTCATCGTCAGGATGCGCGGCAACTACGAGTACGTTTTTTCTCATATCAGATATTCTCCGATCTCTATATCTTCAGTTAAATCAAATTCAGTTAAGCGAATGGCGGTATCACCTGTTTTTACCAAAAGGCTGCCATCTTTCTTTTCAATCACTTTCCCCGGCTCAATATTTTTTTCAACTGCAGTAGCAACTGTCTCACATTTCCAGACTTTGTACTCGCCGCCCTTATACATAAAATGGGCGCCTACATATGGTCTGGTAAGCCCTCTGACAAGGTTTCTGATATTTTCGCTACTCATCCGCCAGTCAATTTCACCATCTTTCCTGCCGCGCTTTCTCCAGGAGTTTCCCTCCTCTTCCTGTGGAATTCTGGGATATTCCCCTGCCTGAAGCTGCGGCACAAATTCCTCTATTTGTTTTAAAGCCAGATTAACCAGCTTGCTATACAGTGTACCGGCATCATCGTCAGGTGCTATTTCCAATGCTTTCTGGTTCAGGATGTCGCCTGTGTCTGCTCCCTCGTCCATGAAAAAGAAGGTAGAACCTGTTTTATCCAGGCCTAACACCAAAGCCCAGATAATGGGGTGCCGCCCTTTATTCTGCGGTATAAGCGCAGGATGGTAACCAACTACTCCCATGGGAGCAAGAGATAGGATATCGGCTTTAAGTAAGCTCGACCATCCAAAACAAAACAGAACATCAGGGCTTCGCTCTTGTATCCAGGCAATATTGTTCGGGTGGTTTATGTCTCGCACCAGTTTATACGGAATCTCCTTCTCCTCGCAAACTTCCTCCAGGCTCACAAAATCAGCATTAAAGTCTGATTTAGCTTTGGTGATTACACCCACCACGTTCACCTTCAACTCCAGTAGTTTGAGCAGCGCCTTCTTCGAAAATTCTACGGTACCTATAAAAACAACCTTCATTTCAGATCAAAAAACTTTTTCTTTAACAGATTTTCTATGTCAGTCTCTTTGAGAACCTTAACTATCTCTTTGGAGGCATTCTTTTCACCATAGGGGTTTTTCATTTCTCTCAATGACGCAGTAAAACCTGTTGAATAAGCTTTTTCAAAGGCCTCTTTAATTGACGAATAGTCAGGGTCGCAGGAGATAACGCTGGAAGCTTTTATTCGCCCCCGCTGCCGATCACCTATATCAATGGTGGGTATCCTGAAACTCGGAACCTCTATTAAACCGCTTGATGAATTGCCTGCAACCACATCCACATGCTGCAGGGCAGATAAGTACCTTAACTGCCCCAAAGAGATAAAAGCGATGCTTTTGTTTGCATGCGCTTTCACATATTCATCGATGAGATGTATGATTACTCTACCATCCGTGTCGGCATTAGGTTTCGTAAAAATGATATGCGTTTCTTCCAACTCATCAAGGGCGCGGAGCAAATCCTTAAACTGGTGTTCAGCGGTGGCATTCTCTAAGGTGACAGGGTGAAAGGTTACCAACACATTTTTCTTCCCTAGCTTAAAGTCGATGCTTTCCTCAAAGCTTTGCTTATCAAGAAGTTTTAGCCTGTTGATGTTTTCGATACCAAGTGCCCCGACATTATGAACATTCGCCGGCTGCTCCCCAAGCTGCATCACCCGCCTGCTGTACTCCTCGGTAGCCGTAAAATGCACATGCGACATTTTAGTGATGGAATGCCGGATAGGTTCATCAATAAGACCTTCAGTGGCTTCGCCACCGTGGCAATGGGCAATAGGGATCTTTGAAATCATGGCTGCTGTGGCAGCTGCGAATATTTCAAAGCGGTCGCCCAGAATCAGGATAAGATCAGGTTTGAGTTCAGCAAAAGCCTCAGAAAAGGAGATCACGCCTAAACCAATGCTTTTAGATACACCAACAGAGGAGTCGGAAGACAACAGTACTTCAACTTTCTTGTCTATCTGGAATCCATCTTTCTCTATCTGCTTATAGGTATTCCCAAATTCAGGAGACAGGTGCATGCCGGTCACGCACAGTTGCAGGTTTATGCTCGGTTCTTCTTTAAGTTCTTTCAGTGTCCAGTACAGCAGGCCATACTCTGCCCTGGTGCCGGTCACGACACATATTTTCTTCATGAAAAGTCATTATGTTCTACAGGATCTCCTTCATTCACCTCTTTTTTAAGCGTTTTTCCCAGGAGATCGTCAATTCGCATAGGGCTGATGCCGGTGGCAGGCCGCTTTGCTATGAAATGAGACTCCTCTAATACAGTACCGGCAGGTATAGCCCCACTATAAAACAAGCTTTTTCTAACCATCGGCTTGTTCTTCTTCTCAGAAGGGCTAGGCTTTTTTCTACCGTCTCCGCTCAAAGCAAGTTCGATATTCCGGATAGACTGCACCATGGCCTTCAACTCTGCAGGCTCCAGGGAGGCTTTATGATCGGGCCCGGGCAAGTTTTTGTCCAGGGTAAAGTGTTTTTCGATGATAGTGGCTCCCAGAGCAACAGCAGCTACAGGTACCTCTATGCCCATGGTGTGGTCAGAGTAGCCTACATTAATTTTAAAAGCATCGCGTATGGTCAGCATAGCCTTCAGATTCACATCCTCTATAGGGGTCGGATATTCTGTATTGCAATGAAGCACCGTTATGTCCTCCCGTTGCAGCCCTGCTTCTTCCAGCACTTCAAGCGCCTCGTCGATTTCTTTCAAAGACGCCATGCCCGTAGATAACACCACAGGCTTTCCTTTACCTGCGACGTGCTTCAGGTAAGGTTTATTGGTGATTTCACCAGAAGGAATTTTAAAAAAATCCAAACCCAGCTCGTCAAGAAAATTAATACTATCATGTTCGAAGCCTGTTGAGAGAAACTTGATTCCCTTCTGGTTGGCATACTCCTGCAGCTCATAATGGTGCTGCTCCGACAGTTCCAGCCTTTTTAACATGCCATACTGAGAATCGTCGCTCTGCCCGGCCTGGTTCTTCACCTGGTACTCGGCTTGTTTTGCTGATTTGCTAACCAACTTATCGGCTTTAAACGTCTGGAACTTCACATAGTCCGCTCCTGCCTCTGCCGCTACATTTATCAACTGCTTTGCCAAAGCCATGTCACCGTTATGGTTTACACCGGCTTCAGCTATAATAATGGTTTTGCTCATTTACGTATCTCTTTAGCTGGGTTTCCTACCCATGTCTGATTGTCGGGAATGTCTTTTAATACCACAGCACCAGCACCCACCACCACATTACGCCCGATACTGACTCCTTGTTTTACAACTGCATTCGCGCCGATGAAAGCATCTTCGCCAACGGTTACATTGCCAGCCAGCACAGCACCGGGGGCTATATGCGCAAAATCGCCGATGCTGCACTCGTGCTCCACAATGCAGCCTGTGTTGAGGATAACGCCTGCCCCTACCGAGGCCAAAGGATTAACCTTCGCGCCAGCAGCCACCAGGGTACCTGCCCCTACCGTAGCCATACCAGACACCATAGCGGACGGGTGAATGACCGGAGTACAGGTTACTCCCTGGCTCTTCAGAAAGTGCATGATTTTTTTTCTGATGTTGTTCTCTCCTACTCCTACAAACCCTGAAATTCCGTTTGCCTTCAGAGGGGTTAGAGCATCTTTATCCTGCTCGTAGCCTAAATAGGTGATACCATATGGGTCAGCGTGGGCTTTCTCTTTTTCATAGTACCCTATCAGCTCATCTCCGTTTAGCCTTATAGCATCCGCTACTACATACGCATGGCTCGAATACCCGAACAAGGCAATTTTCTTCATACTTATAGTCTCACGCTGCTCGGAATGTTCACCAGCCTATCTTCCACCCACTGGCTTACTTCTATATTGTGGTGCTGGCAATTTTCAAACATGGGCAGTTTGTGCATCAGGGTCCATGCCGGGCGTGTCATTACACCGTTACTGTTTGTCTCTGATAAAAACGTATCCCGTTCTTCCCTGTTCTCCAGCAACAGGGCATTCAGCCAGTAGTTCGCTTTAGCATCCTTTCCCTCTTCACAAAGTGTTATACCCTCCACCTCGCTGAAGAATTGTTTGTAGGTTTCTGCCAATTCCCGTTTGTTTTCCACATAAGCAGCGAGTTGCTCTAACTGGGCACAGGCCAGGGCCGCATTCAGGTTAGGCATACGGTAGTTATAGCCAATGTGGTCATGGTTAAACTCCCAGGCATGAGGCACTTTTGCCTGTGTGGTCAGGTGCTTGGCAAATTTTGCCAGTTCCTCATTGTCTGTCACAATGGCGCCACCGCCGCCAGCGGTCACTGTCTTGTTACCGTTGAAGCTGAAGGTACCCATAAGCCCGAAAGCGCCCGTGTGTATCCCTTTATAATAGCTACCTAAAGACTCTGCGGCATCTTCTATCAACGGAATGTTCCACTCTGCGCAGATAGCGGCTATGCGGTCTATTTCGCAGGGAAAGCCATACGTATGCATGGGCACACAGGCGGCTATCCGGTTGCCCGTTCTGGAGTTCGTAGTTCCATCTGCGCCCTTCTGCCCATACTCCTGTAAAAAGGCCTCTAACTTATCTGCCGATAGGCCTAGGGTTTTCCTGTCAATGTCCAAGAAGACAGGCTTTGCGCCTATATAACTAATGGCATTGGCCGTAGCGATAAAGGTCAGGTCCTGCGACAGCACTTCGTCCCCTTGCTTTACCCCTGCCACTACTAGTGCCATATGCAAGGCAGAAGTGCCATTTACAGTTGCCACTGCATATTTTGCTCCTGTAAGGTCCTGCATCATCTCCTCAAACTTATTCACATAAGCGCCTACTGAAGAAACAAAGGTAGAATCGATGGCATCTGCTACATACTTCTTCTCGTTCCCCAAAAACCTGGGCTCATGTAAAGGGATGAAATCTTTGTTCGGGAAAAGAGACTTAATGAAATCAATCGTTTTCTTATTTGTCATCCTTCCCTTCTGCTAAAGCCAACTTATAGTTACCATACTTCTCCTTTTCAGATTTAGCATCAGAATAAAATCCCGCTTTTAAGGCATCTACCAACTCCTTGATTCCATCGGATACAGTAAAGCTGGGTTCAAATCCTAAACGTTCTTTTACCTTATTAAAGGAGACTTTATAGTTTCGTGGATCACTACCATTCTGCCCGTACTTCACTTTTCCATCCGGAACAAATTTCAGTATTTCATCCACAATCATCTTTTTGGTAAAGTTGTTTACATCTCCACCTGCATTGAATACCTCAAAATTCACTTTGTCTTTATCAGCTTCTAATACAAGTTCTATTAGCCTTGCAAAATCGCGCACATGGCAGTAAGGCCTCCAGGTATGCTCATCATATACCAGCAACTCTTCTCCCTGGAAAATATCTTTTGTAAATTCGCTGACACTTAAATCAAATCTCATTCTGGGAGAGACGCCAAACGCAGTTGCAAACCTTAATACAACACCTGTAAAGTCGCTTTCACCTTTTAGAGACAAGAGTGTCTGCTCTGCTCCCACCTTTGCCTTTGCATACAGCGACAGTGGATTTAGCTCAAAGTTTTCGTCAGCTAACTCGTTATCTTTAATCAGACCATAGTTAGAGCACGTCGATACAAAAATTAATTTGTCAAGGCCTTTACCGTTAAAGTAGTGTATACAGTCTGTAATGCCTTCATCATTGATTTCTTCCGATGCCTGAGGATATTTCTTTGTGATAGGATCTCCTACCAAACCAGCCAAAAGCACCACATCGGTAACACCTTTAGAGGCTTCTTCCAGGTCTTTCTGGTTTCTGAGATCCCCGTAAAAAAACGTAAAATTCGGATCTCCTATATAGGGCTGAACTGCAAATTGGTTTTCGTAGATAAAGTTATCTAGCACTTTTACACTATAGCCTTGCTTTAGTAAGTGAGATGTTAAGACAGTACCTACATACCCGGCACCTCCAACTATTAAAATACTTTTCATTTTTTTTAGTTTATTAATACAATTACATTCTTTTGGCTATCATACCACTTGTATGATATATTTACTTCATGTACTTGGCCTATCAGGAGCCCTGATATCCTCAAAGGATTTATCTCCGGGATTTTCAATAGATACAGCTGTACTTGTTATAAGCATAAGTTTGCATTTTCATATACTATACAAATGCTATTTTTAAAGGTCCTACGGTGATACTTTGTTCATTGTTCCTTCTACAGTTGATGCTTATCCTTTCTTCCTGAATAACTGGAGCACAATCATGAGAAGACATCGTCGGTTGTACATTCTAACCTGACGCAGCAGTCTTTACCTTTTTATAAAAACGAAGCGTCTCTTCGTTGATCTTCTCCAGCCTAAACTTTTTGTTGAAATTCTTCAGACTGTTTTCGCTCATATTTTTCCGCAATGCCGGCTCCTGAGTCACCTTGGTTATTTGCTCCGCCAGTGCGGCCGCATCAGTTGCGGGAAACATCAATGCATTTTCTCCATCGTTCACCACCTCATGTAATACAGGAATGTCAGAGCATACGACAGGAAGTGCCGCCGCCTGTGCTTCAATCAGGGAGCCGCCTAAGCCTTCATACAAAGAGGGGAATACGAAAACATCTGAAGCAGCCAATAGCTCCGGCACATCATGGCGGTGCCCCAGCCAATGGATATGCTGATTCAGGGCAGGATGTTTCTCCAGAAAAGCGTCTATATCGGAAGAGGCATTACCCCTTCTCCCGCAGAACACCATGGCGACTTTATTCCAGACAGCAGCGTTTTCAGCATGAATTTGCTGCAGGGCTTTCAGTAAGTAAATATGCCCTTTCTGAAACTCCTGCCTGCCCACGTGGATCAGCCACACCTTGTCCTGGTGAATACCCAACTCTGCGCTAAACTTCATCCGGCTCACTGTGCTTGTGTCCAGATGGTCATTTCCACTCCGGCCACGGTATATAACCGACAATCGCTCCCTGGGCACTCCCAACTCGCGCTGGTAATGTTTCTCTACTTCGCGCGTAATAGCAATGGAATGATCTACCCCTCTGGACCGGGAAAAATAATCGATATATTTATATACATAGAAGCCAGCTTTGCTTACCCTGGGATCCTGTAGCCTGATGGGGTCATAAGTGCAGTTCACCAGACTTTCTACATGGTAAAAGGACGCAAACATTTTGGCCAGCCTCACGCGTAAGTTTGACCTTATCAGGGTAGAATGCACGACAGTCGGCTTATATGCCTTGATGATAGCAGCAATCTCTCTGCTGTTACGCAGGAAGCTTCCCTTCTTTAAGAATATCACCGGAAAACCTTCGCCTAAAATCTCTTGCTCAATGCCCTCTTTGCGATGCTCCAGCACCACAATACTCAGGTCCACACCCTGCGACCGCAGGTAGTACCATAGGTTTGCATTCGAACGCTCTGCTCCACCTGTACCAAGGCTATCCTGTACAAAAAGTATCTTCATGCCTTTATCAGGTAACCGTATTGTTCTAAATAAGGGAGAGCAGCTTTGTTTATCAAATTGATATCATCGTTAGAGAGAGTTTGCAGGCTCTTCTTATTCATGTTCCGGATGCTGCTCTCCACATTATGAACAGAAAAGACTTCGTTCTTGAAGCTGTTCCGGAAGGGGTCAACACCTATAAAATCTGTTATTTCCCGCAGCACAGCATCCGGCTCGTCTGTGAATTCCTCGTACGTGATCTCATAGAAGTTTTTTGCCTTTGCTTTTGTCTGCTCCACTAGCTCCAGGCTTCTGGCCCATTGCTGTGCACAGAGTTCTATAGGGTAACGGTCCTCCTTACCGAACAGCGGGTTTCCTTCCATAATGGCAGCTTTTCGATGTATTCCCTCCGCCACGGCATAGCCGTTTCTGACTAAATGCACGAAATACACATCCTTAAAATAGTTGTTAAAGAATTCTATGCGGGTGGTGTTGGCAATTGATTTTTCGAGCAGCACGGGTTTGTTCAGATCATAAAAATGAGACCAGTGCCTTTTCACTCTTCTGGCTACTTCCGGGGCCTCCGCTTCCTTGATTCTCATTTCATCTTCACAGGCATGCCACATGCGTCGCCAGGCAAAATCCTCGGGGCGCCGGAGTTTGTCTGTGAGCACTACCCCTTCGTCCAGCAGAGAGCTCATGGCAGGGTGTGTGGAGAGCACTTGCTCTAAAAGCGTGGTGCCCGAATTGTAACAGCCTATTACAAAGACCCATTTCTTGTTCTGGATGTTGCTCCCGGTTATGTCAAGAAAAGACATGAGCGCCTTGTTCTTTCTTAAACGCCCGACAAGTCGATGAAAAAGTGGTTTATCTGCCATTAAGTATGTTGAAAATTTTCTTGCGAACTGGCAATATCTTCGTATGCCACCCGCTTAATATGAAGCGTAGCTTATTTACACTTGTTTGATCCGTTACGCTTAACCTGGATATGCGGTAGGGGTTATAGTCTTTGCCCGTCAGCTTATGGTCAAAGAGGAAAGCAGCCTGTATTCCTTCCTCTTTCGCTATCCTCTCTGTAAAAGCGCTGTAATTACCATTGGGGTACGCAAACAGCTCATACCCGTTTAGCTGCCGATCCTCAAAAAATTGCTTTGATTTTCTGAACTCCTCCCGCAGCTCTTCTTCGGTGCACTGGTCGAACATGGGGTGCGTGTGCGAATGATTCGCTATGGTAACACCCGCCGCCTGCATCTCCTGTAGTTGCGCAGTGGTTAGCTGCACCTGCTCCAGTGGGGGCTTGTTGCTATTATCACGCAGCTGCTGTATATAGTCCAGCCTTTTGTGGTTAGGCCAGTTCTTTACCTCCCATACCTTTTTCTCCCCTTCTTCTGCTCCCAGAAGATAGACTATTTCATCCCACCAGAAAGGTATTTTTGTATCAATCAGCCCTGTGATGATGAACAGGATGGCAGGCATGTTGTACTTTTTAAGCAGCGGGAACATGTAGTGATAAAATGAAATATCACCATCATCCACTGTAATCAGAATATCTTTTCCCTGATAAACATCAAAGTGTTCAGAAAGGTGATTCTGCGCATTTATTTTATGATAGGTAACTATCTTTTTATTTGCTATCAGGTCGTTCATTTTTCGGAGGCAGTTTTACAGAATCATACCGGCCGCTACTGTTTCATTCGTTGTTTCGTCTATTAATATGATACTGCCCGTCTGGCGGTTGCGGTTATAAGCATCAGCGAGCAGCGGCTTTGTTGTGCGCAGGCGCACGCGGCTGATTTCGTTCATTTTTATATCCTTGTCATCCTCTATGCGGTGCAGCGTATTCACATTCACCTTATACAGCACCTCTTTAATCATGGTACGCACCTCGTTTGTTGTGTGGCGCAGGATATACTTTCCTCGCATGGCAGGGCCCTGCTCATGCAACCAGCACAGCATCACATCCAGGTCCTGTATCACTTTCGGCTGGTTGTTTTCCCGCACAATCATATCACCACGGCTGATATCAATATCATCTTCCAGCGTCATGCTCACCGACATGGGAGAAAAGGCTTCCTGCACCGGACCATCAAAGGTGTCGATGCTTTTAATGGTGCTGCTAAAGCCTGAGGGCATTACCAGTACCTTATCGCCCGGCTTAAACACGCCTCCTGCCACACGGCCGGCATAGCCCCTGTAGTCGTGATGCTCATCGTTGTGCGGCCGGATAACTGTCTGCACAGGAAAGCGGCAGTCGATCAGGTTCTTGTCATTGCCGATGTGGATGGTCTCCAGCATGTGCAGCAGTGTTTCGCCCTGGTACCAGCTCATTTTGTCGGACCTGTTAACCACATTATCGCCATGCAGCGCACTGATGGGCACAAAGCGGACATCCTTCACATTCAGCTTCGCGGCAAACTCGGTGTATTCCTTTACTATCTCATCAAAACGCTCCTCAGAGTAGTCCATCAGGTCCATCTTGTTGATACACACCACTACGTGCGGAATTTGCAGGAGCGTAGCGATAAAAGAGTGCCGGCAGGTTTGCTCCACCACACCGTTGCGCGCATCCAGCAGGATGAGGGCCAGGTTAGCTGTGGAGGCGCCTGTCACCATGTTACGGGTATACTGTATATGGCCAGGAGTGTCGGCTATAATAAATTTGCGCTTTGGGGTGGCGAAATAGCGGTAGGCCACATCAATGGTAATGCCCTGTTCCCGCTCGTCTTTCAAGCCATCGGTAAATAAGGACAGGTCTACGTGGTCCAGGCCCTTCTTCTCGCTCGACTTTCTGACGGCTTCCATCTGGTCTTCGAAAATGGACTTTGAGTCGTATAACAAACGGCCGATAAGGGTGCTTTTCCCGTCATCTACACTTCCGGCTGTTGTAAATCTTAATAGTTGCATCGTGTTGTCTGTTTTAGAGCTTGTTTAATTTTTTTCTGTTTCTCAAGAATTAAGTATAAACATGCCCTTAGAAATAGCCTTGTTTTTTTCTGTCTTCCATGGATGTTTCAGAGCGTTTATCGTCGGCCCGGTTGCCTCGCTCGGTGTGGCGCGTAGCGGCTACTTCCAGAATGATTTTATCTAAGGTGTCGGCATCGGACTCTACACCGCCGGTGATGGTAATATCGCCAAGTGTCCGGAAGCGGATGTGCTTGCGCACCACCTCCTCCTCATCCCGAAGGCGGATATGCTCCGACATAGGCAGCCAGGTATCATCGCGGTAAATCACATCCCGCTGATGCGCAAAGTAGAGCGAAGGGATGGCGAGGTTCTCCGTCAGGATATACTGCCAGATGTCCATCTCCGTCCAATTGCTTATAGGGAACACCCTGAAATGCTCACCCATGTTCTTTCTGCCGTTAAACAGGTTCCACAGCTCAGGCCGCTGGTTTTTGGGGTCCCACTGCCCGAAATCATCGCGATGGGAGAAGAAGCGCTCTTTGGCTCTTGCCTTTTCTTCGTCGCGCCTTGCGCCGCCAATGGCAGCATCAATCTTGTTCCGCTCAATGGCATCCAGCAGGGTAACAGTTTGCAGGGCATTTCTGCTGGCGTTTCTACCGCCCTCTTCTTTCACGAGCCCCTTGTCTATCGATTCCTGTACCGACCCGACTATAAGCTGCACACCCAGTTCTTTTACCAGGTTGTCACGGAAGGCGATGGTCTCGGGAAAGTTGTGACCGGTATCGATATGCACGAGCGGCATAGGTATTTTGGCAGGAAAAAAAGCTTTGCGGGCCAAATGGGTGACGACAATAGAGTCTTTACCGCCGGAAAACAGAATGGCCGGCCACTCGAACTGCGCCACCACCTCCCGGATAACAAAGATGGCCTCTGCCTCTAACTCTTTTAAGTGACTTAATGAATAATTACTCATTTGGTAAATTCAATTTGGGTTTGATGTAAGAAATGAGCTTCTGTACGGATACATCAAGCGGTTCCTTATCTGATTGGATATGTATGGCTGGGTTTTCAGGCGCCTCGAAAGGAGCGCTGATACCCGTAAAGTTGCTGATTTCGCCTTTGCGTGCTTTTGCGTACAGGCCTTTTGTATCCCGCTGCTCGCACACTTCCACAGGGCAGTCTACAAATACTTCTATAAAGTTGCCTTCTCCCGCTATACTTCTTACACGCTCCCTGTCTTCTTTGAACGGGGAAATGAAAGCTGACATCACCACAAGGCCGGCATCGGCCATCAGCTTTGTTACCTCTCCTATTCTGCGGATGTTCTCTTTGCGGGCTTCATCCGAAAAGTCAAGGTCGCTGTTGAGCCCTTTGCGCACGTTATCGCCGTCCAGCACAAAGGTGTGGTACCCATGCTCGTACAGGTATTCTTCAAGGGCATTGGCAAGGGTGGATTTACCGCTTCCGGAGAAACCTGTAAACCATATGACTAAGGAGCGGTGTCCTTTCATCTTGTTTCGCAGCCTCCTGTTTATCTGGTGCTTGTGCGGTATGATGTGTAGCTTTTCACTCATAATATTAGAAGTACATAAGTATAATATAGGTTATACAAGTTATAGAATATAATAGGGTAAACGGTACGCCTATTTTTAGAAAATCAGTTGCCTTATAAGACCCCGGACCATAGATCATGAGGTTAGTCTGGTACCCTACAGGAGTTAGAAAGCTGGCAGAAGCACCGAAGGCAATCGCGACGTAAAAGCCGGTTGGATCGAGCCCCATGTCATGGCTTAGAGAATACGCAATCGGGAAAGCAATGGAAACAGCCGCCACATTCGTTATAAACGAGGTAAGCAAAACGGTAATGATGAACAAGCCTATCAGCACCCCGTATTTCCCTCCATCCTGAAAAAAAAGAATAACAAGTGTTGCCAGTTCCTGTGCGACGCCTGTATTAATCAGCGCTTTGCTTAGTGTTAAGGCACTTGCCAGAATAATCAGCAAATCCAGGTCGAGCAAATCCTTAATTTCCTCCACCCGGAGGAGGCCTGTAACCGCCATGAGCGCGCACACCAGAAAAAGACTGAAAAACAGGCTGAAAAAGCCTGCTGCCATCAACCCCAGCGACACTAAGGTACCGATGCCAAAAACTGCTTTCTTCCAGTTAGCAGTGCCATTTGTTCTGGACACAACAGATACAGTGTACAAATCTTTGTTGTTTTTGTTACGCGAAAGAAACTTCTGGCCCGCAGATATGAGCAACAGATCTCCCGGCTCCAGCACTATAGCGCCTATTTTGCCGTTCAGATTCTCTCCCTTCCGGTGAATGGCGACAACAGCAGCGTCATACTTATCCCGAAACTGGCTCTGTTTTAACGTGCGGCCAGTTAGTTCGCTGTTCCGCGGCACCACCGTTTCCACCAGGTTCACATGCTTTGCAATGCCCAACTTACCAGAATGCGGTATTTGCAGGCCGTTGTCCTGCCGCAATAAATCCACTACTTTTTCAGTATCTCCGGCAAAATACAGGTGGTCGCCTACCTGCAGCACCTCTCCGGGCGTTACCGGGCTGATCCCCTTCCCTTTTCTGACAATTTCGAAAAGATAGATTCCCTCCAGGTTTCGCAGGTTAGCTTCAACAACACTCTTGCCGGCCAACTCAGATTCTTCTTCAATAAGGGTTTCTACGAGATATTCACGGGCATTGGTTTTAAATTCGTCCATCGGATTTATCCGGGAGGGCAACAACCTGTACCCAACAGTAGCTAAAAAAGAGAGCCCAACTGCCGTTACCAGCACCCCTGGCAGGAAGAAATCCAGAAACCCCAGCCCTTCAGGCTCCCGTGAAAGAATAAAGCCATTCAGCACCAGGTTGGTAGAGGTGCCTATCACCGTCATCATGCCGCCAATAATAGCGGCAAAAGACAGCGGGATCAGGAGTTTGGAAGGAGCCACCTTGTGCCGTTTCGACCACTGATATACATACGGAATCATCAGGGCGACAACAGGCGTGTTGTTGATAACAGAGGAAAGAACGGACACGCCGGCTGTCATACGTATCATGAATGCCCTTGGGCTCCTGGCTGTCCTGAACAGCCTGTTCAGAAGACCAATCAGGTTGAAGTGGTTCTTTATGCCGGCGGTGATGAAAATTAACAGAAAAATTGTGATAATGGATTCGTTGCTCAGGCTTAGCAGAAAATCAGCAGGCTGTACCACCTGCCCGAGCAGCAGCACGATAACGCCGCTGAGAAAGACCAGCGCCGGGCGGATTTTGTCTAGTAGCAAGCCTACTACGCTCCACACCAGCACAGCTATCGTAATCCATTTTTCGATAGGCAGTTCAAACATTAACGCTTCACTACAAACCAGGGATTCAACAGGTTTTCCTTGTTGTATTGCAGCGGTGTTCCAGTATGATATTGCACTACGCTGCAGCCAGCGCTGCGCGCTATGGCATCTCCTGCTGCCGTGTCCCACTCCATGGTAGGCGCCAGGCGTGGGTAGATATCTGCCACTCCCTCTGCCACCAAACAAAGCTTCAGAGAGCTGCCCATCGACACAAAGGCCACCTCGCCATGCTCTTCCTGCAGCCTGGCTACAAACGCTTCTGTTTCTTCGGACCTGTGGGATCGGCTTCCTACTACCGTATACTTTCTGCCCTCAGCGGCTTTTAAAGGCAGACTTTTCCCTGCCTCCTTCCAGTTATCAGGGAGCTGATGTTCGGTTAGCTCCAGTTTCCAGGCTCCTTCTCCCGATGCACCAACATACAGCCACTGCTTTACAGGGGCATATACTACCCCCAGCACAGGAACATTGTTTTTTATCAGGGCGATGTTTACGGTAAATTCTCCGTTGCGCTTTACAAACTCCTTGGTTCCATCCAGCGGGTCGATGAGCCAGTAAGAAGGCCAGTTCTTTCTGTCCTCAAACGGAATGCGGCTGCCTTCTTCGCTTAATACAGGGTATGGTGTTTTTTCCAGGAAGGACACTATTACCTCATGTGCCATTTTATCTGCAAGCGTTAGAGGAGACTCATCTGATTTGTATTCTACAGTAAATTCTTGTTCATAGATTTTTAATATTTTTATACCTGCTTCGATAGCAGCTGAAGAAATAAGTTTACTTAAATCCATTTCTAACTTAATACTTTGTATATGCTCAGCTGAGAGGTGAACAATAGCAACCAGATTTTGATGCTTCTACATAGCGTGTTTACATCCTCTCAGCCTGATCTTATGTCTATGTCTGCCTTTATATGGGCAATATTATATTTTTCCGGCAGACTTGCTAATTCTTATTTGCGAGCACGCTAAGCTAACTAAGCCACATCATTTGAGCGTAACAACCGCTTTATCTCGACACCAGCATACGTTGCCATTTCTTTAATTTTCCACGACAAATTGTTATAGGGAGTTTCAAAGTCACTATATCCGAAATTGGCGGCCAGTTGCTTTGTTTCATCACTTAGCTCGTGCCCAAATTTATCATCTGTTTTCCACTTATAAAGAGAAGAGCTCCTGAAATGGAAATTGTTTGAGACAGGCTCCAGGTTTAACTTTTCTTGCATGAACGCCCCGTTTTCTGCCACCAGGTCTTCATAGCGAACAATCTCAATGTCCAGTTCTTTCTGGTAGTGCAACAGGTTTTGATTGGATGTATACCATTCGTTTTCAAACAGTCTGCAATCAAACTTCCACCTGTCCCAACCTGAATATATAACAGAAAGAGGATGTCGGACTAAGCCTATGACCTTAAAGTCGATATCATTTTTGTGAAGAGAAATATACTCGCTTATCAGGTCTAAATTACTCTTGTTAAAAAGATGATGTGGGCTCTTCTCAACAAAACGAGGCTGATTTTGCTGTATAAGCCGGGAATATAGGTTGAATATTTCTTCCCTTGTCACGTTGCCAGATGTCAGGTTGCCTAGTTCATTTTCACTGACAAACTTTTGCAGGCTTTCAAAGGCTTTATCATATGAATAAGGTAGTTTGCTCCTATGCAACTTTTGCTGGGGAAGCCTTAGTATAGAAGTTGCTTTTGCCCAAAATAAGGTTTCATTCTCATGATGCCGGACTTTTTTTGTCATTTTAAAACCAAAATCCTGCACAAGGAATTGCTGCAGCGCACTAGAGCCTGCTGACTTTGTGGAAAGAATGATACAGTTGTATAGTTTGTGCATATATGTAGCTTATTAATTTTTACTCCAGTCAAGATTCATTTGCAACGATAGCTTGATTTTTTTAATTTGGTCTCTTCAATTTCCCTCACCTCTTCCGCTGCCTTGGTAATGAGTTAATCCGGGTATTCAAGTACGAAGATGAACCTAACATGTCTTAAAAATTTACTATTTCACCTTCTAAGCACCTGTATATCAATATAAATTATTCATGATCTTTCCGGTTTTGCGTCGTAAGCTTCTGCGTTCTCATGGTTTTAGAGTATTTCCAGTGTTATACCACCTAACTGCCTGCTCAAGAAAGTTATATAGCAACCGCTGATTATCAGGCCATGCTCCTGGACCTGTTAAACAGGCAGGCACTAAAGACTCAACTAGGTTATAGGCAGCTTACACACCTTCTCGTTTGTGAAACATTTAACTCAATTCTTATCTTTCTCGCTGCAGCTCATTGTCTTCAGGCTGTTCTAAATTAGCCTCTTAGCGTGTGTGGGCACTATGATAACAGTAATACAACGCTCTTGCGCGCGGATGGTTACATCTATACTATAAGAGATTATTCTGAGGAAATTTTAGGCGGAACAATAAAGATCGGTTGGCTTTTTTATTGTTTTAGTAGGCAAACTACCAACAATATACAACTAAACTGCTCCGAATATTTATGTTTAACTAGCCTACAGCCAGAAGAGTTTATGCCTCTTCTCTGCGAATTCGGGCCGCTCTGCCAGCAGTATTTTCAGCACCACGACCTGGAGCGGAAGCCTGGCAGAATACTCAAGCTTGAGGGAGATGCCCGCTGCAGCCTTGCCGGTAGCTGTAGCAAGCTGCTCTTCTGCCAAAAGATTTCTGTGGCGGGTTTGGTCGATGTTACAGACAGTCATGAGAATGTCATTAACGGCCTCTATGCCCCCTCTTTTCATCAGATCGAGCTTATCTCAGAGGGTAAGGAGCATATATTTTTCATGTTCTTCCTGACCTTAGTGACCAGGTGCAGCTTAAGGCCGAAGAACCAGCCGGTGGAGCTTTTCCCGCGGCTGGCTATCCCCTCTAAGACCCTGTGGGAGTGTATCCTGAGATTATCGAGACGGGCAGCTTCTTAGAGTTGACGTAGTAGTGGCCGGTGCGGGCGGAGAGGCTGCTGCGGCATTGGGCCAAGAGGAAGGCGTGGAAGCAGCTCTGGCGGGCAAGGGAGAGGAACTGGGTGTAGGAAACAGCCTTGGGGAAGAAGCGCCTAAGCAGCATGCGTAGGCGCTTTGGCTATCAACTTTACGCCTTCCTGCTCTCCATCAACCGCTTTGTGCTGCTGATGGATGCCACTCTAAAAGCATTGTGTGTTTAAAAACGATTTAATTCAATTGCATCACCTTAGTTTGCCTCTTATTTACACTTAAAGCATATATAACATCAGGAAGTGCCTTTTATTTTTTTAAGGTACAGCAGCTGCAATCTTGAGTTAGCTTTTATAGAAAACTCTTCAAACCAGGATCGCTTTAATTTAAAGAAGTCCTGGTTCTCCCGGATAATCTCAGGAAACCGGTCTTTGACATTATTGTAGATTAGGTTTCTGGCCTGTTTTACATAAGGATGGTTGGCAATACCAAACTTCTTCTGAATAGCAGCATCTATAATCTTCCAGCTCGTAATCATGCTTCTTACCCTGTCCTCTTTGTTCCAGGTGCTGGTGTTGCTGCCGGTATGGCGCCTGTAGTACACTTCCGCAGTGGGCACAAAAACAATTTGGGAGGCACATAAGAGCACCCGAGCAAAGAACTCCCCGTCCTGGTTCATCTTCAGGTCTTCGTTCCAGTAGCCAGCCTCTTCAATTGTTTTTTTCCTTACCAGGTACACGTGGGGGGGGAACCAGATGCTGTGCTTGCCAAAAATATTGAATAGCTCCAAAGGACCTTCGGTGCTGACGTAAGTAGGCTCGTTTGGCTTGGCACTCAGTTCATCCTCAGAAGTCCTGAAACGGCCCCACTTACAGGTAGCCACTGCATGGGGTTCGCTGGTGCTGAGGGCACGAACCTGCTCTTCAAATTTGGTGGGGGCAAGCAAATCGTCTGAATCCAGAAACTGTATAAACTCCCCTTTTGCCAGTTCTAAGCCTATGTTTCTGCAGGTGTTGCCTCCCTTCGACCTGTCAGGTGGCCGTTTTACATACTTGAAACGGGGGTCTGCCTGCGCGTATCGCTGTACTATTGCTTCAGTCTCGTCAGTGGAACCATCATCTACTATAAGGCATTCCCAATCAGGTAAGGTTTGCGATTGAACAGAATCCAGAGTCTCACTGATCAAATCTTCCCTATTGAACGTTGGTATAACGACTGAAACTTTTATGTCCATAAAATATTAAATTCATATATGTGTCAGAAGACTGCCAAACAGACAAGCCGTCTAGCAAAGAATACTGTTTCTCAGCCTGAAATGTTGTAAAACTTAAGCAGCGTTATGGACGGAGGCGCTCGTAAAAGCCTCCGTCCATAACGCTGCACTTTAAAAGAAGAATAGTTCCGGTTAGGCTGCGCGATAATACACCATGGTGCAGGCGCAGGTACAGCGAAATGGAATGAGTGAAGACTGCGCTCACTCCGCGTTGAGAAAACGCGCTACAAGCACAGGAAAAATACGATTACGCACTTGAGAATAAACGTGCGCAGAAGAATACTGGGACTGTAGATTTTAGCTAGTTACCTGTAGCGGGTATTACCTATCTATCTACTTATTTATCTTGCAGCGTACCAGTCCACCGCAATCTGCAGGCCTTGCAAGGCAGAATACTCCGGGTTATACCCAATCAGTTCCTTTGCTTTAGAAATGTCTGCCAGGCTATGCTTTACGTCTCCCTTTCGTTCTTCCCGGTATTGGGGTGCTACGTTCACATCTGCAATGTTACTGATCTTCTCCCAGAGCTGGTTTAAAGTAGTACGTTCACCGAAAGCAATATTGATGACTTCATGCTCCTTTACTTCGGGCACAAGCATGGCTTTTACATTTGCCTGCACGGCATTCTCTACAAATGTAAAGTCACGGCTGGTTTCCCCGTCACCATTTATATAAGGAGCTTCTTTACGAAGGGCCGCTTCAATAAACAGTGGAATAACGGCAGCATAAGGTCCCTGCGGGTTTTGCTTTGGCCCGAAAACATTGAAATAACGGAGCCCTATGGTATGAAAGTCATACGTCTTGGAAAAGACGCTGCCATACAACTCATTCACATATTTTGTAACCGCGTAAGGTGATAAGGGATTACCGATCTCCTCCTCTACTTTTGGCAAGCCGGGATGGTCACCATACGTGCTGGAGCTGGCGGCATACACCATACGCTTCACGCCAGCATCCCGGGCAGCAACCAGCATGTTTAAAAAGCCATTGATGTTCACCTCATTGGTGGTGACAGGGTCGTTGATGGAACGGGGCACAGAACCAAGAGCCGCCTGATGCGAAACATAATCTACTCCCTCTAAGGCTTGCCGGCAAATCTCCAGATCCCGGATATCCCCCTCCATAAATTCAAAAGCAGGATTGTCTTTAAAGGCTTGTATGTTTGACTGTGACCCGGTAGCTAGATTATCGAGCACCCGTACTTTATTTGCGCCATATTTCAGCAGGTATTCTACTAGGTTAGAACCGATAAAACCGGCGCCACCTGTTACAAGAAAGGAAAACTTGCTTAAGTCTTCTGAGTGGTGTTTTGTTTCGTACACTTTCTAAGTTTGTTAGTTTACTTACACTTTCTGATTGCTCAGGAGGCTTAAAAAGTTTGGAGAGTATAGTATAGCTAATCTAAACCCTCTAAACTTTTTAAGCCTCCTAAACCAAATTATAGTCTTGCGTCAGCCATGGCTTTTGGCAAGGCTCCTTTTACATCGTAAATAACAGCATTGGCTTTGCAAAGCTTCTGTAAGTCGAGGTGTTTGAATTCGTTATGTGATACCGCCAATACAATGGCATCGCAGTCTGATATATTACCAAGTTCTCTCACTGATTCCCAACCATATTCATGCTTTACCTCATCAGGCTCAGCCCAGGGATCATAAATGGTGATATTCGTCTGGTATTCTTTGAGTGTGCGTAAAATATCCACAACTTTGGTGTTCCGCACATCAGGGCAGTTCTCTTTAAAAGTGATACCCAGCACCAGAATATTGGCTCCTTTTACAGGAATATCCTTTTTTACCATCAGCTTAATGACCTCGTGTGCCACGTACTCGCCCATACCGTCGTTAAGACGGCGCCCTGCCAGGATAATCTCCGGATGATAACCGACCTCCTGTGCTTTTTGAGCCAGGTAATACGGGTCTACACCAATACAATGCCCCCCAACAAGGCCCGGCTTAAAATTCAGGAAATTCCATTTTGTTCCGGCAGCTTGAAGTACCTCGTCTGTGTCAATTCCCAGGCGGTTAAAAATCTTAGCCAATTCGTTTACGAAAGCAATGTTGATATCACGCTGCGCATTCTCGATTACTTTGGCAGCTTCTGCTACTTTTATTGATGTAGCTTTGTGCGTACCCGCTAAAATCACAGAGTTGTAAAGCTTGTCTACTTTTTCTGCCGCTTCAGGTGTAGACCCCGACGTAATTTTAAGAATTTTGGCAACTGTGTGCTCTTTGTCTCCGGGGTTGATTCGTTCTGGTGAGTAACCAGCAAAAAAATCAACATTAAACTCTAAGCCGGATACTTTTTCCAGCACAGGCACACACTCCTCTTCCGTAACGCCAGGGTACACCGTAGACTCATATACTACGATATCGCCGCGCTTCAATACTTTTCCAACTGTTTCACTGGCTTTATACAATGGTGTGAGGTCCGGGCGATTATGTTTATCTACCGGAGTAGGCACTGTGATGATAAAAAAGTTGGCAGCTTCGATGTTACCTAGCTGGTCTGTGCAGATTAATCCCTTGCCAGCGGTGCTATCGCTCACTATAACTTTCTTAAGTTCTTCCTCCGAAACCTCCAGTGTCTGATCCTTCCCTTCTGTTAGCTCTGCAACTCTCTGTGCATTTATATCGAAGCCAAATGTTTTGTATTTCTTTGCAAATTCAACAGCAAGTGGTAAGCCAACGTACCCCAGCCCGATTACCGCAATAATTGTTTCTTCTGTTTCGGTTCTGCCTAGCGACATTTTAATTTTAATTTATAAATATGATAAACTTGTATGTTCTCCTTTAATCAGCCCTAAAGTACGAACTGTTGTCAATTATTATCATACATTTTTACCATAAAGACATTTTAGCCATTTTCTTCCGCCAGCTTGGCTTTTTCTCCTCCATGTAGCCGTAGCCGTAGCCATAACCGTAGCCGTAACTGCCGTTTTCCTTTTTAGCGTCGTTCAGTACAATCATAGGGTGCTTCACTTTTTTGCTTTTGTAAAGGTCATCCACAATGGCCAGCTGCGATTTACTGGTATAGTTGTAGCGCACCATATAAATGCACGAGTCGGTATAAGGGGTTAATGCTAAAGCATCGGCAACCTGCCCAACTGGTGCTGTATCTATAATAACGTAATCAAACCTCGCCTTCAAGTCATTTATCAACTCCCCTACTTCCGGCAGCATGATAAATTCTCCAGGGTTAGGCGGAACCGGCCCTACCCCAACAATAGACAGCCCCGGCAAATCTGGCATTGGCTGCAGAATTTCTTCTACAGGCATTGTGTCAGAGATTAGATAGTTTGTTATACCCAGATTATTGGGCAACCCCAGCCTCTCTGTCAGGGCAGGCCTTCTAAGGTCGAAGCCCACCACAACTACCCTTTTGCCCGTAAGTACCAGGCTGGAGGCCAAGTTCACACTGAAGAAAGTTTTACCCTCGCCGCTCATACTGGAAGTAACCAAAATCACCTTGTTTTCTTTTCCGGCAGTGGCGAACTGCAGGTTAGAGCGTATTAGCCTGAACTGCTCCGCTATCGGGCTTCTGCTGTCCTGTGTTACTACAAGCGTTTCGTTGGTGCCGCTGTTGTTAAGCTCTCCCAGCACAGGAGTAGCGGTTGCCTGCTCTACATCGCGTGTCTGCTCTACAGTATCATTCAACATGTTCTTAACCGTGATGCCTGCAAATGGCACAGCAATACCTGCCAGCAAAGCTATCAGGTACACCATTTGCGTTTGAGGGTGCACCGGCCCCGATGCAGTAGCCGGATCGATAACCCTGGAGTTAGACACTGTGGCAGCAAGCGATATGGCGGCCTCTTCCCGCTTGTGCAGGAGGTATAAGTAAACGTTTGTCTTGATGGCCTGATCCCGGTTAATCTCCAGCAGTTCCCGTTCCATAGTTGGCACCTGCTGAATCCCGGATCTGGATGCAGACGCCCTTGTCTGTAGACTCTCTCTGGTAATAGAAAGGCCTTGCCTTATATTCTGTATGTTTTCCTGTATGTTGCCTTTCAGGTTCTCTAACTGCTCGTCTACACTTGCTACAATAGGGTTATTAGGCCTTGTGGTACGCAGAATACGCTGGCGCTCAAGTTGCAATTGATTGAAATTTCCTATCAGACTATTAAGCGTAGGATCATTTATATTAAGGGAGCTAGGTACTAGTTCATACTGATTCTCCTCATTGTTCAAATAACTTTCTATCGACTCTAACACATCAATCTGAATGGCCAGGTCAGCCAGCTGCTTGCTATATTCATCCTGGTTAGCAACATATAAACCACCAGCGGCAGCAACATCTGTCACTGCATTTTGCCGCTTATAACTTTCTACATCCTTCTCAACATCAGATAGCTCATCTGTGAGATACAACAGTCTATCATCTATAAAATCTATTGTGTTGGAAGCTAATACCCTCTTGTCATCAATGATTTCTTTGCCGTATACTTCCGTTACTTTGTTGATGATATCTATACCTTTTTCTGGCACAGGATCAACCAAGCTTAACTCCAGCACACGTCCGCTGTTATCATAAGGTTTTACAATAAGCCTGTTGTTGTACTGGCTGGCCAGCTTACGGATATCATGAAGCATAACTATAACAGTTCTTTCGCTCCGGGAATCTCTGGGGGGGGCAGTAACGGTAAAAGTTCCGTACGGCCTTTCAATTTCCTGCCCAAACTTATATGTCCCGCTGCCATGATTATCTTCGAGTTCAAACGTAGTATTATCTTTGATATGAATGGTAAGCGATCTCCCAAAAGCCGAAGAGTCTAACTTGCTGGTTATTAGCTTAAGCGGAAGTTCCTCTCCATATACCTCAATGGTTTTCACCCTCCCCTCTACATAATAAGTGGCGTTCAAAGACATTTCAGACAGCGCTCTTTCCATCAGGCTCTTTGACTTTAAGATGATAATTTCATCTTCGATGCCCTGCGTTGTCTCAAACATACCCATATCATTCAGAGCCATAGTAGGCCCCTGCTTGTCATCTTTCACCAATAAGGTACTGCTGATACTATAGAGGGGAGTAGTGTAACGAACGTACAGGTAAGCCGCCCCTAGAAACAGGATAATACTCAGCACAAATAAATACCAGTAGCGCAGGTATTTAGATATAAGATTTTTAATATTGACTGGTTCAGATTCGTTTTCTGAGAATTCTAATTCGGTTTCAGACATTCTTATTCGTCCTTTTTAAATTAAGTTTTGGTAAACAAGTATTGAAAAGCACCCTATCGAACAAAAAGGAACAGTGCAGTGGACACAATTCCGACTGCAAACCCCCAGTTACGCCGTACAAAGCCTGTTCCGGCCACTTTGGCCTTATCGGGCTCTACATAAATTACATCGTTCTGATGTAAGTTGAAGTAAGGGGATTTAAAAACGTTGCTATCATTTAGGTTTAGCCTTGCCATTGTTCTGGTGCCGTTCTCTTCCCGAATAACAAGCACATCCTCCCTCTTGCCATAGAGCGTTAAGTCTCCTGCCATGCCCAGCGCTTCTATTATATTCATGTTATCGTCCATTGCTGTTACCACAGAAGGGTTGCTTACTTCCCCTATCACCGTTACCCTGAAATTCAGGTACCTTACTTTAACGATTGGCTCCTGCAAATATTCCTGAAGATCAGCGGTTAATTTATTATTGGCCTCCTCCCGGGTTAAACCAGCTACCTTTACCCTGCCCAGAACCGGGAATTCTATATACCCCTGGTCATCTACCAGATAGCCTTGGGTAGCGTCGTTATTACCTCCCTGCTGCTGTTGCCTCATTCCTGTGCTACCACCAACTGGCAGCAGAACACCCGTATTAAACAACATATTAGACTCAGGGTTAAGGGTAACCACAGAAATGCTCAGCAGATCCTCAGGTTTTATTACCGGTCCTTTATCCTGACTTATTTGTTCTGTAATGATAGGTTTGTCTTTTGGCAAGTCGCTAAAGTAGACGATGTTTCTTGTCCTTAATAACGTACAGGACGAAGACATAAGCACGAGTAAAATGCAATAAATACTAATTCTCATTATAATTTAACAATATAAGGGCGAATAAATCAAAACATTTAGACGCAATTCTTCTAAAAAAGATATATAGGAGTTTGCTCCAAGTGTTGTTTAGGATAAAAGCGGCAATATTTATTTAAAAACTCTTAAGCTGTTCTCAAGACAACCTAGGTTATGTATTGACGATTTATTAAGTGTCAAGTATCTGATTTTTACATCCATAATTACATTCCGTTGTTCTCATTCTACAGGTTACAGGCAGCGACAACAGCAACAGGAGATATTAAATTCATCTCTTGCTGGCTGGTATAGTAACTTGTTTTAGTTTTCCCTCCTTTTACGGCATTACTCCCCACCTGATGATGAACCTTCACTTATTACTCCCTTTGTTTTGGTTTTGTTACTTGTCATTAAAAACATCCTGTACCTAAACTGCCAGAAAACCAGTTAGCGGAGTGCCCTCAAAGTATAGGGTAGAGCATGTTGTGTATGTGAAAGGCGTTAGCGTAAAGGTGCTGCCCTGAATTTGAATTTTGCTTCCTCAAAAAGGATTGCTCTGACTGTGGGTGCTGAGCTACAAGCGTAAAAGCATATAGTGAGTTGGCCCTCCTAAACACCTGCTAAGGCAGGTGTTTAGGAGGGCCAACTCACTATTGAGCCTCGTGTTTTTTAATTTCTTACCGCGATCATTAAGCCCAGTTCTTTATAGCGCATCCCGAATCTTTTGGCGATGTGGCCATTTGTCAGGCTGCCTTTATAGATATAAACACCACTGCGGTAATGCTCATACGTAAACAGCACTTCGTTTATGCCGCCATACTTTGAGAATTCTGTAAAGATGGGTGTAAAGATATTGCTCAGCGCCTGCGAGGCCGTGCGCGGTACTCTGGATGGGATGTTTGGCACACAGTAATGAATCACATCGTATTTGCGGTAGATCGGGCGAGAATGGGAGGTTAACTCTGAAGTTTCAAAACAGCCTCCCTGATCGATGCATACGTCTATGATAACAGACCCCGGGTTCATCTGGGCAATAATGCTCTCCTCTACCATGCAGGTAATGCGCCCCTCTTCTGCCACCAATGCTCCAATCACGACATCGGCTTGCTTTATTTCGTTGTAAAGCACCGTTTTATCTAAGGTAGAGGTAAACAGTTGTGTACCTACATTCTGCTTCAGGCGGCGCAGTTTATAAATATGATTGTCGAACACCTTTACTTCGGCGCCGAGGCCAAACGCAGCGCGTGCCGCATGTTCTGCCACGGTGCCGGCACCCAATATTACCACCTTGCTGGGAGGCACACCGGTTATTCCGCCAAGGATAACTCCTTTGCCGTCGTTGCTGCTGCTCAAGTACTCTGCCGCCACCAGCATCACCGTACTGCCCGCAATCTCGCTCATGGCACGCACCACCGGCTTGGCTTCCGATTTATCACGGATCAGCTCAAAAGAGATAGCGTTAATTTTTTTTGCCAGCAGCGCGTTTATATAATCGGCTGTCAGGTTACCGAACTGAAGGGCTGAGATGAGCGTCTGGGCTGGCCGCAGGTATTCAATCTCATCGTAAGTAGGCGGCGCTATCTTCAGGATAATATTCGCCTCGTACACCTCCTGGGTAGAGTAAACAATTTTGGCGCCTGCCTCGGAGTACTCATGGTCAGAGTATTTGGAAGGACTTCCGGCCCCGGTCTCCACCCAAATGCGATGGCCCTGGTCTGAAAGCTGTTTTACGGCATCGGGTGTAAGACCAATCCGGTTCTCCTGAAACGACGACTCTTTTGGAATGCCGATAAATAAGCTGCGGCGCCTCTCTTCTATTGCCAGCATCGACTCTTTTGGGTAAAGAGCAGGATTGTTTGCTAACTTCTCTAATGCTACGGCGAACTTATCCGTCATACTATACTTGGTTTATGGTCATGGTGCGCACCTCGCCATCAGCAGCAGGTTGCAGCTCTACGAGCAAATAATGCTCCGGCAACAAATTCGGTATCATCGAGGGCCACTCGATCAGGCACAGCCTGCCTGATTCGAAATATTCGAGTGCACCTATATCCAGCGCCTCACGCTCCTCATTTATCCTATAAAAATCAAAATGGTAAATAAGGTTCCCATCAGCGGCTTCATACTCATTTACAAGCGCAAAGGTAGGGCTGTTAACGTTCTCCTGTACACCCAACTGAGAACAAATTTCTTTGATCAGGGTTGTCTTGCCTGCACCCATCGAACCTTCAAAGAGAATTATCGGCTCCTGGCCGGCTGCCTCTATAAGCACAGAAGCCGCCGCTGGCAAGTCAGCCAACGACGACATCCGGATTTGTGCTTTATGAGCTCCTGTTTTATACATTCTTAGGCGAAAGCGTAATAAACGGTATGATGACCTCCTCCAGCGACACGCCCCCATGCTGGAAAGTGTCTTTATAGAAGTTCACGTAGTAATTATAGTTATTCGGGTACGCAAAGAAGGAATCCCCGATTGCGAACACAAACGTAGTAGAAACATTGGCTTTAGGCAAGAAAAATCGTTCGGGTTTGCGCACCGTAAACACATCTTTATCTGTGTAGCCCAGGTTTTTACCATGTTTGTAGCGCAGGTTCGTGTTCGTATTGCGGTCTCCGATAATCTTGAAAGGGCGCTTTACCCGGATGGTACCGTGGTCGGTGGTGATAATGAGTTTGCCTTTCTTCTCGGCAATCATGCGCAGCGTGTCGTAAAGTGGCGAGTGCAGGAACCAGGATTTTGTGATGGATCGGTAAGCCGACTCATCAGGGGCCAGTTCGCGCACCATGTTACTGTCGGTTCGTGCGTGCGAAAGCATGTCCACGAAATTATATACAATAACGTTGAGCTTATTATTATCCAGGTTGCTGAACTTGCTGAGCAGATCACGGCCCGCCGCCACATTCGTTATTTTGTGGTAGCTGTGCTTATCCGTCACCTTGTTCTGCTGAAACTGAATATCCAGGAAATCGGATTCGTGCAGGTTTTTGCCTTCCTCCTCATCATCGCCCACCCACATGTTGGGATATTTTTTTACAATCTCGGTTGGCAGCATACCCGAGAAAATGGCATTCCGGGCGTAAGCGGTAGTGGTCGGCAGAATGGAATAGAACATCTCCTCCTGGTCTACGCTGAAGTAATCCGAGATAAGCGGCTCCAGCACTTTCCACTGGTCATAGCGCAGGTTGTCTATTAGCAGAAAGTACACCGGGCGATCCGTCTGTTTCATTATCGGGAATACCCGCTCCTTAAACAAGCGGTGCGACATCAGCGGAGTATCGTCCGAGTCCTGGTTTATCCAGTCTTCGTAGTTCTCCATCACGAACCTGGCAAAGTTGGAATTTGCCTCATCCTTCTGCATGTTGATGACGTCGGCCATGCTTTTATTCTCAGTCTCGTCTATCTCCAGCTCCCAGTATACTAGCTTTTTATAGATATCAGCCCACTCCTGCGAGCTCAGGCGCTCGCCGAAGGCCATACCCAGTTGCCTGAAATCGCGCTGGTAACTCATGTTTGTCTTCTCCGACACGAGCCGCTTGTTATCGAGCACCTTCTTTACTGACAGCAGGATCTGGTTCGGGTTGAGGGGCTTGATCAGGTAATCCGTGATGCGGGAGCCGATGGCCTCCTCCATTATATGCTCCTCCTCGCTTTTGGTGATCATGATTACCGGCACCATCGGGCGGATATTCTTCAGCTCTGTCAGTGTTTCGAGGCCACTGATGCCGGGCATGTTCTCGTCAAGAAACACAATGTCGAACGTTCTCTCCTGAAACACTTCGATGGCATCAGTGCCACTGTTCACGGGTGTGATGTTATAGCCGCGCTCCTCTAGGAACAGAATGTGCGGCTTGAGTAAATCTATCTCATCATCAGCCCATAAAATATCGTATCTTTGCATAGTTTTCTATTTGGTTGTCAATTGGTAGTTGTTGATTGTTAATCAAATATTGTTAAATACTTAAATTGCTACTAGGTTATACTTAATACTTACGATAAAAAGGAATCATCATACAATTGATTGATTTTTATTACAGCAGGCATTGTATAATATATGCCAACAATCAAGCCATCTATCAATCAATAATTTAATAGGTGAACAAGAAAAAAATACTCAACGACCCTGTCTACGGCTTTATCACCGTACCCTCTGACTTTCTCTTCGACATCATTAACCACCCCTACTTTCAGCGCCTGCGCCGTATCAAGCAACTGGGGCTGACGGAGATGGTATACCCGGGCGCGCTCCATACACGCTTTCACCACGCCCTGGGTGCGATGCACCTGATGGATACAGCGCTGCAAACATTAAAAAGTAAAAATAACGAAATAAACGATAAAGAACTCGAAGCGTCGCTGATCGCCATCCTGCTGCACGACATCGGGCACGGTCCTTTTTCACATGCCTTGGAAACGGCTATCTTCAAAAACGTACACCACGAGGACCTCTCCCTGCACATCATGCAGATGCTGAACGAGGCTTTTGACGGGAGACTGAACCTGGCCATAGATATTTTCAAAGACAAGTACGAGCGCAGGTTCTTTCACCAGCTGGTGTCGAGCCAGTTGGATGTGGACCGCTTGGATTACCTGAACCGGGACAGCTTTTACACGGGTGTGTATGAAGGCAAAATTGGTGCCGATCGCATCATAAAAATGCTGGATGTGGCCAATGACCAGCTGGTGGTAGAGGAAAAGGCCATCTATAGCATCGAGAACTTTCTGGTGAGCCGCCGCCTGATGTACTGGCAGGTATACCTGCATAAGACCGTGATAAGCGCCGAAAACATGGTGCTGCGCGTAGTGCAGCGGGCTCGTGAGCTTATGCAGCAGGGCGTGGAAGTGCCAGCCAGCCCCAACCTCAGGTTCTTCCTCGCTTCCGACCTCACGATGCAGGACTTTAAGCAAGACAACAGCATTTTGGAGCGCTTCGTGAGCCTGGATGACCACGACGTCTGGGGCGGCATTAAATTGTGGGCCGCACACCCGGACAAGGTGCTCTCCTTCCTTTCTAACAGCATCCTGAGCCGCCGGCTCTTTAAAGTTATTATCTCGAGCAAGCCTATTGAAGAGGACATGCTGCTGGGGATAAGCGAACTGGTGCAGGAAAAATTTGACGTAAGCGAAGACGAGGTAAAGTATCTGATGATATCAGGCAAAATAAGCAATAACGCCTACGATGTAGAGGGCCAGACCATCAACATGCTCACCAAATCCGGCTATATAGTAGATGTAGCCGATGCCTCTGACCTGCCCAGCATCCGGGCTTTGAGCACGAAGGTGGAGAAATACTACGTGTGTTACCCCAAAGAGGTGGCTACGCTATAAGATTCTGTTCAGCACCAGGGAAAGTGGATAGTGTAAAGAATGAAGGCTTTATAAATCCAGACTGAATATAACTTACTAAGGTGATATTCTTTAGGATGCTGCGCGTGCAACCTTATGAGTATAAATGTTCTCTTCCTGGTAAAGGCCGCTGTGTTTTTTTGTTAAGTTTGCACCCCCCAAGCATTAGCCTTTTTAAGTTTTTGCTCTAATTTTACAAAATGGAATTTACTGTTCAACAGATAGCTGACCTGCTGCAGGGCACGGTAGAAGGAGACAAGTCAGCGAAAGTCAACACATTAGCTAAAATAGAAGAGGCCAACACAGGCGCTCTTGCCTTTTTAGCAAACCCCAAATACGAGGCATTTTTATATTCCACAAACGCAAGCGCTGTTATTGTATCTGATAAGCTGGAAATAAAAAAAGCTATTTCTGCTGCTCTTATACGCGTTGCTGACCCTTATTCCAGCTTTTCCTCTTTGCTACAGTACTACCAGCAGGCCCTGATTGCCGCTAAAACAGGCGTAGAAGAGCCTTGTTTTATAGGGAAGGACAGCCAGATAGGCGACAACCATTACCGTGGCGCCTTCTCTTATATTGGCCACAACTGTAAAATAGGAGATAATGTGCGCATCTTTCCACAGGCATATATTGGGGATAATGTGCAGATAGGCGACAACACCACTATTTTTGCAGGGGTTAAGCTGTACGCCAATACAGTTGTAGGAAGTAACTGCACCATCCATTCAGGGGCTGTAATAGGCAGCGATGGTTTCGGCTTTGCTCCTCAGCCTGACGGCACCTATAAGACAATCCCCCAGATTGGGAATGTCGTGCTGGAGGACGATATATCCATCGGAGCCAACACCACCATTGATTGTGCCACCATGGGTTCTACTGTTATCCGCAAGGGCACCAAAATAGATAACCTTGTACAGATTGCGCACAATGTAGAGATTGGCGCGAACACTGTTGTAGCTTCACAGACAGGAATATCCGGCTCTGCTAAAATAGGTAACAATTGTGTTGTTGCCGGCCAGGTAGGCATTGTAGGGCACATCAGCATCGCCGACAAAACAACCATCGGCGCCCAGTCAGGTGTATCCAAGTCTGTAAAAGAGACAGGCACGATTATACAGGGCTCCCCTGCTTTCGACTATAAGCAGAACCTGCGCGCCATGGCAGTATTCCGCAAATTACCTGAGTTGCAACGGGAACTGGAACTGCTGAAAGATAAAATGGCCAATTAGCCGGACCAGCGCATGCTCCTGCTACTTTCAGAATAAAAAGTGGTAATAGCTTATATAATATCTTAAGTTTGCAACGGCAACAAATGGAAAAGGTCCTGTAATGCTTTACATGGACTACCGCTCTTGTTCTGAAAGTAAGCACCTAACACGACTAAGATACGTGAATGAACGATAAACAGCATACTATTAACGCGCCGGTAACTGTATCGGGCATTGGGCTGCATACAGGCGTAGTTTCTAACATGACCTTTAAGCCTGCTCCTATCAACCATGGCTATAAGTTCCAGCGCATTGACTTGCCTGACCAACCGATAGTGGACGCCGATGCCGACAATGTAGTGGATCTGTCGCGGGGTACAACCATTGAGCAGAACGGCGCACGCGTAAATACGGTGGAGCACACGCTTGCGGCACTTGTTGGTCTCCAACTTGACAATGTCCTGATAGAACTCGACGGCCCGGAACCACCGATCATGGACGGTTCCTCTATTGAGTTTGTGAAGGCGTTGCAGAGTGTTGGGTTTCAGGAGCAGAATGCCCTTCGCAATTACTTTGAGATACCCTCAGGCATTACTTATAAAGATGAGAGCCGGGGCGTGGAAATTGTGGCCCTGCCACTCGATGACTACCGCCTCACGGCCATGGTAGACTATAATTCGCCTGTTTTAGGCAGTCAACACGCTTCTATCACCAATCTTTCCCAGTTTGTGGGGGAGATAGCTCCATGCCGCACCTTTGTGTTCCTGCACGAACTGGAGGCGCTTTACAAGCAGAACCTTATTAAGGGAGGCGATTTAGACAATGCTATTGTGATTGTAGATCGGGTAGTGAAGGATGAAGAACTTTCTTACTTGTCAGAGCTGCTGAAGAAGCCGAAGGTGCAGGTGCAGGAAGAAGGAGTGCTGAACAACACCGATTTGCGCTTTAAAAACGAGCCAGCCCGTCATAAACTACTCGACCTGATGGGTGACCTTGCCCTGATAGGTCGGCCAATTAAGGGCCAGATCTTAGCGGCACGACCGGGTCATGCCGCCAATGTGGCCTTTGCTAAAAAGGTAAAGAAGATGATTCGCGAAGCGGCCATCAAAAACGTGCCGACTTACGACCCAAAAAAGAAGCCGGTCATGGATATTAACCAGATTGCGGCAACTTTGCCACACCGGTATCCTTTCCTGCTGATTGACAAAATCATACATTTAGACGAGACCACCGTGACTGGTGTGAAGAACGTCACCCTAAACGAGCCCTTCTTTCAGGGGCACTTCCCGGGCAACCCGGTTCTGCCAGGTGTTATACAGATAGAGGCCATGGCCCAGACGGGAGGTATCCTTGTTTTAAGCACTGTGGATAATCCGGAAGATTACTGGACTTACTTCCTTGGCGTAGACAGATGCCGCTTTAAGCGAAAAGTAATTCCGGGCGATACTATCATATTCAAATGTGAACTGCTGGCGCCTATAAAGCGCGGTATTGCCAAAATGTCTGGCCAAGCTTTCGTAGCCGGGCAACTGGTAATGGAAGCCGAAATGTCGGCAAGCATAGTAAAAAAAGACGCATGAACCAGCCATTAGCATACATACATCCAGAGGCTAAAATCGCGCAGAACGTAGTAGTAGAGCCTTTTTCAACAATCTATAAAAATGTTGAAATTGGCGAAGGTACCTGGATAGGCCCTAACGTAACTATTATGGAGGGCGCCCGCATCGGCAAAAACTGTAAAATTTTCCCGGGTGCGGTTATTTCCTCTGTTCCCCAGGATCTGAAGTTTGCCGGCGAAGACACTACCGCCGTTATCGGTGACAATACCGTAATCCGGGAGTGTGTAACCGTTAGCCGCGGCACTATTGATAAAATGAAGACCGTAGTGGGCAGCAATTGCCTGGTGATGTCTTACGCCCATATTGCCCACGACTGCATTATAGGCAATAACTGTATCCTGGTAAATGCTGTGCAGCTAGGCGGACACGTGGAGATGGGCGACTACGCCATCATTGGAGGCTCCAGTGCGGCACACCAGTTCGTGAAGATTGGGGCACACGCCATGGTTTCCGGCGGTTCCCTAGTGCGTAAAGATGTTCCTCCTTACGTGAAAGCAGCGCGCGAGCCGCTTACGTATGCAGGCATTAACTCGATTGGCTTGCGCCGCCGGGGCTTTAGCAGCGAGCAGATCAATGATATACAGCATGTGTACAGGCTCCTGTTTATGAGCGGCATGAACTATACTGAGGCGCTGGATAAGATTGAATTAGAACTGGCTCCAAGCAATGAGCGCGACGAGATACTGAACTTTGTGCGCAATTCGGGCCGCGGTATCATCAAGAGCTATTTTGCCAAAGATGCAAATTAACCTAAGCAAATTAGGTAAACGCTATAATTACGAGTGGATTTTCCGGAACCTGACTTATACTTTTGAGTCGGGGAGCTCTTATGCCATACTGGGGCGTAACGGGTCCGGGAAATCCACTCTTCTTACAACCATTGCCGGGTACAACATGCACAGCGAGGGCGAGATAGCCTATACCCTGGAGCATAAAGCACTAGCTCCCGACCAAGCCTACCGGCAGCTGTCGCTTACAGCCCCTTACTTGGAATTGGTGGAGGAGTTTACGCTGCTGGAGATGCTCCAGTTCCACACCCGCTTTAAGCCCCTTCGCCACCAGCTCTCCCACCTGGAACTCATAGACCGCATGGAGCTGCAGAGAGCAAAAAATAAATTTGTGAAGGACTTCTCATCAGGTATGAAGCAGCGCCTGAAACTGGGCCTGGCCATCTATTCTGATACCCCTCTCCTGCTGCTGGATGAACCAACCACGAACCTGGATCAGGAAGGTGTCGCCTGGTACCAGGAACATGTAGCACAGAACCAGGAAGGCCGCCTGATCATTGTGGCTTCCAATATTCAGCATGAGTACAGCTTCTGCAAACACCACCTCCTCATTTCAGATTATCATAACTCCTCCAGGAAGTAGTTTTTCGTTGCTCGTTGTTCGGGCTCCCTATTTGTACTAAATCTTTAGTCGTATTGTCACCTCTTTACTCCTAGACAGAGAAATAAGGCAATGGAGAAATTATATGTGTAAGTGAACACAAATAACCAAAAACGAACAACGCACAACGAATTTACTATCAATTTACGCGTAAGCTGCCTAACTTTGTAATCTACACTTAACTCATACCATGGGAAGAGCATTTGAATTCCGAAAAGCCCGAAAGTTTAAACGCTGGGATAAAATGTCGAAGGCCTTTACGCGCCTCGGCAAAGAGATAGTAATGGCCGTGAAAGAAAGCGGCCCGAGCCCTGACACTAACTCACGACTGCGCACGGCCATCCAGAACGCCAAAGGCGTGAACATGCCGAAAGACCGTATTGAGGCAGCCATTAAAAGAGCATCTTCTAAAGAAGAGAAAGATTACGAAGAAGTAGTATATGAAGGCTACGCCCCACATGGCATTGCTGTGGTAGTGGAGTGCGCCACCGATAACCTGAACCGTACCGTTGCCAACGTGCGTATGCATTTTTCCAAAGGAGGCGGCACTTTAGGCAAAACCGGTTCCCTTGACTTCTTGTTTGAGCGCAAAGGCATCTTTAAAATCAATGCTGAAGGCGTTGACCTGGACGAACTAGAGCTGGAACTGATAGATTTTGGTGCCGAGGAGATATACGAGCATGAGGGGGAAATCATCATTGAAACACCTTTCACCGAGTTCGGCAACATGCAGAAAGGGCTGGAGGAAAAAGGGCTGGAGGTAGTGAGTGCCGATGTGCAGCGCATCCCGACAACCAGAACCGAATTAACGGAGGAGCAGGAAGAAGAAGTAATGAACCTGATTGAGCGTTTCGAGGAAGACGACGATATACAGGCGGTTTACCACAACATGCAATAACCCTGCGTTCATCAGCATAAATGGCTGCTCAAAGCTTCAGAGGCTATGAGCAGCCATCTTTTTTTAACCTTGGTCTAAGTACTTGCCGACAGGTAACAAGAAAACAGACAAACACGACTCCCCTGACATGCTTCTATACTTCTTATTTGTAATTGGTTTCTTCCTGCTTATCAAAGGTGCTGATGTGCTGGTAAAAGGTTCCACCTCCATTGCCAAGCGTTTCGGACTTTCAGATATGATAGTTGGGCTAACGATTGTCTCCTTCGGCACCTCACTCCCGGAACTTATCATCAACGTGCTGTCGAGCTTACAGGGGCAGTCAGAGCTGGCTATCGGAAATGTATTTGGCAGTAACGTAGCCAACCTGCTGCTCATATTGGGTGTTACAGCTATTATCTGCCCTTTGCCTATTAGTCGCAGCACCATCCTTACCGAAATCCCCTTCTCGCTTATAGCCACGCTGCTGGTTGGTTTTCTTGCCAATGCCACGCTGCTGAATAAGACGGACGAACTGTATATCAGCCGACTGGATGGCGCCATTCTACTCTTCTTCTTTGTGCTTTTTATGGTGTACATCTACAACATCGCCAAAACAAACAAAGATGAGGTGATACCGCATGCTGAGGGCGATGCCCCGCTCCTGTCAGTTAGGAAGTCGGTGCTGCTTATACTGCTGGGAGTTGTTGGTTTGTTTCTGGGAGGGAAATGGGTGGTGGACGGAGCAGTGCACATAGCGCAATCATTTGGGCTAAGCGAATCGTTTATCGGGCTTACGGTGGTAGCCATCGGCACCTCCTTACCAGAGCTTGTTACCTCTGCCATGGCTGCTTTCCGCCGAAACATCGACATCGCAGTAGGCAACGTGGTGGGTTCTAATATCTTTAACCTCGTCTGGATACTAGGTATCAGTGCCCTCATCAACCCCTTACCTTTTGATGTAGTGAGCAATTCTGATATCGTGATGATGATTTTTGCCAGCACCTTGCTTATTGTGGCAATGCCCATCGGCAAGAGAAACGCCATCGACCGCTGGAACGGTGTCTTTTTCCTGCTGGTCTACGTCAGCTACATCACCTTTCTGGTAATGAGAGGGTGATTTATTTTGAATTATAAATTATGAATGCTGAATTATGAATGGAAAATAGCTTCATGCAATTGGTATGATACCGCATAAAATCAGGAAGTAATTTTTTATCATTTACTGATCCTCATTTCCAATTCATAATTCTAAATTCATCACTCATAATTGAGCGCTACGCGCTCAGTAGTTCCATGGGTAGAGGTCGGGTTCTTTAGCCCCGCGGGATTTCATGCGGAGTGGATGCACGGCTTCTGTTTCATCAAAGAAAATAAAGGCGTCATAGCGCTCCGGGATAACGGTGGGCACGTAATTGCCAAACGCTTCATACTTTGGCTCATAGACTACTCCTATGGCTCTGTGCCCTATGCGTTGCTGAAGCTCCGGCACGTGTCGCAAATCTCTGGAAAGGATAATTTTATCGTCGGTGCTCATGCGGTGAAGTATGTCTTCCCAGCTGCCTTCTACAGCTGGTGGCACATCCATTTTCTGCATCGGGGCACCCCAGGACTTTCCCGCAATTACGGTGCCCTGGTAGGTGCCGAAGCCTACCAGTTTCACCTGATCCCGGCCATATCGCTCACGGGCCAGCTGCCCAATGTTGAACATACCATCTTCCGCCATATCTGTATAGCTGGCATCGCCGATGTGCGTATTATGCTCCCATACAATGCCTTTCGACTCCGGACCATGAAATTCAAGTAAACGTTCTAAGGTTTCCATCATGTGGCTGTCGCGCACGTTCCAAGAGTCCCCGCCTCCCCGCATCATAGCCCGGTAATACTTCTCTGCATTTACCGCCACCAGCGCATTCTGCTTTGTGTTAAACTCGCCTTCCGGATCCTCGGAATAAACTCTCCGAGACTGTACCCGCTGAAGCATCTCAATCACCTCATTCTCACAGTCTGTGGGTACAAAAGCAGTAGCCCGTGCATACTCCTGCGGGTCGCGTTTAAAAGGCTCAAAACAATTGATAGCGTTGCGGGCAGCTTCTGCAGCTTGTCCGTCAATACTTTCCAGGTAATTCACGATCTGGTCCAGCGATTCCCATAGGCTATACACATCGAGACCATAGAAACCGGCTTTCTCTTTGCCGATTTTCAAATGATTATGATCGCGCAGCCACTCTACTAAAGCCGCTACTTCCCAGTTGGCCCACATCCAGGTTGGCCAGCGCCTATAAACCTGCAGCACATCTGCAATTTTGCTCCCAGCATTCGGGTAAGCTTTTATAAGCCGGTTTACCGCGTAACACTCCGGCCAGTCGCCTTCCACCGCTACAAAGCTGAAGCCCTTTTCCTGTATCAGCCTTCTTGAGATGGCGGTGCGCCAGGTGTAGTATTCTGAGGTGCCGTGGGAGGCTTCCCCCAGCATCACTACACGGGCATCTCCTATCTCCTCCATTAATACATCTAAGTCCTTCTCTTTTGTGAGTTTGGTATAGTTAAATCGTTTGTCTTCCATGCTATGTCCGCTTTAGGGGCGCTGTGCCTGCTTTTTGCAGCTTGCTGTATTGTACTTTCGTTCAAGGGTTTATGTTCCACAAAAAAAGCACCCGCCCTACTGATATGTAGAGCGGGTGCTTTCACAGGATAGTATATATTTGGCCTACGATTGGTTTTCTTTCGCAAACACCCTGCGTAGCAGTTCGGTGGTACGGGCAACAGGGTTTTCACGTATTTCCGCCTCTTCCTGCGCAATCATCACAAAAAGTCCGTCAATGGCCTTCTGCGTCGCGTAATCATCTAAATCCGGGTTCACCTTCTGTGTCAGCGGAATCTTGTTATACTGGTTCACGATGTCGGTGTAGTATCGGGTGGCATTCGTTTTTTCCAGGGACGTAACCATAATCGGGTTGAATGTATTGTACAGCTGCTGCGAGGTGGTGCGCTTCAGGTATTGGGTGGCCGCATCTTTATCGCCTCGCAGAATAGCCCAGGCATCCGCGATGGTCAACTGCCTGATAGCACTCACAAAAATCGGCACTGCACTTTTGGCAGCATCTTCGGCACCACGGTTTAGCGTCAGTATAAATTTATCTACTTCGTTACCCAAGCCTACCTGGCGCAACGTATTCTCTACACGCTGCACATCCTCTGGAAACGGAATCCGGATGAGCGGGTTCCTGTAGTAGCCGTCTGTTTGAGAAGCCTGGTTAGAACCATTTTTGATTCCTACCTCCAGCGCCTGCTTCAGGCCTGAGGCTACTTCATTTTGGGTAACAGGGGCACCCGCTGTGCCAGCCATTACGCCATCCATGGTACGCTGAACATCTGCCACTGTACAGGCAGAGGCGCCCAGGGTGAGGGCAAAAAGAGAAGTGTAGAGTAGTTTTTTCATATCAACAGAACATCTTTAACTTAAAACGGTTTTCCAAACCTACACATAAATCAGACCAAAAATATATATGAAAGCAGTTATTGCTGAAATCATCACCATAGGAGACGAGATTCTGTACGGCCAGATCGTGGACACCAATTCTGCCTGGATGGGCACAGAACTGACAAAGATTGGAATACGTGTGAAGCAGATTACCTCTATCTCCGATAGCGCCGACCATATTGTAAAGGCTCTGGACGATGCCAGAACAAGAGCAGACATCATCCTGATTACCGGTGGCCTCGGCCCCACTAAAGATGACCTGACCAAGCACGTGCTGGCAGACTATTTTCACACTACCTTAAAATTGCATGAACCATCGTTGGATGACATTGCAGAAATCTTCAAAAAACGAGGCATTGCGGTAACAGAACTGAACCGGCAGCAGGCATTTCTGCCGGAGGCCTGTACAGCTGTCCGGAATGTGCTGGGCACGGCACCAGGCATGTGGTTCGAGCAGGAAGGCAAAGTGTTTGTGTCGATGCCGGGGGTGCCGTTTGAGATGAAGCGCATGATGACGGACATTGTGCTGCCCCAACTGAAAACCTATTTTAAGCCACCTGAAATCATCCATAAAGTGGTACAGACGGTGGGCATACCTGAATCCATACTGGCAGACAGATTAGAGGCATGGGAAACCAACCTGCCGGAGCACCTGAAGCTGGCTTACCTCCCGAACCTGGGAGGCGTTCGCCTGCGCCTGACAGGCACGGGCAGCGATGCCACAAAACTTGAGCAGGAGTTGCAGGCGGAAGTGGAGAAACTGCCGCATATTATACCGAATAACATTTTTGCATTTGGTGAGGTAAAGTTAGAAGAAGCCATTGGGCAGCTTTTAAAAGAACGCGGGCTCACGATTGCCACCGCCGAAAGCTGCACAGGCGGCTACCTGGCGCACAAAATTACCAGCATCAGCGGCAGTTCTGCTTACTACCAGGGAAGCGTAATCGCGTACCACAACGAAGTAAAAACAAGAGAGCTGAACGTGAAGCCGGAAACCCTGCAGCAACATGGCGCCGTAAGTGAAGCTACAGTGAGGGAAATGGCAGAAAACGTACGCAAGAAGTTCGGTACCGACATCGGCGTAGCCACCAGCGGCATCGCCGGCCCGGGCGGCGGCACAGCAGAAAAGCCGGTGGGAACCATCTGGATTGCCTATGCCGATAAAGACAGAACGGAGACAAGGCTGTTAAACTACAACAAAGATAGGCTGCTCAACATTGAGTACACTGCCACGGCTGTATTGAACCTGGTGCGCCAAAGTTTAACGGCCGCCGTTGAGGAATAGGCTAAATTTCATAACTTTGTCCGGGAATTGAGCGAAATTTATGTTAGAAATAAGTGAAGACTCACTTATTTCTAACATAAAAGCCTTTGCTGCTGTATTTTATGCTTCATGCCCACTAACAGATAACGCACAACGAATAACGACACATATGGCACTTGTAGAAATGGTTATGCCCAAGATGGGCGAGAGTATCATGGAAGGCACCGTTCTGAAATGGCTTAAAAGCGTGGGTGACACCATCGAGCAGGATGAATCGGTGCTGGAAGTAGCTACAGATAAAGTGGACACCGAGGTACCTGCCTTAGAGGGTGGCGTACTAAAAGAGATTCTGGTACAGGAAGGAGATGTAGTAGCCGTTGGCGCTCCTATAGCCATTATCTCCACCAACGGAGAGGACACTGGCACTTCTGCCCCTGCTGCCACCGAAGCCCCTGCTACTGCTCCTGAGGAGGAGGCTCCACAGCAGGCCGTTGCTGCTTCTGCGCAAACTGAAGGTGCTGTAGCAAAACTAGACCAGCCTGCATCGGGTCGCTTTTATTCTCCGCTGGTACTGAATATTGCCCGTGAAGAAGGCATTTCTATGCAGGAGTTGGAGTATATTCCGGGAACAGGCAAAGAAGGACGGGTATCTAAAAAAGATATCATGGCGTACGTAGAGAATCGTTCCGAGGCGCCACAGCAAGCCACCACACAGGCTAACAATGCCCCTGCTCCGCAAGCGCAGACACATGCTCCTGCAGCACCAGCGCCAAAACCTGCCGCCGCACCACAGCCCCAGGCGGCTTCCGTGAAGCCCGCTGCCTCCTACAGCGGAAACGTGGAGATAATAGAAATGGACCGCATGCGCAAGATGATTGCCGACCGCATGGTGGAAAGCAAGCAGACTTCTCCGCACGTTACCTCTTTTGTGGAAGCCGATGTGACTAACATCGTAAACTGGCGCAACAAATGGAAGAATGAGTATAAGAAACGTGAAGGCGAAAACCTTACGTTCACGCCCATTTTCATCGATGCAATTGCAAAAGCCATCAAAGATTTCCCGATGATCAACGTGTCCGTGGATGGCAGCAAAATTATCCGCCACAAAGACATCAACATCGGCATGGCCGTAGCCCTGCCCAGCGGAAACCTGATTGTGCCGAACATCAAAAATGCTGACCAGCTGAATCTGAACGGCCTGACGAAGAAAGTGAACGACCTTGCTAACCGAGGCCGCATTAATAAGCTAACGCCAGACGACTTATCCGGCGGCACCTATACTGTATCCAACGTAGGCTCTTTCGGTAACGTGATGGGGACACCCATTATCATGCAGCCGCAAGTGGCTATTATGGCCGTAGGTGCTATCACAAAGAAGCCAGCTGTAATCGAAACACCGCAGGGCGATTTAATAGGCATCCGCCATTTCATGTTCCTGTCGCACTCCTACGACCACCGCGTGGTAGACGGTTCGCTAGGTGGCATGTTCGTACGCCGTGTTGCCGACTACCTGGAGAATTTCGACGTGGATCAAACGATATAGATTAGTCAAGGAAAAATAAGAAAGACTTTGATATATAATGGATCGCCTGCCTCTTACCGGGGCAGGCGATTTTATTTTGAGAAAGGGGAAGATTATTTTTCGCTTCACTGCATCTTACCGCTTATACATTTCCCTATCTTCACGACTTCAAAATACAACAACGCAAGCACCTGATACCAATGAGAATATTACCCTGGATACTGGCAGGTATTTTCCTGTTTCTGGCCTTTTATTTTTACCTGCAGAAGAACGAGGCCGAAAACCGACTGGCCATTGCCGATAATCAGATAGAAGAAGTTGACCAAGAACTGGAGCAGAAGGATCAGGCTATTGACTCCCTGGAAGATAATATGCTACCTCCTGACACCATGGAAATGGTGCCTCCGGGTGGTGCTGCTTTTGTGGATGAACTGGGCACGCTGAGTGAGTCAGACATCCGGCGGCTAAAGCAAAAAGGACTTGAAAACCCTGAGGCAGACCTCATGAACGACCTGAACCGCAAACAGCGCCAGCTCATTCCTACTGAAGGAACACTGGGCGGAACCATGGCTATCCGAGACAGCCGCATCCTGAACGACCGCTACGCCATGGCCTACTATGAAGACGGACATACCGGCGGGTACATGATTTTGAAATATACCGTTAACAACGGCAACATCAACTGGACTGTAGTGGATAATGCACGCCTGTAATGTTTGTTATTGCTTCAGGATATTCCTTTCCCGTACACGCCTCCTGAATATATCACAAAAAAACCTGAGGTTACCCCCAGGTTTTTTTGTGATATATTCATGTTGCCGAATTCGTCGTTGTTCCAGCTACTGTTAAGAGTTGCCTGAAGCCAGTGCTTTCTTCTTTTGCTGTCCTATCGCATCAAGCAGCTTATCGTAGGGCTGGTTAAACTTCTCAATTCCTTCTTCCTCCAGCTTCTGCGTCATCTCATCCAGATCAATTCCAGCTTCTTTTAGCTGCGATAAAGTACTGGTAGCTTTGTCCAGGCCATCTTCCAATGTATTTTCGGCTTTTCCGTGATCCCGGAACGCCTCTACGGTATCCATGGGGACGGTGTTTACTGTATTAGGTCCTATCAGCGCCTCTACATATTTGGTGTCCGGAAAATCAGGGTTTTTACTGCTGGTACTGGCCCACAGCAGGCGTTGCGGTTTCGCTCCATCAATTTCTAGTTTTTTAAAGCGATCGCTGCTGAATACCCTTTTGTAGATTTCATAAGCCTTTTTGGCGGATGCAATCGCTACTTCACCGTATAGCTGGTCCAGTCCTTTCTCTTTCAGCACCGGGTCGACCATCACATCAATACGGCTCAGGAAGAAGCTTGCCACAGAAGCGATATGATCAATTGGCTTATCAGCTCTCACGCGGTCCTCCAGTCCGGAGATGTAGGCATTTGCCACTGTTTCGTAGCGGTCCAGGCTGAAAAGCAGGGTAACGTTGATATTGATACCTTCGCTGATGCACGTACGTATCGCAGCCAGGCCTTCTGCCGTTCCGGGTATCTTGATCATCACATTCTCCCGATCAACAGCCTTCCACAGCTCACGCGCCTGTCTGATGGTTCCTTCTGTGTCACGGGCCAGGTGCGGCGACACCTCTAAGCTGATATAGCCGTCGGCTCCCTTCACTTCCTCCTCATAAACTGGTTTGAACAGATCTGCTGCACGTTTGATGTCACGCACGGCCAGGCTGTAAAAGATGTCCTCGTTGCTCATCTCCTGCCGGCTCAGCTCTTTTATGTCAGCATCATAGTCGGAGCTGCTGCTGATGGCTTTTTCAAAAATAGCCGGATTAGAGGTAACACCCCGCACGCCATCCTCGTCAATCAGTTTCTGCAGATCACCGGTATCCATTATTTTGCGATCTATGAAGTCAAGCCATATACTTTGCCCGAAATCATGGATGCGCTTTACATTATTCTTTTCCATAGTTTGATATTTTTGTTGGTTTAAAATTGATATGCTTTCTGCGTCTGGAAACTGTGCTTGCTTGAAAACAGAAATCAGTACTTTAGCAGCTTATAACCAGTTACGTTACTTCAAGTCATGTCAACACCTTTACGTACTAGTGCATCAAAAAAATAGTTTTAACCACTCTTTCTGTTCCTGCCCTTAATTCGTTTTGTTAGGGAGGGTAACTGTAACAAGCAACAGCTTTTAGTTTATTAGTTTAACTATTAGATACGACAAATTCGTCCTGCCACAGCATGGCCCCTCCTTTAATACCATCTAAGTTAGTTACAACCGTGATATTCTCATCAAGCTTAAAGGTGATCTCATCGGCATTTCCTCCGCTGATATATAGATGGTCGTAGTTGAAAACAGTTTGCAGGATTTGCAGCACATGCTGCATCCGGGTATTCCACTTTTCTAAGCCTGCCTTTTTCATCGCTTTGTCACCAATATACTGGTCATAGTCTTTGCTCTTGGTTACAGGATGGTGGGCCAGCTCAAGATGGGGCAACAGATAGCCGTTGTGTAGTAAAGCAGTACCAAAGCCAGTTCCTAAGGTAATCACTATTTCCAGCCCCTTTCCACGCACCACTCCCAGGCCCTGCAGGTCGGCATCATTCACCACCCTAACCGGCCTTTCAAGCAGGCTTATCAACTGCTGACGCAGGTCAAAGCCCCTCCAGCTATCTGTGCCTAAATTCGGGGCAGTCAGCACGACGCCATCTTTCACATAACCCGGAAACCCAACCGATACCCGATCATAGTCATAGAATTCCTTTACCAGGTTTTTGGTAGCATCCAGTACGTTTTCCGGAGAGGACGGCGAAGGGGTGTTTGCTTTTATGTAATTTGTTTGAAGTTGCCCTGCCTGGTTTAGAACCGTAGCTTTGATGCGCGAGCCACCAATATCGATAGTTAAGATGCTGAGTTCGTCCATGATTTCTTTCATAAAATTACTTACGGGAAGGGGAAGGGAAGGATAAATATAAAATCTCACTTATGGCCACAGTACAACCACTTTAAGCTTGCATAACAATAGGCACAACATTTGAGTAGTAGAAGCAAACACTATGGCTATGTTAACTTCTTTATCACTTCTGTTTCCGCTGTTCTTCACCTATATGCTAGCCGTTGGGCCATCACTGCGCATGCAGCAGGACCTTGAGCAAGATTTTGCGCGGCTTGAGAAGGATAACCGCTACTTTATCAGCGACAACAGCACACAAACTCCATCGGTAGAGACAGTAGCCAATGACCTGCAACTGTTTCAGCTTGCAGCCAGCCTTGATCTGTCTAAAGCCAACCACAGCAGCCAAACTATTGGAAATCACCAGGTAGATATTTGGCAATTGACCGAGGGAGATATAAAAAGCATCTACCAAATTGAAAGCAACATTCATTTAGACACCGTTGTAACGCAGCGCTACCTCGACAACCGCCCGCCCACGCAGCAGCGTATCACCAACGACTTCACCTTCAGAAGCTATGCTGTATCTACAGCCACGGAGCCTCTCAAATTTTATTACCTGACGGAGGAAGACCAGGGACTGCTGTCTTACCACCTGGGGGATAAGCAGGTGGAGATAACGTATGCCGCCACTAAAGAAGGCCTTGCTGATGTGCTGCAAGGTTATAAAGAGGAGGTAAAGCAGTTGATGGCAACACCTGAGAGGTATTAGGCATGCCTTGAAGAGAATCTATAACAAGACCGGCCGCTCCCTTACGAGAGCGGCCGGTCTTGTTATAGATTCTGCTTGCTACTTACAGCGCAGCCAGGCTTTGCTCGATAGCACTTATTCTGGCTTCAGCATCGGCTTTTTTCTTGCGCTCGCCTGCAATCACAGCCTCCGGGGCACCATTCACAAAGCGTTCGTTGCTCAGCTTCTTATCAACCGAATTGAGGAAACCTTTGGTATACTCCAACTCCTTTGTCAGGCGCTCGCGCTCAGCGGCCACATCGATGTTGCCTTCCATTGGGATGAAGAACTCGTCACTTCCCACAATAAAACTGATAGCGCCCTCCAAAGGCTCCTCCACAAACTGAATCTCATTGAGATTGGCCAGCTTGCGCAGGATAGCCATAAAGGCACTATAACTTTCCTGGTTCGCCACTTTCATGTAGAGATCCAGCTGCTTGTTATTCGAAATATTTTTGGAGTTGCGAACGTTGCGTACTGCACCCACTACATGGAGCACGTTCTCCATTTTCTGAATAACATCCTTGTCGAATTTATTCTTCTTTGGCCATGCCGCCACAATCAGGTACTCCTTCTTCTTACGCTCCTTCAGCTCGTGCCAAATCTCTTCGCTGATAAAAGGCATGAACGGGTGCAACACCTTCAGCACATTTTCCAGCAGCCCTACTGTTGCGTCCAACGTTTGCTTGTCAATCGGCTGTTGGTACGCAGGCTTGATCATCTCCAGGTAATTAGAGCAGAAATCGTCCCACACCAGTTTGTATACAGCCAGCAGTGCATCTGAAATACGGAACTTGCTGAAGTGGTCCTCTATCTGCACAAAAGCCTCATTAAACCGGGACTCAAACCACTTAATAGCTGTTTCGTTCGGGCAAGGCAGGCTCTCGTCTATTTCCCAGCCTTTGATAAGACGGAAGGCATTCCAGATTTTATTCGTAAAGTTACGCCCCTGCTCTACCAGCTTCTCATCGTACAGCAAATCGTTACCGGCTGGTGAACTGAACAACATGCCGGCACGTACACCGTCGGCGCCAAACTGCTCAATCAGGTCCAGCGGGTCCGGGGAGTTACCCAGCGACTTAGACATTTTACGCCCCTGTGCGTCACGTACAATACCTGTCAGGTACACATTCTTGAACGGCATCTCTTTACGGAACTCGTAGCCGGCCATAATCATGCGCGCTACCCAAAAGAACAAAATCTCAGGGGCCGTCACTAGGTCGTTGGTTGGATAGTAGTACAGGATATCCTTGTTGTCAGGGTCTTTGAAGCCGTCAAACACAGAGATTGGCCACAGCCACGACGAAAACCATGTGTCCAGCACGTCCTCATCCTGGCGCAAGTCAGAAGCCTGCAACTGGTCATTACCGCTTTCTTTTCGGGCAAGTACTAAAGCCTCCTCAGCCGTGGTAGCCACCACATGCGACCCGTCCGGCAGGTAGAAGGCCGGAATACGCTGGCCCCACCACAACTGACGCGATATACACCAGTCGCGGATGCCCTCCATCCAGGAGCGGTACATGTTCTTGAACTTCGGTGGATGCAGGCGAATATCATCGTTCATCACCGACTCCAGTGCCGGTTTGGCCATGGCGTCCATCTTGCAGAACCACTGCATCGAGAGGCGCGGCTCAATTACGGCACCCGTACGCTCTGATGTCTGCAGCACGCTCTGGTACTCTTCTATCTTTACCAGCAAATCAGCCTCCTGTAAATCTTTCACGATATTGCGGCGGGCGGCAAAACGATCCTGGCCCACATACAGCTGTGCCTGTTCGTTTAGTGTTCCGTCGTTATTCAGGATATCGATGGTAGGCAGTTTGTGCTTCTGCCCCAGTTCATAATCGTTCAGGTCGTGCGCCGGTGTTACCTTTAAGGCACCGGTACCAAATTCAATTGATACGTACTCATCCAGGATAACCGGAATCTCTTTGCCCAGCAACGGGATGCGCACGCTTTTACCGTGCAAGTGCGTGTAGCGCTTGTCATTCGGGTTAACGGCTACGGCCACGTCGGCCATAATTGTTTCAGGGCGGGATGTAGCAACTGTAATATACGTTGGTTCTGAGGTTGCGCCGTCTACCACCTCGTACTGCAGGTGGTACATTTTGGCCATAGTGTCTTTTGGAATCACTTCCTCATCAGACAGCGCAGTGCCTCCCTGTGGGTCCCAGTTTACCATGCGCACGCCGCGGTATATCAAGCCTTTGCGGTACAGGTCCACAAACACCTCGATTACAGCAGCGCTCATGTCGTCTTCCATCGTGAAGCGGGTACGGTCCCAATCGCAGGAAGCACCCAGTTTCTTCAGCTGGTCCAGAATAATGCCGCCATACTTCTCTTTCCACTCCCATGCATAAGTCAGGAACTCCTCCCGTGTGAGGTCTTTTTTGCTGATGCCGCGCTCTTTCAGCATGGCCACCACCTTTGCCTCTGTAGCTATGGAAGCGTGGTCGGTACCGGGTATCCAACAGGCTTCTTTGCCCTGCATACGCGCACGCCGTATCAGCACGTCCTGTATGGTGTTGTTGAGCATGTGGCCCATGTGCAGCACACCCGTCACGTTCGGCGGCGGTATCACGATGGTATAAGGCTCCTTGTTCGGGTTGGGCTCAGAGTGGAAGAAGCCGTGCTGCATCCAGCTGTCGTACCACTTCTGCTCTATTTCTTTGGGGTTATATTTCGTTGAGATCGACATCGTATACTGTTTTCCTGTGAATTTGGGAAGGCAAAATTACGGATTTTTTATGACCTAACCCATAGCGCTTTCCAGACCCTTTGAGTGTTTCCGCAATGGGCACAGACACTCGCAGGAGCTGCGCACGCTGCGAGGCCACAGAAGATTCCGATTAGGCTGTTTAACTATGCTCTTGATATTTCAAATCTCCGCATTATTGTTATCTTTAATACATAATCCTCCTACAGAAAACAAGCTGACTCATCATCATGAAAAAAGCAATCTTCCTCCTGCTCGTACTAACGGGCATCATTCCCACAGCATGCGTATGTCCGGAAGATCCGAGCGGTCCCTATTTACTGCACTTAAATCAGGTTTTTCCGGTGAGCGAGACTTATATTGGCAGGCCACTCGTAGCGGGCAAAGTTTATCGCATTGCTCCAAATGAAGCTTACACAGAAGACACGCTCCTTCTGGAGTTATCTTTTGATTATCAGTTTGCCCAGAATAATTCCGACTTCGCCTTATATGCATCAGCACTTGCTCTAAGCTGTCCTCAATATCATAACTATGAGCAGCTAAAAGATAAAATAACTGACATTACAGTTACCAGCAACACCGCTTTTAATGGTGTTCCGCCCGGCGAGCCGCTGAATTCGAAAGTCGTTGCGTTTGAGGAAGACTTTGACGCGCCTCTCCCTCTTGGGCAGGCAATAGTGCGTATCAACAGTATAAGCGGTAACGAGTTTATGATGAGCGAGCTAGGCATGTTTGCTCTAACAGAAAAGCCTGCCGTTGCTCAGGAACGCACGTTTACCATAACTGTAGCTTATGAAAGCGGGAAGGAAGATGTGATGGAGTCATTCCCGATAACCTGGTAACAAAAAAGCCTGCCAGGAGAGGCAGGCTTTTCAGCTTTTAGCAGCTAAATTTTAGGCCACCTGGTGCAGCCAGTCTTTTTTAGCCAATAGCTCTTCCTCTGTCTCGCGGTAGTCCGGGTCATCGACGCAGCAATCTACCGGGCAGACAGCAGCGCACTGCGGCTCCTCATGGAAACCCATACACTCCGTACATTTGTCTGAAACGATGTAGTAGAACTCATCCGAAATAGGTTGTTGTGGTGCATCACCCGGAATAACTTCTCCTCCATCAATTTCCACCTCTTTCAGTTCGGTACCGCCACCCCATGTCCAGTCCATGCCACCTTCGTAGATAGCAGTGTTCGGGCATTCCGGCTCGCAGGCACCGCAGTTTATGCACTCATCGGTTATCATTATCGCCATAGTCGTATCTCCTGTATATTTTCTTTACTTTTGTATTTCTTAATCATTTAAACAACAAAATTAGGAACATTAAGTATTCCTATCAAATAAATTTTCAACGCACGTATTTGCCATGACTTTAGAGAACAGGATTGAGGCTTTCGTAGAACTTGGGAAACAGCTGCGAAAATTATCCCCGGAAGACCGGCAGGAGTGGGCTCAGGCAGCTATGTCACGCAACAACTGGTTCACCGAAGAGAATGTTTCCTGTGCTTTAAACGGCATTTTACAGATGCTGGAGGAACAGTACCTCCGTGAATGGCTTTACCCTTACCACCTTAAACAGGTTACACCTAAAAAGGTTGGCGTGGTGATGGCAGGCAACATTCCAATGGTGGGCTTCCACGATTTTCTGTCGGTACTGCTCAGCGGGCATTTTCTCCTGGCAAAGCTCAGCTCAGGTGACGAACTGCTCATGAAACGGCTCGCCAACATGCTGGTAGGCATCGAACCCGCCTTCGCGAACCAGTTCGAGTTTGTAGACATGCTGAAGGAAGCTGATGCCATCATCGCGACCGGTTCTGATAACACCGCCCGTTACTTTGAGTACTATTTTGCCAAGCGCCCGCATATTATCCGCAAGAACCGCAGCAGCATCGGCGTGCTCACAGGCCACGAAGAGAAAGACGACCTGCAGGCCTTAGGAGAAGATGTGTTCCGCTACTACGGCCTCGGCTGCCGCAACGTTTCCAAGGTTTTTGTACCTGAAGGTTACACTTTTGATAAGTTTTTCGAAGCAAATGCCCACCGGGTAAGTCTGCTGGACCACCACAAATACCAGAACAACTACGATTACAACAAATCTATTCTGCTGATAAACCGCGTGCCGCACTTCGATAATGGCTTTATGCTGGTACAAAAGAGCGAGGCGCTGGTCTCTCCTATTTCTGTGCTGTTCTACGACACCTTCAGTTCACTGACTGACCTGCGGCAGAGGCTAAAGGCAATAAAGGATAAAACACAGGTAGTTGCGTCGGCACATGGCTGGCTGGAGGGCAGCATTCCGTTTGGCGAGGCACAGCGGCCGATGGTATGGGATTATGCAGATGGCGTAGATACACTTGCTTTCTTACAAAAACTGTAAAAAACACACGTTACCCTTTACTATTATCCATAAAAACCATATATTAGTTGAGTGTTTAATCACTCCAAACAATCAAACTATTATATGAACAGAATGACGAACCCAATACCTCTGGTAGAGAAAGAGCAGCTACACGCTTTCAATTTTGCACAGGAAGATGTACTCACCGATTTAGCAGCACGTAACAAGCGCCGATGGGATATCAGCAGAGCCACATCCCTGGGCAATATACACCGCGGCAAAGTCGAAATCACCTTTCAAACTGCTGATGGAGAGAAGAAAAGAGTTGATACTACTGTATGGGCGGTAGACGATTTATTTATGGTACTGAAAGCAGGCAGGTATATTCCAATCAATTCAGTTTTAGGAGTAGAGTTTTTTTAGAGCTGTTCCTGAAACAGAAGAAACCTTCATAAACATGAAAAGCTTTGACATAAGTAGCCCCGGCAACGCAATTGCCGGGGCTACTTATGTATAGGACAGAGCTACAGCTTTATTTACTATACCCTCTCCAGCACTTTCACAATTAAATCATCGATCACCTCCTCTGCATTGGCAGCAAAAGTATGTGCGATGCGATTAGCCACCATGGCATTCAACGATAGTACCTCGTGCCCCAAAAGGCGCCCCATACTATAATATCCAGCTGTTTCCATCTCAAAGTTTGTGAACTTGAAGTCGTTCAGCCGGAAATTGTGGTAACGCTGCAGCAGATTGGGGTTGCGTAACCCGCCACGGAGCACACGGCCCTGCGGCGCATAAAAACCCGGGCAGGTAAGCGTGTTTCCGGGAATCATATCATAAGCTACTTTCCTGATCAGGCTTTCAGAGCCATTCACGCAATAAGGTCTGAAGCCTATGCCAAGCGCCTCCTGCAGGGCCTTCACAAGCGTTAGCTCCTCTTCACTTTGCTCCAGCGGGTAAAACTCCATCAGCGTGTCCAATCCGACTGCGGTGTGAGAAGCCAGGTGGCTTCCCAGCGGTACCGTTTCCTGCAAAGCTCCGGAAGTACCGACGCGGATAATATTTAGCTTGATTTTCTCCTCATTCGGCTCCCGCGACTGAAAGTCAATGTTCACCAGGGCGTCCAGTTCGTTCATCAGGATATCAATGTTGTCGGTGCCCATACCTGAGGAAATAACCGTAAGCCTTTTGCCTTTGTAATAGCCCGTGTGCGTCACAAATTCGCGTTTCACAATGGCCACCTCTATTTCATCAAAATACTTGCTGACTTTGGCTACACGCTCGGGGTCACCAACTGTTATGATTGTGTCCGAAATATGTTCCGGTAAAAGGTTCAGGTGATAGATGGTACCGTCCGGGTTAATGATTAACTCTGATTCTGGAATCGCAGCCATAGTTACGTTTTTTGTTTATTCAGAAAAAGGAAGAAAGAAGCTTTGCCTCCTTTTTCTGAATTATTATGCTGACAAATGTATAAAAAAGCGAAAGAGCGTGGGCTTCTGGGCCACACGCTCTTTCTTAGCTTTAGAGAATACTTATAGTTGTACGTCAGTTTTCTTCCGACGGTTGAATCCTTTCAAGGGATTATAGCCATTTGTTGCTTTCTGATAGTAACCGGTGCCGTCATAAGGGCGCTTCTCAGGGTGCTCTTTACACTCCGTAGAGCAAGCGCCATCCATTTCCCAGCCACAGTTCTCACAGATAGGCACGTGGAGGTTACAAACCGGGTTTGCACAGTTCACCATGCGGTCGCTCTTGGTGCCGCACACGTGGCACTCTGATACTACCGTTGGGTTTACCTTGTTCACATCAACAGCCACACGGTTATCGAACACATAGCACTTGCCTTCAAAGTCCTCTCCTCCCGCTTCTATACCATACTTGATAATACCGCCATGCAGCTGGTACACATTCTCGAAGCCCTTCTCCAGCAGGAAGGCACTTGCTTTCTCGCACTTAATACCGCCGGTGCAGTAGGTCAGGATTTTCTTGTCCTTATACTTTTCCTTCAGTTCATCTACCTTCTCCGGAAACTCACGGAAGTTCTCGATGTCCAGCGTCACCGCATTCTTGAAGCGGCCTACGCTGTGCTCGTAATCAGAGCGCACGTCCAGTACCACCACGTCCTCCCGGTCCTTCATGTCTTTAAACTCCTTCGGCGACAGATGCACACCAGTGCGTGCATTCGGGTCGATGTGCAACATTCCGGAATGCACGATTTCAGTTTTCGTACGCACATGCAGTTTCGTAAAAGCATGTATATCCGACTCATCCACCTTGAAGTCGGTTTTAGCGAAGCGCGGGTCAGACTTTAAAGCCTGCATATATTTTTCGCAGCTTTCTTTTGTGCCCGACACGGTACCGTTAAGGCCCTCGTTGGATACAATAATACGGCCGAGCATGTTCAGCTCCAGGCACAGCAGGTGATGCTCCTCCCGGAACGTCTCCGGGTCTGCTATCGGGGAATAGCAGTAATAAAGAAGGATGTTATACGGTTTGCTCATAACGGCTTAGATTCAGCTAAGTGTTAAAAATTCATTGTTTGCTCCTCCGGAGCTATTGTTTGATTGCTGCTTTAAATTATTGAATGGCTGCATTGTTCATCCTTTTCTAACAATTAAACAGTTTGGCCATTTAACCATTCAGGCGGCAAAGCTAACAAAGCTTTTCAACCTAAAAATGATTTTTATCAGTATCGTAACAGCCGTGGTAAGCAGAAAAGTTTACTTTACAGGCGCAGCCGGGTTACCGAATACAGTGGCTTTGGCCGGCACATCGGCTACCACTACAGAGCCTGCACCTACACGGGCATTTTTCCCGATTTTAACCCCAGACACCACTACAGCTCCTGAACCGATAAAAGCACCTTCTTCTACTAATACTTCAGAGTTTATGACGGCCCCAGCCCCAATCTGGGCAAAATCCCCAATTCCGGCATATGTGTCTACTACAGCCCGGGATTGAATTACGCAGTAGTTTCCGAGTTTGGCATTGTTGTTTACCACTGCACCTGCGGCAATCATGTTACCGTGCCCCAGCCACGCATATTCCGACACGGAGCTAAAGCGGTGAATGGCATTTACCGGCACTACCTTGTACTCCTCTTTCAGCATTTTGATGAGGCCTTTACGAGCAGCAGCATCTTCTACAGCGACAAAAACATCGCACTTGTTGCCGATAAGCTTCAGGAACTCGTTATCTTCCGTGTTGCTCATCACCGACACATTGTTTACCTCCTCCTGCTGCTTACCACTGTCGTCGAGGAAGCAGTATACGATAACACTGTTACTGTTAAAAATATCTAAAGCGGCTGTACCCAGTTTCTGGGCGCCTAATATGATTACTGGATTTTGCATAGCTCCATCTTAAATAAGGCGCAAAGGTACGAATTATACCTTTAAGGTGTTTTAGAGAAGAGATTTTTGTTAAAAAGCATGGCCTTTAGCACGTTATCTGTAATTTTTCTTATGGCTACTGAATCCGGGCCTCCAATACCATGTGGCCCACACCAGTCTGTAGATGCAGTATTTAAGACTACACCTGAGGTGGGCGTTTTCTGAAAGATGATGAACGTGGCATAACCTGGTTGTTCATCATAAGCCCTGTCATAGCCCAACAGTTCTGCTTTGTAAAAGCCAAGCTGCTCTGTGTCGAGCCTAAGGTCAGGCTCCTCCCCAAGCACAGGCGCTCCATCATATTCTTTAGTGGATACTTTTAGCACATCACCCTCTTTTAAGTTGATGCCTGCAAACACGGGGGAGCTTGATTGTGTGATTTTATAACCACCGAAACTCTTCCTGAATTTTCTACCATATCCTGCTCTGGAAAAGTCTGCACCGATACTCGGAGTGATAGGATAATTTAATATGGGACTGTTCCAGTAGGTTGTTTTGAGGCTATCTATAGTGATAGGATCAGGTTTTTCTTTATAACATATCAACTTTGTACCGTCCTCAGCATAGCGAACCTGCCACCACATGGTATTGCCTGACAGGACCATACAGTGGCCGCCCTTGTCAATAAAAGCATCCACTTGCCTGCGGGCAGTACGGCTCCAATACTCGCTATGCCCGATAATAAGCAGCACTTTGGCACCTGTTAAGATAGCTGGATTTTCTAAATCCTGGTCGTTTATGTAGCTGATGTTGTAAGGTGAAGCCTGTAGCCATTTAAGCCCTTCCACGGCAAAAAACGAAACGGCAGGCAACATAGGTCGCTGAAACGACACCACATGCGTTTTTCCTGAGAAAATACGATATAAACTTTTCCCTCCTGATATATTATAGGCATTTACAGTGTTAGATGGGTATACCACCACTACATCTGCTTGTTCACCTTTCAAGGTGAACGGGATTTTCTTTTCCCACAGGTAGACCCCACTCGACAAGGCTGGCAATTTGTATCTGAAAGTACGTTGATAACGATACCCCTCTTCGCTCGGGTTAGGTCCTTTTGTTTGCGGCTGCACGAATGCCTGCACACTATCCACAACAACTCCATTTATATCATACAGCCTTAACTGGGAGTTTGCTTCAGACCTCGAATTTATAAACACATCCTGCACATCTCCTTTTTTATAGGAAGTTCTGTCTGTGTAGCCGTCTTCGACTATACTTTCTCTACTTTCTACATAGGCATCAAGTATGTAATGAAAGTATAACCTGTTTTCCAGGTAGTAGCCTATTACTTTACCAACAGCTAACAAAAGCAAAACGGAAATAAAAATCAGTAGCAGCCGCTTCATATTTTCTTTTTGAACCGGAAGTGTAAGAGTAGCCTGTTAGTGGAGGGGCTGAGGAAAAGCAAGTATAACAGGAATGGTAGAAAGACAATTCTGTAGCGACTTAAAGTACCAAAATTAGGCATACTGTAAGCCAGTAAAATGCCCATCAGCAGGATATAACAGACTGTGGCAGGCAGTAAATAATTGTTAGAACTGAATCGGATTTTATTTCTGAAGGCATCCCAACAAAATAAAAGTAGCAAAATAAGCACAAAAGTATTTTCAATAGCCGCCACAAATGTAACCGGATTATAAACTTCCCACAAAAAAGGCCTCAAAAGTATATTAAAGAATGCAAGAGGTGCGTGTATAACAAAACTAAAATAAGTTGGCTCGAGAGTCGGCAAGTTTATACTGGGCTTCTCTTCTGAAATCAGCCTGTACTCCAGGTAATTATTGTAAACCGTTACGGGCATCTGGCTGAAATTCAGATTATAATTCAGGCGCGAAGACACAAATGCAATGCCGATAAAGAGCAGCACAGCCGCAACTACTTTCAAATAAACGCTTATGCCTTCCAGAGCCTTCGCCGTATTCAAAATTTTCAATACAAATACAGAAAGCAGAAAAAAACCTAAGGCTATCGCTACAAAGTACTTTACATACCAGATCAACAGTACTCCCACGAGCGCCAGAAGCATGTATTTTATTTTAACACGCGTTGTGCCAGGTTGTAACAGTTCCAGGCAACTCCCCACCAACATACCCATTCCTCCCATTATGAAACTCTCTTTTATGATACCCGAAGACCAGAAGACAACTGATGGGATAAACAAAAAAGAAATAACCGCTGCCTTTGCCGTGCCGGGGAAATAGTTACTCAGCTTATTTACCAAAAACCATACCCCCGCGAAACTAAGTAGAGATAAGTATACCGAGCAGAGGTAATAGCTCCCTGCAGTAAACGCCAACGGAACACTTATTAGCTTTACCACATTCCAGGCGCTGCTATAGTAAGGCACTTGTACAGCCGATAGCGGACTATGCTGGGGCACTTCGTCTACGAGGAGATACTTTAGGTAATCCTGTAAGCCATCATGATATAGGATATCAACCGCCCAGAGTGCCCTTTTATGATAAAAAGTTGTATCCCCCTCGCCGTAATAATAAAAATACAATACGCCCAACATTATTCCGCACACCAGTTTTAGCATCAAAGCCGGGTAAAAGTATGGCTTCAACTCCTCTAACCACTCCTGCCGTTGCATCCACCACACAAGCCCTCCTAACAGCAGAAAGTTCAGCACGTAAACCAGTATACTCACGCGGCAGAACTGCTTTGCTTCATCACTTTATTTCCGATGGCACAGTGCATGCAGTTTACCGGCGCGCAATAACGCTTGTACAGGCTAAGAGCAGCCTGATTGTCGGCGGCTGATTTCGCCTGCCAGCCCAGGTCCTCATAGTGACGCGTGATTTTATTGCTCGCTTCCTTCAGCTCCTCCAGTAGAGAGACCGCTTTTTCTAAGTACAAGCGGTTATCGCTATAACTGGCATAAGCAGCGAGTAGCGGCACAGCCACATTGATGATGAGATTTTGCACACTGCTTTTGCCCATACTTTTCTGCAGGCCCTTGCCTGGCTTGCCTAAAAGGTAATGCTCCTGCCAATATGCCGATACCGGTGCCTGAAACAGAACCTCATATTGCTTCACGGTTTGTGCCTCTAGTAATTTGGAGAAAAAAGCCTGCTGCTGGTGCAGGATTGCTGCCAGTTGGGAAAGCCGTACCGTCGGGAAATTGGCTGGGCGCATCCGCAGGAAATTCCACCGGTGGCGCTGCATAGCTTTCGGTACTAAATCATACTTGTGGCTCAGGAAGCGATACTCCTTCAGCAGTTGTGCTGCGTAGGCATCCTGCGCCTCCTCTAGAAAACCGGCCTGCCCAAACAGCAGCGTCTCCAGTTGCAGTACATTCTGCTGGTGCCGCCGCACCACCGACAGCGGAAGTGCTTTGGCCAGCTCCTCAAATGCCTGCTGATTTGCCTTAAAGCCAAAGCCGCGCAGCAGTGTGTGGTAAGCGGTTTGTTCCCAGTCGTTGCTGTAGCGCTGTAGCGTTTGCAGCACCTCCTCCCCTTTTGCCGCCAGCCGTTCTACCAGCGCCCGCTCCAGCATCAGCGTCTTTGTGATGTGGGGCACAGCAGGCCAGAAAGCAGCACAGGGCACGGCATCTTTTGCGTAGAGCAGCCGCTCGTAAGTCTGCAACAGCGCCAAATCTACACGCCCTTTCAGCACCAGCACCGGCACCAGCGTGCCATCCATCCGGTAAACAGGAACATCCGCCTCCCATACCACATGCAACACAACCTGGTCGTACTTCTCGTCGAGCTGGTGCTGGTGGCGGTGCCAGTCAGAGGCCTGCAAATGAACTTCTACACTCCCTGACCATTCCACTTCCCCAATTCTCATCAACGCTTCTCTGAAATCAGGTCCAGCGTCTGTATTATAATAACCAATCCGCAACACTTGTAAAGCTGCTCCGTCTGTAGTGGTCAGATTCGTTTTACTGAAGTACTGATGCTGCCAGATGTAGTGTAGGAAGTCTTCTTGCATGCCAGTGTGGGTTTAGGAGAGTAATTGTTTCACTTTTCTTTGCCATGGTACTCTTCCTGCATGCCATGAAGGAAGTTGCGCAGAATCTGGTCCTTTAGCGGGCGGTACTGGGTCTGGCTTGGGTTCCGGAAAAAAGCACTCAGTTCGGCTTTACCAAGCCTGAAGCGCACTCGCTCAAGTATGTTTATTATATCCTCGTCCTTTAGGTCAAGGGCAATTTTAAGCTTACGCAGGATGATATTGTTGTTCAGCTTTTTCTCCGGCGCAGGTTGCTCTCCTTCTTTTTTGCCGCGCTTCTCATTGATAAACCCGTTCAGGAATGCCGCCAGGTGCTCATCATCTATCTCCTTGCTCTCCGGGTCGTCTTCCTTTTTCAGCCAATCACTTACCTCGGCACGCGTTACCTGTTTGCCACCCGATGCAAAGAGCGCTATCATCTCGGAGTCGTTGTAGTCAAAGGTATAGCGGATGCGGCGCAGGATATCGTTTTTGGTCATATTATCTGAATCTCTCTAAATGTATTATATAAACCTGATTTTATTATTTCTCTGTACGTTTTTACCAGCCAGAACACAAGCTTATACCCAAAACTACCAGCAACGGCGCGATAGGGATTTGCTTTACCGGAAACTCCCTGATAGCCAACTTTATTTTTAATTAGCCTGAACAAGGCTATGGCCGCAGGTACAAATTAGACAACTGCATGATACATCAAGTTCAGGAATATTTTATACGTGCCGCACGTACTGCTCCAGGCAAACCTCCATTTCGCGTTGCACGGCGAGGGCTGCCTCTCTGGCTTTCGCTGCAAAGTCGCGCCCGGAGGAGGCGTATATAATGCCCCGTGCGGAGTTCACGAGCAGGCCGCACTGCTGATTCATGCCTAACCTGGAGATATCCTCTAAACTGCCTCCCTGTGCTCCTACGCCCGGCACCAATAGAAAGTGGTTTGGCACCAGCTTTCGTACCCGCTGCACATACTCTGCTTGCGTAGCGCCTATTACATACATCATCTGGTCGGCAGTGGCCCAGGTGGCACTAGTGCGCAGCACCTGCTCAAACAGGTATTCTTCGTTTCCGTCTTCGAGGCGCAGCATCTGGAAATCCTGACTGCCGGCATTGGAGGTGAGGGCCAGCAGAATCACCCACTTGCCTTCCTGCACCAGAAACGGCTTCACCGAATCGGCTCCCATGTACGGTGCCACCGTTACGGAATCAAATTGCATCGTTTCGAAAAAAGCGCGGGCATAAAGCTCAGATGTATTGCCAATATCCCCGCGCTTCGCATCGGCAATTGTGAATATGTTTTCTGGTATTACCTGTAGTGTTTTTTCCAGGCTAACCCAACCTTGTGGTCCCTGTGCCTCATAAAAGGCAATGTTTGGTTTATAGGCCACACATAAATCAGCTGTTGCCTCTATTATCTGGCGGTTAAATTCAAAGACGGGGTCTTCCGTATCCAGCAGGTGCTGCGGCAGTTTTTTAGGGTCAGTGTCGAGGCCGACGCACAGGTAGGATTTCTTCTTTAAAATCTGCTCGAAAAGCTGCTCTCTCGTCATGGGCTTGGGATAAGGCTAAGGTTCATACAAAAGTATGAATTTGCGGCAGGCCGTAAAAAATAATTCTGCTTTCGTGCCTTTGCAACTAATTTTGCCCAAATAGGGTCCTAATATAAAGACATGCCGATGAAAACTATACCTATTCTATTTGCCCTGATAGGATTTGTCCTTCTAAGTTGCTCAAAAGAGGAAGAATCTGTTTCGCCCCTGGACGCTTACCCTGCTCCTGTAGTGCAGGTTGATGCGCCGGAAACTGCCTCCGTTGGAGAAAATGTTACAGTGACTGTTTACTTTTCGGTGAATAACGGTTGCGGAGAGTTTGGCAGTTTCGAAGCCACCAGAAACGGGAACACCATTACCGTGAAGGTTTACCCTCATTACCGGGAAGGCTTCTGCACGCAAGCTTTCGTTACCCGCGAAGTCACCTATACCTACAAGCCTGAAGAAGCAGGCACTTATACATTTAAATTCTGGGCAGGCGAAGACCAGTATCTGACAAAAAACATCCTCGTGCAATAGACTCGCCGGTAAAATAACATTCTGATAAGCAGCACCTGGAACACACACCTCAACTTGCTAAACCATTGGCTGTCGTCCTCGTTCAAAATTATAGGCACTCAATAGTAACAGCCTAAAGGCTATCGCTCTAATAAATTTTAGCGGGGGTAGTTATTGGCCGTTCCTTTTTTCTATTCATTTCATTTAAATGTAAATCGCTATGAAGAAGTTGAGTTGGCTATTTTTGTTCTTATTTTTTGTGATAACAGCCTGTGACGATGATGATGAGGCTATACCTATAGTAGATGGACCAGTTCCAGTGACGCAGGTACAAGGTCCTGATAATATGACAGTCGGGCAAACCGCAGAGATTGAAGTTACTTTCAGAGTCAGAAATGAGTGTGGTCAGTTCGAGCGTTTTGAGGAAGTGGTTAGTGGCATGACCTACACCATCACAGTGCATGCAGAATACATAGGTCAGGCTTGTGCGCAGGTTATTACTACACGGACAGAAGGCTACCTCTTTACTCCTACCACGGCAGGTACATATACATTTCGTTTCTGGTCAGGTGAAAACAATCAATTTGTCACGCATACCATCGTAGTTCAATAAACTACGATATGGCTTAATAAAGCAAAAGGGCTGCTCCTTATCGGGGCAGCCCTTTTGCTTTATTAAGCCATTCATTTATCTCAAGTCCACCACCTGAACACCCTTATACTTCGCTTTGTTGAAAATAAAAGCATCTGAGGCAAGTGTCGGATTTGACTGGAAGTTCTTGATAGTATAAGTATAGCGACTGCCGTTGTTACGGAACATTTCCCAGCTCTTCAGGCTCTTGTCTTTCTGGTTGATGAACAGACGCACTTTGTAAATCGGGTTCTTACGGTCTTCCGGCGCAAGCTCAATCACATCGTACGTGGCACCTTCCTTTGTTTCGGTTCCGGCATAAGAGTACTTGTAGCCTTTTTTATACATGTCGAAGATCTTGCTTGGCGACATAGACTCTGCTTCTTCGTCACTTTCCATGATGGTTACTTCGTTCGCATCCTTCAGAAAAGTCCACATCAGCTTACCATCATTGATAATTTCCTGCCCACTTACACCCAAGCGGTACTTTTCGCCACTCACAAGAATGTTACCCTCCATTGTTTCTTTTACTTTGGCAGAGGAGTTCTCCAGTGTCTGAGCGAAGTCAGCTTTGAAAGCTTTCATCGTTCTGTATTTCTGACTCATGGCATCCAGAATCTTGCTTGCCTTTGGGTCTTGCTGTGCCTGTGCCAGGTTAACAAACAACAGGGCAACAACTAATAGCGATAGTAATTTTTTCATGTCTTAGGTACTCGTTTAAAGTTCTACCCGAGTGTATTCAATAACTGTTCCAAACTGTATTCGTCCGGAATCAAAACTTCCCGGGCCTTGCTGCCCTCAAACGACCCGACTACACCCGCTGACTCTAACTGGTCAATCAAACGGCCTGCGCGGTTATAGCCCAGCTTCAGGCGGCGCTGCAGCAGCGAGGTGCTTCCCTGCTGGTGCTGCACAATAATACGGGCTGCTTCCTCAAACAATGGATCACGGTTAGACGGGTCGAAGTCAGCCTTCTCGTTGCCGCTCTCGTCGCCCACAAACTCCGGCAGCAGGTAAGCATCATCATACCCCTGCTGGTTCCCGATAAATTCGCAGATGCGATCTACTTCCGGTGTGTCCACAAAAGCACACTGGATACGGATCATGTCAGACCCAATCGAGAACAGCATATCCCCCTGGCCGATTAGCTGATCGGCACCGCCGGCATCCAGAATGGTGCGGGAGTCTATTTTGGAAGTTACTTTAAAAGAGATACGCGCCGGGAAGTTCGCTTTGATGATACCCGTGATCACGTTCACAGACGGACGCTGCGTGGCTACTACCAGGTGTATACCGATGGCTCGGGCCAGCTGCGCCAGACGTGCAATCGGTGTTTCCACCTCTTTACCCGCTGTCATCATCAAGTCGGCTAACTCGTCAATTACCAGCACAATGAACGGCATAAAGCGGTGACCTTTCTTCGGGTTCAGCTTGCGCTCCACAAACTTGCGGTTATACTCCTTCAGGTTACGGCAGCCGGCGTCTTTCAGCAGGTCGTAGCGCATATCCATTTCCATACAGAGCGAGTTCAGCGTGTTCACTACCTTCTTAGTGTCGGTGATGATGGCTTCTTCACTGTCTGGTAGCTTGGCCAGGAAGTGACGCTCAATCTTGTTGAACAGGGATAATTCCACCTTCTTCGGATCGACCAACACAAACTTAAGCTGCGATGGATGGCGCTTGTAGAGCAGCGAAGTCAGGATGGCGTTCAGACCAACTGATTTACCCTGACCAGTGGCACCAGCCATAAGCAAGTGCGGCATCTTCGCTAAATCGGTAATAAAAACTTCATTGGTGATGGTCTTGCCGAAGGCAATCGGCAGGTCCATGTCGCTTTTCATGAACTTCTCGGTGGCCAGAATAGACTTGATGGATACCATCTCCTTCTTCGTGTTCGGCACTTCAATACCAATCGTACCCTTACCCGGAATCGGGGCAATGATACGGATACCCAAGGCCGCTAAGCTCAAGGCAATATCATCTTCTAGGTTTTTGATTTTAGAAATGCGCACCCCCGCATCCGGCACAATTTCATAGAGGGTGACTGTGGGACCGATAGTGGCTTTGATACTGGCAATACTAATGTTGTAGTGCCCAAGCGTCTCTACAATCTTATCTTTGTTTGCCTCCAGTTCCTCCTTGCTTACCTGTATTTTGTTGATGCCGTAATCCGTCAGCAGGTCGATGTGTGGGTATTGGTAGCGGGCCAGGTCCAGCGTTGGGTCATAGTTTTCACCGGCAATTACTTCTACTTCTTCCTCTTCAGGCGCTTCCGCAATCTGCAACTGCATTTCGTCTTCTGCTGGCACCTCAGCAAAGCTCTCCTCCAGTTCTACCTCCTCACTCGGCTCTATATCCAGTTCAAGGGAAGGTGCAGCTGGCTTGGCAGGAGCAGGTGGTGTTTCTTTTTTTGGCGGAATGGAATTCAGCTCCATTTCCAGCGCACGTTCTATTTCATCAGCGTCATCTTCTTCAAAAGGCACCTCTTCCTCCTCCTCTACTTCCAGTGAAGCGGTTGGGTCGGCGTTGTGGTTGATGCTACGGGTATCAGTACCCAGCACATCGCCTAAAGAAGAGGCATGGTTTCTTTCAGGGGCAGCATCCGTATCCTCCGCCACTGCAGTTGATTTCGTGCCCCAGTTTAGGCTTGTGATGTTGAAGAAACTCACCAGGAAAAGTAGCAACAGGAAACCCAGCAATAGCCAGGAACCCCAGCCAATGAGGCTGTTAAGCCAGATGGCTGCCTCAATGCCAATGCCACCGCCCAGAAAACCTAATTCACCGATGGCATCAGCGGCGAAAACGATATAGCCCAGCATCAGGCTGGTCCACAGCATGGAGAAACTGCATAGCCCCAGCACGTATGTCATGGAGATGTTCACGCCCTTAAAAACAATGCCCAGGCCTGCAAAAAAGAGAACAGGTATAAAGAAGAAGGCACCAAGGCCTACCCAATCATATATAAAAATGTGCGACAGCCAGGCTCCGAACAAACCCAGCCAGTTTTCCGCTTCCTGCCCTGACTCTTTCAATCCAGTACCGTTCACGGTTTCCACCACGCTCTGGTCAGCATTACCCGTAAAGAGGTAAGAGACTAAAGCAATCGTCAGGAAAAAAGAAAACAGCAGAAAAGTAAAGCCAACGGCCAGCTTTAAACGTGGGTCATGCAGAAACCCAATCCTGAAACTGGGCATCGTGGGCAGCTTGAACGACCAGTTCCGCTTTTCTTTCTTCGGCTTTGCTCCTTTCGGCACATTCGCTCCGCGTGGCTCATTCTTACCCCGCACCTCATTCTTCCGCGCTGCTTGCAGCGTATCTTCTCTGTAAGTGTTCTTGGCCATACCCTTGACTAAAGTTGATTTCCAAATTTACAATTTTTCGCATCATTGCGTGTGTAAATCTGGAGGCATTGTAAATTATCTGGCGAGCAGCTTCTTATTGATTTTACTTATCAAAGCCGGGCCTTCATAGATAAAGCCGGTATACAGCTGCACCAGGTCTGCTCCTGCCTGCAGCTTTTCCACTGCATCGTCCGCTGTCATGATGCCCCCCACGCCAATGATGCGGATTTCTTGCGGCAGGAAAGTGCGCAGGTGCCGGATGATCTGCGTGGCGTGCTGCCGCAGCGGTTTACCGCTCAGGCCTCCCATGCCCATTTCCGTTACCCGTTGCTCCGGTGTTTTCAATCCCTTGCGGCTAACTGTCGTGTTTGTGGCGATGATACCGCTTAGTTTCGCCTCCACGGCAATCTCTATGATGTCATTGAGCTGTGCCATATTCAAATCCGGCGCTATTTTCAACAGCAACGGTTTTGGCTTTGGCATTTTGGTGTTTTGCTCCTGCACCGCCAATAGCAGCCTCTTCAGGGGTTCTTTGTCCTGCAGCGCCCGCAGGTCCGGCGTGTTCGGCGAGCTTACGTTCACCACAAAGTAATCCACCACATCATACAGCGCCTTAAAGCAATAGATATAGTCATTTAGCGCTTCGTCGTTCGGCGTTGCTTTGTTCTTGCCGATGTTGCCACCTACAATGATGTTGCTTTTGCGCTTTCTTAACCGTTCCACAGCGGCATCCACACCCTTGTTGTTAAAACCCATGCGGTTGATGATGGCCTGGTCTTTCGGCAGACGGAACAGGCGCGGTCTTTCGTTACCGGACTGCGGTCTGGGCGTGAGCGTACCAATCTCTACAAAGCCAAAGCCCAAATCCCCCATTTCATCCACCAGCATGGCATCCTTATCGAATCCAGCGGCCAAACCCACTGGGTTCGGAAACTTCAGGCCAAACAATTCACGCTCCAGCCGCGGGTCCTGCACCTGAAACATGTTTTTGGTTGTTTCTTTTGCGTAAGGCAGCTTCAGCGACACACGCAAGGCACCTGTTGTCAGGTAATGCACATTCTCAGGATCGAACTGGAAAAGGAGCGGGCGCAGGAGGGATTTGTACACGGCAGCGGGGTTATGTGAGTTATAGGTTCCTGCAAATATAAGATGACAGCTTTAGTATGTAAGGATGAACAGGATAAATCTAGTGCAAATAACCTGGAGCATATCACAGTTTATCAAACTGTGGCATACCGCTTTGATTGTAGTATAGAGTCCACTCTCTACCGCTCAAGCCTGTGTTAGCTCCCGTTATAGCATCAATATAATGTATGCTGTATTTCCTAAAGTTGTTCTTTGATAGGGTTCTATAATAAGTATCCTCAAACATAAATAGATGTTGCAGTGGGTTAACTGCCGTATCATAATTGCCGAACTCTTCAACAATCAAGCTAATTACAAACCCATCACTTAACAATACCCTTGTTTCAACTTTCTCGAGATTTTCTGCCCCGTTAAAAGTGAAGTCTTTTACAGTTTGCACAACCGCTTCTACCTGCGTATCATCTCTATAAACGCCATAGCTCCAAATCTGACTAATTTTCCCGCTTGTGTTGTAAGTATAAGCTAGCGAATCATACATTACACGATTCTCAGCTTTATAAATAAGATATTCTATCTGATTTGAGTGATGCATCTGAAACAGCCATTCTTGTTTTAACCAACTCCACCCTTCGGGACTTCTTGTAGTTATTTTCACAGTGTTTCCCTTGTAAGCAACGTCATAAAACACTTGACGGTCATCAAATATATCGTTATCATTTTGGCATGAAATGGCTAGAATACATCGGTAGCCACCTGTTCTTTTGCTTACTTTACCATTGTTGTATTCTAGTGTATAACCTTCTGATGGCACAGGATATTTATAATTGAAGTTAACCATATAGCTTGCAGCATAAGCACCAGTTAGAGGTTCTGTTGTTTCTGATTTTTTTTCACAACCACATAGTATGAATACACAAAGACAGACGAGTAAAAACTGTTTCATAAAAGAATAAACCTAATTTGAAATCTATAAGGCACTTGAAGTTTACATCTTGATTGTAAAAGCGGCAGGCTTACCAACTAACGAATTGTCTTCAAGTAAGAGCGGCCTAACGCTGAAATACCAGACGCTCGCAGGAGCTGCGCACGCTGCGAGGTCTTTGGAATAAACTAGCTTCTTGGATGGTAATCCTTGATCACCTGCTTCAGGTAATCGCGGTCGAGGTGGGTGTAAATTTCGGTGGTGGTGATGGACTCGTGGCCCAGCATCTCCTGGACGGCGCGCAGGTCGGCACCGCCTTCTATGAGGTGCGTGGCGAAGGAGTGGCGGAATGTGTGGGGGCTTACTGTTTTCTGAATACCGGCTTTGGCAGTTAAATCCTTGATGATGGTGAACACCATCACGCGTGTCATTCTGGCTCCGCGGCGGTTGAGGAACAGGATGTCTTCATGCCCTTTTTTGATGGTCAGGTGGCAGCGTATGCCCTCGCGGTACAGCTTGATATGCTTTAGCGCATCGCGGCCAACCGGCACCAGGCGCTCTTTGTCTCCTTTACCTGCCACTTTCAGAAAGCCCATGTCCTCGTACAGGTGGCTGATCTTCAGGTCGAGCAATTCAGAAACACGCAGCCCGGAGGAATACAGCGTCTCCAGCATGGCGCGGTTACGGGTACCTTCGGGCGTGGAGAGGTCAATAGCATTCAGCAGCTGCTCTATCTCGTGAAAGTGCAAGGTGTCAGGTAGTTTGCGGGATAATTCCGGAGCCTCTATGGTATCTGTCGGGTCGGCATGCACCATATCCTCCATAATCAGAAACTTATAGAAGGCCCGAATGCCGGACAAAGTGCGGGCCTGTGAATGTGCCGTCATACCCAACTCTCCTATCCACTCCAGAAAGTCACGGAGTATGGCAGGTGTAATGTTCTCGGGAGCCACCTGTAGCATTTTTATATCCAGGAATTCCGTTAGCTTTCGGATGTCGCGGCGATAGGCCTCTACGGAATGGCCCGAAAGCGACTTCTCCAGCTTCAGGTACTCTTCGAATTGTTTAATACAGATGGGCCAGTTCACTTTTGTTAGTTAGAGAGTTAAAAAGTTAGAAAGTTAGAGAGTGGCGTCCACAATAATTTAAATCAACAAAGAACAATTTAACTATCCAACAACCAAACAATTTTCCCTAGCAAAGATAGTTAATCTGTACCTTTGTATCCTCGGAAATTTGCAAGAACGCATAAAAGACCAGACTATGAAGATCATCATCCTCAATGGCCCTAACCTCAACCTGTTAGGTACCCGTGAAAAATCCGTTTATGGCAGCCGATCCTTCGAAGATTACTTTGAAGAGCTGAAAGAGGCATTCCCGGCACTGGAACTCTCCTATTTTCAGTCGAACACTGAAGGCACACTCATTGACAAACTGCATGAAGTAGGATTCGGCGATTATAAAGGAATTATATTTAACGCTGGTGCTTATACGCATACTTCAGTAGCTATTTCTGATGCCATCAAAGCTATTGAGACACCGGTGGTCGAGGTGCATATCTCCAATGTATACGCGCGTGAGGCCTTCCGCCACAAAAGCATGCTAGCCGCCTACTGCACCGGTGTGATAGCAGGTTTTGGCTTGGAAAGCTATCGACTTGCCCTCCAGTACTTTGAGCGCTTAAAGCCAAAACAAATTGGATTTGGTATAAAGTAACCGTAACAAGTGTCGTTATATATTCGTCTATTATAAAATTGTTATTATATAGTATATATACTATATTTTCTGTATTATTACACCCATGCTCAACTTCTATCCCGGACCGTCTAAACTATACCCTGACGTACGCAACTACCTTGTAGATGCGTATGATGAGGGTATACTGAGCACCCCGCATAGAGGAGAGCAGTTCGTGCAGCTATCACGTGCGGTGGTGGGCTCCATAAAGCGCCGGCTCAACATTCCGCAGGACTACTATATCTTCTTCACATCGTCGGCTACAGAGTGCTGGGAGGTGCTTATTCAGAGCCTTACCAAGCACAAGAGCTACCACATTTATAATGGTTCATTTGGCGAGAAGTGGTGCCAGTATGCGCAGAAGCTTCGCCCTAAATCAGAGGGCTTTCAGTTTGATTTGAACAGCCCGATGCCGGTGAGCGAGTTGGAAATCAGTAAGGACACAGAACTCATCTGCTTCACTCATAACGAAACCTCTAACGGCACACAGGTGTCGCCTGCCTGCATCCTGAACCTGCACAACCGATTCCGCGACACACTGATTGCCGTGGACGCGACGTCTTCTATGGCCGGGCTGAACCTGAAAATGATCAAGGCTGATATCTGGTTTTCCTCTGTACAAAAGAACTTCGGACTGCCAGCCGGACTGGCCGTGATGGCTTGTTCGCCTCGTGCCATTTTCCGGGCAAAACAGATAGGTGAAAAGAATCACTATAACAGTCTGGTGTCGATGTATGAAAAGATGCTGAACTACCAGACCACACACACGCCCAATGTCATCAACATTTACCTCCTAAAACGTGTGCTGGAAGACCGCCCCTTCATCAAAACGATCGATTTAGAGCTAACAGCACGGGCACAGAGCCTGTATAATTTCTTCGGGCAGTTCACTGATTTTAAGCTGCTGGTAGAGAACGAGGAAGTGCGCTCTAAAACGGTTCTGGCGCTGCAGGCAAGCGAAAAACTGGTAGACGATATTAAGAAGCGGGCGCTGCACCACAACATACGCCTTGGCAACGGCTATGGTCCCTGGGCACGTAATACCTTCCGCATTGCAAACTTCCCTGCCATCACTGATGAAGAATACGAGGAACTGAAGCGCTTTTTCCTGCACTATTACGCATAAGTCTGCTACCTTTGCGGCTTAAAAACCAAACAAGCGCTCCCGGCAAAAGATAAAGGTTGGATGCTATCCGCATATTATCCATGCTTTTTGAGGCACACGCAGATCCGCATATACCAGAAAGTGAATTATCTAAATACCCTTTTCAGCTTCAAAGAGATAGCCTCTGTTACGCTCACGCTCTTTGCTGTCATCGACATTATCGGTTCTATTCCCATCATCATTGACCTCCGCAAACGGGAAGGCAAGATTGAATCCGGTAAAGCAACGATTGTTTCCGGAATCCTGATGATTGCGTTTCTTTTTCTGGGCCAGTCTATCCTAAGCTTGTTTGGCATCGACTTTCAATCCTTTGCTATGGCAGGTGCCATTATTATTTTCCTGATTGGTCTGGAAATGATATTGGGAAAAGACTTTTTTCATACTGATCCTGAAGTCAGAACAGGCTCCATCGTGCCGCTGGCGTTTCCGTTGATTGTAGGTGCAGGCACTATGACCACGCTCCTCTCGTTACGCGCCGCTTACTCCCTCCCGAATGTGCTCGTCGGCATTGTTTTGAATCTGTCATTTGTGTTTATAGTGCTGAAGTCATCGGCCTGGATAGAGCAAAAGCTAGGAAAAGATGGTGCCAACGTGCTCCGCAAGATATTCGGCGTCATTCTGCTGGCTATCGCCATCAAGCTTTTTAAAACCAATCTTTAGTTAATAGCTAATTTTGAATAACTGACTTTTGAATAACTGAATAGAATGAACTTAGACAGAAAAGAATTTATAGAGCAGTTTCAGAAGCGGACAAAAAGATTAGCTATAGATGTGATTCATTTTTCTAAAACACTTCCTAAATCAGAAGAAGTTGTTATAATGAAGCGACAGCTACTGAGATCTGCCACCTCCGTTGCTTCTAATTACAGAGCCGCATGCCGCGCCAGATCATCCGCCGAATTTCACTCAAAAATCAGTATTGTGATTGAAGAAGCAGATGAAACGCTCTTCTGCCTGGAGTTACTGGAGGAGTCAGGCACCACCATTCATACCGTAGTTAACCCACTGATGAAAGAATCATCTGAAATATTATCTGTGATGGCGAAAGCCAGAAAGAACACTACCAAGTAATATTCAGTCATTCAAAATTCAGTTATTCAAAATTACTTTAACCATGATAGAACTGTTTACAGATGGAGCTTCACGTGGGAACCCTGGCCCTGGAGGCTATGGCACAATACTGCGTTGGAAGCAGCATGTAAAAGAAATAAGCCAGGGCTTCCGCAAAACGACCAATAACCGCATGGAATTGCTGGCTGTGATTGCGGGGCTAGAGGCTATTACCAAACCAGGCATGCCTGTTACCGTTTACTCCGACTCTAAATATGTGGTGGACGCGGTGGAGAAACGGTGGGTGTTTGGCTGGCAGAAAAAAGGTTTTAAAGGCAAAGCAAATGCTGACCTGTGGGCACGCTTCCTACGAATATATCCAAAGCACAACGTAAAGTTTGTCTGGGTAAAAGGTCACGCCGGCCATCCTGAAAATGAACGCTGCGATGAACTGGCGGTAGCCAGTGCCCTTTCACCTAACCTCCTCATCGATGAGGGCTTTGAGTCCGGTGCTTCGCAGCCGAGCTGAGTGTAAATTTTGAATAACTGTTGATTAACTGAATATGCGGGGAGGCAGCACGCTGAGTCCACATGCATATTCCACTAATTTCATTCAATCATTCCGTTATTCAATTATTCAAAATTAGATACATGCCTAACACCTACTTCCAGTTTAAGCAGTTCCGGGTAGAGCAGGACAAGTGCGCGATGAAAGTGTGCACTGATTCCTGCGTATTTGGGGCTGCTGTAGAAGTAGCAGATGCACAGCGGGTGCTGGATATTGGGGCAGGCACAGGATTGCTCTCGCTTATGGTGGCGCAACGGACCAAAGCTACTATAGACGCGGTGGAAATAAACCAGGAGGCACAGGTACAGGCAGCAGAAAACTTTTCCTCAAGCCCGTGGAGGGAGCGGCTTCACCTGCATCCCGTATCGCTGCAAAAGTATGCGGAGAGTTGTCAGGTGCCCTATGATATCATCCTGTCAAACCCGCCTTTCTTTCTCTCCTCCCTCAAGTCTCCTGATGCCGTCAGAAATACCGCCAAGCATGCGGGAGAGCTGTTGTTTGATGATATACTCCTTTTTGCACAACAGCATCTTAACCAAAATGGAAAACTGTACCTGCTTCTTCCTCCTGCCGAGGCGACTTTGTTTAGAAAATTAGCGCTGGCACATGGTTTTAAATTAGCAGAAACGATAGAAGTTTTCACGTATAGGGGCGGTAAGTGCATACGGCATATCCAGACCTATACTGTTTCTGCTCCCGAGGCTCCTGCTACAAAACAGTTTTTTATTCGGGAGGAAGATAAGGTAACCTATACAGCTGAATTTGCTACACTGCTGCGGGAGTACTACCTGCAGTTATAGTGGCTACGGCTATTGGTGCAGACGCTCGCAGGAGCTGCGCACGCTGCGAGGTCTTTGTAGCAGCAGCTAATCAGGAGCAAGCAGGTGTTTGTACACCTATTCCTGCAACACACGCTCTTTCTCCACAAAGTCAACTCCAAACTGCTTCAGCTCCTCGAGCACGGGCTTGTACAACTCTGGATAGATAGGAATGACTACGCCGCGCTGGTTTATTTTGCCCTGTAACAGCAGTTTAGCTAATATGCCTACTGGCAAACCTACTGTTTTGGCCATGGCTGTGTGTGTTTCATCATCGCCGGTTGCTACTAAGGTGGAGGTAATTTCGCGCTTCTCCCCTTCCTGCTCATACTCGAACAGGTGCTGCATCACAATCATATCCTTGTCGCCTGGCGCCAGTGTCCATTTTTCTTTAAGAATTTTCTCCAGCACCTGCGCTGGTGTGGCTCCGGTTAGTTCTATTGATTTCTCCTCGAACAGCCCCAGCCAAACTATTTTCTCCATTATAGTTCCATCAGCCGGAATACCTGTATAAGCCGCCAGACGCTCGGTTATGCTTTGGCCTTGCGTAGTGGCAGGAGGCAGAAAGGCTTCTATAAAGCTACAGTGGGTCATGTTCTCTGTGCCTTCCAGTGTGTAGCTGTCGTCTGTTAAGCCCAGTTGCACAAACACGTCCCAGGCGGCACAATAGCCCGGGCGGCGCAGTGTGCCGCGCAGCATTGTTGGGATGTCAGCAAGACCATAGGGTTCACGGTAGCTTAAGGAATCCCGGTTAGCATATCCTTCAAATTGCCCGTAGCCTTCCACAAAGAATTCATCGGTGCGCTTGAACAACTGGTGGTACGGGATAAACTTGTAAGTTCCGTTCTTGATGTACTTTGCGGTGCCCTGCCCTGCCAGCACCACATTGCGCGGGTTCCAAGTAAATTTGTATCGCCACGGATTGTTATCAGATTCTGGCGCTACCAATCCACCGGTAAAAGACTTGAAGGAGGTGATTTTGCCGCCAGCATCTTTTAGGCGATGTATCACCGCCATCGCCGACATATGGTCAATACCTGGGTCCAGGCCGGACTCCATCAGAATAGTCAGGTTTTTCTCCTCTGCCTCCTGGTGCAATGCTTTGAAAGCAGGAGTTACATAGCTGGCTGTAATGAGGTTTTTATTTTGTTTCAGGCATTCCTGCGCTACAAGTATGTGAAAGGCCGCTGGCAAGAGGGAAATGACCAGGTCGGCCTGTTGCACTTCCTCCGCACGCTGCCGCTCGTTGTGCACATCAAAGTTTAAAAGGTCTACACAAGTAACAGCTTCCATCAGGGGCTGCAGGTGGCCAACTGAAATATCGCCAATTCTGATGCGCCAACTTTCTGCAGTAGCATTATCACATAGGTACTGTATAAGAGAAGCCGCCGATCGACCGGCACCGAGTAGGAGAATCCTTTTCATAGTAATAGGTGTGGTTCTGGTTTAATTTAGGCATTCGTGCCTGTAAGGCAAATGCTATAGATGGTTTTGTCAGATAATTAACTTAAATTTATAGCCCTTTTCTAATTTTTGACCTACTCCTGACGAAATGGCAAGTAAACTTGATATAAATATTAGTGTAGACGTACTTGAGCCATCAGAACTGACTGAACAGGAGTGGCAGGCTATGCAACTGGCGCAGGAAGCTGCTAATGATGCCTATGCCCCTTACTCTAACTTCTTAGTTGGAGCTGCCCTGCTGTTAGAAGATGGCACCATGTTTAAGGGCAGCAATCAGGAAAATGCTGCTTACCCCTCCGGACTTTGTGCAGAACGCACGGCACTGTTCGCCCTGAGTGCCCATTATCCAAACAAAAAGATAAAGCTGTTAGCCGTAACTGCCCGCCGCAGAAGCGATACAGCATTTATGCCAGCAATGCCCTGCGGCGCCTGCCGTCAGGTAATGGGAGAATACGAGTATAAGCAACAGCAGGATATACCGGTGCTGCTACAGGCGGCCGATGGTAAATATTACCGCTTTCAGCGCGTGGTCGATTTGCTTCCTTTTCAGTTTACCAAAGACAGCCTGTAGAGAGTTAGAGAGGTAGAGAGGTAGAGAGGTAGAGAGGTAGAGAGGTAGAGAGGTAGAGAGGTAGAGAGGTAGAGAGGTAGTGGAGCTGCTACATTTGAGTGGACATATAGTTAAGCGAAAAACCTATAACTTAACACTATGTCACAAGAGAGAAGAAAGTTCGATTAAGCGAAAAACCTATAACTTAACACTATGTCACAAGAGAGAAGAAAGTTCGACAAAGAATTCAAGGTGATGGCTGTAGAGCTCAGCAAGACCAGG
>NZ_QRGR01000053.1 GCF_003367245.1 Pontibacter diazotrophicus | reverse complement strand
TAAAGTGCATGAGGCTAAGGATTTAGGTGAAACATCAGGCAATATTTCTACCTAATCCTTAGCCTTTTTTGTTGCACAAACTTCTGATTTAAACCTGTTTAATTCCCGAGTTCACGTTAATAAAGCACATATACGCACAACGTATAAAATGAAAGCAACGGAAACCCGATCACTGCCATCTGACCGCCATCCAGGTGAGTGTCCATAACGACCGACTCATCATCTGAAACGAGGGAACACTGCCAGACAACCTGTCGATAGAAGACCTGAAGCGGAAGCACCCGTCGCTTCCCAAGAACCCCGTGCTGGCGGATGTCTGCTTCAAGGGTGGCTGATCGAAGCCTGGGGCAGGGGTACTGCGAAAATCATGGAGGAGTGCCGGCGCTTAGGGCTCCCAGAGCCCCGTAGAGAGACTATCGCCGGCGGTATTTCTGTCACGCTTTTCAAGGACATCTACAAAGAGGAGCTTCTCTAGGGCCGTGGCTTGAATGAAAGACAGGTGGATGCCCTGCTGCACTGGAAAAGCGAGGGAAAAATCCAAAACTGCAGGTACTAAGAAAGATTTTCTATAGCGGACAGAACCGCTTTAAGGGACCTGACAGAATTAGTTGACAAAGGGCTGCTTGTTAAAGAGGGAGAGAAAAAGGCGACTGTCTATATCTACAGAAGTTAGTATGTCGGATAAAAGCCTCTAATGTCGGATAAGATCCCTTCCCTATAGACAATTGTCCGCTTAAGAGTTTTTAAATAAACCAAAGAAGTATAACTGCCGCCCATTTTGCTCTGTGCTATCAAGAGCATATAGTACCAGCCTGTAAGAGACAGGAGTTAATTCTTAACTAGTTCATCTGCGGCGGCAACAAGAACTAGCAGCATTTGGCGCAGGGCTAGACGGTGGGGCCAAAGCTTGACAGGGGAGGGTTGCCTTAGTAATTCGACAAAGCCTGAAATGAATACAAAGGCCACGGGACAGTAGGTTGTCTTTATACTTTCATTTCAGTGCCAATTTCTATTTCCCAGCAAGTGCTTCTGCTATCATAACAGGTATTGTAAGATACTGCCGTTTACAAAAGGGCAAGAAATATGATGTCATTAGGCATTTCAGTATGGAAGAACCTCCAGCCTATAAGCAAAGAGGAATACATAAGAGGAGGAGGGAGTTTGAACAGGTTATTAATTCAAACTCCCAACACCGCAACCTGATCTTTGCGAATGGGTACTTCAAAAGAGAGGCCAATTGTAACATACACGATCGGAGAAAGTTAATGGAATCCTAGCAGTCTGGTGGTATATTGCAGACCTTGTAACTTGCGCAGGTAACAGGCTCTTAGGTGCTGTTTATAGCAGGAAAGAGAAAAATTGTAGTTACAAATTGCGTTACACAAAAAGTTTAATTTCCTGATAAACAAACGTTTAGCTCAAAAATAATGATTCCAAACGGGATCACATTAAATACACATGGAAACCCTCTCTGCAATGCGTGGAGAGGGTTTTTTGTTTTGATTTGTCCTACGTGTAGAACAAACTGTTCTACACGTTTTAGATTTTGTTCTACATGTCATGCTTTCGACTTTCTTCGAAAGTTTATATAACGTGAACTCAAACTTTGCACCACCGGCATTCCTTCCAGTTGCTAGCGGAAGGCACTGCAGGCGTACTGCACACTCCTGTCAGAGTGAAACAAAAGGTAGTGGAGTAGGAGCCTGTTTCTCACCGCCATCTGCCAGACCGCCACGGTGGTCGCTTCCGCCTCCATAATCTCACTCAGCGCCCAGCCCACCACTTTTCTGTTGGCCAGGTCCAGTATAGCGGTCAGTACATTGTGTACATCATTTACGAACAACCTGTGAAAGGACTATTGTACTCACTTCAGATAATTTGGATGGGAAACGGGTTTAGTTAGACAGATGCTGCATCTATTGGCCAAGTGTAGCAAAATGGTAGATGGCAAAAGCACCATAAGCAAAGCCAGAAAGCCACATGGCAGCCGTGATAAACTTACCCGGTCTGACTTGCTTCGGTAAACGGGTGCGGTTTAAGTGAAGGGTAAGAAACACAACTACTGGTGTATGAACCGCCGCAACTGTTCCTGCTATAGATAGTATATCTACAGGGTCTTTCACGACAAAGAATGTGATGATAGGCAGCACAGCACCAAGCACAATGGCGTAGATTATCCGCAGTTTGCCTTTATTAAGAAGAAAGGAAGTAACCTTTTTCCTTTTTTCACCCTGTTCCTCTCTTGGCTCTGCTTCCTCCTCTGCTTCGTCCGGAAGCTCAGGGTCAATCATCTCTTTTTTCTTCAGGTAGGGCATAGCCAAAATGACGGTACCATCTGCAAACATACGGCCATAGCCATCCTGGTTTGACAGAATGGTGCCCAGCAGCGCTATCATAATACCAATGATAAGAAACCAGCGCCCGATAGGCAGGACCTGAGTGTTTTCGGGAAATCCGGAAACGCATCAGAGAAAAACACAGGCAACATGTGGGGTGGCGTGTGTTTTACCGTACAGTTGCTGCCGATGATGCATTCCTGAGCCCGTTCTATAAGCGCGATTCCGTTACAATTGCCCTGCTTCAGAATAACGAACTGGAGTATGAAAGCTACTTCAAAGATATGGAGCCAATATTCAGAGCCTACGGAGGGCGACCGCACTGGGGTAAAAAACATTATCTGGGAGCAGAAGACCTAAGACCGCTTTACCCTGAGTGGGATCGGTTTATGGAAATCAGGAAAGAAATGGATCCGAACGGAATCTTTCTGAATGATTATTTAAAAGAAATTTTAGGAACATGACCAATAAGCAATACGGAAAGAAACAGTGGGCCTTATCAGACGGGTACATACCCCTGCAAAGCACAGGAAGAGAGCCTGACTTTGTGAGCAGCGATAAAGTGTCTATCCTGAACACCTCCTTCGATGAAGCCACCATCACCATTATCCTCTACTTCATGGATGGGGAACCTGCTGGGGATTATAAATTCAAAGTAAAGCCGGAACGGGTAAGGAAGGTAAGGATTAATGACCTGATAGATCCGCATGCCATTCCGCTAGGAGTTTCCTATGCCGGGGTAATTGAAAGTGATGTGCCGGTCGTTGTTCAGTTTACAAAACAAAATAGCGCACAAAAAGAATTAGCTATTATGGGTACAAAGGCTTATCCTGCTGATTAGCGCGAACGAATAAGATTTTTGGATTTCTCTTAGCCTTTGTCACGGCTCTGTCTGAAGCATTCAAGGATATTTTCAGCAAGTTTAACCTGAAACATGTTGATGAGTATACCGCTGCTTTCTCCATGCATCTGGTTATTTCTGTCCTTTTGGCTCCTATCGTTCTTTTCAGGGGGATAGAGACGATGTCGGTGCGCTTTCTTTTAGCGCTGGCTGCCTCCACTATTTTACAACTTATCGTGATTCTGCTCTACATGAAGGCGATCAAAAGGTCTGAGCTTTCTGTCACTGTGCCCTTAGTGACCCTTACTCCTTTGTTTATGCTGATAACTTCTCCCATCCTGATAGGAGAGTTTCCCAGCGCTTTGGGCATTGTAGGGATTTTCTTCATTGTGGTGGGCACCTATGTCCTTAACATCGACGGAAACAAAGATAAGCCGCTGGCACCTTTTACAAGCCTGATTACGAACCAGGGATCGCGGTATATGTTTATTGTCGCTTTTTTGTGGAGCATTACGGCTAACATAGATAAAATCGGCGTGGAAGAGACTTCCCCCATCTTCTGGGCCTTCACAAAGGACTTTATCATTTTAATCTACCTGCTGCCCATCATGCTCATTAAATCGAAAAGTCCGCTAACCCAGCTGAAACAGAGGGCCGGACCTCTGTTTGGGGTTGGTTTGTTCAGAACGCTAAGTGTCCTGAGCCAGTTGTTCGCTATCCAGCTTATCCTGGTAGCCTATGTCATTGCCATCAAAAGGTCCAGTGCCTTGATCATCATCCTTTTCGCTTTCTTCTTTCTGAATGAAAAAGAATACTTCAAGACAAGGCTGATAGGTATCCTGGTTATTTTGTGCGGACTGATACTCATAGCCCTATAATAGGATATGTAATTTATTTATTCCAGGAAATGCAGTGCCTATGGAACAATAGTTAGAGGTGGGGGAGGAGCGGTTATAGCTGCGGGTTACCTTTCGGCAACAGGCATATAAGGAAGCGAAATGGTGAATTCAGTCTATTTTTCTTCTACAACGGTTACAGCTAGTTCGCCCCCGTGTCTAATGGGCACAATATCATAGGAGAGGAACAACCCAAGCCCTGTCCCTATCACTTGATTTATTCTGCCACCCGATGTGTTGGCGGGAGGCGGAATAGGTATACTTTCAGTGAACTTGGTATACTGGGTACATGGCAAGTTCACCGAGGGCGGGGGCATGCATGTGCAGTTCTGATCAACTGCTGTTTTATCTAACTAATAAATTGCATAAAGCTGGGCTTTTAAAGCTACCAAACCTCAACACATTACATCTATGTAAACAATTTTATGTTCTCTCAGAACAGGGTGCCGATATACTAGTATTTACCTTTTAAGCGTATGGGGAAGAAAGATCGTTAATTTTTATAACCAGACAAGATTTAATACTATTTAAAATCTGTGACTACTGAACACAGTATCATATATCAGCTTCCGGAATGAAATAAGTATAAATACGAAGGCATGATAGTAAAAACATGCACTCCAGGGAGACGGTCTGTAGTATTACTTATTTTGCCCAATTATATAACCATTCCAATAAAACAGCACTCCTCTCTCTTGAAAAAGAACGTATAGTCAGAACATATGTGGCTTTTCTGCTATGTACGTGCTGTTTACGCACTACCACGGAATAGAAAGACTATAAATCCATTTTTTAATTTAAAAATATAAAGCTTATGTCAACAGGAGAAGTAGTAGGAGCCATTGTTATTGCATTAGTAATTGCAGGAATCTTTTATTACGGTTTTAAAAGTAGAGGCCCATGGGGGAGCTTCTGGACAATAGCACTCGTGATTTTGTTCGGGGTGCTTATTGCAGCTGTGTGGGCAAGGCCAGTGGGGCCGGTTTGGTGGGGCATCGCCTGGTTCCCCTTGTTCTTTTTTGGTTTGCTGTTCGCCCTGTTACTTGCAGCAGCTACTCCAACAACGACAAGGACGGGGTACAGAAGAACTGCCTATGTTGATACAACAGATGCAGAGATGGCACAAACGGAACCTGTAGACGGTCGTACTGAACCAGTAGCCGAGCCGGCAGATGAAGAAGGAGCGGCAGCCGTTGGAATATTCTTTTGGGCAATGCTAGTCCTGTTCATAGGGTTAGTGGTGGCCGGTATCGCTGCTGTTTAGAACTGTCAGGAACAAATTTTAAACACTTGAATACCTTAAGCTACGGGTCATGTCTATAAGCGGAAGAGCGTCTGTAGGCATATATATAACAATTATTTGATTCATGTTTTATTTAATCAGAAAGTATGAACAGATTGTTTTACGTCATGTGCGCTGCCAGCCTCTTTGCGTTTGCATCATGCAGTTCACCCGCTACAGAGGCAGAGGATGTAGCTGAGGAAGTTGAGGATGTGGCTGAGGAACAAAGAGAGCTTGAGCAGGAAATTCAAGAGTACAATGAGGAAGTAGCCGAAGAAGTAGACACAACAACAGTCGTGATACATTAGTGCTCTCTCAGGCTTAGGGCTCTTTGAACTGGCCTTTTAATATCGCAAAACAATTTGAAGATGTACTAAAAGCTGTCAAACTATAGCAGGACAAGACAGATAAACCTCTGGAGCATAGCGGCGACTTTCACGCTGACCATGTGGCAGACGAAGGATCCAGGCAATAAAATCAATTGTCTGCACTGACGAGACCTCCTCCTGAAGAAGAACTTGTACAGCAGCGCTGTGCATCACCAAGGGGAGCTGATGAAACTGTATATTAAGCAGATACTGTGAAACAGTAAAAGCCGCCATGGGAATTAGCGGCTTTTACTGTCTATGAAGTCGAACATTCTAATGTGCAACTTTACATTTATACGGTTTTAATCACGCCATGTTTTGTCACGCCTTATTAGAGAAGATGACACAGCTATAACAATTAAGCAGTGCAGGCTCAACGGCTGTCGGTACAGCAGAGTGAAGGCTGCAATGTGCTGCTGTCCATCTTCTTCTTAGTACCCGTAGTTGTGCTGTTTCGCTGCGTTGTGTAATCAGCGGTGATGCCTGAAAACATGTAGCTACATTTATTCGTATGCAACCGGTATGCGTACCAATGAATTGCCAAAGACGGCCATGGCCCCGGCCATTTGGGGCACCTTATATATCCTGTCCACAGAAGTACTTCCACAGAACAACCCTCTTTTTATCGCTACCATGCGGGCCCTGCCCGTGGGGCTTTTGCTCTTCCTATATTACAGGCAACTGCCGAGTGGGGCCTGGTGGCTTAAAAGCATTGCGCTTGGGGCAGTCAGCGTGACACTCGCTTTTGGGGCGTTCTTTATCGGCGCGACCAGGCTCCCGGGAAGCGTGGCCTCCACCATCTTTGTCCTGCAGCCTGTTATGGTGATTCTGCTTAGCCGGGTAATGCTCCGCGAGAAGGCGCACATGCTTTCGCTTGGTGCCGGAGTATTGGGATTTATAGGCGTTGGGCTACTGGTTTCAACCTCTGGCAACAGACTGGACACTACAGGCATCATAGCCACAGTAGGAGCAACTTTAGCATTCTCTCTGGCCGGAGTGCTGATAAAGAAATGGGGGATTCCGGTAAAGCTTCCTGTCTTTCTGGGGTGGGTGTTCCTGAGCGGCGGGCTTTTGCTATTACCAATAGCGCTGCTGTTCGAGGAGCAAATTCCGGTGTTCACGCTGGAGAGCAGCCTCGGTTATGCCTACCTCAGTTTTATCGCAACAGGTGTGGCATATTTTTTCTGGTACCGCGGCATTATCAGGCTTAGCCCCAACATCACCTCTTTCCTGATACTGCTGTCCCCGCTGGTAGCATCCGCTCTTGGTTTGTTTGTTCTGGGTGAAACCTTTACCCTCTGGCAAACAGTGGGAGCCATTGTCGTAGTAACATCAGTGGTGTTGGGTGAGATAGGGCAAAGCAAAAAGATGCGCAGGAGATGCCTGCACTTCTGCAATCGGCTCAGACACAAAGCAGTTGCTTTGGTTAAATAGAAATGTTTGCATTTCTTCAGTCGTCTTAATCTATCATCACCTCTGAATCAGATCCTATAAAATGGAAGAAGTTATTTCTCTGCTCGCAGGCATCGCCATATTGGCCCTGGCGTTCTGTGATTTCTTTTACACTACTCTTTCCGGTAGCGGAGCAGGATACTTAAGCAAACCATGTGCGACTATCACGCATAAACTGATACTGTATCTGGAAAGAAAATTTAGCAGGAAAGTGTACAGCATATCCGGTTTGGCGGTTAACCTGGCGGTGCTGTCCATGTGGGTGCTGCTTATATGGCTGGGGCTGTTTCTGGTCTATTCCTCTAACCCGGAGGCAATCGTAAACAACAGCGGGAGGCAAGCCTCTGCGGTGGAACGCATTTACTTTACGGGCTATGTTTTGTCCACACTTGGAGTAGGGAATTACCAGCCTAAAACACCATCTTTTGAGATACTGACCAGTGTCTTTTCTTTTTTCGGTTTTGTTTTCTTTTCCACTTCTATGACCTACCTGCTGTCCATCTCCTCTGCAGTGGTACAGAAGCGTTCCCTTGCCTTGTCCATCAGGAGCTTGGGAGGAACACCGGCTGAGATCGTAAAGCGCCTGCTGGAGGTGGATATGTCTTTTGGCTATCAGCAAATCTCAAACTTACAGCAGATGGTACACCAGCACTCTGTCCTGTACCAGGCCTATCCTGTGCTCCACTTTTACCACAGCACTGATAATGCCGTTTCACTGAGCATCAACCTGACAAGGTTGGATGAGGCGCTGAGCATCATGCTTCACAGCAGCAAGTTTGATGCTCTGCATGAGGAGCTGCAATCACTCCGTGGCTCGATTACCCTGCTATTAAAACATTTAGAAAGTCGTTTTGGGACTAAAGCAGGCGAGAAACCGGCTGTCGATTGGTATGAACTGCAGTTGCCGGAGAGTGTCCTGCAGGAAGGCTTTTCAGAGAACCCCGACCTTTCTGATAGGAGAAAGGTTCTGACGAGCCTGTTACGCAACGAGAACAGGAGCTGGAAGGATGTTTACCCTGATTTAGATTTATAGAAATCAAACACCAGGATTTCATATAGTAAAGTCCTGGTACTTACACTGCTTCCATGTTTCTGTATTGCATCACGAACATGAAACTTGTGCCGTGGCAGAAAGGCAGTATCTGGTTCGTAAACAGCAGAATTGCATCCCAGAAAATATAGGTTTTCTTGAGATGCTTTTACAACCAACAGTCTTCGTACTTACCATAAAATGTGTTATAGGTGAACCGGCATTTCCCCTTCTGAGACACCTGTTTCAGGAGATGTTTTGTTTTACTTTCACAGGGTAGCCACAGCCTCAAAGAACAGCGCTGGAACGTTTCGACAGTTGAATCTAAAAAAAGGGAGGCCTATATTGTAAGCTTTGGCTCTGTTATAACTAACAGTTGATAACTACTTTGTATACGTATGAACTAAGTATTCAAACCTCCGTATATACTCCTTTTCTGTATATGTTTATCCATATACAGTTATCATATTTGGCATTTTTATTAACCCTAATTTTCGATTGAAAAGATGAAAAGTTTAATCCTCACTTCATTGTTAATAGCTGCATCCCTCTCAACAGGGTTCGCTCAGGTAAGTTATTCAGGTAAGGTTGAACTTGGTTACTTGAAGTTCCAAAATACCACTCAGGAATCGGAGTGGATAGTTGATTATATAAAAGGTGACTACAACGGGTTAGATGTAAATTTGGTAAACAGTATCAAGTTCAAAGAAAATTTTACGGCAGGTGTTGGAATAGGGTATTTGAATATCTTAAATAAAAGCGGCATCTCCATATTTTCTGATTTTGAGTACACACCGCTAAAAACAAAGGTAAGTCCTCTGCTGAATACTAAAGTAGGATACAGCAATATTTGGAATCAGTACGGAGATAGAACAGGAACGGCACTGGTTGAACTGGGAGCAGGGTTAAAATATAAGATTACTGAAAGGTGGGGAGTCTATGTGCAATCGGGAATTTTACTGACTCAAAAATCTTCTTTAGTTCCTATCAAAATAGGGGTACAGTTTTAAGTACTTGAAGCAGCTACTTCATGACCAATCCAACTAAGAAATTAGTGATTGGTAGCGTCCTTCGATGTTAGAGTACCTACCCAAAGACAGTTTATCAGAAAGAGAGGCATGGTATAGTTCACTTACCATGCCTTTTTGCTTCTTGAAGAGTTCCATGAACCTGAACAGGTTCAGGTAGCTTTGCAGATACTTCGTGGCTACACCGTTGAACTTTTTGATGTAGTCCTTGAACCGTTTCGCAAGGTTGTTCAGGTTGTTTACATGGTATATCTTCCCGACTAAGTACTACTTCTTAGAAGCGTGTATGCGGTAGTGCGTGAAGCCGTGTGTCTTGGCAAACGATTTGATGGAGGGGTGCTTGTCAGAGCAGATGATATTGGTGTCGGCACTAACCCTGTTCCGCAGGATTTTGTCCAAATCCTTGCGCTTCAACCTGCCCATACAGGCAACGGTAAGGTCGATGTTCTTAGACCTGTCAACAGAGAACAGCACCTTCGCTTGGTCGTTGTTATCGCCACGCCTGTTCGTGCCGCCACGCTTCCTTGGCTTGGTCAACCCCTTTCTGCCTTTATCGCTTTTGAGGAACCAAACATCGTCAACCTCCACGATGCCGTTAAACTTGGCTTTGCTCAGTTCTTCGAAAGCGGTGAGTATCTTGTGTCGCCAGTCGAAAGCGGTCTTCAAGGAGATGTCCATTTTAGAGGCTATCTCACGCAGGGAGTTGCCTTCCACCATCAGGGTAATGTACTGCTCCCACAGGTGCTTCTTCTTGATGTAGGATATGGCTGTTCCAGTTAAGTCGGTGAAGGTCTTCTTGCAGTCCTTGCACTGGAACCTTGTACGGTTTTGCAGGTAGCCGTACCGCACGACAGAGACAGAGCCGCAAGCGGGGCAACCACGCTCCACGCCCTCGTTTAGCTGCTCGGCTACTTGATTGTGCTTCTCGGAAGCCTTGGCTAAAATCTCGATGATGTTCTTGGAAAGCTGCTTTAATTCCCTGCTGCCCAACTTCTGAATCTCTTTCAGAATGTCTACCTTTGACTTTGCCATATATCCCTTTGATTTATACAAAGATACGCATAAATAACGACAGTATCAACTTTTATCTATAACAGAGCCCAAGCTTTTAAACACTGGGTACTGCCGAAAGGGAATTTTTTACGGTAACAGAAAGGTTCCTTCAGTAACCACAGTATTAGATATTTTCTATCGCTTATTATACACGTTCTATATGCTCACTCTTTCCAAAGCAAAAGGCCTTGCACTTTTAGTCCTCTTCGCAGGCCTCTTCAGCGCCACAGGCTGCACCAGGACATCACCAGAGGAGTACAACAGCAGGGCAGCTGACCCGAACCTGCTGCACCAGACGTCAAAGCAGCTCACCACCGTCATCATCCGCGACATTTTCAAGCCGCCGGTGGCCAGCCGGATATATTCGTATGCTAACCTTGCCGCCTATGAGGCCATGCGCCCCGCGGAGACTGAGTACCCCACTCTTGCCGGCAGAATCCGGGAGTTCTCACCGGTGCCCGCTCCTGAGGAGGGTGGCGAGTACTGCTACCCACTGGCAAGCGTCAAGGCCTTTATCGCCGTGAGCAAAGCCCTTACCTTCTCTGTTGACATGTGGGACGAGTATGAGGTGGAGCTTAACCAAAAGTATGAGGCGATGGATATCCCCCAGGATGTGTATGACCGCTCGGTAGCCTACGGAGAGCTGGTGGCCAGACACGTGCTGGACTACGCAGAGAAAGACAACTACAAGTACACGCGCGGCTACCGGCACGTACTCACGTACTCAGAGGGAGAATGGGAGCCCACACCGCCAACGTATGCGGAAGCCTGCGAACCAAAGTGGAACGAGATCCGCGCCTTCACCCTCGACTCCTGCACCCAATTCACGCCTGCGCCTCCGGCTCCCTATGACCTGACGCCCGGCAGCGAGTTCCGGAAGATGCTGGACCAGGTCTATGACTACGGCAAGAACGCCACCCCGGAGCAGAAGGCGATCGCCTACTTCTGGGATGACAACGCCACCGTCTCCAACATCAAAGGGCACCTTTCTTACCTGAGCAAGAAGATGACGCCGCCGGGGCATTGGCAAGCTATCGTCAGCACCATTGCCCGCAACCAGAAGCTGGACATGATGCAGTCGCTCCAAGCCTATACCTTCTCCTCCATCGCCATGCACGAGGCCTTCATCGCCTGCTGGGAAGAGAAGTACCGCTCCAACCGCGTGCGCCCCATCACCGTCATCAACAAACTCTTGGGCGAGGGGTGGGAGCCTTACCTGGAGACGCCGCCTTTCCCCGAGTACGTGAGCGGCCACAGCGCCATATCCGCCTCTGCCGGAACAGTGCTCACGCACCTGCTAGGTGAAAACGTGGCCTTCACCGACTCGACAGAGTATGAGTTCGGCCACGGGGTCCGTTCCTTCAAATCCATTGAAGACGCTTATATGGAGACCTCCATGAGCCGGGTGTACGGCGGGATTCACTACCTGGACGGTGCCCTGGAAGGGACCAAGCAGGGGGAGAGAGTGGGGGAGTGGGTACTAACCAAGCTCACTGGAAAGCCGGTTGAGAACAAGCCAAAGGAAGACGTCACAAAGCAGATAGCAGGCAAGTAGCCTGAAGCATAGATCCCTGTAAAGGAACTTCTCCAATGGTGGAAAGGTAAAATGAGAGTAGCTTAAGTCTCTTTTATTCCTCTTGCCGATTTATAACAAAGCGGCTTATAAGCGATCAACAGTGAAGGCTCCTGATTACCAGGAGCCTTCACTGTTTTATAACGACAATAATGCACAATAAAATCTTGAGCAAGCAGAAGCTGTAAACACCATATTGCTTACCATAGCACCAGTTATAAGAGAAACAGCCTTGCCTGCAATAGAGAGGCCATTGATTAGGTAGTCTTTCTTTTTTTGTCGGCCGGCCCCGGAGCCTGACGCCTTCGGCAACGTCGCTAATATATACCTGTATTAACGTCATCGCCTCCGGCTAAAGCGCCGCTTAGAGGGGTTTTTGACAGGAGTAAAACTTCCCAACCATACGGGTTGCTTTTCCTTTTTTTTTAAAAGAAATTACGCGCATTAATCCGGGAGAAAAAGGAAAAAACAACCCCGGCCAACACCACCTAAAAGACACCGAATCAGGTCTTACAAGCTTCAGCGTCTTCTGGCTTAGATCGTTAGGTGCAAGCGACGAAAGACGGCACATTAACCAAAACAAGAATTAGTGTCAGAGAAGAAAAAACATGAACGAGTTAAAAATACAGATATTAGAAACATTGGTAACCTTGTTTCTGTACGCAATTGCCTTTTATATTACGAAAAATATAATTGATAATACTTTAAAAAAAGCACAACTCCATAGAGCCAGAAGAAAGATGATCATCAAAGTAACTCATCTTTTTATTTCAATTGCTGTGGTTGTTTTACTTGCTGGTATTTGGGGTTTAGAACAAAAAGAAATTGCTGTATTTGCAAGTACAATACTGACAGTTTTAGGTATAGCTTTTTTTGCTCAATGGTCATTGCTATCCAATATCACATCGAGCCTTATTCTTTTCTTCACTCACCCTATGAGGTTAGGAGACACTATAAAGATTTTGGATAAAGACTACCCAATGGAAGGAGAAGTTGCAGAGTTGACTTATTTCTTTGTTCATCTAAAAACAAAAGATGGCGAGACTATAACCGTTCCTAACTCCCTGATTTTTCAAAAGTCGGTATCAATTATTGTAAACCAGGATAAGAAGATGTTCGAAAAAGCATTACCCAATAAACTCATTTCGACTGATATAAAAGAAAATTCAGCGAATTAAATGATAATACCATTGACAAACATTATAAGTGAGAAACAAGCGTCAGCACCTAACAATATATAAAAAAGAGCAGCGGGTTTAGTGGTAGCGGAGGATTAAGTTCTTTCGCTGGCTGCGGTTTCGGGGGGGTACTTAACTGCTTTTAAATCCGCTGCCCGCTTTTTATACTCACGTTACCCTTCCATCTAACATAAAGCGGCTTATCGGCTACAAACAAGGAAGGCTCCTCATCACGGGGAGCCTTTCCTTGTTCTATAACGAAGGTTATGTTTACCAGGACTGCCTGCAGAGCAAGCTCACGTTACTTGTGCATAATGTGGGTGAGGTGAAGCCGCAGCCTAAATTATGCACTTTGTGTGTGCCCAGCATGGCACGAGTTATATTTCAAAAGAAATATACTCAGATTATCCAGAGGGTGCATATCCCTTATCGGCAAGTTGGTGAAGCCGATTAGCAAGCCGCAAGCTGGTTTACCGTGAGGTATGCAGTGAAGGAAGCGGGCCTGCAAACACCTGAACTGACGAACACTCTTGAGCACGGGAGTGCGAAAAGAGCGCACGTAGTGCTGCATAAGAGGCAGGGAGCCGTGGGTAAGCAAGCACATCTTTGCAAAGCCCCTGGCCAACAAACGGCTCTCTGTAGATGCACTAGGATTTATTTGCTGATTAATTTTGGGTACTTTATTGTTTATTCTACCAAACATATAACGCTTATTTGGCTGACAGACACTTTAAGGTGGAGGCTTGGGCGGAAAGTTCTTAAATGCACTTGATGGCCTTACTTTCTCATAAACCTGCTTTACATACCTTGAGTCTCTCCCCCTTCATATACAAGCGAGTCTGCCACTGAGAAGGATTGCCTGCTGCTGCTGCTGGCATTACGAGCCCCCGAATAACCAAAATTGGCATTTAGTCTGACAGTATTGATAGAATCTTTATGCTCTACACCTGCCGTGGCATTGTGGAGGCTGTTCCTGTTCTCATTCCGACTCTCCTCGTAATACAAGGCAGTACCTTCCGGCAGAAAATTCTGCCTTATCAGATTGCTTAGAATAGTGGCATCGGTGTGATTAAATAAATAGCTTCCTGTCAGGCTGGTTTTAGGTGTAAGTTGCCTGAAAACATTTGCCCCCCCGTGTGAGCGTTCACCAGACCGTTCTGGCCCGGGCTTCTGGAGGCGCTGGCTCCGGTTTTTGCAGCGTCTGAGCCACCCGAAGAAAGATCTGTGTTGTTTATGTTATTACTTGTTCCAAACACCGATAACATATTTCCCTCATCAAGAAGATTGTAGTTTCCCTGCGTCATGTAGCGTACCAGCCGTTGCTTTTCCAAAACCTGTATTGCGCCGACCTTCCTTCAACGTCAGGTTAATCACCTTCTGACGGCGCCCGTCATCTATACCGGAAAACCTGGCTTCCTGTGATTGTTCATCGATTACCTGCACATTTTCGATGGCATCGGCGGGCAAATTCTTTGTGGCCGTTTTCAAATCCCTCCCAAAGAATTCTTTCCCATCTACAAATATCCGGGTAACACGTTCGCCCTGCACGCTGATATTGCCGTCGCTTTGCACATCCAACCCAGGTAACTTTTTCAGCAGTTGTTCTACATTCGCATTCGGGCGGGTGGTATACGAGCCAGCATTATATTACACAGTGTCCTCCTTTACCGTAACAGGAGCTTTTATACCTGTTACTTCTACCTCTTGTAATTCACTTGCCACAGGCTTGAGCGCAATAGTACCCAGGTCGAGGGTATCAGAGGGAGGAGACATGGTGAGGTTTAAATAAAAAGGGGAATAGCCCAGAAAAGATACTTTAAAGATGTAGCTGCCTTCCCTGATATCTTCAAGGAGAAAATTGCCTTCCGTGGTGGTAGTGGTATACTGCACTACTGCTGAGTCAGTAGATTGCAGCAGGAAAACAGAGGCTGAAGGCAGGGCCCCGACTTCTTTCTCTACTACCCTACCTTTAATGTAGTGCAGTTGCGGAAAAGCTACATGACTTGTTAACAGCAGTACAAAAAATAAAAGAAACTTCCTCATCCACCTAATTTGTTTTCATAGTTAGTCAGGTATTGTTTATCCTTGACTTACACTCAGCTAAGCCACTGCTAATATACTGTGGTCAGCTCTTGAGTATACGAAGTCCTTGTACCGTTTGCTATGCTACTGTTGTTGTGTCATTTCAGGAGTAACTCAAAACTTTTGACCAGGCAAAGTAAAGCAGTGCGCTCTTAAAATTGCCTAACTATTTCATTAGCGGCAATTTTAGGGGGTTGTTGAGTTGTCGAAAAAGCCAGCTTATTTCAAGAGCGGCTATTCAATAAACCCCTCATCGCACGTAATATTCTCAACCGATAGCAATGGATAATGGTTGTTCAATTAACCTGTGGTCGGAGAAGTTAACCTGCCTTCCTTCTTTCATACTTTTCGCTTGTACCATATACGTAGCAGTTGCAGGTGGTTTCACCTAGATCGAGGAATGTATCCCAATCGCCAGCCATCTCAACAGCATCAACCTGAAAACTATCAGGGGAAAGATGTTCAGGACCGCCACCATCAACATGTACCTGAAGAGAGCCAGGGAGCTCCAACTCGTCTAATGGCCCGTACCTTTTCACCGGAGTTCTGAAGAAGCCCCATCTTCTTTACCGCTACTTCATACAGTAGTTGTACTATAGCAAGTAAATGACAGGATTTATAAAAATATAGTTGCACTAATTTGCTAAATATGAAGTTACTGCTGCTACCTTTATGCCCGGTTACTGGCTCTTAGCCAATGCCACATGTTAGTTTAGATTGTTTGTCTGCATGATAGGGTAGTCGATGGCTACCCTTTTCTTTTGGCTGCCTGTCTGATGCTCGCTAAGTCCTATAGCATCCAACGGTTCACCATCAGTATAAAAGCAACACGTAGCAGCAAGAGAGCTGCAGCTTGGGCAAGGGAAAGGTATACCTCTTCAGTCCACTGTTTTCAGGAGCGGGAATGCCCGAACGGAAGCAGCGGGGGCCGCTTTTCAGTGTAACAAAAGGGGAAAGAAAGAGGAGTCACTTCATGAGCAGCTTAACACCCGATGGTGATTAAGTGCTTTTTATTAGGGTCACCGAGGCTTAGGCACGAAAAAGCCTCCCAAGATGGAAGGCTCTTAAGATAATCTATGCAGGTTTACTAAATTAAGTCTTGTTAAATATGCCCCCCTCATGATCAACTGGGGACAAAGAGGGAGACGAAGCCTTTAAGTTTTTATAGTCTGGAAAGTATCGGTAATGCGAAAATGCTCTTACTAACCCCATAACACAAGGTGTTCAGCCTATGTACTGTAACATCCATTATTCAGTTACCCTTCCCCTTTTGTATAGCTTATCTGCTCAGGCAATGACATTATATAAGAAGTAAATTGCGAACTTGACATGGTTTGTAACATCAGGTTTCAAGCTGTTTAATTCTTAAATGTGGAAACTCCTCTTCAAAAGCTCTTTCAGAATAGTAATGGAATAAGAGTGGTACGGTTTTCACTTCCAGGCCTCTCGCACGTGATATAGGAGCTGCCTTTCTACCAAGCTTCACAGTATCTTGAATAGGCATAGAATGATGGCTCTCAGATTGCATCTTAAATAGTATAGTGCCCTACTAAACATAACAGTAGTTATACCGCAAGCCGCCTCCAGGGGCTGGAATCGAAGGGTATGTTTTTGGTACTTTCAGGGGGTGCGGGAATTGTCTGAAGGTCTCTTTATATTGATCCGGATATATAGTATATTCGGCAGTCCGCTTACGGTTATCGGTCGAAATAGACAGATAAGCCGAATAGACTTCCGCTTATACCATAGTTGTGTGAAATTATAAACATCTTCTAATGAAAAAAACAATCGTCCTATTACTGGTTATTCTCTCCAATCTAGCTTACGGCCAAGTTTCAAACAAAATATCAAAAGAAGAGAAGGTCTACGGCCTTTCCAAATTTTGGCAGGAAGCAAATTACAATTTTGTATATATGGACAGGGTGAACAGAGAGGATTTTGACAAAATGTATCGAAGCCTTATTCTCAAAGTTCAAGAGACAGAGAATGACTATGAGTATTACAGGCTGTTGCAACGGTTCTGCGCCTTTTTAAAAGATGGCCATACGAATGTCTGGTTTCCAAGGGAAATTCAAGACAATGTTTTGACAACAGATTTTGGAGATTATAATGTTTTCCTGTCTAACATTGAGGGGAGAGCCATTATTACAAGGATAAACCAGAGTAAAAAGGATGAATTACCAATAGGTACTGAAATTCTGAAAGTAAACGGGGTAGAGACAAAGAAATACATTGAGGAGAATGTTCTTCCTTATATTTCTTCTTCAACGGATTTTATAAGGCTGAATCAGGGGGTTGAAAGGATGCTGGAAGGCTATGTAGGAACGGCTTACGACCTTGAAGTGCGCCTGCCGAATGGTAAAATCAGACCATTGAAGCTAACCCATGCCAAATCCAAGGAAAAAGAAGTGTTTCCGGATCTAAACAAGGAGCTCTTCGAGTTCAAATGGATTGATAAAAACATCGCATATGTTGCTTTGAACTCTTTTTCAGATTGGGAAGTCTCCATGCGATTCAGAGAAAAAGCCCCGGAGTTATTGAAGGCAAAAAAACTAATCATCGATCTAAGGAGTAACGGAGGCGGAAGTACAAACATTGGGAAAGAGATTTTTAAGCACCTGACGAACGACACCATTTTGTATGGCTCAAAAGCGCAGAGTAGATTACACATACCAGTGTTTAAGGCCTGGGGGAAATTTACAACCGAGCAGGACGCGGCGGGTAGCGCTTGGGAGAGACAGGCTTATCTAACCTACCGAGACGAATACTATTACGATTTCCCCTATAGCCCTGACACAACGAGCGCAAACGATATAGCACTTCTCAAAACTAGCAGAATAGTAGTCCCGACCGCCATTTTGATCGGTAATAATACAGCCTCGGCGGCCGAGGACTTTTTGATTTATGCCGATAAGCAAAAACATATAACAAGAATTGGAGAGCCGACATACGGAAGCACCGGACAGCCTATGTATCTCGACTTGCCGAATGGGGGCACCGGCAGAATTTGTACTAAAAAAGACACCTATCCTGACGGTCGCGAATTTGTTGGCTATGGCATTCAGCCGGATATTACAGTCAGAAAGAGCCTGGCTGATTATATGGAAAACAAAGACCCGGTTTTGAAAGCAGCAATAGAATTCCTGAAAAAGAAGAATTAACAACACACAACCACAGCTTTACGGTAGCTGTGCCACCGTAAAGCCAAGTACGTTAGAGCGTATTTTAGATTATCAATGAAAAAGATACCCATCTTGCTTTGTATGCTTCTGTTAAGTCAATGCAAGCAAAAGCCCTTAGAATCAAAACTAAATGATAGCAGCTTTACTCA
>NZ_QRGR01000052.1 GCF_003367245.1 Pontibacter diazotrophicus | reverse complement strand
TCAAGAGTTTTGAAATACTATTTATGGATGACGGCAGAACAATAATTGTCAACTCTAATAAATGGTAAAACTCTTCACACAACAAAACCTAAACCACACCTGAAGGCGTGCCTTAGCCAAACACGTTGGCAAAGATGTAAAGCATGAAAAGTAAGATTATCTCACATATACTTGCCTGTATAGTCGGCACGCTTGTGATTTACGGGCTATTGAAACTTGAAAGTTTTATTCACAGAGTTAGGAATGAAAGCTATGATGAAGAATTGAAAGAACTTGCTGAATTCATGATTTCAGACATTGTTCTCCTTATTCTGTTTTTTGCAGCTTTCGCTTCAATACAATTTATTCTGGTAAAGCCTGTTTTCAGTTACCTGACAAAACAGGGCAGTTTAAATAAGCAGAATCTTGTTTATACTTGGCTTGTGTTTAGTCTCTCAACAGGACTTTTTTTCGGAATATTTTTTGGCGATATGCGCTTAGGAATCAAAGATGTAATTGAAAGTATAGGATTAGGAGTTGCAATGTTTTTAGTCTATTACTCAATTAACTTCATTACCTACTTTAAGCTGATAAAATAAGAATCACGTTTGCCAACACAATGCATGCTCAACCTTCGCTACGCTTCAGGCTCCGCATGCAAGCGGCCGTCAGGCAAAAAAAATTATGATAAAGAACAAGGTGATATGTCAATAACAAAAGAATATGAATTAGTAGGAATGCAAAGGGTAAGCGAAGCGGTTGCATATGCCCTAAACGAAATGAGGAATTATGCTCAACCCGGAATGACGACGAAAGAACTGGATGATTATGGAGCAAGACTTCTTTCTGAATTTGGCGCGCAATCAGCACCCCATCTTACTTATGGTTTCCCGGGTTGCACCTGTATAAGTGTTGACAATGAATTTTGCCACGGCATTCCGTCAAATAAGCGGGTTTTAAAAGAGGGTGATTTGATAAACATTGATGTTTCTGCCGAACTTGATGGTTTTTGGGCCGACAATGGAAGTTCGTTTGTTATTGGCAATGACATTAACCATCATCAAAAATTGGTTGACGCATCAAAAGAGATACTGCGAAAGGCCATTAATAATATCAAAGGAGGTGTGAGAATATCAGAAATCGGTAATTTAATAGAAACAGAAGCTAAAAAGAGAGGTGACAGAGTAATCAAAAATCTTGGCGGTCACGGAATTGGCAGAAGTCTGCATGAACAACCTGATGAATTACTTAATTTCAGGAACAGATTTGACCAAAGAAGATTCAAGAAGAATTCAGTAGTCGCTATCGAAACATTTATTTCAACCACATCAACTTATACTAAAGAGTTGAATGATGGATGGACATTGATTGGAAATAAGGGAGGTTATATGGCTCAACACGAACATACAATTGTTGTAACCGATGGTGAGCCACTTATATTGACAGGAAATAATGGCATTTTTGATTAAACGCAAATTGAGGAAACAAGACTGAACCGCTAACATTTTGTAAAACGGCATCTTCGGCCGACGACCTCCGCCGCTGTTTACACGAGTACCGGCAGCAGGAGACTTTACCTTCTATGAGCAGCGGCCCTCTGTGAACCTGTCCCACTGGTTCGGCCTGCAGCGCGGCTTTTGACTTTGATACAGCGATGTACTTGGGGGCTTTGCAGTCAGAGGCGAGAGCCTTATATTAGCATGTAAATTATTATATTTATTATCCTAAATCAGTTTTATGAATTACAGTAGAAAGATTCTTATTATAACCGGTGATGCAGGTGAAAGTTTTGAAATTTTGTATGCATCGCACCGCCTGTTGGAGGCCGGATACCAACCTGTAATTGCAGCACCTGCCGTAAAGCGAATGAACCTGGTGATGCACGATTTTGAACCGGGTTGGGATACCTATATAGAACGTCCCGGTTACCTTATAGAATCTGACCTTGCGTTTGATGATGTAAATCCTGGTGACTACCATTCCCTTCTTATTCCTGGCGGCAGGGCACCCGAATTTTTACGCAATGATCAACGGGTAATAAACATTGTTAAAGCGTTTTATAACAGCGACAAATATATTTTTGCTATTTGCCATGGCGTTCAGATATTGGTAACCGCTGGCCTGGTAGATGGACGAAAAATCGCTTGTTATGAGCATGTAAAATTTGAAGTTGAATCATGCGGTGGGATTTATGTGACCGCGGAACAGGCCGTTCAGGACGGAAAAATTATTACCGGGAAAACATGGCAGTCGCACCCTGAATTTTACAAGCTTGTATTTAATTGTTTGGAAAAAACAAAAGAGGCAGAACACAGGTTGTTATAAATTAACCGTCGTTGATTATAGCTATATATGTGTCTTATAATTAACCTTATGTTAAATAGGGTTGCTGCTTTGACTGATAATCAAGCACTTCCTGTCCCTTCCCTGTTGTTACATATTGCTGCAAAGGGCTGTTGGGCCGGTCTTTGATAGTGCGATCTAACAAGCCCTCTTCCAATAAAGGATCAATGTAGCGTCTCACGTTTTTAGTGTGGTTGGTCATGCCCAAGCCTTGTTCCAATATTTCTGTGCGCTTCATCGGTTTAGTTGCATAAGCCAGCACCTTCAGGTGCTCCACGCTTAACCGTGTGAACAACTCCTTCATCTGGTCACCAGCTTGGTCACTAGCTTGGTCACTAGCTTGGTCACTACTGTCTAAGCTATCGGACAGGAATGCCGGATGGCAGAAAATCTCTACCTCAAAGAAGGTGCGGTCATCGTCTGTTCTAAAAGCAGGCGCAGGGGAACCGATGCTCTCCAGCACCCGCTTGATAGTAGGAATACCGGTGGCTCTGCCTTCCGTCAGGTCCAGCTCCTTGAGGAAGTCACCCAAACGGCGGTTGCGGTAGCGCCGGGGCCTGATGCGGCCGCTATGAAGGTCTTCCTGCCGGATAGAGCGGTCCGGTCCGCCGTAATTCAGCAGCACAATGGACGCGGGCGTCACCCGGATCTCCACCTGTTCCCGAACCAGGTAGTCCCGGTGGTAAAGGGCATTGGCCACGGCCTCCTCCAGGGCCGCGTAGGGGTAATTCCATACGCGCACAACCTCCGCCCTGCCCTGCTGCTTGGTGACCTTCTCCTTCAGGAAGTTAGTTTGCAGGAGGTCCAGTGTCTTCCGGATCATAGCAGGAACGGGACCGGTGATCCGGGGGAATTCTGTAAACTCGGAGTGCCCCTCCCCCTTCGGGAAATACACCACATCCACCCAAGTGGCCGGGAAAAACTTCTCCGGGTGCTCGTTGAAGAGCATGAGAGCTACGTTCCGGGGAAAGCGGTGCTCTACAGGGCCCTCCACCAGCAGCATTTGCTCCAGCACCTGGGCTTTGCTGCGCTGCTCTGTCCACTCGAGCAGCCTGCTCTCCACTTTGCGTAAGTGGTCCTGCACCAGCACCATGGACACGTCCTCCAGGCTCGCCTGCGTGTTGGGGCGGTCATCGAAAGGCACCTGGTTGGCCAGGCTAATCAGCTCCTGCTGCGTCTCCTGATCCGCCTTGACAGAGTTGGCATAACGGCGGACGTAGTAAAAGTACCTTTTCTGGCTGGATGTAATCTGCTCCGGCACCTCATAGGGGCGGTTTGAACCGCCCGGCACCCAGATAACCAGAATCTGCTGCCCGTCCACCTCCTCCAGGAAGACTTTTGGGCTGTACAGGGGCCGAAGGAGGTTATTAAAGCCGATCATCTTTTTCTGTATCTCAGCGACTTCCGTGGCAGAGAGTCCTTTTACCGGTCGTTTAGCTATTCCGTTTTCTTCTACTATACCTATAATAATATAGCCCCCACCCATGTTATCGAAATCATTGGCGAAGGCGCAGATGGACCGGTAGATAGCATCTGGATTCCACCCTTGCTTGAACTCTATTCGGTCTGACTCCACGGAGCGGTGGTGCAGCAGGTCCTCTATGTTAATGTGTAGCGGCATAAGGTAAAAGTAATACGGAGAGCCGGCACTGGCAAAATTGACGGGACATAGATTGCCACTAAAGCCTGCAACAGCTTTTAGGATGTACGAACATTTGAAGAACGCTACTCCCCTGCCTGTCAGGTAAGTCTATCTTCCTCCACGTGGTGCCGCATTACTGATTACTCCTACTTCCTCTTCCCTTTTGTAGCCAATAACGTCTATAAGAACAGTTAAATGATTGTATCGAAGGAGACACTTAGGCGCCAGCAGCGCATGCTGTAGAATATGTGCAGACCTGTCAAACAATCCCACCCCGGCAAGCTTTGCCCCACCGTCCAGCACTCAGCCAAATTATGCTCATCTGTCAGAGAGAGGTGCGCTGGCCACAGTTCAGTCATCTGTTCCATTGCGCTGCTCTCCATTCCACAGCTGTCAGAACAGTGGCTATCCCGCCCGCGCAAAGCAGGCGCCACCCTGTGCCCATCAGCTGGAGCATATTTTCTTCAGTTTCATCATTAAATGAAACGACAGACTCCTGCCATTATTAAATTTTCACCTAGTGGTTAGGAAATAAGGGCTAGAGGGTTAGGTTTGTACTTTCACTGCCCCTAATCCAACAAAAGCTTAAAATGTACAATTCCATATTTGATAAATCGGCTAAGCGGCGCCTAGACGAAGTGTTAAGGCAAGAAGGCTCCTCAATGGCAAAGCTAAAAGAAATGACAGGCATGAGTGAGGAGCAAATCCTCAGGGGGGCTGCTGTTGGCTGCCACAGCGTTACAGAAACCATAAGCAAAGCGCTTGGTAAGGCATTGGTACAGGGCTACCTGTTAGAGCCGGGCCGCTTTTATTATGATAAGAACGGGGAGATAAGACCTGTTTATGTGAGGTAGCCTTGTTACCCTATACAACAGAAGGAAAAGCCACCTGGTAGTAGGTGGCTTTTCCGTTGATGCTTATCTGAATATCTTTTGTATGGTGCGGTACTGCCTCATCTCATGCTTCAAGACAGCTTCAGGATTGTTGAGGTAATCATGCAAGGACTGGAATGTGTAGTTCTTGGTCTTATCAGCTTGGTAGGAGGTAAGGTCCTTGAGAGTGAACCCCGATAGGTCCATCCCTTTCAAGTACCCGACGCTCAGGCTTTGCAGATAGTCCTGCGGTTTGAAGGTAGTCTGCTCCGGTGCAAGGTAGATGCGCCAGTTTACCTTGAGTTCCTCGGAGCCCCACTCCATATAGTAGGAAGTCGGCATGTCTTCCTTGAACCGGATCTGGAAGTCGTTGAACTCCGCCTTCGCGATGGCAAAATCAGATTCGGTCAAATAGCCAAGGTCCGTAGGCACAGATTCCCCGATGTGGTGGTATTTGTGCCAGCAGCCTTCCGCATCATAGTAATCAACGGTCAGCAGGTACTCCTCAATGAGTGTTGAGGGGTACTGCACCTCTTCACCCAATCCGAAGTCGATAAGCAGCCCATGGATATAGTTTCCTTTGCTGAGGTACCCATCCAAACTATACCCTTGCCAGGCCATGCCGGCAGGAACGTTAAGTCTGTGTTCTACGACTGGCTTTGCCTCTGAAAAGTCAATCTCTGTTAATTCGGATGTCACTGGGGCAAATATGTACTTGCCCACCTGCGTCATCAGCAAGTACACCGTGTCAGCTGGCAGGAACCTGTTGTAGCCTATTACTAGGTTTCCCTCGTCGTCCCAACCGTTGGAAGTCTGACCGCCGGGATTCTTTCCTTTAAACAAATGATAGGAGGAGACGACCGGGGGAGGAACGTTGGTAAACTTTATTTCGCAAGCCTCTGATGCGCCTCCAGTATAAAAACCAAAGTAATCTGTGACATGCCAGTTGTGGGGGTTTACCTGGACATAAGTCCGCATGGAGTACTTCTTAGAGGTAGGGTCCAGATAGATGGTGGTGACGTCAAACTTGGTTTCCTCGGACTCCACCACAAGCTCATGGCGCACTCTTGGGGCAATCAGCGTGTCAAGCAGCACCTTGCCGTCCTTCTGAGACACAATGAGCTCAAATTCTTCGGCTTCGTATGGCACGAGGTCATACCTGAAGTTGAATGTCACAGCTGGCAACTTAAGTTCGGGCTGAGGGGCAGGGCCTTCAGCCTCCTTACAGGATGTCAGGGCAAGGGTAAGCAGAAGAGTCAGCAGGTAAAGTTTTCTCATGGGGGTAAGTTTGTTTTCGGTTTTAGTAGAGGGTATAATCATAAGGAAATTTCTATATATAACAAAACTAATAATAGCCCTCCAAGCAGAAATATAATAGCCACTTGGTGGTGGGGGTTCTTTCAAACCCTTTCCGAAAGTGAAGGCGTACTTTATGCTATGTAAGCTAAAAAATCTATATATGGATGATATAAATACTTTTGGCGGCAGGTTCAAGGCGTTCCGTAAAAGCAGGAAGCTCACAGGAGAGGACGTGGGGGGAAAAATGCGGGTTCTGAAAACGCAGATATCAATGATTGAGCACAACAAGGCGATGCCCCCTATGGAAAAGATGATAGAATTTGCGATGCTCTTCCCTGACCTGGACCTGAACTGGCTGCTAAGAGGCAGTGGGGACATGCTAGTTATAGAGGAGCAGGATAAAGTAGATTGCTGGCCGCTACTAGAGGAGGAGCAGGAAAAGCTTAAGGTAGAGAAGGAGAAACTAGAGCATGTGAGAGAAAAGCTGCGGGCAGAGCGAGAGAAAACTGAGAAGCTGGAAGAGCTTTTGATTAGGCACGGGGTAAAGACCAGGTAAAAAGGAGAATTATTGAATAGTAAAAAAGCCACCTGGTAGTAGGTGGCTTTAGAGAAGTAGTGTCTACTTAGTACGTTAAAGGAGCCTGAGCAGAAGCGGTGGTCCCAAACAAGTCAGCCTGGCTCATGCGGCCCTTAGGGTCGTTTCCGTAAATGTTGCGTCCATGGTCTCCATCACCGAACAGCATCCACAGCCCGTAAAAGGGGATAAGTTGAAAGAAGCCTGAGTTTCCGCGGTCATGGCATCTTTTGGCGCCAGAAGCAAGACTTACCCAGCTTATGAAGAGCATGGCAACAAAAAGAAAGACAATTGCACCGGCCGCCGCAGATTCACCGGCAAAAAGTGAAACACCAAATACAAAGAAGATGATGCCTCCGACGAATGAGAGAATGATTTGAGTAACGGCGTACTCAGTCCTGCGGATTCTTCCGCTGAAAGAGAAAATGTTTGACATAAGTGTTTGTCTTGAATAGTTGGAAATGTTCAAGCACAAGTTAAATATTATATAGTAATAACAAGATATATAAACATGTATTTTAGAAGAGAAGTGTTTGAGAACAGGCAAAGACAATAGCCACCTGGTAGTAGGTGGCTATAGATAGAAAAGGGAGCCTAATAAAAAAGCGGCTGGTGTGGCCGCTTTAGGTTTAATGTATCTTGTGGTCGATGGTGGTCTTTGTCCTGTAAAGGTCAAACTGGTGACACAGCCTTCCCCTCACTATCGCAGGGTGGATATTGACCTGTTGAGCGAATCCTCTGATTGCCTCATCAGGGAAGCGTGTCTGGGAGTTCACAAAAGCATCCCAAATCCCCCTGTCTATAAGGTTGTCCTGCGCGAAAGCATCCGCATCCCGCTCCCTGCCAGATCCCCTGTATTCTTCATCATTTGACTCCCAGGAGATGATCTCCTCCTCATCATAATCCCTTAAGTGAAGGTACACATGCCCCAGCTCATGAAGGAGGGTAAAGGCGAAGTTGTCTATTTTGTTGTAGCGCAGCGTCATGCCGATGGCAGGGTTATCCACGCTCCAGAAAGTAAAACCATCCACAGGTGTAAACTCGGGCTTTTCCTGATAGACAAGCTTGATGCCGGCCTCAGCCAAAACCTTGCGGGCTTCTTCCTTGCAGTTGGTGTTGTTGGAGAAAACCTCCTTCAATTTCTGTAGCAGGGCCTCTTTGTTGTTGCGGTCAAAGGAGCCTACAGTTTGGCCCTTAGCTTTGTGCTCTACCAGTTTTACCCACGCAGCGACATTGGCCTGGTCTACTTTGAGCTTTGTGGACTGCCTGAACATATAGCTGCTCTTTGACTTTACAGAGGCAATGCCGCTGGAAGACTTAACGCCGTACAGCATTTTTACCCATGGCAGATCTATCACGGGGTCGCCTGACAGCTGTGCGTGCTTCTTCAGGAAGCGAACAGGTACGTTGGGTACCACGTGCTGCTGCCATTCCTCTACGCTGTTAAGCCTTTCCTGCACCTTAGGGTCCAGTTTTATCAGGTCTGCCTCGTAGTTCTTCTGTAGGTTGAGCCAAATCTCCGGCTCCATGCCCAGGGCCTTGCCGATGTACAGGGCAGTTTCTGTATTTATTCCTCTTTTCCCTTTGATGATTTCGTTTAATTGTGACCGCTTCATGCCGATCATAGAGGCAAAATCCTGCTGGGATGTCTCTCTTGCCTCAAGTTCGTCTAACAAATGCTCCCCTGGGTGTATGGCCAGCGCTGGAGTAAGTTCGTTTATATTCATCTTCATGCTCATGGAATTCTATTCGTAATGCTTGCTCAACTCTTCAAGGGCTAGGAGCCTTATCTCATGAGGCGGGTTTTCATCCGCTATTTCAGAGAAGATAATGCGGTACTGCTTGTTGACATATACCGTGCTGTGCCCGATTCTGTCTCCCTTGAGTTTATGATAGTTTAAGCTGGTGAACTGCTGCAGGTGCTCTATCCGTGTTACCGCCCTCAGCTTGTCTACAGTCTTTTTGAACTGCTTGATGAGCTGAGGATTCGACATGAATTCTTTGTTCTTTACTTTCTTCCCTTCATAAAGAGTTTCAAGCTCTTCATTACTAAATATTATCTCCATCTATAACGCAAATGTAACAATAATTGTTCACAACTGTGTGAACAACTTGTTAAAACGTGGATAAGTTATATTCTCATTTTAAGCAATAAGCCCTCCCCGGCAAGCTTTGCTCCACCGTCCAGCACTCCGCCAAATTATGCTAATTTATCAGAGAGCAGACTGTAAGCTTAATTTATCATTTTGGAGAGTGACTAATTGCTTAACTTTAGTTCGTAGATATCATTGGACCGGTACAACGATGAGTTTAAGCCAAGGCCCATATAAATACTGTTGTCAATAACATAGCAGAAACCGGATTGACAGGGGAGTTGCGTATCTAAAGCATGCAGTTGTGTCCATGAATCAGATTCTGGAGCATATTCATACAAATCAGTAATTCCTGCTCCATAATAACCAACACTGCTTTTTCCCCCGAAAACAAACAGGTGTCCCCTGTATTCAAACAGATTGGGTTCCAAAGAGCCTTTTTCATCATCATTGAATACTAAGGGAGCCTTTTTCACCAGAGTCTTTGATACCAAATTTAATTCGGAAAGCTCGTGCTTGAATTCAACTGTGGCTGAGTAGTGTTCCTTTTCTTCCGCAGCCACAATATATATTCTACCATCAATGACGATTCCTTTATAGCCCCAGGCAGTTCCATGCAGTTCCATCACTACCTCCCAACTTTTGTCAGCTGGGTTGAAAACCTGAAGTAACTGTTTTTCCTGACTAACTCCATCTACATACCTTACCCGCTGCCCAAAGCAGTACAGCTTATTTTGATAGACAAAGGACCCATAGGGGTTGAGCGATTCACTGCTATTGGAGGACGTATATAGAGGGTAGAACTCCCACGAGTCGTCTTTTGGGTCATAGGCATATATGCGTTCTTGGCAGCCGATGTATGTTTGGCTTTCATAAAACCCCCTTTTGGAAAGAGCAGTGAAATAGATTTTGCCGTTAATCTCAAGCCCTTCCATGTTTCTTTGCAGGGTTACCTCATCGGGTACCGGTTTCTCTTCCCACTGGTTTGTTTTCGGATTCCATATATCATGTCGGTATCTACCATTGAGATAGATTATGTGCACTCTGTCATTATATTCAAAGAACGCATGGTCACCGTGTGCATGCTCATATTTAGCTACTTTAACCGCTTCGTATATATCTCCCTGCTCTACCACTAATACATCCTCAAAAATCTTTCTATTTTTATAATGCACAGAGAAGGTACCTGCTCCGATAGACACATCTGCAGGGATTTGAATGGTGAAGTCGTATTGGTTAGCTGACGCCTCAATTTTCATGACTCGCAGGAGCGTAAGCTCAGTGCCTTTGTAGTTTATCGTGTAGTGGCTTAGATCCGTGTCTGCGTATTCAGCGGTTAGATGAAGGCTTTCATAGGAAGGACCCTTGAGCTTTATTTTTCGTGAAAAGCCCTCCCGCCATGTTAAGTTAAAACCATCGGTTTTGAAGGATGTTGCTTTGGTGAAAGATACATTTCCGTCTCTATCCACGACTTTAACTATATACCAGTAGGAAGTGTATGGCTCTAACCCGGTCACGGTAACAGAATATAAATCGTGTTGGGCGTTGTATTCCGCTGCATTTAAATTCTCGGAGATATGGACAGGATTTAGGGCCGTGGAATCCTTCAAAACATAAACACCGGTTTCAGAAACTTCGACAGCGGAGACTTTATACTGGAATGTGACGCTGTTAGGGGTGACGTCTTTGACAATACTCTTGTTCAGCGGTATTTCGTACTTCGGCTGGTCAGGCTCCGGATCTTCCCTCTCACAGGAAGTTAGCAAAGGGAGAAACGCGAGAAGGATGTAGATGGCGTTACGCATGAGGTTAAGTAGGAAAATGTATTTTATCTTTTTACAGCTGTCCTTTAGTTGAATCAGAATCGTTGACGCAGAATTTCATTAGCGACGCTTTTTCAAAATAGAGCAAATAATGTATCAATCGTCATAATTCCCCTCTGGGTCAAGCTTTAGCACCCATACAGGTTTTTTGCTGTCAAACGAAGAGTATCCGGCCACCATGTAACCTTTGTCCGGTGTCTGCACCAGGTCACTGCCAAAGCTACCACCCATCCCACGGCCGTACCAATGCTCCCATGTTTTACTGCCATTTGAATCCAGTTTGTAGATTACAAGAAAGGTGTCATTCGAATTTGTTTTTGTGTAACCGGTAAGTGCATATCCTCCGTCATGGGTCACTTCAATAGCTGTCGCCTGAAAGGAGAAACCGTTGTTAAAAGATCTGTTCCAAAGCTCATTGCCAGCAGCATCAATTTTGATGGCGCGCATCTCACTGAAATCATATGCGCCCCAGCTGCTTCCTGCCATAACGTATCCTCCGTCTGATGTGGCTTTCAACTGTGCGGCGAAGTCAAATCGCCTGTCCCCGTACGTCCGCTGCCACCGGATCTCTCCCTTAGCGTCAGTGTTCATCACGCAGAAATCCATGTTGTCAGAAGTTCCTGTTTCACATAACAGCATGAACCCTCCAGAAGGAGACTGCACAACGTCCACTACAGTATTATAGCCTGAGGTTCCGTACCTTCTTTCCCAGAGCGGAGTTCCACCAGCATCCAGTTTCACTAAGATGGCTTGAGATTTTATGTCTTTGCTCGCAGACTTGTCCGGGCCAATCACACCAACAGCATACAAGCTGTTGTCATTGGTTTCTGTTACTGCATTGATCACACATTTAATCTCTAATGTTTTCTCCCATAGTACATCACCTTGAGCGTTAAGCTTCAACACAATATTTTTTGCGGCCAATATCAGTCCCCTGTCCTCTGTCTCCGTTACTGCGACTTTCCCCCCCGCTATGTCATGCTCAGGAGCAATGTTCCATTGCTGGATACCCAAAGAATCAATCTTTGTTGCAAACATAATCCATCGGTCCATACTGCGGCTATAGGTGGTTCCAGTAATCACATAGCCCTGGTCAAAGGTCTTAATAATAAAGCTGCTGCGAACAGATTCCTTACTTGCAGGTACAGGGTAATATTTGCTGAAGGTAGTGTAAGGGCTTTTTGTTGTGAAGGTGAAATCAGAACGCGTGGAATCTTTCTGCGTGTCGTAGGCCAGCACATATCCGGCGTATTCGGTTTTAGGTGTAAGTCCCTGGACCATATATGTGGTTGAGTCGAGATCTGTAGTTATCTTTCGGCCTTCCAGAAAAACGGAGTAAGCTACTTTATCTTTATCGGGGTCGATGGCCTTTACCCACTCAAGAAGGGCTGTGTTCTTTGTTCTGTTTACTACCTCTACCTGGAATGTTGAAGGTGGGGTATTAATGCGCGCCGGGGTTATAACCGGCACAGGCGTGTCTGATTTTTCATCACAACTGGTAAATAGGGTAATTAAGATTATAAGACTAATTGGCCAATTACGTTTCATCTTCAACTACTTTATGTATGGGATGTGATCTGAGGGGACTGTATTATTTAGCAAAATATATAACTTTGCTATACTAGATAGGGTTACGATGAGTATCACATTTATTAAATATTCGCTTCCGTCTTTAGCAGAGCTTTCCTGCATTAGGCTTTGGTAAACTTATAATCTGGGAAGGCGGCCATCAAGGAGTTGGTGCACAAGTCTACCAGTTCTATTCTACTAAGTAAATTTGATTTCAGCCCCGACGTAATTGCGGTTGATGAAATCCACCAGGTCTTCCCAGTACACACGGTATTCCTTCGGGGCAACCTTGAAGGCTTTTAGATAGAGACGGTGCGAGGGATCGCGCTTGATATTAGCAAGTATCGTTTGGTTGGTGATCTGTAGCTCTTCTCCGATTTGGCGCAGCGTAAGGCCCAGCCTCTGCGGCACCTTTATGGTTCGTTTTTCCTGTGTCAGCATTATAGCTTCAGTGTTTTTTACAAAAGGGGAAAGAAAGAACTTAGATTAGTTACAGGACTGAAAGTAATCTACTGACATCCATAGTTTACTTTGGCTCATGAGGTTAATTAACATCATGACGATAATGAAGAATGTCAACCCTTAAGGATTGATATCCATTATTACATACTGGGCGACAGCCACCCATGCAATCTTTTCCGCCTCAGAGAGCTCTTCCCAATCTGGCATTACCTGCGACCCCTCTAAGCTGTCGCTATACCTGGAATACATCTGCTTTGCTAAATTTTCTTTATTCATATCATGAAGTTAATTAACATCATTATCAGCATTAAACTGATGAGGAGCATTACTTGGCAGATTCTTCTCTCATAGCTTTGTACTCCTCAAACTCCTCCTCTCCCATCAGGCCGCGCACGTACTCCTCCTGCCCCACATCATTCTTTTCCTGAACGTACCTGGTGAAGGAGAGCACTGTCCGGCACCATTCAAATCCCTTGGCGGCCATGTCCCTGGAGACGTTCTGCGGTAGGCCTTCCAACCACTCCTCGAAATCCTGGTGCGTAGGCTCGTGCGCTGCCGCTTCCTGGTGATAGCGGTAGACAGCGTTGCCATAGCTGAAGAAAAGCTCCTGGAAGCGCCGCTCTGTCTCAGGAGACTGCGCCAGCATGTCCTCCTGTGACTTATTGCATTTTGGGAGTGGGTGTTTGACTTTAATCATGCCTTAAAATTATAATTTAAATTTACAAAAGGGGAAAGAAAGCGATAAGTCAAATATAGCAATTGCTGACACATATCTTGTGTACACCTAACATATTATATAGCTTTGCGTAAACCGCATCAAATGGCAGACAAAGCACACCCTCGATTCGTAACACCGTACAAATACGCGCAACTCTGCGGCGTGTCGGATTCCGCTATTTATGGACGTATTGAAAGAGGAGCTTTGGAGGTTGTGGAGGAGCAGACATTGAACGGCGCAACCAAACGGTATATTGATACTGACAAGTTTCCGCCTTCGCGTCTAAACGATTACCCCATCGAGTACAAAGGAAAAAAGAAAAAGAAGTAAAATTTTTTTGTTTAAATGTTGGGTATGCCTAACATTCTATATGCTTTTATCGTATAATAAAGAAAGGCAATTCAAGCAGCCTTTTTTATTTATGGAAAATGTTGGGTATACCTAATATTAAGAGCATGAAAGCAACATTCCAAACCAAAGAAGGGCAGCTCATCTGCAAGGCCAGCAGCCTCGACTACACCACCAGGCAGCGCGCGGTGAAGGTAGCCATCAGCAAGGGAGCCCGGACGCTGCAGTCTACGGACGAGCGCGGGCGTGTGCAGGACCTGACGCACATCCTTCAGGGCAGGGTTTTAACTATCCGTCACAGCCTCTAAGCAATTTCTATGGGAACTACCTCCACACAGCACGGAAACAGTCAACAGGGAGCAAAGTACACCGTTGGCTTCAAGACCTACAAGACAGCCGGGCGCGTGAAGATGCGCGAGGTGAAGATATACCGCAACGGTGCCTGGATCTACTGCGATGCCTTTACAGAGGCAGAGCGGGAGACACATGAGGCCTGGGCAAGGGAGTTCCTGGAGGCGATGAAACTCAATGATACCCGGCAGTACCAGAAGCCTGAAGCCGTGCCGGTGCAGGCGGTACAGCAGCTGATTTGGGAGAACATCCTGAAGCTGCGGGAGGCAGGACTGATGACAAACAGGGAAGCCGCTGACATCTGCCTGGTGCGCTTCACCTGGACAGAAGAGCAGGCCAAAGCCAGGCTGGCAGAACTAAAAGAAAGATACCCCAACAGGAAATAGAAACCATGGAACAGTCCACACCACCCCCGGAAATAAAGAAGCCCTTTTACAGGCTGGCAGCTAATAGTCGTGCTCCTAAGAGCAACTTTGACATAGCCCCCCTGCTCCAGGTGCTCACGCAGGAAGACACTGAACTTGCTACCTTTGACTGGAGGCTTTTGATAGGCAGATTTAAATAAAGGTTTAAATTTGACTACTATGAACAGACGTGAATTTGACGCCTCCTTCAAGCGGATGGCCATTGACCTCTCCTACGCCAGAGGTTCGGTAAAAGAGGTAGCTGAGGAACTGGGAATAGATCCCGGCCGGTTGAGCAAGTGGCGACAGAAGGACAGCCCACTAGCCCGGCCCACCGAAGGGATGACAGACGAGCAAAGGGAGATAAAGCGGCTGCAGAAGGAGCTGAAGGAGGCGCAGTTGGAGCGCGATATCTTAAAAAAGGCGGTGAGCATCTTCTCCAGGGGAGACGGGCGGTATACGGATTCGTGAAAGAGCACCGAACCCAGTTTCCCGTTGAGAGGATGTGCCAGGTGCTCAAGGTCAGTACAAGTGGCTATTACTATTGGCTTCAACATCCTGTAAGTCTGCGGGAGCGGAAGGAGCAGGAGCTCGTGGAGCAGATTAAACAGGTCCATGAGCAGAGCAAGTGCCGCTATGGCAGCCCCAGGATTGCCATGGAACTCAAAGAACGGGGTATTAACGTGTCCCGTCCTCGTGTAGCCAGAGTGATGCAGAAACATCATATTCAGAGCATTGTACGGAAGAAGTACCGGGTGCAGACCACTGACTCCAGCCATGCATACACAGTGGCTGAGAACTACCTGAACAGGGACTTCCATGCGGCGGGACCGGCAGAGAAATGGGTGTCCGAATTAACCTACATCAGAACCGGGGAAGGCTGGCTCTACCTGACGGTGGTGCTGGACCTTGCGGACAGGAAAGTGGTGGGCTGGGCGCTGAGTGAGACCATGGATGCGGAGGCGACCACCGTGGCGGCCTGGCGGATGGCCATCAGAAACAGGCCCCTGTTCCACTCCCTTTTGTTCCACTCTGACCGGGGCGTGCAGTACGCCTGTGGTGCCTTCAGAGAGCAGCTGGAGGGAATGCCAGTGCTGCAAAGTATGAGCCGCAAGGGCAACTGCTGGGACAACGCGGTGGCAGAGAGCTTCTTTAAGACGATGAAAACGGAAATGGTGTACCACCACAAGTTTGCCACAATAGCAGAGGCGAAGCTGGCCGTGTTTGAGTACATCGAGGGTTTCTACAACCGGAAAAGGAGGCATTCAGCGCTTGGATACCTGACGCCTTGCCAATATGAAAGCTTGTTGTACAACCAGGCAGTGGCTGCCTGAAAAAATCTCCAGTAAAACATTGCAATTCCACCAGCTACATCCTGGACCTGAAGGCAGAGGAAAGCAGGGAAGCGCTGCCTGCCGCAGCCATGGCCGCTTAGGTGGAGGGCGGGCTGCCCTTTGCTCCCTTCCTTTATGCGTGTTATTACTCGAGTATATCCGGATATACTCGAGTAATAACACGGGTACGGCTTTGAAAGGTCGTACTTTAGGGCTTACGCAACATAAGCCTATGTATCAGCACCATGCGTCAGCCCCAGTCCTGTACCTCAATGCCCTGGAGCACGAGGGAAAGCGTTACATTCGTATCTGGCACAAGGCCAATCCCTTTATCGGCAAAAGGCTGAGGGAGGCGGCTTGGGTCAAATACAGCAAAACTTATAAGTGTTTTGTCATGCACCGCTCTGAGCACTGCATTGAGCTGCTGCACCTCCACTTCGAAGGGCTGGCCAGGGTGGACTCCCGCTACCTTGACCGCCCCAAAAGGCTTAGGCCTGACCGGCAAACGCCTCTTTTAGCCGGCAAAGCCCAGGGCGAGCCCTTGCAGCGAATGCATGAGCTGCCTGTGGTGCGGCTGCAGCCCCTGCTGGGGGAAGGAGGGGCCACGGTAATCGGTATCACCTTTAAGTACAGCCAGGAACTTTACAGCAGGCTGCTACTGAGCAAGGTGGCGCGTTGGCAGAAGGAGTTGAAGTGCTTTGCGATGCATCCGGGCGGGCACAGCATTAAGGTGCTGTCTGATGAGCTGCAGGGGGCAGGCTGGCTGTGGCTCAACCAGGAACTGCAGGTGAGGGATGTGGCCCTGATGCGGCAGCTTTGGGAGCAAACTTATGAAAAGGGTGCTGCATACATCACCTGTCCGCTACCATACCTGGAAAAGCTCTTTTTGCTCAACTATAGCATGAATACCCTCCGCACCTACCACAGTTTGCTGTTGCGCTTCCTTAACGCGCACAAAGCAAGGGGTATGGAGGCTGTGCAAGCCTATACCGGGGAGGAAATCAATCAATACCACAGGAGAATGGTGCAGGCGGGCACCTACTCCTGCTCTTTCGTAAACCAGAGCATCAACGCCGTTAAGTTTTACTACCAGCGGGTGCTGGGGCGCCACGAGGTGCAGCTGGGCAACGTGGAGCGGCCCGAGAAACCCGACCGGCTGCCTTTAGTGCTAAGCAGACAGGACGTGGCAAAGATTCTGTCGGCCACTGACAACCTCAAACACCGCTGCATGCTGCAGCTGCTTTATGCCGCAGGGCTGAGGATAGGGGAGGTGATCAATCTGAAGCTCACGGACGTGCAGTCAGACAGGAACCTGCTCCTGATACGTGGGGGCAAGGGTAAGAAAGACCGCACCACACTGCTCTCGCAGAAGCTTCTGCTCAGCCTCAGGGCGTATTACAAAGCCTACAAGCCTAAAGTGTGGCTGTTTGAGGGACAGTACGGAGGGCAGTATACCGCAGACAGCCTACGAAGCGTTTTCCAGGCCTGCCGACAAAAGGGCGGGGTAAAAACGAAAGCCACACCGCATACGCTGCGCCACTCTTTTGCCACGCATCTGCTGGAGCAGGGCACAGATTTGCGCTACATACAGGCACTATTGGGCCACAGGAACAGTAAAACAACGGAGATCTACACCCATGTTACCAGATATGCCTTAGACAAAATTGTGAGTCCGCTTGACAATCTTTAAAAATGCACTATATTAGCTCTGCAAGATATGTGATGAGGGGAAACCCTTTACTCCTGAAAAAAAGCATCAGGAAAATGAAGTATACCAACACCACACATAGTGCAGCTAGCAGGAATAGACATCCTGCTACACAATAGTTAGCGTTCATAATTAAGTAAAATGAGAATCCCACGAACACTTAAAAGAATCCAGAATTACTTCGGAGCAATCTTCTTTGCATCTATTTGCTTTTTTACTTCTTTTCTTGCCTTCCAAAACTCAGCAGTTGACTTGTCCGAAGCTGATTACTTTTCTGGTAGAATCATAGATAAAGGGATTACTGCAAGCAAATCATCTATCTCTGGAGCAGGAAGTGTTACGTCTAATGTTTTCTACATCAAAATAGAAGGTCTCAACCAAACTATTGCAACCTACAATCCGAGCCAAAACTATGGTTTCTTAGACGAGTACCTAAGCATAGGTGACAATGTCGGTGTATACTTTATTCGTTCTGCTGATTCTCAAAAACCAAATCTAAATACGCTTCAAATTGAAAAGGATGGAAAGCAGCTGTTAGCACAGGATGAATATCAAGGTAAGGAGAAGACAGCAGGATATTTGGGGATGGCTGGCGGAGTACTAATGTTGGGATTAGGCGTTTGGATGGACAAAAAGAAGTACAGGAAGAAAAGAAGAACCACGTCCGCTAACAAAGTACAAGCTTAAGCCTCGGCTGCGCCTTGCCTTAGCCTGTACCAACCGTTGTGCTCTATTAAAAAACACTCGAAATGAATGGTTTTCCAAAAATTGAAACTGAAAGGTTGTTTCTAACCGAGTTGAAATCAGATGATATTTATGAAATTGTCAAACATGCATCGAATAAAAACATATCTGATTTTACTCAAAATATCCCATTCCCCTATTCTGAAAAAGATGCCATTCACTGGATAAGTGTTGCGAATAAAGGGTTTGAGAACGGGAGTCAATATACGTTCGCGATACGGACAAAAGAAAACAATGAATTTATTGGTGGAATAGGTCTAAAAGTTGAACGAAGAGATAATAGAGCGGAAATTGGATATTGGATTGCGGAACCATATTGGGGAAAAGGTTTGGCTACAGAAGCAACTAAATCAATAATTAAATACGGATTTGAAAAGCTTAAACTGAATAAATTAACTTCTTCTCATTTAGCTAAAAACCCTGCGTCTGGGAGAGTTATGGAAAATTGTGGAATGACCAAAGAAGGAGAGTTAAAAGAGCAGGTCTTTAAACAATCAGAATATCACGACTTGATATTGTACGGGTTGACTAATAAACACGAAAAATAACAAAGCACAACAAAGTTTAGCAGTACGGCTTGCTGACGCTGCGCCATTCTGCTACACAAGTAACGTTATATGCAACTAAAATTATGAATTTGTGAATAAAGTTTTCCAAGCATTAGCGGCTAACATTATGGTTACAGTCATAGCTGTAATTGTTGGGTTCCTGATTATTGGAGACTTTCCCAAGCCAGAAGATTTGACTTCACATATTTTATCAATAATCTTTTTTGTGTTGCCTACTTATTACTGGCTGTCTGTCTACAAGAATGAATTAAGAAATAAACAGACCCTATTATTTAGTGTCCTCGCAATCGTTTCTTTTTGGGTAAGCCTCTTTGTGGGAGTAGTCTTTGTAGAATTTGTAAAAGTGGTAGTTTACAAACAGAACTTTACCCTTTTTGACGTGATAGAAGGATTTGTGATTTACAGGTTATGGGTATACATGATTCTAATGCTCATTAACTTAATAATAGCTACATACTTCTTGAATCATTATTTAAAAAAAGCTAAAAATAGCAGCATATAACAAGACCTAAAACACACCTAATGGCGTGCTTTAGCCAAGCCGTTGGTAGTAAATGGTAATTATAGAAATAAGAACTATTGTTAGGCATCAATAAAACTCAATAATAAGACTTTGAAGCTCTAAGCAAATTAATAAAAGAATGGATTGGTACAGCTTCTTATGGGGAATTGTGTTTGTATTGGCAGGTATAATAATGATACTGATGAGGTATGAAGGGAGTAGCAAAGATGATAGCTGGCTTGACATTGGAAATGCCCGACTAATATCTGGTGGGATTTTTGGAATCGTAATGGGCTTATATTTTATCATTACTTCACTATAAGAAAAGAGAGAACATCTTCTACCAACACGGCACATAAGCCAAGCTTCGGCTATGCCTCGCTCGTTTTATGTACTAAACGTTAGCAGGAATTTTAAGAACAAATGAACAAGATTATCAACACTTAAGATATATTTTGAAAAACCTAAATAGGGATAACTTCAACGGAGGTAAACTTTACTACTTGTTTCTCTTAGTATTATTTATAGCATGCAGTTCAAAAAAAACAGAAACTATAAAGTATGAGAATGGGCAGGTCAGAGTTGTTTCAGAAGTAGCTAATGGCAAGCGTGATGGAAAGTTTATGGAGTACTATGAGGATGGGAAGGTGAAGAATGTAAGCTTTTATAAAGATGGTCTCCTACATGGAGTGTCTAAAGTGTTTTATGAGGATGGAACGCTCGAGTACAAGGGTACTGCATTTGAAGGGAAACCCCACGGCGAGTCAATTAGCTATTATAGAAATGGGAACCCTGAATTCAAGGCCAACTATGTACATGGTTTGTTAGATGGTCCATTTACTAAGTTCTTTAAGAACGGCATTAAAAAGGGAGAAGGTACTATGAGGAAAAGGAAGCCCTTTGGCAGCATCGTCACCTATGACAGTTTAGGCCACAAATTGAACGAATGCTTTTATGATAGTGCAGGCGTTAAACTTAAGTGCTTGCCTTCCACTAATGAAGTAGAATAAATAACTACTGTATTATAAAATAACTATCTGCTAACCCTGCACAGGCTCCATTCTCGGCTGCGCCTCGTTCGCAGCCTGTACTAAACGTTGTGTGTAATGTAGAAGAACAAACTGAATGGATTCATTTTACTTAGTAGCTATCCTTATCGTGACTTTTATCTTTGTCGGAATTCCACTCATCTTGATCTGGGTAGCATATAAATTTCTTAGAA
>NZ_QRGR01000051.1 GCF_003367245.1 Pontibacter diazotrophicus | reverse complement strand
ATAGAAAACACCGCCAAGGGCTACTCCTCACAGCAAATAGCCTCCCTGACTGGATATCCCTACATCAAAAAGGCTGTCGCGCAGGCTAAAATAGCTATGGAATAACCTTCATACTATTTGGTATAAGTAACAGATAAAATATAATATACTCTGGCGCCGGAATCTATCCGGTGCCGGGGGTGGGCGTGAGTCTCCTGACTCATTTTTACACCCGCACAAGTGAGTCTGGAGACTCACGCCCACTGTACGTCACCGGTTGGATACCGGCGCCAGAGAGAAAGAAAAAGCTGCAGCTGAAATAAATCAACTGCAGCTCCTGGCGCTAACTCTTCACTTAATCACCCCTCCACCTGCTTCATCAACTTCTCCAGGATATTCTGCGCGGCCACCGAGATAATCGTGCCGGGGCCAAATACACCTGCTGCGCCAGCCTTAAACAGGAAGTCATAATCCTGGGCGGGAATCACGCCGCCTACTATCACCATAATATCTTCGCGGTCCAGTTTGCGGAGCTCTTCAATCAGCTGCGGTACCAGCGTTTTGTGGCCTGCTGCCAGTGAGGATACGCCCACCACGTGCACGTCGTTTTCGGCGGCTTGCATGGCTACTTCGGCGGGGGTCTGGAACAGGGGGCCTATGTCCACGTCGAAGCCGAGGTCGGCGAAGGAGGTGGCGATGACCTTGGAGCCGCGGTCGTGGCCGTCCTGGCCCATTTTGGCGACCATGATGCGGGGGCGGCGGCCCTCCAATTCTTCGAACTTGTCGGCTAAGGCTTTGGCCTGTCCGAAGTTTTCGTCGTCGGATAGTTCTGCGGAATACACGCCTGATATGGCTCTGATGGTTGCTTTATGTCTGCCGTATACTTTCTCAAGGGCATCTGAAATCTCGCCCAGGGTGGCGCGGCTGCGGGCAGCATTCACAGCCAGCTCCAGCAGGTTGCCCGTACCGGACTGAGCGGCATCTGTCAGGGCCTGTAGGGCATTCAGCGCGCTTCCCTCATCCCTGGAAGCTTTGACACTTGCCAGGCGGCGCAGCTGCGATTCCCGTACCACCGTGTTGTCGATGTCCAGAATCTCAATTTCTTGTACCTGGTCCGGCCTGTACTTATTCACTCCTACAATCACATCCTTACCTGCATCGATGCGCGCTTGTTTGCGGGCAGCGGCCTCTTCAATTCGCATCTTTGGCAGACCTGTTTCTATGGCTTTGGCCATACCGCCTAATTCCTCTACCTCCTGAATCAGTGCCCAGGCTTTGTGCGCCAACTCGTGTGTCAGGGCCTCCACATAGTAAGAGCCACCCCAGGGGTCCACAACTTTATTGATGTTGGTTTCCTGCTGCAGGTAAATCTGCGTGTTACGGGCAATACGGGCCGAGAAGTCTGTTGGTAGAGCTATAGCCTCATCAAGGGCATTGGTGTGCAGGCTTTGTGTGCCACCTAAAACTGCGGCCAGCGCTTCCACACAGGTGCGGGTCACGTTGTTGAACGGGTCCTGTTCTGTCAGGCTCCAGCCGGAGGTCTGGCAGTGGGTGCGCAGCGCCAGCGATTTCGGGTTTTTCGGGTTAAACTGCTTGATGATTTTAGCCCACAGCATACGGGCGGCGCGCATTTTGGCAATCTCCATAAAATGGTTCATGCCGATGGCCCAGAAGAAGGACAAGCGCGGCGCAAAATCATCTATGTCCATGCCTGCCTGCAGACCAGTGCGCACATACTCTAAGCCATCCGCCAGGGTATAAGCCAGCTCAATGTCTGCGGTAGCACCGGCTTCCTGCATGTGGTAGCCGGAGATGGAGATGGAGTTGAAGCGCGGCATGTTCTTAGAAGAGAACTCAAAGATGTCCGCAATGATTTTCATGCTCGGCTCCGGCGGATAAATATAGGTATTGCGCACCATGAACTCCTTCAGGATATCGTTCTGAATGGTGCCACTTAACTGCTCCGGCTTCACGCCCTGCTCTTCGGCAGCCACGATGTAAAAAGCCATAATCGGCAGCACGGCCCCGTTCATGGTCATCGACACCGACATCTTATCCAGCGGAATCTGGTCGAAGAGGATTTTCATATCCTCCACTGAGTCGATGGCTACACCGGCTTTGCCCACATCACCCTCTACCCGTGGGTGGTCGGAGTCGTAGCCGCGATGTGTGGCCAGGTCGAATGCCACCGACAGGCCTTTCTGGCCACCCGCCAGGTTGCGGCGGTAAAAGGCATTGGATTCCTCAGCGGTAGAGAAACCAGCGTACTGGCGGATAGTCCAGGGCCTTTGCACATACATCGTGCTGTAGGGGCCACGCAGGTAAGGCGGCAAACCAGCGGCAAAGCCTGTGTGCTCAAAAGCCTGTGCATCTTCTGCCGTATAAAAGCTTTTTACCTCTATCTGCTCAGGCGTTTTCCAGGGCTTAGCCCCTGCCGGAGCCTTCGGGCCTTTATCTGCAGCCGCTACTTTATTTATATCTATTTTCGAAAAGTCAGGCTTCATGTTCAATTTTGAATGATTGAATTTTGAATGACTGAATAGAAAACTTTTTTAAATTCAATTATTCACTTATTCAAAATACAGTTATTAGTTAACTCGCGTGTTCGGTTGTGGCTACCCACTTGCTCTCTACTTTTTTCCAGAGCTGCGAGGAGACGCCGCCCATTAGTATGGCATCGTCTTTTTCAATTTTCCACCGGAAAACGTAGAACACCGCTTCAGGTGATAATTGCTCAATGTGAAGCGGCTCATAGGTATAGGTACCCATTTGGCTGGGCTCAGCAAAGTCCGTCCGGAACATATCCAGCACTTCCTGGTAGCCTCTCTCTACGCCGGCTTTGCTTATCCACAGCATTTCCGGAGAGTTCCAGTAAAAAGTCATGGCCTTTTCCAGGTCACCACTGTTCCAGGCTTGCACCTGGCCGTCGAGCGCCTGCTGCACTGCCTGCACATCCTCGCTATGGGGAAGGTTAAGCATTGTCATCGCCTTCTGCGCCATGTAGTTTTTTGTGAATCAGCTCCATGATGGTAGACATATCGCAGCCTTCAAACATGAAATCATCATACCCATTGGCGACCATTTCTGCCTTCATTTGCTGCGGGTCATCAGCCAGAATAATGGTTGGTTTCGCATGATGATTTCGTAGCCTCGGCCCGAACTCATTCACATAAGCATTCTCGGATGCGGAAACCACCACAACCTCGGCGGCGGCATGCGTGAGTCTGTCAGAGGCGACCTCTACCGAGTCAAACTGCTCAACGGTAGTATCAAACCCGGCACAGCTGAAGAACTCCTGCGCAAAGGTGGCGTTTACGTGGCGCTGCAACGCCTGCCCAATAACAGCCACAACCGCCTTGGGGCGTCGCTTGCGTTTGCGCAGGTGCAACTCTGTGGCCATCCGCATCACCTCCGTGGGGTAAGCGGCACGTGTGGTGTCAAAGTCAGCACTCTGGATAAGGGCTTCCGGGTCGAAATCAATTTTCTCCTTTGGATTGGGGTATTTATTTGTGCCCACCAGCACATCGCTGCCAGTGGCAATGTTTCGGAATTTCCTGCGGCTTACTTCTGTGATGCTGCCCAGTATAAACCCGCTCTCGTAGGCAGCCTCAAAGCCTCCCTGCACTTCTACATCCTTAAACAGTTCCCAGGCACTGCTGGCTAATCCCTTTGTCAGCGACTCAAGGTAATAAGAGCCTGCGGCAGGATCGAGGGCCTTATCCAGATAAGCTTCCTCTTTTAGTATGATGGACACATTGCGGGCGATGCGCTCTGAGAACTCGCCTGGTTTATCAAATGTGCTGTCGAATGGCTCCACCGTCAGGGAATCACAACCGGCCATTACCGCCGACATAGCCTCTGTGGTCACGCGCAGCATGTTCACGTAAGGGTCGAGGGTGGTCTGAAACCAGCTTGAGGTGCTGCTGTGTATGCGCAGCTTCCCTGCAAACGCAGGTTCTGCCTGGTAGGCCTCTACCACGGCGGCCCACAGCAGGCGGATAACGCGCAGCTTCACAACCTCAAAGAAATAGTTGGTGCCTGCGGCCATACTAAACTGCATGTTGCGCAGCACGGAAGAAAGCTGCTCCCCGGCTTTAGTCAGGCGGTCTACATAGGCTACTGCGGCGCTAATGGTATAGGCTATTTCCTGTGTAACAGAAGCCCCGATGCTGCTAAAGTTGGTGCCGGCTACGGTGATGCCGTAAAAATCGCTGCTGTCTTTGGTCAGGTCAAGTACCTGTGTGATACTTTGGTTTTCGTCATGCGTCAGAGCGCCTTTGCCCGTCATCGGGTCGTAGTTTACGAAGCCGTGCAGGTTGCGGTGTGACACTCTCTTTTTCTTTAAAGCAGCATACAAGCCACTAAGGAAGCTCTCAGGCTGCTCCTGCAGAGTATAGCTGACGGTGTGCTTGCTGAGGTCAATGTGGTCGATGAGGTAGCCCAGGTTAACTAACTCATGCTGCTGTATCAAAAAATGAATGCCGTCGGCCCCTCTGCGCAATGCATCCGCGGCTTTGTCAACAGCGGAGCGGCCATCACCCTCTACCTTTATCTTTTGTATGTTCAGCCAACTGTTATCGCCTGTTTTGTTGCCACGAAGAAAAGGGAAGTTCCCCGGCTTTTGCTGCAAAAAAGGCAGTCCGGCAATATCTTCTGCTGCATAGTAGGGCTTTATATCGATTCCTTCGTAGGTGTGCCAGGTCAGGCTTTCGAGGGGCGTGTCGCGCAGGTCTTTCCGGGTTTTCTGTTCCCAATCCGCTGCCGTTACAGGTTTAAACTCCGGGAAAAGGCCCTGCGCATGCTGCTGCTCGTCGGTCATGTTGCTTTCGTTCATGTGTGTTGTAAAGATATACTTTTTACTTTACGAAGTAAATGTGCTGCTGTGGCCCCATAAGGGCAGATAAAACAGAAATTAATCGATTCGGTTCATATAGGCCTGGTACATCCAATAGCCAATCAGCAGCCACGCAATCACAATTACGGCTGCCATAACATAGTTGGGTTTCCGCTCGTGCATCTGCTCTTTTGCCAGCTTCCGGTAATGGTCCAGCAGGCGTTGAGGTATTAGTTTAACAGACAGCCAGATACCTAGCGGCAGAATCAGCAGGTCATCGAGGTAGCCCAGCAGCGGAATGAAGTCAGGGATCAGGTCAATAGGGCTGAAGGCATAGGCCACCGTGATGACCATCACGACCTTTGCCGCAAAAGGTATGCGCGGGTCTTTGGAAGCCAGGTATAGGGTGAATATGTCCTCTTTTAGTTTACGGACGAGTTCTTTCCATTTTCGAAGCATGTTTTGTTGTACGGGAAAGGGAGGGATTTTATGAGTTAGAGAGTTAGAAAGTTTGGGAGTTAAAAAGTGATCTGGCGCCGGTATCCAACCGGTGATGTATAGTGGGTGTGAGTCTCCAGACTCACTTGTAATGGTGTAAAAGTGAGTCTGGAGACTCACACCCACCCCCGGCACCGGATAGATTCCGGCGCCAGGTATAGATTTTACTCACTATTTGACTGGTTGGTACCTCCTGTCTTAGATCCCGCCTCCAATGAATTCTGCTGCGCCATTGAACCAGCCGGAGCTAGAGGTGGTTTGCATAGCGGCTGACGAAGAAGTGTCGCAACAATTGGAAAAATCATTATCTTCAAACCTTCACTTAAACAGGAAACATGATCAGGAAAGATAATTGGAGTAAGCGCACCCTGCTGGCGGCAGTGGGGCTGGGGCTGATGGCTGCACCCGCCATGGCACAGGACAGCAAGTTAGTAGCGAAAGCGAACAGCATGGCCGATAAAGTGGAGCCGAAGGTAATTGAGTGGCGCCGTGATTTCCACGCGCACCCGGAACTAGGGAACCACGAAACGGAGACGGCTGCTAAAATTGCAGCGCAGCTGAAGAAATTTGGTATTGAGGTAGAAACCGGTGTGGCGCATACAGGCGTGGTCGGCATTTTGAAAGGCGGCAAACCCGGACCGGTGGTAGCGCTGCGGGCTGATATTGATGGATTGCCTGTGACGGAGCGAACCGATGTCCCTTTTGCCTCCAAAGCCAAAGGACTTTATAACGGACAGGAAGTAGGAGTGATGCATGCTTGTGGCCATGATACGCATATTGCCATGTTGTTAGGTGCCGCCGAAGTGCTTTCCGGCATGCGGCAAGACCTGAAAGGCACCGTGAAATTCATTTTTCAGCCAGCCGAAGAAGGTGTGCCGGAAGGCGAGGAGGGCGGTGCAAAGCTGATGGTAAAAGAAGGCGTGCTGGAGAAGGGACCAAAGCCGGAAGTGATTTTTGGCCTGCACATCAATTCCCAGACCGAAGTCGGCAAAATCAAGTACAGGCCGGGCGGTACCATGGCCAGTGCCGATGTGTTCAAAATCAAAGTAAAAGGAAAGCAGGTGCACGGGGCTTACCCGTGGGGTGGTGTCGATCCCATTGTTACGTCAGCACAAATCATCAACGGCCTGCAAACTATTATTAGCCGCCAGACAGAACTGCCGGAAGAGGCTGCTGTGGTTACGGTGGGTATGATACACGGGGGCGTGCGTAATAATATTATTCCGGAGGAGGTGCTGATGGAAGGCACTATTCGGGCGCTCGACACAGAGATGCAACAGAAGATACACGAGAAGATCCGGCTCACGGCTACCAAGATTGCTGAAAGTGCCGGTGCCACTGCCGAAGTGACCATTATTCCGCAGACGCCGGTTACATACAACGATCCGGCCCTGACAGATAGAATGTTGCCTACTTTGCAGTCGGTGGCGGGGCGTGAGAACGTGATTTTAAGCAAGGCTGTAACGGGCGCAGAAGATTTCTCTTTTTACCAGGAGAAAATCCCGGGGCTGTTTGTGTTTGTGGGCGGTATGACCAAGGGTAAAAAGCCTGAAGAGGTAGCGCCTCATCATACTCCTGACTTTTTCATAGATGAAAGCGGTATGAAACTGGGCGTGAAGACGCTGACAGCTCTAACGCTGAATTACATGGAAGGTAAAGGGAAAAGCAAGAATAGTGTAGGCCGGTAATTAAGCAAATCTAGTTTCAAGTTAGAGTCCCAGCGGGACGACCTGTAGATAGATAATAACCCGATTAAGCTTTAGCTCCAGAGGAGCGGCCTGTTGCTTTTATTCACAGGCCGCTCCTCTGGAGCTAATTGCTTTTACATTATCAAACTACCAACAGGTCGTCCCGCTGGGACTTTTGCACACTTTACCTTAAGTTAGAATAAAAGAGAAAGGCAGCCCGACAAGCTGCCTTTCTCTTTTATTGAACAACCAGCCTGCCTGTGCCTATAGGTTTATGGCGGCTGGTGATGGTATAGAAGTATAAGCCGCCAGAAAGAGCAGCGGGCTTTGTTAAATGGTTAAGCCCGGGTTTTAGCGAAAGTACGCCTACCGCCTTTCCTGTAGCATCAATTAGTTGCACGCGCATGGCAGGCATGTCCGGAGCTTCTATCACGAACCTGTTAGAAATGGGGTTGGGGTAAAGTAGAAAGCCAGCTTTGGCAAGGTCTCCCTCCGTTGAAGTGGGCTGCTGCTCCCCTACTATAAGGTAAGCGTAGATCCAGTCGAAATAGTAAGAGGGATAATACGTTCCCTGCTCAGGATCAATATCGGCTTGCCCGCGCATCCCAGTAATATAGGGCTCCTGGCGCACAAGGTCAGCAGTAGGAGTGAGAGTAAGCGTAACTGCTTTACCGCCTGCAGAGTCGCGCACTATAATACTGGGTGAGGCCAGATCCAGTGTATCAAGGTCACTGAACTGCCTGGCATAAAGTGGGAAGGCAGCGCCTGGTGCGTTTCTCAGGAAATACTCCAGTTTAAGTGGCTGGTCGGGGCGGGCAAGTATAGAACCGTCGTAATTTACAACAAGCCTGTCCTGGTTCAGTAGTAGGAGTGTGGGCTGCTGTGCACGATCTACTACATGTACATAAAAATCAACTACGGTGTACCCGATAGGTTGCCCATTGCGATGTTCTGTAACTTTGACAGCGATGGCATACTCGCCTTTTAGTGCTGGCGCCCTCCAGCGTAGTTCTCCGAACTTATCTATTGTGAGCCCTTCCGGAAATGCATACCCCGGTATGTTCATGCCACCTCCTTCTGCGGTACCCTCTTTTGGCGTGACTAAAGTGTAAGTTAGCTTATCTCCATCGGCATCATAAGAGATAAAATTATGTTTTGTTTCTTCTCCGGTGTAGGCCACAAAAAGCGGTGTGCTGGCAAGCTTAACTCCATTATTGTTTACCAAAAGCGGGTTTACTTTTACACTAGTGTAGATATAATAGGACTTCTGGTCTGATGGTGCCGGAACGTTTATTTGGCCCATGTTCCTGTTAGCGCCTATCCAGGCTACAATGTAGTCACCGGCACTGGTATAAGTATAGCTCCAGGAATATCTATTAACATTATTTTGCTTGCTGTATGCTTTTATCTCCGTGCGGGGTACTTCTACTGTATTGCCATCTCCCATACTAACATTAACTATTGGATCTGCTGCGGAAGAAGCAACATCCGTATAGACGGTTTGGGTAAAGTGGTACATGCGTGGGTTCTGCGGGTCTACAGAATAACTGATGTAGCCACCAGCTATGTGGGTGGCATTTGCAAGCAGCGGCAGCAGGAGCAGTGCCAAGGCGCTAATTATTGGTTTTGCTTTCATAGGAGAGAGGTATTGGTTGTTCTACACAAGATACGAAGTTTGAACGCTAATCAGTAGTAAAATATAAGAATATTTATACTCGTATTTAAGATAGTCGGTTGTAAAGTTTTATAGCCGAACCTACTCCGTTTGGTAAGTGTTGCAGAGGCTGATAACTTTGAGTACAATTTCAGAATGAACACATGACCCGTTATTTTTCAAAGACCGCAGCCGCTTTGCTGCTGGCCCTCAGCCTGGCCTCTTGCCAGCGCACCTGGGTAGCTTCGCCCAGCCTGGCGGAGACCGATGTGCCGGTAGATAAAACCATTACCGCCGACCCGCAGTATGAGGCCCGGATTGCGCCCTACCGGGAGCAGGTAACAGCCAAAATGGAGGAGATTATAGGCACGGCCCCGGTGGAGTTAGGCAAAGCCGATTACCAGTCGCCTTTAGGCAATTTCGTGGTAGACCTGATGCTGGAGCAGTCCAGGAGCCTGTATGACGGGAAGATAGACATGGCGACCACCACCAACGGCGGCTTGCGCGTGCCCATTCCGTTAGGTGCGGTAAAAGTGGGTACCATTTTCGAACTGATGCCTTTCGAGAATGAACTTGTTGTGCTGACGCTGGACGGAAATACTGTAAAAGAATTTTTTGACATAGCCGCCGAGGCACGTTATGCTCCCATCGCGAATGCCACCTTCACGGTGCAGAATGGCAAGGCAACGGATATAAAAATTGGAGGCGAACCGCTGGACCTCAGCCAAAACTATACAATTGTTACTTCCGATTATCTGGCGGGTGGCGGTGATAACCTGAGTGTGTTTAAAAAAGCGTTGAAATCAGAGAAAGTAGGTATCATGATGCGGGATGCCATTACGCAGCATATCCGGCAGCTCACAGCAAAGGGCCAGCCTATCGGGGCCGATACAACTAACCGTGTAACCATCCTCCCATAAGTAAACAAACAATGATTAACAGAAGAGACTTCCTGAAGAATACAGCACTGGGGGCGGCTGGTGTCACGCTACTTGGGCTTCCGTTCTCGGCAGAGGCGGCACAAAACATCAACCTCACCATTCTGCATACCAACGACCAGCATTCGCGCATCGACCCTTTTCCGGACGATGGCCGGAAATACGGCGGCATGGGCGGCATGGCACGACGTGCTACTCTGATTGAGCAGATCCGGAAAGAAGAGCCGAATGTGCTGCTCCTGGACTCCGGTGACATCTGGCAGGGCACGCCTTACTTCAACTTCTTCGGTGGTGAGCTGGAGTTTAAGCTGATGAGCGAGATGAAGTATGATGCCGCCACGCTGGGCAATCACGACTTCGATAACGGCCTGAAGGGGCTGGAGCGCCAATTACCAAACGCTACGTTCCCGTTTATTATCGCCAACTACGATTTTTCCGGTACAATTTTAAAAGACCGCTTTCAGCCGTTCAAAATTTTTGAGAAGCAGGGCGTGCGGGTTGGGGTGTTCGGGCTTGGAATTGAGCTGGAAGGGCTTGTAGGCAAGAATAACTTTGGTGAAACGGTCTACCAGGACCCGGTGGCTGTGGCGCGGGAGATGGTGCAGGAACTGCGCGGGAAACAAAAGTGTAACCTGATAGTTTGTCTTTCACACTTAGGGTATAGTTACAAAGAGGAAAAAATTGACGACCTTAAGCTCGCAAAGCAGGTAGAGGGCATCGACCTTATTTTAGGGGCGCATACCCATACTTTTCTTGAACAGCCTGAGGTTGTGCAACATGAGAGTGGCCATGAGACGCTGGTAAATCAGGTGGGTTGGTCAGGCTTGTTCCTGGGCCGGATCGATTTCGCTTTCAACCGCAGGTCGAAGAAGAAAACAGATGTGAGAACGGCTGCTCTGCCAGTTAACACACCTGTAACAACTTCGTAAAAAAATAATTTTTTGTTTAAGGATATTTAATCAAATTTGTAACCCCCCTGCCTCTAAGGAGAGGTTTGTTTCACTCAAACGGAACTTATGCGTTTTGGAAAATTGGATGATCAAAGACTGTTCGACTGTATGGAGTAACTGCCTGCAGGTGATAAAGGAAAACATTGGCGAACAAAGCTTTAAAACTTGGTTTGAGCCGATTAAGCCTATATCGCTGCGGGAGAGTGTACTGACGATACAAGTGCCTAGCCAATTCTTTTATGAGTGGCTGGAGGAGCATTATGTGCAGCTCTTAAAAAAGGTCATCTACCAGGAACTGGGCAGCGAAGGCCGCCTGGAGTATTCCATTATCATAGACCGTGGCAATGAAGCAAATAAGCCACAAACTGTTAATATCCCTACAAAGAAAATACCGCAGGCTGTTGTTAACTCTTACAGGCCGGAGCAAAACTTTATAAAAAGCCCTTTCGAGTCTAAGACCATAGACCGGAATTTTCTTAACTCACAGCTGAATTCGGCTTATAACTTCGAGAATTATATAGAGGGAGACTGCAACCGACTGGCCCGTTCAGCTGGTTTTGCGGTGGCTAACAAGCCGGGTACAACTTCTTTTAACCCGCTGATGGTTTATGGCGGTGTGGGGCTTGGCAAAACGCACCTCGTGCAGGCCATCGGGAACCACATCAAGAACAGCAATCCGGATAAGTTTGTGCTCTATGTGTCGTCTGAGAAGTTTGTGAACCAGTTCATTGAGTCGGTAAAAACAAACAACGTACAGGACTTCGCCAACTTTTACCTGTTAGTGGATATCCTGATCATTGACGATGTGCAGTTCCTGAGTGGCAAAGACAAAACGCAGGAGATGTTTTTCCACATTTTCAACCACCTGCACCAGTCCGGCAAGCAGATCGTCATGACCTCGGACTGCCCCCCACGCGACCTGAAAGGCCTGGAAGAGCGCCTGTTATCCCGCTTTAAGTGGGGCCTGACAGCCGACCTGCAGAGCCCGGACTTTGAGACGCGTATGGCCATCATCCAGAAGAAAATGCAGAGCGATGGTATTGATATTCCGGATAACGTGGTAGAGTACCTGGCGTATAGCGTAGATACAAACGTGCGTGAATTGGAAGGGGTACTGATTTCGCTCATTGCGCAATCGTCCCTGAACCGCAAAGAAATTGACCTGGAGCTTGCCAAGCAGGCCCTGAAACATATTATTGAGGATGTAGAGACGGAGGTAAACCTCGACTTCATCCAAAAAACAGTAGCAGAGTACTTCCAGGTAAGCCTGGACTCGCTGAAAGCCAAAACGCGAAAGAAAGAGATCGTGACGGCGCGTCAGGTGGCCATGTACTTTGCAAAAGAGTTTACGAGCCACTCCCTTAAATCTATTGGCTACCACTTCGGTGGCCGTGACCACAGTACGGTAATTCACTCTGTGCAAACGGTTTCGGACCTGATTGACACAGACAAGAAGTTTAAAGTGAGCATTCAGGAGCTTCAGAAGAAGTTCAAGTCGAAAGCAGGCTAATCAGAAACAAACATCATACATATGTAAAAAAGGGGCGGGGCTGCACATCTGTGTGCAGCCCCGCCCCTTTTTTATACCTTAACTTTTTAATAGAATATGCATTCCTAGATTTATCAGCAATAACATAACAGTACATCAGGCTGTTTTAGCTATGGCACTTCTAAATTTATTATAGATAAAGTAAGAAGTGCCTTCTAAAGCTCATCAGAAACAAGTTTTCCGGAGCGGCGTTAACCTAATATGTCGTATTTGGACTGTCAAAGATTGACATATATGCTTTGCTTTTATTACCTTCAAGCTTAACCATTCAGAGTCATGAACATCCATCTGACAAAACACTTCGAGGAATATATTGCTGGTAAAATAAGTTCTGGCACCTTTAACAATGCCAGTGAAGTAGTAAGGGCAGGGCTGCGAGCATTGGAGCAGCAGGAAAAGCTGATGGAGAATCGCTTGGAGGAGCTGAGGGCGGAAATAGAAAAGGGATACATTGGCGAGCCAAAACCATTTGACACTACTGCCATCAAAGAGAAGGGGCGGGCACTTAGGGCACAACGCCCTAACAAGTCTACATAGAGATGGTTCTGTACCAGCTAAGTCCTGCAGCAGAAGAAGATCTCATCGCTATCTGGCTTTACCTGGCTGAAAATGCCAGTGAACAAGTAGCGGACAATATCATTGATGAGTTAAGTGATGCCTGCCAGCATTTGGCACAGAACCCCTTGACCGGCCGGAACAGGAATGAGCTAAGAAAAGACCTGCGAAGCTTTCCGGTAAGTTCTTATCTTATTTTCTACGATATTATTGCCTTGAATCATATTGTGGTGCGACGTGTACTGCATCAGAGGCGTGATGTAAATACTATTCTGGAAGGATAACACAAGAACAAAAAAAAGGCGGGGCTATACATCTGTATAGCCCCGCTCTTTTTTACGTAGCACTTTTGTGCAGGTCAGGTGGTGTAGTTAGCCGTTTCCGTTAACGAAAAATTATGCTCTACGCCTAAATCCCGGATCTTAGTCTTTATTTTCTCAAGGTCCTTCTTCTTACGCACCTGTTTCAGGTCTAAATAAACTTTAGAGTCGTCCTTGAGCGTAATACGAAGCGCCAGGGGCGAAATATGCACCGCCTTTACTTCTGGGATTGGTATAATGTGCTTTGTCCGGAAAACTCCGAACTTCTGAACAATATACTGATCTGTTACCTCAATGTAAGACTGCACACCAAACACAGACGTGTTTTGCAGCACCACATACCCCAGAAATACGATTGCCAGCCCAAAGAAGGCATAGTAAAAGTAGTTCTGATCGTTTGTAGGGTTTTGAGATAAGAGCAACACAGACGCCCAGGCGAGCCAGAAAAGCGCAAGTACGATTTGTACTGTAAAAGAAAGCTTCGCGCTGCGTGTAGGGCTAAGCTGCACAATAAGGGAAGACCGAGCACTACTGCCAGATGCTGCCATATTCAGGGTTTAAGTTAAAACATAAGCGGCTTCAGTATCGCCTACCCGCAATATAATAATTTATTCCTTAAGTGTTGCCTGTACCGTTATCTCCGGAACAGATGCCAGCGCTTTCGACACAGGGCAACCATCCTTCGCTTTCTGCACCAGTTCCTGGAACTTGTCATTGTCCAGGCCATCTACTCTCGCCTCGGTTGTCAATTCTATCTTCTCAATCAACGGGCCGCCGTCTTTTTCACCCAGGTATACATTTGCCTTTGTTTCAACATACTCCGGCGACAGGTTCTCATTTCCCATCAGGGCGCTAAGGAACATAGAGAAGCAACCAGCATGTGCGGCTCCAATCAACTCCTCCGGTGAGGTGCCGCTGTTGCTGTCGCCAAAGCGTGATGCATAGGTATATTTCGCCTGTACGGCGCCATTCCCTGTTTTTACTTCACCGTTGCCATCTTTCAGGCCTTTGTTCCATCTGGCTTCTGCTTTGTGCTTTTTCATTGTCTTGTAGGTTTATAGTTTTAGTAGTTCAAGTACTAATACTATAAACTTAATCCGGTGCAGGAGGTTTTAAACTTTCTAAAAGAAACATTGCTCAGGGTAGATAAAAAGACAGAAATATAACATTGCTGCTGCCAAAACCACGGTTTTGCCTCCGTTAGCTAATCGTTTATTCTATGTATAGAGACCCTGTGGCATGTGTAGTTATACCCGTGTAGTTTTACTTAAAAATTCTATCTTCCTGCCTGGTTATGCAAATGCCGCTTTAACTATTTATCTTTACCTCACATCAAAAGGAGTTGTATGGGTGTAAAAGCATTGTTGAGCAAGCCATTGGCTGCTTATGTGCACAGAAAGCATCAAAGCTGGATAGATAGCCCGGTGGAGGCACAGCAGACAATTTTTAAAAATATCCTGAACAAAGCGCAGCACACCCGCTTTGGCCGCGATCATGGTTTTTCCGGCATAAGATCGCATGCCGATTTTGTAAAGGCGGTGCCTGTGCGTGATTATGAAGGGCTAAAAGGCTATTTTACACAGGTAAAACAAGGGGAGAAGGATGTGCTGTGGCCGGGGAAACCTTTGTACCTCGCTAAAACCTCGGGCACTACCTCGGGCACCAAATATATTCCCATTACCCGCGATTCTATCTCAAACCACATAGACGGCGCCCGCGACGCATTACTGGCTTATGTATATGAAACAGGACGCTCTCAGTTCCTGGATGGCAAGCTCATATTCCTGTCCGGGAGCCCTGTATTAGAGGAAGTGGGCGGTATTCACACTGGCCGTTTGTCAGGCATAGCCAACCACCACGTGCCGGGCTACCTGCGTACGAATCAGCTGCCAAGCTACGAAACCAATTGCATTGAAGACTGGGAAACTAAGCTGGACCAGATTATTGAAGAGACCATTGACCAGAACATGACGCTCATCTCGGGTATTCCGCCGTGGGTGCAGATGTACTTCGATAAGCTGATTCGCCAGACGGGGAAACCTATCAAAGATATCTTTCCGAACTTCCAGCTTTTCGTGTACGGAGGGGTTAATTTTGAGCCTTACCGCAAAAAGCTGTTCGAGTCAGTTGGCAAGCAGGTCGATTCCATTGAGCTGTTTCCAGCTTCAGAGGGCTTCTTTGCTTACCAGGATAAGCAGAACGACAGTGGCCTGCTGCTGTTGCTGAACTCCGGTATATTTTATGAGTTTATCCCGACGGAGGAGTTCTTTAACGAAAATCCGACACGCCTCACCATTGGGGAGGTAGAGGTTGGCGTAAACTATGCGCTCGTAATCAGCAGCAACGCTGGCCTTTGGGGTTATTCTATCGGAGACACGGTGAAGTTTACCTCTGTTAAGCCCTACAAGCTGATTGTGAGTGGGCGCATCAAGCATTTTATCTCTGCTTTTGGCGAGCACGTAATAGGCGAGGAGGTGGAGAAGGCGATGAAGCTGACGATGGCAAAGTTCACGAATGTAGAACTGATTGAGTTTACAGTCGCTCCCTACGTAAGCCAAAGCCACGGAGCTTCGTACCACGAGTGGCTGGTAGAATTTGCCCGCGCACCACATAACCTGGACGCTTTTGCGAAAGAGCTGGACGAGCAATTGCAGAAGCTGAACTCATACTATTATGATTTGATCAAAGGCAATATTCTCAAGCACCTTAAAATTACACCACTCCCGGCAGGCACCTTCCGCGAATACATGAAGTCGCAGGGCAAGTTGGGCGGGCAGAACAAAGTGCCACGGCTCAGCAACGACCGCAAGTTGGCGGATGGCTTGCTTGAGGTGAGTAGAAAGTAAAGCGGTGGATTTAGACTGTTTTGCTGGAAAGGAACCCACCCCTGCCCCTCCGAGGAGGGGAGTTCCTGCAAAAGTAAAATTCCCCTCCTTGGAGCAGCAGGGGTGGGTTTTCAGCATTATAAAAAAGCATAGCGGCTGTTCACCCTGAAGGGAATAATTAAACCGGCACAAATCAGAAGTCCATTGGCTTGTGCCCTAAGTAGATAAAATGAAGAGAATAGCCATATTAGGCTCCACCGGTTCCATTGGTACACAGGCGCTGGATGTAATAAAAGCCAACCCTGAGAACTTTGAGCTGGAGGTAATTACCGCCCATAGCAATGCCAATCTGCTGATTCAGCAGGCACTGGAATTTAAGCCAAATGCTGTTGTTATTGCCCGTGAAGACCTGTACGAGCAGGTGCGGGACGCGCTGCAGCAGGAAGATGTGAAAGTGTATGCCGGAACCAATGCCCTCTGCTCGGTGGTGGAAATGGGCACCGTGGACATGGTGCTCACGGCCATGGTAGGCTATGCGGGTTTGCAGCCCACCATACGTGCTATAAAAGCTGGCAAGCAAATTGCCTTAGCAAACAAAGAGACGCTGGTAGTGGCAGGGCAGCTGGTAACAGGCCTGGCGAAGGAATATGGAGTGAATATTTACCCTGTAGACTCAGAGCACAGTGCTATTTTCCAGTGCCTGGCAGGAGAATTCCATAACCCGATTGAGAAAATTATACTGACAGCCTCGGGTGGGCCGTTTAGAGGACGCACCACGGAAGAACTGGCACAGGTAACAAAGGCGCAGGCGCTGAAGCACCCAAACTGGGAAATGGGTGCCAAAATCACTATCGATTCTGCCTCTTTGATGAACAAAGGGCTGGAAGTGATTGAGGCTAAGTGGCTGTTCGGGCTGCGCAACGAGCAGATAGAGGTGGTGGTACATCCGCAGTCTATCATTCACTCGCTGGTGCAGTTCGAGGATGGCTCCATCAAAGCGCAGCTTGGTCTGCCTGATATGAAGCTGCCGATACAGTATGCCTTGGGTTATCCGCAGCGCCTGAAGTCGGATTTTCCGCGGTTCAGCTTTATGGATTACCCGCAGCTGACCTTCGAGCAGCCGGACCTGAAGACGTTCCAGAATCTGCAGCTGGCCTTTAATGCGATGGAGAAAGGTGGCAATATGCCCTGCATCCTCAACGCAGCCAATGAGGTGGCAGTCAGTGCCTTTCTGCGTGATGAGGTAGGGTTCCTGCAAATGTCAGATGTCATCGAAAGCTGTCTGGCAAAAGTTGCGTATATTGCGAATCCTTCTTACGAAGACTATGTTAGTACAGATAAGGAGGCAAGAAGACGTGCTGCCGAACTCATATCAAAATATTAAAAACAAGTAAACTATAGGCCTGTTGCTGTAAAGGCATAGGCCGGACCAAAAAGTGTTAATTTTTTCTTTTTAGATGGATGTAATTGTAATGGTGGGCCAGCTCATACTGGGCCTGACGATACTGGTAGGGCTACATGAGTTAGGACACATGCTGACTGCCAAATGGTTTGGAATGCGGGTAGAAAAATATGCTATCGGCTTTCCTCCAAAAGTATTTAGCAAAAAGTTTGGCGAAACAGAATACATGCTGGGTATGATTCCGCTGGGTGGTTTCGTGAAAATCTCCGGTATGGTGGATGAGTCCATGGACACAGACGCGCTGAAAGAGGAGCCAAAGCCGTGGGAGTTCCGTGCTAAACCCGCATGGCAGCGCCTGATCGTGATGATGGGCGGTATCATAGTGAATGTTATCACGGCCATCGTGATATACATTGCCCTTACCTATAACTATGGCGAGAGTTACCTGCCTGCTTCTGAGGTAAGATATGGCGTGGTGGCAAACGAGATTGGGCAGGATATGGGTTTTGAGACAGGCGATAGAGTGGTGGCCGTAAATGGCGAAGAGCTTGAGAAGTTCAATGATGTATACTCTCAGGATGCCCTGCTTGGTTCTAATTCCTACTATACGGTAGAGCGCAATGGCCAACTGGTAGATATACAAGTGCCGGTAGACCTGATGGACCGCCTGGCAGATAGAGAAGACCGCATGTTTTTTGTGCAGCCGCGTTTACCTTTCAGAGTAGGGGATGTGGTTGCCGGTAGTGCTGCCGATAAAGCAGGATTGCAGGAAGGCGATATCATCACCAAAGTGAACGGAGAAGATGTTCAGTTCTTCCACGAGTTTCAGCAGGCCATGCAGGAGCATAAAGGCGAAGCAGTGACCATGACGGTGAAACGCAACGATAAACTTATCAAACTAAAAACGGAGGTTAGCGAAGACGGTACCATTGGTTTTCATTCAGAGCCGTTGCTACAGTATGCAACCCGCGATTATTCATTAGGGGAATCGATTCCAATGGGTGCCGAGCAGGCTTTTGGTGTACTCACCGCGCAGGTTGCAGGATTCGGCAAGATTTTCCGTGGAGAGGTTTCAGCTTCTAAATCCCTTAGTGGCCCGATAGGAATTACACAACTTTTCCCGGATACATTTAACTGGTATAAGTTCTGGTCTATCGTGGCTATGCTTTCCATGGTACTGGCTTTTATGAACTTCCTGCCGATACCTGCACTGGACGGTGGCCACGTTGTATTTTTAACATATGAGATGATCAGCGGGCGCAAACCTTCTGATAACTTTTTAGAGAACGCCCAAAAAGTGGGTATGGTTTTATTGTTAGGCTTAATGGCATTTGCTATCTTTAACGATGTGTTCAAGTTGATCTTCTAACCAAGAGTTCCACTCATGAAAAGCATCTTTGCTTCCAGCCTTACAAGCTTAATATTTCTTTTAGTAATTGGATTAAATCACGCCGAAGCGGCACCAGCCGCAAAACTGCTCACCATAAACCAGCACGCTGTTGCCCCTGGCGATAGCGTGTACCTGGTGCAGCAAGGCGATACGTATTACAGCCTTTCGCGCCGTTTTAACATTCCCTTAGACTCACTGCAGAAATGGAATGATAACAAGCTACAGATAGGCCAGACGCTGTACCTGGCACGACAGGCAAAACCTGCCGCTAATAGCGCTGTTGCCGCTGCTAAACCTGCCGCTACGGCACCGTCGCAGCAAAAAGCTGTTACAGCCAGCGCTGGTAAAGCTACGGCAACCCGTACTGTGGAGAGTACTTCTGCCGCAGCGGCCCCTGCGCCAAAGCCAGCGGAAAATAAAACCAAAAGCCGTGTGCTGGTTATCCCATTCGACCCTTACCTGTACTTCTCTGATGCTGATTACGAGATTGCCCGACAATCTCATATCCCGCGCCAGAACGTGCGCCATGTGTTCCGTGGCAGGCTGAACGCCATGTTGGCACCACAGGGCTATGAAACCATCCACCTTTTAGGAGGCGTGTACCGCGATAGTGTAAGCGAGCTAAGCCGCATCTATAAATCGCTGAACTATAGCTATCAGGACAACAAGCAATCGAGGTACAACCACCAGCCAGTGGTGAAAGAGGAGGAGAAAGGTGCAGTAGCCTGGGTGCTGCGCCAGAAAGACAAGATGGGGCTGAAAGGCGAACCGGAAGAGGTATCTGTTGCGCAGGACCCGACCAAGCATTTTGGGGTGAAGGTGAAAGACCCGAACTTCTTCAGCTACTTCAATGGCCAGTATGGCATCGATTACTATGTTTTCATCAATCAGTTTGAGGTAAAAACGGTCTATGAAAACTGTTTAGATAGGGCGGCACAGAACTATGAGCGCGATTTTTTGGTTCACTATTCGATCTATGACAGTAATGGCGAACTGGTGTCGGGCAACAAAGTGAAGGTGCCTTACCAATCCAACATCAACGACGTGCAGCGCATTGTAAGCGACAGTATGCCTACGATGGCAAAGCGCGTGTTGGCCGACCTGCCCGCCGGCAAATAAGAATCTATGAAGTATAAAGTATTTTCCGTGCTCCTGCTGCTGCTGGCCTTTCTGGCAACGCAGCCAGCAAGTGCACACGATTATCATGCGAGTATTACGGACGTAAAGTATAACCCGCGCACACAAAGTCTGGAGGTAGCTGTAAAGGTATTTATGGATGACCTGGAGAATGCTCTCTCGCGCCAGACAAATACAAAAGTAACCTATAGCAGCAATTCGGAGGAGGTGAAAAAGTACATCTCAGACTACCTGCAAAAAACGCTTTCTTTTGAACTGGAGAAAGGCAAGCCGCTAAAGTCCAAACTGCTGGGCTCAGAAGAAGATGTGGATGTGGTGTGGATGTATGTGGAGGTACCGGTGCAAAAAGCCACGCTGGCGCAGCTCTACGTGAAAAACGCCATCCTGACGGACCTGTTCACAGACCAGATGAACATCGTAAATATAGACTATAAAGGTGAAACAGAAAGCGTGCTGATGCAGCGGGGTGATGTTACAAAGAAACTGACGTTCTAAACTGTTAGTACATAAATGAGAGGAGGCTATGCATATTGTTGCATAGCCTCTTTTCTTTTGTGGTTAAAACCTGGCATTCCGCTTATCATAGACACCATGGCTCCATCATCAGTTGAGTATATCCCTGAAGTGTATTCTGCCCAAGCTGTCGTTGTAACTGTTCATCCAGCGGCATCTAACCTACTGTTTCATTTTTATTGCTCTGTGCTCTCAAGGCCGAGAGGCCTCGTCTTCGGGCATCGCGCTGTGCATTTGAAGCTGCCCTCGCTCCGCTGCGGGCTGCCTCACTGCGTTCGGCACCGCATCAAATACAAGGCGCTCAACCCAAAGACTGGAAACAGACTCACTTCGTGCTGACGGGTGAATACGTTTGATGAAGGTAGTAAGTACATTGAAATTGCACACAACTCCATTTTGTCAGCTCGAAGGAAAAGTGATTCCAGTTTTTCTGAGAGGCGCCGGGGGTAGGGGCCCTCTATTTGTAGATTTCCGGTGCCACGATAGTGGCAGCCGAAATCTATGAGTAAAACAAGCGTCATGCGCTAAAAATTGTTCAATCTCACCTCATATGGTGTCCCTCGTTTTACTACGGCTACAATCTGGTGCAACAGCTTGTTT
>NZ_QRGR01000050.1 GCF_003367245.1 Pontibacter diazotrophicus | reverse complement strand
GCAGGTCCTGCACATGGCGGCCATGAACAGCGTCCGCTATAACCAGGAACTCAAGACCTATTTTGAGCGGAAAGTCGGGGAAGGAAAAAGCAAGATGAGCGTCTTGAATGCTGTCAGAAACAAGCTGTTGCACCAGATTGTAGCCGTAGTAAAACGAGGGACACCATATGAGGTGAGATTGAACAATTTTTAGCGCATGACGCTTGTTTTACTCATAGATTTCGGCTGCCACTATCGTGGCACCAGAAATCTACAAATAGAGGGCCCCTACCCCCGGCAGCCTCTCAGAAAAACTGGAATCATTTTTCCTTCGAGCCACCTCATGGAACAAACATCTATCAGTGACTTCACATCACATTATTTGATACGAGGGTAAATGCACCACATGATTTTAACCTATTGCTACTTTTTAGATTTGCCAGCACGGAGTGAATGTGTTTCCAGTCTTTGGGTTGAGCGCCTTGTATTTGATGCGGTGCCGAACGCAGTGAGGCAGCCCACAGCGGAGCGAGGGCAGCTTCAAATGCACAGCGCGATGCCCAAAGACGAGGCCTCTCGGCCTTGAGAGCTCAGGGAGAAACAATGCAACTGTAGGTTAGATGCCGCTGGATAAGCCGTCACCACGGTAGCTTAGGCAGAATACACTACTGGGATGTACTTAACTGATGCTATAAAACATGTTATATAACCAAAGAAGCCATACCTAGCAGGTATGGCTTCTTCTTTTTTAACGTCACTTGTGGTTGTTTGGTACGGAAAGGCAGTCCTTACCCCCTTTAAAAATAAGTCTGCCTTATTGCCGGAAGCCTCAGCTTGCCGACAATGTCTTTGTATTATCTCCCGGATTCCTGTCTATCAGGATATTATACGGGTCTATGCCCGCTTTGGCAGGCTTCTCATCTACTATAAACTCAAACTTGTTTTCACCGGCTTTCAGCCTGTGCTTTTTAAGGTAGAGCGGTGCGTCCTGCCAGTGTCCGTCCACTTTTTTGCGGCTCAGCACACCCACATCCACCCAGTCGTTCATCTTCGCCTCACTTTCGGCTCCTAAGCTATCCGCGTACAGCTTTTTGGCGTCCACGGTGAGGGATACCTTATACTTGCCATCCTTCATCTCCTCATAAGTCGCATCAGTCGTTTTGTTCTCGTACAGCGTGATGTTCTCAAACATATCTGTTACAAGGTACTGCAGCGAATCCGGAGTGGCTGCACGAATATACTGCATAAATTCGACAGAGTTGGTATAAGGCGCCTGCTGAAAAGCTACTTTCTGAATATACTGCTGCAGTGCCTGGTTTAATTTGTCTTCTCCTATGTAGTTCGCCAGCGCATACATCACCAGGCTGCCTTTGCGGTAATGGATATATCCCTGGTTCTCGACGCGGTAGAGCGGCATCTCTTTTTTGCGCTCCGCTGTGCGGCCCGTGAGATAGGAGTTTAACTCATACTTCAGGAATTTATTCATTCTTTCTTCACCATACTCCTCCTTCATCACCATCAGGGCACTGTACTGGCTCATCGTTTCCGACATCAGTACAGAACCCTGCACATTACCGCCAATTACCTGGTGCGCCCACCACTGGTGTGCCACCTCATGGGCCGTAATATAGAAGGGGTAATCTACATCCTCCGGGTCATCATCATCCACATCCGCAATAAAGCCGATGGATTCAGAAAACGGAATGGTGTTCGGGAATGACTGCGCAAAACTCTGGTAGCCCGGAAACTCCAGGATGCGCACCTGCCGGTGCTGGTAGGGGCTAAAGTTTGCTGTAAAGTAGTCCAGCGACTTCTTCACGCCCTTTATCATGCGGTCCAGGTTATAGTCGTGGTCTTTGTGGTAATAGATTTCGATGGTCACAGGCTTGCCTTCTGCATCCGTCCATACATCTTCCTTCACTTCATAATCGGCAGACAGGAAAGAATAGAAATTAAGAATAGGCGCATCCATTTTATAGTGGAAGTAACGGCGGTCGTTCTCTGTCCATTCTTTCTGCAGGTAGCCAGGGGCAATGGCAATCTGACCTTCAGTCGTGCTGACAGTAGCCTCAAAGTTAATCCAGTCGGCCTCGCTGCTGATGTAAGTATTCATGCGGGCCTGCAGGTCGTTTACATCGGCCATGCGCGGCTTCGGTTCCAGGCCGTGCTCTTTGCGCAAATCATCCTGGCTCAGTTCCATGCCCGACTGATAGCCGATTTTTGGAAGATATTGGCTGTTAATGAACGTGCCGTTGTACACAATGCCGGTGTTGGAGCCACGGTTGCGGAAGCCTTTGGTTTCAAAATAAAGGTCCATGTTCAGCTGAACTGAATCTCCGGGCTGCAGCGGCTGCGCCAGTTTATAGATATAGTAGCCGTTGTCTTTGTCAGTGAGCACCAGTTCCGCAGGGGTAGAGAAGGCCAGCTTCCTGATATCAGCTTCATCACTCAGCATCAGGTGCACAGAGTCGATGGGTTGGCTGTGCTTGTTCTTCATCCAGAAATAGCCTGCAAAAGCAAAATCGCGCTCTTTTGGGTATATATCCACGTTCAGCTTCACGTCTGTGATACGGGGCTGCGGAATGCCGTCGTACTTTTTGTAGGTTTTCTCAAATAAGGCCGCACGTTCCTCCTGTTCGTCAGAAGTGCGGTATTCATTCAGGATATTCGTGTTGTAGAAGATGAAGCCGCCGGAGATAAGGAATATCGCCAGTCCTGCGCCCGTCACAAACAAGGTAGACTTTGTGAGCTGCAAACCGGCCAGCTTGAAGCGCCACTTCAGCATAGTTTCGGAGCCGCGTGCCCAGAGCAGGTTTGCCAGCACCGCCAGCAGCAGGGCGAAAGCAGCCCAGTAAATTTTGAACACGGTGAAAGGCCACACAAAGTGCCCGTAGCCGTTCATGGCAGAATAAGTCACGCCCGGGTCAGAGTTGAACGAGTAGAGGTTGTGCTCCCAGCCCAGCTGGCCCTTAAAGATATTGAGCAGGTAGTAAACCACCATCACAAAGTGGCCGAGGTACTTGTTGTTCACAATCACCTGCACCAGCATAGCCAGCACGCACAGCATCAGGTAATCAACCAGCTTTATGCCGAAGAGGCCGGTAAAGTATATATCCAGCTCATAGTTATAATAGCCCTTAAACGTTTGGATTACGATGCCGCAAAGCATGAGAACAAACAGCAGCACGACCTGCACCAGTATTAGTGCAGTTAGCTTGGAGGCAAAGGGCACCCAGTTTGGGATAGGCAGGGCATCATATATCTGGTTCATGTGGTTGTCGCGTTCGCGCCACACCAGTTCACCGGCATAAAAGGTAATGATAATCAGGAAAAACAAGGCGAAGGTGCCACTGAGTATCTGTACTACCTGCGAGGTAACCGGGAAAAAGTTTGTATCATACATTTTCCCGATCTGCGTACCTGTCACGAACAGGAACATAATACCCGCCGACACAATGGCGATGAAGTAAACACTTTTCACCACGCCCTTAAACTCCAGCTTCGTGAGCTTGAAGAACTGCTGTAAACTGAGGTTGAAGGAGAAGTTCTGCTTTACTCTAGGTAGTTGCAGCCTGGCAGTAGGCACAAAGGCACCGGCGGCTTCGGCACTGCTGCGCTTGCGGAAAAGCTTGATGCCTGCGTTGGAGAAAGAGAACGAAAAGCGGAAGTAGCAGAAAGCCAGCAGGGCCAACCCGATACCTGTCCAGAGGGCGCGGTTGAGTAATACGTGCTCACTAAAAGGCAGCATCAGGGTATTACGCTCGGCAGTTGTCCAGTAGCGTTGGGTAAAGTAAATGGCGGAGGCACCCATGGGGTCCAGCAGGTTCGCCCACATTTCATTGTCCAGGTCGCCGGTGAGGCTGCTGGATACGCCGTACAACACCAGGAAAATCACGCCGCCCACATAGATGGAAAGCGCACTGCGGGTGAGAGTGGCGAGGGTAAAGAAAATGGCTCCTGTCAGAATAAGGTTCGGGATAATGATGGTGAGGTAAGGCTGCAGGTACCACATAGCGTTGAACGGCCCAATCTTTTCGGGCTCTACCCATGGCATATACGTAGCTACCCAAGCTCCCAGCGCCACTCCGAGAAATACGAACAGCGTGATGAGAAAAGAGCCACAAAAGCGGCCAAAGAGATAGCCTGCTTTGGAGATAGGGGTGGTATAATACAGCGAATGCGTTTTGTGCTCGAAGTCCCGGAAAACAGGCGTACCCATCATGGCCGACGTAATCAGCACACCAAACCAGCTCAGCAGTGTTACTATCCAGTTAATCTGGTAAGGAGAGTTGGCATATACCTTGCCGCCGCTGGCATCCCCAATAATCACACTCGCGCCGAATGCCCCGGCTATTCCCAGCATCGCCAGAAACGCCATCAGGAACAGCAGGCCGAAATATATATAGGTAGCAGGTCGCTTCAGCCTGTACTTCAGTTCGAAAAGGAATATCTCTTTAAACATGTCTTAATAATTATGTTTATATAAAGCAAAAAGCCAGGACTGTGAAAAAGTCTCCCTTTGAAGGCAGGGCCGTTTCATTCTAGGCAATTCTCCCCTTGAGGGGAGCAAGAGGGGAGCTTACATGCGCAGAGAAATTACATGAACATTTTCCTAGCTGTTTGCCCCTGTATTAGACACCCCTATAATCCCCTCAAGGGGATAGTTTTGTAGAATGAGACGGCCCTACCTCTGAAGGGGGACAAAAAGGCGATTCAGTCATTGTTGATGCTTCTGCCGTTGTTGGTGTTTTCATCAACAATCTAATTTCAGCGGCTGCTTTGCTTGCTGGTGAAAACACACAGCAAGGGCACCTGTATGAGGTATGGATGTTTTCTAATTCATAATTGCAGAAGCTGGCTCTGCCTCTTCACGCAGCGCTGCCTCATGGATTTTGCTGAAGTACACATCTTCCAGGTCTGGTGCAACGACCTCGAATTCAGGGCCGGGCTGTACGTCAGCGAGCACGTGGATGATGGTTTTGCCGGCAAATAACCGAGAAGAAATGACCTGATGCTGCAACTGGTGCTGTACCAGTTCGTCTTTGTTGATGAACTTGCGCCAGATGCGGCCCCGGATGCTGTCGATGACCTGCAGCGGGTCGCCTTCTAAAAGCACTTCTCCTTTATTGATGATGGCGAAGTTGCGGCAAAGATCCGTCACGTCTTCCACAATATGGGTGGAAAGAATCACGATCACGTTCTCCCCAATCTCGCTCAGCAGGTTATGAAAGCGGTTACGCTCCGCTGGATCGAGGCCGGCGGTGGGCTCATCCACGATGATAATCTGTGGGTTGCCCAGGAGCGCCTGAGCAATGCCGAAGCGCTGCTTCATACCCCCAGAATAGCCGCCCAGGTTTTTCTTGCGCACATCATACAGGTTGGTTTGCTGGAGCAGGGCCTTCACAATCTCCTTGCGCTCGCGGGAGTTGCTGATGCCTTTGAGTACGGCAAAATGTTCCAGCATCTCCTCCGCTGATACCTTCGGGTATACCCCAAACTCCTGGGGCAGGTAACCCAGCACCCTGCGCATATTTTCCTTCTCGCGGAGCACGTCCATGTCGCCCAGCATAATGCTGCCCTGGTCTGCCTCCTGTAGTGTGGCAATGGTGCGCATCAACGACGATTTACCGGCTCCGTTGGGGCCAAGCAGGCCAAACATACCTTTCGGAATAACAAGGTTGATATTCTTAAGGGCTTTGGTGCCGTTGGGGTACGTTTTGGAAAGACCCTGTATAACTAAATCCATAGCAGCGGGATAAAAGGTGGAAATGTTTAAGATAAGTTAAACATTTAGTAGTCTATATTAATAATAAACTATACCAACAGAGACCTTTTATCGACAAACACAGACTGCCTGAGGAAAGATTATACAATAGCTGCAGCTGAGGAAAGTTGGTGACCTGCCGGAAGTCTGCTATTCTTGCAGCTTGTGTTGTAGTGCGCCTTGCTTTTAGAGCTTGTTTAAATTTTGTTTTTGACAGCGAAAATGCGTGATTTTAGGTTCTGACAAAGCTTATTTTGAGCGTAATAGCAGCGCTATTGCGTGAAAAATAGCTGAAGTCAGGTTCTAAAAGCGCACATTTGCAGCTCAAAGGATAAAGTTTAAACATGCTCTTAGGCCTAAAATGAAGTGCAACACCAGGGTTGATGACCGAAAGTATAGAAAACCTCTTTTTTAAGTTCTTCAAGTTTTGAGTGGTTGGCTTTTCTGGCCTGGTGCTGGATTTTGGCATCACGTATGTTGCCAAAGAGCGGTTGCGGCGGAACAAGTATGTAGCCAATAGCCTGGGCTTCCTGGTTGCCGGTATCATTAACTATTACCTTAACCGCATCTGGACATTCTACAGCAATGATCCGGAGATAGGGTGGCAGTTCTCCAAGTTCCTGCTTGTGGTTCTGGTCGGGCTGTTACTAAACAACTTTATTGTATACCTGCTAACGGATCGCGCCAAACTCAACTTCTACATCGCTAAGTTTGGCGCCATAGTGATCGTTTTCTTCTGGAATTTTTCGATCAATTATTTCTATACCTTCACAAGGTAAGCCTGCTAAGGCAGTATCTGGTAAATCTGCACGTGCTCGTCTTTGTGCACACGCGGGTTAAGCAGGTGCAGCACCTGGTCGTAGAGTGATGGCGTAATGGTGTGCTCCAGCCTCAGGTTCGGGAATAAGCTGCGGAGCCGTGCCATGCGTTCTTCCAGATCATCGCTTCCTACCACCACCACGTAGTCGGGCTTATAGGCTGAGGCATTCATCTCCTGCTGCAGTTCCTGTGGTGTTTTGTCTTCGTTCAAAGTATAGGCCATCACAAAATCAGGCGGCAGCTGCTTTTGCCCCTGCAGGTACTCCTGCCAAACGAAGTGTTTGTCCTCTATGTATGTATCATACTCGGCACTCATGCGGTCCAGGTAAAAGAGGGGAGGTGGTTTTACGCTATGGTTCCCGAATTCAAGCACAACGCCGTCCAGGTCCGGCTTCTCCGACAGGTATACCAGTGGAGCTACCCGGCTCTTTTTAGTATAGGTAAAGGCCATACCCACCGTTGCCAGTATGTTCAGCGTCCAGAAAAAGCCCCAGCTCCAAGCCAGGAGCTTGCGGCGGCGACGCCAGAACGAAGACGTCTGCACGAACTGCTGCCACCCGATAACGCCCAGAATCATGATCAGCGGAAACAGGGGAAGAATAAAACGCTCCTGCTTGTTCGGGAAAAGAGAGTGCGCCACAAAAAACAGCAGGCCTGCCCAGAATAACTTTGGTGCCAGCCTGACGGTGCGGGCGTAGCCCAGCACCAGGAATACGCTTACCGGAGGCACCAGGAAACCAAGTACAGTAAGGATAAAACGGTAGGCTGGGGCCGTACCGTAGCTATAGGGATTCTGGACAGCACCAAAAAAGTAAATTACAACAGATTGGAAAGGATAGTCGAAGAAGATGATATCGATGACGCCCTGCACCAGGAAGGCCGCCACGGCAAAACCTAGCAGTACCGCCATTGCCTCACGCCATTGGCGGTGGTAAAGCAGCACCAGCCCGGCACCGATTCCGAGCAGCACCGTGTGATAACGGATGGTGAAAGCTAAGGCAAACAAAGCGCCTGCCCAGAAATAGGGCATCACCCGCTTCCGTTCGGCCTGATCCTGCTTCAGCATCAGGTAAAAGGCCGCGAGGTAAGGCGGGATGCACACCATCTCTACCAGGTTGCGCACGCTCATAAAGGGCATAAACCACACCAGTGCCAGCATGAGCCCCACCAGCCTGGCGTTCATTTTGTTTGATAGCCGCTCTGTGATTTTAAAGCCAAAATACACGACCAGTAAAGAATACAGCCCATGCAGCACCCGCACCACCGTCATCTTCACCTCCGGGCTGAAAATGCCCATCGCTTCCAGCACATAAAAGATACCATAGTGAATGAGCACGTAGAGCATGCTGTGGCGTGGCGGCATCGGCTCGTTCAGCCATACCGGCAATCCGTCCAGCCAGCCCTGCGCAACCAGAATCACGTCGAAATGGTCGTCGCTGAAGGCAAAGCCTTTTGAATAAAAAGCAGCCACCATGCGTATCAGCAGGGCAAGCAGCATGATAAAAGAGAGCGGAACGAGGTAGCGGTGTGTTCCCTGCCCCGGAAGCGAAGCTTCAGCTGCGGGGTTAGTATTGGCAGTTGTTTTCGTAGGACCTGACATGTGGCTAACGTAGTACTGCACAAATTTAAGGGTAATTAAAAAGAATTGGTGTTAACTTCGTCTTTTTAATCTGAAAAAGAGAAATGATGTATGCTGTGAAACGGCCAGGAAAGCGGCGGCTACAGTTTTTGCCTAAATTAGTTTTGCTGCTGGCTGTGCTGGGGGTGCTTATTTATATGGGGCTCAGCTTTTACTATGCCTCCAAACACAAGGGCGCTGATGTGCTGCTGCTGGGGCATGCAGGTTCCGGCTTCTTCTCACCGCTTAACCCTTTCAATCCTTTGCCGCCTAACAGCAGGGCCTCTATTATGAAGGCAATGGAGAATGGTGCAGACGGCCTTGAGGTGGACGTGCAGCTGAGCAAAGACGGCGTTCCTGTCCTGTACCATGATGTAACACTTGCTTCGATGACCGTGTGGCCTGAACCGGATACCATTGACAACCTGCCCGCTTCAGCAGTGGTTGGGCTGGCCTACAAAGGCGGCTTCCCGTATGACCTGTTTCACGACGAGAAGATTATTACGTTAGAAGAACTGCTCCAACTGTTCAGCACCTACCCGGAGCCCCCGTACCTGCACATCGACCTGCGCAACCACGATGCCTCCCGCCATGCATACTATGCCCAAACGCTGATGGACATGTTGCGCAAGTATAATTACCCGCTGCAGAAACTGGCTTTCATCTCTCCGAATGCTGATTTCCTGGAGGCTTTCAGGGAAGTGGAGCCGGAGGCTGTGCTGGTGATAGACACAGGCGGCAATTATGAGCAGGCGATGCAGACCATACTGGCCCGTGGCTTTCAGGGCATTTGCGCCAACGGCAGAAACGTAAGCCCTGAGCAGGTGCAGCAGGCAAAGCAGGAAGGGCTGTTGGTGGTGCTTTTTGGCGGAAAGTCAAACGCCCGCATCTCTAAAATGATTGCCATGGAGCCCGATGTCATTCAGGTGGATGATGTGGTAACCATGCGCCGGATGCTTGACTAACATCTTTCCGATTCATAGAAGTTTACAAATTAGTACATTTGCACGAACACATTCATTAAAACTATGCTCAGAACACATACTTGCGGCGAGCTCCGCCCTTACAACGTAAATGAAGAGGTTATCCTGACAGGCTGGGTACAGCGCCTGCGCGACAAAGGCGGTATGGTGTGGGTTGACCTCCGCGACCGTTACGGCATTACACAACTCTCCTTTGAAGAAGGTATTACGCTGCCGGAAATAATTGAGCAGGCCCGTAACTTAGGCCGGGAGTATGTTGTGAGAGCAACAGGAAAGGTGATTGAGCGCTTCTCCAAAAACGACAAAATACCTACCGGTGCAATTGAGGTGAAGGTAACGAAGCTGGAAGTGTTGAATGCCTCCAAACTGCCGCCGTTCCTGGTAGAGGACGAGACTGATGGCGGTGATGACCTGCGCATGAAGTACCGCTACCTGGACCTGCGCCGTGCCCCGGTGCGCCGCAACCTGGAGCTGCGCCACCGCATGATGCGCGAAACCCGCAACTACCTAGACAGCCTTTATTTTATTGAGGTGGAGACGCCGGTGCTGATAAAGTCCACGCCGGAGGGTGCCCGCGACTTTGTGGTGCCGAGCCGCATGAACCCCGGTGAGTTCTACGCCCTGCCACAGTCGCCGCAGACGTTTAAGCAGCTGCTGATGGTGTCTGGCTTCGACAAGTATTTCCAGATAGTGAAGTGTTTCCGTGATGAGGACCTTCGCGCAGACCGTCAGCCTGAGTTCACGCAGATAGACTGCGAGATGTCCTTTGTAACGCAGGAAGACATCCTGAATACATTCGAGGGCTTCATAAAGCATATGTTCGCCGCGGTAAAAGGCATTCATATCGAGAAGCTGCCGCGCATGACGTATGCCGATGCTATGAGATACTACGGCTCTGATAAACCGGACACGCGCTTTGACATGCGCTTTGTAGAGCTAAACGCGCTTGCTCAGCAAAAAGGCTTTCCTGTGTTCGACAGTGCAGAATTAGTAGTTGGGATAAACGCGAAAGGCGCCGCCAGCTATACCCGTAAGCAACTCGATGAGCTGACAGACTTTGTGAAGCGCCCGCAGATTGGCGCCACAGGTTTGGTGTATGCCCGCGTAAACGAGGACGGCAGCATCAAGTCATCTGTCGATAAATTCTTTACAGCAGAAGACCTGGCGGCTTGGGGTGCTGCTTTTGATGCACAGCCGGGTGACCTGTTACTGATTTTAGCAGGCGAAACATTCAAAACTCAAAAGGCGCTGAACGAGCTTCGCCTGGAGATGGGGGAGCGCCTTGGCCTGCGCGATAAGAACGTGTTCTCGCCGCTGTGGGTAGTGGACTTCCCGCTGCTGGAGTGGGACGAGGAGACGCAGCGCTACCACGCCATGCACCACCCGTTCACCTCACCGAAGCCGGAAGACCTCCAATTGATTGACTATCGTCCGGGCGACATTCGCGCCAATGCCTATGACATGGTAATCAACGGCGTGGAAGTAGGAGGCGGTTCTATTCGTATCCATGACCGCAAGTTGCAGGAGCAGATGTTCCGGCTTTTGGGCTTTTCTACCGCAGAGGCAGAGGCACAGTTTGGCTTCCTGATGAATGCTTTTGAATATGGTGCGCCGCCGCATGGTGGCATCGCCTTCGGCTTCGACAGGCTTTGCTCTTTGTTCGGTGGTTCAGACTCTATCCGTGACTATATCGCCTTCCCGAAAAACAACTCGGGCCGCGATGTGATGATAGATGCCCCGTCTCCCATTTCGGACCAGCAGTTGGATGAGCTGCATATCCGGATGAAAAACCTGCCTAAAAGTTAGGCAGCCGGATGTATAGGTAGTTCGGAGTCAAATATACAGATTACATAAACCCACCCCTGCACTCTTCCCGGAGGACCAGGGGTGGGTATTTTTCAACATAGAGAGCAATTATACTTTTATTTATATCATTTCTTATTCGATCAGGTGAAGGTAGCAGCGAAGGAGTTTGTGTTAAAAACGGGTGAGAAAGTGTTAATCCGGGAGGGCAAGGTGGCCGATTCTGAGGCGTTGATGGAAACTGTACGGGAGTACGTTGTCACGAGCAGGTATTTGATTGTTGCTCCTGATGAGCTGGAGAATACGGTGGCTGATGAAGAAAAGTGGATAAGGGAACTGCGACAGAACCCTAACAGCCTGCTGCTGCTGGCTTTGCACAAAGGGCAGGTGATTGGCAACCTCGACTTAACTGGCAGCGGAGAGGAGTATGAGGACCAGTCCGGCTTGATTACCATGGGCATTCTGCAGGAGTATCAGAACAAAGGCTTGGGCTCCATTCTGTTGCGTGAGGCATTAGCCTGGGCCCGGCAGAACCACCAGTTGCAGGTGCTTTGCCTGCAGGTAAAAAGAGCCAATAAAAGTGCCGTGCGGCTGTATCAGAAAGCTGGCTTTAAAGTGGAAGGCAAGCAGCCGGATTTAGCTCCCGAAGAACAGGTAGATTACAGCGAGAGTATCATCATGACGCTAAATTTGTAATGAAGCGACACATATATCAAGTATCACGACTTAAGAATGATACTTGTCTGCTTCTTTCCTTTGATATAGTCTGAAAAGAGTTGCTGATGATACACTTAATGTTGTTTTTTCATTTAGTCCCAGCGGGACTGTTGTAGAACGTTAGTTAAATATGAAAACCTGCACCATTTGTTGGCTGCAGGTTTTTTTTGCACCAGTTTCCTAAAGTACAAGTCTAATAAGAGAGATTTATTTTAATGCGCTTTCGGTCAGGCGGGAATAGGTGCCTGTTTGAGTGGAGGATCGGACTGTTGCTAAACTATCAGCTACTATTAGGTTGAGGAAATTTAATGGATGTTAGGGGCTAGCGTACGCTAAGGATGGTAGGAAATTACAAATAATGCATTGCACTTCACACTGTAAATGTGTATCATAGCAGTAGCAAGTGCCAGATTTGATTGTGGAGGCGGTGATGTGTAAAGCCATGGCACCTGTAATGGTTACTCTTTTAACCCCTGATTCGCACCCTTAGAATGGCAGATTTTCAAATCAAAGAAGAGCCGAAGCAGTACGATGCTGTGATAGTAGGTTCGGGCGCTGGTGGCGGCATGGCTGCTTACGTATTGGCTAATGCTGGCTTAAAAGTGTGCCTGCTCGAAGCAGGCGCCATGTTTGACCCAGCCACAGACTCCGCACAGCTGAAGAACCCCTGGGATTCACCGAGGAGAGGCGCCAGCACCAAATTCCGTCCTTTCGGCGACTTTGACGGTTGCTACTGGGGGTGGGAAATAGACGGCGAACCCTACACCCAAGCCGAAGGAACCAGTTGGGACTGGTGGCGCGCCCGTATGCTGGGCGGCAGAACCAACCACTGGGGCAGAATATCCCTCCGCTTCGGACCGAAAGACTTCAAACACAGAAGCATTGACGGGCTGGGGGAAGACTGGCCTATTGGCTACGAAGACGTAAAGCCCTACTACGATAAAGTAGACCGGCTGATAGGCGTTTTCGGTACAAACGAAGGACTGGAGAACGAGCCGGACGGTGTTTTCCTGCCGCCGCCGCTGCCGCGCCTGCACGAGCTGAAGATAAAGAAAGCGGCGAATGGCATCGGTATACCCGTTATTCCCTCCCGCCTGTCCATCCTCACTAAAAAAATAAACGACGAGCGCGGACAGTGCTTTTACTGCGCACAGTGCGGGCGCAGCTGCAAAGTATACGCTGATTTCACCTCTGGTTCCTGCCTGGTAAAACCCGCTGTGGAAACCGGGAATGTGGATGTTGTGCCAAACGCTATGGCGCGTGAGGTAGTGACAAATTCTGAGGGACTGGCAACGGGCGTATCTTATGTGAACAAGGATGATATGCTGGATTACCAGGTGAATGGCAGAGTGGTGATTCTGGCCGCAAGTGCCTGCGAAAGCGCCCGCCTGTTGCTTAACTCCGTCTCCCGGCGGCACCCGAATGGCCTGGCTAACTCAAGTGATGTTGTCGGGAAGTACCTGCACGATTCAACCGGAGCTTCTGTAAGCGGCGTGTTGCCTGAACTGATGGGCCGCAAGCGCTACAACGAAGATGGAGTAGGTGGCATGCACGTGTACACGCCCTGGTGGCTGGATAATAAGAAACTCGACTTTCCGCGCGGGTATCATATAGAATATTGGGGAGGGATGCAGCAACCGGCCTACGGCTTTGGATGGGGGGTAGAAAACCTGAACGGAAAGCTACAGGTAAATGGCAAAACCAAAGAAGCAGGCGGTTACGGCAAATCACTGAAAGAAGACTATCGTTTCATGTATGGCGCCAGTGTCGGGATGGCCGGCCGGGGAGAAGCGATTGCGTTTGAAAGCAATTATTGTGAGATAGACCCGAATGTGGTGGATAAGTATGGCATTCCTGTCTTGCGGTTCAACGTGAAGTATTCTGATTACGAGATAAACCAGGCGAAACACATGAACCAGACGTTCAAGGAGATTCTGCATGAAATGGGAGCCATTATCACCTCCGGTGGTGATGCCGGTCCGCATAACAACTGGGGCCTGCAGAACCCTGGCAAAATTATTCATGAAGCAGGTACTGTGCGGATGGGAAATGACCCGAAGAAGTCGGCGCTGAATAAATGGAGCCAGGCCCATGATTGCAAAAACCTGTTCTGTGTGGATGGTGGCCAGTTCGTGTCGCAGGGAGACAAGAACATCACCTGGACCATTATGGCCTTGTCTATGCGGGCGTCGGAGTATATTGTGGATCAGATGAAAAAACAGAATATTTAGGCACTATAATAGGCGAAAGCATTATCTTATGGACAGACGAGAATCACTCAAAGCCATTGTGCTGAGCACTGTATCTTCGGCTTTGCTGTTGGAAGGCTGTGACAGCAGCACCACCGAACAGGAAGTTGCCCAGGTATTAGAGACACCCGAATCTTCGCCGGCTGATGGCCGGATGCCAGAAGAAATAGCGCGTTTAGAAGAGGTTACTTCCAGGAAATTCTTTACCGATGAGGAAGTGGCAACCATAACTGTCTTGTCTGACATCATTATTCCGGCGGATGAGGTAAGTGGCAGTGCATCTGAAGCGGGCGTGCCTGACTTCATCGAATTTATCGTGAAGGACAAACCAGAGTTTCAAACACCCATGCGCAGTGGCCTCAAATGGTTAGATATACAGAGTCTGAACCAGTATGAGAAGCCTTTCCGGGATCTGAACGAGGGACAGCGGTTGGAGATAGTTGACGCCATTGCTTACCCTGAAAGAGCAGCACCGGAAATGAAGAAGGGTGTCGCTTTTTTTAGCCTGATGCGCAACCTGACGGCAACCGGCTTCTTTACCTCTGAGATGGGCGTAGAGGACATCGGCTATTTGGGAAATCGCCCTAACCAATGGAAGGGAGTGCCAGAGGAGGTGTTACGGCAGCACAATCTGGCTTATACAGAAAAGGAGTTGAGAGAGTGTGTGACTTTTGACCGTAACGTATGATTTGGCATGATATAAGCCCAGATAACAAAACAATCAGTGAAAGAATTTAACTGAACGTATAATCAACACTATAATACAAGATGGCATTTAAAATTATAATGACAGCCCTGTTAGCAGGTAGTTTTTTTATGGTACAGGCACAGCAAAAAGCAAAACCAGAAGATACGGAAGTTTGGGAACCTGTTCCCGAAAAGGTAGAGCCAGGGGAGGTGCATATTGAGGCTCCCTCAGATGCACTTATCTTGTTTGATGGAAAGAGTCTGGATGAATGGGTAATGACCCAGGACAGGAGCAAGCCAGCACAATGGACTGTGTCGAATGGCGTGCTTACCGTGAACAAAGAAACGGGTAACATCGAAACCAAAAGAGCATTTGGCGATTACCAGCTGCATATCGAATGGCTCATTCCGGAAAACATCAACCTGGAGGGGCAGTCGCGTGGCAACAGCGGTGTTTTCCTGGCCTCCACAGGAAAAGGCGACGCCGGCTATGAACTACAGGTGCTGGACTCCTATAATAACAAAACGTATGTAAACGGAATGGCGGGCAGTATTTACAAGCAGTTTGTTCCGCTGGCGAACCCTTCCAGAAAGCCAGGCGAGTGGCAGAGCTATGACGTGTTCTGGAAGTCACCCACTTTCAATACGGATGGTTCGGTGAAGACTCCTGCTCGGGTTACTGTTATGTTCAACGGCGTACTTGTTCAAAATAACGTGGAACTGAAGGGACCAACGCAGTATATTGGCGAGCCGTCGTATAAAAAGCATGGGCCTGCACCTATAAAACTACAGGCGCATGGAGATAAGAGTGTGCCTATCAGCTTCCGCAACATTTGGATAAGAGAGGTAAAATAGGCTAGGTTAATACTCTTTAAATTCTTGTTTTAGATCACCCGGAAGTGCTCCGCTTCCCGGGTAATAAGTAAAAATGAACCGCCCTCTTTATTGGCAGAAGTTTAAGCTTCTGCCAATAAAGAGGGCGGTTCATTTGATATAGTGCTATACTTCCACCGGGATTTACTGGTAATTCTCCTGTCCCCCTGCTGCGACTGTTACCTAATAGAAGCTACAGCGTCATATCATGGTAGGTCGTGGTGTCCGGATCTTGTGTGATGGCTGTATCAACTTCTATATCAGTATCTATGTCTGTGCCCGTTTCTGCTTGATTTGCCGCCCTTTCATCGTTCTGATTTCCACAGGCCGTAAATGCAGCCAATGCAAATGTCAGGAGAGCTATTGTTCTTATATTCTTTATAACCACGTTCATCATCTGTTGAGCTAAAGTGCTATGTTGCTAGATTATTATTACGCAGATTATTGCTTATGGGAGATAATCTTTTGAAGCAGCTATAACATCTGCCTTCGCACGCGGAGGCGAAGGCCGGTGGGGGTGCTTGCGGAGCGTGAGCAATAAAAACGAAAGCGGCTGCCCCGTCAGGAACAGCCGCTTTTGCTTTTATATTTGAATAGGCCTTAGATAATATCGCTTACAAGCGCTGGCGCTATACCTAATAAAATGGTGAGCACCGTGATGAAGATGAGCACAAAAGTAGAAAAGCTGCTTACCTCAAGTCGTGGCAGATTCTCTGCAGGGTGCATGTACATGGCTATTACGACGCGGAAGTAGTAGTAGATACCCACAGCAGCAAGAATAACAGCTACTACCACCAGCCACACCATGTTCGTATCCTGTAACACCGCAGCGAATACGAAGAACTTGGCGAAGAAGCCGGCTGTGAGTGGGATACCTGCCAGCGAGCACATCGAAACCGTCATAACGAAAGCCAGCAGCGGGTTTGTTCTGCCCAAGCCGTTGAATGCTTCATAAATCTCACCGCCACGTTGTGTTTTCACCATGTTCAGTATACCGAAAGCAGCTACTGTTGCAGTAGAGTATGCCAGCGAGTAAAACAGGATAGAAGAATCAGAGTGTTCGTTAAAGGCGACCAACGCCATTAGCAGGTAGCCTGCGTGCGAGATGCTGGAGTAAGCCAGCATACGCTTTACGCTAGTCTGCACTACGGCGCCTATGTTACCCACTACCAGGGTCAGGGTGGTGATGGCCACCAGCGTCGGGAACCAGGTGGCATAGGATGCCGCGAAGGCAGCTGCCATCAACTTAAAGAAAGCCGCTACACCCGCAGTTTTCACTACCGTGGACATAAAGGCCGTGAAGAAGGTAGGAGCGCCCTCGTATACGTCCGGTGCCCAGAAGTGGAACGGAGCAGCTGAGATTTTAAAGGAGATGCCGATGATAACCATCAGCAGGCCCAGCAGGAACATGGCGCTCATCACGCCATCGGTGGCTGCCGATGCTGCCCCAATCTCTGCGAGATTGAATGTGCCGGTCGCACCGTATATCAGCACGATACCAAACAGCAGGATACCGGTAAAGAAAGCTCCCATTAGGAAGTACTTTAAAGCAGCCTCGTTGGAACGGAGGCTCTTTTTATCGCTGCCCGCCAGCACATACATGGCAATAGAAAGTATTTCGATGCCTACGAACAGCATCAGCATGTTCTCGTAGCTCACCATCATCACAGCGCCTACCAGCGAGAACAACAGCAAAGAGTAAAACTCAGCTAAGTTATCGTCTCTGTCGTCCACGTAGCGCTGCGAGAAGGGCACGAGCAGTAATGTAGTCAGAACCATGATACCCGTGAATGCCACCGCATAATTATCGATGGTGAGCATGTTATTGAAATAGCTCTGGGGATCGTTCCAGCTAAAGAGGTTTACGCCAAAGACTACCGCCAGAAACAGCAGCGCCAGTGGCAGCAAAGACTTCTTTGAGTTCGCAAAACCTATAAAGAGGTTAAGGACGCCGAAGAAGGATAGAAGTATGATCGAAGTCATGTCGTCGTGTTTCCTTTAGTTCTTTTTCTAATTCTTGCCTAGCGTCTGATAATGTTCAGCAGGTTTCCTACGGCAGGTTCTGAAATGCTCAGGAATGTGTTCGGGAATAAGCCGATCCAGAACACCATAATTACCAACGGAATCAGTACGGCCTTCTCGTTCATCGTCAGGTCAGCGAATACTTCGGTTGCCGCAGATTTCGGTCCGAACATCACACCCTGGAACATGCGCAGCATATAAACTGCACCCAGGATAATGGTTAAACCAGCCGCAGCCCCAAACCAGCCGTTGTACTGGAACACGCCTGACAGCAGCAGGAACTCCCCAACGAAGCCGTTCGTGAGCGGCAGCGCAATGGAGCCCAGCATCAGAATCATAAAGCAGATGGAGAGGGCAGGTGTAGTCTGTGTGATACCGCCCAGGCTGGTAATTTCTCTTGTATTGGTGCGGCTGAAGATGATATCGATGATAAAGAACAGACCAACTACGTTAATACCGTGGCTCAGCATCTGGATAACGCCACCCTGCAGGCCCTGCTCGTTCAGGGTAAAGATACCAGCTGCAATCAGGCCAACGTGTGCGATAGAAGAATAAGCGATCAGGCGCTTCAGGTCGCGCTGGCGAATGGCGATGAAAGAGGCATATACAATCCCGATAATTGCCAGTACCAGCACCAGCCCTGCCCACTGGCTAACCCCCAATGGCACCACTGGCAGTAACCAGCGCAGTACACCATAAATACCCATCTTCAGCATAATGCCCGAAAGCAGCATGGTAGCCTGTGTAGGCGACTCTGTATAGGTGTCTGGCTGCCAGGTATGGAACGGAAACACCGGCATCTTAATAGCGAATGCGATAAACAGGAACCAGAAGATCCAGCTTTGCGATTCGCTGGACAGGTTCAGGTTATAGAACGCGAAAATCTCGGAAGAGTGACTGCCAGGCGTCTGTAAGTAGAGGTATACAAAAGCGGCCAGCATAAACAGTGAGCCGAAGATAGTGTACACAAAGAACTTAAAGGTAACCGGTATTCTTCTGGCACCCCCCCAGATGGCAGCAATAAAGTATACCGGAATCAGGGCTAATTCCCAGAAGAAGTAAAACAGGAACGCATCCAAAGCCACAAAAACACCAATCAGACCTGTCTGCATAAACAGGATAAGGGCATAGAAGGCGTTCGGGCTTTTGTACTCATGCTTGAAAGACGAAAGGATGATAAGCGGCACGAGGAATGTGGTCAGCAGCACCATTAGGAGGCTGATGCCATCCATACCAATGGTAAAACCGATGCCGGCACTTTCTACCCACGGGAAGGATAGCGCCATCTGCGTGCTTCCGCTGGCTGTGTTGAAGCCCGCTAAGGCAAACAGCACAAGAGCAAATTCTATAAGTGAAGCCACAAAAGCCACTGTTCTGGCAGCTTGCCCTTTCAGGAGCAACACTATCAGTGCAGCGAAGGCAGGCCAGAAAAGTAATAGAGCTGTAGTCATTTTCTAAGAGCCTTATCCGATAAAGAAGTTTAAAAATAGAATCAGCACGATGCTGAACACCATCACGAGGATATAAAAACCAATCACTCCGCTTTGTGCATAGCGTAGCGTGCGGCCGCTTCCCGATACAAATTTGCCGAAGCCGTTCACTACGCCATCCACTATCAGCGTATCCACCACACGGTGGAAAAAAGAGGAGAACCACATGACCGGACGCACAATGATGGTATTGTAAAGCTCGTCGATGTAATATTTATTGTAAAGAAAGTTATGGACCGTGCCCAGGCTTTCCTTTTCCTGTGCTGGCACTGTCTTTTTGCTCACATACATCACGTAGGCAATAATGGCGGCTATCACAGCCACTGCCACAGACAAGCCCATAAGCATGTATTCTGTGGCATGGTCTAATTGTATTGGGGCAAGGGCCGGGCCGTTTGCGACACGTGCAAAGTCAAAAATAGGGGAGAGGTAATTAGCCAGCACATGCTCCGCCCCGAATACCTCTGGCATCCCGATAAAACCACCGATAGTAGAAAGTACAGCCAGCACAATCAGAGGAATCGTCATAGACGCTGGAGACTCATGCAGGTGGTTTTTCTGATCAACTGTGCCTCGGAACGTTCCGAAGAAAGTCAGGAACAGCAGGCGGAACATATAGAAAGATGTCATGAAAGAGGTTATCATACCCAGTGCCCACAGCGTGGTGCTATGTTGGTAGGTATGAGCCAGCAATTCGTCTTTAGAGAAGAAACCGGCAAACGGCGGTATACCGGAAATAGCCAGTGTGCCTATCAGGAAGGTGACGAACGTGATTGGGAGATACTTACGCAGGCCACCCATGCTGCGGATATCCTGCTCATTGCTCATGGCATGGATTACAGAACCCGCCCCTAAGAAGAGCAGTGCCTTGAAAAATGCGTGCGTGAGTACGTGGAAAAGCGAAGAAGAGAAAGCCATCACGCCAAGCGCCAGGAACATATAGCCCAACTGCGATACGGTAGAATAAGCCAATACCTTTTTGATGTCGTTTTGCACCAGCGCAATAGTAGCAGCCAGCACAGCCGTAGCGGCACCAATGATGGCGATTACCTCCAGCGTAGAAGGAGCCAGGGCATACAGTACATTGGAGCGGACCACCATATAAATACCTGCTGTCACCATGGTAGCAGCGTGAATCAGGGCTGAAACCGGTGTAGGACCCGCCATCGCATCAGGCAGCCAGGTAAACAGCGGAATCTGTGCACTCTTACCCATGGCGCCTACAAACAGCAGCAGGGTAATCGTGATCATCACAGCCGAATCTACACCGCCTGTGTATTGAGCTGCCTGTATAAACACCTGCGGATAGCTCACGCTGCCGAAGGTCATAAAAATAAGGAAGATACCCAGCAGGAAGCCTAAGTCACCGATACGGTTCATCACGAAAGCTTTCTTGGCGGCATTGTTATAGCTTGGATTGATGTTCCAGAAGCCGATCAGCAGGTAAGAGCAAAGCCCTACACCTTCCCAGCCCACAAACATCAGCACGTAATTAGAGCCCATCACCAGCAGCAACATGGAGAACATGAAGAGGTTGATGAAGGAGAAGAATTTGCCGAAGTTCACGTCGTGGCTCATATAGCCAGCCGAGTACAGGTGAATGAAGAAACCGATACCTGTCACCATCAGCATCATGAACAGCGTGAGTTGGTCGATGAGGAAGGAGAAGCCGATACGCATATCGCCCACAGAAATCCAGTCGTAGTAATCCACCATGTAGGCACGGCTGCCATTGGCGGTAAAGTCAAGGAAAAGGTAGATGGAAATGAGGAAAGAAGCCAGCACGGTGCCGCATCCTATCAAGCTAACCAATCCTTTTGCCAATTTCCTGTTGCCTAAACCGTTCAGGACAAAGCCCAGGAAAGGCAGTACCGGAACGAGCAAACAGAGCAGTGCCATGGCTTGGTTATTACTCGGCATTACAATCTCTTGCATCTGTATATGTGTTATTTAAGCTGTTCAGAATTGAAAAATGAGGTTACCACTTCAGGTAATTCAGCAGTTGCACGTCTGTAGAGCGGATGTTGCGGTACGTCATCACGATAATAGCCAGGCCGACGCAGACCTCCGCTGCTGCCACCGCCATAATAAAGAAGACAAACACCTGTGCTGTGGCATCCGCGCGGTAAGCAGATAAGGCTGTAAGTAAAATATTTACAGCGTTTAGCATGAGTTCAACGCACATGAAAATTACAATGGCGTTGCGGCGCGTCAATACGCCGATAACTCCGATGGCAAAAAGTGCTGTGCTAAAGAACAGGTAATATTCAAGTGGAATGGTTCTGATAACCTCAGGTATTTGGTTCATTTTCTGTGAGCCTGAACGTATTATTGATGAGATGATATCTTAAAATCAAGGCCGTAAAGTTATCCCCAATTTTTAAATTAACATAACATAATTGAATCTTCTTTGACCTTGCCACGTAGCTTTCCAGCCATATTAGGACGCGAGTTGCCCTGTTCAGCACCCACTGCCATACTTTTGCTCCGTGTTTCCGTAGCTAAGGTTGACGATGATTTAATTAAACTATGAATGTAAAACAGATACTTTATTATACCCTTACTATCCTGGCGCTGCCTGCCTGTAAGTCTGATCCGCCATCCGTCTCACGATTAGCAAATGCCGAAGCCCGTATGAAAAATATCCAATTAACAGCCACCGTTCAACAGAACCGGCTTTACCAGCAACTGCCTTCTGCCTCCGGAATTGAGCTTGTCGGAGACAGCTATTACGTGGTGGGGGATGATTCCCCTTTCCTGTACCAGTTGGATGAGCAGTATAACCTGACGCAGCGGCACGTGCTTTTTGACACCGCAGATTTTGCCACGGGTCGTATTCCAAAGTCCCTGAAGCCTGACCTGGAGGGAATGGCGCATTTCAAGTACGGCCGGGATGAGATGCTGCTGCTGCTGGGATCCGGTGCCAGCACTGCCCGCAACAGGGCCTTTCTGGTGAACATCACGGATGGAATGGTGGTGCAGGAGCTGGACTTGAGCCGTTTATACACTTTTCTGAAGCAGGTGCTGCGCATTGAAGCCGAAGGTGTATTAAACCTGGAGGGCTTGTCGATGGATGATACCTACACCTATATGATGCAGCGCGGCCTTGGAACGGGTACTAATATGTTGCTACGTTTCGATTCGAATGACTTCAAGGGCTTCCTGATGAACAACGATGAAATACCGCCTGTTGCGGTGTATCATTTTGCGCTTCCGGAGATGGGTGGGGACATGGCAGGTTTTTCCGGAGCCTATGCTCTCGATGACCGGCTTTTCTTTACTGCCTCTGTAGAAAGCACGCAGAATGCCATTGAAGACGGAGAGGTACAAGGGAGCATGGTGGGAATGATAGATTTGAATGCATTGCCTTATGCCACTGATGCGGCTAATCCGCTACAGGTGCCAACGGTACAGCTAACGAATTCTGATGGTTCTGTCTATAAAGGAAAAGCAGAATCGCTGGTTGTGAAAAGCCGTACTGGCGATACCTATGACGTGGTGGTGGTGTCGGATGATGATTTAGGAGGTTCAGAGCTTTTGGAGCTTCAGCTGGAGGTGAGGGAGTAGTGCTCTTCACTCTAATACATCTCTTTTCGTCTCGCACGGACAGGTCGCGACCCAATGCCGTTAACTTAAGGCTGCTTATATGACAGGTCTTTTATTGATGTTGTATTTGTATTTGCGCTTCCGGACCCTGGGAAAGCTCCTGCCGGGCCTGACAGCCTCCTTCCTTCTCTTGATTTTACGCTTGAGCCG
>NZ_QRGR01000049.1 GCF_003367245.1 Pontibacter diazotrophicus | reverse complement strand
GGGTGAGACTCTTTTCTGCCACGCCTCAGCAAATCCCCTGCGCTTTCTCTGATGTCTGTCTTAACTGCTCTTCCCATACAAAAAAAACAGAAAACAGCTATGGAAGGTTCTTTAGACTATTTGGTATTAATTGTTATCATGATGATATAGTTTTTGTCGGCCGACACCGATGATCTCCTTATTTAATTTAATCCCAGCGGGACGACCTGTTGATAGAAATCAACGCCTTCACTTTTCAAGCTCCAGCGGAGCGGCCTGTACATTTAGACCAAACAGGTCGCTCCGCTGAAGCTCATAGGGACTTTAGAGAATCAAGCTATCAACAGTACGTCCCGCTGGAACTTGCTGCAAGAGGCGTAGGGTATTAAATCTGTGCAATGCCGACTTCAGGCACTTTCACTTTTTCTTTTCTATCCAGTCCTGAAACAACTTCAATGTTAATACCATCTGACAGGCCGGTCTTAATCATGCGCTTCTCAAATTTCTGAGGAGCCGTTTCCACCTCTACATAAGGTTGCTCCTTATCAAACTGCAGCATGCTTTCTTTAATGGCGACCACTTTATCGCGTTTGTCCAGCACAATGTCGGCGTTGGCACTATAGCCTGCCCTGATAAAGTCTTTTTCATCCAGCAGCACCTGAGCCCGGATTGGGAACTTAATAGAGCCCTCCTCGTCTACACCTTTCGGAGCGATGTACTCCAGTTTTGCATTAAAAACACGACCTTCAATGGCACCAATGGTTAGCAGCAGGTCCATGTTCTCTTTCAGTTTGCCCACTTCCGATTCGTCAATCTTACCTTCAAAGATGAGGCTGCGCATATCGGCCACGGTGGCAATGGTAGTGCCTTCGTTAAAGTTGTTGCGCTCGATGATGGACGTACCCACTTTTACCGGCACATCCAGCAGCATACCATCTATGGTGGAGTACACTAAGTTAGACGACTCCTGGCCTCTTTTGCGCGAGGAGCCTTCGCGCACCAACTGCAGGTTGTTCTCTGCCGCCTGCATAGCCTCCTGTTTCAGGGCGAAGTCTGCTTTATATTTGCGGTACTCCTGCTCCGGCACCACTTTCTGCTCATATAGCTTGTCGTAACGCGCTAGCTCACGCTCCGCCTCCTGAAAATTCAGCTTAGCCGTCTGCAGCTGTGTTTCAGCATTGTTTACATTCACAATGTTGGGCACTATCCTGATTTTAGCCAGCAGTTGTCCCTTCTTTACAACCTGTCCGGCCTCCACGTGCAGTTCCTCCACCGTGCCCGACACCTGCGACTTTACCTGCACCTCGCGGCGCGGCACGATAGAGCCGGTGGCAACGGTCTTTTTCACAATCGCTGTCTCAAACGGCGTCTCCGTTTTGTATACCACAGGATCCGTATTCGCTTTGTTATAGAAGTAATAGCCCAACCAGACAGAGAGGCCTAAAAACACCAAGACAAAAACGCCAAGCAATACCTTTTTCATAGCGAAACTCAATTATCAGTTATCAATTATCATTTATCAGTTCGGAGACCTCTTATCTTGCGAATGCTGGTGAACAGCATCTTACCCAGTTCATCAGCATCCGTAAACATGCTTACATGCTGCTTTTCATTTATGTAGCCTGTATCTTTTAAGAGGTCTGTCCAATATTTGGTTTCCAGGCATTCTTTGTAAGCAATAGAGAGCTTAGCTGAAAATTCTGCGTCAGAAATAGCACCATTGGCCTCTGCCACATTAGCACCTATCGATGTACCACTGCGCAGCAATTGTTTAGCCAGTATAAATTCTCTTTTCTCCTTTTCCAGATATTGATAAGCCTTCACCACTCGTATTGCAAAAGCATAAGCTTTATTGTAAAGCACATTCTCTTTGCCGTGTATCATACTGTTGTTTGTTAAATGACAGCTGTTAATTGTTAAATGATTTACTCGTCGCGCAGCGCTACAACAGGATTAACCCTTGCAGCTTTGGTGGCAGGTATCAACCCTGCCAGGGCACCGGTGAAAACCAACAGCACAGTAGCCGTAACGGCTATGCCTAAGTTTACCTCCGGAATACCAAAGAAGCCCGCCTGCACATCAAACTTGCGCATGAAATACTCTATCAGCGCGATAATGCCTGTGCCCGTCAGCAGCCCCACGTAACCAGCCATGCCTGTAATAACAATAGATTCCTGAATGATTAAGCTGATGATGGACCATGGTGTGGCGCCCAATGCTTTGCGCACCCCGATTTCCTTTGTCCGCTCCTTCACCACAATCAGCATAATATTGCCCACCCCAATAATGCCCGCCAGGATGGTGCCGATGCTTACGAGCCAGCTAAACCCGGCAATGCCGGCAAACAGCCCTTGCACATCCTGAAACTCTTTCTCCACGTTCGCGGAACCAAATGCTTTCAGATCTTCAGGGGCAACATTATGGCGCTCCATCAGCAGGGCCTTTACTTTATCTTCTATCACGACGGCAGGCACTCCGGGTTTGGGAACAAGCGCCATAAAATCGACTTTGTTTACTGCATTGTATGTCTGCTGCAGCGTAGTTTGTGGTATGAAAATCACTTTAGAGTCCTCCACAATGTCTTCCCCTTTGCCGACAGGCTCAAAAGTACCTACCACCTGAAAATAACTGCCTTTAATGCTGATGTACTTGCCGATAGGCTGCTCTTCCCCCGGAAACAGCACCTCCAGCACACGCGGTCCCACCACAGCCACTTTGCGCTTCTCCCGTAGGTCAATGCTATTCACGAAACGTCCGGTGGTCACTTTCATCGGCTTTACAGATAACATTTCAGGCGTTTCGCCATTCACGGTAAAAGCAGAGCTTTTGTCTTTGTAGTTCACGGCAAAGTCGCCTCTAAGCTGGTTGCTGGGCGCTACCACACCTACCTCTGCTATGTTTGATTTTATGGCAGCCACATCATCGTTTGTCATTTGGATGAAGCGCCCCGCTTTTAGCCCCATGTAAGGAACGCTGGTGCGCTGCGTCCAGATAAAGACAGCGTTCTTAGCGATATTGAATTCACTGGTAATACCATTTTCCAGCCCTTTGCCCGCCCCCAGCAATACCACCAGCATAAAAATGCCCCAGAACACGCCAAAGGCTGTTAACGCCGTACGCAGCTTGTGCCTCTTTACGGTGTTATAAATCTCGGTCCATTTATCAATGTCGATCATAGCTTCTTCAATTTTGAATGACTGAATTTTGAATGATTGAATAATCCTTTCATGATGCTGCTATTCAGTTATTCCGTTATTCAAAATTCAGTTATTAGTCTGCCCTCAGGGCTTCTATGGGCTTGATGTTGGCGGCTTTCAGGGCAGGCATCAGCCCTGCGATAGCACCTGACAAAACCAGCAATGCGGTAGCCGCTAACGCCACACTAAAATCTACCTCAGGGTTGCCAAAAAAGGCCATCTCTGCCCCCGACGACACCAGCATATACTCCAGCAGCGCCAGCAATCCGGTTCCTGCCAGCAAGCCCATATAGCCGGAAAATGCCGTGATGACCACCGACTCCTGCAGAATCAGGCTCACAATAGAGAAGGGTGTGGCACCCAGCGCTTTCCGGACACCTATTTCGCGGGTGCGTTCCTTCACAATAATCAGCATAATGTTACTCACCCCCACAATGCCAGCTATCAGGGTACCAATGCCGACTATCCAGACGAAAATTTTGATACCGTTGAACAGCCCCTGTACTTTCAGGTATTCCTGCTCCGTGTTCTCCACGCCCAGCGCCATGTCATCCTCACCAGAGAACTTGTGCCGCTGCGAGAGCAGGCTCCGGAGGCGCTCTTCCATTACGGCGGCAGGCACACCGTCCTTTGCTGTCAGCAACATCAGTTGCACCTGGTTAGGCTGGTTAAAAGCACCTTGAAGCGTGGAAAAAGGGATATAGGCCCGTTCTTCGCGGCGGCTGCTGTTGTTGCCAGACACTTTAAACGTACCTACCACTTTAAAATGAATGCCCCGGATATTGACATATTCTCCTATCGGATCCTGCTCGCCAAACAGCACTTTACTGGCCATTTCCCCAAGCACCACCACCTTCCGTTTCTCGGCCTCATCATACTGGTTCAGCAGTCGCCCACGGTAAACACGCTCTCCACTCATTTCCTGGTATTCCGGCGCTATGCCAAAAACCATATAAGAGCCATTCTGCTTTTTGTAGTTGATGGTGTATTCCCCGAAAACCCTGTTGCGGGGCGCCATCATGTTCAGTTCTGCCACTTCGCGCTCAATCGCCCGCATGTCTTCGTTTGTGAACTTGATTTCCCTCCCCGGTTTCAAGCCTTTGTGCGCTACTGCTGTTTTGCCGCTCCATATAAAAATGCTGTTCTTGGCACCGTCCCCGAAACGGTTATACACCCCGTTTTCCAGCCCCTTGCCTGCGCCTAGCAACAGCACCAGCATGAAGATACCCCAGAACACACCAAAGGCTGTCAGGAACGTACGCAGCTTGTTCTTCTGCATCGTTGCGCCTATCTCCTGCCATTTATCAAGGTCAAACATGTTGAGTGCTGTTTGTTAAATTGTTAATTGCTGTATCAAGGTGGCTCTAGCTATCCTGCTACTTCTCCGGAAGTTATGACTGCATCGGCAGTTTCAGGAAGACCGTGATCGTTTACAATGAGTCCGTCTTTCAGGCGGATGATGCGGTGCGTCTGATCAGCTATATCATTTTCGTGCGTCACAATCACCACCGTCATGCCTTTGCGGTTAACATCTTTGAAAATGTCCATCACTTCGTAGGATGTCTGGCTATCCAGGGCGCCGGTTGGTTCGTCGGCAAGGATGAGTTTAGGCTGTGAGATAAGTGCCCGCGCAATAGCCACCCGCTGCTTCTGCCCTCCCGACATTTCGTTTGGTGAATGTTCTGCCCAGTCCTTCAGCCCCACCATATCGAGATACTCCAGCGCCAGCTTGTTGCGCTGCTTGCGGCTTACCTGCTGGTAATAGAGCGGCAGTGCCACATTTTCCATTGCGTTCTTAAACGAGAGCAGGTTAAACGACTGGAACACGAAGCCCAGAAACTTATTGCGGTAAAAAGCCGCTTTAGAGGCCGACAGATTCTTTATTTGCGTGCCGGCCAGCATGTATTCTCCAGTATCGTAGTCGTCGAGGATGCCCAGGATGTTCAGCAATGTGGACTTCCCTGACCCGGAGGAGCCCATAATAGACACAAACTCACCCTCCCGCACATGCATATCAATTCCCTTGAGCACATGCAGCTTATTATGGCCCATGGCGTAGTATTTATGGATGTTGTTTAGCTGAATCATAAGCTGCGGCTTTTAAGTGGCTGGCTCCTTTTAAATAACGGTAGTTTGTTATACAAGGTACCGTTTGTTATACTTTTTATTGATCTATTTAGACTTACAATGCCTTTATATCGACCTACAGCACCTTCTTATCGACCAACAGGCTAATACTCAGTACTTCAGGGGACAAAGCCGCCAATACGAACAATAAGTAGAATCAAAGAGGGAACGGCTGCTTTGTAATGGAATAGATGTATAAAGAAGCGTTTGGGTTGCTTCGCAGAAAAAATCTTTTAGGATGAGTTTCCAGGGCCTTGGTAAAACAGCAAAAGGCTTCCTGCCGCAGAAAGTTGTAACATAAAAAAGTCCTTCAGCAGCAGCTGAAGGACTTTTGATTTTCCAACGTATCTATTTAGTTCTATTTATCCTGCTAATCTTCTTCTCCTGCCTATCAGAAAGTATAAAATCACGCCAACCAGCGGCACTATCAGCACAAGTAAGAGCCATACTAACTTGTCAATATTATTCTGAAAAGTACCCGTCACGATTTCCACTACGGCATAAAGCCATATTAGGAGCAGACCGAGAAGCATTATGATTTCTATTATACCTATGCCACCAAGAAACAACAATAAGCTTGACATGAATTTCAGGTTTGGTTTTGTTCAATATAACTTTTTATATATAAAAAACAAAAACCGCTTCTCCACCAGTAAAACAATTTTACATAAGCCTTCAAAAGCATGTTTTCAGCACAACTTCCTGCTCCCATTTTGTTCCACCCGCTTAAGCACCATTTAAGCTTTATAAAAGCGTTCGTAGAACACAGCACCGCTACTCCGGAAGCAGAACTGAAAGCTGCCTTACTGACCATTGGTGGTTCGCAGTTAGACCTGTACACAGGCCCGCTGTCGCCGCTGCAGATTGCGACGGAGGTGCTGCAGTACTTACAGGAGCGCCACCTGCAGCAATCAGATGTTTACCAGGAATTCCTGAATACGGCAGGGACTGGCTATCGGCTTGTTCCACTTTCTGATGGCACAGATTGGGTGATGCGCTGGGGAGTGGTGGAGGGCCGGTATGTGCACCTGCATCCTGCCCGCTACGCCAGATACACCCTGCGCGTGAAGGCGAATGTGCTGAAGACGGCCATTGCAGCGGTAATAGCCGCAAGCAGATGTGCAGAAAATGCTGTAATGGATACGCCGTTCATCAACCAGGTGCGGGCGGAGTGGCTGGCGATGCCACCTGTTAAAGACCTTAGCTTGAGCGAAGGGCTCAGCAGCATGATAGCCCTTATAAAAGACAGCGCCACCTCAGTGGGTGGCGCTGTTTAGGAATGATAGCCCTAGTTATTCATGCTTTGCAGCGAAGACAGTGAAACAGACCTGTCATTCAGCTTGGTGTATTTAAAGTCGTCTCCGCCCCGGAAATTAGCTCCCTTTATGTTGAAGGAATCTGATATTTTAGCATACTTGAAGTTAGCCGTTCCATCGAAAAAGGCCTTCTGGAAGTTTACACCTTCCTGGAATTTGGCGTATTTAAAGTTTGCCTCTTCCTCAAAAGTAGCGCCGGCAAAGCTGATTCCTTTCGGAAACTTCACATACTTAAAGTTAGCCTCATCCTGAAAACGTACATTGCTGAAATTTACATTCTCCGCAAACTTAGTATACTTAAAGAGCGCATCCTCTGAGAAGCGGCTGCTAACGAAAGAGGCTGAACCGTTGAACGCTGAATACTTGAAGGCGCTTTCCTGCTCAAACTTACAGTTCTCAAAAAGCACATCCCGCTCAAAGTTTGTATTATACACCTCATTGGAGCTGTTATTGAAAAAGCCGGATGTTCCGTTATCCGGATTATAGTAAGCCCGTACATCGCCTTTGAACGTGCAGTTGATAAAGGTAAGGGGACTGGTCACGGTGCTGATGTATTCTTTAGAATCTCCGCTTTCCCCGTCTTTCAGCTTCATATTCTGCAGCCTCGTCATGTCCAGGTCGCCTGTTATCTCGGCGTTTTGGTAGGATACAGCCTCTCCCCGGTTAATTTTTTGAAGAATCTCCGAAGCATCTACTCTTATTTGCCCAAACGACAGCAACGGTAATAACAGTAACACGAATAATACCTGTACTTTTCTCATCATAGTTTATGTTAATGGTTCTACATTCAGCGGAGGTGTTTGCCTTATAGATGGAGCACCTGGAGGAAAGGTTGCCTGATGAAGTGAAAAAAATAGAAAAAGCACCGACGCCCGCGGCATTTTCCATGTCAGCGGGCGTCGGTACAAATTACTTATTCGGCAGCAGGAGGCGCGGGGGCTTCCGGTACGGCAGGAGGCTGCGGTGCCCCACGGGGCGTCGTTACGACCGAGGCATCTAAAGCATAATATTTTGCCGCGCCCAGAACAACTGTAACGCACAAGAGCATTACGATAAGCACCCCCAGCAATAGTTTATTACTCGTTTTCATGTTATATCTTTTTAACTTGATAATAGCTATCAATTAACACTTGCACCGTTATACCTAGCTGCGTACACCTTCAGATCATCCAGCGACAGCCCCAGCAGCTGCATATTTTTAAGAAACACCGGCAGGTCTTCCTCTAGAAACTGCTCCTTCTTCAGGGCAATGGTTTTCTCAAAACCGTCATCGGCTAAAAAATAACCAATGCCTCGCTTGTTATAAATAACCCCTTTATCCTGCAGGTAATTGAATGTCCGCATCGTTGTGTTCGGGTTCACCTCAAACTCCACGGCCATGTCGCGGATAGAAGGTATTTTGTCGCCGCTGTCCCACTTCTTCTGAAGTATGTTGTCGAAAAAGCGGTTCGCTATCTGTAGATATATGGCTTGATTTTCTTTAAATTCCATCTTACACCTGCCTTTCTTTTAATTTAAAATAGGAAACCAATAACAGGAACGGGGCAAAGACAAACCAGAACAGGAACGGTATCACAGTGTTTGTAACAAATTCTGCTGTTTTCTCAAATTCATTTGCTTTCCCTTCCTCAAAACGCATTCCTGAATTGCCAAATAAAATATAACCTAATAACCCGGTATATGCAGCAATCAGCAGCGCCACCACAATCAGCGCCAACACTGTTTTTAGGAAGTTGTTGCTCCGGAAGGTAGTTGCTCCTAAAAAGAACACGGCCTGCGTGACCATGTACACTCCTACACAGTTAAAGAAAGTCTCATCAAACAAATAAGGAAAGGCCTCTACGTTTCCTGCCAATGATGCGCTGATGAAGGAGAGCAGCACCATAACCAGCCCAGCTACAACCACATACACCGGAGAAGTGATGAACCAGGCAGCCAGCAGTTTTTCTGCCGCCGACACGGGCAGCGTCAGGAACATATAGCTTTTCTGCGGGGCGTGCATTTCATCGAAAACCTTGCTGGTGAAAATGTAGCCGCCCAGCATATACACGACCAGGTACAGGTTGCGCAGGTTAAGGACAATATCCGGGTTGTCATTAAAATATGCAAACAGCGCAGAGATGATGAGCAGCAAGCCCAGAATGGCGCCTATGGCAATCCACATGCTGCTGAAGTTTAAATACAGCTGCCTCTTTAAAAAGAAGCCCAGCCGTTTGAAGTTTAGTTCTGTATTCATGGTTTTATTTTGTACTAATGGTCAGAATAATCGGGTCGGTTATAAGCCTTTCAGAACAAATTCGAAAAGATATCGGGTCGTTTGTAAAGCTCTTCAGAACAAGTTCTAAAGGATAAGCAACGTCTACCTGCTCCGTCTCTACCAGGAAGGCACAGCTAAAGGCTGCGAAGGCAATCAATAGTGAACTTCCTTTCATGCGTAGCTGCTTAAGCTGGTAGCGCAGGTTTTGTGGTTTAGTATTCATACTTGTAGTTGGCAAAATGTTCGTTTATACCGGCAGCGTTTTTCACGATGCCATTAAACAGCAGCTCCAGATCTACGCGTGCGTCGTGGCCGGCTATGTTTTTTACGATGCCTGCTTTTCGGCCATGCATATCCTCGGCATACAGGATTTCCTCTGCGGGCACGCCAGCCAGGTTGTATTCAAAGGCCAGCTTTTCTGATATTTCGCCCATGTTGCGGTTGAAGACGATGTGGCCTTTCTCCAGCACCACCACGTTATCAATTAGGTTCTCAAGGTCACGCACCTGGTGCGTGGAGACAATGATGATTTTTTCTTCATCCAGAGAGGCCGCCATAATTTTTCTGAACTGGCTTTTGGAAGGAATATCCAGCCCGTTGGTTGGCTCGTCCAGGATGAGGAGGCGGGCGTTTGTGGCCAGGCCAAAGGCAATCAGGAACTTCTTCTTCTGCCCGTAAGACAGCGTGGAGAGTTTAGCATTTTCGTCCAGCTCAAATTCAGCCAGGTAAGCCTGCAATTGATTAAAGCTGAATTTGGAGTAGAACACGCCGTTTGTTTTCACATAGTTGCTCAGGCTGATAGCCGGCAGGTTAAACTCCTCCGGTATCATGTAAATGTCTTCCAGCATGGCGGGCTTACGTGCCGGGGCATCAAATCCAAAAACAGTGCACTGCCCGCTGTCCGGGTAGAGCAATCCGGAAATGTGCTTCAGCAGCGATGACTTACCAGCACCATTCTTTCCCAGCAGCCCATAAATAAAGCAGGGTTCCAGGGTTAAGTTCAGGTTCTCGAAGAGCGGCTTGTTCTTCTTGTACCGGAAGTGAATATCTTTTAAGGCTATCATAGTTATACCTGGGTTAGTGTATTAGTTACATAGTACACTACAAAGGTATAAATGGTTTTGATATTGTCAAGCTCTTTGTAAAAAATATTTTTCTGTAGGGGAAGAAAGATGTAAACAACTGACAGAGAGGATAATAAGGTTCCTTTTACAAGCTATACATTCCAATTTATGTAGCTTAAGGTGCTACAGCATCGCTTTAACAGGTGTTTTTACAGAATGAATTCCCCCTTATGAGGCAGCCCCTTCACACTCCTGGAAATATTTTATAGCTTACTGTAATGTTTTCCCACCCCGGTCGTCTCTGTTATTGAATGGACTTACAAGAGTTTAAAATCAAGGTGCTTCCTGCAAAGCAAAAGCTGTATCGGCTGGCTGTCTTTATGCTTCATGATAAAGAAGAAGCAGAAGATATTTTGCAGGACGTATTCCTGAAACTCTGGATCAACAAGCACAAGCTGCACGCTTACACCAGTATTGAGGCCTTTGCCATGACCATTACAAAAAACCTGTGCCTGGACAGAGTAAAGACCAGCAAACGAAAGCGCACAGTAGATGTAACAGGCTTAGAGGTAGGTTCAGGAGAGGCAACGCCTTACCAGCAAACTGAAGAGGCTGACAGTGTGAGCAAGGTGCAGGGCTTACTGGCCGCGTTGCCAGAACAGCAAAAGCTCATTCTGCATCTGCGCGATGTGGAAGGCCTCTCATTTGAGGAGATGGAGCAGATAACAAACTTAACCGTCAACAACATCCGGGTTATTCTTTCGAGGGCCCGCAAAAGTGTACGAGACGGTTTTTTAAAGCTGGAGAATTATGAAGTGGGATAACATAGAAGCGCTGCTGCAAAAATACTACGACGGCGAAACCACCGTGGCAGAAGAAAAGCACCTGAAGGATTACTTTACCCAGGGGCAAGAGCTGCCGAAGCACTTGCAGCCGCATGCGGCGCAGTTTCGGCACTATGCACAGCAGCAGGAAGCGCAACTGGATAAGTTTTTAGCAGACGACTGGCTCTTTGAAAAAATAGAGAAAGAGACGCCAAAACAGGGGAAGCAGTTGTTTTTCCCGGTGCAACAGGCAGTTTCTTACTGGTATGTGGCAGCCAGCATATTACTTATAGCTGGTGCTTTCTGGGCCGGAAGCCGGTTCATGCAACCTTCTTCCACAGCACCACAAGCCCCGGAAATAGCTGCCCTGCGACAGGAAATACAGGAGATGAAGGAGGTATTGGCAGCGGGTGCTACGGCAGACTATTCAGCCAGCGACCGCATTAAAGTGGTGAGCCAGGAATTTGAGGCAAGTCCTGAAGATGACGAGGTCATCAGCCTGCTCATCCGCACCATGAACAGCGACCCGAATGTGAACGTACGGCTTGCTGCCAGCGAGGCACTCTATCAGTTTAAGGATAACGAACAGGTGCGGGATGCTTTTATCCAGTCGCTGCCGCTACAGACAGACCCGCTGATGCAGATTACGCTTATCGACATGCTGGTGAAAATAAAAGAGAAAAAAGCGGTAGAGCCACTTCAGAAACTGGCAGAGCAGGAGAACCTCCTACCCATCGTGAAGCACAAAGCCGAAGAAGGAATCGGCATCCTTATATAAAATCAAATTCTGACATTTAGTATAAAATAAAACATGAAAAAAGTAATGTTACTGGCATCGGTATGCCTGATGCTTACCAGCAAGGCCATGTGCGCGCCTGCAGTATCCGCACAAAGCAACAACGCAGAGAAATACGGTGGACCTATGGCTATGGTGTATAGCAATGACAAAGGCCAGGAGGCCGCAGCAGAACAGAACAAGCCGCTCACACACCGGGTAAAACTCGCCAACAACAAAGACAGCCGCGTCATTATCACCATGTTCAACAGCGGTGTGCAGGTAGTGGGGCATAATTCTGATGAAGTTATCATAGAATCATCAGACGCCTACGAGGAACCACCTGCTCGTGCTAAAGGCCTGAAGCCACTCTACAACCAGTCAGAAGACAATACTGGCTTTGGACTGGCGGTAACAAAAGAGAATAACACGCTCCGCATCAGCAAAGCCTCCCGCCAGGATGGCAACTACGTTATCAGGGTGCCCAGGAATGCGGCAGTAGTTTACGAAGAGACAAACTGGACCGGTGACGATGTTTCTGTTTCAGACACCAACGGCGAGATAGAGTTAAAGCTAACCAGTTCCAACGCCAACCTTACCAATGTATCGGGGCCTGTTATAGCCAATACCACGGCTGGCGATATTGTTATTAAATTCTCCAGTCTCAACCAAACCAAGCCTAGCGCTATCTCCTCTGTGGCTGGTGCGGTAGACGTGACTTTGCCCGCTAACACTAAGACAAACCTCAAGCTCAAATCTATACAGGGAGAAATTTATTCAGACTTCGACATGAACCTGGCGAAGAACAACACCAAGAGTGGCCTGCCTAAAGTGGCAGGAGGCAATACCATTGAAGGCACCACCAATGGCGGTGGAGTAGAAATGAGCTTGTATACCATCACCGGCGACATGTTCATCCGCAAAAGCAAATAATTCTGAACCATTCACTAAAGACCTGAACTATGAAAAAAGTATTCATCTTAAGCTTATTGTGGTTTGCTTTTACCACGAATTTACAAGCTCAATCCGAAACAGTAGAGAAAGTGTTGCCTGTACCGGCCAACAAAAAAGTAGACCTGAAGCTTACCTTTGGCAACGACATTAAGATAACCGCCTGGGATAAAGACGAAGCCTCCATTAAAGTAACCTATGAGATAAACAACGGCAAGCTGAATGATGCGCTGCTTCTTAATTTCAAGGCTGATAATGAAAGCGCACGTGCCGAGGTAGACTTAGACAAGGAGTTGCTGAAGAATGGTAAAGCCGAGGATTGCCCTGAAAATAAAAGCAACATCATGCAGGTAAATGGGGAGTACAGCGTTACCTGCACCAATATTAACTATGAAATCTTTGTACCCCGTGATGCCGACTTAACTGTGGAAACCATCAACGGCGACATAGAACTAAGAGGTTTGACTGGTCCTGTGCAGGCTAAATCTATTAGCGGCTTTGTAGACATGAACTGGTCCGAAAGAAAAGGGGCGACCGTCTCCCTGGAGACTATAACCGGTGAAGTATACTCAGACCTGGGTATTGATTTCACGAACGGAAGAGAAAATGCCCCGATGGTTGGCTATGAGCTTAAAGGCAACGTGAACGGCGGCGGCTCTTTGATTAGCCTCGAAAGCATCAGCAACGATATTTACCTTCGGAAGCAGGACTAGTTCTTTAATAGACCTCGCAGCGTGCGCAGGGCTAAAAACAAACAGCGCCACCTCAGTTGAGGTGGCGCTGTTTGTTATATATTTCAATCAAAACTCTGCTTACATATGTAAAGCACGGTTTTCTGTCGCGGCTAAACAGGCTTCTTTCATAGCTTCGGCATAGGTTGGGTGCGCGTGGCTCATACGGGCCACATCCTCTGCCGAGGCACGGAATTCCATGGCTATCACCGCTTCGGCAATAAGGTCTGCTATACGTGGGCCTATCATGTGCACGCCCAGAATTTCGTCTGTTTCCTTATCAGCTAGTACCTTCACAAAACCGTCTGTATCGCCAGAGGCTTTGGCACGGCCAGAGGCTTTGAATGGGAACGAACCTGACTTGTAGGCACGCCCCTGCTCTTTCAACTGCTCTTCGGTGAAGCCTATACCTGCCACTTCCGGCCAGGTATATACCACACCCGGAATCAGGTTGTAGTTGATGTGCGGCTTCTGACCTGTTATTTGCTCCGCTACCAGCACGCCTTCTTCCTCGGCTTTGTGCGCCAGCATGGCACCACGCACCACGTCACCAATAGCGTAAATGCCGGGCACGTTTGTTTCGAGGTGGTCGTTTACGGCAATCATACCCCGGTCGCCCATCTGCACACCGGCATTCTCCAGGCCAAGGCCTTCGGTATACGGCTTACGGCCAACAGATACCAGCACGTAGTCGCCTTCAAATGTTACCGATTCGCCTTTTGGATTTTCAGCCGTTACTTTAACGGTTTCACCTTCGTTGGTAGCACCGGTTACTTTATGGCTCATAAAGAACTCAAAGCCGAGCGTCTTCTTCAGTACACGCTGCAGTTCTTTGCCCAGTGCACGGTCCATGGTTGGGATGATGGAATCCATGTACTCCACTACCTGCACTTTGGCACCAAGGCGCGCATATACGGAGCCTAGCTCTAACCCGATTACACCACCACCAATGATGATCAGGTTCTTTGGTACTTCTGTCAGCGATAGAGCCTCTGTAGAGGTGATGATACGTTTTTTATCGACTGGCAGAAATGGCAGCGATGTCGGCTTAGAACCGGTAGCGATAATGGTTTTGTCTGTTTCTATCTCCTGCTCTTTGCCATCCACACCGGTGATTTTGATTTTGTTCTTGCTAACAAAAGAACCAAGACCAAAGAAGGTGTCGATTTTGTTCTTTTTCATCAGGTATGTGATGCCGTCGTTGTTCGACTTCACCACTTCTCCCTTGCGCTTGATCATTTGCTGAATATTTACCTGCAGGTTGTCCAGCTCAATGCCATGCTCTTTAAAAGAGTGTGCTGCAGCGTGGTAATGCTCAGAAGAATCCAACAGCGCTTTAGACGGGATACAGCCTACGTTCAGGCAGGTACCACCCAGTACTGTGTATTTCTCTATAATGGCGGTTTTCAGGCCTAGCTGCGCACAGCGTATAGCCGCTACATATCCACCAGGTCCAGAACCGATAACGGTTACATCGTATTTCATTTTCTTATTTTTAGGAGAGCTTCCTCTCGTTGTGTTAAATCTGATTTCCCTCTAAATGTAAGACCCATCCCTGCCCTCCGAGGAGGGGATTTTTGCAGTACCGAGTTCCCCTCCTGGGAGGGGCAGGGGTGGGTATCGGTACTGCAAGAGCTATAAAAGCAAAGGAGGAGCAACCTTTATAGCCTCTCCTCCTCCACCTCAATCAAAAATTTATACTCCAAGGAGCAGTCTCATCGGGTCTTCCAGCAACTCTTTCACGCGCACCAGGAAGGAAACGGACTCACGGCCATCAATGATGCGGTGGTCGTAAGACAGGGCCAGGTACATCATTGGCCGGATTTCTACCTGACCATCTATAGCTACCGGGCGCTGCACGATGTTGTGCATACCCAATATAGCCGACTGCGGAGCGTTGATGATTGGCGTGGACATCATAGAACCGAACACACCACCGTTGGTGATGGTGAAGGTACCGCCTGTCATTTCCTCGATAGACAATTTACCGTCGCGGGCTTTCTTCGCCAGGCGAATCACCTCTTTCTCGATACCGTCCAGCGACAGGCTCTCCGCATTCCGGATAACCGGCACTACCAGGCCTTTCGGAGATGAAACTGCAATGGATATATCACAGAAGTCATTGAACAACATTTCGTTTCCGTCTATCTGGGCATTTACTGCCGGCCACTCCTGCAGGGCAACGGTACAAGCCTTTGTGAAGAACGACATAAAGCCAAGGCCTACTTCGTGCTTCTCCTTAAACTTCTCCTTGTACTTCGAACGGATGTCCATAATCGGCTTCATGTCGACCTCGTTGAAGGTAGTGAGCATGGCCGTTTCGTTTTTCACCTGCACCAGGCGGCGGGCAACTGTTTTACGCAGCGAGCTCATTTTCTCACGGCGCTGGTTGCGCTCTCCGGCTGCAGCCGGAGCCTCAGAAGCGGCAGTTGCCTCCTGCTTTGGAGCAGGGGCTGCCGCTGGCTTGGCAGCAGCTTTCTGCGCGCTCTGTGCATCTTCTTTTGTGATACGCCCATCACGGCCTGTGCCCTGCACATCGGCGGCGTTAATGCCTTTCTCAGAAAGAATTTTGCCTGCAGCCGGCGATGGTGTGCCGGAAGCATAGGTCTGGTTACCGTAACCTGTAGCAGCGGCAGGCTGTGCAGCTGGCTGAGCAGAAGGAGCGCTAGGTTGAGCAGCTGGTTTTGCAGCTGGCGCACCAGCACCTGCTACTATTTTACAAAGCAGGCCGCCAATTTCCACAGTGTCACCTTGCTGCGCTACAATCTGCAGCGTACCTGCGGCTTCTGCCGGAAGCTCAAATGTTGCTTTGTCAGACTCTAATTCTGCTATCACCTCATCCATCTCCACACGGTCGCCGTCATTTTTCAGCCAACTGGCTATGGTTACCTCCGTGATAGACTCACCTACTGTCGGCACAACCATTTCAACAGTTTCGCCACCGCCTTGTGCTGCGGCAGGAGCAGCCTCCTGTGGGGCAGCAGACGCCTCGGCAGCCGGGCTTGCAGGGGCAGGAGAACCTGCGCCATCCTCTTCAATTCTGCATAGGGTAGCACCTACCTCAACGGTCTCGCCTTCCGGTGCTACAATACGTAAAATGCCTGCTCCTTCGGCTGGCAGTTCGAATGTGGCTTTGTCAGATTCCAGCTCAGCTATCACCTCATCCATCTCCACACGGTCACCGTCTTTCTTTAGCCATTGGGCTATCGTTACCTCGGTGATCGACTCACCTACGGCAGGCACTTTAACTTCTAAGCTCATATATATTTGTTCAATTATGAATTACGAATTATAAATTACGGATGAAACACGCGTGATGGACTAAAATAGCTAAAATTAACTATTCCAGTCCATCACTCTTCGTTCCTAACTATATTGAAAAGGCGCGTTCAACAAGGTTTTGCTGCTCTTTCACGTGCACTTTCAAGTAACCTGTGGCAGGCGAGGCACTTGCCTTGCGGGCAACCACATCTTCTACCCCCTTGCGCATCGAGCGCAGGATGTAGGCCCAGCCACCCATGTTCTCAGGCTCTTCCTGTACCCAATAAACTTTAGCATTCTTATACTTCTTCAGTTCCGCCTCCAGTTGCACCTTAGGGAAAGGGGCTAGTTGCTCCATGCGCACAATGGCTATATCCTTGCGCTTGTTGTTCTGCTGCTCTTCTAACAAATCGAAGTATACTTTACCCCAGCAAAGCAACACTTTCTTCACTGATTTGGCGTCAGCATAATCATCACCAATCACTTCTTTAAAACCGCCTGATGTAAATTCCTCTATTGGAGAGTTTACCAGCGGATGACGCAGCAGCGACTTTGGCGACATATTGATAGCAGGCTTGCGGAAAGGCAAGGCCAGCTGACGGCGCATGAAGTGGAAAAGATTGGCTGGTGTCGTGATATAAGTCACGAAAATATTGTTCTCGGCAGCCAGTTGCAGGAAACGCTCCGGACGCGCATTGGAGTGCTCAGGCCCCTGCCCTTCGTAGCCATGCGGCAGCATCATCACCAGACCATTCATCCGCTGCCACTTCGATTCTGTAGCTGTGATAAACTGGTCGATCATGACCTGGGCACCGTTGGCAAAGTCACCGAACTGTGCTTCCCATATTACGAGTGCATTCGGGTTTGCCATGGCGTAGCCAAATTCAAAGCCCAGCACGCCATACTCTGACAGCAGCGAGTTGTAAATTTCAAAAGAACCTGTTCCTTCTTCGTCTATGTGGTTCAGGTTGTTGTATGGAGCGCTGGTAACGGCATCATGCAATACGGCGTGGCGATGCGAGAACGTACCACGCTGCACATCCTGCCCGGAGAAACGCACAATTTTGCCATCCAGCACAACAGAACCGTAAGCAAGCAATTCACCGGCTGCCCAGTTCAGTTGCTTTGTCTCGAAGAACATCTCTTTGCGCTCTTTTATCAGCTTCTCAATTTGCTTGAGTGGCTTAAAGCCTTGTGGCAGCGCCGTCAGGGCCTTTCCTACCTTCTCAATCGCTTCTGCAGAGATAGCTGTTTCCGGCGATTGGTTAAAGTCCTCTGGCGTAGAACGGCGTAACTCCTGCCAATCTTTCTCCAGCACCTGGTAGTTGTAAGGCAGGGGCTTCTGCTTCACCATGTCGAGGCGGTCCTGCAGCATCTGCCGGAACTCCTTGTCCATGTTCTGCGCCAGTTCGGCATCAACCGCACCGTGGCTAATCAACTCTTTGTTATACTTCTCGCGTGGGTTTGCGTGCTTTGAGATAAGGTTGTACAGTTGTGGCTGTGTGAATTTCGGCTCGTCAGACTCGTTGTGGCCGTGACGACGGTAGCACACCATATCAATAAAGATATCGTTGCCGAACTTCTGACGGTATTCTGTTGCCAGACGCACCGCAAAGACCACTGCCTCCGGATCGTCGCCGTTCACGTGCAGCACCGGCGCATCTATAATCTTGGCAACGTCAGTAGAATAGATAGAAGAACGGGCATCTTCAAAATCAGTGGTAAACCCAACCTGGTTGTTGATAACGAAATGGATGGTACCACCTGTCTGGTAACCACTCAGTTTCGCCATTTGCGTTACTTCGTACACAATGCCCTGACCAGCTACGGCAGCATCACCGTGGATCAGGATAGGCACAATCTTACGGGAGTCATTTTCATACATGCAATCGATTTTTGCACGCACAAAGCCTTCTACCACCGGATTCACCGCCTCTAAGTGCGATGGATTGGGCGCCAGTTTCAAGTTAATCGAATTGCCTGATGCCGTTGTCACCTCAGAGGAGAAGCCCATGTGGTATTTCACGTCACCATCACCCATCGTCAGGTCCGGAACGGCCGTACCTTCAAACTCAGAGAAAATCTGCTCATAGGTTTTGCCCATAATGTTGGCCAGCACGTTCAGGCGGCCACGGTGCGCCATACCAATCACTACTTCTTTTGCTCCAAGCTCAGAAGCCTTGTCCATGATGGCATCCAGTGCCGGTATCGTTGTTTCACCACCTTCCAGTGAAAAGCGTTTCTGCCCCAGGAACTTCGTGTGCAGGAAGTTCTCGAATACTACTGCCTCATTCAGCTTGGATAGAATGCGCTTCTTGTATTCGATGCCCGGGTTAAAATTCAGGGATTCGTTCTCAATCTTGTTCTGAAGCCAGGACAGCACCTCCGGGTCGCGGATGTACATGTACTCATAGCCGATAGCGCCTTCATAAATCTTCTGAACCGCCGCTACAATATCGCGCAGTTTGGCGGCACCAATGCCGATGATTTCACCCACCTGAAAAACAGTATCCAGATCAGCATCAGACAAACCGAAGTCTTTCAGGTCGAGCAGGGCCTTGCGGTCTTTGCGTTCCCGCACCGGGTTTGTTTTAGAGCGCAGGTGGCCACGGCTGCGGTAAGCATAAATGAAGTTTCGCACCGCCACCTCTTTCTCCGACTCCTCCTGTGCTACTCCTCCTTTAGCAGGAGCTGCAACAGCGCCGTTTTCGGTTGCATGGCCGTTTTCTCCGTAAGCTTTTGAAAAATCAAACCCTTCAAAAAACTTGCGCCACCCGAATTCCACTGACTCCGGGTCCTGTTGATAAGTTTTGTACAACTCATCAATATAATCGCCGTGCGCATTAGCGATATAGCTATATTTATCCATAAATTATTTACTGCCTTTTATCAAAGGTAAAGTTAAACGTATTATATAAATATCAAATACTGCGTATCCGCCTAAGCGAATACATCTATAAACCAAATACCTTAAGCTCAATTAGGCATTATCTTCACCTGCTTTTCCTATGGGCATGTCGGCAGTTTGTTACATAGTATTTGCGTCGTAAGATAAAGAAAACCTATACAACCTCCCATATTTTAGTTCAATGATTATGTAATCACTTCTATGTGGCAGGAAAACGCGCGTGATACTCCTTTAAGTGATCGGAATTTAGTCAGCACAATTAGTTTAAACGGCGATATCCTGTACCGGTTTTTAGAATCTTCAGTAAACCAAGTACCCGCTGAATATTCAGAGTAACAGCATATTCAGAACAGGTCATAAAGGGAGAAGCCACTGCACCTTGCCAGGTTTGCATCGCCAATTGAGTACACTTATAAAAGGAACCTCTACCAGAAGCACCTGTATCTATGCCGGGCTGCCACTGTAGCCAGCACACCTTTCTTCAGAAGAACACCTGCCTGCCACTAACAGCCTCTTTTGCTCGTGTCGAACTCGAACATACCGAATACTGAAGTTCAGTAAATAACCACCTGTGTTACTTTTTCTGGTTTTAATCAACTGTACGTCCATCGAAACAGCATGCTGCGCAACCACTTCCAACCATACTACTCCTGGTTCCATCCTTTTGCTATGTTACTTTATACAGTACTGTTTCCTATGTAAAAGACAAACAATAAGTTAGATTTATTTAACACAGAACAACACTATCTCAAGACAAAGCTGCGATAAAGATAAAATTCGAATATTCTGTTACACTCAAACATGTACGCTATGTATAGTTATCTTTTAGAAGAGCTTTCCAGAGCTGTTGGGGCGAGGTTACTCATACAGTTCGACTATAGTGGCGAAAATTATATAGTGGAGCCTCACTTAGTAGGCGTGAACCATCACAACCAGGACTGCCTCTGTGCCTGGTTTGACAGTAAGAAAGCTCCTGGCAACACAGCAGCAGGCTGGCGTTGCTTCCTGTTCAGTAACATGGAAAACGTAAAACTGCTGGATGACAGGTTCTGCAAAAAGCGCCCCGGCTACGACCCCTACAACAGCTCCATGAACCGCATCTATTACCGCATTTAATCTCCCCTCCTTTCGCGGCACTATCTGCACCTGCTGCTTGTTATACACCTGCATAAAAGCATGCAGCACATTGGCAGCAAAACGCAGGAAAAAGAAATACACCGCTCCACCACCTCTTCTGACAGCAGCGGAAAAGACAAGCCGCTATATGCGGGGCAATAAGAGCAAGAACACAAAGCCTGAGCTTACCCTGCGCAGCGCGCTTTGGCATGCCGGCCTGCGCGGCTACCGCGTGCACTGGCCTAAAGCTCCTGGCAAGCCTGATGTCTGCTACCCTGGCCGCCGCCTAGCCATCTTTATACATGGCTGCTTCTGGCACCGCTGCCCCTACTGCCAACCCTCTCTCCCGAAAACGAACGTTGATTTCTGGCAGGAGAAATTCGAGAAGAACAAAAGCCGTGATAACCGATACCAGCAACTGTACCGGGAGGCTGGCTGGCAGCGCATTGTCATCTGGGAGTGCCAGTTGCAAAAGGATATGGCTGGCAGCCTTACTTTGATTCAACAACTGCACCGTGGCGTGCCATTTAGCTGGGAGGTAGCTGCTTAAATAGTGCAGTCCCCATCTCTGGTTTCTAAAAAATCTTTAACTTGAGGAATCTTTCCTAAATCAACATCTATGAAGAAACATTTTCCGCTGCTCGGCCTGATGGGGCTGTTAGCGCTAGGGTGCAACGAGAGCTCCCGGGAGGTCGGCGAAACAGACGCAGCGACAACTGCCACCGCAGACAGTACTAACCTGCAGCCCGCTCTGCAAACCATTAATGCTGCTGATGTTCTAGAGCATACTACTGTGCTGGCCTCCGACGCTTTTGAAGGACGTGGCCCGGGCACTGCAGGCGAAGACTCCACCGTAAACTACCTCACCCGCCAATTCAAGCAAATAGGGTTACAGCCGGGTAACCCCAATGGTACCTATGTGCAGGAAGTGCCGATGGTCGGTTTTACGGCCCAGCCAAAGGCATCTTTCCAGGCGGGTGGTAAAACTATTCCGCTCAACTTCCCTTCAGATTACGTAGCTGTCTCCCGCCGCTTTGTGCCCAACATCGACATCAACAATTCAGAAATGGTTTTTGTAGGGTATGGCATTGTGGCTCCGGAATACGGTTGGGATGACTACAAAGGACTTGATGTAGAAGGCAAGACAATTGTGATGCTTATCAACGACCCGCCTATACCAAGCGCTGCGAATGCCAGCGAACTGGACTCGGCCATGTTTGGAGGCAAGGCTATGACCTACTATGGCCGCTGGACCTATAAGTATGAAATTGCCGCTGAGAAAGGTGCCGCTGCAGCCATTATCATCCACGAAACAGAGCCAGCCGGTTATCCTTACGAGGTGGTTTCGGGCAGCTGGAGCCGTGAGAACTTTGATATACAAAAGGCAAACAAAAACATGGACCTCGCTGCTGTAGAAGCTTGGATTACGCAAGCCAAAGCAGATCAACTTTTCTCAGCGGCAGGCCATAATCTGCAGCAACTAAAGCAGGCAGCCCTGCAGAAAGATTTCAAGCCAGTGCCGCTGAATGCCACTGCCAGTTTCAGCATACAAAACAAACTGCGTGAAATTGAGTCCCGGAACGTAGTTGCAAAGCTGGAAGGCGCTGACCCGGAGTTGAAGGATGAATATGTGGTATATTCTGCTCATTGGGACCACCTCGGCAAAGATGAGACGCTACAGGGCGATCAGATCTATAATGGAGCCTTAGACAATGCCACAGGCACAGCCGGATTGATAGAACTGGCAGAAGCTTATGCTGCTATGCCAACCAAGCCAAAGCGCTCTATCCTGTTCCTGGCTGTTACTGCGGAGGAGAAAGGCCTTCTCGGCTCTAAGTATTACGCTGAGAACCCGCTCTACCCGCTGAACAAAACAGTAGCTAACATTAACATGGATGTACTGAATGCTTATGGTCCGACCGAAGACGTAGTGGTCATCGGCTATGGCAACTCCACCCTGGAAGATGTACTGGCAACGGAAGCAGCTACACAGAACCGCCGGATTGTACCAGAGGCCTCACCAGAAAAGGGCTCTTTCTACCGCTCAGACCACTTCGAGTTTGCGAAACAGGGCGTGCCGGCTTTATATGCGAAGTCAGGGGTAGTAGCGCGGAACCAACCAGCTGACTATGTACAGCAATGGAGCGATAACTATACGGCCAACGATTACCACAAGCTTTCAGATGAAGTGCGTGACGACTGGAACCTGGAAGGCGCTATAGAAGACCTTCAGCTCTTCCTGCGCGTTGGATACAGCGTGGCCAACACAGAGCGGCTGCCGGAATGGAAGCCGGGGACTGAATTCAAAGCCAAGCGTGAAGCATCTCTTTCAGCAGCAACTGACAGCACCAGAGCACTGTAGCTATCATATCAATAAAAGCCGGCGTGCCTCCTGTACAGTATTTGTACAGGAGGCACGCCGGCTTTTAAACTGATTTTAATATGCATTGATGATAGCATATAGCAAGGCAGGCTAAGTTCTATAACTTTATATAGTTAATCTTTAACTATACAATTCCAGACTTTCACCACAAGATCAGATTTGTTTACCCATGGTTTAACGAACATCTACATTTTCTTGCCTTTCACTTATACTTTCCTGCCGCTAACTTTAAAAAAATACACTTTTACGTTATCGAAAGGTTACCTTTTCGCACTTTTCGTATAAAGAAGTACAAAACCAAATATATTTCGATTATGAAAAAGACATGGAAATTAGCATTCGCCGCCTTTGCAATGGTTGCATTTACGGCTTGCTCATCTGAAGATACAACAACTACTACTGAATCAGAAAACTTCGAAACTACTGAGGAGGTAGAAATGGATATGGAAACCGAAGACACAACGGTGTTAGAGGATACAACTGTAAATGATGGTGTGGCTGATGAAATTCAGGAGGAGCAGCCACCAGTACAGTAATAAACTTTAATTATATAACAAAAAAGGTCTCTGCTCAAAAGGCAGAGACCTTTTTTGTACCAACGGCTCTGCAACAAATAGTAAGCGTATCTCCTAAAAGAAAGAATTCAGAAGTACATATATGCCGCAATCTTTTTACCTTTAGGAATGGAAAATAAAACGCTAACACATGATGGCGTAACCATAAGGCTGATAGAAACAGATGCTGAACTGCTTGCAGCAATTAAGAATCTGCGACAACACAAGGAGCTGGCCCTGGACCTTGAGTTTGACCAAAACCGCTTTACTTATGGTTTCAACCTATGTCTTGTGCAAATATCAGATGGAAACGGAACGTGCTATATTGTAGACCCTTTTACTATAGACAGCCTGCAGCCGCTTTTTGAACTACTAGAGGATAAGCAGTATACAAAGATCATTCACCACGCCAACAACGACATCCTACTGCTTGACAAATTAGGCTGTAACATCCGCGGCGTAATGGACACTGACGTAGCCGCTAAAATCCTGAACTATGAGCGGTCGTCGTTGGCAACGGTCATGAAGGAAGAATTTGATCAGGAGGTAGATAAGTCGCAGCAGTCCAGTAACTGGAACAAGCGCCCGCTTACAGAGGCTCAACTAATATATGCAGCCATTGATGTGATTTACCTGCACCAGGTAAAAGAGAGATTGGTAACAAAAATTGAAAAGGAAGGGCGGATGCATTGGCTACAGGAGGAGAACCGCCTACTGGAGTCACTGATATATTCGGAGCCGGAAAATCCGCATATGAAGCTCCGTAACGCTTACAGGCTTAACAATTATCAACAGTATATCCTAAAAGAACTTTTCGCTTTTCGGGATGAGATGGGGAAGCAACTAAATAAGCCTTCATCTTACGTAATTTCTAACGAAGGGCTGGTGGAACTTGCTACTAACCCTAACACAGATGTACACGAGTGGCTGAACCATACAAAAGGGATACATGGTGCTCTTAAGCGGTCTCGCAATGAGAAGCTTTTAAAGGAGGCCTTAGAGGAAGCTAAAAGTAAAGCCAAGGCAGAGAACATCAGTCATGATTACCCAAGCAACCGCTGGCAGCGCCCTCCCCGCACGCCGGAGACAGAGAGGCGCAAAGAGGAACTGGCAACTGTACAGAAGCATATCATGTCGAAGTATGGTGAATTCGCCTCACGGCTTATTATCACGCAAAGCCTCATCACTGAATATAGCATTACAGGGCAGTTGCGCTGTACAAAGCAGTACGCTACGGATATTATCTTAGATGCAGCTTCAGAACTGGATATACCTTTGCCTGAGCCTATCATGAAAGATAGATAGAAAACATACCATTTGTGCTATACCAAAACAGAGAAGCCCCGGCTATAAAGCCGGGGCTTCTCTGTTTGTATACCTGTAATTCCTCTATGCGTTACCGACATCTTCTACGGAAATGTCGCGACCAGTCCCCGCATCAGGCAGCGCGCATAAAACAAGGCGACTGCTATTTCCTCATGACGATTGCTCCTGCCCTTCCTCAAACCCTGCGCATGCCGGGCCGCGACCGGCTTGGGTATAAATCAAGAACGCCCCACCCCTTGTGAGGGTGAGGCGTCTTGTTGTGGTGTTGGCGGCCACCTACTCTCCCGGGTGTGACCCCAGTACCATCGGCGCGTCCGGGCTTAACTTCTCTGTTCGGGATGGGAAGAGGTGCTCACCGGAGCCATAGCCACCATTGTCGTTCTGCGATGCTGACCGCAATGATGCTTTATAGTTGTTTTGACTAGTTGGGAAAGAGGGAGAGCATGAAAGCAGCGGGCCGCGTTACGGCTAGTGTTTCCACGTTTGAGAACGCGCTCGGGCAATTA
>NZ_QRGR01000048.1 GCF_003367245.1 Pontibacter diazotrophicus | reverse complement strand
TTTTCTATACATTGCCATTGGGTGTCGGTTAAATCACTTAGGTAAGTCATAAGTCTGCAAACTTTTCTTACCCAACAACCGGCACCTACTTTTCTATTCAACTAAATCAAAACAGCCTCTAAGAGTTTGGCAAAGGATTTTTTGAAACAGGACAAAGGACAGTTTGACAAAAGACTACCTGTTCAGTTGAATAAACGTGTTGAACGTAGAGAATGCAGATAGAAAGTGTAGATTAAAAGTCTTCTTTCGAAGGAGGTAGGGGGATGATTAAACCTATGGACATTTATTTGATATCTGGAACTTAGTCCATCAGCCCTAAACCTACACTCTAACACTTACCATAAAAACATCACGCATGAACACGAAGATTACCTGTTTTGGAGAGATGCTTTGGGACATTTTGCCCAGCGGAAAGCTACCGGGAGGGGCTCCTATGAATGTGGCGATTCACCTGCAGTACCAGGGCTTTACACCTATAGTCATCAGTTGTGTTGGCCGCGATGAGTTAGGAAAAGGCCTGTTAGATTATCTGCAGCAGAAAGGGTTGGCAACGCAATGGGTGCAGGAGGACGAGGAGCAGCAGACTGGTGTGGTGATGGCTAATGTGAGCAATCGCAGCGAAGTAAGCTATGACATTGTGCAGCCTGTGGCCTGGGATTACATACAGATGAACGACGACCTCCGGCAGCTCGGTGCTGAAAGCGATTTTTTTATATATGGCAGTCTGGCGGCACGCAGCGAACCATCGCGCCATACCCTGCTCTCTTTACTTGAGGTAGCAAAAGTAAAAGTGTTTGATGTGAACCTGCGCCCGCCACATTACTCCAGGGAAGTGCTGGAGCCTTTGCTGAAGCAGGCGGATATCGTGAAGATGAATCACCACGAACTGATGGAAATTGCCGGGTGGCATCAGGCATTTACAGATGAAAAAGCCGGTATGGAATTCCTCAAAGAGCAATACGCGCTGCAAACCGTTATTGTAACGCGAGGCGAGAATGGCGCTGCTGTGCTGAGTGACGAAGGCTATTTTGAGCAGGCGGGGTATGCCGTGGAAGTAGAGGATACCATCGGCAGCGGAGATGCTTTCCTGGCCTCTTTCCTCGGCAATCATATAAAAGGGGAAACATACCCGGAGGCACTACAGCAGGCTTGCGCGATGGGAGCTTTGGTAGCAACACATAAGGGAGCTACTCCTGAAATAGCACCTGAAAAAGTTACAGATTTGATTAATGGCTGAGCTTGATAATCAACTTGAATCATAAGGCACAAGTGTGTAAAAGTCCCCTCTTCAAAAGAGGATAAAAAATGCAGAACATCAGGTATCTTTAAGCAAAGACACGAACATTCTATGAGGTTACTTTTATTATTTCTTCTGATGATCGGCATTACAGCACAGGCATGGAGCCAGCAGCGGAAACGGGCGAGGGAGTACGGCGTGAAAATAGGCGTACTACCGACAGGCAGCTTAAATGCCATCACAGATGTGGCCGGGGTACAGGTGGGGCATGTTACGCTGCGCGAGGGGAAATATATCCGGACAGGTGTAACGGCTATTTTACCGCATGCAGGAAATGTTTTCCAGGATAAAGTACCGGCTGCCGTGTATGTGGGGAATGGCTTTGGCAAACTAGCGGGCACCACACAGGTGCAGGAGCTTGGGAACATCGAAACGCCCATCATCCTGACAAATACCCTTAACGTGGGCACAGCCCTGAATGCTGTAGTAGGCTATACACTACAACAGCCGGGAAACGAGAACGTGCAGTCGGTGAATGCGGTGGTAGGCGAAACGAACGATGGCTACCTGAACGACATCCGCGGCAGGCATGTAACCGAGCCCCATGTGCTGCAAGCCATTCAGCAGGCGAAGCGTGGCGCTGTGGAGGAAGGAAATGTGGGTGCGGGTACCGGAACCGTTACTTTCGGCTTTAAAGGCGGCATCGGCACCTCTTCCCGACACCTCCCGGAAACGATGGGTGGCTATACCGTGGGGGTGCTGGTGCAGACCAACTTCGGTGGTGTGTTGCAAATTGACGGTGCCCCGGTAGGAGAGGAGCTGAAACAGTATTTCGGCAGCCAGCATATAAAAGACAGCGCCGACGGCTCCTGCATGATCATCGTGGCGACAGATGCGCCCGTGGATGCCCGTAACCTGGAGCGTATGGCAAAGCGGGCCATGATGGGACTGGCTAAAACCGGTGGCATTGCCTCTAACGGAAGCGGGGATTATGTAATAGCCTTCTCTTCGCATCCTGAAATTCGTATTCCGTATGCTACCAAAGAAAAAACGCAAACAGTAACTTTGCTGCGCAACGACGAAATGTCGCCGCTGTTTATGGCTGTGATTGAAGCAACCGAGGAGGCCATTATCAACTCTCTGTTCAAAGCTGAGACCACAGAAGGAAAGGAGCAGCATGTAGTAGAGGCATTACCGCTTGATAAAGTGATTCAAATTTTAAAGCAATACCGTGTCATCAGAAAATAAACTACACGCTTTCGTCCGCGGCGAGATTGTACCACTGGACCAGGCGTATCTGCACGTCAGCGACCTTTCCATACAGCGGGGCTACGGCGTTTTTGATTTTCTCAAAATCATCAATGGACGGCCCTTGTTCCTGGAGGATTACCTGGCGCGCTTTTATGCCTCTGCCACGCGCATGCACCTGGCAGTACCTCTTTCAGAGGATGCGCTGAAAACCACTATCTACAGGTTAATTGAATTGAACAGGCTGCCTATGGCAGGCATGAAAATTATTCTGACAGGCGGTTACTCTGACAGTGGCTATGACATAGGAGACCCTAGCCTGCTCATCATACAACAACCGCTTAGATTGCCGGGGCAGGCACTGCGGGAGCGGGGGCTAAAGGTAATTACCCACGATTATGTGCGGGAAGTACCCACTGTCAAAACCATCAATTATTCCATGGGTATCCGGCTCATAAACAAAATAAAAGAGAATGGGGCAGATGATGTGCTGTATCATCGGGAGGGGCTGGTGACAGAGTTTCCGCGCTGCAATTTCTTTATTGTGAAGCAGGATGGCACTGTGGTGACACCAGCTGAGGACGTGTTGCGCGGCATCACCAGAAAGCATGTGCTGGAACTGGCGGGCAGAACGTATAAAGTGGTAGAAGGAGCCGTTACACTGGATGATATCAGGCAGGCCAGCGAAGCATTTCTCACCAGTACCACCAAAAGAATCCTGCCTGTGGTACAGGTAGATGACGTGGTGATTGGCAATGGCAAACCTGGGGCTGTCACCCTTTCGTTACTGCAGGACTTGATTCAGCTAGAGGAACGTGAAGCCTAAGAGCATTACCAGGTTTAAGAGCGGTCAGCCTTTTTGGCTCATTTGGTTCCAGCTTATGGCGTTCCGGCCTTCCTGGTAAGGGTACAGGCACATCACCTTATCTGATTGCCATACTTCTTTACTGTCCATATCCATGATTGACAGGCGACCTCTGAAAGCTGCGCCTGTATCTGTTATGGTGACGTTACCCAGCTGTAGGGGAGTTGTCTGTGCCGGATCCAGCGCCATGGTAGGGGTATGGCCTATGTACACTTCTCTGTACTGCGCTATAGTTACAGGCTGGTCTTCTGTATAGCTGCTATAGCAACGGTTTACGAAACTTCTGCTCCATATGAGGGTATGGGAGGTTGACTTCTCCAGTGGTGTGCCTGTATCGAAGCCAGCATGTACCAACAGGATATTGTCTTCTGTAACATGGTACAGTTTGGCCTGCCGTAACAGGTCAAGGTGTTCTTTAGGCATCGGCTTGCCCGCACCATAGGATTTTACAGTAGCTGACCCGCCCTGCAGCAACCACAGGTTAAGTGTCTCTTCATCCTGTTTCATTTTGCCAGAGTAATAATCAAGCGCCCACTGGTCATGGTTGCCCAGTATGTACACCAGATTCTTAATACTCAACAAGAGGTCTATGCTCTCCATTGTCTCTGACCAGCCATCTACTACATCTCCCAGAAAGAACAGTTTGTCCTTTTCATTATCAAATCCACTTCTCTTAAGACACTGCACTATGGCTTCGTAGCCACCGTGGCTGTCTGACATAACGAATCTTCGCATTACGGTAAGCGTGTGTTGAAAAATCCTCTCCTTTCCCGGTTTTTGAAACAGAAGCAGAGTGTTTTAACGGATTTTGTTTAGCTTATGTTATTTCAGGGTTTTGCCAGAATGAAATCATACTGGTAGTTATGTGTGTAGGAAAACTGTACAAGTCTTGGCTCAGGGTAAGCGTAAGGGATTGAAGCTCTTGCCATACTCAGCTTGTTACGCTGTTATAAAGCCGCAAAACCTGTATGTACGGAATGTTCTCCTGGTAATGAGTGCACAGCGATTTCCAAAGTGCCGGATGTGGGAGCGCTTCTATATGAGCGTTCACAACTTCCTGATAGGCAGTGAGCAGCGCTGTTCCCTCTGTTTCCCGTAGGGCAGCAATAGTGAAGATGACAGAACGGCTTATTCCCGCCCCACAAGCAATGAGTACTTTTTTGCCTGATTGATGGTGCTGCAATATAAAGCGCATGCCACGCTGAAAATCTGCGGTAGTTAGTGGGATACCATCTTCCACGGCAAGATGAAATGAAACAATGCCGGGATACTCCACCAATTCTGCAAACTGCAGCATTGCTTCGATGTTGTTGGCCTTTAAATTTTTGGGATTCAATGTATCCCGGAACTTACCAACAAATAACCATGGCCGGACAGGGTCCATATGTATAATACATTAAAACAACCTGAATGTTTGGATGAATATTGGTTGTAAACTATTCATAATAAATATGTTACATTAGTTGGGTTCCATTCTGATTACGAACAAACGTTGGTGTAGGATTACTTTCGCTTTCGGTATGTGATACTTTGTTCGTAAAATTGTGATAAGACACACCTCATAAGGCTTCAGAGTAGGATTAAATGGCTCAAACAGATAAACGTGAAGTATGGCTCCGCGGCCCGTTACAGGATATGCCGCCCCTGTTGCAGCCCGTAGCCCATGCACTTTTGCAGGCAAGGGAAGAAGTGGAGGCACTTATGCAGGAATATCCTGCTACTTTGTTGTGGGAGCGACCTGCAGGCGTGGCTTCCGTGGGTTTTCATCTGCAGCATCTCACCGGAGTACTTGACCGGCTGTTCTCCTATGCACGCGGGCAGGCGCTGACCCAGGAGCAGTTGGATGCCCTTGCCACGGAAGGGAAATGCCCGGAGGCGGAGTGCAGGGTACAGGACATGGTGCAAATGTTTAGCAAGCAGGTAGACAAGGCACTGGAGCAGTTGCGCAACACCGATGCGCAGAAACTACTGGAGCCGCGTGGTGTAGGGTGGGCGCAGATTCCATCTAATGTGCTGGGGCTTCTGGTACATGCCGCGGAGCACACCATGCGCCATGTGGGGCAGCTAACCGTGACGGCACGTGTTGTGCAAAACAAGGCGGAGTAAGCTCTGGCGATTACTTTGATTTAGTGCTTTCGTAACATCACGCTTGCTGTTTCTATTGACCAGCAGGCCTGTTACCCACCCCTAACCCCTCCTCGGAGGGGTTAGGGGTGGGTTCTTACAAATACATTCAGTCAATCCAAAGCGTTCTTCTGCCCTAATCAGGATCCTTTCTGTGTCTTCACCAGCTTCTCCGCCCTGAAAAGATCATCTGCAGCCTGCAGAATCTTGGCTCTGAGCTTAGGGTTATAATCGGGGTGCGCATCCAGGAAAGTCCGTACGGTGCTGGCAGCCGACGGGCTCTGGTAGGAGCCAAAAGTTGCCTGCAGCCAGGAGTAGGGGAAGAAGATGTCTCCCGTCAGCTGAATTTCCTCCAGCAGGTCCAGGCTCTCCTTCAGGTATTTCTCAGATGTTTGAGCCCGCAGGGGGTGATGCAGGTAGGCTAAGGAAGCATTTACCCAGGACTCTTTCTCCCTGTTCTCCTCTGCTTTCAGAGAGGCGAAGAAAGCATCTCTTTCCTGCACGTCGGCTGATAAAGCTGGCATCATGAACCGCAGCCGCTGTTTACGGTCCGGGTTCTGAACGCGGGCTATTTGCTCCTCCAGTATGTTTTCTTCTGTTTCATAATCCCGGAGAGCGAGGGCCAGTGCAAGGGAAGTATAATCGTCTTCTGTCAGCTTTACGCCGGCTGGCGCTTCCTGCTTTTCCCATACCTGGTACAGTTTGTCCTGCGCTTCTTTGCTTAGCGCGACACTCTGGTATGCTTTGAAGAGTAGCTTTTTAGAATTGGCCGCTTCCTGCTGTTGCATAGCGCTCCACAGTTCCTGCTCCAGGGTAGGGGCCAGTTGTGTCCGCTCTTCCGGCGTGAGGAATTTCCAGAAGATGTTTTCTACCTGGCTCGTCAGCAGCCTTAGGTTAAGCTCTTCCGTCTCTTTCTCCAGCCCCTTGCGGTAGAAGTTCAGTAACTGCCCTGGCTCAATGGCGCGACTGTTCAGCATGTTCTCGTACAGGTTAATGTAAGCAGATGCCCGCACAACCGGGTCCTCTAAAGAGAACAGCGAAGGCAGCATTTGCTCATCTACCGGAAACACGCCGTATCCCTGGCCGGAGGTGTTGAAGAGTATAAAATCAGGTGCTGGTTCCCCTGCAGCGGCCTCTACAAGCTCCTCTTTTTCATTTATATTAACCGTGAGTTCCTTCTGTCCATCTGGGTATACCAGCGTTACCTCGAAGAACTGTGGCCACAATCGGTCAGAACCATCTTCGCCCTGTTGTTTCAGTGCTAACTGCTTTATTTTTCCGTTTTCGGTTTTAAGGTCATAGCTGAATATGGGCCTGCCTGGTTCATTTACCCATACCTGGTTCCAGGCCTGCAGGTCTTCGGGTGTGCGGGCATCCAGGATTTCAATCAGTTGGGGCCAGGTGGCGTTGTTATTGGCATACGTTTTCAGGTACTCCTGCAAGCCCTCTTTGAAAGCTTCTTCGCCCATCAGCCGTTCCAGCTGGCGCATCACTACAGGCGCTTTGTGGTAAATAATGTTGCCGTAAAGGGAGCCGGCATCCTGCAGGTTGCTCAAAGGCTGCCGGATGGGATTGGCGCCTGCGGTGCGTTCTACACTGTAGGCCGCCGGGAAATGGTCTATCAGAAACTTCAGGTCGTAGTTTGAGTTTTCGAGCGCTACCTGCGTAATTTTGTCTGCCATAAAATTGGCGAAGACTTCTTTCATCCACACATCGTTGAACCACTGCATCGTCACCAGGTCGCCAAACCACATGTGCGCCGTTTCGTGGGCTATCAGGTTGGAACGGGATATCTTCTGCGTCTGCGTAGCACCTTCATCCAGGAAAAGAGAGGAAGCCTTGTAATCAATGGCCCCCACATGTTCCATGCCGCCATACTGGAAATCCGGGATGGCGATAAAATCAAACTTCTGGAAAGGGTAGGGGATCTGCGTGTAGTCCTCCATAAAGGCAAGGGCATCGGCATGAATTTGGAAGATAGGATCCATGCTCAGCGCCAGCTTGCTTTCGTCTGTTTCCCGGTGATAGAAATGCATCGTGCGGCCATCTATCACCCTGGAAACATGGTCAAACTTGCCTGCGGCAAAAGAGAAAAGGTAGGTGCTGATGGTATCGGAGGCGGCAAAACGGTAGGTTTTTTTGTCTTCCGTCACCAGCGAGTCAAGAAGCGGACCGTTGGCAAGGGCTTTCCAATCTTTCGGCACCGTTAGCGACAGCTTGAAAGAAGCCTTCAAATTGGGCTGGTCGAAGACCGGGAAAACTGTGCGTGCCCGGTCCGGCACCAGCAGGGTATACAGAAACTCCTCATTCCGGTTCAGGGAAAGGTCTCCGGCTATAAACTGTATCTCCACCTGATTTTGCCCCTCCTGCAGATACTGTTGCGGAATCACAAGGTGCTCGTTTCGGTGGTCAATTTCTATTTGTTTCCCGTTCACGGTTACCTGCTGCAGGTGGTCTGATTTCTCCTTGAAATCTATTTGGAGGGGAAGGGTGTTTTCTTTCAGGTTAAAAGAAATGACTTCTGCGCCCAGCACCGGTTGCGCCTTTTCCTCGGGTATGTCCAGGCGAATGTCGTAGGCCAGGCTGCTGATAACCTCTTTTCTGTAAGCAGCCAGTTCTTCTGAAACACCTGTTTCTACGGGAATAGAATCAGCCATTGTCGTTATTTTTTCGCTGCAGGAAAAGGAGGCTGCGCACGTAAACAACAGCAGGCCTGCACCTAAGCTTTGGATATAGTTCTTTTTCATACTATGCCAAAAATACAAACTTATGGCTACTTTTAGCTAATCGTTCGGGAGGCAAATCAGGCACAGGACAAAACCAAGATAAGCAGATGCCGTTGTTTTTGTTAAGAGAAGGAGCAGCTAAAAAGAGTTTTATCCCTTTTTAGCTGCCTTGGTACCCGATTTTCACCAATCTGAATGGAATGATTAACCTGGAGAAAGAGCAAAGTAAAATACCGGCTGTGCAGCTGTACCCCCTGGGAGATGCCGCAGTGGTGGTAGAATTTGGAAATGAAATCAGTGAACAGACGCATAAACAGGTGCGGGCATTCAGCGCTTACCTGCAACAGCATCCCTTCCTGGGGTTAATAGAATTTGTGCCTGCCTATACAACTGTTACCGTCTACTATAACCCCTGGGTTATAAGTGAGAGAGGGAACCTCAACCCTTACACCAAGGTAACTGGCTTTTTACAGCGCATGCTGCCGTTTGTAGCTGATGAAGCAGAAAACGCAGCGCCACGGGTAGTGGAGATTCCTGTGGCATACGGAGGCGAGCATGGGCCGGACCTGGAGTTTGTGGCGAAGATAAATGAACTAAGCCCTGAGGAAGTAATTGCGCTGCATACGCAGCAGGAGTACCTGGTGTATATGATCGGCTTTGCCCCCGGCTTCCCCTATTTAGGAGGTATGAACAAACGCATTGCTGCGCCACGAAAGGAGACACCGAGGCTACAGATTCCGGCTGGTTCGGTGGGCATTGCAGGCGAACAAACGGGTATTTACCCGATACAGACTCCCGGAGGCTGGCAACTGATTGGCTGTACACCTGTTCCCCTTTTTACGCCGCAAGGTACTTCGCCAAGTTTATTACAAGCCGGTGACCTTGTCCGGTTTACAGCGATAACAGAAGAAGCGTATAAAGAGAGAAAGGAGCAGCGACATGAGTCTTAAGATCATCAGCTCCGGACTTCTGACTACTATTCAGGACCTGGGCAGGCACGGCTATCAGAAGGAAGGCATTATTGTGAGCGGTGCCATGGATAGCTTTGCCCTTCGTGCCGCCAATGTGCTGGTGGGGAACAAAGAGACGGAGGCGGGAATTGAGGTGACGCTGATGGGCCCGAAGATAAAGTTTGAGCAGCAGCAGCTTATCGCTATTACGGGAGCTGATTTATCCCCGAAAATTGATGGAGAACCTGTTAAAGTATGGCGGCCTTTATTTGTAGAAGCAGGAAGCATATTGGAGTTTGGTTCTCCCCGAAGCGGCTGCCGGGCTTATATTGCCGTGGCCGGAGGCTTTGACATTCCGCAGGTGATGGGGAGCTCCTCCACCTATCTGCAAGCCGGCCTTGGCGGCTTGCACGGAAAACCTTTGCAAGCCGGAGATACACTCCCGTGCAGAACTTTACCGGATACACTGGAACCATTCCTGCGCAGTATCATTCAAGCGCAAAACAAGAACTCCGGGGCACAAACAAACTGGTCTGTTGATTCGTCGTTGTACTTTACCTATGCGGAACCGCAGCCAATTCGTGTGCTGAAGGGGCCTGAGTACGGACTCTTTTCAGCGCAAAGCCAGCAGGATTTCTGGCGCATGGCCTATCAGGTCACATCGCAGTCAGACAGGATGGGCTACCGGCTGCGGGGCACCAGGTTATCGCTGGCAGAGCAGACTAATATTCTCTCCAGTGCTGTTACTTTTGGCACCGTTCAGGTGCCTGCAGAGGGCTACCCGATTGTGTTGCTTGCCGACCACCAGACCACAGGTGGCTATCCGCGCATTGCACAGGTAATTACCGCCGATTTTTCTAAATTAGCCCAGCTAGCGCCACGCAATAAGCTCCAGTTTAAGGAAGTAACGCTGGAAGAAGCACAGTCGCTTTACATCAGGCAGGAGAAAAGTATCGAAAAGATAAAAGGTGCATTACAATTTAAAACCAGCATATGAGCGAGCAGTTGCACGTTGATTTAAACTGTGACCTGGGCGAAAGCTTTGGCAATTACCAGCTCGGGGATGATGCGGCTATACTGCATTTCGTTACGTCCGCTAACATAGCTTGTGGTTTTCATGCCGGGGACCCCACCGTAATGCGGCAAACGGTGAAGCTCTCTCTGGAACATGGCGTTGCCATTGGCGCGCATCCCGGCTTGCCTGACTTGGTGGGTTTCGGCCGTCGTGAAATGGCTGTCTCCCCGGAGGAGGTATACAATATGGTGGTGTACCAGGTGGGTGCGTTGTCTGCTTTTGTGCAGGCGGAAGGAGGAGAGCTGCACCATGTAAAACCACACGGGGCGCTCTATAACATGGCTGCTGCAAACAGCGGGCTGGCAGAAGCTATTGCGGAAGCTGTTTACAAAGTAAAGCCGCAGGCGGTACTGTACGGACTTGCCGGGAGCGAGCTCATCAAAGCGGGAGCACGGGTGGGACTGTCAACGGCCAATGAGGTATTTGCTGACCGTACTTACCAGCAGGACGGCACCTTAACTCCCAGAAGATCACCGGATGCCCTTATCGCGGATCCGGCTGTTGCCATTCTGCAGGTGCTCGGCATGGTGAAGGAAGGGAAGGTAAGAACACAACAGGGAGAGGCGATTGCCATACAGGCTGATACGGTTTGCATACATGGCGATGGTCCGCATGCTCTGTCGTTTGCGCGCCACATACAGGAGGTGCTTACCAGTGAGGGAATCCTGTTGCAGGCAAAAGGCGGGGCAGTTAAATGAGGCCAAAGCGGAACTGGAGTGTGCTCTTAGGAGCCGCTTTCCTGATGGCCACCTCGGCAGTAGGTCCTGGCTTCTTAACACAAACCACTGTTTTCACGCAAACACTTACTGCCAGTTTTGGCTTTGTGATCCTGGTGTCCATTATCATTGACATTGGAGTGCAGCTGAACGTATGGCGTATTATTGCGGTGTCGGAGAAGCGGGCGCAGGATATTGCCAATACTGTTTTGCCGGGCTTAGGTCATTTTGTAGCCGTGCTGATTGTGCTGGGCGGGCTGGCCTTTAACATCGGCAACGTGGGCGGTGCAGGGCTGGGCCTGAATGTGCTGTTTGGCATCTCTCCTGAAGTAGGGGCAATTTTTGCGGCAGTTGTGGCGATGGGCGTGTTCCTGGTACGGGAGGCGGGTAAGGTAATGGACCGCTTTGCCCAGGTCATGGGCCTGCTCATGATCCTCCTGATTGTCTTTGTGGCCGCCACTTCTGCTCCTCCTGTTGCAGAAGCGGCCGTGAGAACCTTCCTTCCTGATGAAATCGATATCATAGCCATTATTACGCTTGTTGGCGGAACAGTTGGCGGGTACATTACCTTCGCCGGTGGCCACCGCTTGCTCGATGCGGGCATAAAAGGCGAGAAAGCGTTGCCCGAAGTGGCCACCAGTGCCGTGTCCGGTATCACGGTGGCGTCTGTTATTCGTGTTTTTCTCTTTCTGGCTGCGCTTGGCGTTATCAGTAAGGGCCTTGTACTAGACCCTGCTAATCCGCCTGCTTCTGTTTTTCAGCTGGCAGCGGGCAACCTGGGGTATAAATTGTTTGGTATTGTAATGCTTTCGGCAGCTATTACGTCCGTGATAGGATCTGCTTATACTTCGGTTTCCTTTATTAAATCATTTCACAAAGGTATAGCGGCGAACGAAAATTGGGTGATCATCGCATTCATTGCCATTTCCACAGCGATTTTCTTTTTCGTTGGCCGCCCTGTAAAGCTGCTGGTATTGGCCGGTGCCTTAAACGGGTTGATTTTGCCGGTTACGCTGGGCACTATGCTGGTAGCGGCCTATAACAGGAGGGTAGTCGGCAGCTACAGGCATCCACTCTGGCTCACCATTTTTGGCGTGATAGTGGTTGTTGTGATGGCATGGATGGGCGGGTTTACCCTTGTAAAGCAATTTCCGGAGCTGTTTTAGATGATTCTGTAGGCATAAAGCATTAATAATAGAAAAAATGAGTAAGTGCTCATGCTTTTTGCATATATTATTTGCAACCGATTTCATAAAATCGTATGTTTGGTATCAGGCAAACAAAAAACTTCTCGCTTCTCATCCTTTGGTTTAAGTTTTTCCTGTGATATGTATTGATAATCAACCGTAAAAATGAACAAAAAATCGTATTTCAAAAAATCACTCTTTGTTCTTTTAACCACTTCTGTTTTAGCAAGTGGTTGCCAGAACACAAATGTAGAAGATGATAACGCTGGTGCAGAGACGCCAACTGCCGAAAACACAAACCAGGAATTCCTGAATGAGCCATTGGTGACGGATTTGTACACCGCCGATCCTTCCGCGCATGTGTTCAACGGCAGAATTTACATTTACCCCTCGCACGATATAGATGCCGGTATACCTGATGATGACACAGGTGATCAATACGCGATGAGAGACTACCATGTATACTCTATGGATAGTGTTGGTGGAGAAGTTACAGATCATGGTGTTGCCTTAGACATTGACGACGTTCCGTGGGCGGGCAAACAAATGTGGGCGCCTGATGCTGCTTTCAAAGACGGCACTTACTACCTGTACTTCCCGGTTAAAGACAAAAACGATGTGTTCAGAATCGGGGTAGCGACCAGTGATTCTCCAACAGGACCTTTCACACCAGAGCCGGAGCCGATTGCAAACAGCTTCAGCATGGACCCTGCTGTTTATATGGACGATGACGGAAGCGCTTATATGTTCTTTGGCGGTATTTGGGGTGGGCAGCTACAGCGCTGGAGCACCGGCGAGTACAACCCGAACGACGAGTATCCTGCTGATGACCAGCCTGCCCTGATGCCTAAAGTGGCGCGCATGAGCCCAGACATGAAGAGTTTCTCTGAGGAAGTAAGAGATGTGCAGCTCCTGGACGAGAACGGTCAGCCTTTGCTAGCGGGTGACAACGAAAGACGCTTTTTTGAGGCAGCCTGGATGCACAAGTATAACGGCAAGTACTACTTCTCTTATTCTACCGGCGACACGCACAACATTGCCTACGCCGTTGGCGATAGCCCTTACGGGCCTTTCACTTACCAGGGTGTGCTGTTAAACCCAGTACAAGGCTGGACAAACCACCACTCTATTGTGGAGAAGGATGGCCAGTGGTACGTGTTTTATCATGACACACAAATTTCTGGTAAGAATCACCTGCGCAATATCAAGGTAGCGGAATTGAACCACAGACCGGATGGCACCATCGAAACCATCACGGCTTATAATGAAACTGCTTCTAATTAAGAAGCAGTAGCTAAACTATATCTATTAAAAGCCGCCTGAACTTCCTGTTCGGGCGGCTTTTGATGTTTTAAGACTGCATGTGTATACTATACCTTTCATTCTGTAAGAATCCGGTTTGGTAGAAAGGCCTGCTCCTGCCCAATGCCGTCAACTTGTGAATATTGCTACCGTTGTTGCATGTTCACCAACAACTTGCTTGCTGGTTAAAAGACACAGCAAGGACGTAGGGAGATGATAGTAGATTTTTTATTAAGCTGATGGCATTGCTGCTTCCCCCGGGCGCTCAAACCAAAGACTGTAAACAGATTCTACCAGTTTTACAAATTGCAAACCCCGGCGAGCGGTGGTATCTTGCTTCCAGTATTAAAATGAATCAAAAATACCTTTTCATGAAACACTTCTTCCTGCTGCCTGTACTGTTTTGCCTGCTGTTAACAGGCTGCGTCGGTACAAAGCCGATAGATGCATCTGCTACAAAAGAAACAAAAGCCCTGTATCATAACCTCGGAAAATTGTCTGAGAACCACACGCTCTTCGGGCACCAGCACGCTACCGAATATGGTCACGGCTGGCGAGGCGACGAAGACCGTTCTGACGTAAAATCGGTTACCGGCTCGCATCCGGCAGTAATTGGCGTTGATTTCAGCGGGTTTTCGGGCAGATCGCCGGAGGCCATACAAAGGGCAAAGGAGGAGGTCAGGAAGAACGTAATAGATACCTACAACCGCGGTGGAGTAACTACGGTTGCCTGGCATTTCTCAAACCCGGTATCCGGAGGAGGCTTTTACTGGGTAGACACTGTTTCGCTGCCGGGGGTAAAATACATCATTCCGGGCGGCGAAGCGCACGAGCAGTATAAGGAGATTCTGAATGGTATTGGCGAATGGGCCCACAGTGTAAGGGGTGCTGACGGTAAGCTGGCTCCAGTTATTTTCAGGCCTTTTCATGAGTTTGATGGTGACTGGTTCTGGTGGGGCAAGGGGCATACCAGCCGCGAAGAGTTCATCTCCCTTTGGCGCTTCACGGTTTCTTACCTGAGGGATAGCTTGGATGTACACAATTTTATTTACGCTTTCTCGCCTGACAACAAATTTAAGAACGAGGCGGAGTTCCTGGAGCGTTACCCGGGGGATGAATGGGTAGACATGGTGGGCATGGACAACTACGGAGATATGGGGCGCGACCGCTATGCCATTGATACGGCAGCCGCGAAACTGAAAATTGTATCGGATTATGCAAAGAAAGCAGGTAAACTGGCAGCTTTCACTGAAACAGGGCTGGAGTCGATACCTGATACCACCTGGTGGACAAACACATTGTTGAGAACCATGAAGCGAGACGATATGCGCCTCGCTTACGTGCTGGTTTGGCGGAACGATACGCGAAGCCCCACACATTATTATGCTCCTTTTCCGGGGCAGGTAAGTGTGCCGAACTTCATGAAATTCTACCACGACCCCTATGTCTTGTTTGAGAAAGACCTGAACAACATCTACAAAAGGAAGAAGTTTTTAGGCATATTTTAAAATGTAAACAGTAGCAGGAAAAAGACTTTCCTGGTTTGTGTCTCTGATGTAAATGTAAGAGTGTGATGAGTCTTTCTTTTTCTAAAACAGCAAAGGCCGCTTTAACAGATGTTAAAGCGGCCTTTGCTGTTTTGTTCTTTTAGCCATTATAAAGCTGTTCCTGCCATGCATTCCTTGTAACCGTCCTGCCACTCCTTGCATCAGATTTGCTGCTGCACCTTTAGCACTGGATGAGCGGGATGAGCGGTATGTTTTTAGTAAAAGCTTGCGGAGCTTAAGGTATTAACGGAGCATTAAGTTAAAAGCAGGTTGACTGCCAGGATTAAAACTATATAAATTTGATTTTGCGTAACATCAGTAACCCTTAAATTGTCCATAGATTTCATGAAAGCATTTGACTTACATTGCCACGTTTCCTTAAAGCCCATGTTCCAATTGCCTGGCGAGAGCAGGCTCAACTGCTGGCAAACGGTTAGTGTGGTGCTTGATGATCCAATTGGCCACATCGTGGATTCGCAGAGCAACCTGAGTCAGATTTCAGAAGGCTGCTGTAACCTTGTTTGCGCCGCGCTTCACCCGCTGGAGATGAAGATTGCTGACCGGAGTCTTCTACATGAGGTTTCTTACCTGATGCCTAAGTACGTGAACAGGGATCAGCTAAAACAGATAGCTTCCGGGGAGACGCCTTACCTGCAGTTGCTGAAGCAAGAATATGAGAACCTGACACGCGTCATGTCTAACCCTGATGCTAAGGCAGGAGCTGCCAAAAGCGTGAAGGTGCTTCAAAGCTTCCGGGACTATGACCCGGACGATATGGAAACCCTGCACCTTCTTTTCAGTGTGGAGGGAGCCCATGCCTTTTATTATGGCAGGAATGAGCGTGACGACGTAAACCGCATCCTGCATAACCTGGAGCAGTTTGTCAGAAGTGAGCAGAGCCCCAGGCTCCTTTACCTCACTGTGACGCACCTGACGCAGAATGTGTTCTGTAACCATGCCTTCGGTATTAAAATATTTGACAAGGACGAGTTTATTCCATCCGGCAATGGCTTACAGGAGGCCGGCAGAGAGCTCATCCGAAAATGCTATGAAGAGCTACCCTACAGGTTGCTGATTGACACCAGGCATATGAGCCTTAAATCGAGGTTGATGCTGTATGATTTCAGGCGGGAGAATGGCTGGAACGGAATCCCGCTTATTGCCTCGCATGCAGGAGTAACAGGCTGCTCTTACAGGCGCATGCCAGAAAGAAAAGTTGAAACGCATGCGGAAAAAAATTATATAAAGGTGGTTTACGACAAGCCGGAGGGGCACCTGCCGGACACACTTTTCAATCCTACTTCTATCAACCTGTATGATGAGGATATTGCAGAGATCCTGCTTTCAGGCGGACTAATCGGAGTGTCATTTGATGAACGTATTCTTGGAGCAGAAGTAAAACTGTTGATAGGGCAGAAGGCAGTAGAGAAAGAGTTTGTAAGCGTGCATGAAAGCGAGTTGTTCTGCGGCGAACAGGTGAGGGCTTACGAGGAGGAAGAACACATGGAGGAGGAAGAGGACGAAAATTCCCGGAGTATCCTCAGGCTTAATTTTCACCAGCTTCAGGAACTGCACCTGCGGCACCTGGTCAATACTATTTTCCACATCGTGAAGGTGGGGGAGGAGCTAAAGGAGGTTGACCCGTGGGAGCATATCTGTATAGGCTCCGATTTCGACGGCCTGATAAACCCGATAAAAGCCTGCGTTTCTTCCAGTCATTTTTGTGAGCTTCCGGACAAGCTAAAGCAGGCTTTCGAAGAATACACCCCGGGTGCAGGTTTCTCCGTCAGAAACATAGAGCAGGTGGTGGAGAACATCATGTTCCGGAACGGCTATAACTTTCTGAAAAAGCATTTTTTGTAAGGGTGCTACGGTACATCTGCTACAAGGCATAGTGTTGGATGCACTAATTCAAAAAGAGAGGTCAACGTATGTTTAAATCATGTAAAAGGTTAAATAGCGGTGGTTAAAGGATTTTAAATTGCCTTTAAATCAGACGTTTTAACGGAACCATCGCTGCTATATGTCAGTTATTTGGATATGGCAAGACTTCTTTTAACACCTCTTATCTGCGCCCTGCTGGCAGCACTGCCGGCGGCGGCGCAAGTCCAGTTACCAAAGCATCATATCATCCAGAACATCGCCGGAATATACGAGGAGCTGAATGCAGAAGCCTCCTATGTTACTGCTAATGGAGCGCCTGTTTGCCAAAGCACCCGCTTTATCTCTCCTGAAGACGAGGTAATATCAGAATACAGCAATTTGCGGCAGATTGCGCTCGTGCGTCATGGCGAACCTGAGCTGACGAAAACAGGGAAGTTTTCTTATGACGAAGCCAGTCAGTTCCTTGTTAACTACGATTCTGTAGGAATAGTGGTACCGGATGAGCCATTTTTTAATGTTGGAGATACAGCAGAGGTAGCCATTTTCTCCAGCCCTATCAACCGGGCCCGCACCACTGCGGAATATTTATTCGGTACTGAAAATGAGCTGGTATATTCCCCGGACTTCAGGGAGTTTGAAACTACTATTGGCAAATTTAGCCCCAGGTTACGCCTGCCAATAAAGCTATGGACTGCCTTCGCCCGCGTAAAGTGGATGCTGGGCGTTGACCGGAATGGAATTGAGAGCTTTGCTGATGCACGGGAACGGGCACGTAAGGCGGCCCTGCAATTAGCAGAGGCAAGTGAGGAAAAACCAAAGGTAGTGCTTGTAGCCCATGGCTTTCTTAACCGGTATGTAAAGCAGAACCTGGAGGATATGGGCTGGCGGGTTGTGCGCGATGGTGGCAACGGCTACCTGGCCACAACCATTTTGGTTAAGATTGATGATGAAGTGAAAGAAGAAAACCAATTAACATCAAGCATAAATTAACTGTTAGCTGTTGGTTAAAGGAAAAGTATAGCGTACGCTGCAAATTAGAATGTGATGACTAAAGAGCCGCTCCAATATCTGTTGGAGCGGCTCTTTGGTTTTATAGTAGTAGGTTATTCTCATGCCTGTTCTGGACGCCTGTTTTATGCTTTAAAACTTGCGTTTCCAAAGCAGTATTTGGAGCTGGCGCTTATCCCTGCTTCTCCATGTACTGCTGCCAATTTACGATGAGCACTTTCCCGTCTTCAGGCAGCAGCAGATAACCGTAGTCGTAGCAGAAGTGGTAGGTGTTGCCTTTTTGTGTGCGGTAGAGGTGGGTATGATGGCGAAAGTCAAAGCCAGCCAACTCCAGCACCTGCCTCCGGATGGTGGTTTTACCCAGCGGGCTTGCCTGGCGCAGGATGGTTCGGTTCTTTCTTAAGGTTGCATTGACTTTTGCCATCAGCTTTTCGCCTTTGTCTTCTCTGCGCTTCTGGTTGTTTTGCAGAAAGCGGCATTGGTCGGAGCAGTAGCGTTTGTCCATCCTGCCTGCCATTTGTTTACCACATTGAATACAAGTGCTGTGCTCCATTCTCTTAGCCGTGTTATTACTCGAGTAGATTCGGATATACTCGAGTAATAACACGGGTACAGTATTTAAAAGTTGTATTATTGGACTATGACGGATTTTAGTTCTAGATCATCTGCTTCTCAGGCCGTTGTGTACCTCAATCTGCTGGAGCACGCAGGGAAAAAATATATTCGCCTGTGGCATAAGCCTAACCCCTTTGTCAATAAGCGGCTGAAAGAGGCTTCTTGGCTGAAGTACAGCAAGACCTACAAATGCTTTGTGATGCACCACACACCGCAGGACATTGAGAGGACTTATGCGCATTTTCAGGGGCTGGCGCAGGTGAACAGCCGTTACCTGTACCGCCCTAAAAGGCTTAGGCCTGACAGCCAGACGCCTCTTCTGGCGGATAAGGCCCGGGGAGAGACTATGCAGAAAATAGCTGACCTGCCGGTGGTGCGTCTGCAGCCCATGCTGGAGGAAGGTGGTGGCACACTCATCGGTATAACCTATAAGTACAACCAGGAAATTTACAGCAGGCTGGCATTGAGCAAGGTAGCACGCTGGAATAAAGCGCTGAAGTGCTTTGCGATGCCTCCGGGTGGTGGCAGCATTCTAGTGCTGTCTGATGAGTTGCAGGGGGCAGGATGGCTGTGGCTAAGCCAGGAACTGCAGGTGAAGGACGTGGCCCTGATGCGCAAGCTCTGGGAGCAAACCTACGAGAAGGGCGCTGCATACATTACCTGTCCTCTGCCGTACCTTGAAAAACTCTTTTTGCTTAACTACAGCATGAATACCCTTCGCACTTACCACAGTTTGCTGTTGCGTTTCCTCAATGCGCACAAAGACAAGGGTATCGAAGTTGTTCAGACTTTTACGGAGGAGGAGATTAACCATTATCACAGAAGCATGGTGCAGAACCAGCTCTATTCCTGTTCGCTCATAAATCAGTCGATAAACGCGGTTAAGTTTTATTATCAGCGTGTGCTGGGCCGCCACGAAGTACAGCTCAATAATGTGGAGCGGCCAGAAAAACCAGACAGGTTGCCCACTGTGCTCAGCAAGCAGGAGGTATCCAGGATATTATCGGCCACTGATAACCTGAAGCACCGCTGCCTCCTGCAGCTGCTGTATGCCGGTGGGCTAAGAATCGGGGAAGTGATAAATCTCAAACTCACGGACGTGCAGTCTGACAGGAATCTTTTGCTGATACGTGGGGGAAAGGGCAAGAAAGACCGCACCACACTGCTCTCTCAAAAGCTATTGCAAAGTTTGCGGGACTACTATAAGTTATACAGGCCAAAGGCGTGGCTCTTTGAGGGACAACACGGGGGACAGTACACTGTAGACAGCACACGCAATGTTTTCAGGGCTTGTGTTGCCAAAGCAGGAATAAAAACCAAAGTGACACCGCATACGCTCCGTCACTCCTTTGCCACCCACTTATTGGAGCAAGGCACAGATTTGCGTTACATACAGGTGCTACTGGGCCACCGGAACAGCAAGACCACAGAGATATATACCCATGTAACCTCACATGCATTGGATAAAATTGTAAGCCCGCTTGATAATCTATGAGAAACAACTATATTAGCTATAGGATATATGTTATGGATGCTGAAACTACAATGTGTTATATAAGAATAGGTGCAACTGGATCTGCCAAGGTAGCAGATGCTACTCCACACATAGTGCAGATAAGCCGAATAACTCCGTTTAGCTGCTAGTTAGCCAAAATTAGCAATTAATGAAAAAAGCCCTTCTTCTACCCTTAACGTTGGTCATACTTAGTTGCACCAGTCAAACTGGAGAACAGTCTTCTTCAAATGAAGCGAATCCAGTCGAAGCTACCACCCAAGGCAAAGAAGAACAGGAATTACCTTCTTTAAAGTATACTATTGAGCAAGCAACAGAAGAAGATTTCAGCAAAGCGGCAGCAAAACATATTACTGGCTTTAGCATGGGCAAATATGAAGCTCGCAAGGTAAATGGTGTAATAAATTTAAAAATAAATGGGGAGTGGAAGCCAATAGAAGCTTTCACTGATACGCTTCTAAATACTGATGACCCTGACATTAGAGAGTATAAGTATCTGGGTCAGAACAAAGACCTGAACAAATACCTTGTTGCTGGTAGCTTCTACGAAGATTATCAGACCTACCTTGTCGATATGACTACTGGTGAAGTAGCAGCAACAACATGGACAGAGCCAGTTGTATCACCAGACAAAAAGCACTTAGCAAACATTTCTATTCCAACCGTGATGGAACCTTCACCTAATGGTATACAAGTATGGAATGTGGTAGAACAAGGAGAAGGAAAAGGTATTGAGAAGTATCTTGAGATAGAGCAGCAGGATTGGGAGCCTTTTGAAATGCGCTGGGAATCTTCGCAGGCAATCATCATGAAAGTGATTCCAATGGAAAAGTATGAGTTGCTGCAAGGCGAGCCAAAGCAGAAAGACTTTGCTTATCTTAGGCTTATTGTAAAATAAAATTGGCTAACCAAGCACATGAGCAAAGCTGCGGCTACGCCTTGCTCAACTCATGTACGAGACCGTTGTGGCGAATTTGAATTATTGAAGAAAACAGACCAGACATTATAGTTTTAGGTTTGGATAAGCATTCATTACTATTAATGACTATTTAATATCTATGAAAATGAAATTTAGGAAAATAATTTTGATTCTGCTTTTTATTCAATGTGCTACTTCATCATTTCAATGCGATGACTGTAACAGGAAAGATATGTATTTAGATGGAAGTAAAAGTTGGGTGCCACTTAGAGGTACAGGCCACTTAGCATTTGAAGACAAGTTAGGCAACACTACAGATTTTGCTTTCACTGGCCTCGATACTACTGTGATAAACACAACCGAATGCGGGGAATTATATAATTACCAGTACATCAATAATACTCTTTACCTGAACCAAGCTAAAACAGACTCGATTTATTTTAACCTATTCAATACTAATCATTTGAATGGTAGAGCGGTCAGCAATAACACGTTTTGTTTTGCAATGTGGGCTATCCACAGGAAAGCAGAAGAGGGGAAAGAGGCAAAAAAGATGGCTCGCTATAGAGTTGGAAGCAAAACCTATGATGATGTTATTTTAATTTTTAATAACAAATCGTTTTCGCCTATTACCCTTGACTCTGTAATAATTGCAAATAATGTGGGGTTAGTTGGCTTTACTTACTATGGAAAGCGATACCATTTAAAGTAAAACTGTTTGAGGCAAGCCTATGTCATGAAAGCAAGATAGTTATTACAGAAAACAAAATTGCCACAATCGAGTAGCCCGCCGTGAGCAAAATTGCTCACGGTGAGGCTCTCCCACCACCGAACGTACGGTTCGCGTATTCGGCGGTTCGTTAAGGATAGCACAGTCGCTCTTTACACCGACCATGCCCTTGCCCTAGTTTGAGATAAGGCTAGCAAACTCAAGGTTTAAACCTCCTTATCGGATTTCGGGCAACTTAACGTTTGGTCCTTCATCACTCTGTGAGGCCTCCGTAGTGCTTACGGCTCGTTTCCAGGTGACTACTATGACCGCTGCTGACTCCTTGGCCCATAGAAACCGAATCTATTCCAAGGCCTCCCCAGGTAAGACGCTTATCCTTCCACCTAACCCTGCTGCATCTACACAGAGCCGTTTGTTGGCCAGGGGCTTTGCAAAGATGTGCTTGCTTACCCACGACTCCCTGCCTCTTATGCAGTTTCTGTTCGTCAGTTCAGGTGTTTGCAGTCCTGCTTCCTTCAGACCAACCCTCACGGGTAACGCCCTTGCAGCTTGCTAATCGGCTTCACCAACTTGCCGATAAGGGATTTGCACCCTCTGGATAATCTGAGTATATTTCTTTCGAAATATAGCTCGTGCCATGCTGGGCACACACAAGGCACATGAGCAAAGCTTCGGCTACGCCTCGCTCACCTCATGTACGAGTACCGTTGGCAAACATGTAAAGCATGAAAAAGATTGCCTCTCATATGGTTGCCTGTATTGTAGGCACGCTTGTGATTTACGGGTTGTTGAAATTTGAAAGTTTTATTCACAGAATTAGAAATGAAAGCTATGATGAAGAATTGAAAGAACTCGCTGAATTCATGATTTCAGACATTGTTCTCCTTATTCTGTTTTTTGCAGCTTTCGCTTCAATACAGTTTATTCTGGTAAAGCCTGTTTTCAATTACCTGACAAAACGGGGCAGTTTAAATAAGCAGAACCTTGTCTATACTTGGCTTGTGTTTAGTCTCTCAACAGGACTTTTTTTCGGAATATTCTTTGGTGATATGCGCTTAGGAATCAAAGATGTAATTGAAAGTATAGGATTAGGAGTTGCAATGTTTTTAGTCTATTACTCAATTAACTTCATTACCTACTTTAAGCTAATAAAATAAGAACCACGTTTGCCAACACAATGCATGCTCAACCTTCGCTACGCTTCAGGCTCCGCATGCAAGCGGCCGTTAGGGCAAATTCCCTACATAATGATTATTGATTTCTATAGCTAACGATGGTCAGTTTTGAAGTGGAATTGTAGTTTTACTGATGCTCTATGCTAAGACCGTATTCTAATTGATGCGTCACAGCTCGTGCGTAATTCTGGTTAGGAATGCAGCTTCTTCTTTATGAAGAAGATATGATAATTTCAGTGGTGGCTCATTAGAGGCCCCGTTCAGGATAATGATAAATTTGATAGGCATTCCCTTAGAGCAGTGTATTAGACCACGTTTTTAAAAAATTGAGAAATCAATTTACGGCATTGCTTTGCCCTTTCTTAAAGCAGAGATGAAAAATTACCCTTTAATTCGCTATTTTCAGCAGAAGCGTTAGTCAGGATTATAAATATATGAAAACACTCTTTACCACTCTACTTTTCCAATTCTTGATAGTCTTTGCTTTTGCCCAGGAAGCAAAAGAAAGAATCCTTTATGTAGTTGACTCTATAGCTGTTATTGATGAACCAGAAGAAGGCTTCGGTTCATTAAGCGAAGAAGATATTCAGGAGATAACTGTTTTCACCAATAAAGCAACAATAGAACAGTACGGCTACAAAGACATTGATAAGGTGATTCTCATCACTACTAAAGCATATGCCAGCCGCTCATCAGAGTTAAAGCAGATTCCATCCACAAAGGCCATGGAGAGAATAGACGGAAGGTGGCACCTTTTAAACTCATCAACTCCTTATTCAGGTCCCTTCATTGACTATTATCTGGATGGTAAGAAGCAAGGCGAAGGCAACTTCAAAGAAGGAGTTGTGGAAGGTATACGAACAGTTTATTACCCTGATGGAAAGATGAACTTCCAGAGAAACTACAGCAATGGGGTTGAAAACGGCGAAGCAGAGCAGTACTTTCCAAACGGGCAGCTTAAGTACAAGGGCACGTTCAAAGACGGAAAAGAAAATGGTCGTTGGGAAGAGTGGTATTCAACTGGCAAGCTAAAACGTCTGACAGAATTCAAAGCTGGTAAAGCTATGCCTTCTAAGGAGCAGGATAAATACCATACTCTTCTTTCCAAGGCGAACCAGCAGTTCAGGGACGGCAACTACCAAGGCTCTGTAAAATCACTCGACAAAGCCATCGAAACGGACCCCAATTACAGCGACGCATACTTTGAAAGGGGAACAGCTTATTTCTATGACTTTAAGTTTATTGAAGCCATCAAAGACTATAACAAAGCTTTAGAGCTTGAGCCATTGCATATGAAGGCACTAAGCAACAGAGCGTTCGCCAGAATCCGCAAGTACGAATTTAAAGGCAGCAGGACCTTGAGCAAGACGAACGGGGCCACAGTCATGGCAACGAAAGACAAAGCGGAAATGCCTAAAGAAGAGCAAGAGCAAATTTGCGCGGACCTGTTGAAAGGCTATCAATTAGGAGATAAGAAGCAGATGATAATTGACGCCATAGAAGCCTATTGCAAATAGAACAACAAGCCCTAACCACACCTATGCAGAAGGCTCGCTACGCTTCACCCTCTGCATAGCCCAGTACGTTACCAATAATAATCAAAATAGAATAATGAGGTCCCTTCCAAAATCAATATGGATTCTAATCGCAATACTTCTAATGAAGTGCAATGGAGTGGAGTCACCATTATATTGTTTCGGTGCCTCATCTCCTGTTGATTTGATAATCAAAAACAATTACAATAATGACGAAATATTAACCCTTTTTCAATATACAGATGAAGAAGGATTTAATAGGATTGGGACTCTTAAAGTAAATGCCAAGTCAACAAAAACAATTTGCTTAGAAAATGAAGGACCAATTGAGGAAGGGCTATATATCTTTAATGGAGAACGAACACATAAAATTCGACTAAAATGGGCAGAAGATTTTGTTCTTAATCTAAATGATACAGCCCATCTTGTTCCAACACCTTCAGAACTTAAGCATTTGTTGGACCCTAAATGGTAAAAAAATTAAAACTGGTAACGGACTTAGCTATACGGCAGCTTCGCAGCCGCATAGCTAAGTCCGTTACCAGTAATTTTAATGAACGAAAATCTTGAGTATAGAAACAATAAGCAGCCTAAAAGCTCTACTAAAGAAGTATAAGTTTTCCAATGAAGAATGGGAAAAGCGGGGTCTAAATCCATCTTCTACTGAATTATCGATTTACCTTGATTCAGCTCTGAATAGTTGCTTGGAATCGCTTATTCATGTTATTGAAAAATCCAGCTCTGAAAAGAGTATCAAAAGAGCACTAAAAGCAGGCATTCAAAGTATAGATAAGTCAGCATTAGATACAGAAGAAAAAGAATTTGTTGCTGATTACTTCTACCAGATTTCTCAAACAGTGGGTGTTGATTTTAAGAACGAGTTGAATTCATGGCTCTATGGCTCGTTTCTTACCACTTTAATGAAGTTGAAGGAAATGGTGAATCCTGAAAGGATTGTGGAGACATTAAGCCAAGACTGCACGAAGTGCGAAACTCCCTTAGAAACATTTATCCTGAAAAAGGAAGAAGGTATACCAGATTACGAGTGGGAAATAGTGCAGTGTAACAACTGTGGGGAGTATAATCTTCTTGAGAAGGGACCTAACATAAAAATGTCAAGAAAGGGAAATTACGAGTACGTAGAGCACATCAGAAAGGACGAGTTCACATTTGAGCAGGCAAAAACAAGGTTAGAGCAGATTCGCTACTTTAGAAAAAAATAACTTTCTGGTAACCCTGTATATATTTCATGCTTCGGCTGAAGCCTCGCATGTAGCATATACTACACCGTTGGGCAAAACTTAAATGAATAAAAAAGAAATCATATCTCCAGAAATCAACAGTCAGATTGACTGGAATAAGTCTGTTGCCCAGATTATAGCAGAACAATGTGAGACTACACCTAACTCCAGTTACTACCTTGCTTCATCAATATATCTTCGTCTGATTCCAAGCTTTGGCTATGTAAGAATATCCTATGACTTCAATAAGTTAGAAATAGCACCTGACTTCTCTCACATACTTTTAGTAGAACAATTAGAATTGAAAGTTATTCACGGTTCGCTAAAGTTTAGTACAGACAATTTCAGAATTGAAAGTGTTGAGTTAATGGGGAATAGGGTAAAGTATGCTACCGAAGAACCTGATTCTTATGAGATAGTTCAGAACCTGAATGAAGTGCTTATATCAAGTTCCAGCTTTAGTCTTTTGATTGTTCCAGAGTTCAGCACTGGACAAGTACAGTTTACATTCGATAAAGAAGAAATAAGCCGTTTTCTTATAGGCGGTTGGGAAGAAAATATTTCTGGTAAAGCCACCTTTTTAGAAAGAATAAGAAATGCTTTGCCCAACACTACCTATAGTGCATAAACGCACCATAGCAAAACCGTTGTGTGTAATGTAGAAGAACAAACTGAATGGATTCATTTTACTTAGTAGCTATCCTTATCGTGACTTTTATCTTTGTCGGAATTCCACTCATCTTGATCTGGGTAGCATATAAATTTCTTAGAAAGAAAGCGAGCGAGAAGACTTCGGTTATCATAACCAGT
>NZ_QRGR01000047.1 GCF_003367245.1 Pontibacter diazotrophicus | reverse complement strand
GCACCGGCCACACCTCCCAGGCGGAGGCGTCGAAGCCCACGCCCGCCATCATGGTAGACCTGCTATTGGAGCTTAAGCTGAATTCTTTCATGTGCCAGGAGCACAGGTTCACCACGCCCCCGTGCTCTACCAGCACGCCCTTGGGCTTGCCCGTCGAGCCGGAGGTGTAAATCACGTAGGCCAGGTTCGATGGCTGCAAGTCAACTGCTGGTTTCTTAGTAGACTCTTTGGCTATCTCATCCCAGTCAGTGTCCAGCAGTATCAGTTCCCTCTCTTCTCCCTCAAACAATCCTGTATAGGCACTGCCGCTCAGCACAAGGGAGGCATGGGTGTCCTCCAGCATGAAGCGGATGCGCTCCCGGGGGTAGCTGGGGTCAATCGGCACGTAGGCGCCGCCTGCCTTCAGAATGCCCAGTTGGGCTGTGACCAACTCTACAGAGCGGTCCAGGCAGACTGGCACCAGCGTCTCCTGCTTTACCCCTCTTTCTTGAAGATAGTGCGCCAGCTGGTTTGCCCGTGCATTCAGCTCCCCATACGTCAGCTGCTCTTCTCCGAAGTTCACAGCCACGGCATCAGGTGCCTTGGCTACCTGCTCCTCAAAAAGCTCCACCAGCGTATTGTTCTGAGGATAGGCTACTGCGGAAGGGTTGAACGCCTCAACAAGCTCAGCATGCTCTTCCTCCGTCAAAAGCGCCAGCTCCGACAGGCTTAGCTCCGGCTGACTTACAATTTGCTGTAGCACGCTTGCAAAATGTGTCTTAATTCGCTCCACGTTTCCATCACTCAGCAATGAGGCATTGTAGCTAAAGTCTACGGATAGCTGCTTGCCTGTCTGGGCGATAATGGACAGTGGGTAATTGGTATGCTCCTCTACCTGAAGGTCTTCCACTTGCAGCCCCCAGTTTCCGGTGACAGCCTCGCTCACCGGGTAGTTCTCAAACACCAGCAGCGTATCGAACAGGTCTCCTCTGACGCCTACCCAGTTATGGATTGACGAGAGCGGGGTTTGCGCATATTCTCTTGCGTGCGTGTGCCCCTCCTGTAAAGCCAGAAGCCACTCGCTCACCTTCCGGTCACCGGCTATAGTCGTATGTAGGGGAAGCGTATTGATGTACATCCCTACCCTTGTCTCCGCCCCCGCAAGCTCTGCAGGACGACCGGCCACGGTCACGCCGTAAACCGGTTCCTGCTGCCCTGTATAGCAGGAGAGCAGGTAAGCCCATACCCCCTGCACGAGTGTGTTCGCCGTCAGGCGGTGCACCTGCGCGTAAGCTTGAAGCGCCGCAAAGTCAGACTCCCCTACTGTTAAATTGTTGTGGCGGTACTCCTCTCCGCCCTTCGTGCGGCTCTTCTTACTGTCCACGAACGGAAGCAGACTGGCCTCTTCCACGCCCGAGAGATACTTTCTCCAGAATGTCTCTGCCTCCAGCGGGTCCTGCTGCTGCAGGTGCCGGATAAAGTCCTCGTAGCGGTCCTCTTCCACCGCAACAGGCTTACCGCCCTTGCTCAATGTGTCGTAAGTGCTGAGCAGCTCCTGCATCAATATTGGCATAGACCAGCCATCTACAAGCAGGTGGTGGTGCGTCCACACCATGTGATAGGCATCGTCCGTTAGCCTGAGCAGCGTGATCCGAAGCAGCGGAGCCTGGCTGAAATCAAAGCTCCTGCGCTTGTCCTCCTCCCTGAACAAAATAAACTGAGCCTGCTGCTGCTCTTCCGGCAGGTGACGGTAATCGATCACCTCAAACGGCAGCTCCAATTCCTTGTGCACGCACTGCACCGGCACACTCATATCCTGGTGGAAAGAACTTCTGAGGATACTGTGCTTTTGAACCAGGTACTGCCAGCTTTCGCGGAAAGGCTCCACCTGCAGGCCTGTCATGCGGCAGCTCATTTGCTCCACGTAGGCCGCTCCACCCTTTTCATAGACACTGTGGAACAGGATTCCACCCTGCAATGGGCTCAGGCCGTACACGCTGCTGATCTGCTCCTGGAGGGGTTTGCCGCGGTACTCTTTCTGAAGCATTTGCTCTAGCTCCTGGTAAGTAACATTGCCGCCAAGACCGTAGTCCGATGGTGTATGCTGCGGCACTTGTTTTTCCTTGCAGTGAGAAATCAGCCCTGTGAGTACTTCCAGGTACCTGGTTGCAAGATTCTCTATCGTTTCCTGATGATACTGCTTGCTGGAGTATCTCCAAACCAGGTGTAGCTGTCCGTTGCTGATGCTGCTGTTTACCTCCAGGTTGCTGTCTGCCTTGTTGGCTGGGCTCACAGGATTTCCGCAAGACTCACCGGCCCCTGCAAACCAGCGGCTGTTACTCAATGCATTGTCTACCTGCCCCAGGTAGTTGAATACCAGTTGGAAGACATTTGGCAGCGCCAGATCTTCCCGCACCTTCTTATCCGGGTGCAGGTAACGTAGCGCACCATAGCCCATTCCTTTGTCAGGCAGTTGTCTAAGCTGCTCCTTCACAGATTGAATCACAGCAGATGCTGACATGCCATCTTTCAGAGTCAGCAACACGGGATAAATATTGGTGAACCAGCCTACGGTACGGCTGATGTCCATATCTGCAAAAAGGTCCTCCCTGCCATGTCCTTCCAGGCCAATGACCACCTGCTCTTGTCTGCTCCACTGACTTAGCGTCTGCGCCAGCGCGGCCAGTAACAGGTCATTGATCTGTGTGTGGTATGCCTGCTGCGCATCCGTCAGTAAGGCTTGCGTCGAAGAGGCGTCCAGTACGACTGTACACGTCTGCTGATCTCCCACAAGCATAACATTCTCCTGATCTTTGTCTATTGGAAGGATAAATTCTGTTTTCGCGACTTTCTGCCAGTAGCCCTGCTGCCGGATGGCTTTCGTCTCCGCATAGTGTTGCAGCGCCCCGTGCCACTGTCGGTAGGAACTGCCTTTTATGCCCAGTTCTGCTTCTTTCCCTTTGCTGATAGCCTCAAGGCTCAGCTCCAGGTCTTCCAGCAAAATCCTCCACGATACCCCATCCACTGCCAGGTGATGAATCACCAGGAACAGCCGATTAGCTTCTTCGGCTTCAGGAGTTTCCAATAGCACCGCCTTTAGCAGCTCACCATTCTCCAGGTCAAGCCGCTGTTGGTAAAGATTACTTACAGTCTCTACGTGTGCAGTGAGTTCCTCAACCGGTACATCGCGCAGGTCCTCTGTCAGCAACTCTCCGGCACTGGTACCATACTCCTGCTGCCATACGCCATCCACTTTTTGATAAGCAAAACGAAGTGCATCATGCCGTTCTACCACAACCCTGACAGCTTTATTGATTACATCGGCAGAAAGCGCTTTGCTTACCTTGAACAGGAGGGACTGATTAAACTGCCCTGGCTCCTGAAGGTCCAGTTGGAAGAACCTTTGCTGAATAGGCAGCAGGCCAGCTGTACCCGTCAGCAGTCCCTGCTCTGCCTGCATCTCCACCTCTGGCTGCACTACGGCAGCCAACAAGGCAATTGTCTGGTGCTCGAACACGTTCCGCGGCTGAAAGTTGAAGCCTGCTCTCCTGGCCCGGCTCACCAACTGAATGGTGATGATGGAGTCTCCGCCAAGCTCAAAGAAGTTGTCATTCACACCCACGCGCTCCACCTGCAATAGCTCCTTCCAGATGGCTGCCAGCTTTTCCTCCGTCTCGTTTCGGGGGGCCACATAGCTGCTCGTTACTGTCTCCGAAGCGTCTACCTCCGGCAATGCCTTCTTGTCTACTTTACCGTTGGAGGTCAACGGTATTTCCTCCAGTTCGATCAGCATGGAAGGCACCATGTACTCGGGCAACTTCTGCTTCATCTCTTTGATGATGGCCTCCCTGTCGAAGGCTTCACTCACCACATAGCCGATGAGGCGCTTGCTGCCATTGGCGTCTTCCCTGGCGATGACAACTGCCTGCTCTACGCCTCCGCACTGGTTCAGCATGCTCTCCACTTCGCCCAGCTCAATGCGGTAGCCGCGTATCTTCACCTGGTCGTCCATTCGGCCCAGGTATTCCAGGTTACCGTCTGAAGACCATCTCACCAGGTCACCTGTGCGGTACATCCTGGCTCCTTCTTTCTTGCTGAATGGATCAGCAACGAACTTCTCCGCTGTCAATTCTTCTCTGTTGAGGTAGCCTCTTGCCACCTGCACGCCTCCGATGCATAGTTCCCCAACCACGCCCTGCGGCACCAATCTGCCTGCCTTGTCCAGCACATAGTGCGGGGTGTTGGCAAGCGGCCTGCCGATAGGCAGCGCGGAGCCCTGGAACGTGGTGGCGTAGGCAAATTCTGTAGAGGTCACCGTTGTCTCTGTCGGGCCGTACTCGTTGTAGAAACTTGTATAGGCTCCCCACGCGCTGGCAAGGCTTACCGGGCACACCTCTCCCCCGGCTATCACCCTTCTCAGGTGCCCGTGTTTGCCCGGCGTGAGCTGCTGCAGAAAGCTCGGGGTGGCATGGATATGCGTCACCTCCCGCTCCTCAATCAGTTGCACCATCTCATCAGGGCGCAGCAGCACCTCCTTCGGCACCAGCACCAGGCCGGCACCGTTGCACAGGGCAAGGAAGATCTGCTCCACAGAGGCGTCGAAGGCGTAATTCGATAGCTGCAGTATTCTCTCTTGTTGCTTGACTCCAAACGCTTCTGTCTGATGGCTCACCAGGTTCACCACCCCTTTGTGCTCAACCAGCACGCCCTTTGGCCTGCCGGTGGAACCGGAGGTGTAGATGACATAAGCCAGGTTGTCTGGCTGCAAATCAGTAGCAGGTTTATTTGAAGACTCCTTCGCTATCTGCTCCCAGTCTGTATCCAACAGCACCAGTTCTCTTTCTTCTCCTGAAAGTAAATCAGTAAAAGCACTGCTGCTCACTACAAGGGTGGCACTCGTATCCTGAAGCATGAACTGGATTCTCTCCTGCGGATAGCCCGGGTCTATCGGCACGTAGGCACCGCCCGCTTTCATCACGCCCAGCAGTCCCACGATCATCTCCGGCGATTTATCGATGCAGATAGGTACCAGTGTCTCTTCTCCCACTCCTTTACTCTGCAGGTAATGCGCCAGCTGGTTTGATCGGCTGCTCAGTTCTGCATAAGTAAACTCTTCTCCTTCAAACAGCACTGCTATAGCATCCGGTGTTTTAGCCACCTGCTCCTCAAAAAGGTCCACCAGCGTCTTATCCTGAGGATAAGCCACAGTCGCGGCATTGAATTCAGAGGCAAGCTGTTGCCGCTCTTCTGCTGTCATCACTTCCAGCTGTGAAAGGGCCGATTCAGGCTGCCGAACGAACTTCTCCAGTACCTGGGCAAAGTGAGATTTGATCCGGGCTACTGTCTCCTGACTCAGCAGATTAGCCTTGTAGCCGAATTCTACGGTAAGCTTTCTGCCAGTCTGAACCGTGAGCGTCAAAGGATAATTGGTCTGCTCCTCCATCAGGAGACCATCTACCTGTAATCCCCAGTCCTTGGAGAAGACGTCTCCCACCGGATAATTTTCAAATACCAGCAACGTATCGAAAAAGTCGCCATTCACACCCAGCCAGTGCTGGATAGAAGATAATGGGGTATAGGCATGCTCTCTTGCCTGGCTATGGCCTTCCTGAAGGCTTGTAAGCCAGTCTACCACCCGTTGCTCTTCTTTTATGCCGGCATGAAGAGGCAGTGTGTTAATATAAAGTCCAATTCTCGATTCTGAGGCAGGAAGTTCTGTCGGGCGACCGGCCACCGTGACGCCGTACACCGGGTTTTGTTGCCCTGTGTAGCGGTAGAGCAGATAAGCCCACACCCCCTGAACGAGGGTATTCAGGGTCAGGCGCTGCTTTTGGGCAAATTGCTGCAGGTCCTCCTGCAATGCCTCCTCTACCACCCACTTCTCTTCGCCATAGTGGTCACCGCTCATATTGCGGTCTTTTGCGCTGTTAACAAATGGAAGCAGCGTAGCTTCTTCAACTCCCTGGAGATATTTGTTCCAGAAGTTCTCTGCCACCAAGGGATCCTTTTTCTGGAGATAGCGGATGAAATCCTCATACCGGTCTTCTTCCAAAACCGCAGTTTCTTTGCCCTGCTGCATGGCTTCATAGGTGCTTAGCAGTTCCTGCAGCAGAATCGGTAAAGACCATCCGTCCAGCAGCAGGTGATGATAGGTCCAGATCATCTGGTATACTTCCTCTCCGGAAAGCCGGATTAGGGTCAGGCGAAGCAGTGGTGCTTTGCTGAAATCAAAGCCTTTTTTCTTATCTGCCTCCACAAAAGAAGTTAGCTGTCTCTCCTGCTCCTCTTCTGACAGCTTGCTGTAATCAAGGACGGTAAACGGTAACTCCACCTTATCATGGACACATTGCACCGGAATATCAAGCTCCTGGTAATGGAATGAAGTGCGTAAGATGCTGTGATTCTGAAGCAGGAGCTTCCAGGTTTGCTGGAAGCGCTCTACGTCCAGTCCTGAGAACCGGCAGCTCATCTGCTCCACATAGGCCACCGCACTCTCATCGTACAGGCCATGGAACAATAAACCTTCCTGCAGCGGGCTTAAGCCATACACCCGGCTAATTTGGTCTTCCTGCCTGGCCTGAAGGAATACTTCTAATTGCTTGTAGCCTACTTTTCCTGTAAGGCCAAAGTCTGATGGCGTATGTTGAGGGACGGTCTTTTCCTGGCTATGGCTGATCAGATTACTCAGGTGCGCCAGGTAAAGGTCTGCCAAGGCCGCTATTGTTTCCTGATGATATTGCTGAACAGAAAAGCGCCAGTCTATGCTCAACTGCCCGTTGGCAATGCTACTGTTCACTTCCAGCTTGCTGCCAGCCTTATTGGCCGGGCTTACCTGCCTGCCAGAGGGCTCCCCTGCTTCGGCAAACCATTGGCTGCTGTTCAGGCTATTGTCCAGCTGCCCGAGGTAATTGAATACTACCTGGAACGGGTTAGTTGGCGTTACACTGTTCCGCAGCTCCTCATCCGGATGCAGGTACCGAAGTGCCCCGTAACCCAATCCTTTGTCCGCTATCTGCCGAAGCTGTTCTTTTACTGACTGGATAACATCAGAAGCCGGCATCTCCTTTCCCAGAGACAGCAATACCGGGTAAAGGTTGGTAAACCAACCCATTGTGCGGCTGATATCCATTTCTGCAGAAATATCTTCCCTGCCGTGTCCTTCAAGTCCAATCACTACCTGCTCCTGGCGGCTCCAATCGCTCAGAGTTCTGGCCAGCGCAGCGAGTAAAAAGTCGTTGATCTGTGTGTTGTAGGCCTGATGCACGCCGCTCAACAGAGCCTGTGTTTTGGCAGCGTCCAGCACTACTTTAATTGACTGCTGATCTCCTACGAAAGAAACGGCAGCACTTTCCTTATCTACCGGAAGGATAAACGGTGCTTTAGCCACTTTCTGCCAATAGCCCTTTTGGCTAATGGCTTTCGTTTCGGCATAGTGCTGCAGCGCCTCCTGCCACTGGCGATATGAGCTGCTTTTTGCTCCCAGCTCCACTTCACTCCCCTGACTAATGGACTGAAGGCTCTGCTCCAGGTCTTCCAGCAATATCCTCCAGCTTACGCCGTCTACTGCCAGGTGATGGATGAGGATAAATAAACGATTCGCCTCTTCCTCCTCCGGAGTTTGCAGCAATACTATCCTGAACAGTTCGCCTTTTTCCAGATCCAGGCGCTGCTGATAGCCTTCGCAGGTTGCTGCTATGCTGGAAGAAAGGTCCTGCTGCTTTACAGAAGTCAGATTTTCGATGAGCAACTCTCCTGTCCGGTCGCTATACTCCTGCTCCCATACACCATCTGAATTTTTATATCTGAAACGCAATGCATCATGACGCGCGACAATAGCTTTTACAGCCTTATCCAGCGCCTCCACAGACAGTGTCTTTTTCACCTCAAATAAGAGGGACATGTTAAAGTGCTGCGGTTCCTGGTACTCCTGCTCAAAGAACCACTGCTGAATAGGCAATAAGCCTACAGCCCCTGTCAGCACTCCTTGCTCTGTCTTGATGGCTGCTTCCTGTGCAGCCACTCTGGCAAGGGAAGCGATTGTCTGGTGCTCAAACACGTCCCGCGGCTGGAAGTTGAATCCTGCCCTCCTGGCCCGGCTCACCAGCTGAATGGTAATGATAGAGTCTCCCCCTAATTCGAAGAAGTTGTCCTCTACACCCACTCTTTCCACCTGCAGTAACTCCTGCCAGATGGTCGCCAACTTTTCTTCTGTCTCTGTGCGCGGGGCTATATAAGAGGAAGTAAGGGCTTCACTTGCATCCACCTCCGGCAGCGCCTTTCTGTTTACCTTACCGTTTGCTGTTAAAGGAATTTTCTCTAACTCTACCAGCATGGACGGTACCATATACTCCGGAAGCTTCGTTTTCATCTGGCTGATGATGGCCTCCTTCTCGAATTCTCCTTCAGAAACGACATAGCCGATAAGGCGCTTGTGCCCTGCAGCATCCGCCTTAGCTATGACCACTGCCTGCTGAACGTTTTCACATTGCTGCAATACACTTTCTACTTCGCCCAGCTCGATGCGGTAGCCCCGAATCTTCACCTGGTCATCCACTCTTCCCAGGAACTCCAGGTTCCCATCTTCAAGCCACCTTACCAGGTCACCTGTTTTGTACATCCTGGCACTTTCTTCTTTGCTGAAAGGATCCTGCACAAATTTTTCTGCACTGAGTTCTGCTCTGTTGAGGTAGCCTCTTGCCACCTGCACGCCCCCGATGCACAGCTCCCCGGCTACGCCCTGCGGCACTAATCTGCCGGATTTGTCCAGCACATAGGCGCTGGTATTGCTGAGTGGCTTTCCGATTGGCGGAAGCCCCTGCTGCTGAGCGGCAGGCAGTGTGTAGGAGGTAGCCACCACGGTGTTCTCTGTAGGACCGTAGTTGTTGACTAACTTATAAGTAAGATGAGACGTGTTTACAGAACGAAGCTGATCGCCGCCTGTCAGCACGTACTGCAGAACCAGCCCCTCTGGCTGCTCCTGTTTCACCAGCCCATCCACCAGGGCGGTTGGGACAAAGCTTTGGGTAATGCCTTTGGCTGCGTAGAAAGACAGCAGCTTCTCTGCCTCCAGGCGCTGCTCGTCTTCCACGATGTAGAGGCTGGCACCGGAAACAAGCACCGGCCACACCTCCCAGGCGGAGGCGTCGAAGCCCACACCCGCCATCATTGTTGAGCGTGAAGATGCGGTAAGGTTTAATTCTTTCATGTGCCAGGAGCACAGGTTCACCACGCCCCCGTGCTCCACCAGCACGCCCTTGGGCTTGCCTGTAGAACCGGAGGTGTAAATCACGTAGGCCAGGTTCGATGGCTGTAGTTCTACTGCTGGTTTCTCTGATAATTCTTTTGCTATCCGATCCCAATCAGAATCCAGCAGCACCAGTTCTCTTTCTTCTCCTGAAAGTAAACCTTCATACCAACTGCTACTCAGCACGAGGGAGGAGTTAGTATCTTCCAGCATGAACTGTATTCTCTCCTGCGGGTAACTCGGGTCGATCGGCACATAGGCACCGCCTGCCTTCTGGATGCCCAGCAAAGCTGTCACCAGTTCTATAGAGCGGTCTAAGCAAACCGGCACCAAGGTTTCTTCTCCCACTCCTCTCTTCCGGAGATAGTGCGCCAACTTGTTTGCTCTCGCATTCAACTCTCCATAAGTCAGTGAATCCCCACCGAAAGCCACTGCAAGGGCATCAGGCGCTTTGGCCACATGCTCCTCAAAAAGGTCTACCAGCGTCTTGTCCTCAGGGTAGGAGACGAAAGCAGGATTAAATTCCTCCAGCAGCTGCTTCTGCTCTTCCTCCGTCACCAGTTCCAGCATTGACAGGGTTAGCTCAGGCTGGCTAATAATCTGCTGCATTACTTTAGCAAAGTGCGCCTTGATCTGCATAACTTTTTCCTCGCTTATCAGCGCTGCATTATAGCTGAAACCAACAGAAAGCTGCTCACCTTTCTGCACAACTATTGATAATGGGAAGTTGGTGTGCTCGTCTACCTGCAGGTTTTCTACCTGCAGCCCCCAGTCTCCATTAATAGCTTCGCTTACCGGGTAGTTCTCAAACACCAGGATGGTATCGAAGAGATTCCCCCCCATTCCCAGCCACTGCTGGATAGACGGCAGTGGTGTATGCGAATGCTCCCTTGCCTGCGTTTGTTTTTCCTGAAGTGCTGTCAGCCATTCCTTCACAGGTTGTTCACCTGCTATAGAAGAGCGAAGCGGCAGAGTGTTGATGTATAAGCCAACCCGTGTTTCTGCACCTGCCAGGTCTGTAGGGCGACCGGCTACGGTTACACCATACACAACATCCTGCTGACCTGTATAAGAGGCAAGCAGGTACGCCCATACTCCCTGCACCAGTGTGTTCAGCGTCAGTCGGTTTGCCTGCGCATACTCCTGAAGGGTCTCCAGCACAGACTCCTCTACCAGCCATTTATTTACGCGGTACGCATCGCCGCCCTTGTTGCGGGCATTTTTATGCTCCACGAACGGAAGCAGACTTGGCTCTTCCACTCCCGCTAAGTGCTCTTTCCAGAAAAGCTCCGCCTCCAGCGGGTCTTTCTGCTGCAGGTACCGGATGAAATCTTCGTACCGATCCTCTTCCACCTGTACAGGGGCACCACCTTTTTTGAGGTGATCATAGGTACTGAGCAAACCCTGCATCAGCACTGGCGTAGACCAGCCGTCCACCAACAGGTGGTGGTGTGTCCAAACCATCTCATACACCTCTTCAGACAGCCTGATGAGTGTCAGTCTGAACAACGGTGCCTGGCTATAGTCAAATCCCTTTTTACTGTCAGCAGCCCGGAAAGCTACCACCTTCTCCTGTTGCTGCTCTTCAGGCATCTCCCGGAAATCCAGCAGCTCAAAAGGAAGCTCCAGCGCCTTGTGCACACATTGCACAGGAATACTTAAATCAGTATGGAAAGAGCTTCTCAGGATAGTATGTTTCCTGAGAAGGTACTCCCAACTGGCTTTAAATGGCTCCACCACCAGGCCTTTGAGCCTGCAGCTCATTTGCTCCACATACCCCTGCGATTCCTGGTCGTAGAGGCCGTGAAACAGCAGACCTTCCTGTAAGGGACTCAGGCCGTACACGCTGCTTACCTGCGCTGCGAGCGGTTTGCCTTTATAGTCTTTCTGAAGAAATTGCTCCAGTTCTTCGTAGTCTACTCGTCCTGTTAAGCCATAGTCAGAAGGAGTGTACTGCGGTACTTGTTTTTCTTTACAATGTGCGATTAGCTCCGTGAGTACTTCCAGGTAATTTTTGGCTAAGGCTACTATGGTTGCCTCTTCATACAGCTTATCCGCATACCGCCACTCCAGGTGGAGTTGCCCATTCACGATTCTGCTGTTAATGTCCAGCTTGCTGGTAGCCCTGTTGGCCGGGCTTACCAGTTGACCGGATGCCTCTTCGGCCCCGGCAAACCAGCGGCTGCCACTGAGCGCATTGTCTACCTGCCCCAGGTAGTTAAATATGATCTGCAATGGTTCTGCCGGAGCAAGGCTGTTGCGCAGCGCCACATCCGGGTGCAGGTAACGCAATGCGCCGTAGCCCATCCCCTTGTCGGGCACCTGACGTAGCTGTTCTTTTACCGCCTGCACGATGCCTGAAGCGGTTAAATTTTCTTTCAGAAATAGAGGCACCGGGTATAGGTTGGTGAACCAGCCCACTGTGCGGTTTATGTCCAGTTCAGCAGAAAGATCTTCCCTGCCATGCCCCTCCAGGCCAATAACTACCTGCTCCTGCTTGCTCCATTTCACTATTGTCCGGGCAAGAGCGGCAAGCAACAGGTCGTTGATTTGAGTATGATAGGCCTGATGCACTTTTGACAACAGATCCTGTGTAAGAGCCGGACTCAAAGAAACGCTATAGCTTTTCTGATCTGCTATTAGTGCAGGTTCCTTGCTTTCTTTATCTACTGGAAGCGAGGAAACAACTTTTGCCGCACGCTGCCAGTAGGCTTTCTGCCGGATGGCTTTTGTCTCTGCATAGACCTGCAGGGCCTCCTGCCACTGACGGTAAGAACTGCCTTTCTCTCCTAACGCTACCTCTTTCCCCTGGAGAAGCATTTCAACAGACTGCTCTATATCCTCGAGTAATATTCTCCAGGAAACGCCGTCTACGGCGAGGTGATGGATCACCAGGAACAGCCGGTTGGCTTCTTCGGCTGCAGGTGTCTGCAGCAGCACCGCCCGCATCAGTTCTCCGTCTTCCAGCTCCAGGCTCTGCTGGTATTCCTGGCATTTTGCTGTGACTTGGGCAGGCAAATCCTCCTGGGAGGCAGAAGAAAGATCTTCTGTTATCAGGCTTCCCTCCTGCTGCCCATACTCCTGCTGCCAGCCATCCCTTGTAGTTGTATAGTTAAAGCGCAAGGCATCATGGCGGGCTACCACTGATTTGATAGCCTGCTGCAAAGTGTCCGCAGACAATGCCTTGTTTACCTGAAGCAAAAGCGCCTGATTGAAATGTTCCGGCTCCTGGTGATCTTGCTCAAAGAACCACTGCTGAATCGGAAGCAGTCCGGCAGCACCTGTCAATAGCCCCTGCTCTGTTTCTATTTTCACATCTGACTGCACCACTGCAGCCAGGGAAGCCACAGTCTGGTGCTCAAACACATCCCGCGGCTGGAAAGAAAAACCTGCCTTTCTGGCTCTGCTCACCAGCTGAATCGTGATAATGGAATCACCACCCAGTTCAAAGAAGTTATCCTCCGCGCCCACGCGCTCCACCTGCAGCAAGTCCTGCCAGATGGCAGCCAGTTTCTGCTCTGTCTCCGTCCGTGGCGCTAAATAAGATGAAGTCAGCGCTTCGCTGGCATCCACCTCCGGCAGCGCTTTTCTGTTCGCTTTGCCGTTGGCCGTCAGCGGGATTTCCTCCAGCGCTACAAGAATGGAGGGCACCATGTACTCCGGCAGCCGCTGCTTCATCTCTTTGAGGATGGCTTCTTTACCAAATGCTTCGGCTACGACATAGCCTATCAGACGCTTGCTGCCACTGGCATCCTCTTTCGCGATAACCACTGCCTGCTGCACGCTCTGGCACTGGCACAGCACACTCTCCACCTCGCCCAGCTCGATGCGGTAGCCCCGTATCTTCACCTGGTCATCAAAACGACCCAGGTACTCCAGGTTGCCGTCAGGCAACCATCTCACAAGGTCCCCAGTGCGGTACATTCTGGCATCTGCCTCTTCACTAAAGATGTCTTTGACGAACTTCTCCTCTGTGAGCTCCGGGCGGTTGAGGTAACCTCTTGCCACCTGAACCCCTGCAATGCACAGCTCCCCTGCCACGCCCTGGGGCACGAGCTTGCCTGTCTTGTCCAGCACGTACAGCTGCGTATTGGCCACCGGCTTTCCTATCGGCACCAGGCTTACCTCCTGCTTGCCGTTCGGCACATCCCAGAAAGACACATCGATGGCCGCCTCCGTCGGGCCGTACAGGTTATAGAGTCCCACGCCCGGCAGCTTCTGCTTGAACAGGTTCACCTGCGCGGGCTTGAGGGCCTCGCCGCTGCACAGCACCCTCACAAGGCCGCTGCACTCCCCTGGCTCCAGGCTCAGCAGGAAGGCCTCCAGCATGGAAGGCACGAAGTGCATGGTCGTGATGCCCGCACTGCTGATGATGGACTTCAGGTAATCGCTGTCTTTGTGACCTTCCGGTCTGGCGAACACTATCTTAGAACCTACCAGCGAAGGCCAGAACAGCTCCCACACCGACACGTCGAAGGAGAAGGTCGTTTTCTGAAGCACGGTGTCCGCTGCGGTCAGGCCATAATGGTCCTGGGCCCACAGCAGCCTGTTCACCACGCCCCGGTGCTCATTCAGCACGCCCTTCGGCCTGCCGGTAGAGCCGGAGGTGTAAATCACATAGGCCAGGTTGGATGGTTGCAGCTCTGTTGCAGGTTTTTCAGCAGGCTCTTTGGCTATCTGCTCCCAGTTCCTGTCCAGCAGCACCAGCTCCACATCTTCTCCTGCCAGCGCTCCGGCGCAGGCTCCGCTGCTAATTACCAGCGCTGCCTGTGTATCCTCCAGCATAAACCGGATCCTGTCCTGCGGATAGTTCGGGTCGATTGGCACGTAGGCCCCTCCTGCTTTCAGAATGCCCCACAGCCCTATGATCATCTCCAGTGAGCGTTCTATGCAAACTGGCACCAGCGTCTCCTGTCCCACGCCTCTCCTCTGGAGGTAATAGGCCAGCTGATTGGAACGGCTGTTCAGCGCTGTATAAGTCAGTTCCTCTCCTTCAAATACAACAGCTACCGCATCCGGGGTTCTGGCCACCTGATGCTCAAACAGGTCCAACAGCGTCTTATCCTGAGGAAAAGCCACTGCCGTGGCGTTGAATTCATTTGTCAATTGCTGCACTTCCTGCTCACCCAGCAACGCAAACTCGTCTATGCCTGCCTCCGGGTTTGAAACAAGCTGCGAAAGCAGGCGCTGGTAATGTTCCATCATCCGCACCACTGTTTCCTCACTGAACAAGTCGGTGCAATACTCCAGGCTCATCTGAATGCCGTCAGTAGTGCTTTTCGCACTTAGCGTCAGGTCAAACTTTGTGGATGTATTCTCAAACACTTCCGGAGCAAGGCTCAGCTCACCCAGTTTGATTTCAGGTATTCCCGGCGTATTATCCAGCGTGAACATCACCTGGAACAAGGGCGTGCGGCTCCTGTCCCTTGCTACACCCACAGCTTCCACTACTTTCTCGAAAGGCAGATCCTGATGCTTGTAGGCATCAAGCGTGGTGTCCTTCACCTGCTTTAGCAGGTCTTTGAAGCTGAGGTTTCCTCCCAGGTCGCTGCGCAGAGCAAGCGTGTTGACGAAGAAGCCGATCAGTGGCTCCACCTCAGGCTGCACACGACCCGCGATCGGGCTGCCCACACAGATATCTTCCTGCCCGCTGTAGCGATACAGCAACACTTTGAAAGCAGAAAGCAGGCTCATGAATAAGGTACTTCCTTCCTGCTTGGAGAACTGCTCCAGCTTTTGGCTTAATTCCTTATTTAGACTGAATTCAATTCGGTTCCCTCTGGTGCTTTGGATGCTAGGACGCGCATGGTCTGTAAGCAGCTGCAGCGCTTCCACACCAGATAGCTTATTTTTCCAGTAAGCTTGCTGCTGCTCCAGCACCTCTCCCTGCAGGTATTCCCGTTGCCACACCGCGTAATCGGCGAACTGCACCGGAAGCTGCGGCAGCTTTGACTCTCTGTTCTCCAGTTTCGCAGCGTACAGCTCGGTCAGTTCTTTGACCAGTATGGACACAGACCAGCCATCGGAGGCGATGTGGTGCTGCACCACCACCAGCAGGTGCTCCTGCTCCGACAGCTTCACCAGCACAGCGCGCAGCATGAAGTCTTTGCCCAGGTCGAAAGGCTGCTCCACGGCCTTCTGCACCAGAGCCCGCAGCGAGGCCGCATTTGGGAAGGAAGCATCCTCCAGGTACGTCATCTGCCACTGCCCGGCATCTATTGCTTTCTGAAAACCCTGCCCCTCCTCTTCAGTGATGACCGTGCGCAGCGCCTCGTGCCGCTCCACTATCCTGCGGAAGGCGTTCTCCAGCCCCGCCACGTCCACGTCGCCCTTCAGGCGGAAAACAGCTGGCAGGTGGTAGTGGCTGCTGCCCTGCAGCCGGTCGATGAACCACAGGCGCTCCTGCGAGAAGGAGAGCGGAATCTTTTCCACTTCGGAACGGTCGAACGGAACGATGGCAGGCAAAACCGCCGTTGAGCTGCTCGACGCTATCTGTTGGGCGAGGGCCGCGATGGTAGGGAAGGCGAAAACGTCCTTTATCTGTAGCTCCGCCTCCAGGGCCTTGCGCACCATCGACTGCAGGCGCGTGGCCAGCAGCGAGTGGCCGCCGAGCTCGAAGAAGTTGTCCTCCACGCCCACGCGCTCCACCTGCAGCAGCTCCTGCCAGATGGCCACCAGCTTTTCCTCTGTCTCGGTGCGTGGCGCAACGTAACTGTTTGTCAGGGCCTCCGAGGCATCCACCTCCGGCAGCGCCTTCTTATTTACTTTGCCGTTGGAGGTCAACGGAATCTCCTCCAGCTCCACCAGCAGGGACGGCACCATGTACTCGGGCAACTGGCGCTTCATCTGGCTGATGATGGCTTCTCTGTTAAACTCTCCTTCCGGCACCACATAGCCGATGAGGCGCTTGCTGCCATTGGCATCTGCCTTGGCAATGACCACCGCCTGCTCAACGCCCTGGCACTGACCCAGCACGCTCTCCACCTCGCCCAGCTCAATGCGGTAGCCACGGATCTTCACCTGGTCGTCAATCCTTCCCAGGTATTCTATGTTTCCATCCTCCAGCCACCTTGCCAGGTCTCCTGTCCGATACATTCTGGCACCAGCTTTTTTACTGAAAGGGTCCTTCACAAACTTCTCAGCGGTTAGCTCTGGTAAGTTCAGATAGCCTCTTGCCAGGCCATCCCCCCCGATACAAATTTCCCCAATCATGCCGACAGGTACTAGCTGCTGGTGCTGGTCTACAATGTAGAGCTGCGTATTATCAAGTGGTTTGCCAATGGCAATACTACCACGAAGCGTTTTTAAATCAGCAAGCTTAAAGCGATAGGTGGAGCAGCCTACGGTCGCTTCTGTAGGCCCGTATTCGTTGATGATTTCTAGTTCCGGGTTTTTCTCTAAAAGCTTTTGCACATGCGCGATCTGCAAGGCTTCCCCGCCTACCACTAATCGTTTCGTGAATGGTGCTCCCTCCATCATAGCTAAGACGGGTAGATGTGCAGGCGTGAGTTTTATAAAGGAATAAGGAGCATTGGCGGCCAAAGACGCCGCTTCAAATGCTTCCAGCCCCTTTCCTTCCGCTAAAACAACAGATTTACCCTTTAACAGTGGCATCAGTAAATCAGTGACGGATGCATCGAAGGTATAGGCTAAATGCTGATAGCTACCTGATGCAGATTCTTCCTCACCAGTGTAATTTGTTTGGCTATTTAATAAGTAGTTGACGGCACTTCTGTGTTCAATCAGCACACCCTTTGGCCTGCCAGTGGAACCAGAGGTATAAATAACATAAGCCAAGTTCTTTGGTCTCAGGTCAACTACTGGTTTGTCGGCTGTCTCTCTGCTTATCTCTTTCCAATCTGTATCCAGCAGCACTGGCTCCACGCCTTCCTCTCCTTTAAACAATCCGGCGTAGGCTCCGCTGCTTATTACGAGGGAAGCACCGGTGTCTTTGAGTATAAAGTGGATTCTTTCCTGCGGAAAGGATGGATCAATTGGTACATAAGCCCCTCCCGCTTTCAGGATTCCCCAGAGCCCCACCAGCATCTCCAGTGATCGGTCCACACAAATAGGCACCAGCATCTCCTTGCTTAATCCCTTTTTCTGCAGGTAATGGGCCAGCTGATCTGCTCTTTCATTTAACTGCTTATAGTTAAATGATTTATTTCCAAAAACCACCGCAACGGCATCTGGTGTTTTCGCTACCTGCTCCTCAAACAGGTCTACCAGCGTCTTATCCTGCGGATACTCCACAGCCGTGGCGTTAAATTCCTCCAGCAGTTGCTGCGCCTCCTTCTTGTCCAGCAGCGGCAGCCGGTCTACGCTTATGCCTGGTTCTTCAACAAGCAACGAAAGCAGGCGCTGGTAATGCGCCATCATCCGTATTGCTGTCTCCTCACTAAACAAATCGGTGCAGTACTCCAGGCTCAACTGAATGCCGTCAGAAGTATTCTTAGCACTGAGCGTCAGGTCAAACTTTGTGGATGTGACTTCAAATGCTTCCGGAGCAAGGCTTAGCTCGCCCAGCCGGACCTCCGGCGCCTCTGGCGTGTTTTCCAGCGTGAACATCACCTGGAACAACGGGCTGCGGCTCCTGTCTCTTGCCGCACCCACAGCCTCCACTACCTTCTCAAAAGGGAGGTCCTGATGCTTGTAGGCATCAAGTGTAGTTTCCTTCACCTGCTTTAGCAGGTCCCTGAAGCTCGGACTGCCCCCCAAGTCGCTGCGCAATGCAAGGGTGTTGACGAAGAAGCCGATGAGCGGCTCCACCTCCGGCTGCACGCGGCCCGCAATCGGGCTGCCCACACAGATATCTTCCTGCCCGCTGTAGCGATACAGCAAAACTTTATAGGCAGAAAGCAGGCTCATGTACAGCGTTACTCCCTCTCTGTTGGAGAACTGCTCCAGCTTTTGGCTCAGGTCTTTGCCCAGGCCTGCTATCACACGACTTCCCCTGGTGCTCTGCACAGAGGGGCGCACATGGTCTGTCGGCAGCTGCAGCGCTTCCACACCGGACAGCTTGTTTTTCCAGTAGGCTTTCTGCTGCTCCAGCACCTCTCCCTGCAGGTATTCCCGTTGCCACACCGCATAGTCGGCGAACTGCACCGGAAGCTGCGGCAGCTTGGCTTCTCTGTTCTCCAGTTTCGCAGCGTACAGCTCGGTCAGTTCTTTGACCAGTATGGACACAGACCAGCCATCGGAGGCGATGTGGTGCTGCACCACCACCAGCAGGTGCTCCTGCTCCGACAGCTTCACCAGCACAGCGCGCAGCATGAAGTCTTTGCCCAGGTCGAAAGGCTGCTCCACGGCCTTCTGCACCAGAGCCCGCAGCGAGGCCGCATTTGGGAAGGAAGCATCCTCCAGGTACGTCATCTGCCACTGCCCGGCATCTATTGCTTTCTGAAAACCCTGCCCCTCCTCTTCAGTGATGACCGTGCGCAGCGCCTCGTGCCGCTCCACTATCCTGCGGAAGGCGTTCTCCAGCCCCGCCACGTCCACGTCGCCCTTCAGGCGGAAAACAGCTGGCAGGTGGTAGTGGCTGCTGCCCTGCAGCCGGTCGATGAACCACAGGCGCTCCTGCGAGAAGGAGAGCGGAATCTTTTCCACTTCGGAACGGTCGAACGGAACGATGGCAGGCAAAACCGCCGTTGAGCTGCTCGACGCTATCTGTTGGGCGAGGGCCGCGATGGTAGGGAAGGCGAAAACGTCCTTTATCTGTAGCTCCGCCTCCAGGGCCTTGCGCACCATCGACTGCAGGCGCGTGGCCAGCAGCGAGTGGCCGCCGAGCTCGAAGAAGTTGTCCTCCACGCCCACGCGCTCCACCTGCAGCAGCTCCTGCCAGATGGCCACCAGCTTTTCCTCTGTCTCGGTGCGTGGCGCAACGTAACTGTTTGTCAGGGCCTCCGAGGCATCCACCTCCGGCAGCGCCTTCTTATTTACTTTGCCGTTGGAGGTCAACGGAATCTCCTCCAGCTCCACCAGCAGGGACGGCACCATGTACTCGGGCAACTGGCGCTTCATCTGGCGAATAATGGCTTCTTTATCGAATTCCCCTGCCACTACATAACCGATGAGGCGCTTGCTGCCATTGGCATCTGCCTTGGCAATGACCACCGCCTGCTCAACGCTCTGGCACTGACCCAGCACGCTCTCCACCTCGCCCAGTTCAATGCGGTAGCCCCTAACCTTCACCTGGTCGTCCACCCTTCCGAGGAACTCCAGGTTACCGTCAGAGAGCCACCTTACCAGATCTCCCGTGCGGTACATCCTGGCGCCTGCCTCCTTGCTGAAGGGGTCTTTGACGAACCTCTCCTGAGTCAGCTCCTCTCTGTTGAGGTAGCCTCTTGCCACCTGAGCGCCCCCGATGCACAGCTCCCCGGCCACGCCCTGCGGCACGAGTTTGCCTGCTTTATCCACCACATAGGCGGTGGTGTTGCTGATCGGCTTTCCGATTGGTGGAAGCCCCTCCTGCTGGGCGGCAGGCAGTGTGTAGGAGGTGGCCACCACCGTGTTCTCGGTAGGGCCGTAGTTGTTGACCAGCCTGTAGGAAAGGTGGGTTGTGTCAACTAAGCGCAGCTGGTCCCCTCCCGTCAGCACGTACTCAAGGGCCAGCCCCTTCGGCTGCTCCTGCTTCACCAGCCCATCCACCAGAGCGGTTGGAACAAAGCTGTGGGTAATGCTTTTGTCTGCGTAGAAGGACAGCAGCTTCTCCGCCTCCAGGCGCTGCTCGTCCTCCACAATGTAGAGGCTGGCACCGGAAACGAGCACTGGCCACACTTCCCAGGCAGAGGCGTCGAAACCCACGCCCGCCATCATTGTCGAACGGGAGGATGCTGTAAGGCTGAACACGCCGGCATGCCAGCTGCACAGGTTCACCACGCCCCCGTGCTCCACCAGCACACCTTTTGGCTTACCGGTTGAACCAGAGGTATAAATCACATAGGCCAGGTTCGAGGGCTGCAGCTCTACTGCGGGTTTATCTGATAATTCTTTAGCTATCTGCTGCCAGTCCGTATCCAGCAGCACTGTTTCTCTTTCCTCCCCCTGGAGCAGCTCTTTAAAGGCGCTGCTGCTCAGTATTAGGGAGGAGTCTGTGTCCTCCAGCATGAACCGGATTCTCTCCTGCGGATAGCTTGGGTCAATTGGCACGTAAGCACCGCCCGCTTTCAGGATGCCCAGCAGAGCTGTCACCAGCTCTATGGAACGGTCTATACAAACCGGCACCAACGTCTCTTCCCCCACTCCTCTCTTCTGCAGGTAATGCGCCAGCTGATTTGCTCTCGCATTCAATTCAGCATAGGTCAACTCTTCATCTGCGCAGACTACAGCTACAGCATCAGGTGCCTTGGCAGTCTGCTCCTCGAACAAGCTCACCAACGTCTTATCCTGTGGATAGGCTACAGCGGAAGGATTGAATCCTTCAACTAATTGCTGCACTTCCTGCTTATCGAGGAGCAGCAGATCGTCTATGCCCGTTGCCGGCTCAGAAATAAGTAAAGAGAGCAGGCGCTCGTAATGGGCCATCATTCTTTTTACTGTTGCTTCGCTGAACAGATCGGTGCAGTATTCTACATTTATTTTGAGGCCTTCTGCCTGGTTTGTCACGCTCAGCGTCAGGTCGAATTTAGCTGATACCTCCTCAATAGGCTGGGCAGCCAGTGTGAGGTCACCCAAATGGACTTGGGGCACCTCCGGAGAATTTTCCAGCGTGAACACGACCTGGAACAGCGGGCTGCGGCTCATGTCCCTGTTCACTCCCACAGCTTCCACTACCTTCTCAAACGGTAGGTCCTGATGGGCGTAAGCCTCCAATGTGTTATCCTTCACCCTGGCCAGCAGGTCCTTGAAATTTGGGTTGCCCCCCATATCATTGCGCAGGGCCAGTGTGTTCACAAAGAAACCAATCAATGGCTCTACCTCCGGCTGCACGCGTCCCGCGATAGGGCTGCCCACGCAGATATCTTCCTGGCCGCTGTAGCGGTAGAGCAGCACGTTGAAAGCCGACAGCAGGCTCATGAACAGCGTGGTTCCCTCCTGGTGGGAGAACTGGTCCAACTTGTGACTCAGCTCCTTGTTCACATGAAATTCAAAGCGATTTCCTTTTGTGCTTTGCACAGAAGGGCGCACATAATCCGTTGGCAGCTGCAGTGCTTCCAGCCCGGCCAGCTTCTTCTTCCAATAATTTGTTTGCTCTTCCAGCACCTCCCCCTGCAGGTGCTCCCGCTGCCACACGGCATAGTCGGCATACTGAATCGGGAGCTGTAGCAGCCTTGCCTCCCGGGCCTCTTGCCTAGCCAGGTAAAGCTCCATGAACTCTCGAACCAGTATAGACAAAGACCAGCCATCGGAGGAAATATGATGCTGCACCACAATAAGTTGGTGCTCCTGCTCTGATAGCTTCACCAGCACAACTCGCAGCATATAATCTTTGCTCAGGTCAAAAGGCTGTTCCGCGGCTTTCTGAACCAGCGTCGGCAATGAACTGGAGTGGTCCTCGAGAAAATTTATCTGCCACTGCTTCGCGTCGATTACCTTCTGGTATCCCTGCCCCTCCTCTTCCAAAATCACCGTACGCAGGGCCTCGTGCCGCTCCACGATTTGGCGGAAGGCGGCTTCCAGCCCTGCCACGTCTAGTTTACCTGTCAAGCGGAAAACTGCTGGAAGATGGTAGTGGCTGCTGCCCTGCAGCCGGTCTATGAACCACAGGCGCTCCTGAGAAAAGGATAAGGGAATGGGCTTGTCTTCGCTCCGGTCTAATGGCGCTATCTTTTTATAAGACCGGTTTATCTTCTTTAAATTCCCTTCATCACTCTTAAGGAAATCTATGATAGCCTGCTTATTCCGCTTAACCTCATCAATTAATAACTTATCCAGGTTTTTATTTTTCTCAACCTTTACTTTAAGTTTATCTGCCTCCAGAAATATTTTGATACCTTCTTTTTTAGCTTTTCCTAAAATGCTGATAACCTCTGTAAAATTGTTACTCATATGGCATTTTTTTAAGTATGGTCTTATTACTAATTGATGTTTGGATTCTGTTTTATTAAATTTCGAATACCTCTAAATCTTCCCCTTCTTCATCTTCCTCCTCCTGGTCAATGGATACAGCTTCTATGTATTCCGCTAATTCAGCAATGCAGGTGAACTTAAACAGGGTGTTGACAGGTATATTCAGGGAGAATTCTTCCCGGATCAGGCTGACAACTCTCACTACTAACAAAGAATCGCCTCCCAGTTCAAAGAAGTTGTCCTTTACGCCTACCCGCTCCAGGCCAAGTAAATCCTGCCACAGTCTGGTTAGTTTCTCTTCTGTCTCGTTGCGCGGTGCTACATACTGATGGGTTAATAGTTCGGCTATATCCGGCTCAGGCAAGGCCTTGCGGTTCACTTTGCCATTCGGAGTTAAAGGCAGCTCCGTTAACGTCACGAAGAGTGAAGGCACCATGTAGTCCGGCAGCCTGGACTTAAGCTGCGTCAGAACAGCTTCTTTTTTGTAAGACTCCTGCGGAACGACATAGCCTACTAAACGTTTGCTTCCATTCGTGTCTTCTTTCGCGACCACCACTCCCTTGCTCACGCCATCGCACTGCTGCAGTACACTTTCTATTTCGCCTAACTCAATACGGTAGCCCCTGATTTTCACCTGATCGTCCAGGCGGCTCAGGTACTCGACTTCCCCGTTGGCGAGCCAGCGGGCAAGGTCACCTGTTCTGTAAATTCTGGCCGTAGGGTCCTGGCTAAAAGGATCCGGGATGAATCGCTCCGCCGTCAGGTCAGCCCGATTCAGATAGCCACGGGCTAATCCGTCTCCTCCAATACATAGCTCACCTGCTACCCCAACAGGAGCAGGTGCCCCGGCTTTGTCCAGTATGTAGATTTGCGTGTTGGCGATCGGTTTGCCAATGGTGATTTTCTCCCCTGCTTTCAGCTCCTTACAAGCGGACCAGATGGTTGTTTCGGTTGGGCCGTAGAGGTTCCAGACTTTCTTACTGATTTTAATGAGGGAGTCTTTGAGACTTTTTCTTACAGCCTCCCCTCCTATCAGAACCGTGCTATGCTCACTGTTCTGCCAGCCACTATCTAAAAGCATTTGCCAGGTGGCAGGTGTGGCCTGCATGTATTCTGGCTGATGTTGCGCTAACTTCTCCTGTAACAGATAGCCATCAGTTGCAACTTCTCTGGTAGCTACGATCACTTTGCCTCCAACCAGCATCGGCATGTACAACTCCAGGTAAGAGATATCAAAACTGTAGGTGGTAACGGCTAACAAACTTGCTTTCGGTTTTACCTCGAGGTGCTGTATCATGGAATAAAGGAAATTCACGAGCGACTGATGCTGAATCAGCACGCCTTTTGGTCTTCCCGTGGATCCGGAGGTATAGATGACGTAGACCAGGCTTGAAGGTTCCAGGCTTCTGTGGGGATTATTTAAAGGTTCCTCCGCTATCTTTTCCCAATCCCTGTCCAGCAGTACAATATATCTTCCCTCTTCCTCCTCCAGCAGCTCAGAATATGCGCTGTTTCCCAATACAAGCGTTGCCTTTGTATCTTCCAGCATATACTGGATCCTGTCCTGCGGGTAAGAAGGATCCAGTGGCACATAAGCCCCTCCCACTTTCATAACACCCAACAGTCCCACCAACATTTCTGCGGATCGGTCCACACAAACCGGCACCAAGGTGTCTGCTTTTACTCCTTTTTTCTGGAGGTAATGGGCCAGTTGATTCGCTCTTTTGTTTAATTCCGCATACGTCAGCTCCTCTTCTTCAAATACTGCCGCCACAGCATCCGGTGATTTATCAACCTGCTCTTCGAACAGTTCTACCAGCGTCTTATCATTTGGATAGGTCGTAGCCGTTGCGTTGAATTCTTCCAGCAACAGCTTGCACTCCTGCTCTCCGAGCAGCGGCAACTCGTCTATGCCGGTTGTCGGTTCAGCTACCAATAGCGAGAGAAGGCGCTCATAATGCCCCATCATGCGCGAAACAGTTGCTTCGCTGAACAGGTCTGCACAATATTCCACATTCAGCTGCAGGCCATCTGCATGGCTGGTGACGCTCAGGGTCATGTCGAACTTGGCTGAAACGCCCTCGAAAGGCTGCGAAGTCAGGGTAAGATCTCCCAGCCGAATCTCCGGCACCTCTGGCGTATTCTGCAGGATAAACATCACCTGGAACAGCGGACTGCGGCTCATGTCGCGCGCCACCCCGGCCGCTTCCACCACCTTCTCAAACGGAAGGTCCTGGTGGGCGTAAGCCTCCATGGTGGTGTCTTTCACCTGCGTTATCAGATCATTGAAGTTGGGGTTATTCCCCAGGTTGCTGCGCAAGGCCAGCGTGTTTACGAAGAAGCCGATCAAAGGCTCCACCTCTGGCTGCACACGCCCCGCAATCGGGCTGCCCACACAGATGTCTTCCTGGCCGCTGTAACGGTACAGCAGCACTTTAAATGCTGACAGCAGACTCATGAAAAGAGTCACTTCCTTCCTGTTGGAAAACTGTTCCAGCTTTTGGCTCAGGTCCTTGTCAAGATTGAGATCCAGCCTTGCGCCACGGGTGCTCTGCACAGACGGACGCACATAATCTGTTGGCAGCTGCAGTGCCTCCACTCCAGCGAGTTTATTTTTCCAATAACTCGTCTGTTCTTCCAGCACCTCTCCCTGCAGGTAGTCCCGCTGCCAGACGGCATAATCAGCATATTGTATCGGAAGCTGCGGCAAAACGGCCTCACGTTTCTGCTGCCTTGCTGCATAAAGCTCTGTTAATTCCTGCACCAGCACGGAAACTGACCAGCCGTCGGAGGCGATGTGATGTAACACGACGACCAGCAGGTGCTCCTGTTCAGATAGCTCCACCAGCACGGCCCGCAGCATAAAGTCTTTGCTTAGATCGAAGGGTTGCTCCACAGCTGATTGGATGGCAGCATATAACCCAGTTGCATCCACAAAAGAATGCCCATTCATGTGGCTCAGCTGCCAATCAGCGTCCAGCACCTGCTGATAAGCCTGCCCTTCTTCCTGCAGGAAAACAGTACGCAGCGCCTCATGCCGTTTCACGATCTGGCGGAAGGCGTCTTCCAGCCCCGCCACGTCCAGCTCGCCTGTCAGGCGGAAAACAGCTGGCAGGTGATAATGGCTGCTGCCCTGCAACTGGTCGATGAACCACAACCGCTCCTGCGAAAAGGACAGGGGTAGTTTATCGTTTGTATCGTGAGGGAAAGCCGTGATGGCAGGTAAAACTCTGGCTAATTTGTTTGACGCTAACAGTTCTGCAATACCCGCTATAGTAGGGTAGGCAAATATGTCTTTGATCTGCAGTTCTGTCTGAAATACTTTTCGTACCGATGAAACGAGGCGTGTAGCCAGTAGTGAATGCCCGCCGAGCTCGAAGAAGTTGTCCTCCACGCCCACTTTTTCCACCTGCAGCAATTCCTGCCATATCTTCGCCAGCTTCTCCTCTGTCTCTGTGCGAGGGGCCACATAGCTGCTGGTCAGCGCCTCACTTGCGTCCACCTCCGGCAGTGCCTTCTTATTCACTTTGCCGTTGGCTGTGAGCGGAATCTCCTCCAGCTCCACTAGCAGGGACGGCACCATGTACTCCGGAAGCTTTGCTTTCATCTGGCTCATGATGGCCTCCCTATCGAACTCCTCTGCAACTGCATAGCCTATGAGCCGCTTGCTGCCATTAGCATCTGCCCTGGCAACCACCACCGCCTGCTCAACGCCCCGGCACTGGCTCAGTACGCTCTCCACCTCGCCCAGTTCAATGCGGTAGCCGCGTATCTTCACCTGGTCGTCTATCCTGCCCAGGTACTCCAGGTTACCGTCAGAGAGCCACCTTACCAAGTCTCCCGTACGGTACATCCTGGCTCCTGCCTCCCTGCTGAAGGGGTCTTTGACGAACCTCTCCTGAGTCAGCTCCTCTCTGTTGAGGTAGCCCCTTGCCACCTGCACGCCCCCGATGCACAGCTCCCCGGCCACGCCCTGCGGCACCAGCCTGCCGGACCTGTCCAGCACGTAGGCGCTGGTGTTGCTGATGGGCTTGCCGATTGGCGGAAGCCCCTGCTGCCGGGCGGCAGGCAGTGTGTAGGAGGTGGCCACCACCGTGTTCTCCGTTGGGCCGTAGTTGTTGACCAGCCTGTAAGAGAGGAGGGAAGTGTCGATGGAGCGCAGCTGGTCCCCTCCCGTC
>NZ_QRGR01000046.1 GCF_003367245.1 Pontibacter diazotrophicus | reverse complement strand
ACAATCTGCCCAGCCTGCTGATGGGGCAGGAGGCTGTTGAGCAGCTGTACGAGCGGCTCAAGCGTAAAATCAAGAGAAGGAAGGAGGCTGTCAGGCCCGGCAGGAGCTTTCCCAGGGTCCGGAAGCGCAAATACAAATACAACATCAATAAAAGACCTGTCATATAAGCAGCCTTAAGTTGACGGCATTGGGTCGCGACCTGTCCAATCGTTCCCATTTTGTCTGAATCAGGATTTTGAGGATTGGAAGGATTGACAGGATGACTTTTAATTACCAAATCAGCCACTCCTGTTGCATCGGTAAGCTGATGCGGGGACAGGTCGCACCTGTCCGTACAGAAGATGAATAAGATTAAATTGATTAGGTTTGATTGTTTATTTTCCCATCAGCAACAGCACCTTCCAGGCCTGTGCTACCTGGTTGTCCTCCAGCAGCTTTTTGCCGAGCAGCTCCAGTTCCTGTCGTTGTGTCGCGGGGTCATGCTGGTACTTCGTCAGGATATACGACACCAGCGGGTCAGACTTGAAAGCTTCGACTTCTTCGTCTGTGGGCATCTGTGCTGTATTGCCTAAGCGGCCAAGGTTGTTGCCGGTCAGGATGCTGCTGTTGCGGATAAAGTCGGGGAGTTGGTCTACGCCCATGCCTTTGTTGCGGCTGGGCTTTGGCAACTTAAAGATAGCTTCCGGAATGGCATGAAGGTAGTCGTCTCCACCCATGCGGGCCACGGCATTTAGTTTAGCGGAGTCTATTTTTCCGTTTTCATCTAAAATGTTTTCGTTCACGTGCATCAGCAGGACCTCGCAGAGCACCAGGTTACCGGCACCCCCTTCTGTGCCGAGCTTGACCACGTCGGTCACCTTGCACTCAAACGCAACGGGAGCCTCCTGCACTCGCGGCGGCTTTACCCGTACGGATGCGGCTGGTGTCAGGCCTGCCTTGATAAATTCATTCACCCCCAGGTCATACTCCGTGCTGGCCAACGACATTTGCTCCACCATGTCGTAGTTGCCAATGTTGATGACGACTTCTTTGGTGGCTAACACATTCTCCAGGGTATGCTTGCTGCTGTTGTCGCGCATCCGGCTTAAAGGCGAGAAGACCAGGAGAGGCGGCTTAGAGCTGAATAAATTAAAAAAGCTGAACGGGCTGAGGTTGACATTGCCCGCTGTATCGGTGGTGCTGGCAAAGGCAATAGGCCGGGGCGCCACAGCCCCCGACATGAGGGCATAAAGTTCCGAGGCCTGTACCTGCTGTGGATCGATGGTTTTAACTGACATACCCCCAATGTACGCAAATTCATAAATAAAAGTAAAATACGTTTGTGTTAGATTTGTACTTTATGATGATATAATTTGAGGTGGTTTTGGAGGTGGTATGAAACTATATAGAAGGCCTGAATTTAAATTATTTTTATGCTTGTTTCTGATACTAAACAGGCTATGTTTTCCTGAATGCTGAAATTGGACACAAATTTCCCACACAGGCTGCAAAAGAATATACCAGCTGCTCAAAAGACCTCGCAGCGTGCGCAGCTCCTGCGAGCGTCTCTGGTGCCAATTTCCGCTGCTTCGTAGCCACCAAGACGCTCACAGGTCTGGAAGACGCTGTGAGGTCAATGCGGAGAGGAACTGGTGCTGCTTAGCTAGGCACAGACGGAGAAAAAATTAACTTTCAAGAAAAAGTCCCCCTTTAAGGAGGCAGGGGGATGATTTACATCAGCGAACAATTATACAAGATACTATTTGATGCTACTTTCATATAAAATAAGGACGACCTTTCTTCCAGCAGCCTCTCATCCCCCTCACCCCCTTCAAAGGGGGACAAATTTAAGACTGCGTAGCAGCAGTTAGAAAGCCGACATACGACATTCTTTTTTACCTCCCGAAAAAAATCTGTGGAGAAAAACGCAGAAAATCCCTCCGCGCTTCGTTACAAGAATCTCACATAGTTCATTAGTGCTTTATATTGCACTTTTGAAACAGTTGTACTATTCCTGTCCGGTGCCTGTGAGGACTCACTTATCTAAAGTATTATTGTACTCCTCTAAAAATTTTTGTGCAACTATATATGTTTTAAAAAACTATTTCTACACATTTGCAAAAGCATCCTGCTACGCACTTGTTGTTAAAAGGTTGCAGATAGTTTGAGGAGATTTTGTGTCGGCAAGAATAGTGTTTTATATATATAATGAAAATTAAGCTTTTTTACCTTCTGGGCCTGCTGCTGCTGGCTTCTTGCTCTCACCGAAACCTCGCTTACTTAAGCGATCTGCAGGAACAGGCAACATACGAGGAGGGCATTACCAACGACACAGAGCCTAAAATTCAGGCTTATGATCTCCTGAGTGTCTCCGTCACCAGCTTAAATCCCGAAGCAAGTGCCTTGTTTAATACCGGACAGGCAGCTGTAGCAGCTAGCATGAGCAATTTCAGCATCGCCTCCAACACCTCCGCGAATAGCATATACAGAGAAGGTTATTTGGTGGATAAAGAAGGTTTCATTGATTTTCCTGTTTTAGGGAAAGTGAAATTGGGAGGTCTTACGAAAGCCCAGGCGAAGGAACACTTTGTTTCTGAACTAGAGAAGCACCTGAAAGGGCCCATTGTGAACGTCCGCTACCTGAACTACAAGGTAACGGTGGTAGGAGAGGTAAATAGGCCGTCTACCTTTACCATCCCCTCTGAAAGAATAAACATACTGGAAGCGCTGGGTATGGCCGGTGACATGACCGCCTTCGGGAAAAGAGAGAATGTGCTGGTGATACGCGAAGAGAATGGAATACGAAAAGTAACACGATTGAATTTGAATAACAAAGACGTACTGAGTTCGCCCTTTTTTTACCTGCAGCAAAATGATGTGGTGTATGTAGAGCCAAGTGAAGCGAAAGAGCTACAGTCAAGTACAAGAACGTACTATCTGCCTATTGCTGTTGCGGTTGTTTCAGCACTCAGTATTGTGTTGTCAAGATTATTTTAATATCAGTAAGCCATGACAGAGAAAGGATTATTTCAGTTTCAGCCGGAAGCGTCAGAGGAAATAGATCTAAAAGCTTTGCTTTTTAAGTATATGCGCTATTGGTACTTATTCCTGATGGGCGCTGTGATTGGCCTAGGTATGGCTTTTTTGTACCTGCGTTATACCACCCCGCAATATAGTATTAAAAGCAAGGTGCTGATAAGAGATGATAAAAAAGGGGGAGACTTATTAGGAAATTCGGCTTTCGGTGAGCTGGATATGTTTAAGTCCACGAAGAACATCGACAATGAGATAGAAGTACTAACCGCCGTTAGTTTAATGCAACGCGTACTGACAGAGCTTTCTTTACAGACAAGCTACTACAAACCAGGCAATATTCGTGATGTGGAATTATATGGCGAAGAGCTGCCATTGAAGGTCATTGTGTCTAAACTGGATTCTGCTGCTTACGGAAAAAGCATTGTGCTTCATGTAAAAGATAACAACAGCTTTGAAATAGAGGAGGAAAATGAGGCAGTTGTGTCTGAGCACCAGTTCGGACAAGAAATCCAGAAGGCTTATGGTACTTTTACCGTAGTGGCGGCGGCTGGAGCTTCGTCTCCTAGTAGTCCAAAAAATATTGTCGTGCAGTTTATTGATATTCGAAAACTGGCGAACGCTTATAATAGCAGACTAAGCATTGAGCCGGTAAATAAGAACGCCAGTGTGCTGATGATCAGCCTGGTGGAGCCCGTACGGAAAAAAGGCAAAGACATCATCAATAAACTGGTGGAGGTATATAACAAAGAGGCTGTTGAAGACAAGAATTTAGTAGCTTCTAATACTATCCAATTCATAGACGAACGCCTGACGTTCCTGACAACAGAGTTATCTGATGTGGAGAAAGACGTAGAAAAGTACAAGCGCCAGAATGAATTGACGGATGTGAGCTCAGAAGCGAAGATGTTTGTTGAGCGGGCGAGCGAATACAATAAGCAACTGGCAGAGTTTGAGATACAGTTGGAGGTTCTGAATTCAATAGAAAAATACCTGCGCGGAAAAGGACAGCAATACCAACTGGTGCCCAGCACACTCAGCATACAGGATCCCACCTTGCTGGGCCTGATCGCAAAGTTTAATGAACTGCAACTGGAGCGGGAGCGCATGCTGCGGACCACGCAGGCGAATAATTTGCTCATACAGAATATCAATGACCAGTTGGCGAACCTGCAGGTGAATATCCTGGAGAACCTGCAGAACATTAAAAGGGGACTTGTTATTACACGTGACAACCTAAAGACTAGCATGGCTTCTTTTGAGTCGAGGATACAGCAGGTGCCGTTAATTGAGCGGGAGCTGCTTGAAATACAGCGCCAACAGGGCATTAAACAAGGGCTTTACCTCTACCTCCTGCAAAAGCGGGAAGAGTCTGCCGTATCTCTGGCAGCAGCTGTGTCCAACTCCCGCGTACTGGACCCTGCCATGGTGGGAGATGAACCTGTGAAGCCGAAAAAGATGCTGGTCTACCTGCTGGGCTTGATGATGGGCTTAGGGCTCCCTTTTGCCTGGATCTTTGTGCGGGATCTTTTGAACGACAGGGTACAGGAGAAGAAGGAGGTAGAGCAGGCAACCAAAATCCCAATATTGGGTGAAGTTGCTCATAATAAAACGGGTTATGCTGTTGCTGTAACACAGGATAACAGAAGTCCTGTGGCAGAAATGTTCCGGCTCATACGTACCAATCTTCAGTTTGCTACAGCGGGCAAAGAAAATAAAGTGTTGCTGGTTACCTCGAGTATGAGTGGGGAAGGCAAAACTTTCTTTAGTATCAACATAGGGGCAAGCTTAGTTCTGACAGGAAAAAAAGTGGTGATATTAGGGTTCGACCTCCGAAAGCCAAGATTGCTGCAGGAGTTAGGTATACCGGAGGGACCAGGAATAACAGATTATCTGATCTCAGATAAATTATCTGTCGATGATATTGTGAAACCTTCTACTGATGTACCAGGTCTATATGTCGTTGGCTCGGGGCCTGTTCCGCCTAATCCGGCTGAGTTGATGATGAGTCCTAAAGTGGGGCAACTGCTTCAGCTCTTAAAAGGAAACTTTGATCATGTCATCATCGACACAGCCCCGGTGGGGCAGGTGGCCGATGCCTTCACGCTGGCTCCTCACATCGATTCGAGTATTTACATAGTGCGATACGGCTATACACACAAGTCACAATTAGAAATTATTGATGATGTGTATAAGCATAAAAAGCTGCAGCATCCTATGCTTGTGCTCAATGATGCCCAAATGGGTAATAACTATGGTTACGGCTATGGTTATGGGGAGAAACCTAAAAATAGTAAGAAGAGAGGAGCAGTAGCGATCCTTTAACACATTGGATCACTGAAAGGAAATAGTGGCTGAAAACAGTCTTAAGAGAATACAGAATGAATAGCTATTTTCAGAAAGGGTGAAGTTAAGATAGCTAGGAAAGCTTCCATCACATTATGAACAAAACCAGCTAAATGAGTTTTATAAATTGATTTGTTAACCTGTGAAGGCTAATAAATATAAGCTTATATACAAGAGGATCAGGTATATACAACAAAATATGTTACTTTTAGCGACAATAAGAAACGTAAAATTTTCCTTACAAGGGAAAATAAATGCGAGCGATAGGAGTAAGAACTTCTTATTGAACACAGTCCTTAACTTTTTGTCTAAAGGAACAATCATAATAATTAACCTTATGCTTGTACCTCTTTTGCTAAAAGGCTTAGGAGCCGAAAAGTATGGGGTTTGGCAAACAGCTCTGTCTGTAATTTCTCTTGGATCTTTACTGAACTTTGGCTTAGGTAACGGGCTTAGAAACCTAATTACTCAATTAATTATTAAGGGAGAGAGCGATCATATAAGTATAGCAGTTTGGGCTACAGTGAAGACAATGAGTAAAATTGTCTTAGTCGCATTGTTCCTAATTATACCTTTGTTTCTGCTATATTTTAGTCCAAGTATGCTTTTTGCTAATAACAGCATTACTGGCTCGGAAGTTACAAATAGCATTACAATATTCATCTTCTTCTTTTTAATAAACCTGGTTCTGGGTTTGTCAAATTCTATAGCTTTAGGATTTAACAAAAGCTACTTGACAGGGTTTGTTCAAGCACTTTATATAGCTGGATGTTATTTAGCCTTATTGATTTTCAATAGATTCCAAATGCTAAATCTTATATCCGTAGCTATAATTTTCGGGGGCTTTCAAAGCATTTTGTATTTGATTTTCTTCTTTTATCAGACATGCCTTTTTAAGATAAATGTTAAGTTTAAGGGAAGTTATAGCTTAAGTGAAACATATAATCTATCAGGAAAATTCTTTCTCGTGCAAGTACTCAGCCTCTTGTATTTATTGATAGATAATTTTGTAATATCAAGAAGCCTGGGTGCAGAAACGACTGGAGAGTATTCGATAGTAAATAGAGTTTTTTTTACATTGATCAATGTGTTTTCTATTCTGTTGATACAGTTTTGGAGCAGTGTAACTGAAGCACAAGAAAGAAAAGAAACATTATGGATCACAAAAGCGCTCAAGCTCTTATTTTTAGCTTCGATAGGTGTTTTTATTGTTAGCTTGATCGTTTCTTATTTCAAAGATTGGTTACTAGGGCTTTGGTTAGAGGATAATTATACAGTAATCACTTCCCTTACCTTTTACTTGTTTGCAGTTTACACGCTAACGCACTGCATTAATGCTATTTTTATAAATCTTCAAAATGGCCTAGGTGAATTGAAGCTACAAATCTTTTCTACTCTGATAGCGCTTATTATTTATATTATAGGATGCTTTGCTTTAGATATAAGCAAAGTGGGGTATAACTATTTGATAGTTTTGAAAATTGTAGGCACATTGGCAGCAATATTAATTAACAGCTTTATCTTAAAAAAAGTACTTCATAAATGATCACACTAGTAAATTTTGCAGATTCCGGTTTTAGAACGCAGCAAAGATGGAACTCATTATCAGGTACACTAATTGGAGGCTTTGATGAGGTAATAGAGTTTTCCCCTTCAGACTTAGATTCTGCATTTCGTAAAGAAGCTGACGAAATGATTAAACAAAGCACTAAAGGTTATGGTAATTACTGTTGGAAATCTTATATAATTAATAAAGCATTAGAAGTTGTAAAAGAAGGAGATTTCTTATTTTATGCAGATAGTGGGTCCATCTTTATCAACAGTGTCAAGCCGCTTATAAAAGTTTTAGAACGAAGCGGTAAAAATATTATGTGTTTTAGTCTTGCTCTAATTGAAAAACAATGGACCAAGAGAGACGCATTTATATTGATGGGGTGTGACGAGAAAAGATTCTTGGAAACGGCCCAGATAATGGGAGGTTTCTTGTTAATTAAAAAGGGTAAAGAAAGCGTAAACTTTTGTAAAGAGTTTCAGCAACTATCTCTTGATAGTAGGATAATATCAGACCAGCAAAACATCATGGGTAAGAAGAATTACCCTGGTTTTATTAGCCATAGACATGACCAGTCAATACTAAGTCTGATGGCTAAGAAATACGATGTACTTATCTTAAATGATCCAAGTGATTATGGTATTTTCCCGGAAAGAATATTGCATAATGATAATTTCTTATTTGATCCTGAAAGAATGAACCCTTCAAACAACACTATAGGAGTTAAGCTTCTGTCAAACAGAAAAGTTCACCCTCTTATATATCTTTTAAAATACATTATGAGAATTTCACTACTTAAACTTGGTGTTAGTCTTTCTAAAAAAGTAAAGAATAGGCATGTAGGTGGGTATAAAAAAGAGCTAAAGGAAGATAAAGCACATGCATGAAATAAATAGGCCAAGTACTATTATCTATGAAGGAAGTGCAACAGGGCATAGAAAAGAATATATTGAATACCTTTTAATTCACTTACAAGCAAACCCACAATTAAAAAGTAATTATCTTTTCATGCTTAATGATGAGCTAAAGCAACAGTTGTCAGAGGAAATAGAGACTGTTGGTGACCTGCTTATATGTGAAATAAGTATGGAGGGAGCACCAACAAAACTTTTAGCTAGAGCATATTGGGAGTGGCATAAAATAGAAAAAGTTATACTTGATACACCAACAATAAATACAATACTTTTTATGAGCTTTGATGGGTATCAATACTTAGTACAAAGCCCAGTTTTTACGAAGCACAAATTAAAAGTTCAAGGAATACTATTTCAGCCTTACCATCATTTGCCTTCAGTAGAAGTTAAAGATATTGCTTCATTCAAGTTAAGATTAAGAAAGCTTCGGAAGTTCACTGTTATCTGGAGCTTAATTAACTTAAATAGGAGGGTGAACAAAATATATATATTGAACGATGAAGAAGGAGTCAAGAAGTTAAACGCTGCTCTTGATACAAGGGGTGAGAAGGTGTTTTACTATTTACCTGACCCCATAGATACTAGGAATCTACTCGATGTTAATACAGAAACATGCGTACGTATAAAATATAGTATTTCTAGAAAAAGACAGGTGTTATTGTTATTTGGGAGAATAGATGAGAAAAAAAATTTAAATAATATATTAGACTCCTTAGCTCTTTTCTCAGAGGATGAGCAAGCTAAAATTGCTTTAATTGTAGCAGGAACATTCGTAGATGGCAAAGCGCAGAGCATAAAATGTGCTATAGCTGCTACTCAGAATAAAAACCCTAAGCTACAAATTATAATAAGGGATGAGGTGATACCTAATTATGAAATGGAGCAATTGTTTAAAGCATGTGATATAGTATTAATGCCTTATATTGATTTTTACAGTTCTAGCGGTGTAATAGGGCATGCAGCTAAGTACAAGAAGCAAGTAGTGGTTTCATCATCAAGTATTAACAAGAGCATAGTAGAAATATATAACTTGGGCGTTGCTGTCAATCCATATTCTCCTTTAGAGATAAAAGATGCAATTGCCTTTCTTGTGACTCAATTGAATTCGTATAATAAATCTAATGATAAATTAGATTATTTTATCCAAAATCATAATTATTCATCTTTCGGTAAGTCTATTTTAATATAATAAATTATTATAGCTTTATGTAGAAGAATAGTATTGATTATTATCACTATCCAACTTATAGAACGAAGTACATAATTAATTATTTCAATATATTAAAAAGCGCAACAGGAATGTTAGGATAAAACGGCTAAAGTATTAAAAACCTTTTGTTTAAAAAACACAACTATTTTAATATAGCAACTACTGGGAAAGAATGGGGATCAAGAATTAATTGCAGTTAACTTTATATGAAGAGAATAAATATATGTTCTATTTTATTGTTGCTAGTATTTATTTTGCACTTTACAATTATTCAAGCTTTTGTGCCTGATGTAACAGTGTTATATTATGCTGTTCTTTTTTCTTGTCTATCTTTAGTTCTTTATAAGAATAAAAAAGTAAAAATTTTGTTTCCTTTACTCCTTGTTTCTGGAGCATCTTTGGTTTTTAGTACAGGCTTACTACCTGGGGCTTTTTTTAGATGGGTTTCTTGGATTGTATTAATATTAGTGGCTGCGCCAGTCCTTCTAAATAGTAATATTATCTTATTTAGGAATAAATTGTGGTGGTATAAAATGTATTTATTTGTCTTTATTACTGTTGTTTCTTTTGTATGGATAATTTTTCGCTTACCAAATTATGGTGTTAGTGAATTGTATACAGGAGATGGAAAGTATTTTAGAAGTGGGGTAACTCAACATGAAATGATTTTATCTCCAATTGCATCAATTGTATGTATTTTTGCCATTTATAATTTGTGTTACAAAGCAAATAGTAGACTGTTGCACTTTGCTTATAGCTTGTTGTTTTTAATTTCAGTTGTTACAGTTTTCATGGCAAGTTCCAGAACCAGTATAGCTGGTTTACTTTTTGTGCTTCTCTTTATTTTCTTTTCAAAATTTAAAATCTTAATAAAAACAATAATTAGAAGGTTTGTACCCTTTATGCTTATTGTTTTGTTTTTTATCACTCCGACGTTAATTCTTGTGAGCTATGAGGCTGATAATTTTATAGTAAACAATACACGTTTAGAAAATAAAGGCACCAACAATTCTAGAGAAGAGTTATGGAATGCTAGGATTGAAGATTTTAAGCTTAACCCAATAACGGGAGCTGGTTTTCACTCTGTTTCGAAAGAAGTAATACAAAAATACAATTCTGGAGCTAATAAAGAAACTGGAAGTGTAGAGTTTGGATCTTTTTATCTGGAAGCTCTGTCCACAATGGGTGCATTAGGATTTGGGGCTCTTTTATACCTTTTATTAAAAGTTGTATTCATTGGATTAAGGCATTTTGATGTTCAGGATGGCCGACTGTATTTTTTCGTATTTGTTTTTATGTTGTTCCATTTTTTTGCTGAAGCTCATGCTTTTGCGGCAGGATCGGTACTTTGTCTTTTTACTTGGCTTTCAATATCCCAAGTTTATAATCTAAGATTACAAAAGTAATACTATTTATAAATGATAGCCATTATACAACCTTTTGTTCCTCACTATAGGACGGATTTCTTTAATAAACTAAGCCAAAAGATAAAACTTGATCTTTATTGTTATCAGGGACAGGATAAGCTAAAAGCAAGTAATTTCTTCAAAGGAAAAGTCAAAGCTTCACCTTTAAAGGCAATCGCCATAGGGCCTCTCTTAGTCTATAATCCATTCGCACTCCTTGACAAAAAGTATGATACCCTTGTCCTGATGCTGCATTTTGGACATTTAACAACATGGTTGATACTTTTGTTAAAGCCCTTGCTAAAGAAAAAGATAATATTATGGGGACATGGAATATCTATTAAGAGGTACATTAAAGAGGAATCAAAGCCAAACATTTTCCTTAAGTGGATGATTGGCTTATCAGATGGTTTGTGGGTTTATACAGACAAAGAATACTATTTATGGAACAAACAGTTCCCAAAGCTGAGTATTACGTCATTAGGCAATACGATTTCTAACGTAGAAGATATTGTCAAGCTTAGCGATGAAAAGAATAAGCGGGACCTTAAATTGGAATTTAAAATTTTTCAACCAAGAGTTTTAATTTATTGTGCCCGATTCAATGAGCCAGGAAGACGTGTAGATTTATTATTGAAATTGATAGAAAACCTTGACCCTGAAAAATATGCTTTTATCATAATTGGGGCGGGAAGATTGAAGCCTGATTTTATAAAGTTTAGGCATGTCTATGATTTTGGGGAAGTATATGAAAGGAATTTAAAGGAAAAACTCTTTAATATAGCTGATGTTTATTTTCAGCCTGGTTGGGTAGGTCTCTCAGTTGTAGAAGCTATGGCTTATGGAAAGCCTGTATTTACTTTTGAGCGATCAAAGGACGTTTTACAGTGCGTGGAGTATCATTATATTAAAAGTGGTTATAATGGGATGATATTTAAAACATTTACTGAATGTTTGGAAAGAATAGTCTCTTTGACTGAGGCAGAGATAGATCAACTTAGCAGTAATGCTTTAGAATTTGTAAAAAAGGAATTAACAATGGAAAAAATGGTTTCTCAGGCTTTTAGGTTGTTAGAGGATGTTTGTAAAGGAGTTGATCCGGAAGTTTATCAACATCATAGCGGAATAAAGTCTAAATCATGAATCTGCTGCATATAGTTAATGAGATGGATCCAAAGTCTGGTGGAGTTTGCCAAGCTGTGCGATCTATTATTTCAGGCCTTGAAGATTTAAATACCTATAATGAGGTAGTTAGCTTGGATATGTTTGATGCCACCTTTTTAAAAGATGAACCTTTTCCGATTCATGCACTTGGTCGTGGAAAAGGGGCCTGGTCATACAGTAAAAAGCTCTTACCTTGGTTTCTTGAAAATCTTCCTCGTTTCGATGTCGCAATACTCCATGGGTTATGGCTTTATAATGATTTTGCCTTACACAAAGCATTAAAATTTCATAAAGCTAATGCGTTACCACCAGTAAAATTACCAATGGTTTATGCTATGCCACATGGCATGTTAGATCCATATTTCCAGAAGTCTAATGGCAGAAAATTAAAAGCGCTTAGAAATTGGGTCTATTGGAAACTGATAGAAGGGAATATTGTAAATGGTGCGGATGGTTTGCTCTTTACATGTGAAGAAGAGAAACGCCTTGCTCAGATTCCCTTTAAGCCTTACAGGCCAAAGCGTAAGATAGTGGTTGGCTTAGGAGTAGAAGAGCCTCCAACATTTACTGAAGCCATGCGCGGAGCTTTCCTTGAACAATGCCCTGAGCTTCAGCAGCAGCCTTTTGTCCTTTTCCTCAGTCGAATTCATGAGAAGAAGGGTGTTGATCTGCTGATAAAAGCTTACGCTGAGGTAGCCTGTAAGATGGTAACAGCAAAGACAGAATCTGTTTTTGTTGCAGGTATCATGGGTGGAGAGGTGGATAAAACTGAAAGGATATCTTTGCAGTTTCCTAAATTGGTTATTGCTGGTCCTGGATTGGATTCACCTTATGGGGAAAGGATGCAACAAATGGTGGCCGAATCTAATGAGCTGAAGAATGTAGTTATTTTTCCGGGTATGTTGACCGGGGATGCAAAATGGGGGGCGTTTTATGGTTGCGAGGCTTTTATACTACCAAGTCACCAGGAGAACTTCGGTATTGCCGTAGTGGAAGCGCTGGCCTGTGCTAAGCCTGTTCTGATATCGAACCAGGTAAACATCTGGCGGGAAATAGAAGCTGTAGGAGGAGGCTTAGTAGCTGATGACTCACAGGAAGGAACCATTGCATTATTAGAACAGTGGCAGCTTCTGTCAAAAAAGCAGAAACTGGAGATGCAGCATAATGCAAGAGGTGCATATGAGAAGTTTTTTGCAATAAGACCTAACGTAACCCGGCTTCTGGACGCGATAAGTTTCTGATCAATATAAAGTTATGAATTTAAATTTTAGCTTACCTATCATTTATACCATGCATAACCAAAATACAGTAACGGGACCTTCGTTTTCCCTGAAGAACCGGTTAGGTAGAGTTGTATGGGGGATTGTAGCGATATCGCTGTTTCGCTTTTCTCCCAAACCCTTGCATGGGTGGCGAGCATTCCTGCTTCGATTGTTCGGTGCTAAGATAGGGCGTAGCGTACATGTGTATCCCCACGTTAAAATTTGGGCTCCCTGGAACCTTGAACTAGGGGATCAGTGTGGTGTAGCAAATGGAGTGATTCTTTACTCGCAGGGCAGGATCATGATTGGCTGCCGGGCTGTCGTATCGCAGGGAGCACACCTGTGTGCCGGAACACATGATTATACGCTTCCTGGCTTCCCGCTTATTACGAAAACCATACGCATCGGCGATCACGCATGGGTTGCCGCAGAGGCTTTTGTACATCCGGGAGTAACAATAGGAGAGGGCTGTGTGATAGGCGCACGTTCTGTCGTAACAAAGGATATGCCGGCATGGATGGTTTGCTCCGGTTTCCCTTGTAAACCAATCAAAGAAAGAATGGCAGAAGAAATCAAGAGTGACTTCCTGAGGTTACAGGTTAACTAACAGAGACAGGTTAAGCATAAAAGCTGCACTGACACGAACTAATAACTTATCATGACTACTTCACTTGATTTGACCATTGCTATTCCGGTAAGAAATGAGGAGAGAAATTTACCTGGATGCCTGAAGGCAATCGGCTCTGATCTGGCACGTCAGATAGTAGTGATAGACTCCGGCAGTACGGATCATACAAAAGAGATTGCCAGGCAGCATGGGGCAGAGGTAGTGGATTTTGTGTGGGATGGAAAGTTCCCTAAAAAGCGCAATTGGTTTTTAAGAAACCATACACCCGCTACAAAGTGGGTGCTGTTTCTGGATGCTGATGAGTACCTGACAGACGAATTTAAATCAGAGCTACGAGAAGTTTTAAAGAGAGGTGATAAAGTCGGATATTGGCTAAATTACACTATCTATTTTTTAGGCAAGCAACTGAAGGGTGGATATCCTTTAAAAAAACTGGCACTTTTTCGTGTTGGAGCCGGAGAATACGAGCGGATTGATGAGGACCAGTGGAGCAAGCTGGATATGGAGGTGCACGAACACCCGGTGCTTCAGGGTGAGATTGGCGTGATCAAAAGTAAAATTGATCATCAGGATTACAGGGGCGTTTCCCACTATGTCATCAAGCACGACGAATATGCCGCCTGGGAAGCAGGACGGTTTCTTAAATCATCTAACGATACCCAAATTTCAGGTAAATGGTCATGGAAGCAAAAGCTGAAGTACCGGCTGATGAACAGTGTGTTGATTGGTCCAGCTTATTTTTGTGGTAGCTTTTTTCTTTTAGGCGGCTTCCGGGATGGTGCCAGAGGGCTGGCTTTCGCTATGCTGAAAATGGCGTATTTCACGCAGGTTTACTGCAAGATTCAGGAAAATAAAACCCGTTGATAAAGTAGTGGCTCTGTAGTACATTTCCAAAATATAAAATTCTGCAGCAGGATAAACAGATCACAATCACATTAAAAGACTCCTAACACCTTCTTGAAATTAACGAGAGGAGTTGAAATGCCTTTCTTCACTATTTGTTCTTTGAGACAATCAACACAAGCGAAAATGCTTTGTCGCTTGTATGCCGGAAGTCAAACTACCCATTCTGTCATCTATCCTGATTTTTGCTCTTTACTTTCTCCTCCAACATCTAACTTATGAAATAGTGTAGTGACTAAGCTTTTACCTTAAACTTACAAACCTCCTACTGAAGCTTTCGCTCCTGTTGTAAAATGGTGCATACTGCTCTTTCATAAAAATGACAAGCCCGTGAATAAGCCTCACTTCGAAAAGGGACAAAATCTAAACATGCTGTAAGTGCAAAATAGTGTACAACTAAAGTATGAATCTTTCTTTGTACCTAATCAATAAGAGTTAAAATTTAAGCGAATAAGTTTAGGGCTACAACCTATTCACTTACCTCTCCTGCAGCAAATCTTTAGTAGCACATCCCACCACCTCAACCTAGCTGCAATAAAATTGGCTCCAATTTTATACTCTTTATAAATATAAGTTTGCTATTAATTAAAGTATTAGCATATTGCACTATAATTATTGCAGTATCTGCTTGCTATGGGTGTTTTATGCCTTATAAAGCCTCTGCTGAAGTTTTGTTGTTTACCTGTAGCTGGGGTATATAGTTTGTATACTATTGACTTTTATAAAGTTATGGCTACACCAGGGGAAAAGAGGGGTATTGCATTCAATCTAAATTCAGGAGCTAATAATTTTTAAAATATAGTATTTTTTATATTTATATGATATCTGTATGATGCTAACTTTTACTTTTTGTACTTCCAATGCTACAGCCTAAAAATCAAAAGAAGAGAATATTAGTGATTGGGTACAATTTTTACCCGGAGCCTACTGGCATCGGGAAGTACAGCGGCGAGAAGGTGCATTGGTTAGCCAAAAACGGATATGACTGCTCGGTTATCACCACTTATCCTTACTACCCTTACTGGAAAGTACAGGAGCCCTACCATAAAAACAGGCGGTGGTATAAAACAGAAATAAAGGCGTTTGCATCAGGCGGTAAAATAACGATTCATAGGTGCCCTACTTACGTACCTGAAAATCCATCAGGCTTGAAGCGCATGCTGCTGGATCTTTCTTTTTTGATTTCTGCTTTCTTTAAGCTGCTGCAGTTAATGCTCGGTCCTAAATACGACTATGTCCTGACAGTAGTGCCGTCTTTTCAGTTTGGCATACTCGGCATACTGTATAAAAAGATACGTGGGGCAAAGCTCTACTACCACATACAGGACATGCAGATAGAAGCCGCCCGGGACTTGCAGATGATAAAATCGGAGCGGGTGATCAGGACCTTGTTTAAAGTGGAGCGGTACATCTTCCGGCAAGCCGACGTGGTGAGTAGTATTTCGGAGGGAATGATCCGGAAGATTGAGGAAAAGGCAAACAAGAAGGTAATGGCTTTCCCCAACTGGGCAGACATCAACCTGTTTCATCCGCTGGAGAACCGCAGGTACCTGAAAAAGGAGTTTGGCTTCAAGGCGTCTGATACTATTGTGCTCTATTCCGGGGCCATAGGGGAGAAGCAGGGGCTGGAAACTATACTGTATGCAGCGCAGGAGTTGCAGGAGATGAAAAACCTGAAGTTTATGATCTGCGGCTCTGGACCTTACAAAGAAAGGCTGAATGCGCTGGCAGAAAGCTTAGGTCTTGCGAACGTGATTTTCTTCCCTTTGCAGCCTTTCGAGAAGTTTAACGCTTTCCTGAATGTGGCGGATGTGCACCTGGTGATTCAGAAAGCCAATGCCAGTGACCTGGTGATGCCTTCTAAACTGACCACCATCTTGGCAGTTGGGGGAGTAGCCCTTATCACAGCCAATAAAGGAGCAGGCCTGCACACACTGGTAGCAAAGCACAACATGGGCATACTGGTAGACGCCGAGAACCAGCAGGCTTTAAATGAAGGTATTCTGAAAGCCATACTGGAAGACAATCGAGTGATTGCCAGCAACGCCCGGGCTTATGCCGAAACAAACCTGTGTATCGATAAAATTATGCAACGGTTTGAAGCCTCGCTTGTGCAAGAAAAGGTTGCTGTGGCCAAGTAAGAGGTGGTCATTTTGGCAACAGCCGTACCGTTAAGTTATTAACGAAGACGCCTTATCCTGTCTTATATCTTTTAAATTCATTGTTATACTGGTTCAGTGTTGTCTTAATAAACTAGTTAATTGTCCCCTTGAGGGGACCGTAGGGGTGTAAAGTTTAGCAGTAAGGCTCCTGCTACTAAGCTACAGTTGTTTATCAGCACATGTAAACACCCCTCTATGAGCTACGCTCGCAACTCTAAAGCTCTCGCTTTAGGTTGTCCTCAAGGGGAGAATTTTAATATTAGCCTTTTCCAGAAATTTATAAGGCAAGAACGCGCGCCATAGTAGCCCGGTGGGGTTGGAGGCAATGCCGTCCTTTATGCGCAGCACCTGATTGATATTGCTCTTTCAAAGCATGCCACTACGGCGCATTTGACTTGAATTCATTAGCTTCTGTAAGAGAAACCGACTGTATATACAGGTGGGTTAGATAATATATTAAGTATATCTATATATGTATTTATGATTTTATTCTATTTTTGTACTTTCCTTTAGTGGGGTAAAGCTTATGGTACACAGATATACTACTTTTTCGAAGGGCTTAAATATTATCATTGACTTTTTTCTGCTGAATGTGGTGCTCTACGCTGGGTTTGTGATTGAAAACCAGCAGTTGATAGGGCAGAATATAACGGAAAATTACAAACTGGACTTTTTGTTGCTGAACCTGATTTGGTTTTACTGTGCCAATGTCAATAAGTTGTATGAAGACATCTTCAGGAGGGATGCCATTCCTACCATAAAGCTTACCATCAAGGCCTTGGGTATGTACTTTCTCATAGCCGCCCTGCTGAAGGCCGCTATGTTGCAGTTCGATTTATCCTACACCTTTACAGCCTATGCCTTTCTGCTGTTTGCCATACTCCTGCTGCTTTGGAAAACGGCTTTTCTGCTTATCCGGAAGCCCACACGCTGGTCGTTGGTAAAACATAAAAAAATAGTGATTGTTGGTGCCGGTTCTTTAGGAGTGGATCTGTATAACCACCTGGAGATAAACAAACAGTATGGCTACAAAGTAGGAGGCTTCTTTGATGATGACCTCTCACTCAGAGACAAAGGCATGCCTATATTAGGCCGCATTGAGGACTGCCTGTCATTTGTAGAGCAAAATGGCATTGCGGAAGTGTATTGCGCCCTACCGGATGTTGCCCAGGACAAAATTAAAATGCTGATGCGGGAAGCTGACAGGCGCATGATTCGCCTGAAGTTAGTGCCTGACGTGAAAGACTACTTTAAAAAGAACTTTATGGTGGAGATGTACGGCCACCTTCCGATACTGACCCCCCGAAGAGAGCCTTTAGAAGACAAAGCGAATGAAACGCTGAAAAGAATTTTCGATGTAGCGTTCTCTCTATCGGTGCTGGTCTTTTTGCTAAGCTGGTTTATTCCTTTGATGGCGATCATCATCAAGCTGGATTCAAGAGGGCCTGTTTTCTTTAAGCAGCTTCGTTCCGGGAAAGATAATTTACCCTTCTATTGCCTTAAGTTCAGGAGCATGAGCGTGAACTCAGATTCTGATAACAAGCAGGCGAGTAAAGGTGATGCCCGCATTACGCGTGTAGGTGCCTTCATCCGGAAGACCAGTATTGATGAGCTGCCCCAGTTTATCAATGTGCTGTTAGGGGACATGTCTATTGTTGGTCCCCGGCCTCACATGCTAAAGCATACAGAGGATTACGCACTCATAATAGAGAAATACATGGTGCGCCACTTCCTTACCCCTGGCATTACGGGCTGGGCACAGGTAAACGGGTACAGAGGAGAGACAAAGGAACCGGAGTACATGGTGAAACGCGTGGAAGCCGACATCTGGTACCTGGAGAACTGGTCTTTTCTGCTCGACCTTAAAATTGTAGTCCTCACGGTGTGGCAGGCCATCCGCGGTGATGAAAAGGCGTTTTAAGGAGTTTAATAGTTGTTGACTCAAGTTGGGGTTTGGTAACTGTATCAAAGAAATACCCACCCCTTACCCCTCCGAGGAAGGGATTTTCACATGAGAGTAAAAATTCCCCTCCTTGGAGCTAATCTTGTAGGGAAAAATTCAGAGGCTTTAGAATAACTAAAATCAGCAAATATTTCTTCCTTTTTTGTCATCCTGGAAGGATCTTGTGGGCAAGCCGCAAAAGCTTAACCTCCCGGGGGTTGGGGCCCTCTATTTCTACCAAGATTCTTCCAGAATGACAGTTGGTTTTTGTGCTTTTGATTCCTTCTGTTTTTTCCCTATAAGATGAGCCTTGGAGGGGCTAGTAGGGGTGGGTTTTCAGCATTAGGCGTCACTTAATTCTGAGTCATGCAACTTGCATTTGATTATTCTTTTGTTTCGGGGTTTCAATCCTGAACAGCGGTAAAATATTTTTCAATATCATGGTAGAAGGCGCAGGGATGTTTCATTCTAGGCGATTCTCCCCTTGAGGACAACCTAAAGCGAGAGCTTTAGAGTTGCGAGCGTAGCTCATAGAGGGGTGTTTACATGCGCAGAGAAATTACTTGAAACATTTTCCTAGCTGTTTGCCTCTGAATTAGACACCCCTTGAGCTACGCTCACAAGCTACGAACTCGCGTTCTTGCTTGTCCTCAAGGGGATAGTTTTTTGAATGAAACGGCTCTGCTACCCACGGGAGGTTAAGCCTTCGCTACTGGCCACAATATCCTTTACAGGATGACAAAAATGGAGATTGAAACGGTCCTACACTCAAAAGAAAAGGGCAATCACTACTGACGCAGGGTTCTGTATAGTAATGTAGCATCTGAAAGAGCCTAGGAATCAATGAGCAACTACTTTCCTGGAGGAGCACTAGATGTTAAGCTGCAGGTGTAAAACTTGAGAATGTGTAATAAAAAACCAAGTTTATCTCTGCGATTCTGATTTTAATGATAGATTTGTGTTTTATAAATTTTATATTTTATGAATAAAGATGCGAAGGTATATGTAGCCGGACATAGAGGGATGGTAGGGTCTGCTATATGCCGCACGCTGTTGGCCAACGGCTATAAGAATATAATTACCCGCACCTCCTCCGAGCTAGACCTACGGAACCAGCAGGCTGTTTCTGAGTTCTTCGCTGAGGAGCAACCGGATTATGTTTTCCTGGCCGCAGCGAAGGTAGGCGGTATTGTGGCTAACAATACCTACCGGGCAGAGTTTATTTATGATAACCTCATGATGGAGACCAATGTCATCCACTCCGCCTATAAGGCAGGTGTCACAAAGCTGATGTTCCTGGGTTCTTCCTGCATCTATCCGAAGCTGGCGCCCCAACCGCTGAAGGAGGAATATCTTTTAACAGGAGAACTGGAGCCGACAAATGAGCCTTACGCCATCGCGAAGATAGCAGGTATCAAACTCTGCGAAGCTTACCGCGACCAGTACGGCTGCAACTTTATTAGTGTGATGCCTACAAACCTTTACGGTTATAAGGATAACTACCACCCGCAGAACTCGCACGTGTTGCCAGCCCTTATCCGCAGGTTTCATGAAGCAAAGGAGGGTGGAGCCGAAACGGTGACTATCTGGGGATCCGGAAGTCCGCGCCGGGAGTTCCTTTTTGCCGATGACCTGGCCGAGGCCTGCCTTTTCCTGATGAACAGCTACGATGGAAGAGAATTGATTAACATTGGCACAGGCGAAGACGTGACCATTAAAGAACTGGCCTTGTTGGTTAAAGAGGTAGTGGGGTATGCGGGAGACATTGCGTTTGATACGAGTAAACCGGATGGTACGCCCCGCAAGCTCATGGATGTGTCGAAACTTCATAGCCTTGGATACAGGCATAAGATAGAATTGAGAGAGGGTATAAAAATGGCGTATGCCGATTTTAAAGAAGAGTTTATTACAGCTTAAAATACAGAAATGAAAACTGCATTAATTACCGGCGTTACTGGGCAGGACGGAGCTTACCTGGCAGAACTATTATTAAGTAAAGGGTATATGGTCCACGGCCTCAAGCGCCGCAGCTCGATGTTCAATACAGAACGCATTGACCACCTGTACCAGGACCCGCACGAGAAGCACATCAACTTTAAGCTGCACTACGGCGACCTGACGGACTCGACGAACCTGATTCGCATTATTCAGGAGACGCAGCCGGATGAGATTTATAACCTGGCGGCCATGAGCCACGTGAAGGTAAGTTTCGATATGCCGGAGTACACCGCTAATGCAGATGGTATCGGTACATTGCGTATTTTAGAGGCTATCCGTATTTTAGGTTTAACAGAAAAAACACGCATCTACCAGGCGTCCACCTCTGAGCTGTATGGTCTGGTGCAGGCTGTTCCGCAGTCAGAGACAACACCGTTCTACCCCCGTTCACCTTATGCCGTGGCCAAGCTTTATGCTTACTGGATTACAGTGAATTACCGCGAGGCTTACGGCATGTTCGCCTGCAACGGTATTCTGTTTAACCATGAGTCCCCGCTGCGTGGCGAGACCTTCGTGACTCGCAAGATTACACGTGCCGCTTCCCGTATCGCCCTAGGCTTGCAGGACAAAGTATACCTGGGTAACATGGATGCCAAGCGCGACTGGGGGCATGCGAAAGACTATGTAGAAGCCATGTGGCGCATTCTGCAGCAAGACGCACCTGAGGATTTTGTGATTGCTACCGGCGTAACTACCACCATCCGTGACTTCGTGAAGATGGCGTTCGCTGAAGTTGGCGTAGAAATAGAATTCAGAGGAGAGGGTGTAGACGAGAAAGGCTATGTTGCCGCCTGCACTCACCCGGATTACCAATTAGAGATAGGCAAAGAAGTGGTATGTGTGGACCCTGCTTATTTCCGCCCAACAGAAGTAGAGCTGTTGATTGGAGACGCTACTAAATCCAAGACAAAGTTAGGCTGGAAGCCACAGTATGATCTGCCAGCTCTAGTTCAGGATATGATGCAGGCTGATCTGGAGCTGTTCAAGCGTGACACCTATTTAATGGAAGGTGGCCATAGAGTTCTGAATTACCACGAGTAAGAACATTGGTCATTTAGCAGAGAACAGTTAACAGTTGCTGACAGCAGCCAAGGCGCTTTTACCTGCTCTTTTAGACTAATAAATTATGAAAGTTTGCTGCTGGGGATTAGGAAATCTCCATGTGCCGAAATTTCTGGTTTAAGAAGTTTGCAATCTTTAAAGCTGTTCCGGACGTCCGTGTCCGGAACTAAGCCTACTGCGGACATCCTTGTCCGCGTGACAGGAAGGGTAGTTACGGGGACAAAGATGTCCCCTTCAGTTGGCTTCAGGACTGAGAAGTCCTGAAGAACGATATAGGTTAGTGTTTTGATGTTCAACTCCACTACTGGTGACACGGGACTTGCCTATTAAATTAACCTCATAGAAGACGAAAACAGAAAAGGCAGGCTTACTAGCCTGCCTTTTCTGTTTTCGTCTCTCCCTGGCGCAAAGCCTCAAACTTAAGCCAGGGAAATGGTGAATGATACACCCCTACCTCGTAGGGTAGGTCGCGACCTGTCCACGCATCAGCCTGAAGATGAGACAGGGCAGGCTGAATTGGTAATGAATATTCATCCTGCCAATCCTTCTAATCTTGAAAATCCTGATTCAGATAAAATGGGAACGATTGAACAGGTCGCGACCTAATGCCGTCAACTTAAGAGAATATTTGCTGCTAACATCTCCCTACGCCCTTGCTGTGTCTTTTGACCAGCAAGCAAGTTGTTGGTGAAAACACACAACAACGGCAGCGTTGTTCTTAAGTTGACGGCATTGGGTCGTGATCTGTCTCTACGAAGGCTTTGGATTAGAGCAAAGCTGTGGAATGCTTTGCGAAGCATACTTTCCATCAAACTATGGAGCCGGATAAAGTGGTGAATTTGCACCACATATGAGGCATAAAATTAAGTCATTGCAAAGCAGTCCTGCCTTAAGTGGATAATCACTGTCAACAGAGGAGCCAGACATTAATCTCTAATCATTTTAGCAAGAGGTTTAGTATTAGACGCTTAGTAATTATAACGCTATATGATGTCATGCCTCTGGTGTATAGCACAATGCATGAAGTGGCACACTGCAGTATTTTATGGGGAGTTTTATTGTAAATGATATTGGATATTTTTTTTATCATCAATAAAACTATATATTTACATGCATAAATATTGTAAATACAGCAACCTGTTTCTTATACATTCATCTATTAATGCTGCAATACCCATGTTTCAGAAAGCAAAATTCTTAACTGCGCTCCTTTTTTCCTTTTTAATTGCAGCAGTTAACGTACAGGCACAATCACACAAGCCGAAGTTCAGGTCGCAGTACAACATTAAAAAGCGGAGCATCTATGGTCCGAAAGCCTCTCCTGGATTTACCTTTATAGCAGGAACAGGTTTATCGGTGATGAACAGTGACAACAGGGGGCATAACTTTGGCGACGATGGCCTTCGACCACTCAGGAACAATGGCTTTGGGCTAAACGCGAATGTAGGCGTGATGTACATGTTTTCGCCTATTGTAGGTGTGCTGGGCAGCTTCGATTATAACGGCTTTAAAGCTACTGAAGGTGAGACGGGCAACAAAGATATTTCCTTTGAATCACAGGTCTTACAGGCTTCCGGGTCTCTTGTTGTTAACTTAATTGATGGATACAGTGGCTTTGGAAGTAGCAGGCGCAAGAGCAAACTGATACCGTATGTAAAAGCAGGATTAGGCGTAGCGCGCTATAAAGCGTCCTCTTATCTCAAGGATGAAGATGGAACACTGCCTGCCTTAAAAGACTACCCATCAGTTGCAGCGGTTGTTCCCATAGGAGCGGGGCTTAATATCCAATGTTCTAAAGAGTTTAGTGTAGCACCGGAATTTAACTTTACCTTCACTTCAACTGATTACCTTGACAACATTGTGAACGAGGCGGGGTATTCAGGAGAGAATGACCATTTCTTAACTACTTCAGTTAAAGTTTTATACACACCGGATTTTAGAGGGAATAGATTCCGAAAAAGTAACAGATAATACTCAGTTAGAAGTTATAACTGGAGATGTAAGTTTATTCTTGCTGATTTTATAGCGTAGTTCCAGGAATAGTTTTCTGAATCAGCAGCATAATAGATACCATAAACACGTTAACCAAGAGAGGGCAAGCTAAGCAGTTTGCCCTCTCTTGATTTTAAGAATATGCTTCATAACCATTGTACCGTAGGTACAGTATTTGTTGAACAGCATCAATACATCCATAGCGTTTAAGCAATGCCATTTACTTTTTCTCATCCTGCCGCTGTTTTACCTTTCAGGTATCTGCCCAAAGGGTGGTCTTCTTTAACTGGTCTGGTGATTGGGAGCATGGCACCGGACTTTGAGAAGTTTTTTAACATGCAAGGAGGCAACAGCTACAGCCATACCTGGGGAGCGATATTCTGGTTCTGCCTTCCGTTAGGAATTGTACTGTCTTTTTTGTTTCACCTGGTAGTTCGTGACCCGCTGATAGACAACCTGCCTGCCTTTATGAGAAAGCGATTGGCCCGGTTTAAGGAACTGGATTGGGTGGTTCATTTCAAAAAGCACTACCTTCTAATCATTGTTTCCATAGTAGTCGGGGCTGTAACGCATCTTATCTGGGACGGTTTTACTCATAAGAATGGTCCGGGGCAAAATCAATTTACCTTGTTACCAGCAAGCGGCGGCCCCAGTGTGCTGTCCATGCCTCTTTTTTATGTTTTGAATATACTGAGTTCAGTTGTTGGTCTGGCTATTGTGCTGTATGCCATTCTGAGGTTACCTCCAAAGGATATTCCTGCAGATAAAGAAAACAGGACTATAGCTTACTGGCCTGTTGTTATGCTCATTATCTTAGTTATTGTCGTTGTCAGAATTGTATTCGGACTAAACTTGAATGAAGTCTTGCGTATGGAAGGAGATTTTTGGGATTTTGTCATCACAACGGTTGCAGCTATTTTTATTAGTCTGTTAATAGCACCAATTATCTTACGATTGGTCTCTTTTAATAGATGACGTCCAGCAAATCTGTTAAACAAAAAGTCCTAGCGGGACGACCTATTGATAGCATTCAGTTCCATAACAATACAAGCTCCAGCGGAGCGGCCTGTTTAAACATCCCAAACAGGCCGCTCCGCTGGAGCTAAAGACTTGCCTCAGCCCTTAAACCTATAAAGCTGGTAATATCTTTGTTTTTACCTCTCCAAAACCTATCCGGATACCGTTGTGCTCGCCGTATGCGCGCATGATGACGGTATCATGATCATTAATGAACTGGCGTGTGGTGTTGTCTGGCAGCAGCAGCGGCTGCGTGCCGCGCCAGGTTAGTTCGAGCATAGAACCGTAGGAGCTTCTGTCGGGGCCGCTGATGGTGCCGGAGGCATAGAGGTCGCCTACCTGAATGTTGCAGCCATTGCTGCTTTGGTGCGCCAGCTGCTGGTTTATGTTCCAGTAAAGGTATTTATAATTAGAGCGGCTGATGCTGTGCTCGCATCCATTTTCAGGCTGTAGCAGCACCTCCAGTTGTATATCAAAGTTCCGGTTGCCCAATACCTCCAGGTAAGGCAGCGGCTGTGGGTCCTGTTCCGGCCCCTTTACCCGGAATGGCTCCAGTGCATCCAGCGTCACCACCCAGGGCGAAACAGAAGAGGCAAAGCTTTTAGCCAGGAAGGGCCCCAGCGGCACATACTCCCAGGTCTGTATATCCCGCGCCGACCAGTCGTTGAACAGCACGAGGCCGAAGATATAATCATCTGCCTCATAGGTGGTGATGCTTTCGCCTAAAACAGATTCTTTGCCTGTGATAAAGGCCACCTCCAGCTCAAAATCCAGCTGCTGGGTTGGGCCAAAAGTGGGAGCTTCTGCATCCGTCGCCTTCGTCTGTCCCTTTGGCCGGTAAATATCAGTGCCCGATACCACAATAGAGGAGGCGCGGCCATGGTAGCCTACGGGCAGGTGTTTCCAGTTTGGCAGCAGCGCGTTCTCCAGGTCACGGAACATAGAACCTACATTGGTGGCGTGCTCCATGCTGCTGTAAAAGTCTGTATAGTTCTGCACTTTTACCGGTAGCAGCATCTCTGCCTCACTTTGTTTCACCAGGCACTCCCGTATTAGATTGCTGTTGCCGCTGATTTCTGTATTGTTGTTCTGGAGGAGTTCTGAGATACGGTTGCGTACCGCCCGCCACACAGGTTTGCCTAAAGAGATGAAATCGTTCAGGTAAGGGCGGTGGAATACGTTTGGGTCCAGGTCAATCAGCACAAAAAAATCATGCTGGCCCAGCACGCACAGGTCCAGGATATAGTCCCCGATGGCCACTCCCACACGCGGGTCTCTTTCAGGGGTGGTGAAGATACCGAAGGGTAGGTTCTGGATGGGAAAATTGCTGTCAGGGGCTATTTCTATCCAGGAGTGGAGATCCGGATCGTTTGCTTTGATCATGTTGTCCGTGCGTCAGGTTATGTGTAAATATAGCCTTTTTGCCTTTGAAGGGAAAGTATAAATGCAGGTTGATATACGAATAAAGGTATGTTGATTTGAAGTTACCCCATCGAGGAAGAATAGAGCAGACATCAAAAGGATTAAAACATACATAACACGAACTGTCTACAATGCAACTCCTAAAATGCGATTTAGAACAGCAGGTTCCCCTCCCTGGACTCTAAAGCGGGGGCTTTACCCCCAGGAGGGGTAGGAGTGGTTGGACCCGGTAAAGCAGAACGGGGACTAGGAAGTCCCCGGCAGTTTGGTTCCGGACAGAGATGTCCGGAACAGCGGTAATTATTATGTTATTCTATCTATCGTGCTTCGTACGGGCAGGTCGCGACCCAATGCCGTCAACTTAAGGCTGCTTATATGACAGGTCTTTTATTGATGTTGTATTTGTATTTACGCTTCCGGACCCTGGGAAAGCTCCTGCCGGGCCTGACAGCCTCCTTCCTTCTCTTGATTTTACGCTTGAGCCGCTCGTACAGCTGCTCAACAGCCTCCTGCCCCATCAGCAGGCTGGGCAGATTGT
>NZ_QRGR01000045.1 GCF_003367245.1 Pontibacter diazotrophicus | reverse complement strand
TGGTCTTGCTGAGCTCTACAGCCATCACCTTGAATTCTTTGTCGAACTTTCTTCTCTCTTGTGACATAGTGTTAAGTTATAGGTTTTTCGCTTAACTATATGTCCACTCAAATGTAGCAGCTCCACTTTTACTGATCTCCTTGCATAGGAGAGATTAATGGCCATTCGCTTAAAGGAGGCGTCAAATACATGTCTATCCATAACAGTCAAATTTAATAAATCTGCCTATCAAAAGCCTCCAGTCAAATGTAGCAACTCCACCTCCCTCCTACTTCATGTTTTGGAATCAGGCAATGTCATTTATTTTGAAGGTACGGTTTCCCTTTAAAGTATTCCTTTAATATATACTCCACAAAATCCGACTTACTTCTGTACATCTCATGCAGGGTACCTTTATCAATGTACTCTTCCAGCACTTCATCCACAAAGAAGGTAATGCGTTTTCTGTTAGATGCTTTTTTCCTCTTAGGAGGCACAGGTACGGGTACTTCATCTTTCACCGGACTAGCAGTTGAATCCGCAGGCCTGGCACCATGCAACTTTCCCAATACATTATCAAATCGCTTTGTTTCTTTGTTTGCCATAAGAAGAAGTCTCCTGTTGAATGTTTTTACAAATTTAATACTTTGTTTAAAATTAATAAAGTATTAATTATTAACAATCTCCTGCGTTAGTTCTCTGTAATCCTTTGCCCCATTGGAATCAGGCGCATAGGAAAACACATCCTGGTTCATCACCAGGCATTCGTTCAAGGCTACGTTCGTACGTATCGCTGTTTTCATGACCTTATCCCCTAGCTGATCCTGTGCTTCCTTCACAATGGTTTTCCCCAGTATCGTCTGCGCGTTTTTAGAGTGATTGGTAAAAAACAACCCCCCCAGTTTCAGTTTTGGATTAAGCTCCTCTTCTACAATAATATTAATGGTCTCCAGCATTTTATCTAGTCCTTTCCAGGCAAAAGGCTCAGCGGCCATCGGTATGTATACTTTATCTGAAGCGATCAAAGCATTTACGGTATAGATGCCCAACGAGGGAGGACAGTCGATGATCACGTAGTCATACTTATCCTTCACCTTCTTCAGGATAGAGCGTAGCTTAGCTGCTCCAGCGACAGAATGAGCTACTGCATTCTCTCTTGATATTAGGGAGTGACCGGAATAGGCAATGTCCAGACCGTTTGCCTCGCGAATGACCGCAGTGATTTTACAGTTATCTAAAAGCGCATCTGATATATTCAGTTCTTCTCGGGGATCTATACCAATGGAGGTAGTTAAGTTTGCCTGGGCATCCAAATCAACCAACAGCACCTTCATGCCCCTTTCCTTCAAGGCGTAACCGATTCCCAGCGTGCTGGTCGTTTTTGCGACTCCTCCCTTTGCGTTTACTATGGATAAGACTTTCGTCATATGCTTATTAATTTATTAACTGTTATTAATTTATTAATTGTTTTAAACTTAAACAATTTGTAAGTATATTAAGATTAATTAACATGCACAAATTATTAAACCTACATATTTTATGAATAGTTAATAAAATTAATAAACAATTCATAATTTACTGAACATTGCTCTTAATACAGCATCATGTATGAACAGTTAATACTTTACAAACTTTACTCCTATTATTATCTTTATTAATCATTATAACTTTATTAAATATTTATAAGATAAATAAAGTTAATACTAAATGACAGGACACAGCTACTGATAAGATCGCTGCAGGATCTCTTTTAATATGCATTATGCATAGTCTTGCTTCATACGTTGTATGCACAGTGAATAATGTTTTCATTATTCATAATTTATGAACTGTATGCACAATAAATAACATACATACTATTCATATTTTATGCACAGTATGTACAGTTAATAATATACACACTACACATATTTTATGCATAGTTAATAATGTATTCACTATGCATATTTTAATAACAGTATGAACAATGATTAATTTATGATTTGTATGAACAATGAATAATGTAAATATTATTCATATTATATGAACTGTATGCACATTAAATAAAGTAAAGACTATTTATATATTATTAATTTTAAATAAAGTTAATAATATAAGTAATATTCATAATTTATGTATTGTATGCACAGTGAATAACTTATGCATTGTACATAATATCTTAAGCATATTCATTGTTTGTAAAGAAGATGCTTTTAAATAAAGCTTTATTCATTACAAAAAAGAACCTAAACGCCTACTGCCACGCTAACAGACGTTGACGAGCTCATGCTAAAGAACAAGGCAGGTTCAAAAGCACAATAGCAGAAGTTCGAAACCTACAAATCCATGTCATTTCATATCAGGAGACCCAAGACCTGTCATGTGATGTAATCTAGAAACTGTTGCCGCAACGAAGAAAGTAGTAACTAGCGTGTTGAGAAATGGGATATATCTTCTTAAGGGCTAAGAGGGACTGACAAGAAAATAAAGTAGCAGGTGGTAGTACCGCACAGAAATAACCTGAAAAGGAGGGTGAGATCCAATGATCAAGGAAGCAGCCTAGGAGAAAATGATGCGGAGCAACAGCGGTAAGCTCCAGGTCTCCGGACTTAGCAGGCTATGTGCCGGTTTAATAACATTTGGATAATCAATGCGCTTTCAATAATTGCCGATCCTTTGAAAGTCTTATCAAAGCTCCTGAAATTATATAAAAAGTGCCGAAGGTTGCGTGTGGCGGCGACGTGGCAACTTCATATCTATTGTTTCCCCAGGCTGGCAATTACTACATTTAAACAGCCACTAAAGTCTTCATAAAAACTCCACTAAAACAGTATTAACATTATTAACTATATTAACGTTGATAACTATATTAATCTTATTAACTATATTGACCTTATTAAGAGATAATAAAACTTAGTTTTAAAAATGGTATGGCCTTTACCATGCAGAGGCATATTACCTTTTATTTTTCTCAATCTTATTGTCCAGATGTTTCGCGAACCATTCCGCTTCCGACGTAAAAGTTAAGGTTGTCTTATTTGTAGAGAACCAATTATTGGCTTTCGTTATCACCAGGGGAGGAAGTTGCTGGATGTATTTCTGGATCTGTACTTCTGAAAACGCATATTTATCTCTCATGATCCGTACAGCATTCGCTGTAACTTTATCCGTTCCTATGACTGGGGTAGGGGAGGAGAACAGATTATGTTGAAGGGTCTTAGGATTCGCTTGCAACTTTTCAGGAGCAGCGGAAGGCAGCACATTGATCGTCTTGACCAAATAAAACGTGATGGAGTCCGCATTGCGGCCTTTTTTATTAATCTTATAATCGAAGGCCATATCAGTATCCAGCAGTTCTTCCTTCGCTGTATCTAAAATGCGCCTTTTGAACTCCGCAAATAATGGATACTTGATGACTTTGATTCTTTCCCCTTCGGGTAAGCCTGCTCTTTTGGCTTCATCATCGTTGAGTTCCAAATCCAGCCCCAGCATCAACCTTAATTGTTTGTACTTGATCGTGGTAGGCTTATCCTTAAACAGCCCTTGCTTAATGAACATGTAAATCCTGTAAGCCTGTATGGTTTTAAGGCTTAACAACTGCTCTAACTCGGCCTGAGTATAATTGCCCTTCAGATCCAGTAAATAGGGGGCAAGGTCATTGTTGATTTTGGTGATGATAAACCTGCTATCCTGCGTATAACTTACGGTGGGAAAGATTACCATACTCAGATAGGTCCTCTTCATCTTACCCGTCTTATCAGGCGATTGACTTTCTACCTTAAATTTGATTTCCTGCAATTCTGTCGCCAGCTTTGCTACCTGCTTAAAATTCTTGCCCCCTTTGGATGCATAAAGGGCATCTATGGGAATCTTTACATGGGTAAGTTCCTTATCGTCTTTATGGATATGCCCCAAAGCATAGATGAACGCCCGCAATTGCACCGTTGGAATATCAAAATAGCTGTTGATCAGGTTGTTATGTTGGGTAACAAGCTTATTAGGCTGCCTGACAGGAATATTTAAAAGGTCACTCATGGGCAAAAGTTTAACAGTTTAAATATATGTATTTATTTTGTATCTAGTACATATAATTGCTTAGAAACTGTTTTAAAACCTATTCAAGTGGTAAAAACAAATTTCTTAAACCTAATCAATGCTATGGAAATGGGCTTTAGGTCTATAATCTCTGTTCCTAAAATGGTTCCTCAATAAGTTTTAAAACAGCTTCTTAAATCTATCGAAATCTTTCCTCAGGCTATCTGAAGTGGGATTCTGTACATACATGGGATTCCCGCCATGTATCCTTGGGATGCTGTACATCCTTTCATGGGATTCTGTACATATAAGGTGGGATTTTGTACAGGAGAGGGTGGGAATATGTACATATATCCAGTAGTATAGGTATGATTGTCAAGTAGTTAATCCGCTTCTAATAAGGAATAATAGTATTAAATAAAAGAATAAAGAAAGGGAAAGTTTATTCTTTTATGGTCTTATTAGTATTAAATGAAGCAAAAGCAAGGTAAAAACACGCTAAGAAGTGGGATTTTGTACATATATAACGCGCAGTTGTAGCCCTTTTTAAGAAAATAAATTGCTATTCCGCAGTGGGATTTTGTACATAAATAGTGTCGGTACAGCACAGGTTTAGGTTAAACAATGAGCCTTAAATGTCTGTGAATCAATAGATTATGTTCTTGCTAAAAGCTCCTTTAGAGCAAATTATGCATTTTAGAAATGGTGTACATCTATCTATTGCCCGCGAATGGTGCTCCAGGTCTTGGTAAGTGGGATTTAGTACATATATCTCTTCATACACGTTCAAGAAGCACATTTTAGCATGCTTATAAATCACTTATTATAAGGTAGTTACAAATATAGGGTGAAGCTTAATCTATTCGCTTATTCCCTCTTGAAAAGCAGTACATATAAGGGCCATTGAAACTCGTGCAGCAGCTAAAAAACAGATTAGGGTGCAACCATCTGAATGTTCAACAGCTGGACTATGGTTTCTGGGGGAGAAGCACTCCTAAAAGCGAGTGGGAAGAAGTCGCTTTATCAAAAAGCAAACAGTTGGCGGGAGGCAGGGGAGGAGAGGGGGAAGAAAATCAAGAATGGCAAGGGGCTTTTCTATAAAACACGTTCTTCTGCAGGTAACTTAAAAGTAAAACTAACTTTTCGCTCTTGGCTTTCCGACTTTCGCTTAACTTAAAATTTCTACCGCTCACATATATATCAGCAATAGGGGAGTTGGAATTTCAAAACGCAAATTTAACCGAACGCGCTTAAAGTAAATTGCGCTTTGAGGAATCCCGGCTTCTTACCGGCGCGTTTCACTCATTTTTTCTCACTTTTAAGGGTTTTACAGCGGTTTTAACTATATTAGGGCCAGCTAACCCCTGCCCTGTGATGAAAGCCAGCCCCGCCAGACAATCTCCTCCGTATCATGTGTTTGCCCACTCAGACTTCGGCCTGGACACGCTCCAGACCAGGGTCTTCACGCACCTGCTGGACCAGATTTCCTCCTATGACGAACTGCTGCCCATCCGTGCCGGCCTGGACGAAATCCTGGGGACAAACCCCAACCCCCAGCACTACACGCTGCTCGAGGAGGCACTCCAGGATCTGGCCGGAAAGCGTCTGACAAAACCGGGGCCTGGCCGCACCAGCATGGGATTTTACCCGCTCTTTGAGTATCTGACCTTCCACCATGAGCAGGGAGGTTACCTGGAGGCGCTTTTCTCCCGGCACGCCCGCCAGGAGCTGCAGGAGCTCACCAGCACGTTCTCCCTGGAGGAGATTGCAAGCCTGGTGACGCTCCGCCACAGCCACTCGCAGCGCCTGTTCTGGTACCTGCGCGCCTATGTGGACGCGCGCAAACTGGAGCTGTCAGTGGAGGAGCTCAAGGAGGTAGTACTCGGCGTGCGCAAGTACCGGCAGCGGGACGCCGAGTATGAGCGCTACTATGACTTTAAAACAAGGGTAGTGGACCAGGCCATAAAGGCCATCCGCGACAGGGGGCTGCTGGACATCCGCTACCGGGAGTACCGGCACAAGCGTGTGGTGGTCAAGCTCGTGCTCACCGTCCGTTCCTGCCACACAGCCCGCTCCCCACAGGCCCCGCCTGCGCAGCTCATCCTGTTCCCCTGAGCCCTTGCAGCACGAACCGTCTAGAAGCTCTTTCCGCTACTTTCTTGTTTCTCCAGGAACAAGAATAGAACAAATAGTTACAAATACACAAAATTGTGTTTCTAGCAAGCGCTTAAAGGTGTTTAGGTATCTCAATAAGACGGTAGATCGAACAAAATCCCGGACATTAAAAGAGCAAAAACAACAAAAGGGAAAAAAGTGTATCGTGGCACTGCACCTAAACATTTAGCTGATTAGAGATGTCAAAGTTTAGAAGCCGCAGGGCAGCACCTGAACCTTTAGCGGATTTTGGCCATAAGACAGCCACAGTTTAACGCTATTGAACGCTCAGGAACATAATGGGGGGATAGCATTGTCGGAAGGTTGGCGCGCTCAGAGGGGCTGAAAATCGTTTTTCCATTATACAGCAAAATAGAACAGGAGCAGATCACCGCAGTATCTGCCCAGTGAACATCCGTACTTAAAAACCACTTTTCATAAGAAATGCACATTTTAAAATGTACACTATCTAGTAAGCGTTGCTGCTTAAGGTGAAAACTTTTACCCGGATATGTGTAGCCTGATTCAACTGATTCCCTAAACGTCTTTTGAAGGAAACAATGATTTATGCGTGTTACACATTAGCAAGACTTGCGTTGCGTAAAGATAAAGGCAGTTTGAGTTGGTAAAACAATATCTTACATAGTCTCATGTTTGTTGAACAACCACTGAGGGATTTCTTCAGAGAAGAAGCATACGTGAAGAAGCAGATGGTTCCTTTACACGAATTCCGGCAGTACAGAAGGAGTGAGGTGGAGGTGTACTCCATCGACAAATCGTTCCTGGACCTGGGCAACTTCTACAACGTAAACCTCCAGGACTATGCCCGCACCATGAAGGACACGGTCAGGCTGTGGACAGGCATTCCCGTGGCCGTTGGCGTGGCTCCCACCAAGACACTGGCCAAAGTAGCCAACCAGATATCCAAGAAGTCAGCCAAGGCCAGCGGCGTGCTGGTGCTCACGGACGAAAGGCATATCGAAGAGGCGCTGAAGCGCACGGAGGTCGGGGATGTGTGGGGCATCGGCCCGAGGTATGCGCGCAAGCTGGCCACCTTCGATATCACCACAGTCTGGCAGCTTCACAATGCAACGGACGCCTTTGCCAAAAAGCATTTGACGGTAGCAGGCCTGCGTACCGTCCGGGCGCTGCACAGTATGCCATGCATTTATTTGGAGATGATACCGCCCGCCAGGCAGAACATCTGTACCTCCCTTAGTTTTGGATCCACGTTCACGGAGCTAGACGAGATAAAAGGGGGCGATGGCCACCCATACCGTGCGCTGCACCATCAAGATCCGCGCCCAGAGCAGCTGTGCCGGCGTGCTCACGGTTTTCCTGCAGACGAGCCGGTTCAACGACCTGAATCAAACCTACTTCAACAGCAGCACCGTTAAACTTGATTGCCCGACCGCCAGTGAACCGGAGCTGCTGCGTTATGCCACAAGCGCGCTGACGAGCATCTACCGGGAAGGCTACCGCTACAAGATGACCGGCATCATCTTACAGAACATCGTCCCGGACAACCAGGTGCAGCTGAATCTGCTTAGCAGTCCTCACATTAACCGAGACCTGAAGCTGATGCGAAGACTCGATAAGCTTAGGGACAGGTTCGGGCATAAGAGCGTGCGCTATGGCGTGCAGGGCCTTAAGGAGGAGTGAGCACTGAAGCAAAAACGTATCCCCTTGCTATACTACCGGGCTGGAGGATATTCTCAAAGTCAGGAATCAAGTGCACTCTACAGATTTCACATCATACCCTATACTCAGTACTTCACCTGGTCCAGCTGGTAAACTTTAAATTGAGGAATGGCCTGTGCCTGATTTGTAGCTGGTATGATAGCCTGAAAATATAATTTATAGAGGATGATGGCTGATGGCTTCTGGAGGATTGAAAGTAAAATAAGGATGAACCAGAGCAGTAAAGTTTTGGCAGAAAGAGCACCGACTTTTCCGGTGACTTTGAAGCGCTTGGTATCAGACAAAAAGCAATAATCAATAAACAGAAAACAATAATTAATTATCAATAAGCAGAAAGCAACAAACAATAATCAATAAACAGAAAGCAATAAGCAACAAACAAGAATTAATAAGCAGAAAACAATAAACAACATCTGTAAAAACAACTTTACAATTTCTGTAAAGACAACTTTTAAATTCCGGTTTTCTGTTCTTAATCTAGTGCCGGAAAAGTCGCCCCTCTTCCTGCTGGAGTTTTACAGTAAACATGCTTCTTTTTCTTCCGGCTTCTTTCCCCGGCCACCCCGCCCCACAGCCTCTAACTCAGGCCACCACGAGGCAATGCAGCTCTCAAATAATTTTTTCCCTTTCGTGCAAAATTGGAGTTTTCCACATATATTTACTTTCCGGAATATATTTATGCAAGATGTGTTTCAAGTTACTCGAAACCTCTTGCCACCCCCAAAGCCCAGCTTTGAGGTCGGAAGCAAATAATTCGCAACTCGTTATTTTTTATTCATTACTATGGAGGAGGAGAAGCCAAAAAATCCAAGAGGGGGCAGGCCCGAACTGGGGGAAAAGGAGAAGCGGAATAACAACGTTATGCTTCGTTTCACTGATGCTGAATATGAGGCGCTGAAAGCCGAAATGAAAGACGCGGGGTTTGAGCAAGCGGCATTATACCTGCGCCTGAAGCTGATTGCGCGTAAGGGGCAGCTGGTTTACAACCCTCGGGAATCACTGGACGCGCTTAATGAATTAGACAGGGAAGTGAAAGTCATCGATGAAAAAATAGACCAGATAAACAGGGATTTAAAGATCCTAAAGGCGCAGGGCAAGATTAAGCCTGAGCCTGAGCCTGAGCTGATGGAGAAATACACCGAGCAGCTGGCAGAGCTTACCAAAACACAGCTGAAAGTAGGCAAGGTGATAAAGGGCTTTTTCAGGAAAGGCGATAAGATGATATAAGTTGTTTATTGCTTGTAAATTGGTTTGTAAAGGTTTTAGGGCAATGGTTGTTAAAATACTGAAAGCGGCGGCGGGTTTTGCGGGGGTGGGCTACAGCGACAATAAGATTATAAAGGGAACGGCTGAGCTGATGAAGGCAGAGAACTTTGTGCTTTCGGGGGGCTGGGGAATAAGATGGTCTGCGGGGGATTATGCGCGGTTGCTGGCGAAACATTCACAGGCAAACAGGCTGGTTAAAAAACCGCAGTTCCACGCGGTGCTTTCCGCTAAGGGAAAGGAGCATAGCAAGGAGGAGCTTACAGAAATGGCGCAGCAGTACCTGGATAAAATGGGCTATGGGAAAAACCCTTACCTTATCTACTTTCACGGTGACACTGACAACAACCATGTGCATATCGTTACCTCCCGTGTAGATGGGAAGGGGGAAAAGATTGATGATGCTTACGAGCGGATCCGGAGCCAGAAAGCCATGAAGGAGATTCTGATGCAGGACGTTGGGGAGGAAATAGAGGCACATGTGAACAAGGCGATGGGATATAATTTCTCCACACCGGTGCAGTTCAAGATGCTGCTGGAAAGCCAGGGTGTGAAGCTGAATGAAAAGGATGGAGAGTACCAGTTTATAAAGTACGGCCAGGTGCAGTACTCAACCGGCAAGGCAGAGGTGGACGACAAGATAAAGGAGTACGCCGAGCCAAAGGAAAGAGTCAAGCAACTCAGGGCCATTATCAACAAATACAAGCCTGGGCTTTCCAATGAGGCGTTTGCGGAGTTTGCGCGGGAGAAGTTCGGGCTGGAGATGGTCATGCACCAGGCAGAGGGAAAATACAAGCCTTACGGCTTCACTGTGGTGGACCATGCGCAGAAGCAGGTTTTCAAAGGCTCACAGCTGATGGAAATAGGTGTGTTCCTTTCGCTGCCGTCCCAGGAGGAAAGGCTTAGCGCGGCGCGGGAGATTGTGGGGCGTGTTGCCAAAGACGATTCGCTTTCCTTCTTTGATGTGAAGCGGGACCTGCAAAAGCTGGGTTACGAACTTGGCAAGAAGGGCCATATCTCATTACAGGGAGAGGAGGAGGTGCTTTTCAGCATCGGCAATGATAAGGTAAAGGCGTTGCTTTACAATAGCAGGCTGGCAGAGGCCAGGAGCTTCACCCTGAGCGGTGAGAAGGAGGCGGCGGTGATAGCGTCTGTTTTCTACCTCAAAAAGCAGGACGCGGAACGGTTGCTGGCTATGAGCCATGAGAAGCCGGGGGCCATCAGGACACAGGCCGGTAAGGGGGAGGTGGTAGACCGCCTACGTGCAGGCGTTACCTCCGGTGAGCTGCTTGCTCACGGTGCCGCTCCCTACAACCATGACGATAATAACAATATGAGTTATTACATCAGGATAAAAACAGCTCAGGGGGAGAAGGAATTATGGGGCGTGGATTTGAAAAGGGCGCTGGAGGCTGGCGGCGCGGAGATAGGCCAGCGCATCGGCATTGAGAACCTGGGCCAGCAGGCCGTTAGCGCCGTGGTGAAGGACTTTGACGAGAAGGGTAATGTAGTAGGGACAAAGACTGTGGAAACGCACCGCAATGGCTGGGACGTTAAGCCGCTGGTTGAATCGCACTACCTCACCACACAGAGCCGGGAGAAACAGCGGCGGGAGGCCGGTGATATCCTAAGCAGCATGACGGCAAACGGGTGGCAGCTCAAAGACATTGTGGAGGAGAATAAGTGGATATTAGCCGAAAAGGGCGGGGAGATATACCTGATAGACAAAAAGGAAAAGACAATCCAGGCTGTTTCCTCGCTTACCTCCCTAAAGCTCGATTACAGCTGGGTAGAAGTGCTGAACCTTAACCGGGAACACAGCCGGGAGCAGGGAGCGCAGCTGGACTACAGCGGCGGCGGTGTCTCAGAAATGGCCGCTACGCTGCTTGACCTTATTAAGCAAGGCTCACAGGGAGAGCGGGAGCGCGAGAGGAAATGGAGGAGAGGGCCGAAACGGTAAACTGAATCTATTTTATAACACCATAATCCCTACTGCTTATGAAAATTGTAATCGCAAACCAGAAAGGCGGAGTCGGAAAACCAACCTGATGACAAACATCATCTCGCAGGCGCCGCAGAACAACCAGGAGACGTGGGCGAACCTGGAGGATTACACACGGGACCTGGTGGGGGACGGAAAGGAGGTGTATGTGGTCATGGGCAGCTACGGAGTGGGCGGAACCGGCACCAACGGCAGCGCCCAGACCATTGACAACGGAAGGGTGACGGTGCCTGGCCGGATATGGAAAATGCTGGTGGTGCTGGAAGAAGGGGAGGGGGACCAGCAGGGGATAAACACGAGCACGCGCGTGATAGCCGTGGACACACCCAACAGCAACACCGTCCGCCCGGACTGGGGAAGCTACCGCACATCAGTGGATGCCATCGAGCAGGCCACAGGCTATGACCTGCTTTCTGCCTTGCCGGCACAGGTGCAGCAGGCGCTGGAGAGGCAGGTGGACACGGGGCCGACACGGTAAGGACTACTCACACGCCATTACTGCCGTAAAAGGCTTACCAATCTAATTCAAAATTCTATGTGCGGCAGATACACCGTTGTACCCAAGGCAAAAGGCCGTTCCCGCGTGGCAAAGCTAATTGAGAAAAAGCTGAAAGAGGGGCACTACAACGCGGCCCCTTCACAGGCTTTGCCTGTCGTCACGAACAAACTTCCAGACGAGCTCCAGTTCTTTTCCTGGGGCCTGCAGCCCTTCTGGGCAAAGGATGTGAAGTCTGTGAAGCGCTCCATCAACGCCCGGGCAGAGACGCTGGCAGAGAAGCCATCCTTCCGCAACCTGCTGAAGTCCAAACGGTGCCTGGTACCGGCAGACGGGTTCTTCGAGTGGCAGGTCACGCCGCAGGGGAAGGTGCCCCACCGCATCCAGCTCCGGAGCGAGGAGATGTTCTCCTTTGCCGGGCTGTGGGATGAGTGGCTAGACAAAGGCACCGGTGAGGTGCTGCACACTTACGCCATCATCACGACAGAGGCCAATAACCTGGTGAAACCGATTCATGACCGGATGCCGGTGATACTGTCTCCGGAAGCCGAAGAGCTGTGGCTGGATGAAGGTCAGCCGCAGGAGGATTTGCTGTCGCTCCTCAAGCCGTTCCAGGCAAGCGAGATGAAAGCCTACGCCGTCTCGTCTCTTGTGAACTCCCCTATGAATAATGTACCGGAAGTAATCAACTCGCTATAGCTGTTGTAGCTTAGTCTTTTCTTATAGTTGCTGGGCCGTCTGGTTCTCCAGTTGCCTAATCGGGCTAAGCCGGCACCGATACCTATGGAGGCAGCCTTAGCTTAGCCTGGGATATTGTTGCTGTGCTCGTAGACGCACGTCCAGCCGTCGCCGTCGAAGAGTCTGTTGCGCACCGGGCGCCGGTTCTTTGAGGCCCTCTCGCGCAGGATCCGCTCGAGAAGGGGCATCTTCCGGCCGGCAATCTCCTCGGCCGCGGGCGTGCCGTTCACATCGGTCCAATGCTCGAAAAAACCCTCCACCTCCCAATTGGAGTTGATGCCGAAGGCGTACTGTCGCACCGGTTGTGGCTCCCCCTCCCAGAGCCTGGTGACGCGTACCCGGAAGTCCACCCCCTTGGCGCCCCGGTCTTTTCTGACGAAGGCCCGCACGGTGCTGCGCCCGTAGAGAAAGAGTTTCTCCAGCACCTGGTCAATGATGGAGAAAAGCTCCTCGTTATCCAGGTGGACAGGGTATAGCTTCTCGCCGCGCCTGACAAATTGCTCGTTTCTGATGATGCTTTCTCCCAGGTACTCTCCCTGTCGTCTCACGGGTGCAGCCGCCCCCTCCGGGTGTGAGCAGCCTCTATACTGTACCTCTTCCAGAAAGCTCCCAAACAGCGTATTCAGCCCATCTTCGTCCTTTTGGGTTATCCGCTGCTTGCCGGTTCCGGCGATTTCCTCGTTGAGCTTGTTGTTCAGGGTTTGTCTAGGGTACTTCTGGTTAGGGAACAAATCTGCGGCTATCTCAGCGTTGTTTATGTAGCGGTGGAACAAGAGTTTCTTTAGATTGATTTTAGTGTTTTCCATAATGCTTGTATCGGTCTCAATAAAATTTTATTTCTTGTTCATCATGCATTGCCTGTTGCGCAGTGCTTAGTCTGTTGTTTCCCAATCAGCTTCTCCAACCGCCTTTGCAAAACCACTGCGTCCAGCGGCTGCCGCATCTGATGTCAGCCTACTTCGCTTGTGGCCGCCTCAGGTAACGCCGTAGGTAGAGCCGCAGATAGTGCAATGAGCCAGCCAAACAGCTCCCCATTACCGTTACCGGCTCTTTTTGCTCTTCTGCCGAGAGGTGGTTTATCCCGTTTCCCGAGTTGGTTTTCACGCTTTCTATAGGTATGTAATCTGGTAATTCTCTAAATTAGTACTTTGTTCATGCGTACCGAACCCACCTCCCGTGTACTTTACTCACCCGCACGTTTTTCTTACTCATCTAAAAACACTATATTTGGTACTATGGAAACCTCTATGAAACCTGCGCACATCGGCAGGAAGATCAGCCGTATCAGAGAGTTACGCGGCATAAAGCAGGAAACACTTGCCCAGGAGCTGGGCGTGAGCCAGCAAACTGTCTCCAGAATGGAACAGAGTGAGAATGTAGAAGAGGATATACTGGCTAAAGTCGCTAGTATGTTAGGCGTAACAACAGAAGCTATAAAGAACTTCAGCGATGAGGCTGTGTTCAATTACTTTAACACTTTCAATGACAATAGCTTCAATAATAGCAACGGTGCCTTCAACGCCAATAACTGCAACTTTAATCCCCTTGATAAGCTGATGGAAGCCTTGGAGGAGAACAAGAAACTGTATGAGCGTCTGCTGGAAAGCGAGCGAGAGAAGAATGAACTGTTGAGGCAGCAGTTGCGCAAAGACTGATAGTGCTAGAGCATAAAGTTTAAAGCCCGTCCCTCAAGGTCGGGCTTCTTTGTTTTTATAGCTCAAACATACTACGTAAGCAAGGGGCTGGTCGCGCGGCTGCTGACGGGTAGGCGAGCACAATAAGGGTTGTAGGTTTTGTCTTCGTTTTTTCCGGTCCGGGGTTTTTCACCATTCCAAAACAAAGGGGAACAGGCGAGAGGAGTACCGCTAGCGCAGGCAAAAGAAAGGCTGGCCGGAGGGGCTGTATTTACCCTTGCTCTTGCCAACCAGACTGTGGCTGCCTGAAAAAGTGTCTCCAGTATAACATTGCAATTCCACCTTCCACGGGTTTGGGCATGAGTATCATCAAGACCATCTTAGAGTGGCACAGTGGAAGCGTCTTGTTCGAGAGTGAGGAAAAAGTGGGAACGACTTTCTACATTAAAATCCCAAAGGAGTAGGGGGATAGAAGGGTCAAGGCAACTACTCAGTCTGTTACTGGAAAAAGGGTGTCTACTCTGACGACACCATCCACAGGAAGCACCTTTCCTCAGGCGATAAATCGTAGGTCCATCATTACCGTTGGTATTTATACTGAAAAGAGGCGAGAGAATACTGAGACTTGCACTACTTTGCACTATTTGTGTTTTAGTGGTTGCACAAGCATGTATCTGTTGTTAAGTTGCTGCTTGCGACAGTTGCGCTATTTAACATCCTATGTCTTATTGTTGAAGTGGCTGGAAGATCCTCATGTGTGAGCCACTCAGAAAAAAAATCAGACGCTGCTGGGTGGGATTCAATAAAATCCGTCTGTGTCATTGTGTCTTTACTATAGTTTTAAGCTTACTATAATGTTCATCTATAACTTATCAGGTAGTTGGATAGAATAAACACAGCTATATGCTTCCCTACAATACAAAGCCCTTCTAAAAGCTATAAAAAAGGCCCCTATAAGGGGCTTTTTCGTTTAAAGCAATCCTTCTAAGCATGCTGCTTGTGTTGGTGGGCATGATGGATATATTGACTAACTGCCTCCACGACCAGCTGGTTTAAATTCTTGCCTTGTACAATAGACAAGCGAGCCGCCTCCTTGTGCAGCTCAGGCTGCATACGGATGTTAAAAGTTCCTTTAAAGGCTTTTTCCGGTTCCTTCCCTATCTCTCGGCACATCTCCAGATAATCATCCACTGAATCTTGAAACGCCTGCTCCAACTCCTCTACTGTTGTTCCCTCAAAAGTAACTACATCATTGATGAACTCAATCTTACCGAAAAACACTTTGTCCTCGGCACTATACTCGACACTGCCGATATAGTCCTTGTACTTGATAGTGCTGCTCATTTCTACGATCTTAAAATTTTCTTTCTGTTTATTCTATTCAACTTCTCAGCAAATCCCCAACGAATCCATCACGATCTTCAGCTGGTAACGCTTTAGAATATTCCCCGGGTGAGGCTTATGCAGATTGATCACATGTTTTGTAGTTACGTGCACAAACGCCCTTCGGCTTCCCCCTGTCTTGCCTCCCGTATGCTCCTGATACCCTAGTCCATTTAACATACTCACTAGCTCTGACCAGGTAAAATCTGTGGGACAGCTGCAGAATCTTTCTATCAGTTTGTCTTTCTTTGACATTAAAAGCTATATCAATTACACTTGCAACTAAAATATGGTTGCAAAATATGAAAAATATTTCAATTCTGCCTTCATTTATAAAACTCCTCAAACATGTCTGACAATAAACCACATTTCATTGAAGCACATGCTTTGTGGAAGGCAAAATTAGATACTATATAATCGCAGGATTAAGCTATTATTTAACATAAAGTATATTATATGTGACACTTAAAATAGATGTTTTACATCGTATATTGCAAGTCTTATAATTAACCTTATGTTAAACAGGAGCTAGCTCAATGGTATAATACTGCCTATTTGATGGCCATGCTGACTTATGAAATAGTTTATCTTTTCTAACAAAGTGCCTGCTTTATCTGGATTATTGAATGCCCACGCTAAGGCCCCCTTCACGCCACTTTGTACTTTACTCCAAATAGGAGAAGATTTCGCAGCTTCTGTTTTTGCAGCGTCTAAGTTCTTAATCACCTCCACAGGCAACTCCTGTCTTGGAAGCTCCTGTAGAAGATCTATCAGCTTTATGATAATGTCCGTGTTGGCCGCCTCTGTTATATGCTGCTGTTGACTGTTGCCGCTGCCTCCAAGCTGAATTTGAGCATTTTGGAATGTTCCCCCATAATTGAAGAGCTGGTTTGTTTGAGGCGCTGGAGATGCATGTGTTACAGCCTCACATGACACCTCTCTTGCTACCACAACTCCATTGATCTGATAATTCTTAATATCAGTAATTCTAAATGGCTGGTCCTCATACCAGAGAGTATCATTGTTCTGTATACTAATAGCATAGGGAATACGAAATTTATCTTTATGCTTTAGAACCTTAAATGGGTTTCCTTTAAACTGGTCTCCGTGGCTTTGAAGCATAGCCTGCTTACCGTTATCATCTACCAGCTGCTCATAGTCCCTTAATTCAGCCTGTATTTTATCCTCAGACATAATTGTTTGATATAAGTTTAGAATCATTTTAGCGTAGCCTAATAGGAAGCAAGGATAAATAGAACCCCGCCATTTATTAGGGATATTGTAGTCATCAAAATAAGCTCCGGTTTGAAAGTCCTCTAACTGTACCTCCTCTATAAATGCAATGGCACTTAATAGCTCCTCCTTTTTTGAGCCTTCACCTTGTTCGCAGAGATGCCACAGTCGGGCATAATGCACAAAAAGTTTTTCCTCCGCGTCCTTCATGGCAAGAGATATTTCAAATAGGCTAGCTACAAGTGTAGCCAGTTGTTTATTTTGGGGAAGCAAAGATGCCAGTTTAGTAAGGAAAACAATATCTAACCCTCTGTAAACTCTTCCTTTTCCAAGTATCAGCGTTATCTGCGTGTTTAATTTATCTTCAGCCCAAACTCCTAGTCTTGCGATGGCATAAAGTAAAATGATGGTGTGGGTAACATCTTTTACTAAACCTGTCTGTGGGTGCAACGCCAACTCATTTTCCAGAAGATCCTTTAAATTTTCAATTAGACCGGCTCCAATCTCCCTATGCCTGCTACTGGCAATCAGGCATGCTGCAATTCTTTCCTGGACAGGGCTCTGGGAAAACTGCCGCGCAATGATTCTCGAGGCGCAGAAAGCATCCTCTCGTTTGAAGAAGTCGACAGCTCCCTCAATTTGGAGCTCCTGATGCTCTTGCAGCAGATGTACATAGATGGCGTCGGTAAGGTAAGCATCGGTGTCTTTGTAAGGGTTAAATCTCTGTCTCACGCAGAACCTGGCCAGCCTGATGACATGCTCAGTATTAAACGAATTCTCTGATACCATTATATCCACCATAGGCGGTTTCGAACCCCAATGTTTGTGAACTGATTTATTGCCCGAAATTCATTGACGGTGTGAGCTAGCTCCTTAGAGAAAGCAATTGTGGCAGGCAGGGTAGATAGCGGAAATGTGGATTTGTAATTCAGCTTCGTAAGTGCCTGCATGTGGTATGCCGTGTCCCTAATGTCAAAGTCATACTGCTCAGGCATAGTTTGAACCCTTACCCTTAGAATCACGGGAGTTCCCCGCACTGTTGTTTTGATTTGGGAGTAGCCTGAGGGACAGTAGTAAAGCTGTCTTTCATTCACAACAATGCCGCCGCCCCTGTGCTGGCTGCCATCCTTATTATTAGGATTAAATAATCTCACTGTGTGGTTACCCGCTATACTTACAAAATAGAGTATAGCATCTGGTATAACTTCGGTTACTGCATAGTATATACTGTGCATTTCCTCTTTGCTGAAAAGCTTGTTGTAATGAATATGTATCTTCTTTAGGGTGCTCTGTTCCCGCTGGGCCGCTATAACAGCTTCTTGTATCAGCTGACCTACATTTTTGCCTCTTTGTTCAAAATCAAACTTCTCCCCTTCCTCGAATGAGCTGCTGTTGTAATAGGTTTGGTGCCACTCCCCGTCAGATGAAAAAACATTAATGCACGCAAGTGTTCTTAGCAGCTTAGAGCCTCCACCCCCCTCATTCTTACTAGAATAAGACATCCCTACAAAAAGATCTACATTAGGGAGCCTCTCGTTTGGATAGAGAGTCCACGGAGTATAGCCAGCTTTCACAAACAAGTCTAAAGCAAAGTTCCATAGAGTATATTGATTTACATTCACTACTGTAGCCTCCCGTACACACTGGGACACTATGCCGCTATTGATCAATTTGGCCTGAACTACCGTCTTCGTGTAAATTTGACTGTTCGGTAGCTGGTAAACAACTAAATCATTTTCATCTGCGCTATGCAAGGTTATTTTAGATAAGTCGACCCCAAAAGTCACATCCTCAAAAGCCTGGTAGCTTATTTCAAGCGAAGTGTGGAAATGCCTTTCAAAGCCATAGTACCCTCCTTCCCCGTTCTGAAGCAGAGAAGCGAATTGTCTTATTCTCTCTGTAGCTGAAGCGGCATGGAAGAACAGTATACGTATAGGGTTATGGGGTTTATCATACGCCCCAAACTGAGCCAAGCCCTCTTTAACCTTAATGCTTTTCTTAGAATCTTGTATAGAGTCAAATCGAAGATTTGGTTCTGCCTGAATGTTAATTTTTTGCTGAAAATCGCTTTGAGAAGCCGGCTGCAGATCTAGCGTGACACTAGTACTGGCTATCCTGCCATTTAGAGCTTTTTGAATGGTTTTGACTACTGCCAGAGATGTGGCTATGCGTTCATTTGACTTTAGAAGAGTCAGCTCCTTCAACTTTGCATTCAGATCTATAAAGCCCACTTTACCGCGTTCAGCTAACCAACTTACCATGCCCTGCATTTGGCTAAGGGAGAGGATTGGGATTATGTCCGCTGCCTTTATTGGTAAAGACTCATTACTTCCCAAGGATCCATCCAGCACATCTTTTAAAAGGCTTTTCCGGCGTACCTTGCCAGCCTTGCCCGTCTCTTTGAAATAGAAGCATTCAAGGTCTTCACGCTTCTTCAGTGTGTCTATGCTAAATAGCTGACTAAAGGTTGCAGCGGACATTTGGTTCATGACCCTGAGTGTCGGCTCCACCGACAGATAAAACTGTCCTTCAGAATAATGTATGGCGAAGCGGAAGGCCTGGCAAATTTTCAGGTATTCCAAGTAACTGTTACCCAAGCTAGGGTGAGATGTGTCGGGAAGAATGACTTCATTTACTTTGTCTTCTGAGAATTTTTTGGTCAGTACGGCAAAGCCACTGTGCTGACTGAACTTGTGCCGGATGTATCGATAAAGAATCTGCTTGACTTTCTCAGCATTAAAAGGCAAGTCTCTCAGGCGGGCATCATGTCTGATCGTAACTAAATTGGTTCTGTCATAATAAGCAGCCTCAGGAAACTCCGCTTTTAAAGCCTCTGGTAGGATGTACAGATTTCTTGGAAAGGGTGATAAGTTGATTTTAAACAGATTAGTGATTTCATCCTTTACCTCAACTGTACTGGTAATAGAGGTGGACGGGGCGTTTACTCGGAATGGTTTCGCGTTTTTACACCTTGGATACTGATTACAGCTTAGAAAATGCTGGTTATTCTTAGAGCTAAATTTCTTTACCATACGGCCAGAGCCGCATTTATCACATGAGCCAAAGTCTTCAATGTTTACGCTTTGTAAATTTGTCATTCCCAAGTTTTATAACCAGAATCAAATCCAAACTAGGCTAAGATAATACAATTTTTTTTCTTTAATATTGATTTGCCTTTAGATGCTAAGCATAGATATATTAATATTATCTTGTTGTAATACAGGATTGATCTTTCTAATATTAATAGTTTATACAGGCCTATGGAACGCGCAAAAAAGCTTACCATTGAAGAATTTTTAAATTATGAAACAGGTGAGCATATAGACGCTTATAACTTCTTTCGAAAGCCGTTGGACGAGGTTACTGAGTTCCGGTCTGAGCTACAGAGGGCAATTGCTGGTTACCGGGATCCGCTGTTTGTCTGCTATTATTGTAAGCAGATGATTAGGATCAGAGGCGAGAACTTTAGGGATAGCAGAAGGAAGAAAGACAGTTTTCACTTTGCACATCTGCATGATAGTGCGGCCTGCCATATCAAAACCAATAACAGCTACTCAAAAGAGGAGGTGGAACGCATCAAGTACAATGGTGCGAAGGAAAGCGCCTTGCACGTCCACTTAAAGGAACAGATTGCCTCTTACCTGAATATAAATAGCTTATCTAAGAAAGAGGTATCAGACATTGAAGTGGAAAAAGTGGTTAAGAGCAGGCTCATTGAGAGGGAGTGGCGGAAGCCTGACATTAACGCCTTTTTCAAGGGGAAGCGCATGGCTATCGAGCTGCAGCTTTCTACCACCTGGTTAAGCGTAATCACTGGAAGGCAGCACTTCTATCTGGAACAGGGCTGTTACATACTGTGGGTGTTCCACCAGTTTAACCTTGATGATGATGTAAGAAAGCTTACCTATAACGATGTGATCTTTACTAACCACCATAATGCTTACGTGTTTGATGCGGATTGCAGCTGGAGATCAGAACTTGAAAATGATCTGGTACTAAAGTGTTATTATAAAAAATACCATCAGGAGGGACTTGAAATCAAAGATGCTTGGGAAATGACCTATGTCACCCTATCAGATCTAACCTTTGATGCTACAAACTTCAAAGTATACTTTCACGATGCTAAAAAACAAAAGGGAGAGGTGGAACTAGCCATCGACAAGGAAAGAAAGAAAAGGGAGCTCCTTGAAAGGGAGCAAAAAATTGAAGCCGAAAAACGCCGGGCCGTGCAAGTCAGAATACAGGAGCAAAGAAAGGCTGAAGAGAAAATAAAGCTGGCTGAGTATACCAAGTTAAAAGGTACTGTATCAGAGCTGACTCGGCAGCTCAATGAGCTCCATCAGGAGAAAGAAAGCTTAGAGAGGAAGGCAATACGACTACAGGAAAGAATAGAAAACAGGGCACAAGTTCTGTCAGATCTTGCGGCTTATGCCGATAAAGCTTATGACTTCATAGCTGGCAAAAGTCCCTCAAACCCTTTCTATGGGAACCATGAATATGGCCATTATGAAATGGTAAACTCATTGCGCTCGGAGTTTTTAGAGTCTATCAAAGGGCTACAGGCAAGACTTTCCCGATCAAGCATGGAGAAGAGCTATTGGCACAAGGAACAGGCTGGACTTCCTACACTGGATCAAATAGCAATAGCGGGAGTAAGTTATCAAATTCTGCCTGGGGTAGATGAATACTTCCAGATGATAAGGCCTCATTATGCTCAAGTCAAGTATATACCCAAGTCAGCTGTGGGAACACTTTTCGAGGGGGCGGAACTACGTTCTGTGCTTTCCGAAACTAACCTATTGGAGGTCTTTACTAAGAGCAGCTTATTTCTTCTGGTCGAACATGGTCAGAAAGTATTGACCTTTGCTGATAAAGTAGAGGCTTGCCAGAGTTCTATTTTGCAAATTAATGAGATGAAACTAGAGTTAAAGGTGCAATTACAAGATAAGATAAAGCAAATTTTTGAAGCGGAGATAGCGGACTTTAGACTTGAAAGGTTGAATAATGAAAGTAGAAGTGAAGCATTAGATGGTGAGATAACCATTTTGCAAACGGAGATGGTTAGCCTGAAAAGCGTCTTGGATGATTTAAGAAGCTTCTTTTAAAGCTGTTTCTTTCATTTTGTCAAGTTTAACAACAAAAAAACTTGACATCCAATAGGCAAGCTACTACTTTTATAGAACCCTTGGACCAAACTAGTACACAACTTATAAAGGAAACGATGAGCATCATGCAACAAGTCCGGGAACGAATTGAACAGGCCCAGCCCGGGCAGCTGCTCACCTATGCTGATTTCCATGTAAATGACAGCCAGCTGGAGGCCTTGGCAGCGGCACTCAGTCGCCTGGCCAGGCAGGGAGTTATTAACCGGCTGGCAAAAGGCCGCTACTATAAGCCGAAGGAAACTGTTTTCGGGAAAGTAAAACCATCCGAAAAAGAGATCATCAAGAGCCTGAGCACCTCCAAAGGCAAAGTCAAAGGGTACGAGAGCGGTTTGGGGCTTTACAACCAGCTGGGCCTAACCACGCAGGTTCCCCAGGAGGTGACGCTGATGACCCGCAAGCAACGCCGGGTAGCGAACGTCGGGAAAACCAAAATTCGTTATGTTCAGAGCCCCACCAGCTTCAAGGAATCTGACATTGACAAGCTTCAGGTCCTGGACGCTCTGCGCGGTTACAAGAAGATTCCGGACCGCAACAGCGAGAAGACGATCCTCATTCTGCTTGAGTATATCAGAAAATTAGCCGAACGTGACATGGATCGGCTCATAGAGCTGGCGCTGGACTACAACCCCGCCACCCGTGCCTTGCTGGGAGCCTTGTTGGAGCAGCTGGGCTATGCACAGGAGGCGGATAGGCTAAGGCAGTCGCTCAACCCGCTGACTAAATACAAACTGGGCATTAGCGAGAGCATCTTATCCAACACAAAGGACTGGAATATCATATGAACCTGCACCAAAACCCGGAGGTGTTCTGGGATGCTATTACGGCCACGGCAGAGGCCCTGCAGATTAGGGATGTGTATGTGGAGAAGGACTACTGGGTGACGCTAGTGCTTTACCGCCTGGCCCACTCCCCCTACGTGGAGCAGGCCATCTTCAAGGGCGGCACCTCCCTCTCTAAGGCCTACAACCTGATTGAGCGCTTTTCTGAGGATATCGACCTGGCCATCAACGCCGACGAAGGCATGACAAACAACCAGGTCATGCAGCTGATCCGCAAAATCTCAAAAGAGATAACAAAGGACATGGTCGAGGTAGATGACCCGTACCGGACCAGTAAAGGCTCCCGCTTCCGCAAAACGCTACATGATTACAGAGCCACTGTGCAGGGAGACTATGGGCAGGCAACTGACAAGATTCTGGTGGAAATAAACTCCTTCGCCAGTCCATATCCGCACCAGCGCATGCCAATCAAGACCTACATCAGCCAGTTTATGGCCCAGCGTAACTTGCTGGACCTGATCCGCCAGTACGGTCTGGCTCCCTTTGAGGTGAATGTGGTGAGCCTGGAGCGCACCTTCACCGAGAAGGTGCTGGCCCTGGTGCGGGCATCTTATGCCGATGACCCGGTAGCTGAGTTGGGTAGTAAGATCCGCCATGTCTATGACCTGCACGCCATGCTGAAAGCGCCTGCAGTGGCCACTTTTCTGCACAGCGAGAACTTCTTCGAGATGATTTGGGCCGTGCAGGCTGATGATGCCCGCAATAGCGAGTTTCAGGGGGACTGGGCTATGCAGCCACTGGATGCTTGCCTGCTGTTTACAGATGTGAGAGGAACCTGGAACTCTTTAGAGACTACATACCAGCAGGAATTCCGCTCACTCGTGTATGGTACGCTGCCAGCCCCGGAGGAAGTAGTAACTGTTTTGGAAATCATATCTACCCGCCTTAGTGCATTCGCAAGCAGGTAATGCAAAACACTGCCTGTGATAAGGCATACATCTTGTCTAAAAAACTGTCATTGATTATACCTTTTGTAGCCCATAAATTTTTATGCATGACCTATAGCTAAATCTGCAATAGTGTATATGTGCTTCTTCGAAGTCTTACCCTGTCCAGCTTTTACCTCCTCCCCTGCCGACACCAGATGGCTATTCCCTGTAGGTTCTATTCTCCTTTTGACTTATTGATTTCTCAAATCCCTGGCTGCGCAGGGCAGTCTGTCAGGATGACAGCTTATAACGTTTTAAAAACGTTACTGCCTGCCATATGTCTAGCGAGAAAGGCAGCCCCTCCCCTGCAAGTTTTGCTCCAACGTCCAGCACTCGGCCAAATGCTGCTCATTTGCCAGAGAGCTTCCCGTCGTTGGTCACCCTTCCGCCATCTGCCTCTCTGCGCTGCGCTGCGTTCTGCAGCTGTCATAACAGTGATTTTCCTACCCGCGCAAAGCAAGCGCCTCCCTACTATAGTTGAAGAAAGAACAAAAAGACAAAGATTGTATTACTAGACGTACAGGGTAAATCTAATAATACCATATTACTGGGTAAACGATTATTACTACAAAAGGGAAAAGGAAGCAAGCTATACCGTTAACGCCTTGTACTCCTCAAACTCCTCCTCTCCCATCAGACCGCGCACGTACTCCTCCTGCCCCACATCGTTCTTTTCCTGAACGTACCTGGTGAAGCTGAGCACGGTGCGGCACCATTCAAATCCTTTAGCGGCCATACCCCTGGAGACGTTCTCCGGCAGGCCTTCCAGCCACTCCTCGTAATCCTGGTGCGTAGGCTCGTGCGCTGCCGCCTCCTGGTGATAGCGGTAGACAGCGTTGCCATAGCTGAAGAAAAGCTCCTGAAAGCGCTGCTGGTTCTCAGGTAGCTGCGTAATTGTTGCCTCCTGTGTTCGGTTGCAGTGCGCCTCCGGGTGTTTGACTTTAATCATGCCTGAGAATTATAATTTAAATTTAAAAAAGAGGAAAGAAAGCGATAAGTCAAATATAGCAATTGCTGAAACATATCTTGTGTACACCTAACATATTATATAGCTTTGCGTAAACCGCATCAAATGGCAGACAAAGCACATCCTCGATTCGTAACACCGTACAAATACGCGCAACTCTGCGGTGTGTCGGATTCTGCTATATATCAACGCATAGAGCGGGGCCAGTTAGAGGTGCATGTTGAGCAGTCCCTGGACGGTAAAGAAAAGCGATATGTTGACACAGAGAAGTTTCCGCCGGAGAAGCTGATTGACTACCCTATCCAATACAAGGGCAAGAAGAAGAAAAAAGAGTAGATATTTTTTTAATAAATCTCTTGGGTATACCAAATATAATTCTAGTCTTTTGCGTATTATATTATATAGAAGGAAAGGAAAAGCCTTTTTTATTTCCCCAAACTCTTGGGTATATATAAGACATTTGATCATGAAAGCAACCTTCCAAACCAAAGAAGGGCAGCTAATCTGCAAGGCCCATACCCTCGACTACACCACCAGGCAGCGCGCGGTGAAGGTAGCCATTAGCAAAGGAGCCCAGACACTGCAGTCTACGGACGAGCGCGGGCGTGTGCAGGACCTGACGCATATCCTTCAGAGCAGAGTTTTATTTATCCGTCACAGCCTCTAAGCAATTTCTATGGGAACTACCTCAACACAGCACGAAAACAGTCAACAGGGAGCAAAGTACACTGTTGGCTTCAAGACCTACAAGACTGCGGAGCGCGTGAAGATGCGGGAGGTGAAAATCTATCGCAACGGGGCCTGGATTTACTGCGATGCTTTTACGGAAGCAGAGCGGGAGACACACGAGGCCTGGGCCAGTGAGTTCCTGGAGGCAATGAAACTCAACGATACCCGGCAGTACCAAGAGAAGCCAGCGCAAGAGATAGCATCTGAAGACCTGCCGCTGCAGGCAGTACAGCAGCAGGTTTGGAGCAACATCCTGAAGCTGCGGGAGGCGGGTCTGATGACCAACAGAGAGGCCGCTGACATCTGCTTGGTGCGCTTCACCTGGACTCTAGAGCAGGCCATAGCCAGGCTAGCAGAACTAAAAGAAAGATACCTCAACAGGAAATAGAGAGCATGGAACAATCCACACCATCCCCGGAAATAAAGAAGCCCTTTTACAGGCTTGCAACGAATAGTCGTGCCGCAGAAAGCACGTTTGACATCTCCCCCCTGCTCCAGGTGCTCACTCGAGAGGACAACCCGCTGGAGATGGCCCGCTCCCTGGACGAGGTGTACACGCTGCTGGCAGAGTACCTGGTCCGCGATGCCGGCACCTACGGGGAGCACTACGCCAGCCTGCTCTCCGATTTGCGACGGATGCGTGACGCCCTGCTGCAGGGAAGCGGCCGGTTAAACATCCGGAAAGAGCCCACAGGAGAGCAGGCCGCCAATGGCTAAGCAAGCAGCGAAGCTTTTATTACCATCATACAGAATAGTACTTATTTCATACATCCACCAAATTCCATTCCTATGAACGCATTCGAAAAATTCAATCAATTGGCTGAGCAGGTAACAAACGAAGTAGTCACGCAGCTAGAGCAGGGCAAGGTGCCCTGGCAGAAACCTTGGACCTCCTACGGCCTCCCGAAGAATTACCTGTCCGGCCGACATTACGAAGGCTTCAATGCTTTTTACCTCCACTACATCACCGAAGAGAGGCACTTCACCACGCCTTACTTCCTTACCTTCCGGCAGGCCAAAGAACTGGGCGGGTGCGTGAAGAAAGGTGAGAAAGGCACCCCTATCATCTACTGGAAAATTAGAGAGGAGAAAGCAGGAGATAACACTGCAGAGCAGGAAGAGGAGGAGAAAGAGGGGTCTGGAAGAAAGTTTGTCCCCTTTATCTGGACGGTGTTCAACATTGACCAGATAGCGGGCGTGGACTTTGCCCTGCCTGCAGCCGAGGAGCGCACAGAGCTGCAGGTGATAGAGACTTGCCAGCGCGTGGTGGAGAATTATCCTATGCCGCGCCCCCACATCGGGCACGGCGGCGCGCAGGCCTACTATGCTCCCGTCAGTGACCGGGTGCAGCTGCCGGAGCTGAAGTGCTTTGTTTCTCCCCACGCCTACCACGCAACGCTCTTCCATGAACTCATTCATAATGCCGCAGAAAAGATTATGCCGCACCAGATAGGCTGGGTGTTTGTTTTAGTGCTTTTCCGGTGCGGGCATGCGGCATAATCTATAGGCTTTCGAGAAAGCTGAGCAATTTATCATCCG
>NZ_QRGR01000044.1 GCF_003367245.1 Pontibacter diazotrophicus | reverse complement strand
AAACAGCGCGCATAGGCAGCTGGGAGTATGACATTGACACCGGAGCACTCCACTGGTCAAAGGGCATGTACCGCCTCTTTGGTATACCGGAAGGCAGCCCGGTAAAGCCGGAGCTCTACCTGGACTATGTGATAGAAGAAGATCGCCCTGTGGCGGAAAGAATAGTGCATCACTTCCGGGAAAGTCAAGAGCCTTTGGAGGAAACCATACGCATCAGACCCAACAGTCAGGTAGTCACCATGAGGGTAAAGGCTGTCCTGCTGCGGGACAAGCAGGGAAGGGGCAAGAAGACGCTGGGTGTTAACCTGGACATATCCGAAATAAAGCAACTGGAGCAAGAAAACCTGGAACTTCGGCTGGATCAGCAGAAGGGCCTGTTGTTGGCCATACTGGAGGCCCAGGAAGAGGAAAGAAGGAGAATATCGGAGTCCCTGCACAACGGAATCGGCCAGCTTCTGTACGCCACCAAGCTAAACCTGGACCAGGTAGCGCGGCAAGTGCCGGAATCAGCCGTCAAACGTACTGAAGAACTGCTGACAGAGGCTATCAATGAGACCAGCAGAGTTTCACACGAACTTGTCCCGATCGTACTGAAGGAATTTGGTTTGGAGGAAGCCCTTCATGATCTGTGCAGGAGGTATGACCAGAGCTCCTTTCATATACGCTGCCAGGTAGAAGGGTTGGAGGGGAGACTGGAATCTTACCTGGAGCTAGCCCTTTACCGCATCAGCCAGGAACTGGTCAACAACATCGTGAAACATGCACAGGCTACGGAGGCGAGCCTGCAGTTCTCCCGGAAACGGAAGCAGGTCGTGTTACAGGTCCGCGACAATGGGAGAGGCTTTAGATACAAGAAAAGCGAAACAACCGGGCTGGGGATAAGGACAATCGAAGACCGTGTAAAGCTCTTGAATGGTAGCCTTGCCATCACCTCCCCTAAAGCTGGTGGATCCTCCATAACCATTAAAGTCCCTGTAGAAGGATAGAAGCTTTCTTACAATTAAGAATAAGGCCCTTTGGTCACGCTCTTATTGACGGAGACACCGGTGGCAACACGCCAGGGAGAGACTCTGGACTTATTGCCATGGCTACCATTGAAGAACCATGTTCGATACGAGAATTCCCGCAAGCCAGTGGGGCTCATCTTTCTGGCATGGGGATCATTCCTATCCATGGGTTCTCCAGTAGATGATGTTTCGCTGTTATATGAAGTATCTCTGGACGAGACGGTTTCTCATTGTTGCATTTCCATATTGTACTTTGTTGCAGCTACCCTACAGCCAGCTTGTAAGCATCCGGCAAACCAGGGCAAACGCAAAACAAGCCTCCGGTAGCAAACAAGCAGCAAACCATCACAGTACTGATAAGGGACAGCTAAAAGAAGCAGGGTTGATCCCACTATACCCCCAAATTCTGAGACAGCACTTCAACGGAGCCAGCAAATCCCAATGGAGTACAGGCCAAGTCAACTGACTCAACAAACCTTTCTCAAACGCCCAATGGGTGTGTTTAAGCGCGGTTCAGGAGCACCGCCTGGCGGACCAGGTCACCGAAGTATTTCTCATCGATATCCTGCAGCGAGCGCACCTTTATGTGTAGGTACAGACTGTTGCGGCTCATAAGCCGGCGCTTCGGGTCAGAGAGCTCCCTGCCGCGGAAAAAGCCGAAGTGGATCCCGCCACGCGAGGGGGCGAAGTAACAGACAGGGCCATGGAAAAAATAGCAGGCGCAGTCCCACCGGACAGTTTCCTGCAGATGCGCGACAGAGGCGGCAACAATTCGCCTTACTTCCTTTGCCAGCTCCTGCTTTTCAGGTGCGAGCGAAGCGATATATTGGTCTACTGGGTTTGTTGGAGTTCTGCGTCTCATAGGGGGCATGCCCTGGAAGGCACGTATTATAATATATATTTATTAAGATAATAAAATATATACTTCAAACCAGCCTCCTTTGTTCAGGTATTCCTATATTTTTCTTTTAAAATATAGAACTTAATTAACCATTAACAGGCAGCCGGCCGCGTTCAGGCTGTAAAACAACAGCCTCCCTTTAAAGAGGCGGCAAAATAAGTTAGGACTGCTTCAGCTCTCTTGTATGCCCCCTCACACAGCCGTCTCACCATCACCACGTGTTCCAGTACAATCGCAACGTCCTGCAATACGGCGCAACAACAGATGAGCAATATGAAGCAACAGCCTGCTAAACCGGCGTTGCAAGCGCTGTATTTGAGCGGAATCATCATTGAGAGCACATGAAGGCTCTATTCCAGATGTCTTGAAAGCAGTTTCGGGAGTCTTAAGGCTAATCATGTTGTCCTGGAGCAACACCACAGCAACACTGCCCGTTGCACCGTGTTGCTGTCTAATCATAGCCTGTCTCAAGTCCCTCCCCGGATTTTGTACTTGTAAAATGGCCGTTTAGCGGGACAGAGAGCTGTGGGTTACGAAGAGCTGGCAAACAGGCTATAGCAATGCTGTACTTGGCTGCAACAAGACGTTGCTAGAACCGGCAAAACAGAAGGTAAAGTAACCTGAGGCATTCGTGTCCAAAATAACAGCTGTAAAAGCAGGCAAAAGCACCTTTGCCGACAAAATAGCCTTTAAACAGGGGTCGCATGCTGGCTGTTTTCAGCCAATAGGGCTGCTCAAAGCGGTGTTGCGCTTCCATGTTGCGCCTTGTTGCGGTTAGCATGCAGGCCGACGAAATAGGTGTTGACTCGACCAAACAAGCTAACCTCCACCTTCAGCTCAAAAATTCCACCTTTTCCGGGACTAGAACTTACCGCAAGAGGCCGCTTAATTTTGTGTACATGATGAACAAAGGTGGTCCCCTTAGGTTAACTGCTCGTTTAAAATGCTATGAACTCACACACACTACTGCTAAAGCTACTCTGCCGCCCATGGATAGTGCTAGACGTTGTTTGGCTTGTTGGACAATGGCTTGTTTCCTCTATAGGGTTCATAGGCAGACATGGCAGCAGGGAGAAGAGAAAAAATTAGTGCACACGCTGCCTTTGCCTCCGAATCCCCTCGTTTTTCGGGGCAATCACAGTACGAGCATAGTCCGGCACCCTTGCGGCAGCAAAATAAATAAAAGCCGAGAAGGCATAAGGATAGCCTCTCAACCAAGCTGGAGTGAGCACGTTATCTTTAGATAAGCCTCTTGGCCCTAAGCAAATTATTAACTGTAAAACCACATAAGCTATGAACCACAACCATGAACACAACAACAGCCCCCACAAAGACCTGCTGCAGATTTTAGCGCAGTGCGCCGATGAATGCGACCACTGCTTTGACATGTGCCTGGAAGATGACAGAACTGACGCGCTGGTGCGTGCGCTGAGAGCGTGCCGGGACTGCGCTAAAATCTGCCGCGTGACAGCAAGCTTTGTGGCATCCGGCTCGGACTTCGCTCAGCGCATGACCGAACTTTGCGCAGAGGTCTGCAGGAAGTGCGCCGATATCTGCGAGAACCACACAGAGGAAGAGCAGGAGACCATGCACTGCGCCAGGATATGCCGCGAGTGCGAGGAGGCCTGCAGAAAGTACCAGGGCACAAATGCGTAATGCCTCCGTGTACAGAGGGACGCTGCACCACGAAGCGCAGCGCGTCGCTGCTTTTCTCTTCCCGTCCCTCCGGTTCCGGTGTCTGGCTGAAGTTGCGCTTCCCGTTATATATGTCTAGTCCCATAGGTCAGAAAGTCAACCTTTTGAATAAATAAGCAGCAGGAAGGCGTTCTTAAGCAGGCTCTTTTCCAACGCCTTTCTGCGGTTTCTTTAGAGGTGTCCTCTAATTCCCTTTACTTTTTCATCTTGCTTACGAACCGCCTGATACCTTCGCCCTTCATGCCCATGAGGGCGAAGGTATCAGGCGGCAACGGTCAGAGAGGTGACATTGATGCCGAAGGTGAGCAGGTGCTCCGTCCACTTGTCCCCCTGATCGAAACCGAAGATGAGCTTGAGCCCGAACCGGGCCGGGTAAACAGAGATATGCGCCGTGGCGGCAAGCCCCACCAGTTCCCTCCGCCCAGCGTCGTCTCCGGCGCCCAGCCCCGCGGCGACGCCGATAACGGAGGCCAGTATGAAGCCTGACAGCGGCGTGCCGAAATGGTGCCAGCCAACGGGAGGCTCCGTGAACAGTGCCACACAGACTCCTGCCAGCAAGATCATGGCGGTGGTAACCAGCAAAGCCAGCAGCCCCTGACTGGCCACCGTTGACGGTTCTCTGTGATGCTGGCACTGCTAAAAGATAAACCCGGAGCCTGATTGCTGCGTTTTCCTGTTACCTAACCACCAGCCGGAAACATGAACAGCTACATGTGCCAGTAAATACTGTTTTCCCTGCCTCTTTTCTGGCAACCCTACAACTAAGGCGCCCTGTTCGTTTTTACACTTATATGCTATGGATACTGCAAAGGTAAAGTACGATGTCAAAAAAGCATACATGCAGATCACCACCAGCATTGCTTTTTACCCTATGGTGATAGCTTTCTGTCTGCTGGCGCTCTCGTGGGTTACCAGTTACCTGGATAGAATTTCTGTTGGGGGCTCCCTGGTAGACGAGGTATCCTTCCTTCGGGTAGACAATGCGGATACAGCCCGCAGTCTTCTCTCGGCGCTGCTGACGGGGCTCATCACCCTTGTGACCTTTACCTTCGCCATGGTGATGATTGTGCTCTCCCAGGTTACAGCCACCTTCTCCCCCAGGCTGCTGCCGGATCTGGTCAGCAGGAGAGGGAGCCAGGTCGTGCTAGGCACCATCATCGGCTCCATATGTTTTATTATTGTCGTGCTCAGCAATGTCGGGACAATGCCTTCAGGGCCGGAGGTGCCTCCTCTGTCAGTTGTCCTGAGCGTGTTCCTAGGCTTTGCCAGCCTTATCTGCTTTATCTATTTCATTCATAAGATCTCGAATGAAATCCAGATAGGGAACATCATCAACAACATCTACCGCAACACAAGGGACGTGCTGGACAGGGAGCTCAGCAGTGGGAGTTACCAGGAAAAGTTCGAAGAGGAGGAGGAATTCCATGTTGTGAAGGCATGGGACTCGGGGTACTTTGATAAAGTCACAACAGAAGATATCATGAAGGGTTCTAAAAAACTGGGCCTGAAGATACGGTTTCTGAAAGACCAGGGAATGTACCTGCTGAAGGGGGATCCTTTTCTTAAAATCAACAGGCCCCTGGATGATAGGACACAGGAACTACTGGAGGAGAATGTGATACTCCGGCACCAGGAAAATGTGGTGGAGAACTTTATCTACGGCTTTAAGCACTTAACAGAAATAGCCGTAAAGGCCCTGAGCCCGGGCGTGAATGACCCAGGTACGGCTATACAGGCGATAGACTGCCTCATGGACCTGCTCTGCAGGCTGCAGCAACTGGGCGGGCAGCTTAAGGTGGTAAAGCATGAGGATGGCACGCCATGCCTTATTTACGGGCCTATCCCTTTCGAGAAGATATTCTATATGTGCTCAGCCAGCATCCGCGCCTACTCCACAAAGGATGTAACCGTGCAGACACGCCTGGTTGAGCTAATCAGTAAAATAAGCGAACGCGATGAGCAGGATAAGCACAGGTCCCTTCTGGAAAAGGAGCTGAACTCCATTGAGGAGGCCTCAGGCAAGGACATAACAGCGCAGGAAGACCTGGAGTACCTCCAGGCCCTGCTACAAAGAGCCAGAAAAGAGCACATGTAGCAGAGGACTGCCAACTGCAAAGGCACTCGGCTGATAACTACTGTTATGTTCAGTAGGGCACTATACTATTTAAGATGCAATCTGAGAGCCATCATTCTATGCCTATTCAAGATGCTGTGAAGCTCGGTAGAAAGGCACCTCCTACATCACGTGCGAGAGGCCTGGAAGTGAAAACCGTACCACTCTTATTCCATTACTATTCTGAAAGAGCTTTTGAAGAGGAGCTTCCACATTTAAGAATTAAACAGCTTGAAACCTGATGTTACAAACCATGTCAAGTTCGCAATTTACTTCTTATATAATGTCATTGCCTGAGCAGATAAGCTATACAAAAGGGGAAGGGTAACTGAATAATGAATGTTACAGTACATAGGCTGAATACCTTGTGTTATGGGGTTAGTAAGAGCATTTTCGCATTACCGATACTTTCCAGACTATAAAAACTTACAGGCTTCGTCTCCCTCTTTGTCCCCAGTTGATCATGAGGGGGGCATATTTAACAAGACTTAATTTAGTAAACCTGCATAGATTATCTTAAGAGCCTTCCATCTTGGGAGGCTTTTTCGTGCCTAAGCCTCGGTGATACTAATAAAAGGCACTTAATCACCATCGGGTGTTAAGCTGCTCATGAAGTGACTCCTCTTTCTTTCCCCTTTTGTTACACTGAAAAGCGGCCCCCGCTGCTTCCGTTCGGGCATTCCCGCCCCTGAAAACAATGGCCTGAAAAGGTATACTTTTCCCTTGCCCAAGCTGCAGCTCTCTTGCTGCTGCGTGTTGCTTTTATACTGATGGTGAACCGTTGGATGCTATAGCACTTAGCGAGCATCAGACAGGCAGCCAAAAGAAAAGGGTAGCCACCGACTACCCTATCATGCAGACAAACAATCTAAACTAACATGTGGCATTGGCTAAGAGCCAGTAACCGGGCATGAAGGTAGCAGCAGTAACTTCATATTTAGCGAATTAGTGCAACTATATTTTTATAAATGCTATCATTTACTTGCTATAGTACAACTACTGTATGAAGTAGCGGTAAAGAAGATGGGGCTTCTTCAGAACTCCGGTGAAAAGGTACGGGCCATCAGACGAGTTGAAGCTCCCTGGCTCTCTTGAGGTACATGTTGATGGTGGCGGTCCTGAACATCTTTCCCCTGATAGTTTTCAGGTTGATGCTGTTGAGATGGCTGGCGATTGGGTTACATTCCTCAATCTAGGTGAAACCACCTGCAACTGCTACATATATGGTACAAGCGAAAAGTATGAAAGAAGGAAGGCAGGTTAACTTCTCCGACCGAAGGAGTGAATTATCGAACCTTATCAACAGTGACTTAATCGAAATAAGTGAATATTTGACGTTAGGTTAGGGGGCGCTAAAAAGTTTCAAGCCTTTGTTTTACATAAGAAGTGTTATCCAACCAGTTGCAATTTTAAATTGAACAGAAATGGTTGTCTGCCTGTACAAATCTCACTTCGCTCATTCTGGGAATCCCAAATAAATATTTGACTTCTGAACCTCACTCTAAAGCCGGAGTACAGAGGTGAGACTTATTAAGATTAGCTTTTCTCTAGCAGCAGCTGCCACCTGAAAGCCCACTTCCAGTGGAGGCTGTACTTTGCTATGCCGGCCTTTTGCACTAAACTGTTTAGCTCCCTTCTCTTGAAGGCCCGCCACACAGAGAGCGGACCATCGTGCTTTACAAGGTAAGACTTTGAGAAAAGCGCCGTAAGCAATTTGATGGAATGGTAGGCAAACCAGTGCCGGTGCAGGTCGTTGATGATGACAACCATCTGTGCCTGCTGGTATAACTGGCTAAACATTTTTACCAGCTGCGGGTCCGTAAAATGGTGGCAAAATAGGCTGCATACCAGCACATCGTATTTGTGTTGGGCAAAGCTATCTGAGAAAACATCGTGCTGCTCTACTTCTACAAAAGGGAAATGGCTACAGCGTTCCTGGGCTACCTGCACAATGTAATTGTTGGCATCTACTCCCGTAAGTTTTACGGCTATGTTTCTATTCTTAGCCCATTTGGCTATATTCAGCAGGGTATCGCCGCCGCCACAGCCAATGTCAGTAATGTGCAGGGGCTGCGGCAATTTGTCTTTGTGCTTTGCCACCAGCTTATCTAACGCATCAAGTACAACTTTATGGCCGCCCAGGTAATTGTTGATCACTTCAAGCTCCTTCAGCGTCTGATACATTTCCTGCCCCCCGAGCTGGAGGTCGTCCATTATCTCTGGCTCATTAGATCGTTTATCCAGCATGATGTACTTTTAATAACATAGATTCAAGCGTAAGACCGGGGCCGAAGGCAAAGCTAAGTACCGGCTCGTCCTGGTCTGCTGGCGACAGACTTTCCATGAGCGCCTTTAAAACAAAGAGTACCGTAGCTGATGACATGTTCCCAAAGTCGCGGAGTACCTGGTAGGCAAAACGGTTGTCCTCGCGGCTCATGCCCAGTTCCTGCTCAATTACCTCCAGAATGCGCCTACCGCCCGGGTGTATGGCAAATAGTTTTATTTCGGACAGGTTGGTTTTATGTCCTTTGAGCAACTGGTTTGTTAGCTGCTCGATTCCTTCTTTGATAAGACCAGGCACATAGGAGGAGAGGGTCATTTCGAATCCTGTTACGCCGATGTGCCAGGCCATTTCTTCTTTTCCATCGGAAGCCAGGTGGCAATGGAAAGACTGCAGCTCCAGGTTAACATTCCCGCCTGGCTGTGCCTGTATCAGAGCCGCCGCCGCACCATCGCCAAAAAGGGCATTGGATACCAGGTGGTCCTGCTCCGTGTATTTCTGAAAGTGGATGGTGCAAATCTCAGTACATACCATCAGTACCTTTGCTGCCGGATCAGCTTTACAAATAGCATCGGCCACTTTGATGGCATTGAAGGCCGCATAACAGCCCATAAAGTTGATGGCCGTACGTTGTGTGGAGGGCGAAAGCCCTAGGCGCTCCACCAGTTCAATGCCGAGGCCCGGAGCATACATTCCGGTGCAACTGACGGTTATCAAGTGCGTGATACTTTCCAAGGAAGTTTGCGGCACCCTGGAAAGGCAGTTACGTATTGCTTTTTCTGACAAAGAGCCTGCGTGCTCACGGTAGACCTCCATGCGTTGCTGCACCGTTGGGAATGGCTCAAGTTTAGTGGTATTTGGGAAGAAGGTGAACTCCCCGTTTTGGCGCGTGTAATCTTCTACTACCGTATAGCGCTGGCCAATACCGGATAAGCGGTAAAGGGCTTTCAATCTTCGGGTGTCGTCTTCATTAAACTCCAGGGCCGACGCCATAAAATCCGCAATCTGCATCTGCGGTATACTGTGCGGTGGGTTCGCTGTGCCTATGGCGCTGATGTATGTATTCATGTAAATAAAATTGCATTAAAATTTATGCGCCTTTGCAGCTGCGACCTCTACTGGTATAGTATATGTGCTATACTAAAGGTTGTTAATTGTTTATTTAACAGGTGTTGGCTAGAAATTGTTATAGTTGTTGTGTTCGCCTGAATTTAACTGTATGTACGCAGGAGATTGAAGATAAGATAAGCAGGCGTAGGAGAGGCATTAAAATGGCTCCCCGTGGGTCTGCCGCATCACACTTCGTGTTGCAAACGGGAAATATTTTAAGGTGCTGACAGCTATCTCTGATAAAACGGTGCTCCCAAAGAGCCGCTGAACAGTTCGCCCTACAGTCATACGGTTGGCGAACCTCTTTTTCCAGGCGAGGCTATAGTTCACTTCCATCTCCTGCCGATTACGGCCATTACTGAAAAAGGCCAGCAAATGGTCGGTTGCGATTTTACCGGAGTGTATGGCCATCGCCATTCCGTTGCCACAAAGTGGCGTGATCATGCCGGCCGCATCTCCGCACATCAGCATATGGTTTTCAACTGCGGTTTTCGTGGCGAAGGTTATCTCGTTGATTACTTCAGGCTGCTCATACAAAAACTCCGCCTCTTCAAAAATCTGGCGCAGGTGCGGGTTTCTGTAGAGAATAGCCTGTTCCATGGCCGGAATGTTCCTGTGCTTTTTGAGGTTTTCACGGGTGGTCAGGTAACAAAGGCAGTAGCGGTCATCTTCTATAGCTGAAGTACCGGCATAACCGTCGGCAAAATTGAGTAATGCGATAAGGTCCTTTGGAAAGTCGTGCCTGATGTGGTATTTAACGCCAATGTAGGGGGAGCGCTGTCTGAAAAACTGCCGGTTTAACTGGCGGTCTAGATTCGTGCGCTTCCCGTATGCTCCCAAAACAACGGCTGTGTGCAGGCTTTCCCCACCAGATAACGCAACATCAAACGCATCGCCACCGAAGGTAACATCCTGCACCTGTCGCTCCAGAATAAACTGTACTCCCTGTTGCTGTGCAAGCTGGTATAGGTAATGATCAAAAGTATAGCGACTGACACCAAACCCACCTAAATCTAACTTTGCCTCCAATGTATTGCCCTTCGGCGAAGAGAGTAAAAAGCGGCTGATGTTAGCAGGTTTAAGGGAGCTTATGTCAACACCCAGGCTTTGCAAGTAAGGCAGAACCTCATTGGAAACATACTCTCCGCAAACTTTATGAAAGGGGTAGGCCTTTTTCTCCACAAGTGTTACCTGCAGCCCAGCCTTAGCCAGACCCAGTGCGCTTACAAGACCTGCCAGGCCGCCTCCTACAATTACAACATCCTTCAAAACTCTTTGTTTGTCTTTAGATAAAGCACCTTTATTTCTTTTTGAGCAGCCACCCGATACCTACGATAAGTCCTGTAATCAAGGCTGCCTTTCCTGCGCTTTTTCTGATGGTTCTTCGCTCACCTTCTTTCTCCAGCTTTAACCAGCCACCCTTTACGGCAGCCAGACGGGGATTAGGTTTAAACAGGTTGCCTTTAGTTTCAGGAGCATACTCTTCTGTTAGCTCAAACTCCTCTATCACCTTTCGCATGGCCTTGTCAAACAGCTTCGGAGAGAGTGTTCTGCCAAGTCGCATTTGCAGATTTAGCTTTCCAACAAATACTTCTCTTTTTGGTTTTTTTGTTAGTTTAATGATGGCTTCGACAACCTCCTGTGGAGGCGTTGCAGAAGTGGGTGGGTTTATAGCCCTGCCAGTATAGTTAGCTGCCAAGTCATAAACGGGAGTGTCAACGATAGAAGGGTGAACGGTGCAGACATGGATGTGTTCGTGACCTTCCAGCTCCTGACCCAGCGATAAACTCAGGCTCCGGATTGCCCCTTTACTGACACTATATGGCACAGAATATGGCTGGCCAACAATACCAGAGACAGAGCCCATGTTGATGAGTGTGCCGTAATCTTGTTTATAGAACTGGCGTACTGCTGCCCGTGCACCATAAATGAATCCGAAAAGGTTTGTTTCCAATATCCTCCGGAAGTCTTCTGTAGGTATTTGCGTGAACTCACCGAAAATTAATACTGCCGCGTCATTAAGCCACACGTCTATTTTGCCAAAAGCATTCACCGCTTCTGCTGCCAGACTCTCTACTTCCTCCTCCTTTGTCACATCTGTCTGCACCACATGTGCTTTCCCTCCGTAGGTCTCGCACTTTGATGCCACCTCTTCAAGTACATTCCTGCTGCGCGCGGCCAGCACAACATTTCCCCCGCGCCTGGCCCACTCAAGGGCTGTAGCTCTACCAATGCCGCTGGTGGCGCCGGTGACAACCATTACCTGGCCTCTTTTATCTTTTTTTTTCATGGCTTATTCTCTGTGGTTGCTGTTGTTCACTGTTTCTAATGCTAAGAACGGCCCTGCAGGCGTAAGGTTAAAGCAGAGGTTGTACTCTTTCGGCAAAGCCGCCACCATAGGAAATATTTAAACCGCGACCTGTTGGGGCCGTAGTATAAGTTGTTTAACAACAAGTAAACAGATATTCATTTTTCAATATTTCTACATGTCAAGAGGGTCAAAAAATATAGCAGCAGAATTAGTTAAAGGTGCCATTGCCGGAGCGGTTTCCGTTTGGGTGATGGATAGGATAACATGGTATATGTACAAGAACGAAGATCCGAAAGCTTATTTGCAGGAGAAAAAGGCGCAGGTGCACGGAAAGTACGTGGCGGACGTGGCTGTAGACAAAGTGCTCGAGGCGACAGGGGAGGAGCTGACGGACAAGCAGCGGTGGATGGCCGGAAGGGGCGTGCACTACTTCCTCGGGATGGCGCCAGGTATGCTCTATGGCGTGCTCAGGCACAAGGTAAAAGGGTTAGATACTGGGATGGGAGCATTGTACGGATTCGGCTTGTTTGTGGTAATGGATGAGATACTGGCTCCTGCACTGGGTCTGTCCTCCGGGCCTATGGCTTACCCATGGCAGGCACACGTCAGAGGGTTGGCCGGCCACCTGGCAGTAGGCATGGTAACTGACGGCGTGTTGAGGGGTTTGGATGAGGCGCTGCCAGCATAGGGGGAGCGTTAAGAAGTATGGGAATCATCATGGACCGCTTAATGAAAGGGGCCATAGCTGGAGCTGTTGGGGTGTGGCTGATGGACCGGTTCACCTGGTACTGGTACAGCCACGCAGATACTGCTACGTTGGTGCAGGAGAGAGCCGCACAAAAGGGAGGCCGGTATGCCCCGAACGCAGCAGGAAAGCACTTAACCGATGCATGGAACATCAACTTGCCTCAGAAGCAGCAGTACATTGTTGGCAGGAGTATCCATTATTGTATGGGAATTGCGCCAGGAGTCCTCTACGCCCTCTGGAGGCATCGCCTGAAAAAGTATGGCTTCTGGAGGGGCCCGCTTTATGGGGTTGGGTTATTCATTAGTTTTGATGAAATCATCGTGCCTGCGATGGGGTATGCCTCGGGGCCTTTCGCTTATCCATGGCAGGCACACGCGAGAGGCTTTGTCGCACATCTTATACTAGGTACTGCTACTGACAGAGTTATCTATTTACTAAATAAAGTTACTTCTGATTAGATGCATTTTGTAGAGGAAAAGAAGGGAACCTGAGCAACGTTGGTTTAAGCAAAAGCTAATTGTGTGCTGTAGCACTAGTATATGAGCAAATGAAGCGGGAAGAGGCGGCAACAATATGACCATGACAGACACCGGAAGCACAAAAGATAACTATATAAATTCACCCGCCGTTAAAGAATTTGAGACGGCGACATTCGCGATGGGGTGCTTTTGGAAGCCGGATGCACTCTTTGGTTCTTTAGAAGGTGTTATCCGGACAAGAGTGGGCTATGCGGGTGGCAGTACCAGTAACCCCACCTACTGGCACCTGGCTGACCATATCGAAACAGTACAGCTAGATTATAATCCTCGCAACCTAAGCTATCAGGAGCTGCTATCTTTTTTCTTCCGGCACCACAACCCACTTCAGGAATTCTGGAAGAGGCAGTATATGTCTGCTGTTTTTATCATGATGGAGAACAGGAACAGTTGCTGCATCAGGCAAAAACAGATCTTGCTAGCCAGTCAGGCAGGGGAATATATACGGCTGCGTACCCCTACAAGGAGTTTTACCTGGCTGAAAACCGGCATCAGAAATACAAACTGCAACGGCAACCGGAGCTCATGGAGCAGTTTAGTGATAGGTATCCTGGATTTTCAGACTTTGTGCATTCAACGGCTGCAGCTCGTGTAAACTGTTTTTTGTATGGCTATGGTAATAAGGAAGAGCTGAAGGCAAAAGTGGGGGAAATGGGTTTGTCGTCTATCGGTCAGGAGAAACTGCTCTCCCTAGGTACCCCATAAATACAACCTATGTAGCTTATCCCGCTGCTCTTTGTTCAATGCAGTTCTGCATTTTCTACAACTATTGTTTACTTTGGGTACTTTATAATTACCTTAATTAGATCATCATGACCAATCCGGAAGAACGTTTAAAAAAAATGGGAATAGAACTCCCTGCACCTGTTAAACCCGTTGCCAACTATGTAACGCATGTTCAGGCAGGGAACCTGTTATATCTGTCAGGGCACGCCTATTGCGGAGCCCCGACTGCCGTTGACATCGGAAAACTGGGAAAAGACCTGACGGTGGAGCAAGGCTACCAGGCTGCCCGTAATGCGGGAGTCTGTGTGCTGGCCACTATCAAGTATGCACTCGGTGAGCTTAGTCGGGTAAAGAGGATCGTGAGAGTGCTGGGGATGGTGAACGCCACGGAGGGTTTTGCGGATCACCCGAAAGTGATCAACGGTTTTTCTGACCTGATGGTGGAGGTGTTCGGGGAAAAAGGGAAGCATGTGCGAACGGCGGTTGGCATGGGTTCTCTGCCCGGTGGTATAGCCGTTGAAATAGAGGTGACCTTAGAAGTAGAAGAGTAGACTGCAAAAGCCTGTCAAACATATAATCTCATGTTTAGTAGAGAAACAGCCTGTGTTCATAGCCAGCAGCAAGACCAGGGAGTGAACACCCCCATCTATACATCTACCGCCAACAGGTACATTGGCTATGATGAAATTCTGTATCCCAGAAATTATAACACGGGAAACCAGAAATTAATAGTAGACAAGCTCTGCAGGCTAGAGGAGGGGGAGGCCGGCTTGCTCTTCAGCTCAGGAACAGCAGCCATCTCCACTGTTCTGTTTTCTTTTCTCAAAGCCGGAGACCATGCCCTTTTTTCAAAGGAGATTTACGGGGGCACCGCGAAGCTGATTTTGGAGGAGTTTCCTAAATACAACATCGCGTTTGATTTCATCTCCAATGCCGATATGGGGGAGGTCGCGTCCAGGATCAGAGAAAACACCAAAGTTATTTACACAGAGACTCCCTCCAACCCCTTGCTTTCTGTGGTTGACCTGGAGGCCGTTGGCAGGGTAGCTAAAAAGCATAACCTGATATCCATAGTAGACAATACCTTTGCCACACCAATTATACAGAACCCTATCTCACTAGGGATCGATATTGTTGTTCACAGCGGGACCAAGTACTTGGGAGGGCACCATGACCTGTGCTTTGGTGCATTGGTTACCTCTCAGAAGCTAAATGATATTATCTATCAGAGTGCTCTGAATTTTGGAGGGAGTTTGAATGGCCTGGACTGCTACCTGATTGAGCGGAGCCTGAAAACACTCGCCCTTCGGGTGGAGAAGCAAAGCGACAATGCCATGAAAATGGCCAGGGCTTTACAGGAGAATCCGGCAATAGAGAAGGTGTATTATCCTGGGTTGGAGACTCACCCGAACCATGCTGTGGCTGCCAGTCAAATGAACGGTAGCTTCGGGGGGATGCTATCTTTTGAGTTGAAAAATGCAGGGCAGACGGAAACGTTTTTAAGCAGGCTGCAGCTGATCATCCCGGCTCTGAGTTTGGGCGGAGTGGAAACCACCATCTGCCAGCCCTCTACCTCCTCCCACGCAAGCTTAACGGAAGAAGAGCGCTTGGAGCAGGGGATAACCGGTAGCCTGTTGCGGCTTTCGGTGGGAATAGAGGATGTTACGGATTTGATCAGAGACACTGAGCAGGCTATCAGTTAGCCAGATACGCTTAATATTTCGCAGAAATTGTATGGAGGAGGTAATACATTAGCTGCAGTGTAAAGGAGGAATGAACACCTTATTTGAAGAACTTATTTAGGTAGCCACGTGGGGGCAGGTGAAAATGAACACTTTCTTTTTCAGCAAGGCACTCCTTCGTTTCTTTGCAGTAAACAACAGACTTAACTTACATGGACAATATATTAGATAAAGCATACGACATTGAGACCTTTCGCAAAAAGGGGCATGCGCTCATCGACATGATGGCGGATTACCTGTCGGAGGCCACGTCAGACAGAGCAGAGATTCAGGCGATTCCGTGGCAGAGTCCGAAAGAGCAGTTGGATTACTGGCAGAAGGATTTCCGAAAACCAAACCTGGCGGATCCTCTTGATCTCTTCGAGAGGGTGATGGACCGCTCCATTCAGGTGCACCGCAAGCGGTACCTAGGTCACCAAACTACTCCGACTCTACCTGTTACCGTACTATCGGCAGCCCTTACAGCCCTTTTGAACCAGGGGATGGGCGTTTATGAAATGGGCATGGTGGGTAACACTTTGGAAAAGGTGCTCACGGAGCACCTGGCGCAAAAGCTGGGCTTTGGCAGGGAGACCTCAGGTTTTATTACCTCCGGTGGGTCTTTGGGTAACCTGACGGCATTGCTGGCGGCAAGGGCAGCTGCCACAGACATTTGGCACAACGGTTATGAGGATGGTCAGCAACTTGCTGTTTTGGTATCGGAAGAGGCGCATTACTGTATCGACCGTTCTGCCCGCATCATGGGTTTGGGAGCAGCAGGCATTATTAAGGTACCTGTGAATGAGAAATTCCAGATGCGCACCGAGCTGCTGGAGCAATATTACCAGCAGGCCCTATCAGAGGGGAAGCAGGTTGTCAGTGTGATCGGTTGCGCAGGCTCTACTTCCACAGGCTCTTATGATGACCTAAGAGCCATTGCCGCTTTCAGCAGGAAGTATAATATCTGGTTCCATGTGGATGGGGCCCACGGAGCACCGGCAGCCTTCTCCCCAAAGTACAGGCACCTGGTGGCGGGTATTGAGGAAGCAGACTCAGTGGTGGTGGATTACCACAAGATGATGATGACGCCGTCACTTTCAACGGCTGTGCTATTTAAAAGCGGTGGCGATGCCTACAAGACCTTCTCGCAGCGGGCGCAGTACCTCTGGACAGATCAGAACACAGAGGAGTGGTACAACGGCGGCAAGCGCACCTTCGAATGCACGAAAGCCATGTCGGCCCTGAATGTCTACACTATCTCCAGAACGTATGGGGACGAGGTTTTTAAGGAAAACATAGAACGGCTTTATGGGTTGGCTGAAAGGTTCGCAGATATGATCAGGGCGAACGAAAACCTGGAGTTGGCTTATGAGCCACAGTGCAATATCGTCTGCTTCCGGTTTACCGCAGCGGAAGGTGACCTTAGCAAGTTAAACCTGGCTATCCGTAAGGCTTTGCTTGAAGAGGGGAGATTCTATATTGTGCAGACAGTTTTGAACGGGGAGCTCTACCTGCGCGTCTCCCTCATGAACCCGCTCTCTACAGAGAAGGAGCTTCAGGAGCTTCTGCTAACAATAGAAGAGAACGCATCCGGGGTTCTACAGCTTTAAGCATTCAGGGAAAGGATTAGGTGGCTGCACTATTATGGCCGAGACTACAAAGATTAAACATGAACCGTCCCGTGCTGTAAACCCGGGACGGTTCAAGTTTCACAATGCCCGGTGACTGCCCTTACATGGATCGGTGTTTTTTTCTTCTTTCTCTAAGAACATCGAAGTTGGCGGCGGCGAATTCATCGATTTGCTTTGGCTCTTAAAAGTTGATCTTGAACGCCAGAGAGGCCGGCTTCGACGGCGTTGAGATCCACGGCGCGAACGGCTATGTGCTGGACCAGTTCCTGACCGACTACACCAACCGGCGAGAGGATGTGTACGGCGGCGGCACGGAGAACAGGGTTCGGCTGCTCGTGGAGACGGCGCAGGCCTGCCGCGAGGCGGTAGGCGAGGGCTTCCTTGTGGGGATAAGAATTTCCCAGAGCAAGGTCAACGACTACACGCACAAGTGGGCCGGCGGGAAGGAGGACGACGAGGTTATATTCTCCGCCCTGGGTCAAGCGGGCCTGGACTTCATCCACGTGACGGAGTACCACGCCGACCAGCCGGCTTTCAAGGAAGGCGGTCCCACGCTGGCAGCTCTGGCGAAAAAGCACGGGGGCTGCCGGTGGTGGTGAACGGCAACCTGAACACCCCTGGGCAGGGGGAGAAGATGCTCGAGAGCGGGGAGGTGGACGTGGTCACACCCGGCAAGGCGGCGCTCGCCAACAAGGACTGGGCGGACAGAGTAGCCGAAGGCAGGCCTTTGGAGGAGTTCGACCCGCAGAAGTTCTTTGTGCCGGACGCGAAGGTGAAGGAGTTTGAGCTGTAGCCAGTAGTTGGAAATACAGGCTATAGGGGTGTAAAAGTTAGGCTCCTGACCAGCTTAACCCCAACCGAGGGGGAAGAATTATCGAACCAAAAAAGCCGCTCCATTTAAAGTGGAGCGGCTTTTTGTTGTAGTAGACCACAGGTTAATCGAACAACCATTACCCATTGCTATCAGTTGAGAATATTACGTGCGATGAGGGGTTTATTGAATAGCCGCTCTTGAAATAAGCTGGCTTTTTCGACAACTCAATAACCCCCTAAAATTGCCGCTAATGAATTAGTTAGGCAATTTTAAGAGCGCACTGCTTCACTTTGACTGGTCAAAAATTTTGAGTTACTCCTGAAATGACACAACAACAGTAGCATAGCAAACGGTAAAAGGACTTCGTATACTCAAGAGCTGACCACAGTATATTAGCAGTGGCTTAGCTGAGTGTAAGTCAAGGATAAACAATACCTGACTAACTATGAAAACAAATTAGGTGGATGAGGAAGTTTCTTTTATTTTTTGTACTGCTGTTTACAAGTCATGTAGCTTTTCCGCAACTGCACTACATTAAAGGTAGGGTAGTAGAGAAAGAAGTCGGGGCCCTGCCTTCAGCCTCTGTTTTCCTGCTGCAATCTACTGACTCAGCAGTAGTGCAGTATACCACCACCACCACGGAAGGCAATTTTCTCCTTGAAGATATCAGGGAAGGCAGCTACATCTTTAAAGTATCTTTTCTGGGCTATTCCCCTTTTTATTTAAACCTCACCATGTCTCCTCCCTCTGATACCCTCGACATGGGTACTATTGCGCTCAAGCCTGTGGCAAGTGAATTACAAGAGGTAGAAGTAACAGGTATAAAAGCTCCTGTTACGGTAAAGGAGGATACTGTGGAATATAATGCCGGCTCGTATACCACCCGCCCGAATGCGAATGTAGAACAACTGCTGAAAAAATTACCTGGGTTGGATGTGCAAAGCGACGGCAATATCAGCGTGCAGGGCGAACGTGTTACCCGGATATTTGTAGATGGGAAAGAATTCTTTGGGAGGGATTTGAAAACGGCCACAAAGAATTTGCCCGCCGATGCCATCGAAAATGTGCAGGTAATCGATGAACAATCACAGGAAGCCAGGTTTTCCGGTATAGATGACGGGCGCCGTCAGAAGGTGATTAACCTGACGTTGAAGGAAGATAGGCAAAATACAGGTTTTGGAAAAGCAACGGCTGGTATCGGCACTAGTAAACGCTACATGACGCAGGGAAACTACAATCTTCTTGATGAGGGAAATATGTTATCGGTGTTTGGAACAAGTAATAACATAAACAACATAGATCTTTCTTCGGGTGGCTCAGACGCTGCAAAAACCGGAGCCAGCGCCTCCAGAAGCCCGGGCCAGAATGGTCTGGTGAACGCTCACACGGGGGGGGCAAATGTTTTCAGGCAACTTACACCTAAAACCAGCCTGACAGGAAGCTATTTATTTAATCACACCGATGCCACTATTCTAAGCAATTTGATAAGGCAGAATTTTCTGCCGGAAGGTACTGCCTTGTATTACGAGGAGAGTCGGAATGAGAACAGGAACAGCCTCCACAATGCCACGGCAGGTGTAGAGCATAAAGATTCTATCAATACTGTCAGACTAAATGCCAATTTTGGTTATTCGGGGGCTCGTAATGCCAGCAGCAGCAGCAGGCAATCCTTCTCAGTGGCAGACTCGCTTGTATATGAAGGGGAGAGAACTGCACTTACAAGAAACAATAGCTTTAACCTGGATACAGATTTGTTCTATGGGCACCGTTTCGGTAAAAGTGGCAGACTATTTACCCTTACAAATCAATTTTCAGTTTACCAGGATGATACAAAGGGGCGCGCTGCTTCCTTTACCAGATTTAAGGAGGGTGATGAAGAGGAAGTACGGCAGCGGAATGAGCAGGAAAATAAGGATTTGAGCTATAGCCTGAAAGGAACTTATACGGAGCCATTGGGCAATAAGCAGTTTCTGCAGGCGACTTACGATGTTTCAAACCGCGCCTCTAAAGCTAACCTGGAGGTATATGACCTGGTAGGCGATACCAGTTTTTTTGCTGCAGATCAAAGCAGTCGGTTTAGTTCCACGTTTCTGTACCAACGAATAGGGCTTACTTACCGTCTCAACCAGGGCAAGTATAACTTGTCTGTAGGGGCGAGGGTACAACAATCAGACCTTGCGAGAAAGGTGGAGGCTCCTGATGATAATTTAGAACGTACTTTCAGGAATGTACTACCGCACGTTAACTACAACAGGAGGTTTAGCCGAAGTACCCGCTTGAGCTTAGATTATACTACTTCTGTCAGAGAACCCTCAATCAACCAGCTTCAGCCTGTGGTATCGCGGTATGACCCACTACATCTGTATATTGGTAACCCCAATCTGCGGCCGGAGTACACGCACCAGGCTAAACTTCAATTTAATACCTCAGATGCCGCATCGGGTATCTTTTTAACAAGCTCCCTGAATTACAACTACACCACAAACCCAATTACGGCTGCTGTTACGATAGACGAAAGGCAGGTGCGCACTACGCAATATGTGAATGTGAGCCAGAGCAACTCTTTAGCGGCATATGTTAACGTGGGGGTTCCTGTCCGGAGATACAACAGCCGTTTTAACCTGAGCCCTTACCTGCGCCAGGGGGAGAGCGTTAACCTTCTGAATAGTATGGAAGGTACTATTACCCAAAGATCAGTTGGTGCCAACATTGGCTATGCTTATACCTATAAAGAGTTTGTAGACGTTAATATCCGCGCTTTTTTAACGCGGACAAGTTCCGAATATGAACTGAACCAGCAGAGGGACCAGGTATTTGTAAATGCTGCTTATGTTGCGGATGCTACTATACATTTTCTTAAAAGTTTCTATTTCACCGCCGACTTTACTTACAGCAAGTTCAGAAACAGGCAGGCTAACTTTGAGCAGGGAATTCCTACCTTGAATCTCTCTTTATCAAAGTTAGTATTGAAGGACAACAGAGGGGAAGTGAGGCTTTCCGGGCTCAATATGCTCAACCGCAATATAGGAGCAACCCAGTTTGCCACACAAAATTACATTGAGCAATCGGTTCAGAATGCTTTAGGCAGTTTTTATATGCTCAGTTTTACCTACAATTTTAACAGTTCTGCTGAGTAAAGTTAAATTGTATTATTAAATTATTATGCTTGTTTATTTTTAAAGTATAAACATCTTCTACAAGCATCAAGGTTTTTTTGAATATATGTAATACTTCTTCAAAAGGTAACATAGATGTAGTGCCTATTGAGCAAAATAGGTGAAATGTATTTGTTTAATTATACTTTTCAGGTATTCAGGAATGGTTTTGATTAATGAGATTAAGGATTTGTTATTAATTACACTTGGAAATAATTCTTTTACATAAAACAGCTGTATTAGGTGCTATTATTTTATGCAAAGGAAGTGTATTTTGTAAATATGATTTGTCCTGATGCTTTTTTTTATTTTTACATAGTCCTGAATTACAACCTTTTACCTTTTATCGATATACTTTTGTAAACTAATATAATTGTATTAGTTTAAGTTGTCGTTTTGCAACTATAGAAATTTGTAGTCGTTGAAGGTACAATAACAAATTTATCACACACTTAAATAACAAACTTATGAAAAATTTAAAAGTAGCATTCGCAATGGTGGCTGTGGCCATGTTCACTTTCCTTTCTGCTAATGATGCCAAGGCGCAGCAGAATGCAAATGTAGGTCAGGCAGTAGCAGGTTTAATCAATGTTAACATTGGAGCTGTTCAGGTTGATGTTGAGTTAGATAATGTTCTAAATGACTTTACCCTGGTGAATGTTGAGGATGTTCTTAATGACGCTGAAATCAATATCCTTAACAATGTTTTGAACAACAGTCCAATCTTAAGCAATAACAGTGAGATTCTTACTAACCTGTTAAGAGATGCTGATATCATTGAAGATAACCAAGTAGTTGTAGGTGTCTTGAGTGGAGGAAGCCTCCTTATACAGTAAGTTGAATTAGGTCCTGTAAAACACAGGCTATAAAGCTAAGGCAGACGCTTTACTGAATAAGCGTTTGGCAGAGCCACTAACAAGGTGGACTGCTGAATATGATAATAAAAGGTCCTGCGGTAATTTTACTGTAGGACCTTTTATTATTTAAGCGAGTTCCTGCTATTGCTTCTTCAAGACTGGCTACAAGCAAGCCGCTAGAGGGGAGAGAATCAAGGTATGTAAAGCAGGTTATGAGAAAGTAAGGCCACCAAGTGCATTTAAGAACTTTCCACCCAAGCCTCCACCTTAAAGTGTCTGTCAGCCAAATAAGCGTTATATGTTTGGTAGAATAAACAATAAAGTACCCAAAAGTACTCAGCAAATAAATCCTGGTGCAGCTGGCGGGAGGCTTATCCAGCTTGGCTTCTTCTTTACAGCAGTACAGATGGATTTTAGTTAAAGTAGCCCATAGTATTTCTTGTTCCAGCCAAAGGACTGAAACTCCCTTGATTCTAACTGATGAAGGGGACGCTTATAACATCTGTTATAAGCCATCATGGAGCTCACATTTGGCTGTTGAGCTGCTAGCAATATTCCATCTCATAAGGTCCTCACTTATATAAATGTATGAAGTAGCGGTAAAGAAGATGGGGCTTCTTCAGAACTCCATTCAAAAGGCACGGGCCATCAGACGAGCTGGAGCTCCCTGGCTCTCTTGAGGTACATGTTGATGGTGCCGGTCCTGAACATCTTTCCCCTGATGGTTTTCAGGTTGATGCTGTTGAGGTGGCTGGCGATCTGCTGCGGCGACATGCCCCGGTGCACCTTGTCGAGGATAGTGTCCAGGATCTGCTTATTGGTGTCACTGGCCAGGGCCAGCTGCTTCACCCGGGCGGCCCCCTTTCTCCTGCCCTCGTCGTGAAACTGCTCCGGGTTGCCCAGCTTGAGGCCCCGCTGTCTTCTGGAGGCAAGGGCCTTGCGGGTCCGCTCCGATATTTTGCGCAACTCCTCCTCCCCGAACAGCACCCGCATCTTGATGAAGAACTCATCGTCGTTGGGGTTGTCGGCGCACACGAAGTGCACCCGCAGGTACATCAGGTAGTCGATGATGAGGGAGAAGCGCGAGAGCCTGGAGGACTCCTTCACCACAATAGTGGCCCCGGTCGCGCCGGCCAGGTGGATGGCCTGCTGGAGGGTCGGCCTCTTCTGAATCAGCTTGTCAATCGTCACGTCCTTCTGCGCCGTTATCCGGTCCTTGTTCCCCCCGGATTCCACCTCGACGAAGCGGGCCACGGACTCCGCCCCCGCGCTGTGCAGGTAGGCGCGGACCGCCCGCTCCTGCGCCTCCAGCCCCAGGCCGCTCTGCCCCTGCTTGGCGGTGGATACCCGGTAGTATTCGATGACCTTCATGTTCCTCTTTTCTTAGCTGGTGTATGTTGCTTAGCAAAGATAAAAAAAGCTGCTTTAGGTGCCTCATGTTGGGGCGAAAAAGACTAGGACGAGCGTTCTAGCCTTTTTCACAAGCCGTATTTTACCCGTGGAACATCCCGCCGACCGGCAAAAGGAGCGACTATTTGACATGAAGAACTGGCTAGCCGGCATCTTCTTTCCCGGCACCCCAACGGTGCTTTCTGTTTCTCCCCCTTTTGTAAGACAGTTACTTTCTCTGCCAGAAGGAAAATACTCCTTTTATAAAGGCGCACGATTCAATAACCTGGCAGAAAAAGCAAGACTAATACTGTTAGCTGAATATAGAAGATGACAATATAATTAGTATCTTATACGCGACAGCCGGGGAGGCTCCCGGTAGTACATAAAAGCAACACTATGGCCAAAACAGGTTTTGTCTCGGAGGCGGGAGCTCACGGCTTCGCCTTCGACGGCCCCGGCAGCACGCACTTCTCCATCACGGTCGTGCTCGTGGAGGAAGAGAACAAAAGGGAAGTAGAGGAGGGGTTCCGCCGCCTCCGGGAGCAGTACTTCCCCGGAGGTGTGATTTCGCCTCCGGCAGGAGATAGCGGAATAGTACAACGACGGGAGTTTCTGGAGGAGTTAAAGAAATTAGACTTTTCCTTTCACGCGCTGCTGGTGGACAAGCGCAAGCTGCACCAGAAGTCGCCCCTCCAGTACAAGGGCACGTTCTACAAGTTCCTCTCGGGGCTTATCTACAACAACCTCTACCGCACCGTGCCGGACCTGAGCATCGTGGCCAATGAGCTGGGAACGCCCGAGTTCATGGAGAGCTTCCGCCGCTACATACTGAAAAACCACCAGGTGGACCTCTTCTCCCCGGCCACCTTTACTTTCTCGACAGGGGAGGAGGCAGAGCTGCTGCTGCCGGCTTCCTTCCTGGGCGAAAGCCTCAACCTGTTTCATGCCGGGCTGTCTGAGGTGGATGTGGAGCAGGAGCTGGCGGGTCAGTGCGTGGGGGTAAACCGGTGGCCGGAGGGGTACGTGCCCTACACCGTGGACACGGAGGGCATGGCAACGGACGCGCAGGACGAGGCCATCACGGCGGCGGCACAGCTGCGGGCGCGGGACTACCTCGAGCGGCACGCGGGCAGCGAGGACCCGGTTGTCCGAAGCCGGATGGTGTTTGTGGAGTACCTGCTGATGGTCTTCACCTACAACTACAGGACGCGGTTCATTCACACCTATGAGCTGCTGCAGCACCTCAACTCCTACAGGTACGAGAATTACACCGAGCACCGCTTCCGCTCGCTGGTGGTGGGGCCGGTGCGGGACGAAGGGGTGCTTGTCGTCTCCTCCAGCGCCGGCTACAAGCTGCCCTGCTCGACGCGGGACATTTACAATTTCTTCAACTACTACAACCAGCAGATACAGCCCATGCTCGCCAGGCTGGGCCAGTGCCACCGGGCTCTGGAGTTGGCGACAGGGGGAGAGCTGAATGTGCTGGAGCAGCCGGAATATGATAACCTGAAGAAGCTGCTGGCGAAACTTTCTTAATAGGTGCGATTGCCTGGAGAGAACAGTTACTTCTCATCAGACGCAACGTATCATCAAGTCGTCTCAAATATTATGGATGATTTTGATTTGTGAGATGGCAATAAGAGACGCCATACAGGCTGCAGGGGCAGGTGCCGCTGCAGGTTCCACGATCTTAATATTCTCACGTATTCCGGGAAATCATATCAACTGAAAACAGGCGGATCAAACTAACTGCCGTAGTCTTGCACATATGTGGAGGTACGATGAATTGAATTAAGTAATGTCAATCTCTCTAAAGCAGGTTCTGTCACTATCTTAGTGGCAGACCGTACAGAATATAAGAAGTAGCCAGGACTATGAAAGGAGAATAAAGATTCATTAACTTTCGTAGCCAAAAATAAGACCAGCAACCATGTCTCATATAGATTATACAGATGGCGCTGCACCAGCATGGGAAAGCGTCAGCGAAGGAGTTGAGAAGATTGTGTTACGCGCCCGCCCCGGTGAAAACCGCGTGCTCCTGCGCATTGCACCAGGCAAGGGATATCCTAAACATGCCCACTCAGTTCCGGATGAGGTATTTGTGATGGATGGTATTTATGTGGATCCGGGCGTTGAAGGAGGAAGAGAGTTTGGAGCAGGTTCCTATCTTTACTACCCTGCAGGTACCGAGCACAACGCTACAAGCCCTACTGGTTGTACCATACTGGTTTGGAACAGTAACGTTCCGAAAGGGTAAAATGCAGGTATGGCTTATCGGTTTACCTTTAGCGGCGCAAATATTACCTCCTTACCCCCATTACCTTCCTTGCTTCCGTATTATATGGATTAACAACTAAAGAGAAAAAATGGCAGATCAAGCGTTGATAGTAGGTGGCACGACAGGGATGGGCAGAGCCACAGCAGAACTGCTGCTAAAAGGCGGCATTGAAGTAATCATCATGGGCAGACCTGGCAAGAAGCTAGAGGCGGCAAGGGAAGAGCTGTCCGCTCATGGTAAAGCCCATGCAGTAGGCGTAGACCTGAGCAGCCTGCCTGACGTGCAACAGTTCACCAGCAGCCTCAAGACAGCGTTTCCTGATTTAAAGTACCTGCTCAACGCAGCAGGGTACTTCAGCCCAAAGCCGTTTCTTGAGCATACCGAGGAAGACTATGACCTCTACCATGCATTTAACAAAGCCTTCTTCTTTATCACCCAGGAAGTGGCCAGGGTGATGAGAGACAACGGAGGCGGGTCCATCGTCAACATCGGCTCAATGTGGGCCAAACAAGCCATCAAGGCAACTCCCTCCTCCGCGTATTCCATGGCTAAGGCGGGCTTGCATAGCCTTACCCAGCACCTGGCCATGGAACTGGCAGACTACAATATCCGCGTCAACGCCGTATCGCCGGCAGTGGTGGTGACACCTATCTACGCTGCGTTCATAGAGGAAGATAAAATAGAGGAGGCACTGCAGGGGTTCAACTCTTTTCACCCGATAGGAAGGGTCGGGCGGGCACAAGATGTTGCCAATGTCATTCATTTCCTGCTCACAGACAAAAGCTCCTGGGTAACCGGGTCTATCTGGGATGTGGACGGGGGAGTGATGGCAGGCAGGAATTGAACAGCAACGTAACACGACGGCTCTAAGCGCTTGCTACAACTAACTCTCAAGCTTTCCGCACTCTATGTGACATGTGAAGAACTGCGATTCCTAAACAGCGACAAAGCAGAAGTAGTAGCTGTAGGATTTAAGGTCAAGTACAGCAAGGGCTTTCATGGCTGCCAGGATGCGTTGCCTTGCGCTATTGGTTCGGAGCTTGGGCGGGATTGGCCTGTGGAGTCGCCTGCTCTCTGGATTATCAACTCGGGTATGAATAACATCTCGGAGTCAATGAGGTAGGCGCAAATAGAAAAGCCCCTCCCATGCACTCAAGAGCTCGCAATTAGCAAATTAAGTGTAATCTCTTATGCCATTCGCCACCTGTACCACAATCGTTGTGTTGACGTGAAAGCAGCAAAAGATAACACTTTCTTTTGTAGTCAAGAAAAGGGCTATGTCATTTTGCCAAAGTGAACATTGCTGTTCCCTTTAAGTCCGGTACAGGCTGCAAATAGTTACTGTAAGACTATAGCTTGGCTATCTCACCTTATCATGAAAGATGTGCAGGTGCTTTCTGCTCAGTGTGCATGGCGCAGCTACCAGGAGGGCTGAAGCAACAGCCTTTATTCTGTGTATCTACATTATTTCTTTTGAAAAATTTGGAATTCTAAATCCCACCTGCCAATTTTGCACCTGTAAAGTCAATTACCTATCATCGTATTTGATTTATAAAGAAGAAGGGAGAGAACAGGCTCTGTGAACTTCTAGCAACCAGTTGTAGAACCAGGTGCTAAATCCTGCCTAAAATTATTTAGGGCATATAAATTAGCATTCATGAAGAATACCTTTTCACCAAGTTCTACCGTCCAGGTAGCTACATTTTACCGGTCCAACACCATCGGTAACACCTCTTTATTTACTACCTCAACTTCTTGTTGTTGCTGTTGTTGCTAATCCTGCTGCCCTGGCTGTAGGTGTAAAGCGATACCCTTTCACCACTTTGTCACCTCCATTCGCCAGCGTCTGCAGCTTCAGAAACAGCTGTGCCCTATGTTTCCGTACAAAATATAGTAGCGCCTCACCCGATTAGAACCATACCTGCGGCTTTTCATCCGTCAGGTATCCATAAAAGTTGAATTCATAACACCGGCTGCTATCAGCAGCATTATACATAAACTTAAGCAAGAAATCCTATGTCAACTTATTCATCAGGTAAACCCATCGCTATTTTCCATGAGCACCCGGACTGGTTCCGCCCATTGTTTAACGAACTGGATGCCCGTGGTATACCGTATGAGCGCCTGAACGCGGCCGAGCATACGTATGACCCGGCGCAGAAGGAACTGCCGTACAGCCTGTTCTTTAACCGTATGAGCCCTTCAGCTTACCTGCGTAACAACGAGCAGGGCATATTTTACACACTCGGCCTGCTGGCCCAGCTAGAGGCGCGTGGCATTCCGGTGGTAAACGGCTACAAAGCCTTCCAGTACGAGACGTCAAAGGCCCTGCAGATCACGCTGCTGGAGCGCCTGGGGCTACCCTACCCGAAAGCCCGTGTCATCAACCATCCTTCCCAGGCGGTAAAAGCTGCGGATGGCCTTCGTTACCCGGTGGTGGTGAAGGCGAACATCGGCGGCAGCGGTGCCGGCATCGTGCGCTACGACTCCGCCGAAGAACTTGCCCAGGCGGTAGAAGCCGGAGAAGTGAAGCTCGGAATAGACAACACAGCGCTGGTGCAGGAGTACGTGGTGGCCCGCGGCGGACACATTAACCGCGTAGAAACGTTAGGCGGCAAATACCTTTACGCCATCAAGGTGTACACCAACGGCGAAAGCTTTAACCTCTGCCCGGCCGACATCTGCCAGACCACAAACGGCAAAGAACTTACCCGCAACGCCTGCGCACTGGATGCGCCGAAAAACGGTTTGAAGGTAGAGGCCTTCACGCCCGAGCAGGAAGTAATAGACGCTATTGAGCGTATTGTGCAGGAAGCAGGCATCGACGTGGGTGGCATTGAGTACATGGTGGACGAGCGAGACGGTCAGATCTACTACTACGATGTGAACGCACTGTCTAACTTTGTGGCGGATGCGGTGAACGTGATCGGTTTTAACCCGCACGCTCGCCTGGTGGATTACCTTGAAAAGAAAGCGCAACTTAAACTACAGGAGGCATAAGATGGAGTTTGGATATTGGTTACCTGTTTTCGGAGGATGGCTCCGGAACATTCCCGACGAGGGCATGGACACCTCCTGGGATTATGTGAAAACATTGGCTCAAAGAAGTGAGGACTGGGGCTACAGCCTCTCCCTTATTGCAGAGCTGTACCTGAACGACATAAAAGGACAGGCGGCTCCTTCTCTGGATGCCTGGTCTACGGCGGCGGCCCTGGCGGCTGTTACGGAACAACTGGAAATAATGGTGGCGGTGCGGCCTACTTTCCACAACCCGGCACAGTTGGCCAAGCAGGCTGCAAACATTGACCTGATCAGCAATGGTAGACTTTCGCTGAATGTGGTGTCGTCGTGGTGGCGCGATGAAGCCACCAAGTACGGCATTCACTTTGAGCAGCACGACGACCGCTACGCCCGCACCAAGGAGTGGCTGGACGTGGTGACGAATGTGTGGGAGAAAGACCACTTCACCTATGAGGGCAAGTACTACAAAGTAGAGGATAACATCCTGCAGCCAAAGCCGGCCAAGAAACCCTTCATCTACGCAGGTGGTGAGTCGGAAGCAGCCAAAACGCTTATCAGCACGCAGTGCGACGGTTACGTGATGCACGGCGATTCTCCTGAGAAAATCGGGGAGCGCATTGCCGGCATGCGCCGCCGCCGCGAGGCTTTGGGCCTTCCGCCGATGAAGTATGGCGTGGCCGCCTATAGTATTGTGCGCGATTCTGAGGGTGAAGTAAAGCAGGAGCTGGATCGTATTACCAACGTTCAGGCGTCTGCCGCTGGCTACGACAACTACCAGCAGTGGCTGGCGGGTACGCAGCTAGAGCAGGAGCTGTCGCTACAGGATTATTCAGTAACGAACCGAGGTTTACGAACGGGTTTGGTGGGTACGCCGGCCAGGATTCAGGACCGCATTGCGGAATTTGAGAAAGTGGGCGTAGACTTCTTCCTGCTGCAGAGCAGCCCGCAGTTAGAGGAAATGGAGCGTTTCTCGGATTCCGTTATCAAGGCCTTCAACCCTAATCAGCAATCAGCATAAAGAGCAAAAATAAAGCGTCAAGCAACAGGAAACAGAAACCCCGTAGGCTTTGAGCCTACGGGGTTTCTGTTTCCTGTTACATCATATGGGGCAATATCCTTTCTCTAGTGATATTTTCTGCCATCCCTACGCCGCATTTACCCATTGGGGAGGCTCTGGCAAGTAGCATGGTTTCAGGAGGTGGCAGGTCTTTTCCTTTGAAGAATTGTTGCTTGTGCATAGAGCCGTAGTGCTCTTTGAGGTGCTAAACATAATGAGTAGCGGGTCAGTAGGTAACTAAGCTAAAGGACTGTGAGGTTTAAAAACTATAAAGAAGAAAAAGTTTTGCTGTACAGAAACCTTTGTTTTATACAGCGGCTTTATTTTACATAACTGACTTTATGAGGTAGCCGATAAGCTATTTTCAGTAGGACCTCCTCCACAGCTATTCTTCATCTCAAAATTCTAACGTGGCTGTTGCACAACCGGTTGAAGATAGGCGTTAAAGGATAATGACCTATTGCTTGTAGTTATGCAGGGCAAGAAAACTTTCAGAGATGAGAAGGAGCTGCTCTTCTCGCTCTCGGCGCATGTGCCGGAGCACAACTTTTACCGCCGGCTCAAGCAGCAGTTGGACCTGAGCTTCCTCACCGAGCTGACGCGGGGTTACTACGGCAAGTGTGGCCAGCAGAGCATTGACCCGGTGGTGTTCTTCAAGCTCTGCCTGGTGGGCTACCTGGAGAACATCACTTCGGATAGGAAGCTCATCGAGCACTGCAGCCTTCGCCTGGACCTGCTTTACTTTCTCGATTATCAGCTTGACGAGTCCCTGCCCTGGCACTCCACCGTATCCCGCACCCGCCAGCTTTTCCCCGAGGCCTTGTTCGAGTCGCTCTTTGACAGGGTCTTCAGCCTGTGCGTGGAGAAGGGTATGGTTAGGGGCGACACACAGGCCGTAGACTCAGCGCCCGTGAAGGCCAACGCCTCCATGGACATCCTGCTGCTAAAGCAGCCTGTGGAGTCAGTGCAACAGCAGGAGGCAGACAAACAAAGGATGCTTCAGAAAAACAGCAAACCAGCACAGCCTATCACCGCCCCTGCCCATCAGCTCAGGAAGCTGGAGAAGCATCAGGAGAATATCAGGGGCACATTCACCTCATTGGGGTCAACTCATGAGAAGGCACAGCTGGTCAGCAATAAAACGCACTACGCCCCGCATGACCCCGATGCCCGCATATCAGTAAAACCGGGAAAGGCCAGAAAGCTCAATTACCACTGCAGCATGGTGGTCGATACGGCCAAAGGTGTTATCTCCCATGTCCGGGCAGACTTTGCCGACGGCAGGGACAGCCAGCACCTGCCCTCCCTCGTGATGCAGGTGCAAAGAAGGCTGGTGGAGAATGGGCTGCTCGTGCAGGAGTTGCTGGCAGATGCCGGCTACTCCAACGGCTCCAACTATTTCATGCTCGAGCAGCAGGGCATCACAGGCTGGATTCCCGTGTTCGGGATGTACAAGCCCGAGATAGAGGGCTTTCCCTATGACAAGGAGAACGACCGCTACATCTGCCCCATGGGCAAGCCGCTCCCCTTCAAGGGCTTTGACCGCACTGCGGACGGCAGGCTGCTGAGAAACTACTGGGCAGCGCCCAGTGACTGCAGGCA
>NZ_QRGR01000004.1 GCF_003367245.1 Pontibacter diazotrophicus | reverse complement strand
GCACGGCAGATGAGAAAGGGGAAAGCATGCCCCTGGGGCGCAGCAGCCTGCTCTATGACGTGGAGAACGAGCTGGTGCTCGATGCCCGGCTCGAGCCATACAGGGCAAGTGAGCGGCACATGGCCCTTGAGCACCTGAACTACCTCCAGGAGCTGTCCCTGTCGTCTCCTTGCCTGCTGCTCTTCGACCGGGGCTACCCCAGCCTGTGGCTGCTGGCCTGCCTGCAGCGCCGGCAACTGGGTTTTCTCATGCGCTGCCGCGCGCACTTCCTCACGGAGGTGGCTGCCTTTGCCCAGGGAGCCGAGCAGGATGCGGTGCTGGAGCTGGATCTAGGGGTCAGCAGGCGCCTGCCTAATGAGCAGTTGCAGCAATTTCTTTCCCCGGGGCAGACAAAGCTGTATGTGCGGGCCGTGAAGGTGGAGCTAAAGAACGGAGAGACAGAGTACCTGCTCACCAGTCTGCAGCAGGAAGGCCTTCCAACCCTCAGGCAACTCTACCACAAGCGGTGGGGAGTGGAGACAGGGCTGGATTTACACAAGAATCCGCTGCAACTGGAGAACTTCTCTGCCAAAACAGTGCTGGGCGTCAGGCAGGATTTTCATGCCCACATGCTGGCTGTCAACCTGAGCGCACTGCTCATCGCTGATGCTGAGCAGGAGTTGGAGCAGCAACAGGCCCTTAAAGAAAACAAGCATGTTTATAAAGTAAACAGGGCTGTGGCGCTGGGGCTCGTCAAGGACAATCTGCCCAGCCTGCTGATGGGGCAGGAGGCTGTTGAGCAGCTGTACGAGCGGCTCAAGCATAAAATCAAGAGAAGGAAGGAGGCTCTCAGGCCCGGCAGGAGCTTTCCCAGGGTCCGGAAGCGCAAATACAAATACAACATCAATAAAAGACCTGTCATATAAGCAGCCTTAAGTTGACGGCATTGGGTCGCGACCTGTCCAATCGTTCCTTAATAAATCGCCAGAACCCTATTAAGTGGTCCTACCCCCAATTTCAGGATTAGAGGATTGTCAGGATGAGCATTGGTTACCAGAGCAGTTCTTTCTGTTGCATTGACAGGCTATAGCAGAGACAGGTCGCGACCTGTCCGTACGAAGGATGATGATTCGGCAGGTGCTATTATAAAAATGGGAAGGCTGCTAAAAAGAAGGTGGCTTACTTTAGAATAGAGACAGGCTGTTTGTTTTCATCAATGGCAACAAATGTAAACTCACCCCTGATGGCATTTTCTCTGTGGTCGGAATACATTTGTTCAATATCGATTTCTACCCGCACCTTGATGCTGGTGTTTCCAACCTTTGTCACGGTGCCGACAAGTTCGATGATAGTACCAGCTGGAATTGGCTTGTTGAAGTCAATTTTGTCGCTGCTGACCGTGACCATGCGCTGCCGGCTGAAACGGGTGGCGGTGATGAAGGCCACTTCGTCCATCAGCTGCATGGCTGCGCCTCCGAAGAGGGTGTCGTAGTGGTTGGTTGTGTTTGGAAACACGGCTTTAAAAATGCGTGTCTCCGATTTTCTAATGCGTTCTTCTAACGTCATAGCTTTTTAAATGTGGGGGCAAACAACCGAAAGTTTTTGTAAAGCAGTAACAGGGAAGGAGGGAGACGAGTCTTTCGACATCAACCTCTTAGCCCGCTTCAGTTAGCTGGATTTGATGCCAGCCAGCTAGTGCAACACAATCGGTTATACAGTCTCTAAACGGCGCAGATGCCTGCTATACAGGGCCGCACACGCCAGGGCATCGCTCAGAGCGTCGTGGTGATTTAGTTGTATGCGGTATTCCCGGCATAGTTCTGCCAAACCTTTCTTGAAGATTTTGTATGTGCACTGCTGCTCGTAAGTCGGCTGTTGCACCTTATAATAATCGAGGGTATGGCGCAGGCAGCTGAAGTCGAAAGCACCGTTGTGAGCGACCACGGTCTGGTGCTCGATGTACGGTTTTATCTGTTGCCACACTGTATCAAAGGTCGGGGCCGTGCAGGTATCGGCGGCTGAAATGCCGTGTATTGCGGTATTGCGGTAGAAATAGAAATTGTCAGGCGGGCATACCAGTTTGTTTATCTTTTCGGTAATCTGCCCGTTCTCCACGCGGACTAAACCAATCTGGCAAATGCTCCAGCGCTTGCCTTGCGCGGTTTCAAAATCAATGGCGGTAAAAGAGTGACTCATGAGAGGGTGCTAATAGTTTGTAGCCGGCAAGATAGGCAGCACCCGCCTGAAAATCAAAGGCAGGTGCCGGAGATGAGAAAGAGTTATTAACCTAAACAGCACCTGAAAATATCAATTGGCTGGTGGTGAATATGCTACCTTTTCCGTTTTTTCTGTGCTGCTACTGTTTTCCCTCTTTCATACGCTGCCGCACATTGTCATCAACGCCTCTGCCTACTTCCATTGGTTCATGTACTGCCCCGGAAGTGGGCGGTGCTGGTGGTGCATTCTCTATCTGGTATTTGTGAATGATATTAGCAGACAGCCATTCGGTAAAACGTGGAAACAAACGATGAGACATCCAGGCGCCTTTTGCCTTCCAACCTACCGGAAGTTCGTTTCTGCGGCGAAGGGAAGCCCGGATGGTGGCATTCACTACCTTGCGCGGCGGATCCATGGCGGCCATTCGTGCGGTGCCGCCACTGTAGTTGGCTGCATGCCTCCAGAAGGGAGTATCCACCGCCCATGGCTCCACGGTAACCACCCTGATGTTTCGGCGCCCATCGAGTCTGAGCTCCTGGTTAAGCGCTTGCCCCAGGTTGAGTATTCCGCCTTTGGTGGCGGCATAGGAGGCATGGTAAGCAAGCGGGTTCACGCTTTCAATAGAACCCATGTTGATGAGTGTGCCATACCCCTGTGCCCTGAACTGCCGGATGGCTACATGGCTGCCGTAAATAAAACCTTTGAGGTTGATGTCGACAATGCGCGCCTGGTCTTCAATGGGTATATCCCAGAACCGGCCGATACCTCCGACACCAGCCATGTTTATCCAGACATCTATATCACCGTACTCCTGAAGCGCAGTATCTGCCAACCGCTGGACATCCTCTGCTTTGCTGATGTCCATGGTCACTACCAGCGCTGTTCCACCTGCAGCCCGCACATTTTCCGCCACCTCCTCCAATAACTCAGATCTCCGGGCAGCCAGCACAACGTTGGCGCCATATGCTCCCAATTTTTCTGCTACTCCGCGCCCAAAGCCACTGGAGGCACCTACAATAACGAATGTTTTGCCTGCCGTTTTACGCTGTCCGGACCTCCCCAGTTCAGAGGTGGCACAACCGCCCAGGAAAAAAGAAAGAAGCAGAAGGGCCAGAGCAAACACTTGTACCTGGTTTTTTACATTCGCGTTTTTCCTTCGATTGCCTGACATTATCACTGGTTCAGCTGCTTTGCTATAAAGCTGTTCTCTTGAAAGCGAAAGAAAAGTTGTTCCTGGCGCTGTTTTCTTATGCCGTGTTTGGGTGGCGGTATAAAGCTGTTTTAAAATGTTCATCATGTTACGATGTGATAAATTCAAGACATAGCTGTATTGACGTGTTTGCAGCCATATCTTTCACGGTGTAACAGTTTCAGAGTTGTAGTTTTGCAGCTTCCTCACTGTAACGACTAGTTGAGTTGCTTAACAGCGATTAGTATATTATGCTGTTGTAGTTGAGTGTAGTGATGGAACAGACTAGTTTCTTTTGTACTATTCACCCGAGATATACCCTTTTAATAATAGGTGTTATTTGGATAATTGGTAGTTTATTCTTTGGTAAATGTAAAAACTACTGAAACCTAAGTATTTGTACGTGTTAGAGAGCTGCTTTTATGTAACGGCCAAAATGAAACCAGCTGTTTCTTTTGCAAAAAAGACAGGAAATAGGATGAGTGATTCAGTTATCTTAATATTAATTAAGTTTGCCGGCTTAATTCATTAGATACAACTTATTGAGAAGAAATGCTCTGTCACGATTAGATAAGTTGATACCCCCTTTATATGACACAGGCAAATTGGACAAGTCACGACCTGGCCGTATGAAGAGGAATCCTCATTAATGCCTGAAGAGATGTTATAATTCAGAAGGGGTTACATAATGAATATTACCATGATGCAGGCATCGCTCGCCCTGCCAGCGGTATGCCACCAACTTGCCTGCCTTCGCCACGCTATAATCCACGCAGCATACATTCTTGCCGTACACGCTCGTTGCGGTGTTTCCGGACAGCCAGTAATGCCCAAAGAAGACTGGTTTTTCAGTTTCAGAGTAGGGCTTGTTTCTACTCACCAATGCTTCCGGTACTATCTCGTCTGATAAGGTGTCGTAAGTGCCGATGCTGTACTGCCTGTAGGTAAGCTGCTTTGGGCTGAGCCACCACTTTATCCGCAGGGCACTCCTGGCGTACCCGTCCTTGTCCTGAAATGTGAGTCCGGAGGGCATTGGCAGTTCTTTCCCTTTCAGCGTAACTTCTATCGCCTCGGTAAGCCTGGAGTCTTCTTTGTAGCGATGAAGCAGTATATTATCTGTCAGGCGATCGTTGGTCAGGTTATCCCGCAGGTACTGAATATGCGTTTTGTCCCAGCAGGCGTGTACTGCTCTTAAGTTCTCCTCTTCATGATAGAGCGGAAGCGTCTTAAACCACTCAATATAGTTATTGTATGCAGCTCCTCTTCCTTTGAATTGTTCTGCTGTTTCGGCGTGCTGCGACACATTACGGGTTGAGTGCTCGCGCAGGTATTCGCCGTCAGTGCCTTTTGTGTTGTAGAGGATGGCGTTGAGCTCGTGGTTTCCCATGAGTGCGATGGCCGTTTTGTTGTCAGCCATGGCGCGTACTATTTCCAGCGTTTCGCGGATCTTAGGGCCCCGGTCGATGTAGTCGCCCACAAAAATGACTTTTCTCTCCGGATGGCTATAATAGCCTTTGCTGTTGTCATAGCCAAGCTTTTGCAGCAGTTGCTCCAGTGCGTCAGCATGACCGTGTATGTCTCCTATAATATCGTACATGAATGTTAACTATTAGTCATGTAATTACAAAGCCGCTCTTCTTCAGAGGCTTTCTTCCCCAGACAGCGCAAATTGAGGCGGAGCTTTCACTGCGCCTGCTGTTGCTTTCAGGTACAAAGATACTTTGCTGCGGCTATTACTATCTAGTTTTACATCAACAAAAGATAAAGTTTAAGCATTTGCCTGGTAGTGATGTGGGATGGAGGGTGGGGTACGGACAATAAAAAACGGCCTCACGGGAAAGTCCCGTAAGGCCGCTTCTGCCATCAGAATAAGTTAAGTTTTAGAAATTGTAGCGTACGCCTATTCCGCTTTGGCCATGAATCCAGCCTGGAGCATCAAACACTTCAACAAAGGCATTAGCATCCAGGAAAATTGAGAAAGGCACTTCACTGAAAGTATATTCCAGCCCTATAACACCATCCACACCCAGGTCAAGGTCTGTAAAGCTTTCATAATATTCCCTGTCATCGTACTTGTACCTGTAATGCACATTAGTGAAGCGTACTTGAGGACCAACGCCATAATAGAACTGCAGTCTGTTGGCACCGGTAATATTATGGTGTTTCAGCCAATGCACCTGTAAGGCAGTTGTAGGCCCGGCATGGTGGCCTTTGTAGTCATACAGCTTTCTGTTGTCGAAACCGTCATACCGGTAGAAGCGGTCATCGTAGCGGTAGCCCCAGCGATACGACCTGCCCAGGGTTATCTCCCAGGCGGTGTTCCCGCTATACTTTTTGAAAGTGATACCTGCGGGGTCGCCAAAGCGGAGGCCGATACCCATATTTTTAGCGGAAGAGGAAGAGTTGGAACGGTTGGATGAACTGTTGTTTCTGCCCTTAGAGCCGGAATTGGAAGAAGCGTTTCTTGCGTTGCTGTTACCGCCGTTGTTATTCCGGTTCTGCCCTTTATCCTCTGTTACCAGTTCAGAAGCAACATAGCCAGTCTGCCCGCTGTAGGACACCTTCACCCATTTACTGTTGGTGCGTTCAATTAGCTTTACGTTGGAGCCTTGTGGTATTTTAGCAATTACCGGCTGGTCGGTGCCCGGGCCTTTCCTGATATTCGCTCCGGAAGAAGAGCTGATACGATAACTTTGCGCCTGAGCAGCTACAAAAAAGAGCATGCATACCAGCGTCGCGAATAGATACTTGTATAAAATTCTCATGTGTTAGATTGTTTATATAGCAAATCTAGCATGTTTGAAAATATAAACAATGTATAAATTCTTATTTTTTTCTAATGCTTCCGAATCCTGGAGTGGTGAATACCTGCTAAGCGTTCTTTAGTGAGTTTAAATGAAGATATTTTGTTTTAGATCCTGATTGTTTTGGGAGTGTTGATATTTATTAATTTCTTTAACTTATTAAGATAGTCATATATTTTTAGTGCATGTCTCCAGCCTAACCTTTGAGTAAAAATCAGGCATGATATTATTGAAGTTGACTTTACCTTCAGTTTAAGTTTTATCCTGGTATTACTCCCATTATCCTTTAGGCACGGTTCATTTACCTGTTCTGAGTATATTATTCCGGAGCATTTCTCCTTCATTTAAGTGATTTGGCTATAATATTGCCCACGCAGGTCCTGTTTAAAAAGCCAGATACGCTCCTCACGGTAAGGCAATCAATGGCAGTTATAGCTACTGAGAATATTCTGGAGCTTTTCGGGAAATTTTTTAAGCGAAAAAGTTATGAATAAAGCTAATAGCCATGGCGCCTTCACCCACACTGGAGGCTACCCTTTTGGTAGAGCCGCTTCGTATGTCGCCGACAGCAAACAGACCGGGCTGTGAGGTTTCCAGGGGGTAGGGCGGGCGATCTAAATCCCAATGGAAGCACTGTAAGTCGTACGCGCTGAGTTCATTTCCTGTAAGGATAAATCCTTTTCTATCCATACATATCAAGTCCTTTAGCCAGTCGTTGGCAGGCACAGCCCCGATAAAAAGGAACAGATTTCTTAAATGCAGGCTGCTTGTTTCCTTGCTTTTATTGTTGGTCAATATCACCCTTTCCAAATGCTCTTCCCCTTCCAGAGCTGTTATCTCTGAGTTAGTGTGCACCTGTATTTTGGGTTCGTTCTCCACGCGCTTGATGAGGTAAGATGACATGCTTTTTTCTAAAGTATCACCCCGGATAATCAGGTGTACCTTGGCTGCAAAAGTAGCCAGGAACATGGCTGCCTGACCTGCCGAGTTTCCTCCGCCTACTATAGCCACTTCTTCTTTCTGGCAGGTGTTTGCTTCGGTGGTTGTAGCGCCATAAAACACTCCTCTTCCTTTGTAGAAATCAATGTTTTCTACGTTCAGGCTGCGGTACTTCGCTCCCGAAGCGGCAATCACTGTGCTGGCGTATATTGATTTTCCTTCCTTCGTCTTTAACTCAAAGTGATTTTTGTGGCGTATCAGTGTTTCGGCTTCTATCGGCACAGAAACGGTGCAACCAAACTTCTGAGCTTGCGTGTAGGCGCGGTTCGCCAGTTCACTGCCCGAGATACCTGTCGGAAAACCTAAGTAGTTTTCTATTTTAGAGCTATTCCCGGCTTGCCCCCCGGGTCCTATTTTGTCTATGGTGATGGTTTTCAAACCTTCGGATGCGCCGTATACACTTGCGGCCAGCCCTCCTGGGCCGGCGCCCACGATGAGTATGTCGTATTTGTCTTCCTGAATAGTGGCGCTTAAGCCTGTATGGTGTGCGATGTCCTGAAGGGAAGGTTTACGGTACACGTTGAAATCAGCATCTATGATAACAGGTGTTTCCTCCTGTTTTATGTTGAAGTTGAGCAATATCTCTTCCGCCTTCTTGTCTTTTTCCAGGTCCAGCCAGATATACCGCAGGTGATTCTTGGAGAAAAAATCACGTATAACGTATGTCTCCGGGGAAAATCTGGAGCCAAGCAGCGTAAATCCGGAGTTGTTTTTCTTCAGCAGTTCTTTGCGCCTCAATATAAAGGCAGTAATAAGGATGTCGTTGAGGTCAGGGTAAGTGGAGAGGATATCCGAAAGCTTTTCGTGCGGAACCTGGATGAGCTTACAATCGGACTTTGCAACGGCCTTGAAAACAGAAGCTCTTTGAGAAAGCATGTCACTGTCGCCAGTGAATTCCCGTTTAGTATGGGTCGTAATAAGCGTATCCGGCTGAAAAGGGTCTATAATATCAACCTCTCCCTCCAATACAATAAAGAAATCGAATCCGCGCTCCCCCTCATCAATAATGACCTCCTGCGCCTTATATGTTTTTACTTTACCTTCCTTCTCAAAAATGGCAATCTGCTTTTCTGTCAGCGTCGGAAATGACTTTACTCTTTTCATCTCTTGGTTCTTAAATGATGCAACGATGCGTATTAAATCCTCGTGGTGCCTGGCGTGTAACAAAGGCTTATACGACACATGAAAATATTTTAAGGAGTTAACCACGTAAATTTTCATCCAGCCGGAGGTGGAATGATGGGCTGAGTGTTTTATTGCCTTCCTGGCGTAGTACCATTACACTTCCCAACTTGTTCCCTTATATGGCACACTGCCCATAAACATTATTGCTATTGTTATAGGATTGTCTCCCTGCAGAATTTATCCGTCTGTACTTTGCTAAATGCATTGAACTTTGATTAATTTTGATCCCTATTTTACCCTTAGGCTAGCAGCATGGAGTTTATTCAAAAATTATTTCAATCAGACTTCATGCCTCACGGGCATTGCTATTTCTGGAAGCCCGAAATCCTATGGCTGACAGTAGGAGGGGATGCCCTGACCGCGGCCGCTTATTATTCTATTCCGCTGATGCTGCTTTACTTTGCCCGGACCCGGCAGGATCTGGCGCACAAGCATGTATTTTTCCTGTTTGCGGCATTTATCCTCCTCTGTGGTACCACCCACGTACTGGATATCTGGACTGCCTGGGTGCCCACCTACCGGTTGGCTGGAGTGGTGAAAATGGTTACCGGTTTGGTGTCAATAGCCACCGCGGTGGTCCTTTACAGGTCAATTCCTGCTATGCTGGCTATACCCAGTAATGTACAGCTGGAGTCGGCAAACAGGCAGCTGAAGGAAGAAATAAAGGAGCGGGAAAAGACACAGGCCCAGCTAAACCTGACCAAAAGAGAGCTTGAAACGCGTGTGCAGGAGCGAACGGCGCAGCTTTTTCAGGCTAACCGTGACCTGGAGGCGGAAATTGAGGAGCGTAAAAAGGCGCAAAAAGCACTGCTGGACAAGAATCACGACCTGGTACGGATCAATGCCGATCTGGATAGCTTTGTATACTTAGCCTCCCATGATCTGAAATCCCCTGTAGCAAACATGGAAGGATTGCTGGTTGCCTTACGGGAAGAGATGGCGGCTCCGGATGGAGCGGTAGAACCTGTCCTGGAGCGGCTGGAGACCTCGGTCCGTAAAATTAACCGTACCATCCTGGATTTGTCTGATGTGAGCAAAATACAGCGACGGGCCGAAAACGAGGTTCAGGAAGAGATTCAATTTGATAAACTGCTGGCCGATGTATTAGGCAGTATTCAACATATGGTGCAGCAGTCAGGGGTGCAGATCATTGCCGATTTCAGCCGCCAGCCTTCTATCTGGTTTTTTCCCCAGCACCTGCAGAGCATCCTGCAAAACCTGTTGACCAATGCCATTAAGTACAGGTCCTCGGAGCGTGCTCCTGTTGTTAAAGTAAGTACAGAAGAAACAGCGGAGTATGTGGTGCTCACGGTAGAGGACAACGGGATCGGAATTGATTTAAATAGACACAGGAAAAAAATATTCAATCTTTTCAAGCGACTGCACGACCACGTGGAGGGGAACGGGGTCGGACTTTATGTTATCAAGCGCATCATCGACAACTATCAGGGCAAAATTGAAGTGCAGAGTGAAGTAAATAAAGGATCGACCTTTCGGGTATTTTTTCTTAAAACTAATGGGGCCACTTTAGCAAGTAATGAAATAACAGAGCAACGTACTATTGCCAGTGATGCCGAGTCCACTAATGATTTACAACCTGCCGAATAACACATAGTTTCTAAAGCGAATTCATGAAATCAGGCTTTGTATGTCCTTGTGATTGAAACTACAAGCCGCTTGTGTTAATGCTTTACTTTTGGATAAAAGAAGCTGTTAGGATCAACAATGAGTTTGGCCTCACCACCACCGGGGCTTTCAAGGAAGTTCGCTTTAACCATAGCTGTTTTTCGGGGGGCAACAGTAGTATCTGATTGGTGCGTGTGAAATACATATACTAAATTACCGCTCTTGTCTTTTAAAATATCGCCGTGCCCTGTACCGCTTTCACCTATGGTCTTTGTGCTGATAACAGGGCTTGAGTTATGTTTTACCCACGGCCCTAAAGGACTTCGGCTAGTTGCATATCCTACTGCATAGTCAGGATTACGGAAATCATTTGCGGAATAAATCATGTAGTATAAACCCTTATGCTTTAGTACTGTTGGGCCCTCTGCTACCGGCCAGTCGGCATTTGCCGTGTTTTCCCAGGGTTCTTCTGCTGCTATGCATTCGCGTAACGTCTCTTCTTTTATCCCGGAGAAGTTATCAGTCATTTCAGCTACAAATATCCTGTTGCCGTCTTTCAGGCGCACATGGTACAGGTACTTTTTCCCATCATCATCCATAAAAATAAACGGATCAATCTGCTTTACAGGAACAGCCAGGGGTTGTTTCACCTGCTGTTTAAAAGGACCGAGCGGGCTGTTACTTTCTGCTATAGCAATGTTCTCGTTGGCTGTATAAGCCATATAGAATTTTCCCTGGTGATAAAATACCTGGGGCGCCCAAAACCCTTTTGTCCCGAATGCTTCTCCCTGCTTCAGTGCAAAGCCATCCCGAACACCTGCTGGGCCTTCCCAGGATTTCATATCTTTTGAAGTATACACCTCAAATCCCTCATCGGCATTACCCTCCACTGTACCATATAAGTAGTAAGTGCCTTCATGATAAAACACAGTCGGATCGGCTAAGTTGATGCTGCTTTCCTCAGCTGCATCCTGTGCCTGCGAGCGAAGGCTGCAGGAACAAATCCAGAATGCTATAAGGAAATAACTGATGCTGACTGCTATAAACTTCAATGCTCGATTCTTTGATGTCATGATCTGCTGATGGGCTTAGACTATGATGGTTCGTTTTCGGCTCTCTGTTCCTTTGCTTCTGTTTTAGATTATGATTGCTGCTTCTCCACCGCCTTTCTCACGGCTGGTGCCACCACCGTTCCTAACAACTCTATGGCGTGCATGACTTTTGCATGTGGCAAAGTGCCCACGCTGATATGCAACAGAAAGCGGGTGTTTCCAAACAGCTCATACTCCCATAGAATCTTGTCTATAACCTGTTGCGGACTGCCTACCAGCAAAGAGCCTTCTGGTGTGCGCATCATATCATAATGCTCTTTGGTCATGGGAGACCATCCCCGTTCACGCCCAATTTTGCTCATCACATAGGCGTAAGGGCCGTAAAATTCATCAGCAGCCGTCTGGGAGTCATCCGCAATATATCCATGTGAATTGATTGCCAATTGGAGCTTTGCCGGATCGTGTTCGGACTTCTTATAGGTTTCTTTGTAAAGGTCTGTCAAAGGAACAAAGCGTTCCGGCATTCCACCAATAATGGCCAGAGCCATGGGTAAGCCGTATGTTGCTGCCCGCACTACTGATTCGGGGGTGCCGCCTACTGCCACCCAGAGCGGCAATTCCTGCTGGTATGGCCTCGGGTAAACACCACGGTTATCTATGGAAGGCCTGTGTTTTCCCTCCCAAATTATTTTTTCACTTTTGTTCAACTGAACAAGCAGTTCCAGTTTTTCAGCAAATAGAGAGTTATAGTCTTTCAGATCATTTCCAAAGAGCGGGAAAGACTCAACAAATGAACCCCGGCCTGCCATAATTTCCGCCCTGCCTTTCGAAAGCAGATCCACGTGCGCAAAATCCTGGTAAACACGAACAGGGTCATCCGAGCTTAGCACCGTTACGCCACTAGAAAGTTTAATATTCTTTGTTTTAACTGCCGCCGCTGCCAACACAACTGCGGGCGAAGACACAATAAAATCAGGCCGGTGGTGCTCGCCAATGGAGAATACATCTAAGCCCACCTGGTCCGACAGTTCTATTTCTTCCATCAGGTTCATCATTCGTTCATGGGGGCTTAGCAGTTTTCCGGTAGAAGGGTCAGGGGTGTTTTCTACAAAAGTTGTTATTCCTATTTCCATATGCGGTGCGATTATATTTTTTGAAAAAAACGAACAGTCATTACCTGTGGTAACGAAAGTGCAACTTAAATGTCATTCAATTTATACCTCCTTTTCAGATGATCCCGCTTTTGCCTCTAACACGCCAAAAGGAACTTGCCGTGCAAAGGGCTGTATTCCAAATAATTCCTTTCTGTTATTGGTCTTAACATAAATGCCTGTTGAAGAAGAAGGAATAAAATTGTCTCTTTCTTTTGGCGGTGGGTAGCAAAATATATTCTGCTAAAATACGAAGATTTACGTTTCATGAAAGAAATCATAAAATGTTGTCATGCTGGATATTGTCATTGAAGCACGTAAAGCATCCATCGGTCCTGGAATGGATGTACGCCGAATCCTTCCTTTCCGCAAGCGAAGAATGGTAGGCCCTTTTATTTTTATGGATCATGCAGGCCCTGTCGATATACAGCCTTCATCAACCACTTCCATGGATGTGCTGCCACACCCGCACATCGGGTTATCTACCGTAAGTTATTTGTTTGGAGGGCAGGTGACGCACCGCGACAGCACAGGGGTGCAGCAGGTGATACGTCCCGGAGAAGTGAACTGGATGACGGCCGGCAGTGGCATTGCCCATTCAGAACGTTTCGAAGACCCTGCTGCCCTGGCTGGAGGAAAACTGGAGATGATACAGACCTGGGTGGCCCTGCCCGAAAAAGAGGAAGAGGCTGCCCCTTCTTTCAATAATTACAAATCAGAAGAGCTACCCATTTTTACGGATACTGGGGTATGGATGCGGCTGATAGCGGGGGAAGCGTTTGGCTTGAAAAGTCATGTGAACACGCACTCTCCCTTATTTTACCTGCACGTCATCCTGGATCAGGGAACGCGTTTCGGACTACCTGCAGGACATACGGAGCGGGGTATTTATGTTGCGAAAGGAAGTATTGAAGTTTCAGGAAGAACGTATGCTGCGGGTCAGATGCTCGTCTTTAGCAAGGGGGCAGACCCGGCGATACTTGCAAAAGAAACGTCGACGCTGATGTATTTAGGAGGCGAACCGCTGGGAGAGCGATTTATCTGGTGGAACTTTGTCTCTTCCAGAAAAGACCGAATTGAGCAGGCAAAGGCAGACTGGAAGGAGGGGAGAATCCTTTTACCTCCTACAGACAACCAGGAATTTGTCCCGCTTCCGGAAGACCGCTCCAGGCCCGCCGGTAACCCTTCGCCCCAGGCACTATCATAAGAGCGAACAAATCACAAGAATGTAGTTACAATAACTACATTCTTGTGATTACTCGAGCGCTTGTGAATAACAATTAAGCTGCCGAAGGGTTAAGCTAGGGTTACAGAACAAAAGGCTGATGCTAAAATGCTCGCAGCCCATTCGATTTTACTACCAGGCGTAATAAAAGAAAGTTTGCTATGAAAACAGAACTGAGCGGAAAATTGATCGTGATTACGGGTGGAAGCTCAGGAATAGGGGCGGCGGCAGCCAGAATGCTAAACAGTATGGGAGCTCAGGTGGTTATAACAGGACGCTCCGAAGCAACTAGGGAACTGGCAGCGGAGTTAGGCTGTGATTATTATCTCGTTGATTATGCCAGCTTTTCGGAGGTAAGGCATTTTGCGAAGACCTTGCTGGAGAAGTATCCCCGGATTGATGTGCTGGTGAACAATGTCGGGGGGATTATAGCCGATAGGCGTATCACAGCCGATGGCCATGAAATGACCTTGCAGGTAAACCACCTCTCAGGCTTTCTCCTGACCCAACTGCTGCAGGAGCGATTAGAGGCATCGAAGGCGGTGGTCATAAACACCTCCAGTGTTGGCAATACCATGGGGAAAATTGACTTTAATGATCTGGAAAGTGAGAAGGGATATAATAGTCTTCGTGCTTATGGAACAGCCAAACTGATGAACATTCTCCATGCTATGGAATTGAGCAAACGTTTTAAAGGCGTCAGTGCCGCATCGTTCCACCCCGGTGGTGTAGAAACTGGTTTTGCGCGTGAGGGTAGTGGTTTTATCAAATGGATTTATGAAACACCACTTAAACGCCTGTTTTTAATATCGCCGGAAAAGGGAGCAGACACATTAATCTGGCTCATCTCCAGCGAACCAGGCAAGGATTGGGAAGAAGGCGAATACTATTACAAGCGGAAACCCGGCAGAAAGAACGCGCAGGTGAAGCCTCATGTAGCGCAAAAACTTTGGGAAGCCTCGGAAGAGCTTATCACCCGCCAGCCAAAAGGTTCGTTAAGAACGCCGTGAAGGAAAACCATGTTAAAGTAAAAAATTAAAATGAAAGTATGAAAACAGCAGTCGTCATAGGAGCCACAGGTTTGGTAGGAACGCAGCTTGTTCATTTGCTACTGGCAGATGACAGATTCAATAAAGTCATTGTTTTTGGAAGACGTTCTTTGGGTATAGACAATGCTAAACTGGAAGAGCATCTCATCAATTTCGATACCCCGGACGCATGGCAGCACCTGGTAAAAGGAGACGTGTTTTTCTCAACATTAGGTACCACCCTCAAGCAGGCAGGAGGGCAAAACGCACAGTATAAAGTTGATTACCTGTATCAGTACCAGTTTGCCCGGGCGGCGGCACAGAATGAAATACCTGTCTATGTACTTGTATCTTCGCCATCTGCCAGTCCGGATTCAGTTATCTTTTACTCAAGAATGAAAGGAACACTGGAACGGGATGTTAAAAGGCTTGAATTTCCGAGTACTTATTTAATCCAGCCAGGTTTATTGTATGGCGACAGAAAGGAAGAGCGCACAGGAGAAAAGCTAGCCTATAAAGTTTTGAACTTCCTGAGTACTGTCGGCGTGGTAACCAAATACCGCCCGATTCATGGGAAAGTGGTGGCTCAGGCAATGATCAACGCAGGTGTTGCTGCTGCCCCTGGCGTACATACCAATACACTGGAAGGCGTATTTAATCTGGCAGGAGTAGAACACAGTTAATGCAGAAACTAGCCTCTGATACCTGATTCCCAATTACCAGCTCCATCCCGCTTTAACTGTTGCCTGTTCTGATGAAAAGGTCTGGCAGTTACCTCGTGGACCTTAGTTTCCGTTTTTAAAAGAATAAATTTAATATGTCAAAGATAAAAATAGATACAGCTTATTCCGTGCTGGAACTAGCCTCTGTTGCTGCTGGCTCTACACCCGGTGCTGCACTTAAAAACAGTTTAGAACTTGCCCGTAAAGCCGAGGAATTTGGTTATACCCGTTTCTGGCTCGCGGAGCATCACAATATGATCAGTATTGCCAGTTCAGCCACTTCGGTAATGATTAGCTACATTGCCAGCGGAACCGAAAAAATTAAAGTAGGTTCCGGAGGCATCATGCTGCCCAACCACTCCCCCTTGATTGTGGCCGAACAGTTTGGAACGCTGGGCTCGCTGTTTCCCGGCCGCATTGATATGGGATTGGGTAGAGCTCCCGGCACTGACCAGGTGACAGCGCACGCCATCCGCTCCGACAGGATGCAGTCGGTGTATAAATTCCCGGAAGAAGTAAGCCAGATTCAGCAATACTTTTCGCCTGATAACCGTGGTGCCCAGGTGCGGGCTACTGTTGCAGAAGGAGTGGAGGTGCCTGTTTATATTCTAGGGTCCAGCACCGACAGCGCCCATCTTGCGGCAGAAAAAGGATTGCCCTATGCATTTGCCAGCCATTTTGCCCCGGCGCAGTTATTTGAGGCGCTAACCATCTACTATAACAATTTCCAGCCATCCGAATACCTGCAGGAGCCTTATACCATCGCCTGTATCAACGTTATTGCGGCCGATACTGATCAGGAGGCAGAAAGAATCTCAACTTCTATGATCCGGATGATGCTGGGCGTGATGACGGGGCAAATGGATTACATGCAGCCACCGGTAGACATGACGCCCGAATTGCGCGAGCTATCAGAAAATCCTGCTTTCCAGCGCATGCTGAAGTATGTTTTTGTGGGCAGTAAGGAAACGGTGAAGAAGAAGACAGAGGCGTTTTTGCAGGAGACCGGGGTAAATGAGGTGATGGTGGTTTCGCATGTTTACGACCATGAAGACCGTGTAAAGTCTTACAGGGTTTTCTCTGAAATCATGCAGGAGATAAAAGGGGAAGAAGCATAGGTTAGCGGCAGCAATTTTTTGTTTCCCCTTATTCAAATCATATTAAACACAGAAACGATGACATTGAAGCAAATAATATTAAAGAAGCTTTACCCGCTTATCATGCGCTTGAGTAAATCTACGAGCGCGAAAGGAAAAGTTTTAAGCAATAAACAGGGTGTTCCTCCTGGAGTGCCATTTTACGGCTTAAAAACGACCCAAAACAATGGGCAGGTGCTGGACTTTAGCCAATTCAAAAACAAAAAGGTGCTCCTGGTAAACACAGCTTCTAATTGTGGCTATACCGGTCAGTATGAGGAGCTGCAGCAACTGCACGAACAGTTTCAGGATAACATCGTGATCATGGGTTTCCCGGCGAATGACTTCCGGGAACAGGAAAAGAGCAATGACACCGACATCGCCCAATTCTGCCAGGTAAACTACGGTGTTACCTTCCCCTTAACAAAGAAAAGCAGCGTCGTGAAAGGAAGTGAGCAGAACCCGGTGTACCACTGGCTGACCCATGCCGGGCAGAATGGCTGGAATGCCCACCAACCTGACTGGAACTTCAGCAAATACCTGGTTGATGAAAATGGGGACCTGACCCATTACTTTGGGCCGGCTGTTTCTCCCTTAAGCCCGGAAGTCGTGAACGCCTTGAAGTCATAAGCTGGCTTACTGGGGCTATCTGAAAAACAACCACAGCCTCCCGCTTGGTGAGCCTCAAATCAACCTCAACGGAAGCTTGTTTCTACGTCTGCCAAAACGTTAATTTTCTGATGAGGATGCAGCCCTGCTATCTTCCAGCAAGGTTATGCACTGTTGTGCGATTTCCAGTTCTTCGTTCGTAGGAATCAGCAGAATTTTTACACGAGAGCCTGGAGTATTGATTTCGCGTGGCCTTTTGGAACGCTCCTGGTTCTTTTCTATGTCGAGCTGGATGCCCAGGAAGTCCATGTCCTGGCACACATCCGCGCGTACAGTTGCATCATTTTCGCCCACTCCGGCTGTGAACACGATAGCATCCAAACCATTCAGCACGGCGGCATAAGCGCCAATGTACTTCTTTATCCGGTAGGCATACATGTCGTAGGCCAGTGCGGCCTCGTGGCTGCCTTCGTTCATTTCCTGGCTGATGTCGCGCATGTCGCTGTGGCCTGTCAGACCCAGCATGCCGCTTTGTTTATTCAGCAGTGTGCTCACCTGTTCCGGGCTGTATCCCAATTGGTTTATCAGGTGGAAAATAATGGAGGGGTCAATATCCCCGGAACGGGTGCCCATCACCAGGCCAGCCAGGGGGCCAAAACCCATGCTGGTGTCTATGGAGCGTCCGTTGGCAACGGCAGCCATGCTGCAGCCGTTGCCAAGGTGAATAGTTATAAGCTTTGCCTCCGGCTTTTGAAGGTATTGGGCTGCCTGCTCCGAAACATACTTGTGGCTGGTGCCATGGAAACCATAGGCGCGAATGCGTTGCTCCGTGTAAAAAGCGTTCGGAATGGCGTAGCGGAAGGCCTTTTCGGGCATGGTCTGATGAAAAGCAGTATCGAATACGGCTATCTGCCGGGCATTGGTAAATATCCTTTCGGCTACCTCGATGCCCAGGTAATTAGAGGGGTTGTGCAGGGGCGCCAGGGAAAAGAGCTTTTTTATTTCGGCCTTGACTGCGGGCGTTATAAAGGCGGTGGCGGCAAAAGCCTCGCCCCCGTGCACCACGCGGTGGCCGACTACATCAATCTCCTGCGGGTCCTGGATCATACCCACTTCAGGGGAAGCCAGCAGCTGCGTTACGGCCAGCAGGCCTGCCTCATGGTCGGGCAGGCTAAGGGTACGCTTTACTACTTTCTCTTCTTCCCCGGTTCCAGTCTGATGGGTGATGGCGGCATTATCTAAGCCGATGCGTTCTACCAGGCCGCTGCAAAGGGGCGTTTCGGAGGGCATACGGAACAACTGGTATTTAATGGAACTGCTTCCGGAATTGACGACAAATATGTTCATGGGTATAAGCTGATTTAGTAGCACCTGTGCTTTCGGGTGCATGGCAAGCCAGGGCGACAGCAGTCAGCCTTAGCTTGTAAAAAAAAAATTAGGACTGGCTCTGGATAGCTGTAATCACCACCGTGTTAAAGATATCCTCTACGGTACAGCCGCGGCTCAGGTCGTTTACCGGTTTGTTGAGCCCCTGCAGCATAGGCCCAATGGCCAAAGCACCGGTTTCGCGCTGCACCGCTTTGTAGGTGTTGTTTCCTGTGTTCAGATCCGGGAATATCAGTACACTGGCCCGCCCCGCTACCTCTGAGCCGGGCAGCTTTTGTTTGCCCACCAGCGGGTCTACGGCAGCATCGTACTGTATCGGGCCTTCCACCTTCAGGTCAGGCCTTTTCTGCTTTACTATCTCTGTGGCTTTGCGCACCTTCTCCACATCAATTCCCTCCCCGGAAGTGCCGGAAGAGTAGGAGAGCATGGCAACGCGGGGTTCAATGCCAAAGCGCTGGCTGCTCTCGGCAGAAGAAATGGCAATCTCGGCTAACTCATCGGCTGTGGGGTTTGGGTTAACGGCGCAATCCCCGAAAACCGATACCCTGTCGGGCAGGCACATGAAGAATACCGAAGAAACAACGGAAACCCCGGGCTTGGTTTTGATAAACTGCAGGGCAGGCCGGATGGTATGCATGGTGGTGTGCACGGCACCGGACACCATGCCGTCAGCATGCCCCTTGTACACCATCATGGTGCCGAAGTAGGAGACATCGGTCATCAGGTCGCGGGCCATTTCAAGCTGCACGTTCTTGTTCTTCCGCAATTCGTAGAATGTATTTACATATTCCGGGTAGAACTCTGACTCCGCCGGGTTGATGATGCGAATTCGGCTAAGGTCAAGGCCGATGTCAAGCCGCTTGACAGATGCCGTGATTTCACCGGCATCGCCCAGGAGCGTCAGGTCTACGATGTCCTGCTGGATCAGGCGCGCCGTTGCCCGCAGAATACGCTCGTCGTTGCCTTCCGGCAACACAATGTGCTGCTTCTTATTGCCCGCCCACTTCACCAGCTGATACTGGAACATATGCGGGGTGATACCTTCGGGTTTAAAGGTAACGATTTTTTCATCCAACGCTTTTACATCCACATGTTCCCTAAAAGCTTCAATAGCCAGCAGAATTTTTTCTGTGTTGTCGGGTGTAATCCTTGACTTAATGTTACCAATCATCGTGGCCGTATAGAAGGAGCCCTCTTTTACTGCGATGATCGGGACCACCGTCTCCAGTCCTTCCATCAGCCGGATAACCGGCTCCTCCGGTTCAAAGCCTCCGGTAAGTACGATGCCGGCAATCTTCGGGTAGTTAGCAGAGATGTTTGCCTGCAGGGCGGTCAGGATAATGTCTGCCCGGTCACCGGGTGTCACAATCAGCACGTTGTCCTTGATGTGGTTCAGGAAGTTTGGCACCTGCATGGCTCCCATGATAGAGTAGTGCGCCTGGTTGTAAAGCTGTTGCCCGCCAAACATCAGCTTCGCGCCCAGTATTTCCTGCACCTCTTTCATGGTCGGGCTTTTGAGGTTCCGATCTTCCGGAATGGCCGCATAAATCGTCTGGTCCTGTTGCTGCGACAGGTTAAAGGTATCGATCTCTTCAAGCTGTGCCGCCTGTACCTTATTGGCGATAACAGCGAGCACCTGCACGTCCCGCACCTGAAAGTTGCGTTTGATGGTGCGCATAGAGCTGATGAGGTGTTCGACTGTTTTGCCTTCGCCAGAGACCACTATAATGACCGGTGCACCCAGGTTTTTAGCTATCGTCACGTTAGCGTCGAACTGAAAGGCCGTGCCTTGCCCCAGGAAATCGCTTCCCTCAATAACGGTGAAGTCGTAGCTCTCCTCCAGCTTCTTATACTGACTGATGATTTTATCAATGATTTCGCCCTGCAAGCCAGCTTCTACCAGGCGCAGTGCCTCCTGCTGGGTATAGACAAAAGTATCTTCATAGCGTATGGGTAGGCCAAAATGGTTGATAACCGTCTCGATGTGCGCATCCTGCTCCACCTCGGGATCATAATTGATAATGGGTTTAAAGTAACCTATCTTCTGCGCCTTGCTCAGGAGCATGTGGACGAGGCCCAGCGCAACAATAGATTTCCCACTATAAGGTTCAGCAGTAGCAATAAATATATTTCTGGTCATTACTATAGTTAAAATGCAAAGTTATAGGTACGTTACTTTTTGATAGATGATAAAGGTCATGTTCCCCCATGATACTTCACAAAGGATGACGCAACTGTTCCCTGGCACCTGGCGTCTTTTTTTCTTTGCATATAAAAAGCTTTCGGGGTCAGCAATCGATTTAGCCTCAATACCTACCATAGAGTAAAAGCCGCTACACTGACTGGCGTAGACGATAATTGAGTTTCTGGCTCAGTCGGGTTACAAAACCAAGATCATTTTAAGACACAGGTTTGTAAACCTGCGCGAGTGAGATAGCCAGTAAAAGAGAGCCAGTAGAATAAAGCATATATCAGCCTAATTCTTTCCGTCTCCTGTAAAGGGAACAAACACCACGGGCATCAGGTTTTGGGTTATTGTTCTGCCATTTTTCTTTTCTATCAGCGTCAGCGTTTGCGTTCTGGACTGGGGGCCTACGGGAATGACCATTCTGCCGCCCTCTTTCAGTTGCTCCAGGAGGGGAGGAGGAACAGCTTCAGCACCGGCGGTTACAATGATGGCATCATAGGGAGCATGTGCCTCCCAGCCTTTATAGCCATCCCCGATTTTCACCTGCACGTTGTCGTAGCCCAGTTCTTTTAACTTTTCGGCTGCTGCTTTACCGTGTTCAGGAACAATTTCAATGGTGTATACCTCCTTCACAATTTCTGCCAGTACGGCCGCCTGGTAACCGGAGCCTGTGCCTATTTCCAGCACTTTCATTTGTGGGTTCGGCCTGATTACCTCCGTCATGTAGGCTACTATAAAAGGCTGTGAGATGGTTTGTTTGTGGCCAATAGGCAAAGGGTTATCCGCATACGCCTGGGAGGCTTGCTGCGGAGGAACAAACTTATGCCGCTCTACTTTGCGCATGGCATCCAACACCGCTTCGTCTTTGATGCCCCTTGCTTCAATGTTGCGCTGCACCATCCTTTCCCTTCTCTCCTTGTAAACATCCTCCTGGACTGGAAAGAAAAGCAGCATTAAAAAAAGCAGGGAAGAGACAGGGTATAACATAAAATCAGGATAATATAATGTATGACGGCATCATGAGAGAACAAAAGTATCCGCTGGCAGCGTGCAGGGTATCAGTATTTTATACCCTTATCTGTAGAGAAAGTTCTATTATATGCAGGCGACTTAAAAACAAGCCTGCAGGTAAAGGAAGCTATAATTCTACGCCGCAACGTATCCAAGAAGCGCAGGGCATGCGTACATAAGCAGCAGCCGGGGAACCCAAAAAATTGAAACATACAATGAAACCGGCTGTTTCAACCTAAAGCGCCTGCTCCCGCTTTGGAAGCCAAATGAAGAGGAGTGACAGGCGGAGCCTTAGTACCGGAAATGCGCTATGAAAAAGACTTGTACCCATCTTCTGCTTTTCTGTATCACCTCTCTGTGTTTGTTGTGGAGCTGCAACGGAGATTCAGAAGAAGAAGAAAAAGAAACTCAAACTTTTCCGGTGGTGGAGGCGACAAGGAGAAGCATCACGAATTACCAGACATTTCCGGCGCGCATCGAAGGCACTGAAAACGTAGAGATAAGGCCGAAGATTACAGGCTTTATAGAGACGATTTATGTAGACGAAGGGCAGCAGGTAGAAAAGGGGGAACGGCTTTTTAAACTGGAGGCACGTGCGCTGAGAGGGGAACTGGAAGCGGCCGCATCGGGAATAGAAGTGGCAGAGGCCAATGTGGCTGACGCAAACGTAGAGGTGCAGAAGCTCATCCCGCTGGTGGAGGAAGGCATCATCAGTGAGGTGCAGTTAACATCAGCAAGGGCACAGCTGAATGCCGCTGAATCGCAGCTGGCACAGGCAGAAGGAAACTACAACAGCGTCCGCGAAAACATCCGTTACCAGTTTGTGGAAACCTCCGTGGATGGTATTGTCGGCAGTATCCCTTACCGGCAGGGCACGCTGGTTGGCGCAGAAACGGAAACACCGCTCACCGTAGTTTCCGCTATCGACAGCGTGTACGTGTACTTCTCTATGAATGAAAAAGAGTACTTTTCTTTTCTGAGAGACACAGAAGGCAATTCACTAGCAGATAAAATAACCAACTTCCCTGAGGTGCTGCTCACTCTCGCCGACGGATCCGAATATGGGCAGAAAGGCCGCATACAGACTACCACCGGGCAGATAGACCCGGAAACAGGCACTATCTCGTTCCGCGCTATTTTCCCGAACCGTGAGCGGCTCCTCAACTCCGGCAACAGCGGCACCATTAAAATACCTCACCAATTGCAGGATGTGCTGCTGGTGCCGTCGCAGTCTACCTTCGAGGAGCAGGCACGTACCTACGTTTTCAAGCTGGCAGAAGGCGATACAGTTAAAAAGACAATGATAGAAGTGGAGACAGCGGTGGAGGACCTACTGGTGGTGCAGGAGGGGCTGGAGGAACAGGACAGGATTGTAGCAAAGGGCGTAAACCAGGTGCAGAACAACACCCGGATTGAACCCAGGCCTGTTCCTTTCGACAGTGTGGCGGGAAGCATAGAACAAGTATTCAGACAATGATAAAGACTTTCATCGACAGGCCGGTCCTTTCGACGGTCATGTCTGTTATTATATGTTTTCTGGGTGTGTTAGGCATCACCCTGCTTCCGGTGACGCTGTACCCTGAAATTGCACCACCCTCCGTGGAGGTGCGTACCCAATACACAGGGGCCAGTGCCGAAACCATACTCGAGAGTGTGATTATTCCGCTGGAAGAAGAAATAAACGGCGCCGAGGGGCTCGACTACATCACCTCCACGGCCAGCAACAGCGGCAGCGTGACCATCCGCTGCTTTTTCACCCAGGAAACAGACCCTGACTTTGCTGCCGTCGACATTCAGAACCGGATCAGCCGGGCCAACCCGCTGCTGCCGCCGGAAGTAATCCGCAGCGGCATCACCATTCAGAAACAGGAAACCAGCGCCCTTATGCGCGTCACCTACTACACCTCCAACGAGGAGGAGTTTAACGATGTGTATGTGCAGAATTACATGAACATCAACGTGATTACGCCCATGCTGCGCATCAATGGGGTAGCCGATGTGGTAGTATACGGCGACAAGGAGTATGCCATGCGCATCTGGCTGAAGCCGGACCAACTGGCCTCTTATAACCTGGTGCCCGAAGATGTGCTGCGCGCGCTGGATGAGCAAAGTGTAGAGGCCGCTCCCGGTGCGCTGGGCCAGAACGCCGGACGGCCTTTCGAGTATGTGCTGCAGTACCAGGGGCGGTTTAAAACGCAGGAGCAGTACGGCAACATCATTATCAGGTCGCTTGATAACAACCAGATTCTGCGCCTGAAGGATGTAGCCGATGTGCAGCTCGATGCCTTCACGTACAGCAGCCTGTCCATCCACAATGGTAAGCCCTCCATCAACACGGCTGTTTACCAGTTGCCGGGCTCCAATGCGCAGGAGGTAATACAGGAGGTAAGAGCGCTGCTGGAAGAGAAAAGCAAGGCTTTTCCGGAAGGTGTGGAGTACGAAATCCTCTATGACGTCAATGATTTCCTTTCAGCTTCCATCTCGTCCCTTGTCTGGACGCTGGTACAAACTTTCCTGCTGGTGTTCCTGGTCGTGTTCCTTTTCCTGCAGAGTTGGCGGGCTACCATAGTTCCGGCGGTGGCAGTGCCTGTTTCCATTGTCGGCAGCTTCTTTTTCCTGAACCTGTTCGGCTACTCCATTAACCTGCTCACGCTTTTCGCCCTGATCCTGGCCATTGGTATTGTAGTGGACGATGCCATTGTGGTGGTGGAGGCCGTGCAGGCAAAACTGGAAGAAGGCGAGAAGGATGTGCGAAAGGCAACGCTGGCGGCCATGAAAGAAATTACGTCCGCCATTATTTCCACCACGCTGGTGATGGCCGCGGTATTTGTGCCTGTTACTTTTCTGACCGGCTCTACCGGTATTTTCTACGAGCAGTTTGGTGTTACCTTAACCATCGCTATTGTTATTTCCTCTTTCAACGCCCTCACCTTAAGCCCTGCCCTTTGTGTGCTGGTGCTAAAGCCGAAAGAGGACTCGGAAAAGGAGCAGCCAGAGAAGAAGAACGCTTTCAAAAAGTTTTTTGGCAGGTTCAGGCGGGGTTTTAACAAACGTTTTGAGCAGCTGAACGAAAAATACGTGGGAGGGGTCACTTTCCTGGGAGGGAAGAAATGGGTGATTGGAGTGGCTGTTCTGGTATGTGCAGGTGGGGCTTACTGGCTGAACAGAACCCTGCCTGGCGGCTTTGTGCCCACGGAAGACCGTAATATCATTTTCTTTGACATGCAACTCCCTGCCGGAGCCTCGCTCGACCGCACGTATCAGGCAACGGAGGAGTTTTACCAGCAGGCGAAGGACATACCAGGCGTACGGGCGATTGCGCTGGTGTCGGGCAGCAGCTTTTTTGCAGGCGAAGGCGGGTCTTACGGGTTGGGTTTTGCCGCGCTGCACCCCCTGCAGGAAAGAGACGCAGACTCTGTGTCGATAGAGGCCATTACGGAGCAGTTGCAGCAGGCGGCGGCACCCATCAGCGATGCGCGGTTCGTGTTTTTCCAGCCCGGGCAGATTCCGGGCCTGGGCAGAACCAGTGGCTTTACCGTAGAACTGCTGAACACCGGCGATGTGAGCCTGCAGGAGCTGAATGAAGTAGCTAACAGCTATGTAGCCGCCCTGAACAGGAGCGACATCATTTCAGGTACCCAAAGCTCCTTCGATACAGGATTTCCGCAGTACCAGGTGAACCTTAATGTGCCCCGGATCAAAGCGGCAGGCTTGAACGTGGATGCTGTGTTAAGTGCCCTGCAGGGCTACATCGGCGGCATCTATGCGGCTGACTTCAGTAGGTTTGGCAAACAGTACCGGGTGTATGTGCAGTCGCTGCCCGAGTACCGGGAAGAGGAAGACGACCTGAACCGCATCTTTGTGAGAAACGACGAAGGGGAGATGGCGCCCGTCAGTGAGTTTGTAACGCTGGAGCGTATTTACGGGCCGCAGTCAGTGAGCCGTTTTAACCTCTATACCTCCGTGAGCATTACAGGTGATGCGGCAACGGGCTACAGTTCGGGCGATGCCCTGGAAGTGGTGGAAGCCGAAGCAGAAAAGCTCGGAGCCCTTTTCGACATTGACTTTTCGGGTATGACGCGGGAGCAGCTGGAATTTGAGGGGCAGCTGTCGCTCATTTTTATGCTGAGCCTGTTTATGGTGTTCTTCTTTCTTTCCGCCCAGTTTGAGAGTTATATTCTGCCGTTCTCTATCCTTCTTTCGCTGCCGCTGGGCGTGGCCGGTTCGTATTTTATCTCGTGGTTGTTCGGGCTCGAGAACAACGTATACTTCCAGATTTCGCTTATCATGCTGCTGGGTCTGCTTGCTAAAAACGCCATCCTGATTGTACAGTACGGCCAGATGCGCAGAAAGGAAAACTGCTCCATCAAAGAAGCGGGAACGGATGCTGCCCGCATTCGTTTGCGTCCCATTCTGATGACCGCCTTGTCTTTTGTTGTCGGTATTCTGCCGCTGGTGCTGGCTTCCGGTGTGGGCGAAAAAGGTAAAAACGCCATTGGTACAGGCGCGGCAGGCGGCTTGCTGGTGGGCACCTTGCTGGGTATTTTTGCTGTACCCGTTCTGTTTATGTTGTTCCAGCGCCTGCACGAGCATATTGCGGGAGGCCCAAAACAAAAAGAGGATGCGTAAAGCCAGCCCCACATACTGCCGCCGGTTTCTTTGGAAGCCCTGGATTCTCCTGTTGTTGGTCCCCCTGCTGCAATCCTGCCTCGTAGTGAAACCCTACGAGCGCCCGGAACTGGAACTGCAAAACCTCTACCGTAATTTTAACAACAACGACACCACCACGCTGGCCGCTATCCCCTGGCCGGAACTGTTCTCCGACCCGCACCTCCGGAACCTGATAGAAACAGGCCTGCAAAACAACCTGGAGCTTGCCACTGCTTACCAGAACATCCTGATTGCAGAAGCCGACTTCCGCCAGGGCAGAGCCGCTTTTCTTCCCAGCCTCGACATTAACGGCAACGCCAGCAGCTCCGAACTGGCCGAGAACAGCATCATGGGCAGGCAGTTCCGTGGAAATGACGATAATAACGGTCCTCCGCCGGGCCGGGTGCAGCAGTATGAGCTACTGGGAAACCTGTCGTGGGAAGCTGATATCTGGGGCCGCATCAGGAGCCTGAGAGAGGCGCGGGCGGCGGCACTGCAGCAAAACCAAGCTGCCTACCGCGCCGTGCAAACCCGGCTGGTGGCCAACATCGCCTCGGCTTACTACCGGCTGCTAGCACTGGATGCGCAACTCCGGATAGCGGAGCAGACCGTGGAGACAAGGCAGAACAGTTTAATTACCATTACGAAACTGCAACGGGCGGGCAATGAAACGGCACTGGCCATCAAGCAGCAGGAAGCCCAGATTTATACCGCCCGGATTCTGCAGGTAGACCTGAAGCAGCAGATTGCGCAGCTGGAGAACAGGGTGAGCACTTTGTTAGCTGTTCCCCCTGGGCCTGTGGCAAGAGGCAGTTTGCAGGAGCAGTTGCAAGAGGTGCCGATTGCCGCCGGTGTTCCTTCGCAGCTTCTCCGCAACCGGCCCGATGTGCTGGAGGCAGAGTACGCCCTCATTTCCGCCTTCGAGCTGACCAACGTAGCCAGGGCCGATTTTTACCCGCGGCTGGCCCTGTCTGCCGAAGCAGGTTTCCAGAGCCTGAACTTCAGCAGCTGGATTAGCAGCGCCTCGCTCTACAACAGCATTGCCGCCGGACTGACAGCTCCCATTTTCCGGAGGAGGCAGCTCCGCACGAATTATGAAATAAACCAGGCGCAACAGCAACAGGCGCTCCTGAATTTTGAGAGCACCCTACGGACAGCGGGCCGCGAGGTATCCGATGCACTGGTGACCTACCAGGCAGAAAGTGAAAAGTATGAACTGCGGGAGAAGCAGGTGGAGACGCTTACTACCGCCGAGGACTATGCCAACAAACTCCTCGTGAACGGCTATGCCAACTACCTGGAGGTGCTGCGGGCAACAGACGAGAAGCTGGCGGCGCAACTGGAACTGGTGAACACGCAGTACAACCAAATGGATGCCCTGGTCACTCTTTACCGTGCGCTTGGCGGTGGCTGGAGCAGGGAAGAGTAGTGTTTCATGACACAGGGGCTATTAATGAAAGCATAAACTAAAAACACCTTATTTACGATGCCGGAAGGGCCACAAATAATATTTCTGAAAGAACAGGCGGAGCAGTTTACAGGGCAGCTTGTGTTAGAACCGACCGGAAATGCGAAGGATATTCCTCTGAATGAAATAGCGGGACAAGCATTAACAGCTATAAAAACGCATGGAAAGGCGCTATTCTTCTGCTTTCCCCACGTCACCATTCGCATTCACCTAATGCTTTTTGGGAAGTATGCTATCAATGGTAAGTTAAACCGGGAACTTCGCCTGGGGCTTGCCTTTGAGACAGGAGAAATCAACTTCTACGCCTGCGATTGCCGCCTGATTCGGGGTTCTTTAGATGAGCTGTATGACTGGAGCACTGATGTGATGCACGTTTCTTTTGACCCGGATAAAGCCTTGGAAAAGCTGTACAGCAAGCCAAACAGACTCATCTGCGATGGCCTGCTCGACCAGGATATACTGGCAGGAGTGGGCAACGGCATCAAGAATGAAGTGCTGTTTCGCAGGCAGGTGCACCCGGAAAGCATAGTTGGTGAAATTCCTGAATTAGAACTCAGAAAGCTGCTTGCAGCCTGTGTTGCCTTCTGTTTTGAGTACCTGGACTGGAAGCGGGAGGGGGCAGAAGTGCAGCATTGGCAGGTGTACAGGCAGAAGCAGTGCCCCCGGGACCGCATCCCCTTGCGGAAAGAGAAAATCGGAAAGACGGGCAGGTCCTGTTACTTCTGTGACAAGTGCCAGAAACTGTATATTCCGGATAGTATAGGATAATTTAGTGAAAGAATGCCGTGGCAAACGCCCTAGCTTATCTGATGCCAAGCCAGTATGAGAACCTGTTGCTGTGGGAACAATGGCTACCAAAAAATTCGTCCAGTAAAACGTTGCAATTCCATAACGCTTTATGATTAAAATTTTCCTGCATTCGTAGCATACATGTGACCAAAAGAGTATAGGGTTTGTAGATTATAATGCTTTTCTTCAAAATTGATGAATGAAGGTCAGCTGAAGAAACTCTACTCCGCTTAATTTGAGGAGAATGATACATGCTACCATGACGGAACAATTTACGCCACTACAGGATCTGGCCCTGATAGGGGACAGGCGTACCTGCGCCTTGCTGGACAAGCGGGGAAGCATTGTCTGGTACTGCCCAAAACGCTTCGATAATCCCTCGCTGTTTGCCTCTTTGCTGGATCCACAAAAAGGAGGATCCTGGACCCTGGAAATAGAGGGACTGGAATTTAAGGAACGGGCTTACCTGGAAGATAGCGGTATACTGCAAACCCATTTCTCAGGAGAGAAGGGAAAGCTCCTGCTGGAAGACTGGATGCCGTTGTATGCCCGCTTCTATGGTATCTGCCGCACGCTCTCTCCGTCCCCTGTACCGTACCGCATGCTCCTAAGCCCGCGCCCGAACTACGCCCGGCAATCTCCGGTGTTGGAGCAGAAGGAAGAGAAACAAGCTACCCTTGATTTTGACTTTCACTTATACGCCTCTCATCCGCTGGCGGTAGAGCAGGACACCATTTCCTGCCAGGTACCTGCAGGGGAGGAGGCCTGGTTTATTCTGGCTGAAAAGGCCTTGGATAAACCAAAAGAAATGCTGGAGGAGGTCAGGGAACTGAGCCTGAAAAACTGGCGCGAGATCGCCAGTCATATCACTTATAAAGGGCCTTATGAAGAGGAGGTGCGTAAATCGCTGCGCCTGCTGCGCATGCTGACCTATGCCGAAAACGGTGGCATTATTGCGGCTGCTACCACTTCCCTACCGGAAGTAATCGGGGGAGAGCGTAATTATGATTACCGTTATGTGTGGCTGCGGGATGCCGCTATGATTGTCAGCGCCCTGGCCCGGGCAGGAAGTGATGGAGAGGAAGAGCGCAAGTTCCTGAGCTTTATGTGTTCGGCCATGCACCGCATCCCAGCGCCTGTTGTGCCCATGCTAACCTTAGACACGCAACCAGTAGGAACACAGCAGGCACTTAATTTCAGGGGCTACAAAAACAGCCAGCCAGTGGAATACGGAAATGGGGCCAGCGATCAGTTGCAGCTGGATGCCAATAGTAATGTGCTTATTGCCGCCAAAGTGATTTACAACCGCTATAACACCCGGGAGCACTGGGAAACGATTCAGGGCCTGGCAAACTTCCTGGTAGCGCACTGGCAGGAGCCTGACCATGGCATTTGGGAAGAAACGCCGATAGCGCAATACACCTCCAGCAAAGTTATAGCCTCAATTAGCCTGAAGTATATAGCAGAGCATTCTACAGATGAAGATGAAAAGAAACGGTGGCAGGATACTTCCGAAGAGATCAAGGCTTATGTAGAAGAAAACTGTATCACTTCAGAAGGAGCTTACGCTGTTTATGCCGGAAGCGAGCAGGTGGATGTCAGCGCTATACTCTTTCCTATCTGGGGCTTTAACGATGCTGACTCTGAGGCCATGCTAAAAACAATAGAAGTACTGGAACGGGAAAACTGCCAGGATCATCTCTACCGCCGCCACCTGGTGGAATTTGACTCCAGCAAAGAAGGTGCTTTTCTGGCAGGTACACTCTGGGTGGCCCAGTACTGGGTGATGCGCCGTGACTGGGATAAAGTTGAAGCCATATTAGCGGCAGCGCTGCGCTTTATGAACGATATGGGCATCATGCCCGAAGAAGGAGACCCTGTAACAGGGGAGTGGCTGGGAAACCTGCCCCAGACATTTGTACACGCCTCCCTGATAGGTACCGTTATTGATTATAAGAATGCCCGCTATGGAGAGGAAGAATAGGAATAAGCGGCTGACGATCGGTGTCAGGCTTAGAAAACAGGGAAGCTTTATTATGGCATTAACTTCGTTCTGAGAGTTTTTTTACCCTTATCAGGTGGTAGCAATGCATGCTGTTAAGAAAAAAGACTGATCATAATTCATTTTAAAAATCAAACATCTTCAAAACAAAGCATATGAGTGAGAGAAGTGTTGAGCAGGTAATTGAGGCGCACGAAGCTTCAGGAAAATATATCACAGTGGATGGCGTCAGAACCTTTGTCCTGGATTGGGGAGAGGGGGAGCCGGTTTTTTGCATCCATGGTGTTCCCACATCTTCTTACCTCTACCGGAAAGTACTGAAAGAACTGGTGAGGAAGGGGCTAAGAGGTGTCGCGATAGATCTGCCAGGTTTGGGATTATCAGACAGGCCCGAAGAGTTTGACTATTCCTTTCCAAACTTTGCGCATTTCTGTGCGCAAGCTGCCAAAGAGCTTGGGCTGGAGAAGTACCACCTGGTGATACATGATATTGGCGGGCCAATTGGCTTTGCCCTGGCCGCGCAGAACCGGGAGAAGATTCTCTCGCTGACAATTTTGAATACGTGGATTGACGTCGATAAATTTGAGAAGCCCCTGCCGATGCGCCCCTTTGAAAAACCAGTTTTGGGAGAGGGGCAGCTGGCCGCTACCACGCATACTACCTGGCAGTTGATGTTTAAAGGCTTAGGAGCCTCTAATACAGATGTTATTCCTACAGAAGAAATAAATGCTTATGTGGACCTTTTAAAACGTGTTGATGGAGGGAAAGCTTTTCTAAAAATCATGCGCAACTTCGAGGATTCTGTTGCTTTCAGGGAGCTTTGCCACCAGGCAGTACAGGATGTGCCTTACCCGGTGCAGGCGGTATGGGGAGTTGAAGATCCAGGGCTGGAGTATGAGCGCTACGGAGAGGAAATAAAACAGATAGCTAATCTGAAGGAAGTACACAAACTGCCAGCCAAACACTTCTTGCAGGAAGACCAGTGGGAGGCGGTAGCAGCACATATCGCAGCTATTGCCGGCAAGTGAATTAGGATTTAATGGCACATAACAGTTTTGCCTTTAAACTAAGAATGGCATGTATCCTATGAAGGGAGGATGTGCTAAACTTTATGAACGATGTAAGCCAGCCCTGACTATCAAAAAAAGTGGGATGGCTATTTCTGTATGCACCTTTAGTATATCTTTATAATCAGCATTATGTGAGAGGCTATATTAAGCTGAAGTAACTATTGTCAGTCATTGCGGAAGAGATTGCTGAATCAGCCATAGCCGTTGCCATCGGCATCTTCGGCATCATCTCCGGGCAAGCTTTCGTTGGCGAATTGCTGATAAAGTTTGAACAATTCTCATCACCAATTATGAAAACTTCCACCGCTATTAATTACATTCACAAGGCAAATGTGAGATCACAAAACTGATAACTGACGTAAATGGCATGTCTGAGATAACTGAAATGAAAAGGAGCCAGATTAAAGTAGGCTTGTATGCCGCCGTGGTGGTTTTTCTAACCTATATCATGATTTTTGGCTTCAGAAAGTCATTTACAGTGGCTACTTTCGATGGTATTGAAATAGCCGGGTATAGCTACAAGACGGTGCTGGTTATCAGCCAGGTGTTGGGTTACCTGCTGGCCAAATTCTACGGCATCAAATATATCTCGGAGCTAAAAAGAACAGGCAGAGGTAACGTGATTTTCCTCCTGACGGGGATTTCCTGGTTAAGCTGGCTGTTTTTTGCGCTAGTGCCGTTGCCTTACAACATTATTTTTCTTTTTATCAATGGTTTTCCCTTAGGAATGCTCTGGGGAGTTGTTTTCTCTTATGTGGAGGGCAGGAGGAGTACTGATTTTATTGGTGCCACTTTAGCGGTAAGTTTCATCTTCGCCTCCGGGTTTGTCAAATCTGTCGGTGCCTGGCTGATGGTGCAGTTTAGTGTATCAGAATTCTGGGTGCCCTTTTACACCGGATTAGTCTTTGCCCCGCCACTTGTGCTTTTTGTGTATCTGATGGAGAAGATTCCACCACCCAGTGCCGAAGACGTTCAACACAGAACAGCGCGTACAGCCATGACAGAAGAAGACAGGAAAAGCTTTGTAAAAGAGTTCTATGCCGGTATTGCTGCATGCGTCCTGATTTACTCTTTTGCGACCATCTTCAGGGATATCCGTGATAACTTCGGGGCTGAGATGTGGAAAGAGCTAGGGTATTTCAACCAGCCCGCCATTTTCACGAAAACAGAAACTCCTATTACCCTGATTATCCTGGTTTTGATTGGCAGCATGGTGCTTATCAAGAACAATTACAAAGCCCTGCAGACGGCACATGTTTTTATTCTGATAGGGTTTGCGCTCGCCGGGGTTTCCACCTTGCTCTTCACCGTTCACTCCATCGAACCCATCTGGTGGATGATGCTGGTCGGTTTGGGTTTATACATGGTATACATCCCTTTCAATGCCGTGTTCTTCGACCGGCTGATTTCCACCTTCAAGTATACCGGGAACGTTGGCTTCCTGATTTACCTGGCTGATTCGTTTGGGTATGTGGGCAGCGTTGGGGTGTTGTTCAGCAAGGAGGTTTTCAGGGTTCAATTGAACTGGATAACTTTCTTTTCAAACAGTGTGATAGGCCTTTCAGCAATCGGTATTTTGCTAACAGCTTTTTCTATGATGTATTTTGGAAGGAAGTATAAAAAGTTTAGGTCCAGAGAGTTAAGGCCTGCTTTGAAAGCTACCACATAAATAAAATAAACATAGAACATACTGTTTGATAGATTTGGTATGGGAGAAACCTACCTGAATGGATAGTTTGCCATTATGGATTAGCGGCAAGCAAGGTTTCTTCGTACAGTTTCTTACCTGATTACTTTATTTACCACTTACAGCATGCATCAAGCCATCTCTGCCGAGGGTTATGTTCCGGCACCGGACTTTAATAAAATCTTCAACACCTTGCCAGGCAACCTCCTGCTGCTGCAACCTAACCCACCCATATTTACCATTTTGGCCGTTAGTGACGAACAACTGCAAATCACTGGGCAGGAAAGGCAGGATGTGGTGGGGAAAAGCGTTTTTACAGTATACCCGGATAACCCTGAAGCTGCGACGTCTACTGGTCCCTCCAATCTAAAGGTTTCTCTTCAAAATGCTCTGAACGACAAAGTGCTCGACCAGATGCCGGTTGTGCGTTATGATTTAGTTAACGCAGCGGGAGTATTTGAAGAGCGGTATTGGAAGGCAAATAACAGGCCTGTGTTAGATGCGGAAGGCAACGTCCTTTACATTTTACTCACCTCCTCTGAGATTACAGGGCAAGTGATGGCAGAGAGGAGGGAAACAGCCATAAGAGAGATTGAAAAGAAGTACAGTCTCTTTATGCAGGCCCCGCTAGCTTTCAGTATCGTAAAGGGGCCTGATCACACAGTGGAGCTGGCCAATGAAGAGCTGCTTAAAACATTAGGCAGAACAACGGACATTATTGGCAAGCCGCTCTTTGGCTCCATTCCGAAAGCCAAGGATCAGGGGTTGCCAGAGCTGCTGGACCGGGTGCGCAAAACAGGGAAGTCACACAATGCAAGAGAGTTTCCCTTAACATTAGAAATAGGCGGAAAGCAGGAGGTGCGCTATTATACCTTTGTGTTCCAGCCCTACTATGAAGAGCCAGGCGGCCAAGAGGCGGTAGGCGTCTTCAGCGTCTGGCACGATGTAACGGACCAGGTGCTGGCAAGAAGAAAGGTCGAGGAAAGCGAACAGCAGATACGTTCCTTCATTGAGAGCTCCCACCACCCCATAGGTGTTTACATCGGCAGAGAGATGCGGATACAGTTTGCCAACCAGACCCTCAAAGACAGTCTGGGCAAAGGCAATGACATTGTGGGTAAGCTGTACAGAGACGTGTTGCCTGAGCTGGAGAACCAGGAAGTGTTCGAGCAGCTTGACGAGGTATACACCACAGGGATACCGTTCCAGGCTAAGAACCACCGGCTGGAGCTGGTAGTGGATGGAGAGCTGCGGGAGCATTTTTTCGATTTGAGCCTGACACCCCTGTTCAATGCAGCCGGGGAGGTGTACGGTATCATTAACACAGGGGCAGATGTTACAGAGCTCAACCATGCGCGCGAAAGAGTGGCAGAAAGCGAATCACGTTTCCGAACTCTCGTGCAGGAGGCATCCGTTGGCATCATTGTGCTGGCCGGCGAGCAGATGCGGGTGGAGGTGCTCAACAAAGCCTACAGTCGTCTGATAGGTCGAGCGGAGGAGGAACTCCTAGGCAATCCCCTGTTCAGTGTAATTCCTGAGACGGAAGAGAGCTTCAGGCCCATTATTGACAAAGTCAGGTTGACGGGCGAACCGCTGTACCTGTATGAGCAGCCCTACTTCACCTATGCCAACGGCAATAAGAAAGAAGGATTTCTGAACCTGGTTTACCAGCCTTACAAGGAGCCGGATGGTACGGTTATCGGTGTGATGGTACTCTGCCACGACGTGACAGAGCAGGTGCTGGCATCGAAAAAAGCTGAGCAAAGCGCCCGGGACCTGCAGAATTTAGCTAATGCCATGCCGCAACTTGTGTGGATTGCCGCACCAGACGGGACAAGGACGTACTACAATAACCGAATCTCCGAGTTTACAGGGGCAAGCCAGCTGCCGGACGGTACCTGGCACTGGGAGAGCATGCTCTCCGAGGAGGACGAGCAGCGTACGGTGGAGGCTTGGGGTAAGGCTGTGAGAGCGGGCACGCTCTATGAGATAGAGCACAGGCTGCGGATGCGGGACGGCAGTAACCGCTGGCACCTGAGCCGCGCACTTCCCCAGCGGGACAGCGAAGGCAAGGTGACAGGGTGGTTTGGGACAGCCACCGATGTGCACGAGCGAAAAGAGCAGCAGGAGGCACTGGAGGCATATAACACACACCTGAAGAGCATCAACAATGACCTGGACAACTTTATCTACACTGCCTCCCATGACCTGAAGGCGCCCATCTTCAATATCGAGGGACTGCTGGCGCTCCTGTCTGAAGAGCACACAGCCGTAGGAGAGCGGAGCCGTGATACAAAGATGATACTGCAGATGATGGAAGGCTCTGTGGATCGCTTCAAGAAAACCATTGAAAGCCTGACCGATATAGCAAAACTCCAGCAGGAAAATGAGCAGGATGCTGTTTTGGTGAATCTGCAGGAGGTTATCGAAGAGGTGGCTATGGACCTGGCTCCTATGATAAAGCGCACCAATGCAACGCTGAAGGTAGATATAGAAAACGGCCTATACGTCCACTTCTCCCATAAGAACCTGCGAAGCGTGGTTTACAACCTGCTCGCCAATGCCATCAAGTACCACTCCCCAGACAGAGCACCAAAAGTCTGGATCAGTTGCGAAAGCACCTCCGCTTACAAAGTATTGACTATAGCCGATAATGGCCTTGGTATAAGCCCGAGGCACAGTAAAGAAATCTTCACCATGTTCAAACGCTTCCATGACCACGTGGAAGGCACCGGCATCGGCCTGTATATGGTCAAGAAGATGGTAGAGAATGCCGGGGGGATTATAAAAGTGGAAAGCAAGGAAAACAAGGGAACCACCTTCCGGATTAACTTACCAGCTTAATGTAATTTCTGGATAAAGGCCGGATAGCGGCGCAAAACGGTGGCGTCAGATTTTGCGGAGTTTGCGTATGTAGGAACATTTATTCCAGAATGGAGCAGCGATAACCTGGCAAAGGAAAAAACTATTTAGAGGCTCATATAGCTCCTACAGAGGGGCAGGGGTGGGTTCTATAGGCTAGCTTCGTGCGTAGTATTCAGTTAATGATGGTATAACATAAAACCGGTTGTGAGGCACTAATGCCAATATTTATATATTATAATATATTTAAAATAATAATCAAAATAGTTAAACAAATAAATACCTTTGCAGTACTCTGCTTAAACACACATTATATGCTCCTCTACAGAGGTATCATCACCCTTGATTACAACCCTGCGACAGACGTGCTGACCACCAGCATGCCTGATTTACGGAATGTCGCCCTCTCAGAGATTGGCTATTGCCTGAGTATGATCTTCGAGAGCATCAAGAACTACGACATTAAACACCTGCTGCTGGATTGCAGGTGCTCCATTGTTGAAATCGAAGATGAGCACTACAAGTCGATCGCTTTTGAGTTTAGTAAGGTCCTGATGAAAACCCGCCTCAATAGGATAGCGCGGGTCGGAACAGCAGACGCTGGGCGGGAGGAAAGAGCGGCTAAAATCTCCGAAGAACTCGACCAGGAACTGCCCCTGAGGGTAGTCTACCGGAGCTTCTCCAGCCGGGCCGAGGCGATGGACTGGCTGCTGTCATCAGTGCCAGCTTAAGGGGAGCAAACTAGCCTGCGGCGGCATCCTCTTCTCCGTCCAGAATCACACTTTCCCCAGAAATTTGCTCTAGATAACATAAAAATAGTTATTGGTGAAACAGCCCTCAGGGGCTGGAATCGAACCCGCTGTTTTTGGTACTTTGTGAATAGTAATCTTTGGTTATATTGCATGTGGGATTGATTCAATGCTTGGGTGATGAAAGGGTTCTGACCTTCTCCTGCAACAACTAATATCTACTCTTTCTTACAAGCAAACTTATTCCTTATGAAAAGAAATTTCCTCCTTCTCCTTGTGTTAACGCAGTTCCTCTTCTCCTGTAAAGAGGAGACGGCGATAGTTGTTCCTGCTCCGGAATTTACTGTTTATGAATATTACGCCGTTCATGAGCCTGTGCTGGTCAAAGACGTAACTAAGGCAGAGCATTACTTGTGGGACTTTGGTAACGGCATTACCTCTACAGATAAGTTCCCACATACTTGGGTATACACAGAGCCAGGTATTTATACCATCAGGTTAACAACCTATACCCAAGGGCAGAAGAGCACGACGGAGAAACAGTTGAAGATAGGGCAGTATTACGCTTATGAGGCCCAGTTGCTAAGCTATTATGAAAACTATGAGTTGGAGGGAGGCGATATGTCAGGTCCTTCGGAGGGAAACCCTGATGTATATTTACAAATTTCCCACTACATAAACGACGCAGAGGAGGTCTTGTATAAGAGCGAGGTACGGCCCGGCGTTACCAAAGAAGATCTCCCTTTATCTTGGTCATTCTATCCAATCGCGCTTGGCGGATCTGCTGTTCTTCCACCATATTTCAGCCCATTTTTCAGATTTTACGATTCTAATGCTGACAAAGCAGATAGATTAATTGCACATAATTTGGTTACTGGGGGCAGTTCGCACCTACAGTTTGATAAGGAAAAGAACGAGGGGCAGTATTCACAAAAGCGGGGAGGAGACGACTGGGGCTCGCATGTTGTAGTAAAGTTCAAAATGAAGTTTCCTTAAGTACAGATACTGTCATGAGGAGTCTACCTTATGCGTAAGCCTCTCTTAAGTTTAACATAAACAACCGTTCCTGAACTGTTTATTCTATTGGAAACAATTACCTATATCATTCTATCTAACATAAATGAGCTTATTGGCCAGGAGTCGAGCTATTCAATAGTAATCTATAGAGAGGTTGTTTACAGTTATAATTTGATATAGACTTATGAAGAAGTTACTTACAATTGTGATACTCGCATTCTTATGCGCCTTGAATGCAGTTGCACAAGATTCAAGACCATATACAGAAGTTCCTGAGTTAGATAAATTTGCAGGTGAATGGGTCTATAGTAACAAAGGAGAGAGTCTTACACTTTTTTTAACAAAAGAGAAAACGTATGTAGAGACTATAAATAGCTATGTTGATGCGTTGGCAGGATTTTATGAATATAAACCGGACAAATCATCCTCTTTAGGTAACAAAGATAAAAACAAGATTATTGCTGGCAGATTGGTTGCTATCAATGGGGACGCGGCGACTTTTCTGATAATTGATTCTGGTAAAAATAAACCAGGCCAAGCTACCTTAGAGTTCATGCCTAACAGCTTTAAACAAGCGAAACTTGATATTATGGAGCTAGAAGGAGTTAAGGTCAAGAAAAAAACTAGTACCTCAGGGTTTTCGCTGCCGTCCGGTATAATTTTAAAAAAAGTTAACTAGGTTATTCGCACCTACGGGTATTGGCAAGGTCGAACCATGTCTCATCTCAAGCTCATTTAAGTAGAGTTAGAATAGGATGACGTTGATCGATGAGAGTAGCGCATTTTTGACTTAAGAACATCGTGAGTGTGAGTTTAGCTAAAGAATAGCCCCGGCTTAACATATCCTGGAATAGGTTACTTACAAGAAAAGGCTCCTCATCACGGGGAGCCTTCCTGGTTCTATAAAGCTGATTATGTTAAAGAGTTCAACTGAAAAGATATAATGATAAGAAGCTTAAGTATGATGTTGCTTCACACAACATACTTTGTTAGTAAATTAGCCTTTAATAATTTACTTGACAAGGTAACTTTAGGTTGATGATAAAAAGACTTCTCCAGACTGACGCAAGCCGGACCACCATTCTCATCAGGCTGATGGTGGGTGCGGTGTTTCTCTCGGAGGGCATTCAGAAGTTCCTGTTCCCCGGCACAAGGGGGGCTGGCCGTTTTGAGAAAATAGGCTTGCCCGAGCCGGAGTTCCTTGGGTATTTTGTAGGAAGCTTTGAGACCATCTGCGGTGCGTTTGTCCTGCTCGGGCTGTTCACCCGTTTAGCAAGTGTTCCCCTCATTATCATTATGCTGGTGGCCATTGCAACCACAAAAGCAGAGGTTCTGCAGCAGGATGGCTTCTGGGAGATGCTGCACGGGAGCAGGACAGACTGGTCTATGCTGTTGGGAAGCATCTTTCTGCTGATAAGGGGCGGCGGTCGGTGGTCCCTTGACAGAAAACTTTCCTGATGAATGAGGTGGTGCTGTTGCTCACCCTGTTCATTGTATTGATAGGCTTCAGCCGGATTTACCTGCGGGTGCACTATGCCTCCGATGCGCTGGCGGGTTTCTCCGCTGGCTTTCTGTGGGTGGTGATCAATATCTGGGTGTTGCCCAGGGTAGAGAGGTTCACCCGTGAAACGATAACGACTGTGCTCGCAGATGACCCCGCAGAATAAAGGTGTGACGCATTCCTCCCTTAACGGATTATAATCAGGAGCCTACAACATGACGCTCTAGCGGAGGCTCCCTAATCAAGCTCATGAGAGGCACTTTTTTTTCAAGTAGACATTTGCTTTTGAGATAGCATATTAAGGGCACAGGCGAACAAGAGAAACTACAATCACAACATACATCTCAACCAGGTGAAATGAAGGATTCCAAAGAGACAGAAACAGCGCTTTTGCGCGTCCTCACCCTCAAGGACGCTGTCGGGGTAGGGTTAGGCGCAATCATAGGTGCGGGAATTTTCGTCGTGACAGGAGTGGCGGCGGGAGTCGCTGGCCCTGCCTTTATTTTAGGGCTTATCGTGGCTGGCCTTATTGCGGCATTCAATGGCCTGAGCTCTGCCCAACTGGCTGCAGTATACCCGCATTCCGGAGGGACCTATGAGTACGGCTATAGGTTGCTCAGTCCCGCATTTGGTTTTTCAGCAGGTTGGATGTTCCTGATAAGTAAGCTGTCTGCGGCTGGTGTGGTTGCTATCGGCTTCGGCAGCTACTTTTATCAGCTGGTACCTGTTGCCTCGCCTCTGGCCATCTCCCTGGTGGCGGTGGTGCTTCTGACCACCGCCAATTACTTCGGCATCAAAAAGGCTGGGATGCTGAACCTGGTCATCGTCCTGTTTACCCTGGTTTCCCTCCTTTACCTGGTATTCAGCGGTGCACCGGCGGTAAGGGGGGAGAATTTCCAGCCCTTTGCTCCCTTCGGCATAGCGGGCATCGCCGAGTCCGCGGCCTTGCTGTTTTTCGCCTTCACCGGGTATGCCCGTATTGCGACGCTGGCCGAGGAGGTGATAGAGCCGGAAAAGACAATTCCCAGGGCTGTCATTATCACGATTGTCACAGCCATCGTGCTCTATGCCGCGGTGGCGGCGGTGGCTATAGGAGTGATCGGTACTTCACGCATGGCTGGCAGCACCTCGCCGCTGCAGGTTGTGGCAGAGGCACTGGCTACGCCAGGCATCGAGACTATCGTCACCCTCGGCGCGTCCACGGCGATGCTGGGAGTGCTGCTGAGCCAGATACTGGGCATTAGCAGAATGATGCTAGCTATGGGACGCAGAAACGACCTTCCCCCTGTGTTCCAGCGAGTTCATAAGAGCTACAGGGTCCCGCACCTGGGTATCTTCCTTACAGGGCTGATTATCCTGGCGCTTACACTCGCGGGATCCTTTGAATTTATCGTGCGGGCTGCCACCTTTACCATCCTGCTTTATTACAGCATCACCAATATGGCCGCACTTAAGCAACCCAGGAGCGAGCAGATCTACGGGAGGGCTATACCAGTTTTAGGGCTGGCAGGCTGCCTGGCTATGTCTGTTTCCCTGCCTATGCACGTTATTTTGTCAGGAGTAGGTTTACTTCTTGCAGGGTTTGGTATCAGGCTGTTGTTCCACAGGATCTACGACAGGTAATGGAAGCAAGGCTAAGCTAAGGCCAATGTCCCGGCAGGCCCGTCTATAGAAGAATCCTGCCTGCCACGGAAAACCCTCTGTTTTAGAAACTCTCCTCTCCGTTTCTTTTACTGGCTTAGACTGTCACGCAAATCGTGGGAATGATAAGATCTTGGATCCTGCAGCGGTACTTACCCTGCAGTCTGTATTGCGTATCATTTTGCCGTCTCACAAATTAAAGTTATAATTTATTTTAAGAGACGAGTAGGTGAGAACGTTCATGATATCATGAACAGTGTGTTCATAGGCTAACAGATAGGTTCACCTAAAGGCATATAGTAGGAGAGGGCACTAAAAGGAATAAGGCAAACATCAGAGGCTTTACCTCCTCAAAAATGTGATAAATTACCAATCCGAGAGGTGTTATATTTTATCTTGGCGGGTTTAGTGTCCGAAGTACATAAAAAAAGCTCCTCAGCGTTAACTGAGAAGCTTTCCTTTAGACCGAAGGAATGCATTATCGAACCTTTTCCACAGAAATTTGGCTGCTTTAGAAGCTTTTTTATTTGAGTAAGAGTGGGAATGACACAGGTAAAATTACACTCCCCCCATCAATGCTGTTATCTGTAATTTATTTAATTAATTCATATTTGAAATCAACTAGCCCTCTAATCGCTTCAATACCGCCTTTAACCGGATAATAGTCCCTTGTTCCATGATAAAATAGAGATTCTATTTCGATATCGTTAATTACTAGTGGAATAAGAAAAGAGTTTACACCATTCGGCTGGTGATCTTGGTATTTGGCTTCATATACAGAGTTGTGCTTTTTGTATTTAATTGCAATCAAATATCTGTTGTTCGCTGATAATGCTAAACCTTGATCAACACTCTTGAATTGAAACTTACTTGTATCACCTATGGTGATACTATCAACAAGTATGTGGTCTCTGTTTACGAAGTCCCAAAGAGCGCCGCTTGTTACTGTTATTTCATAAGTGCCTTTTTCTGGCATTCTAGCCCCAAGGGCATTGATTTTTATATTACTTGAAGGTACAATATAATAGCCTCTATATATGTCAAGTTCTTTTTCATGTGGATTGACGTTGGGTTCGTTTACTTCAGATACTCCAATTCTTGAATTTGCCTTAAGATATCCTTCAAGAAATCCTGGACTTGAAACCGGTTCCACCTCTTCTTTTTTATTGCACGATACAAGTATCACAACAGCTATAAAGTAAATAAGTACTCTCATGATATTTTTAGATTAAATTTATTTTTTGTGTGTCAAAAGTTTTAATTCATTATTCCTTTGAATTACACAACAGTTAGTACACACACAGAGCAAAGCTTAGCCACAGCTTGGCTTATGTGTCGTTTTGTGAAATGTAATTTTAACCAAGAACCACTTTTTCTTGTGCTGCTGCACAGTTACCACTCATTCTGGTTGACCTGCTTTAGTTTCTGTATAGCAGTTTTCGAGTATAAGAGTCCATCCTTTTCTTCAATCTACAGTTGTAGATGTTATCACCCCGTTTACTTAATGTCAATATTAAGGGTTTTATTTACATCCATTTTGCTAAGATTTGTTTTTTCATTTTCATGTAGAAGCCAAAGTCCAGTATTATCTTGGTAGATGGCTTACTGTGTTATACCAGTTGAAAAGTTTGAATCAACAGTTGTATTTCTTACAGGCTCCTCTCCATTTATGCTTACATCTACAGTATCAAATTCAAATCAGCTACCAACAATTGATGAAAAGGGGTTCTTCTCTCTCTTTGAATGGCTGAAAGAAGTACCTGGAGCTATTTTCATTTTTATTGATTTTGCAATCAGTATGTATACACTATCTTCAGTTATGAGATAAAATGGCTCTTTATTCTTTGAGAAGTTGTAAGGACCGGCTAAAGTTTCATAAGAAGTGCTGTCCACCCTTATAACTTTAAACATGTTGTACTTTGAGCCTACTTCATCTTCAACGCTTCTAAATATTTCATTTAGTAGGGAGTCTGTTAAAACCGTTGAGCTGTCAACTCATTCTTTTAGAATAACACCAAAAGCATAGAGAGGGTCAGGGTCAACTAAGCCACTTCTTTCTTCAGGTTCATCTGAGCAAGAACAGAACATGTAACTGAAAATAAGAATCAAAGCTAATTTGAATTTCATACTTTATAGTTACAGGTAACTATAAAGTATTGATTGGCCAAAACGAGAGGTATTAAATTTATAGGTGGCCGTTGTAGTGTCCGAGGTTAAAAAAAGGCCGCTCTATGTAAACTAGAGCGGCCTTTCGTGTAGACCGAAGGAGTGAATTATCGAACCATATCCACAAAGATTTAGTGGCTGTGGATAAGTATCTGCAGGTGGGGAGAGGGGCAGTAAGGTTTGTGTTTTGAAGGTGGGTTTTTCTCCCAACTATAACAGTCCAATTTTTCGAGAGAACGTAAATGGGAACCAAACAATTTATGTAATGCTGCATGTAAAAGGCATCAGTAGTGGCTAAAGCACACGCTATTGAAATGAGACGAGCTACCAACTAAAATAGAAAGTATTAGCAGTTGTGATAGCCGAACTACAGCAGCGTTATTTTTTTTACGACCTTACCGCGCTCGGTTTGGACCATCACCAGGAAAACCCCGGCTTTTTCACCCGACAGATCAACCTCCACCCGCTCCGGTTGCCCCGCGTTCAACGCTTCGCTGAATAGAAGCCTGCCTGTCGTATCGAAGACCTGCACGGCCTGCACATTGAAGTCCGCCCTGGTGAAGTCAACAGTGAAGCGGCCTGTGCTTGGGTTCGGGAAAACAGCAATGGCCTGCGAGGGCGTGAGCTGCTCCACCTCAAAGTCCGCTTCATCGCTGCCGCCCACGCCAGCGACCCTTACTTTACCCGTCATCGCGCCACGGGGCACGCGAACCTGGAGGGCAGTGCCGGAAGCGTTTAAGACAATAGCCTCCACACCGCCAAATGAGACGGTGTCCCGTTTTCCTAAAGTAAGAAAGCGCTCCCCCTGAAGCTCCACTAACGTGCCCACGCTGCCCTTGGCCGGGTATACCGCAGTGATCACTGGCGCCGGAATGACCTCAAAAGCCCTGGAGGCGGTGCCGCCTGGGGTGGTGAGGCTGACCGTCCCTGACTGAGCACCCGCAGGAACCCTTACTTCCAGCGTCTGCGCGGTTGCCTGCAGCACCTCTGCCTGGATATTGCCAAACAAAACAGAGTTGCGGTTTGGCTCCGTGGCAAAGTTCTCCCCTTGCAGCAGGAGCCTGCCACCTACCCGCTGCAGGGGTTTGTCAAAACCTGTGATGGCGGGGGCATACCACACCCGATAAGCTGCCTCGCTCTGCACTGTGCCGCCTTTGGTGTGCACGGTGAACGTGTCGGTTGCCGCGTCGGCAGGAATTCGTATTCTAACGGTATTCTGATTGACACGTATTATTTCACAATCCCGGGAGCCAAGCTGCACACGTTCGACCAGTTCAGAAGAAAGGTAATTCCCCTGCAGTGTCACCTCGGCACCCACCACACCCTCAGCGGGGCTGAAGCCGGAGACAACGGGCGGCTGGTACACGACGAAGGCTGCCTTGCTGCTGGCGCCTGCATGTTCTGTCACAACGCTTAGTGTTCCTGTGCTGGCACCCACTGGCACCCTCACCTTCAGTGTAGTGGCATCTCCTTCCAACACCTCCGCCTGCACACCGTTGACGTATACCTTGTTTGAGCTTTTGTTTTCGGAGAATTTAGAGCCTGTTATACTTACCTCCGCGCCGAATCTGCCGGCGGCAGGAGTGAAGCCAGCTATAGTTGGTGTCATGATCACCTCGTCAGCCACAATCCTGTTTTCCTCCCGCATTTCCAGCGGCATGTCGTAGATGCGGTTCACCGTGACGTTGGTGCGCACGGGGGAGTTGAAGTCGAAGAAGATGTCGGCGAAGTTCTCCACAACCGTTTTCTCCGGCAGGTCTGCTTTTGGTTTGATGCTGAACTGGATATAGCCGTGGCTGCCCGGTTCGTCAGAGGTGCTGTCGGGCAGCATGATGTTTTGGAATGTCCAGGTAATCACCGGGCGGCCCTTGCCGCTCACTTCGTAGGTGTAGCCGTGGGAGGCCGAGCCGATTTGAAGCGTGCTTAGGTCCAGGTACTCCGAAAGCGTGTCGACCACCACTACCCGGTAGGCCACGTCGGTGCCGGTGTTCTGGAAGCGGATCTTGTACTTGAGCGCAGTGCCTGTGGGCGTAAGGTTCTCCTCCGTCAGCCCCTGGGGCGTCACCAGCTTATCGTTCGGGTCGAAGGAATCAGAAATCGGGAGACACTCCTCTGCCACCTCGGCCTCCTCGTCGTCAGTGGGCATGGCGTTCACGAAGCCGGTGCTGAAGGCGGCGGCAGGCGATCCTCCCGTCCCGCAGCCCTCCACCGTGGCGCTGGCAAGGGTGTTGTCTCCGTTACCGTTTGGCTGGTCGGCCTCCAGCCGGATGGTCCGGCCCATGGCCGGCACCCGGAGCACCATGCTGTCGCCGGCGGCGAGGGTGTAGTTCTCCACGGTGGCCAGCTTCCCGTCCTGGTAAACGCGGAACTGCTCGCCTGTCTCCATGTCTACCTGCCCGTTGTTCCTGATTACGAACCACACATAGCCTGTGTTCGCATCGCACTTGCCCGTTATTGTGCTGACTGCTGTTGGTGGTGCGGTTGGGATCTGGTTGCCCGGTGTAATCCAGGCTTTGGTGCAAACAGTAAGGCCGCGGATGCTTTCGTCGCCGCAGATAACCTCGTCCTGTATGGTGATGACGCCACTTTGGCCCGGTGCTACTGTGCCCGCCTCAAATACGTAGGTTCCGTTCGGCAGGCGGGTAAAAGGTCTGTCAGCCGAAATCAACTCCACCTGCTCGGGAAGTTGCAGGAACACTTTTGCGTTTTCGGCGGGGGCAAAGCCGGTGTTGGAGTAGGTGAGTTTGGTCGTGCTCTCGAAGCAGCGGCGGCGGCGCGTGGAGGAGACGCTGACGGAGAGGTAAGGTGAGAGGGTGACGTGGTTGCCGAAGTTAATATTAGTAACATCATTTATATCTTGCGTCACTTCGACTGAGTGACTAGAACTCTGACTTGGGAATGTCTGTGTTAATTTCATTCCCAGGTTCTCTGGTAATATCTGAGAGACTTCATGTGTACCGACAGCATCAACAGCCAAACTATAGTTTCCATACATGTCTGTCATCCCATATATGTGTTCAGGTAAAGATTTTATTATCATATTTTTCAGTTTAGCTTCATTACCTTCCATTTTTTGGTTCTGATTTACATCATTGAAAACAGTTCCTGTAATATACTTTTTTGAATTTGCATTAGACTTTCCTAAAATTAGGATGTTGTTATATTTCTGAAATGTATTTGTCACAACACATTCACCAGTGGCGCTAACAGCCACTAAATCACTGATAACAGGCAAAGAACCTGTAAGATTGGCAGCTGTATCAAAAATATCTACAGATTGTCCGGCTACATAAAGGTTGCCAGAAGCATCAATTGCAATGCTTTTAGGATCATTGGGTTGAGGTCTTGGCATGATGCTGTCCCGTAAGTTGTACTCCATTAACAGTTCTCCAACAGGAGAGTACTTTTTGACTGTTCTCTTAGCACTAAAATAATCGGTATGGTAAGCTTTGGATAGAACAAAAATATTACCTGTGGCATCAACAGCTAAGTCCCGGTAAGTGGGTCTTTCTACTGTGGCTGTTGCATCTGAAAAGGAAATCACTGAAATCAACTTTCCTTCAGAATTATACTTGACTACCTTGCCCTGAGATAATATGTATATATAACTATCTTGCCCAGTGGCAATTTTATAGCGAAAGTTATAAGACTGTGTTTCCTTTGGAAGGGCTTCGAACTCTACAGTTGGCTTACCTAGGGAGTTGTACTTTATAGCCCTACCATCCTGTAGGCTATCCAAAACATAGACAGTGTTATCAGAGCCATAAGCAACATCCATTATAGCATTGAACTTTGTGCCAGGTCCATCTTTACCAAATTCTAAGACTTTGATTCCCTGAGCACTGTACTTATGAACCCGCTTTGTTAAGCGATCTGCAAAATATATATATTGCCCTTTGCTATCTATTTCTAATGCTGAAAAATTTATTTTTTCTCTTGCAGCGTTTTCTGAACCATATTCAGCAATTATTTCTCCTTCGGAAGATAATTCAATAATTTTACCGCCCTTTGGTTTTAATGATATGCTGCCACTAAAAGTTGTAAAAATATTTCCAGAGTTATCAAGTCCAATGCCCATATTGAGGCCAAAGCCATAGCTTTCATACTTTTCGTCATTTTGTAACTTGGTACTAAGGCCTCTATCGCCGTTCTGATTGAAAGAGTATAAAGTCGTGTTTCCTGCATCTGCTACATAGATAGTTCCAGAATTATCTATTTCTACACCTGTGGGCACCAAGAAAGAAGGAGCTCCATTGCCTGGGGTTAAGTATGATGTAATATAATGGCCGCTGTCATCAAACCTTACAATTTGTTTGTTTTTAGTATCAGCAACATAGATGTTTCCATCTGGACCTACTGAAACGTCTGTAGGCGAATTAAATGTGCCGAATTTAAGTAAATACTTTCCTTCACTATTAATTTTATAAACAGCATTACTAGAATTATGTGTAATATAAACTGAACCATCTGGCGCAACGGCAATTCCTCCAACATCATGTGATGTATAACCTGTAATAACTGCCACTCTGAACCTGGAAAGGACCTTACCATTTTTATTTAATTTGATAACTGTGTTATGATACCTATCATATACAAACAGATTGTCATTCACATCTTTCGCTATAGCAAGTGCTTGACCCGCAAATGGTATATCTTCAAAAAAAATGTCCCGCACAAACTCTCCATTCTTATCTAGCACTCTTACCTGATAACTGTTTGCCACATACATGTTACCCTCATTGTCTATAACGACACCAAATGGCGTGCTTAAATTTGCACCAATAATGTATTTCGTTTTTAAAGTATCATTTTGGGAAAATGCATGAGAAATTAAAAGCAGTTTAATCAGAAAAAGCAGTAGAATTTTTTTCATCTATTTTAATATTACTAGAATGTTAAATTGATAATGAATTTTATATATCTATCGAGTTAAATATATAAAAATTCGCTAGTTATTATTGATGAATATATGTGACTCTTGTAAGCAGCGACAAAACTCTTCGAGAATCGAGTAGAAACAACATTCACCCCTAAACTCAAATTAACTAAGGCATAGCATGTTTGACTATGCTATACTGACAGGCTTATCAAAGAGCAGAAGTAGCATACGAGTTAACGTTCGGTTTTCAGAGGCTTTAGCTCCTAACGAAGGTGAAAATGAGGAAAACTGATAGTAGTTGTAATTGAATGTGACAGTTTTGCTACTTATATAAAAAAAGGCCTCCAGTGTGAACTGGAGGCCTTTCGTGTCATGGGCTTAGCAGTCTTGAGAAAGTATTTTGAGGTGGGAGAGGGGTAGTAAAGTCCTCTTCATCAGACTATCTGCCACCTCTATTTTAGATCTCATATTTACAAACAAGTGGAAACTAGAGCACTGTAACCTTCTTGATGATCATACCCCGCCCGGATTTGATGTGCAGGGTGTAGAGGCCCGGTTTTGCCGATCTGATCTGCAGTTCCAGCTTTTCTGGCCGTGGGCCATCGACGGTAGTGGTATGAATCAGCCTGCCTATCCCGTCATAAATTTCAGCGGACTGCACATCGAAGTCGGCGTGCTGCAGGCTAAGTGTGAAGCGGCCGGAGTTCGGGTTTGGGTACACCTGTACGGCCTCTGCCGGCGTTAGCTCATCCACTACAAAGTCAGCGGTGCTGTAGGCTTTGCCACCATAACCGATTATCTGCACCTTGCCGGTGGTGGTGCCCCGTGGTACCCTTACCCTATACTTATCACCTAAGGCTTCCAGAACCAGCGCCTCCTGCCCATTGAACGCGATCTTGTCCTGCAGACCCATAATACCGAAGTGCTTGCCGCTGATCTCCACTACCGTTCCCACGCTCCCCCGCGCCGGCTGCATGGCCGTGAATCGCGGCGCTGGAATCACTTCGAACATGTTAGCTGCCTGTCCACCTGGTGTCTCTACCGTTATAAAGCCAGACGCAGCCTGCTCTGGCACCCTTACTACCAGTAGTTGTGGGGTAGCCTCCAGCACCTGCGCCTCTATCTGCCCAAAAAGCACTTTGTTTCGTGCCTTGTCAGCGGCAAAATTTTCCCCTGTGATGGTGATGAAAGCTCCTACGATGTCGGATTCTTTGCTCAGGCTGCTAATGGTAGGTCTGTACCACACCACAAAAGAAGGAGTACTCACCGCCTCACCGCCTTTGGTGCTGATCTCGAAGGTACCTGTCGTGGCTCCGGCAGGTACCTGTACCGTTATCGAGTAGCCACTGTGATTTATAACTTCGCAATCAAAATTCCCTAGCTGTATAGCCTCAATCAACTCCGATTGCAGGTGTTGCCCTTGCAGGGTTACTTTTTGGCCTACCATACCCTCTGCCGGGCTGAAGCCGGAGAGCACCGGCGGCTGGTACACCTCAAAAGGCTCTGTTGCCGTAGCGCCGCCGTTTGGAGTTACCACTTTCATGGCACCTGTTGTCGCGCCTGCAGGCACCAGCACGCGCAGCTCTGAGTCAGTGGCGCTGACAACAGTGGCGGCTTTCCCGTTCAGGTATACCTTGTTGTCGATGGCATTGGGGGCAAAGCGCTTACCTGTGATCGTGACCTCCGTCCCAAACTTACCGGCAGCAGGCTCAAAAGCCGCGATGGCCGGTGTGGCCAGCACGTCCTCCAGGTTCACCCGCACCGCCTCGTCCACCACCGGCGGCATATCATAGATGCGGTTGAGCGTTGTGTTAGTGCGCACAGGGGAGTTGAAGTCGAAGAAAATGTCGGCAAGGTTTTCCACGGCGGTCTTCTCCGGCAGGTCTGCCTTCGGCTTGATGCTGAACTGGATGTAGCCGTGGCTGCCCGGCTCGTTTGAGGTGCTGTCGGGCAACATAATGTTATCGAAGGTCCAGGTAAGCACCGGTCGGCCTTTGCCGCTCACCTCAAAGCGGTGGGCATGCGAGGCGGCCCCGACCTGCAGCGTGCTCAGGTCCAGGTACTGAGAGAGCGTGTCTACCACCACCACCCGGTAGGCCACGTCCGTGCCTGTGTTCTGAAAGCGGATCTTGTACTTGAGCGCGGTGCCCGTGGGGGTATAGTGTTCGGAGGTTCTTCCCATGGGCGTCACCAGCTTATCGTTCGGGTCATACGAGTCTGTGATCATCACGCACTCCTCCGACGCTTCGGCCTCCTCGTCATCTGTCGGCATAAGATTCACAAGGCCGGAGCTCACGGTTGTGCCCGCATTGGCATCGGTGCAGGCCTCTACCGTCACGCTGGCTGTTTTGTTGTCACCGTTGCCGTCCGGCTGGTCCGCCTCCAGTCGCCAGGTATATTCCATTGAAGGAACCCGAAGTACCATGCTATCGCCGGCGGCAAGTCGGAACTGCTCAATGGAGGATAGCGCTCCGTTGGCAAACTTGCGGAACAGTTCGTGCTCCTCCATGTCGGCTGTGCCGGAGTTTCTAATCACGAAACGGATCATACCTGACTGGGCGTCGCAGCGGCCGGTGATGGTGATGGCTGGTGTCGGTTGGGTAGGTTTGTTGTTAGAAGGCGTAATCCAGGCGCGGGTGCAGACGGTGCGGCCGCGGACGCTCTCATCTCCGCAGGTTACAATGTCTTTGATGGTGATCGTGCCTTTCTGCCCAGCCACTAAGTCCCCCACAGCGAACTCATAAGTACCGTTGGGCAGGCGGGTGTAGGCCTTGTCTGCAGAGAGCAACTCCACCTCCGGCGGGAGCTGCAAATACACTTTGGCATCAGGTGCAGTCGAAAACCCGGAGTTATTATATCGTACGGTTGTAGTGCTCTCGAAGCAGCGCCGGCGGCGCGTGGAGGAGACGCTGACGGAGAGGTGGGGGGAGAGGGAGACTTTTGAACCGATGTCATTGCCTGAAGAGTTACTACCAAACGTTTCGAAATGGATATCACCTGAAGCACAAGTTTGGGTTATCACTTTACCAGAAGTGTTATTCTCGGATACTAGTCCTACTGTATAGGAGCCCTGCCCAACTAGTATTCTGTAGTTACCTGCTGCATCTGTTACACCATAATAAGGACCTGGCTCTGCTTTGATAAGAATGTCTGCAAGTCCCGTTTCAGTGGTGTCTAACGTACAGCTGGCGTTTTCATCATGATATGTGTTACCTTGCATAAGGTTGTATTCTCTAGGTGATTTTGTCTCATATACTGTAACTATATCATAGCTTGGATCAGTTGTTGCGAATAGGCTGCCGCTCTTATTCATGGCCACACTTGGGGTATTGATTGGCAATGAGAACTTTATATTGCCAGTCAAGTCATAATATTCTACAACCGGGGCTCGTGTACCTATATGTGTGCCAACTGGTGTGGCTACTAAAACATTTCCGAAAGCATCTGAAGCAATGCTGGCGCGTAAGGGATAGTTGTTTTCATTGGGGTCAAAAGATCCATATTGCTGCATGAATTTACCGCTGGAAGAGAACTTCTGTATCCTCTTGCCATTCATATCCAATACAAAAATATTTCCGGCAGCATCTACTGTTACATCTAGGGGCTTATGCAATTGCCCGGGCTTTTTTCCGTTAGGCCCGATTTTGTCAACTAACTTCCCTTGAGAATCGAATTTTAGTAAAGAGTGAGTGTCGCTGTGGGTATAACAAGTTACATAAATATGGCCCTCATGATCAACCGCTAACCCTGCTGAACTATATATGTTTTGGTACCCATGATAAGCTCCCGGTATACTAGTTGATAAAAGTCCTATCAGATTTCCATTAGAGTCGAACTTCCTGATCCTCGAACTTGGACTACTGTTCGATGGTCCAGAATATTCCAAAATATAAATCAATCCCTTATCATCGATCGTAAATGTTAAAGGGTTGACGAGTCTTACGTCTGCTAGCTGAAAATCCTTATCTTCTTCACCTGCAGAGTTATATTTAACAAGTTGATTTTTTATATGATCCAGAATGTAAAGGTTATCAGCTTTATCAAATCCAACTTCATAAGGACGCCTGAGGTTACCTATCTTTTCTAAAAGCTGTTGCTCCTGATCATACTTCAAGATATAGTCTCCTCTTGAACTGACCTTCTTGAGGTACATATTATTCTGGTCATCAAACACGATAGAACTCCCCCTGCCGGCATTAACCGAAAGACTTTTTTTCAATAAACCATTAGCTGAAAAGACTACGATAGGCCAATTGATAGAATTTGTGTAGACGGATCCATTATTGTAGGCGTAGACGTCACCATTTTTATCTACATCAATTGCCAGAGAATAAGACCTGTAGAACCCACTTTCTTTCATCACAGCTTCGCTGAAACGCTGTATGATGTTGCCCTCACGGTTTAAATGGGTTATATATGCGGTTGGGTCCCATGAACTTCTCTTAATTTCAGCTAAATAAATATTATTTTGATTGTCGAATGCTATGGAAGTGTAATCTGACTTCCATACCGGATCAGGGTCTGCCAAAATTATAGTTTTGATAAGTGCGCCGTCTGCATCATATACGATCACTCTCCTGTTGTATGATTCAAAAATATTAAGGTGATCATTATGGTCGATATGTAAAGACAAAGACAGAAACTGGTCTGGGTTTGCATCTGGGACAGTGGGGAAGACTTTTACTAGTTTGCCCTGTTGGTCGTGCTTTTCGATGCGCTTCTGTTTACGATTAAGAATGTAAATGAATTGTGCCCGATCAACTGCAACGTCCAAGTACACACCTTCACTATTGTTATATCCTGCGTTGTAATCGTCTTTGTTAACATTAAAATCCAGTAGTATTTTACCCTCCTTCACTTTTACAATCCTAGACATCTGTGTCAGATAGAGATTGTTTTCTTTGTCTAACGTCATGCTGTACATACTCATAGCGGGGACACTACCTACAGCAAATTTTTTCTGGTAATCAGGATTCTGGGAAAGTGAAGAGTACAGTGGAAGGAGGGACAGCAATAAGAGTAAAATTGTTTTCATATATCTGTATCCATTTTAAATGGAAGTAGAGCGTTCTGTAATATTAAGTGACATAAATATATAGCAATTAATTTATTTGGCCATGCAAATATTTGGTACCTTATACAGTTTTATTGATCTGCTGATGTTTTTTTGAAACCTGCTTCACTAGATTTCGTGATACGTCAGCAGCTTTTTAACATACCTGAAGGCTTCTATTAAAGCCTGTCACCGTGAAGAAGAAGCTTAACTCTGGAGCTTTCAATCATGAAAATAGCTTAGGGACCTAATATCTCTGCGAAATTTAGAATAGCAAAAACTGTAGTAACTGTTTCATAGGTAGCACAAATGATGTGCACTTGGAGAAAAGAAAGCTTAGGTCAAGCAAAGGGGATAAATTATCGAACCAAAAAAGCCGCTCCAGTTTTATCTGAAGCGGCTTTTGTAGACCGAAGGAGTGAATTATCGAACTTTATCCACATGGATTTAACTACTCTAGCTAATTATTTGATGGTAGGAGAGGAGGAGCCGTAAGGCTATTTTCTTGAAAGAGGCTTTCACCTACTCTACAATAGTACGAATTTTTGGAAGGACCTCGCCGTTTACCTATTTATGCTGGAGTTTACAAGAGGTAGTATGCCTGTGTACTTCGTGAAGATGAAAGCTTTATAGCAAGCAGCCTCAGTATTTTAATCTTTTTGGCCTTTCCTTTTCACGCTTATCAAATACCCATGCGCCCTTCCTTTGGTCAAAGCCTCAGCAGCTGCGGTGTTATATACAATCAGTGAATTATCGCCGATACCACCGCCGTTTATAATAGTGCGGTTAGGAAAGTAGGAGTGAAGGAACATAACGGAACCACCAAGATTATATTTAGAGGCACTAGACTTTGTTCCTGCCGCCTTTGCACTGACCCGCTCGATAAGTAGATGCGCTTTTGCCGAACTGTGACCAGTCGTCACGAAGGGAACTGGAGACGAATCCATTTCATTGTTAACAATGGCAAAACCGTTCCCCACGATAGTGTAGAATTTAAGTGCTGCTTTGTGAATGTTAGTCAATTTATTGCCATAGAAATTAAAGCTTCCCTTTTTATTGGAGACTGCGCAGTCTACATCATCAAACAGACAGTGCACCAAAGGATTTGTGAGCACATTAAAGTTTTCAGATGAATAGGCAGCACCCTCCCCTTTAGGTGTCTTTATGTTCCTGAAAACACAGTCGATGATCATGAATCCGTCTCCCATTTTATGAGCACCAACTGCCATTCCGATGCTGCCGTTTTCAAACTTGCAACGATAGAACATGTTCGCCTGCAAAGCTGCTCCTGTCTTTTTTCGGCTCTTATCTGCTGATTGGTCATTAACCCAGTCAAAATCGGCTGTCTTTGTTTCTGCACCAGCCTTGTTTACAAAACCCATGTCCACAAAAGCGGAATAGCCAGCACCATCCGAAGTAATAACCCCCTTGCCAGTGGTGCTGATCAGTACTGACTTGTCTGCGCCATCACCCCAAAAACCGCCGCCGGCCAAGTGGTCAAGAAACAGCGGTTTGCTCAACTCATATTTTCCGGATGGGAAATAGACTGGCTCAGAAGCCCTCCCGTCTATCACTGCAGCATCCAAGGCCCTTTGGATTGCCTCCCGGTCATCAATACCGTCGTTTGGTACTGCGCCGAAATCCCTCACGTTCAGCATCAACTCTGCCAGATTGGAAATGCGGGGGGACGTAGCCACCTCATAAAGAGGGAAAACCGGCAGCTGTACGGCGGAAGAATCAGCGGTAGTCAAGAAAGTAACCTTTGGCGGCACAGCTTTGCCAGCTTTCTGCATGGCCTGCTTCGTAATGGGCTCGTTAAACGGTTTTTTGTAATCTGTTGTATTGGGTAGCATCCACAGGTCGCCGATGGACTGGACGGTTGTTGTTGGGCTGATGGCGAATGGACCTGGAGCCTCGTCATAGCTAAAGCCATACTTGTTTCCATAACTCAGGACCTTCGCCGGTCCTTTGCTACCTGTCATTACACCAACAGAACTTTTGTCATCCTTACCAGGGTAATTGACGTTCTCCAACAGTATCAGCGTTCCATTGGCATTATAATCCGCATAGTGAAGCATGCTTCCCAGTGTATTGGCGCGCAGCACGACATTCACGGCAGCCCTGGTCTGAGGCACGTGTAGCAATTTTTCCAGATGGTTTTTACCGTTGCTACCTTCAGTACGAAGCCCTTCAATCAAATGGTAGCCCAGAGGCGAGGGAGACTGCACTACAATGTCTGCACCGCCATTGCTTACCTGCATGCCAAAGGCCCTCGCATCGAGGTGTCCCTGCACTTGCTGTATATGGATGCGGTTGTACTGAAGGTTACCGCCGAATATATTTGTGATCGCCCTGGGATGCTCAATGCTTACACCAATGTCGCTCCATTTAGGGTTGCACCCTTGAATGATATACTTCCCAGGGGCTTTCAGACGCATGGCAATGCCATCTTTGTTTGCAGAGACTAAAGCGTTGAGAAACGTTATTTTTCCTCTGGTATTGCCGATAACATCAATAACAGCGTCACCTTTTGATGTGTTGTTATTGATGACACTGAAGTTTCCTAACGTGATGTTGCGGCTGCCGTTGATGACAATGCTCCCCTTTAAAGTAGTTGTCAGACGACCTGCTCCCCATATTAGACCCCGGCGCCATTTCTTGACATGCAGTGTTCCGATGTTGTAGGTGCCAGGCATGAAATATACGTTATGGTGGCGGTCCAGTAGCTCTTGTATCTCGGCAGGTGTAGCGTTCAGAGGAACCTGTGTCAGGCGCACCGATTTACCCTGCTCTTCCCGCGGGCCAGTTGGAAGGGATTGAGCGGATGCTGTAACCGCTGTAAAGGCTAGCCAAAACGTGAAAAGGAAGCAGATTAATCTCATATCAGGAAGGTTCTAGTCTGCCTTTCCCACTACAAAACTGCTGCCAGAATATTCAACGGCTTGTTTAAATTTCCCAATCTATTATTTAGGAAGCATATGCTGAATGGTAGGCAAGGCAATTAAAAGTTTAGGAGCAAATTGTGGATATATTAGCTCCTACTGGTACACGAAACTAACGGAACTATAGAAAATTCAAACGAAGAGGATAAATTATCGAACCAAAAAAGCCGCTCCAGTTTTATCTGAAGCGGCTTTTGTAGCCCGTAGGGGACTAAAACTATAGTGGTTTTACTATACTTAAAGATACACAAAGTGGCGTAGAAAGTGCCTTTAAGGCTGTTTTGAGGTAGTTTGTTGCGTAGCCATAAGTAATAAAAATAGGCTATGTAAAATATTAGTGTCCGAAATGTGTCCGCGGTTACGGACAATCCCGTATATTTGGCAGACCCTTAAAACACCACCCTTTCATGACGCTAAATTACTATCTGGACAAGCCGAACCTGGACGGCGAAACCTCTATCTACCTTTTCGCCCGGCTGGGCAAGCAGACCATCAAGGTCAAGATAGGCATGCAGATTCACCCCTCTTATTGGAACGCAAAGCCCAACCGGCAGGGCAACCACATCATCGGCAGCTACAAGGGAGCCGGGGAGCTGAACTTCAGCCTCGGTGACCTTAAGAACAGAGTGCGCAAGGCCTACAACAAAAGGCTTGAGGAGAACCCCTCTTTCCGCTTCGCTGACTTTAAGGAAGACATTATCGCGCAGGTGCACCCGACGGAACCGGAAAAAGAGAAGAGCTTTGTGGAGTGCTATGATGAGTACATCCATATCCACGGCGCACATCGCAGCCGGACCACCTTGCTCAAGTACCGCGGCATCTACAACCACCTGGTCGCATTCGGACAAAAGAAGAAGTATGTGCTCTCGTTCCAAGGCATGGACATGCGCTTCTTCGATGACTTGCGCAACTACCTGGTGCAGGACCTAAAGCACAAGGATAATACCGTATGGAAAACCTTTGCCACACTAAAAGCCTTTCTGGGCTGGGCACTGGAGAGAGGATATCATCAGAACCTGTCATACAAAAAATTCAAGGCCCCGCAGAAAGACGTGGATATCATCTACTTGACAAAAGCAGAGCTGGACAAGCTCAACAGCTTTGACCTGTCGAAGCACCCGCGGCTGGATAGGGTAAGGGATGTGTTCTGCTTTGCCTGCGCCACCGGCCAGCGTTACTCTGATGTGGCCGCCCTGCGCCACTCTGACATCAAGGGAAACAGATGGGTGCTGCGCCAGGTGAAGACAGACACGGCCAACAGCGTTCCTTTGTCACCAAGGGCCATGGCCATACTGGAGAAGTACAAGGAAGAGCTGTATCCGCTGCCAGTGCTGTCTAACCAGAAGACAAACGACTACCTGAAAGAGCTTGGTGAGTTGGTGGGCCTGGATGAGCCGACCAGCATGACCACCAGAAGAGGAGGAGAGCGTTTGGTGGATACAAAGCCAAAGTATGATTTCCTCACGATGCACACGGCCAGAAGAACGTTTATCACACTGTCACTTGAGGGCGGCATGCGGGCCGAGGTGGTGATGAAAGTCTCTGGCCATACCAACTACCAGACCTTTAAGAAGTATATCAAAATCACAGACAACATCAAGGAGCTGGAAATGGAGCGCGTATGGGGTAAAGTAGAGCAGGAGGAAGCAGTACTTCTGGCACAGTAGCGAGTGAAACGCAGAGATCAAATAGTGTTACCTTTGAGCGTTTTAATCGAGACATACGATTAAGGTTCATTCCAGTGCTTTTTAAAAACTGCACCCCATCAGCGAACTTGGTTGGGCCAAGGCCTTGCAGCAGTGTTACCTGTAGGCGTGAGTTGTACACTTTTTTTGATAATCTAAGAAATTGTACTAGTTCATTATGAGTCTCTAAGTTATTAAGACTTGATAGATGTTTTCTAATTAAGGCACCAAAACCCTCTAAATAGACAACCGGATAAAGTTCACAGTGTAGAATGAAGATGATTTCAACTTCGTTTGCCTGACCCCATTCCTCCACGAGAGAATGGATTAGCTCAGGCTGGTCTTCAATCTGTATCCGCTTGGGCTTTGCCCTGTTTTTGAGCAAGTAGTCAAGCTGCTCCAATACGAACTGTGTACCGGAGGCCCCCATTACAGCAACACGCAATGCCTCTCGGCTACGCTCATCAGTCACATGGAATGAACAACAAGGCATATCATGGATTTCAGCCCAATTGAAGTCTAAGGTCCAGGTATGATTCAGCGTTTCTGGTAGCTGTAGCAGCCGACTTTCGCGCAAGGGGTACTTTGGCAGAGCTCTCTCTCTAATAGGTAGGCCTATGTCCTTGTAGACCCTGTACACTTTCTTGTGGTTCCAGAGGTTGCCCTCCTGACGAAGCCGATTGTATATTTTCCAGAACCCCTCCTGTGGGTGCGCTTCTTCTTTTTGCTGCAATGCGGTAATTACCTGGCTATCATCCCTCAGAGAGTTATAATGGTATACAGATCTGCTTAAGTGGAGTATTCGGCACGCCCTGCTGATGCTTACTCCGTGTTTTCGGCACAGCTCCTGTGCGATACGCTTTTTCTGGCAGGGCTTCAGGGCTTTTTTTCGAGCGCCTCCTTTGCCAGTTTCAGGTCCAATGCCAGATTTTCGTTTTCCGCCTGTAGCTTTCGGTTCTCCTCTTCCAGTTCCTTTAACCGATCCTTTGCTGTAGTATTCACATTACTGTAATGCTTCAGCCATTTATAAATGCCAGATACGCTTACGCCGTTCTCCTCACTGATCTTTTTTACACTTTTCCCGTTCTCGTACTCCTTTACAATACTTAAAATCTTCTCAGTTTTGAGCCTTTCCATGTTTTTGAAGTTTGCTCTAAAGATAAGTGTTTTTTCTATATATAAGCTGCCCTATTTTAGGGAAGCAAAACCTTAGAAACGGTAATGTACAATTTTCGACATTGCATCTTTGCAACAGTTCAACAAACACATAAAACCATTTAACAGAATGAAACCAGAATTTAAACCACCCCATGATTTGCTGATGTACCAGTCAGCAGACGAGTTTATCGAGCGCGTTGCCCAGCGCGTCGTGCAGCTCCAGAAAGAGAGCGGGCCTACGCCATCAGACTCCTACCTCAAAAAAGAGGACGAGGAACTTATGAGGACCCCGGAGGTGTGCAAGCTTTTTAACATCACCCGCAAAACACTGGATGTATGGAGAAACGAGGGCAGGATACCTTTTCATCGTGTGAACAGTCGGGTGTATTTTTTCCGCTCCGAAGTACTGGCCGCCATGGAAGAGCCCAAGCGCCTGCCAGGCAGCAGGGGCACCGGCAAGCAAAGCCTAGGTAAAACGCCTTATATATCGAAGGCCGCATGAGAGTGAGTCACAGCACCCGACAACCCAGCGCCAAGTACCTCACCGCACAGAGCCTTTTCCTGGAGGTAAATGCCAACCAGGATAAACGCCTGCAGGAGTTCAAGGCTAAGCCGCAGCATGACAAAACCCGTGGCCTTCTGCTCACCCAGGAGCTGGAGGCGAACCTGAGCTTTTACTGCGAATCGCAGCGGGAGGTAGACCGTCTGATAGATGAGGTGCAGCTGCTGAGAACGCAGCTGCTGCATCAGCAGATGGAAATAAACCTGGAAAGAAGCATCATACAGGACTTCGCCAAGTCACAGCACCTGGAAGTCGAGCTGATTGACATCACCATTGCACAGCTTCAGCCAAGGCTCCAGAACACAATTCCCAACGCAGCATAACATAGGACGGCAGCGCTTTTAGAAGCTCCCGGCAGGCACTTTTAAGCCTGTCGCAGGCCGCACTGTGCCCAAAAAAATCAATCACCCTTAACCCAATCCTATTTTAATGAACCCAAAACCCAATTTACTGGCAGCCCCTCCGAAGCACGAGGGGCTGCTGGAAAAGCTGCTTGATTCTTTCGAGCAGGTAGACTTTCTGGCAGAAGCCGGACTCAAAGAAAGAAAACAACTGAAGCGAAACCACCTCTATGTCCTTGTTGTCGAACATGTACTAAAAAGAGCCGAGCAGCAGCAGTGCGGCTTGTGTCGCCACAACGGCTCTGTTTACCTCTACAACGGAAGCTATTGGCAGCCGATAGAGGAGAACGCCTTGAAGGATTTTCTTGGCAAGGCCGCAGAGAAAATGGGCATAGACCGTTTTGATGCTCGTTTCTATCAGTTCATAGAGCAGCTCTACCGCCAGTTCCTTGCCTCCGCCAGGCTTTCCATGTCGCCGCGACGAAAAGGGTTTGTTCTTATCAATCTTCAGAATGGAACCTTCGAAATCGGCCCTGATAGGCCTCATCTTCGGGAGTTCAGGAGAGAGGACTTCATGACTTACCAGCTTCCCTTCAGCTACGATGAAAGTGCAGAAGCGCCGCTGTTTGAAAAGTACCTGGAGCAGGTGCTGCCTGACAAAGAGAAGCAGGCGGTTATCGCCGAGTACCTGGGTTATGTGTTCGTGGACCAGACCGTGCTGAAACTGGAGAAGGCGCTGATGCTCTACGGCACCGGGGCAAACGGAAAGTCTGTTTTCTTCGACATCATTTATGCGCTGCTGGGCCACAGCAACGTGTGCAGTTATTCGCTGCAAAGCCTGACCAATGAGAACGGCTATTCAAGGTATATGCTGGGTGACAAGCTGCTCAACTACGCCAGTGAGCTTTCCACGCGGCTGGACCCGAACATATTCAAGCAGCTGACATCGGGTGAGCCGATAGAGGTGCGCCTGCCTTACAAGGAGCCCACCATCCTGCACAGCTATGCCAAGATGCTCTTTAACTGCAACGAGCTGCCAAGGGATATAGAGCACACTGACGCGTTTTTCCGAAGACTGCTGATTGTGGAGTTTGACCGCACCATCGCAGAGAAAGACCAGGACAAGCAATTGGCTAACAAGATAATCGCAAGTGAACTCTCTGGCGTTTTTAACTGGGTTCTCCAGGGGCTCAGCAGGCTAATGGCACAGAAAAGGTTCAGCGACTGTGCTGCCTCTAAGTCGCAGGTGGCCCTTTATAAGAAGGAGTCTGACAGCGTGCAGATGTTCATGGAGGAAAATGCCTATGCTAAAAGCCTGGAGAAGTGCCTGACGCTGAAAGACCTTTACCCCAGCTACAAGGGCTTTTGCCAGGAGGATGGATACAGGCCCCTGAACTGCACCAACTTCCGCAAAAGGCTTGATGGCGCAGGCGTGCAGGTAGTAAGGCGCAATTGCGGTTGGGTCGTTTACCTGGCGCTGCAGGCTCCGGCTAATTAAAAAAATGTTTGTTGGCGGCTACACCGCCTGCACTGCTACACTCCCGAACCCACAGGCAAGAGTGTAGGAGTTACGCTGGTGTAGCCCCAAAACAACATTCTTAATTTTTATAGGACCACTATTATCAAAAACTAGAACCAAATTGAAAACCACTTTTAAGACCCATGAAAAATTTAAATACACTTTCAGTAAAGGAAAAGGTGCAGCAGCTGCGCCAGAAAAAAATGCCTATCCGGAAAATTGCTCAGGAGCTGGGAGTCACGAAGTACGCCGTTGAAACGGCCCTGAAAGAGCTGGAGTCAGAGCGCCTTCAGACACTTTTTCAGACAAAAGAAGAAGAGCTCCGGACATCCAGCAACACAGCATGTCAGACAGAGCATGCAGGTGATGAGTTGCACTCGGACAATGAACAGACATTACAAATTGTGGGTCAGACAACGCAAAATTACCGTCAGACATGGGTTCAGACACTCTTTCTGGAGCAACAAACACACCCTGATACGGTGAAAAATGCCGCAAAAGAAGAAGTTTTCATGCAGGAAACACAGCAAAAAACAGAAGAAATAGGTGTAAAAACAGCGAAAACACCTGTTTTTCCTCCTATTTATGGTTTTTTGCCTACATATAGAAGCTTTTTGCATGAGTTGCAACGCGGCATTCACCAGAAAAGGGCGGTTTGGACGCATGTTATGCGTAATAAATACCTTCTTCAGGTCGAAAAATTAAAACAGCAGGCGCAGACCCACTGCAGCGAACATGGTTTTGAGTATGAAAACCTGCTGTTGTCTGGAGTTCTGGAGTCATGTGAGCGCTATCTGCGGAACGTGCTCCGGACAGCGCCGGTAATTCAAACTGAAATAGGCCTGAGCTATGTAAGGCTTCCGCTGAATGTAGAACTGGTGAACCTGTGCAGGAGAGCCCAGGATGCTGACTTCTACTTTGTAGAACCAGAGCACAGCAGCGCTGCCTGATAGTCTCGTACCGCTTGTGCCTTATCGTAATCCTAAAAGCGGTACGATAAGGTGCGACCTAAAAAATGCCCTTGTGGCAGCCAATAAAAAAATTTAAAGAAAGCTCGCTGGTACAACATATGACCGGCCAGCACTAATATTAACTTCTTAAATAACGAAACATCATGGAACACATAATTGCATTCAACCGCGAGGTTGCGGACTTAGTAAAGCGCTTTCCAGAGCACCAGGCCATCAAGGTCATTGAAAAGTACAAGGTGAAGTGCAAACCATCAAGCTACTATATGGCGCTGGACTACCTTGGCTTCCAGATAGGAATGGAGTACCAGGCTATACCAATACATGACAATGAAAGAGACGAAGTGGAAGGCTATATCCCAGCTATCAAATTCAGAAAAGGCAACCCACTGCACGAAGTGGGGGAGGATGGGGTTTGGGTAAAGCCGCTACGGCACGACCCTATGCCGTCATATAGCAAGTGCCACACCTTTTTGGCAAAAGAGTATGTGTACACGTTGATGCAGGTCACAGACCTGGAGAAATACGCTTTTGGTGACGGTATATTGGTATAGTGACTATGAAACAAGGCTGTTGCCCAACAACCTGTAATAAGGGCAATGAATAACAGGCTGGGGCCTATCCAGTGATGGCCTTACCTCTATTGAAGCTAAACCACAATGATTACAGCCGTTGAAGTACAGGAAGTCCCTAAAGTTTTCTTGCTTCAACGGCTGTTCTTGCTTAATTAAAGGGTTTGCATTGACCTATGAGGACAAAATAGCTTTACAATACTACTATCCCTACATTAACTGTCATAATCTGGCTGAGCTGGATCGAGTAGCAGGGGGATTTTCTATAAAAAAGAGAGCCTGCAGTTTTAAAACCTGCAGGCTCTCTTACTCTATGAATGTAGAGCTATAGCGAAAAATAGTACTCTCTGATTTTGTTCGCCATCATTTTACGACGAGCATTTAAAAAGTAATCGTAATGTTGAATACTCATGTTGTCAATAGATAAAGGCACACAATTCATTTCTAAGTTCTGCAGTAGATCTTCTTGGGTTGATATACCTGATATTTTCAGGTTCTGATCCTGCATTTGAGAATTTATTAACTCAAAGTACTCTTTTGGTGATTTACTGCCTACTTTGATGTTGATTTCAGATTGCATGAATGCGTAGTTGGCAATTTGGTTGTATTTGCCACGTTCTAATCCGTTCTTCTTCAGGTATTCTTTTGGGAACAGGTGGTGAATGTCTCCTTTATGCGTTATAAGATCACACACAGAAATGTCTTTTGATAAGAAGCCCTTGTCATTAGCCTTCACTTGAGCAGCCAGAAATAACAGGAAATAAGGGCTGCTGGTAACTGAAGTGTCCATACTTTTGGGTAGAGAGAAATCCCAAAAAGCCTCTGACAGGCCGCCTGCTTCATTTTCCTGCAGGTACTCTGCAAAAGGCATTTTTGAAATCTGCTTGATATCATAGTCAAACGTGCTTTCAGGAGAACCGGAATAACGCCCTGTTAAAATTGAAAACACTAACCAGCGCCGAACATGACTCTCAATAGCTACGGAGTTTACCCCAAGGTCTTTTAACTTGAGGTAGACGATATATGCAAAATTGAGCACATTCTGTGACCTGATTAGTTTGGGTGAGATAAATCCTGCCGATTTAACAATCATGATGAAACGTTTATAGTTTGTTTCATTTATGAAGTTCAGAACACCTTCTCTCAATAAGGCAAATGAACTTTCAGCAATAGCGGCTTCATAGGTTCTGGTTTCAAAGTTTCGTCCAGACAAGAGGCTAACCAAATCAGAAAGTTTTCCCCGGTTAAATTTAGAGGTGAACGCGACTCTTATCAAGTCTGTATACTCCGGGTCATACAAATCTTCTGTCTCTGATTTTAGCCACTGCATCTTTTGAAAAAGCTCAGTGCTGGCAAATGCAGGATCGTTATCTACAATATGCCGGTAATAATCCGGGGCAATGGCTAAATGGCAGAAGTAGTCGATCGCTTTACGCAACTCGTTACCATTATACTCGGCATTAGATGCTATTTTGCTCATGGCAAAATCTGCCTGGCTCAAAACTACACCTTTGGAGTTGATGCGGATAAAAATTTCAGTAACAGTTTCAATATCCAGGTCAGGTGCTAATTCTATTAAACCAATCTGCTTTTTAGGAATATTGACAAGCTTTGTAAAGGCGTTCTGTGCCTGCTTTTTATCTACTTCCGGGTTCAGTTCGAAGTACTTTATAGCAAGATCAAAGAGATCTCCGTTAATGGCATCTGCTATATCGGGTAGCCAGGTTTTGTCTTTTAGAATAGCAGGGTTCTGTACCTCAAACCTTTCATCTAAAGGATTAAAGGCTATTTTTATTTTAACCCTTTTGTAGTTTTTGTTCACCACGTACTGGCCCAGAATAGCGGCAGTCAAAGCAGTGATACGCTGTTGCCCATCTATCAGTATTTTTTTACCTTCACTTAAAGTACCGTCTTTCAATTTCACATTTGGGTTTTTCCAAGCGATGACGTAACCCACAGGATAGCCTTGGTACAGGCTGTCCATCAGGTCACGCACTTTAGAGCCATCCCAAACAAAAGGCCTCTGGATTTCCGGAATGGCGATTTCACCTGATTTAACCCAGGCCAAAACAGTTTCAATTAAGTATTGATTGACAGAGTACTTTTGCATGTTTTCCTTCTGGTGAGCTTGCCTTAATATGACCTTTTTTAAAATCTTTTATTCTGAGCTTTACGCCGGATTGGCCATCTTCCAATTTTTAGCTAAAATCGGCTTTTTGAAGCTGATTTCTCCATTTGAAGGCTCACCGGAAAAATGGCAGAACTTCTCAGCAAACTTATCATTTTTATACTTGCTCCAACTCTGGTAAGCTTGTTTGCTGAAAGGGCTTTTAACATTGAATGGTATTTTTTCGCCTGTCCGGATGCAGTAACCTGGTTCGAACGGCTTTTCGGGAGTGGGTTGTTTGGCAGCATAGTAAACGGTTCCTTTCTTAGTCTCTATTTCCTGGCGTATTGGTCTTTCGGAGTGGTCGGTGGTTGCATTCAGCTCTTCTTCAAAATCTTCAAGCTTTTGCTTACCTTTTGCTAATTGCTTGCCGCTATACAACTCTTCTGTTCTATCCAATAGTATTTTGGAGCTCATATAGCTTTTGCTCATTCCCAGGAAGCCCTTCTGGAAAATTGGCCTTTTCACAAAAATTACTTCATTTTCATTAGCAATATCCTGGCACTTGTCCCACACATCATCATCAGAACTGTTGGTCAGGGAAAGTAACTTATATTCGTAAAGTACTCCAAACTCTATGTTATTGACGAAAGAGTAATCGTAGAGGTTAATAGAAGTAACTACCCCCATTAATTCATTAGCGTAGTACTTGGCGTGCAGGTTAGGTACATACACAATACTGATGTTCGGGAACTGAAGGAAAAAATCGAAGTCGGCTTTGTTGAAGCTTTTATCTACGCGACCTTCGTTTTTACCAAACATCAACGTGATGTGGAGCTTTGGCTTGAGAAGGTGTTCTGTAAATAATTTTCTGAAATGTTCATCCAGTTTGATGTAAGGCGATACTATCATCAACTGCTCATCTGCTTCCCAAATGACTCTGTCTACAGCTTCTTCAAGTTCTTTTCCAGTAATGAATTTTGACATTTGATATATAAATTAGTTTGTTTCCTTTGGCTTATGCCACACTCATTTGGTACTCTTTATACCGTGCCTCTGCCTGCTCCATTACCTCATCCAGAATTTCCTGCAGTTCGGCTTTTACTTTGAAGCGCAGCACCTTTTTCACGGCCAGTTGCAGCTGTGCTTTGGTGTCGTCTTTTTTGTACCAGTCGGGTTGGGAGGCGCTTTTCTTTACTTCGGCCAGTATCTTTTTTACCAGCTCTTTTATCAGCTCGAAGTCCTGCACGGCGTTGGGGTGCTTGGCCAGAATTTCGTAAAAGGCTTCTTCCTCTTCTGTTAGGCCCAACTGCGTTCGGCGCTGGTCTTCCTCCTGCATTTCTCTGGCTACCTCCCGCATTTTCTCCATAGCAATAAGGCTGTCGAAGAAGTGGTTGTGGTAATCGTTGATGATCTTTTCTACCTCTTCTTTGAGCTTGCGGTACTTTACCAGGTTTTTGCTGGAGCGGACTTTTATCTCGTCGTTCATGATTTGGCGCAGGAGCTCCAGCTTCAGTTCATTGCCGGTCTTTTTCTCCTTGGCGGTTGCCAGGAATTCGTCGTTGATGATGGATATGTCGAAGCGCTCGATGCCGGCCATCTGGAACACGTCCACCACGTCTTCGCTTTCGATGGAGCGGTGGATGAGGTCTTTTATCTGGCCCTGCGATTTCTTGATGTTGGTGGTCGGGTACTTTACTTTTCGTACCGCTGCGCCTACGTGCTGAAAGAAGATCAGGTCAACGGCAATGTCGTTGATGTTGTCGTGGCTTTTAATAATAGGAGCGAGGCTGCTGAGCTTCTTTTCGTTTAGCATGAAAGCTTTGCACAACTCATCATCTGACACGATAAAGTTTGTAGCCTGGCTGACCAGCTTAATTTTTTCCGGACCAGTCAAAGCAGGCCAGTTGCTGTAGGTAAAACCTTCCGGCAACTGCTCCTGCAGCAATTCAATCACTTCCTGCGTGAGCGAGAAAGCTTCTTCAATGTCAAAAGCTACTTTGCTCTGGCCACCAGCCGAGGTATATTTTTTGGTGGCGTCTCGGAGCCTGTCGCCGATGCCGATGTAGTCTACGATCAGGCCGCTGGGCTTATCGCGGAAAACGGTGGCGACGCGGTTGACGGCCTGTATCAGGTTGTGGCCGCTCATCACTTTGTCTACATACAGCGTGTGCATGGCGGGGTTATCGAAGCCGGTGAGCCACATGTCGCGCACAATCACAAGCTTCAGCGCATCATCCGGATTTTTGAAGCGGGTTTTAATGCCTTCCATTGCTTCCTTGGTGCGCACGTGCGGGTTCCAGGCCAACGGGTCTTTGGCGATGTTGGTGGTCATGATGACGGCCACTTCGGGGCAGCCTTCCAGTGCAGTCAGGGCATTGTAGAGCTTCACGCAGTTGCGGCGGCTCATGCATACTATCATGGCTTTGCCGCTCAGGCTCTTTGCCCGTGAAGTATAGTGCTGCAGGATGTCTTTGGCAATGGCTTCCACCCGTCCGGCAGAACCGGCGGCGTCTTCCATGGCTGCCCACAGTATCCTGTTCTTGTCGTTATCTTCCAGACCGCCGGTTATCTCTTCGGCTTCTTCCTCCAGCTGCGCGTTGCCCAGGTGCAGTTTGGCCAGGCGCGGCTCGTAGTAAATGGGCACCACGGCTTTGTCTTCGGTGGCCTGGCGGATGTCATAGGTATGGATGATGTCGCCGAACACGGCTACGGTGTCGGCGTCTTTGCTGTCGACGGGTGTGCCAGTGAAGCCGATAAAGGAGGCTTGCGGCAGGGCGCGGCGCAGGTTGTTGGCAAAGCCTTCGATAAGGCCGTACTGCGTGCGGTGGCACTCATCGGCAATCACAATCACGTTGTCGCGGTTGCTGAGCACGGGGTGCTCCAGCTCGCGGCCGGTGGCGGTGTCTTTGAGGTTAAACTTCTGCACGGTGCTGAACACCACGCCGCCGCCTTCGCCGCTCAGCAGGCTGCGCAGCTCGTCGGTGGTGTTGGCAATTTGCACGTCGCCCACCAGGTCTTTGGCGGCCACGAAATCGTCGAAGAGCTGGCGGTTGAGGTCGAATCGGTCTACCTGCACCACAATGGTCGGGTTCTTCAGCTCGGGCAGCTGGCGCAGGATGCCGGTGTAAATGGCCATAGTAATGCTTTTGCCGGAGCGGGTGGTGTGCCATACCACGCCAATGCGGCCGTCGCCGTAGGGGCGCACCGACTGCAGCGTTTCCTGCAGGGCGTACTGTATGCCGAAGAACTGGTGGTACTTGGCGCCTTTCTTTATCAGCTGGCCCTTGTCCAGCTCATGGAAGATGTAGTGGCGCAGGTAGGGCAGCAGGCGCTCCGGCACGAGCAGGCCTTTGATAAGTGTTTCCAGCGCAAAGCCGTTGCCGACTACTTCGCGGCCGTCGATGCTTTTCCAGGTGGCGAACCACTCCAGGCCGCTGTTGTACATGCCGTGCAGGGTGGTCTGGCCATCGCTGACCACGGTGAGGGCGTTGTACTCGAACACCTGCGGGATGTCCAGGGTATAGTGCTGCACCTGGTTGTAGGCGGCTTCTACGGTGGCGTCCTGGTTGAACAGGTTCTTGAACTCGAAGAGCACCAGCGGCAGGCCGTTCACGAAAAGAATCAGGTCGGGGATGCGCTTGTTTTTGCCGACGATAGTGAACTGGTTGACCACCAGGAACTCGTTCTGCGAAATGTGTTCGTAGGCGATAGGGTAGAAGTGGCCGAAATGGTCTTTGCCGGTATCGTCTTTCCAGGTTTTGCTGATGCCTTTGCTGAGCTTGAGGTGGAAGGCGTGGTTGCGCTGGTGTACGTCGGTGCCTTTGTTGAAGAGGAACTCCTGTTTCAGCTCGGCCAGTACTTTCTGCGGCACCTGCGGGTAGCTGCGCTGCAGGAAGGCTTCAAACACATCTTCCAGCACGGCTTTGTTCAGGGGCCGCTTTATCTCGGAGCCGTTTTTATACTGGTAGGGCTCCAGTTCGCGCAGCCAGGCAATGGCCGCTTCCTCTATGTCACTCTCAGCTAAGTATTGGCTCATGCATGTCTGCTGCTTGGGTTTGCATTACATCAATTTCTCCTGACATGAGTTTGGGAAGGAGCGTGTCGCGGAGAGTGGTGAGTTTTTGAATTTCTATCCCATTACAATTAATCTTTTTGAAAAGATTATTAATCTCAGTAAACTTCTGATTTTGAATTGATAAAGGAGGTATTATAATTTCTATTTCACTTAAAACACTAAGGCTTAAGTTTGCCTGAACAGCGTGTACTTTTCTTGAAAACGTTTCCTCACGTACTTTCTCTAATTTTAGCCAGTAGTAAATATACAATGGCTCTATCAGTGAATTATCTGGCCTGATGATAGCTACTGCCTGATTAGTATTAGCAGGTAAAATTTCAGGACTGACTACAGCCATCCTTCCTAGTGTTCCAGCTATTGAAAACAGTATATCTCGGTCTTGTACTTTAGATCTTTGGAGTAACTGATTGGTTTCTTCATCTATGAAGTTTAGTTTGTTTAAATCAATACTTCCTGTTTCAGTTATACTTTCGACCTTAATAAAGTTTATACCTGATTCTACAAACTGTTTTTTTAGAGTAGTTGGCGTAGTGCCCTTAGTTATTCTAACAGTTATCTCACCAAGCTTACCAACTCGCCATCCCTCCGGCAGCTTTTCTTCATCAATATCATCCACGAAATACTGCCTGAAGAGCATTTGCGCCATTTGTTCCAGTGTCTGGTTCATGCGGCGGTTCAGCTCTATTTTTTCATCAAGCGCAGATAAAATATCAGCTATGCGGCATTGGGTGGGAAGATCGGGTAAATTTACTTCAAGCTCATAAAAATCCTCTCTTCTTGTTGAAGGTATCGCTGAACCTGAATCTAATCCATTTATGTCTTGAAGTAATAAATTATAGTAAGCAAACTTCAAATCAAGATTTTTTGACTTAGGCTTAAGGTAAAAAGCAGTGTCGATAACAAAAAATGGCTTTGAGGAATAGTGAACACCACGATAAGCTCCCTTTCTTCCAATAATGACACTAGGGAAATTACATAATGCCTTTTCCGTATATCCAACTTGCCCATTAGTGCCAAAAACTGGTATATTCCCTGAAGAAGTTCTATAATCCCTTAAGGACTTGCCATACTCTAATGTAGCAATGTCTCCCCACCTATATGTTTTCCAGTTGGTCATTTATACTTTAGATTTTAATATTATTGTATTTGATTTGATATAACCACCTAGTGTATAACCTTTAATTAGGCTCTATTAAAGGGAATAATCTTATTGAACCAGTCCTAGTTTCAAAATATGAGCCGGATCTATTCTTTTCTGGGAAGTTTCCTAAATCAGGGCATACTAGCAACTCGGCAAGTTCAAACACTTTATTGCCAAATTCTTCAACATCCGAGTCTGAAATCAAGGAGCCATCGAAGTTAAAATGAGCTCCAACTTGATTTCTTACCGGGTTTAGCTGCTTTAGAGAATCAATTATTGGCTTCAATTCCTGTTCTCTTACAAGTATATCACCAGTATACTTACCATCAACTCCCTTTAATAGGTGTTGAACCTTCATAGTTTTTTGTAACCTTGCAGATAAGCAATCAATCAGTTCTTTAAGCTGATAATCATTACGGGGTTTACGGGGTAATTTACATTGATACCTCACCGACAAGAAATCGAGAATGTTTTCCAAAATTGTTCCAGCAAGATTAGAAATCCTTTGTCTATCGAATTCATCAGAATCTAATGCAAGTTTTAATTCTTGAATATCAATTTTACCATTCTGGTAACGGATTCCTCTATTTAATTCCCATTTACGAAGTTCTATAAAATGAACATGATGAGATGGAGCTCTGCTGAATCTATACCTATCTTTCCAAGGACGATAATGTGTTGTTATGAGAATGTGAGCAAAGTTTGATACTTCATCATGTAAAAGATCGATAAATCTATCAAGGTGGTTTTCATCAACAGACATCACAACATCATCCAAAATTAGTATTGTTGTACCTTCACTATACTTTTTGGCTAGTGCAATAAAGATGCAAATGCCTAAAGTGTCTAAATGAGATTCACTATAAACAGATTGGGGAGCTATCGAGGTTGCAGAATAGAAGTCAGCATTAAGCTCTAAAGAGTTCTTTGCGTTTGTTTTTAAAAAGAGCTTTATACCTCCAAGGTTCTCGTCTGGGTGAATTTTTTGATATAAACCTTCAACGTCACTCGAGATTGATTCTAACTCGTGATCAATAAATTGCTTACGTGTACCTTCTACTATCTCTAATGCTCTCTTAGAAGCTTTACATAGCTTATTTACACTCTCTTCCTTTGATTTATTTTTTGTTAGTGAAGTATACTGTTGCTTAATTAAGTTGAACTGGTTAATAGACTTATTTAATTGAGTAGCTTCTAACTCATACTGAGTAACTTTCTCTGAAATTGTATCTAAATTTTCATTAAGATGCCTGTATTTATCATTATTTGATACTTTGTCTTTGATTTCGTTTACTTTGATTACCAAAATATTAGATGGTTCAATTAGTAATAAAAAGATTGAGATAAATAAATTAAGTTCATTTATGAAAGATTGGATTAAAACCTTTAGCAAGGCCTCAGTTTGTTCTCTTTGCTTTTTAGCTTCGGAATAGCTCTTTTGTGCGTTTTGAAAGTCCTTCATAAATGATAACTGTAAAGATATAGATTGAAGAACCTTGTCTTTTTCAGCATCCCCTTCGCATACAGGACATTTAGATAATGCATCAACGCTTCTTATATAAGTTTCAGCCTCCTGTAAAACATTTAAAAGTTTGGTATTTAAGGCTGCATCTTTACTTATCAATTCATCTACTATTTCTTTGAATTTTGACTCCGTCCCTTTTTCAGTATGAAATTTCTTTACAGTTTTACTGACTCCATCTCTTTTATCTAAAACTTTTTTCCAGTTATCAATGACTTGGTTTAGCTTCTGAAGTCTTGTTTGTTGTAATGTTAAATCTTTCTCCGCCTCGGATTTTGCCCACTCTTGATAACTACCATTTAAACAACCTTCATCTTGCCAAGACTTATGTAGTATTTTTGAGGATTCTTCAATTACTCTGATTATACTCTTTAATTCATCGTCAGCCTTTCTAATTGTTTTGCGGAGTTCATCTTCGCATTTGATTATATTGGTTACATCAATATAATGTTTAAGGGCTTCATACCGCTTTGAAGGTTCTGAATCTATCAAGCTTATAATTTGGCTTCTTCTTAAATGCCTAACAACAGGTAGGTTAATAGGAGGAGTCTTAATTAACGTAGTACCTGTAGAATTGTAATTGGCTGAAAAGATACCTTTATCTGTACTTAATTTTATTAGTAGGTCTTTATAATTACTATTTAAAGATCTTAAATATGACTTATCAATAGAAGACTTGTCTCGGATTGAGCCTAATTCATCAGTACATAAACACACGATTGCATCTGAGATGGTTGACTTACCATTCCCATTTTCACCGAAAATCATGCTGATTTTCTTTGATGGGTCGAATTCAATAGTTAAAGGTTGTGTGGCACCTCGGAACTTGTTTAATTCTAATTTAAAGAACTTCATTGCGCTTGCTCTTTAGATTGAATTATATTTTCAAAAGCAAGTTTCCAATCAGATTCTTTAACCCTACCATCTGTTAATAACTGCTTAAAGCAGTCATCGTTCTCAATTAAACCTTCTTCAATCAATGATTTCGCAATTTGTTCACTAAGTGCTTGATCAGGTGGTAGTTGTTTTTCCATAGCTTGTAAAAAAGTTGATAAAGTTTTAAAATGAATATTTTCTTCAAAAATGAGTTTTTGTCCGCCTTACATATCAAACCCAATCTCCTCCAGATTCTCCCGAATCCGCTTCTCCAGCAGTGCGCTTTCCTCAAACTGAGCGGCCAGTTCGGTAGTCAGCAGCTTCATCTTCTCTTCAAACGGAACGCCATCGTCTTCCTCTGCTTCGGACCCCACGTAGCGGCCCGGCGAGAGTACGTAATTGTTGGCGGCCACCTCGTCTAAGGTAGCGGCTTTGCAGAATCCTTCGGTGTCGGAGTAACTGCCGCCTAGGTTGCGCCAGTTGTGGTAGGTGTCGGCAATGCGGGCCACGTCGGCATCTTCGAACACGCGCAGGCGGCGGCTGGCCATGGTGCCCAGTTTGCGGGCATCAATAAAGAGAATTTCTTTTTTGCGCTCGCGGTGCTCCCCGTCTTTGCCGTCGCGGTTCTTGCTCAGGATAAAGATACAGGCGGGGATGCCGGTGGTAAGGAACAGCTTGTCGGGCATCTGCACAATGCAGTCTACCATGCCCTGCTGAATCATGTGCTCGCGCACGTTCTTTTCGCCGGCGCTTCCGGTAGTCATGGCACCGTTGGCCATCACCACGCCTGCAGTGCCCCGCTCACTCAGGTGGTGCCACAGCGTCTGGAACCACATGTAATTGGCGTTGCCTTGCGTGGTAAAGGTGTCTTTGGAGCCGAAGAGGCGCGGGTCGTTGTCGGGCAGCAGCTCCGGGTGCCAGTTCGAGATGTTGAACGGCGGGTTCATGAGGGCATAGTCGGCCTTCAGGTCAGCGAAGCGGTCCTGCAGCAGCGAGTCTCCCAGCTTCACGTCGAAGGAGAGGTTGCGCAGCAGCAGGTTCATTTTGCAGAGGCGCAGTGTGCCTTCGTAGCGCTCCTGCCCATAAATGGAGATGTCGTTTTTGTCGCCGCCGTGCGCCTGCAGAAACTTCAGGCTTTGCACAAACATACCACCCGAGCCGCAGGCCAGGTCCATGATGCGGCCCTTCAGCGGCTCCAGCATTTCCACGAGCAAACGCACCACCGAGCCGGGCGTAAAGAACTGCCCCGCACCGGAGCCTTCGGCCATGGCAAACTTGCCAATGTAATATTCATACACGCGGCCGTAGATGTCGGATTCAGGGTTGTTTATTTCGGAGAACTTGTCTTTGGAGAACAGGTTGATGAGCCCCGCCACCTGCGTAGGAGAGAGCTGGCTTTTCACGAAAATAGGCTCCAGCACGCCTTTGTAGTCGGGGTTGCGTTTGGCCAGCAATTCATCCAGCAGCACAAAGGCCTGGTCCACCTTCACTTTTATGTCGTCCTGTTCGGCGTTCTCGCGCAAGTACTCCCAGGTGGCTTCCTTCGGCAGGCGGTACACATTCTTTACCTGGTACTCCAGATCGTCTTCCAGCACCTGCGCCTGCTCGTGATTTTCTATATTATAGTAGTCGCTTTCGGGGTCGGAGAAGGAGAGCTGCAGTTCCTGTTTACGTACTTCGTAGCGCTCAGAGAGGTGCTTCACAAACAGCAGCGAGAGCACGTAATCCTTGTACTGGTTTTCGGCTACAGCGCCACGCAGTTCGTTGGCGGCGTTCCAGAGTTCGTTTTCAAAATCTATATCCGCCTTGGGTTTGGCGGGGGTGTGGGTAGTGTTCTTAGCCATGTAATATACTCGGTGTTTTAACAAAGGCTTAAGGTAACAAAATGCTGGCAAGATTTTATGAAATCAATATATATAATTTGAGATGCATTAAAATTAGACACTATGCTGTGGGGATACGACTCTAGGCTACAAGAGTGGTTATTGACTAAAGAAATAATTAAGCTCCTATCTTAATAGATGAAATAATAGAAGTTTGGGATATTATATTTGTAATAAGGGCGCTTTTAATTCTTTTTTATTCAAGCTTATGTAGTGCCAGAAGATAGACACAAGGAGTTAATAAAGTAACTTTTGCAGATTGCTGCTGATGGCTTCCCTGTAGCACTCAAGACTGAATTATGAAAGCCTATCCACAAATACTAAGTGGCAATGGATAAGTATCTGCAGGTAGGAGAGGAGCACTAAATTTGTAGATGTCATATTCATTTAAAACCCTTTGTTTTGCATAAGAAGTGTTTTAAGCGAAAGTGTCTTTAAGCAACTGGAGGACTGGAATTTTGCTTCTTTCACGGGCTCTTGTATATCTTGTGAGCCAGCGTTAAATCACCTTAGTAGATGAAATATGCATGATAGCGATACAACGCAGATGAAGGGAAATCAATCTGAAGCTTCTATTCAGCCATTGCTCGATTATTTTGATCGGCTCATTCCCTTAAACAGAGTGGAGAAGGAGCTGATCGCTGAAAAGTTTCACCCGCGTCTCTATCGCAAACGGCAGTATGCGCTTCAGGAAGGTGACGTCTGTACGCAGTTCTATTTTGTTGTCCGCGGGTGCTTGCGCATGTATAAAGTAGATGACAAGGGTGTCACACACATCCTTCAATTTGCGGCCGAAAATTATTGGATTAATGATTTGGGAAGCTTTCATAGTATAAAGCCTTCTGAACTGAACATTGATGCACTGGAAGACACCATGGTGCTGCAGATCAGCCATAAGGATTTGATAGAACTCTATATGCAGGCTCCAAAATTTGACCGTATTTTTCGGGTTCTGGTAGAAAACAGTTTTATCAGACTCCAGAAACGGTTACTGCAAAACATCAGCTCTACAGCAGAGGAACGGTATCAGTCCTTTTTTGAAGTTTACCCACACTTATCAAACCGCCTTCCGCAGGTACAAATTGCTGCGTTCCTGGGCATCACGCCGGAGTTCCTGAGCCGCTTGCGCAAGAGGCTCAGTAAAACACCCAGGGCCAAATCTTAATCTAGATCAAGGCTATTTCTTAACCTAGGTCATTGGGGAACGCTGCCCAGAGACGGATATTTGTATCCACAAATTAACCGTTAACCAATTGGAAGAAATAGCTGTGTCACCGATAAATTCTAACAAATCGAAAGTTGCTGTTATCGGCCTTGGCAATATCGGCAATGCTGTTGCCAAAAACCTGGTAAAAGGCAACCGCCCTGTTATTGTTGCAGACAGAAGAATCGAGAGGGCAAATAAGCTCTCCGAGAAGTTAGGTGGCTTGGCGCAGCCGATGGAAATCCCCTCTGCCATTAAAGAAGCAGACATTGTTGTATTTGCCGTCTGGTTTGATGCAATAAGAGAGCTGCTAAACAAATATGCGACAGAACTTCAGGGAAAAATCATTGTTGACCCTTCCAATCCCATTGCACCGGATGATAAAGGAGGATTCAAAAAAGTCATCGGTAAAGAGCAATCTGCAGGCGAAATCCTTTCTGCACTTCTTCCTAAAGATGCAAAATTAGCCAAAGCCTTAGGCTCATTAAGCCTTTCCTCACTTACCGGTGCGGCTTTCCAAAAGCCACAGCCTGCAGTGCTTTTCTATGCTACAGATGACACCGGCATTAACGGTGAGATTGAGCAACTAATCCGTGACAGTGGTTTTGAGCCTGTAGGTGTCGGTGGCATTAGTCAATCTATTCGTATCGAGGTTTTCGGCGACCTGCATGAATTTGGTGCACTCGGCAAAACGGTTACTACACCGGAAGCAAAGGAGAGGGTATAAGCCCTGTTCAGGGGCATTCATAACAAAGCAATCAAGCTATTGAAAAGCATTAACCATACATCATGAACAAAAGCCAAACAACACAGCCCTTACTACTCTTGCTAACGGGAATTTTCTTCATAGTTTCCCATCTTGCTTTTGGACAGCGGTATGAACATACTGCCTCCATCCCCCAGGACGGTACGCTCTATTTAGACCCTGAAGTGGGCAAAGATTCCAATGACGGCACCAAAGACAGCCCACTTAGTTCCCTTCTTGAAGCAGCCCGCCGGGTGAACGGGGCTAATGGGAAAGGAGCACTTACCCTGTATCTTGCCCCAGGTATTTATGGCCTGGATGCTACGGTTACCTTTCACCCCGTAAACTGGCATTTTACCAGAGAGAACCGGCTGACCATCCGTGCCGAGATTTTACCTGATGATGCCGACTGGGACCCGGCCAAGATGCCCGTGATCGTTTCTACCATGCCACTCAATTTTAAGCCTTATGGGAATAAGGATCCCCTTAAAGGCACCTCTTACGGTATTCAAATTGAAACCAGCCATGTCACAATACAGGGCATGCGGGTGCTGGGAACACCGGTACATGAGCAACCGGATTCGGATGCTGTTCGCAGAAACTACCCCATTGTTCGGGAAGGAATCCATCTGGATGATTTAAGAATCACACAGTGTCTGTTCATTGGTGACAGGCATGCCATTCCAAACCACGTGGCTATACTTGCCAGCGGACATGGCGTGGTCGTAGATCACTGCGTATTTTACAATGTAAAGGATGCCGTTGTTTTCTGGAATTCCGACCGGCCTGCAGAGAACTGCCAGATGCACCACAACCTGATTGTAGGCAACTATGGCGCGGCAGTATGGACCTGGTCTCCTGCAGAAGACTTCAAGTACTACAACAATGTGGTCGCCAACGCCAACATATTTTGGGTGCTGGACAAGGAGGAGCAAAGAACGTACAAGTTATCCAATTCCATGGTCTTAGGATATAATGAGCTGGTGCATAAAGGAGGCGGGCCAAAAGACTTCGGTGTAAAAGCCAACCCGAAGCGGTTGAAGCTTGGAGAGAATGTCAACATCAGAAAAGATGCCAGGGTGGAAGTCGTGGAAGACCAGACCAAACGCAACTACCTCCATCTGAAGCCAGGCACACCGGGTGCCAATCTTGGAGCAGGCCTTTTCACTAAATAATCATTATCAATTTTCCACATCATAAACAAAACAAAATGAATGCTAAAAATCTTTTTGCAGCACTATTTCTCTTCTTAAGTCTTAGCGGTTTTGCGCAGGCACAAACATCTGTTGATGAAACAGTCAAAGAATGGGAAAGGGCCAAAGCCTACACCAAAGAGTTCCTGGATGCCATGCCAGAGACCGGCTATGCCTTTAAACCCACGCCTGAGATGCGCTCCTTTGCTGAGCAGATGCTGCATTTAACGGACGCCAACTATGGCTTTGCCGCTGCGGCAACAGGCGCAAAAAGCCCCGTAGGCCAGGGTGAATCAGAGAAGTCGGCGGATAAATCAAAGGCAAGTGTCACTAAGCAGGTGATGGCAGGCTATGACTTTGTCATCAACAACGCGAAGAGAATGACGCCTGCCCAGCTGAATGAGAAGATCAAGCTATTTAATCAGTTTGAGATGACGAAGGGAGCCGCCCTAAGCAAACTCTTCGAGCATCAGACGCACCATCGGGGGCAGACTACTGTTTACCTGCGCCTGGCAGGCGTGACTCCGCCGCAAGAGAAGCTGTTCTAATCAGTAAAGTTTCAGGGAGAAGGGCAGCCAATGCCCCTCCTCCGTAAAACACCTGTACCCTTGTCTGCAGGCTGCTCCTTGCAGCCTGCAGACTTAATCTAAAAAATGAATGATGAGAAGCATATTACTTGCAATCGTAAGTCTGCTGCTGCTAATACCAACTGACTTGTACTCTCAGGTAGTCAAACTTAATAAAGACAGACTGGAGCCGGTTAATGTATCCATGTCCATTCAAAAGCTAATGAACAAAGAGGTCGTTAGAGTGGTCAAGGACACTGCAGTGAAGGAGTTTGACGAGCCTACCTTTGTCAGGATAAAAGGGATTGACTTTCAAGACGGCACAATCGAGGTAAAGGTGCTGAGCAGGCTGCTCAAGGATGCGCCCGACTTTGCACGCGGCTTCATCGGGATTGCCTTCAGGATCAACGACAATAATACAAAGTATGAAAGTATTTATGTCCGCCCAACCAATAGCAGGTCGGAAGACCAGGTACGACGCAACCATTCCATTCAATATTACGCTTACCCCGACTACAAATTTGACCGGCTCAGGAAGGAAGCCCCGGAACGGTATGAGTCTTACGCGGACATGGGGTTGAATGAATGGATCAAAATTAGAATAGAGGTGAAGGGCCAGCAGGCCAAGCTCTTTGTAAACGGCCAGGAACATCCCTCCTTGATTGTCAATGACCTGAAGCACGGTGCCAACACTTCGGGGGCCATCGGCCTGTGGGTGGATGTCGGGACGGAGGGATTCTTTACCGACCTGAAGGTCCGCAACGAATGATGTGCGGTACCAAACGGCAAAACTAACTCCCCCTCTAAATTCAGCGAAAAGGGACTCACAGCATACGAAGTCTAAGTTTTTGCAATAAGCGGTGTGCCGCTTATTGCAGGATTAGGCTATTTTTTAACAGACGAATACGAATGAAACACATTTTATTTTTCCTATTAGCGCTTTCGCTTGCCTTTGTAGATAGCCAGGCGCAAACACCCCAGCGCCTGATACACTTTATGCAAAAGGCGCCTTCACCGGCTCATGCCATACCCTACGGCAACAATCCCAGAGCGGGGCATTATGTGAAAGCAGGGGATGCAAGAATTTATTATGAGGTATATGGCAAAGGGCAGCCTGTTGTTGTTCTTCATGGGGGTATTTTTGGCTCTACCTATGAAATGCACCAGTTTATTGACAGCCTGAAACAAGACTTCCAGGTGATCGCTGTTTCCACACGCGGCCATGGCAAGTCTGAACTTGGTACCAAACCAATTACCTATGAGCAAAAGGCCAATGATGTGATGGCTGTGATCAACGCGGTAACCAAAGACAGCGTGGTTGTCCTTGGTTTTAGCGATGGTGGCTATACTGGCCTGAAGCTGGCAAGCATGTACCCGGAAAGGGTAAAGAAACTGATTGCCATAGGTGCCAGCGAGTTGTACCCCGGTGTCCGGAACTTTGAGTTTGATGCCAAACAGGCAGTAGCACTCGACAGTGCATACTGGAAGCAGCAGTTTACGCTGATGCCCGAGCCGCAACGACTGCAGGAAATGTTCACCAAGCTGGGCAGCATGTATAATCGTCTCACGGTTGGAAAAGAACTGCTTGGCACCATTAAGAGCCCGGTGCTCGTGATGGCAGGAGACCGTGACGAGTCGAACTCGGTACAGCGGGTGGTGAACACCGCCCAACTGATACCCAACAGCCAGTTAAGCATTATACCCAACAGCACACACGCTGTTTTCTTAGAAAACTTTCCGGCTGTGTGGACAAGCATACTTCCCTTCCTGGAGCAGTAGTGCTATTCACAATCAACAGATTACTGTATCACCCCAATTTTAACCCAGATTATAATGCTAACCAGCGAAACAGTAACAAGAGACATATTAACACATCACCTCACTGCCTTTGGCAACAACGACCTTGATGGGATCATGAAAGATTATACAGCGGAGTCGGAAGTGCTAACACCAGAGGGCCCTTTGAAAGGGCTTGCCGCTATCCGTAAATTCTTCGAAGACTTTTTCATAGCGATTCCCACGGGCTCTGCCTTTGAAATGAAGCAACTGACAGTTACTGGCAATGTTGCCTATATAGCATGGGCAAGTGAATCGGCAGTTGCCAAAATACCTATGGGTACAGATACCTTTTTCCTGGAAGGCGATAAAATCAGGTTCCATACAGTGGCCGATTACAGGCTGGCAGAGTAAGGGTGAGAGGCTTTTATCTCATCAGCAAACACTGAAATGGGTAGGGAGTTGATGATTAACCAGAAACAAGAAAACAGATGAGCACGCAAACTGAAAGAGAAGCAGTTGAAAAACTGCTCGGCAGATACGCCCAGGTCCTGAACTCAGCCGATACAGCCTCTATTCCATCTTATTATACAGCCGATGGGCAGTTTATGCCTGAGGGTTTGAAAACAACCACTTCAAGCGAGTTGAAGAGGAGAGGGGAAGATTATTTCAGGGGAAAAGGCTTTCAGATTGGTTACTCTGTTCAAAACATGGTAGTTGACGGCAGATACGCCTTCGTGCAGGCCACCGCACAAACAGTGGCTACTGACCTGAAAGCCAACAAGGAGGCTTTGCATACCAGCCAGGACTTTTTTGTTCTCCGTAAAGAGCAGGAGGAGTGGAAGATCTTCCGCTACACCTTCAATAATGTGAAGGAACAATAGTCACACTTGGATACAAAATAATGACCAGCAATGACTATCTAGTATCGGGAGATGGGCTTAAAATCGGCTACACCAAATTTGGCAGTGGCCCGGCAGTGGTACTCGTACATGGTAGCTATACTGTGCAGAGCCATTGGTTTCAGTTCGCAAGCCTGTTGGCTGCAACCAATACCGTTTATGTCTACGACCGCAGAGGGCGAGGCCAAAGCCCTGATGACAAGAGCCTGTTCTCCTTTCAAAGGGAGGTTGATGACCTTGCCTCCATGGTAGACTTGGCGGGGCCTGGCGCATCAATCGTTGGTCATTCCTACGGTGGCGGTGTAGCGTTGGCCTACATAATCCAATCAGGTTTCAAAGGACATGTCATCTTTTATGAGCCGATGAACAGCATCTATGGGAAAATAAGTCAGGGGTTCCTTCCACAGTTATCGTCCTTAGTCGAGGCCGGTAGAATGGACGAGGCCACGGTATTGACCCAAACAAGAATAGTTGGATTTGATCCTGCGGCTGTAGAGGCTTCCAGAGCAAGCGCTGCCTGGATTGAGTTCACAAAAATGACGAAGGTTTTCCTTCGTGAACTTGAGGCGCTGGATAACCTTACCCCCACGTCAACCGAAACCGATGCCATAGAAGCGGTAACGTATTTGTTGTTGGGGACGGAGACGCAACCTGGGATACGAACAGCGTCAGCTGCACTTGTGGCAAGGGTCCGCGGCATCACCATGTACCCAGTGAGAAACCAGGGACACCTGGCACATATATTCGACCCGGAGCAGCTAAAAGACCTTGTGGTCCATTGCCTTAACAAGGCATAATCTTCCGTATTGAGCAGGATGAGTGGAACATTTTCCGTAACCTCTTCAACAATGCACGGAAGCGGTAGCCACCTTTATTCACCAAAAAAAACACCTATGAAAGCAGCCGTTATACATAAGTCCGGTGGTCCCGAGAACTTCATCCTGGAGGACAGGCCCAAACCCACTCCCGAGGCCGGGCAGGTACTGGTGAAGGTAAAAGCCTTCGGCCTGAACCGCTCAGAGCTTATGACGCGCAAAGGCCTTTCGCCAAACGTCACCTTTCCAAGGGTGCTGGGCATTGAGTGCGTGGGTGAGGTGGAGCTTGACCCAACAGGGGAGTTTGAGCCAGGCCAGAAGGTAGCGGCCTTCATGGGAGGCATGGGCCGGGAATTCGACGGAAGCTACGCGGAGTATGCAATGCTTCCCCAGTCCTTGCTTTGTCCTTTTGAAAGCCATCTAAGCTGGGAACAGTTGGGAGCCATGCCGGAGATGTTCCAGACTGCCTTTGGGTCACTGCACCTGGCGCTGAAAATAAAGGCAGGGGAAACGATTCTTATTAGAGGCGGTACTTCCTCCATAGGCATGCTGGCCACCCAACTGGCCAAGAACAGCGGCCTTACCGTCATCGCTACCACCAGGAAAGAGGAGAAGATGGAGCTGCTGTTGCGCAACGGCGCTGACTATGTACTTATTGATGACGGCAGCCTGGCAGAAAAAGTAACGGCCATTTATCCCGAAGGCGTAGACAAGGTGCTGGAGCTCGTTGGTACCTCCATGTTGAAAGACTCACTGCACTGTACGGCTCCGGGTGGCACGGCCTGCATGACGGGCATGCTGGCCGAACAATGGTCGGTCGCGGATTTCGCACCCATGGAATACATTCCCGCCACTGTACACCTCACGATTTACGACAGCGGACAGATCAGAGTTGATGGGCAAAGCTTTCAGCAGTTTATCCGTGATGTGGAAGCAGGTGCCATTCAACTAAGCATAAGCAAATCGTTTACGCTTGGTGAAATCGCAGCAGCACATCAGTTTATGGAAAGCAATTCGGCTGGCGGGAAGATAGTGGTCCTCACCGGGGAATAAAGCCAAAATCAAAGCATACATTATGATTTCAGATAATTATCCAGCGGGTCTGTATCCGCTGAACGATACCCTACTGGGGAAATTTCGCGAGGAGGTACTCTCAGGGTTGCATCGCAAAGCGAAAAGGCTTCCATCGAAATATTTCTACGACAAGACAGGAGACATGCTGTTTCAGCGGATCATGGCTTGCCCGGAGTACTATTTAACCAACTGTGAACTGGAGATATTCCAAAGCAAGACTGCGGATCTGGCACAAATCATCACCTCCGATAACGGAACATTTGATTTGATTGAACTTGGAGCCGGTGACGCTACAAAGTCACAATACCTGCTCAAGTACCTTTCAGACCAGAAGGCTTCCTTCACCTATATGCCCATCGATATATCCGGCAACATCCTGTCGGTACTTGAAAAGAGATTGAAGGATGAAATAACAGGCTTAGATGTCACGTGCCTGGAAGGGGAGTATTTCGAGATGCTCCGTATAGCAGCGGAGCTATCGGGCAGGCGCAAGATAGTCATGTTTTTGGGGGCCAATATCGGCAATATGGAACCCCGGGAGGCGAAGGAGTTTTGCAGAGATTTACGGGCACACCTGGCACCGGGTGACCTGGTGCTGATGGGTGTTGACCTGAAAAAGCACCCAAAGCTAATTTGGGAGGCCTATAATGATAGCGCGGGCCTAACCAGCAGATTTAACCTCAACCTGCTCCATCGCATCAACCGGGAGCTTAAAGGTGATTTCGACCCGGACCAGTTCGAGCACTATCAAACCTACGATCCGGGTAGCGGCGCCTGTAAAAGCCACCTGGTAAGTCTGCAGGATCAAATTGTCACCATTGGCGATAGCAAGATTGTATTTGGCCGTGATGAGTCTGTCTTTATGGAGATATCACAAAAGTATACGCTGGAAGAGGTAGACAACCTTGCCAGAGAAACAGGTTTTGTGCCTGTCTACAGCTGTCCCGATACGAAAGGCTGGTTTGTGGATGCCTTTTGGAAGGCAGTTTAGTACCTATCAACTCTATACTAACCTATTTCCATGGACAATATATTAGACCAATATAAAGCTGTAAGAAAGCTTACGGAAGATATTTGTGCACCGCTTAAAAAAGAAGATTACGTGGTGCAGCCAGTGGTGGACGTAAGCCCCCCAAAATGGCATCTGGGGCATACTGCCTGGTTTTTTGAAACCTTTGTGCTGAAGCCTTCATTGCCGGGCTACCGGGAGTTCGACCCTCAGTATAATTTCGTCTTTAACAGCTACTATGAGACAGTGGGAGCAAGGGTGGTCCGCACGGACAGGGGCAACCTGAGCCGACCTGATGTAGATGACGTTTACCGCTACCGGAGCCACGTGGACCAGGGAATGACCCGTTTGTTGGAAACTACTGAACTTGATGCAGCTCTTTCAGAGATTATCACACTTGGGCTGAATCATGAGCAGCAGCACCAGGAACTCCTCTACACAGACATCAAGTACATCCTGGGGCACAACCCGCTATTGCCAGCCTATACCCGCCAGGGAGTGTCTTATCAGCAGCATGATGCTACAGGCGCTTACCTGACTATGAAGGAAGGCATTTATGAGATCGGCTTTGAGGGAACAGGATTCTGCTTTGACAATGAGTTGGGCAGGCACAAGGTTTACCTGCATGAATTCAATATCTCTAAGAGTCTGGTTACAAACAGGGAGTATTTGGAGTTCGTGGAGGAAGGCGGGTATAGGGACTTCAGGTACTGGCATGCCGAGGGATGGGATTGGGTGAAAAGTAAGGGTAGTGCGGCCCCTTTGTACTGGCATGAAGTGGACGGCAAATGGATGCATTATACCTTGTCAGGGTTACAGGAAGTTCAGCCTGCAGCACCTGTCTGCCACATCAGTTATTTCGAAGCAGCTGCTTTCGCGGCCTGGAAGGGGATGCGGTTGCCGACCGAGGCGGAATGGGAAGCCGCAGCAGATCAATTTAACTGGGGGGAACGCTGGGAGTGGACCAATAGTGCCTACCTGCCTTACCCGGGCTACAAAAGGGCGGCTGGTGCAGTCGGGGAGTATAACGGGAAATTCATGGTAAACCAAATGGTGCTCCGCGGTGCTTCTGTCGCTACGTCAGCCGGGCACAGCCGGAAGAGCTACCGTAACTTTTTCCATCCGCAGCATCAATGGCAGTTTTCCGGAATCAGGCTTGCAGAATAGCAGGAATATTCCTGCTAAAAATGATCTGCTGCAGGTAGATTACTGGCAAGTACCAAAACCGGAGACTCCCGAACAGCTAGTGAAGCCTGAGCAGCCCGGTTGACAGTAGCAAACAGCAGGTTTAACTTATACTTTGGCTACCATCACATTCTATACAGCGTGAACAAGAAATATTTAATGCACATCCAGACCTTGTTTGTGGTTCTTCCCATGACTCTTATTATGGCCTTTGTAAGTGTTGCCAGGAACCACGGTTTTGATGTGGGTTGGGGTTCAAAGCTTCTCCATTCATGGACAGCGATGGCCCCGGTTGCCTATGTAACAGCCTTCTTTATTATCCCATTCGCAAAAAAGATGGCTGATAGGGTAGCGTCAAGATTTTAGCTCAGGTGGAGGGTGACTTTACCTCTTGCACGCTTGCTGTTACGCATAACCCACTATGGGCTATCAGTTCGCAGCTTCTACGAACGGAAGAGTTTTTGTATTCTGGAAACTTATCTGTGTAGGTGTAACAAAATGAAGCAGTATTCATTTCATTAAAAGGAAGGCTGATGCACAGTTAATAGCACTTGTTATTTCTAGTATCTTCCGATGTGCAAAACCGATTTGTTGCTTGCCTATGTATGACTTATTCTTTCAAAAACTCCAGGAGAAGGTTCCGCTTACTGACCAAGAGCGGGAACAGATCAAGTCGTACCTAACCCCGAAAAAGCTACGGAAAAGGCAGTACCTGTTGCAGGAAGGAGAAGTTTGCAAGGCCATCGCTTTTGTAGAAAAAGGAGCACTTAGAGAGTACTCTGTTGAGAATGGGAGCGAACACATTCTTCAGTTTGCCATAGAAGGCTGGACAATCTCAGACTTGTTCAGCTTCCTGACCGGAGAGCAGGCCACCTATAATATTGACGCGTTGGAAGACGCCGAACTGGTTCTGATAACCAGGAGTGCACACGAAGAGCTCTTGAAAGCGCAGCCTAAGTATGAGACCTACATGCGGCTGCTCATAACAGGTGCCTACATAGCCCTGCAAAGGCGCCTTACCTCTAATATCAGTTTACCTGTAGAAGAACGCTATACAAGCTTTACAGAAATGTATCCGGATATTGCCCAAAGAGTGCCGCAGCACATGATTGCCTCCTTCATGGGCGTAAAGCCGGAAACCTTGAGCCGGATCAGGAAGAAAATGGCAGATCAGAAATAAACCCACCTCCCGTTTCATTGACAAAAGTCAATGGTTTTTCTTGACTTTGCGCAATGCATGGGGGCATGGTGCGGTGGTAACTTTGCATTGTTGAAAATATAAATCATGAAGACAATGCAGACAATCGCCATCATTGGAGCCTCAGGAAACATGGGGGCTGCCATTTCAAAAAGCCTGTCAAAGGGCAATTACCGATTACTCCTGTGTGCCCAAGGGCAAGACAAGGTGCAGGCAGTAGTTGAGGAGATCAAAAGCGGCCATCCTGCTGCGGACGTAAAGTCAATAGATTGCTCCTTGGAGGCATCCTGGGAAGCAGACATTATTGTTGTAGCGGTTCCTTTTGCTGCGGAGAAAGAAGTGGCGCAAAAAATTCAGGAGGTAGCCAACCAGAAGATCGTTATCAGCATATCCAATCCGCTAAACGACACTTACAACGGACTAGTGACAGCGCCTGACACCAGTGCGGCAGAAGAACTGCAAAAGCTGTTGCCCAACGCTAAAATAGTGAAAGCCTTCAATACCACCTTTGCCGCCGATTTTGCAACACCGGTGATTGACGGCAAGCAAGCGGACGCTTTTATAGCAGGCAATGATGAGGATGCTTTGCAGATAGCTTCTGAACTGGTGAGCACTGCCGGGTTTAACCCTATTGTAGCAGGTGACTTGTCTGTTAGCAGAACCCTGGAGAACATGCAGCTTTTGCTCATTCAGCTAAACATGAAGTATAACTACAATTGGCTGGCAGGATGGAAAATCCTACACCAATAAGCCACTCCTCTAAAATTCATCAATGAGCAGGATGCTGCATCATTTGATTTAGCAGACCAAGCTATTATGCGACGGAATCAATTCATTAAAACACTTATGACTGGAGCAATAGGTATGTCCACATTATCCGCTTTCAATAGATTCACAGACAGCCTGGGTGAGCAGGAGCAACTGATGCCGGTCTTGTTTATTGGCCATGGCTCACCCATGAACGGTATTCTGGATAACGAGTTCAGCCAAAAGTGGAAGCAACTGGGCAAAGAAATCCCAACACCTAAAGCGGTGCTTGTTATCTCAGCGCATTGGCTGAGCAAGGGCACCCGTGTCACGGCCATGGACTCTCCGAAAACCATACACGATTTTGGCGGCTTTCCGCAGGAGTTGTTCGACGTACAGTACAAGGCGCCGGGTAGCCCTGAGCTGGCCAGGGAAACGGCTTCCATCATCAGTTCCACCGCAGTAGAACTGGACCATGACTGGGGCCTTGACCACGGTGCCTGGACGATTGTCCGACACATGTACCCACAAGCCAACATCCCTGTGCTGCAGCTAAGCATTGACTATACCAAAGGCCCGCAATACCATTATGAGCTGTCAAAGGAGTTGGCAGGCCTGCGCAAGAAAGGGGTGCTTATTATGGGCAGCGGCAACATGGTGCACAACCTGCGCATGGTAGCCTGGGATAAAATCAACGAACCTGAATATGGCTTTGACTGGGCAGTGCAGATAAATACGAAGTTCAAAGACCTTATCCGTAACGGGAGCCACGATAAGCTGATAAAGTACGAGCAACTGGGCAAGGAAGCCATGCTGGCTGTCCCGACCCCGGAACATTACTGGCCCCTTCTTTATACCCTCGGGCTGAAGGGAAGCAAAGAGGATGTGTCATTCTTCAACGACAGGGTAGTAGGCGGTTCACTGACCATGACATCTGTAAAAATTGGCTAAGAAAGTGGGTTATGCCTGCTATAGTAGCTGTAGCACCTCAAGAGATATCATTTTATCATTCAATTTATTTCATCATCTAAATACATTTTAACACATGAGAATCACCAAATATTTCTTTGCAGTACTGGCCACCTTGGCCTTCACGACCACCCAGCTTGCTGCTCAAAGCGGAGCGGGTAAAACCCTGACAGCCGACACCCAGAAATCAAGCCTGGTGTGGGCGGGCAAGAAAATCGGCGGCGAGCATACCGGCAAGGTGTCCCTGGCCTCCGGCTCACTGCAGGTAGCGCAGAACAAACTTGTAGGAGGTGCCTTTGATATAGACATGAACAGCATCACCAATACGGATATTACAGACGCCGACTACAATGCAAAGCTGGTGGGGCACCTCAAGTCAGACGACTTCTTTGGGGTCGAAAAGCATCCGAAAGCTACGTTCAAAATTACGAAGGCGGCGCCTATCACCGGAGCCAAAGCAGGTGCAAACAACTACCAGATCACTGGTGACCTTACCATTAAGGGTAAGACAGAAACCGTAAGTTTTCCTGCCGCTGTTAAAATCAGCGGGAATACAGCCGAGGCAGTAGCGAAAATTGAGGTAGACCGGAGCAAGTTCGATGTGCGCTATGGCTCACCTTCTTTCTTTGCTGATTTGGGCGATAAAGCCATCGATAATGAGTTTATCATTGACCTGAGGCTGGTGACTACCCCTGTAGGCGCAACGGCCACCACTAAAGGCAATTAATTTGTTGCTGAGAAGAGTCCCGCTAAGCGGATGTTCCTAAAGCCAGTTGCTAACCCAGCTGGCTTTAGCTCTTCTGACTGGGGAGGTAACTTAACACTGTTAAAAACTGGCTGGAAATGCTGCTGTGCTTACTCCTCTTCTTCTCCATCTCTTATCCAACAGACAGTACTTATATGAAATATACACCCGTAAAAGAAAGCGTCATAACATCTGACAATCTTGTCCTGCACTATCTTGTGCGGGAGCCAAAAATTAAATCTTCAAAGACCAAAGCTATTGTTCTGTTACACGGTGTAGGCAGCGATGAGCAGGATCTGTTCAGCCTTGCAGACCACTTACCTGCAGATTTCATTGTTATTTCAGCCCGTGGCCCATTTTCCGTGGGTCCTGAGAGGTTTGCCTGGTACAACGTGGATTTTTCAACAGGCAAACCTCTCATCAATGCAGCGCAGGAACTATCCAGCAGAGAAGTCATCAGGGAGTTTCTAGCGCAGATCAAACAAAAGTACAGTCTTCAGGAAGTTTATCTTGGTGGATTCAGCCAGGGGGCCATCATGAGTTACAGTATAGGGTTGACCCATCCGAAGGAGGTGGACGGAGTTATAGCCTTTAGCGGAAGGGTTCTGGAGAACATTCAGTCCATAGTGACTAAGAACGAAGAACTGCACCGCTTGAAGGTATTTGTTGCCCACGGGGTTCAGGATGGGACGTTGCCTGTTCACTACGCAAGACAAGCAAAAGCGTTCCTTCAGAACCTGGGTGTGGCCTTAACTTATCACGAATATAACATGGGACATCAGATTAACAGTGGGGTATTAATGGACCTGGAAGCGTGGCTTAAGGGTGAGTAGTTGCTAAGAAAAGGGAAAGGGTCTAAAACAAAAAATCACTTCATAACAAAATAACCTATCCGTTAGCACTGAGTACTGTCATGAACAGTGCCGTCAGACAATATGTTGACGATGTGAAAGCCTCAGACGTCCCCAGTATATAAGAGAGCTACTGATCCTTGCCATTAAGCCCGCTCTTGATTCAAAATCCAACACAATTTTAATAATCACCCTGAATCTACTCCTGCTTTTAAGGATGTAGTACAGGGCCAATAAAATAACAAATTTTCTTTATGACAAACGAAGTTCAAAAAGCAATAATTACCGGCGCAAGCAACGGCATCGGACGATTCCTTACTGAAAAGCTGCTTAACGAAGGCATTCATGTTATCGCCGTAACCCGCTCCGGTAAAATTGAGAATTACAGTCACCCCAACCTTACCGTTGTACAGGGAGATATTAGTGATGAGGCGAGTATCAACAAGGCTATCGAGCAAATCGGGGAAGTATCCAACCAGATAGATTATCTGATAAACAATGCAGGTGTAGGTCCCGATTTGGGAGACGAAGTACCAACAGCAGACCATCTGAAGACATCATTTTCTGTTAATACGACCGGCACCGTGTTATTTACCGAAGGTGTGCTGAACTATCTAAAAGACGGCGCTCATATTGTGTTTCTTTCTACCGCTATGGCACTTATCCGCAATGCAGGCCCAAACGGCCCGGCCTACAGAATGTCCAAAGCTGCCATCAACATGTATGCAGTTATACTTGCGCAAAGGTTAGCGGAAAAAAGTATCAGGGTAACCCCACTGCACCCGGGATGGGTACAGACCAGAATGGGTGGCGAGAACGCTCCGGTTACAGTTGAACAGTCTGTCACTGGTATTTATAAGGCGCTAACCGAAAACACTGAAAGCGGAAAGTTCTGGAACATCGAAGTGGGCGGTTTAGAGGAGTATTGATGAAAAATCAGCAGTCAGCACAGCTTGTGCTGACTGCATTATGTCAGGACGGGTGCTTCGAAGGGACTGTTTCCCACCCCGGCGCAGGATGATCTCACGGTAGAGTACTTGACCTTCATCCGCAGCAAGTGGCCAATCCTTCCTGAAGAGTCCTCTTCCTTCACAGACGCTCCGACAGCCAATCTTCTCACACAAAACAGAATTAGAAGCAAAAGTATAATGGCAAATACAAAAGAAAAAAAACATAAAAAGGAAGGTACAGCGACAGAGTTCTCAAAGGAGACTTACCTGCGCTGGTACGAGATGATGCAGTTAATGCGTAGGTTCGAAGAGAAAACAGGGCAGCTATACGGTCAACAAAAAATAAAAGGCTTTTGCCATTTGTATATTGGCCAGGAGGCCTGTGCAGCCGGTGCTATCACTGCATTGAACAAGGACGACAAGTGGATAACCGCTTATCGTTGCCACGCACATCCACTTGGGTTAGGTACTTCGCCCGGAGCGGTTATGGCTGAGATGTTTGCCAAAGCTACCGGAAGCTCCAAAGGCAAAGGTGGCTCGATGCACATTTTTGATAAGAACGTAAACTTTGTGGGTGGTCACGGTATTGTGGGCGCTCAGATTCCATTGGGCGCAGGTTTAGCGTTTGCCGAAAAATACAACAAAACCAAAAACCTATGCATCTGCTACATGGGCGATGGTGCCGTACGCCAGGGTGCGTTGCACGAAACGTTCAATATGGCCATGACCTGGAAACTCCCGGTAATATTTGTAATAGAGAATAACGGCTACGCGATGGGTACCTCCGTACAGCGTACGTCTAATGTAACTGATCTTTACACCTTAGGTGAGGCGTATGACATGCCTTCTGAGCCTGTAAACGGCATGAGCGTGGAGGATGTGCATGAGGCGGTAGCAAGAGCTGCTGAGCGTGCGCGTGCCGGCGAAGGACCAACCCTGCTGGAGTTCAGAACTTACCGCTACAAAGGCCACTCCATGTCCGACCCAGCCAAGTACAGAACAAAAGAGGAATTAGCAACTTATCGGGACCAGGACCCAGTTGGAATGGTACGTTATACTCTCTTGGAGAACGATTATGCAACAGGAGCTGACTTAGATGCTATTGATGCAAAAATCAAAGACCAGATAACCGAAGCGGTTAAATTTGCTGAGGAATCTCCTTATCCAGCTCCTGAAGAGCTTTATGAAGACGTTTATGTACAGGAAGATTATCCGTATGTGCAAGACTAACTTATGAAGTCACTGTCTCATTCTTTAAGTTCCTGCCCCAGAAACGGCCATTTTAATAGAAGCTATCTCATAAATAAAAAGTACAACTTTTGATAAAGAATGAATGTGCTGGTAGCCCCCTGGAGCTATAAGTCGTACCTATAAGCCTTGGATGAATTTTAAAACTGGAAAAGAATTATGAACAGAACAGCCTTAGTGGTGGGGGTAAGCGGGATCACGGGTAGCAACCTGGCAGAAGAACTGGTAAAGCAGGGGTGGACTACCTATGGCCTGGCTCGAAATCCTCATGTGAGCATAGATGGTTTACGGCCAGTTGCAGCAGATCTGCTCAACCCTGAAAGCTTGTCATCTGCCCTTGCCGATGTTGCGCCCACGCACGTGTTTTTCACCAGTTGGATGCGGATGGAGTCGGAGGCAGAAAACATTAGGGTGAATGCAGCTATGGTTCGTAACCTGCTGGATGCCTTGACTCCGAAGCATTCTGTGCAGCATGTGGCCTTGGTAACAGGACTGAAGCACTACCTGGGTCCTTTCGAAGCTTATGCTAAAGAAGGATTTCTGCCTGAAACGCCCTTGCGCGAGGAGCAGCCCCGGCTGGATATAGAGAACTTTTATTATGCCCAGGAAGATGAGGTGTATGCCGCTGCCGCCCGTGATGGCTTTACCTGGAGCATTCATCGCCCGCACACGGTTATTGGCAAGGCAGTAGGCAACCAGATGAACCTGGGAACCACCCTGGCCGTTTACGCCTCCATTTGCAGGGAAACGAAGCGACCGTTCCGATGGCCAGGCTCAGAGGCGCAATGGAACGGCCTATCGGATGTGACTGACGTACGGGTGCTGGCCAAGCATTTGATATGGGCAGCAACCACGGAAGCAGCCCGTAATGAAGCGTTCAATGTAGTCAACGGAGAATACTTTCGCTGGAAATGGCTGTGGAAGCGCCTGGCCGGTTGGTTCGGTGTGGAGCCTGTTGGCTTTGACGGCACCGTTCATCCCCTGGAGGACCAAATGGCCCAGGATGGTCCGTTGTGGCATGAGATTGCCGGGCGGTACAGCTTGGCAGAACCTGATCTGAACCGATTGGCTTCACCCTGGCACACTGATCTGGACCTGGGACGTCCGATTGAGGTGATGACCGATATGTCCAAGAGCCGCAAGCTGGGCTTCCTGGTATACCAAAGAACCGACGAGTCGTTTTTCGACCTGTTCACGCAACTGCGCAAAGACCGCTTGATTCCGTGACACTCTTTGTCTTTTCTTGATGCAGGTTGACAGCAACCGTCCCGGAAAGTGTGGGAATGTTTAGATTGTGGAACCTGCCTGCAGCCTGTAATGTGTCTCATTTTGCCTTCTTGCAAATCATACTAATGATTTGTTTTAAGAGATGGGTAAGTGAGACGTTGTAGATATCATGAAAAGGGTGTTCATTGGCTAAGTGATGGATTCACCTAAAGGCAAACAGTAGGGGATGGCACAAAAGGAATCAGGCAAATAACCCAAGCTTTACCCCCTCCAGAAAAACAAAAATTGGCCAAAACGGGAAGGGCTAAATTTACAGGTGGCGGTTTTAGTGTCCGAATAGTGTCCGAAGCAAATGAAAAAAGGGCCTCAGCTGCTGCTGAGGCCCTTTCGTGTAGCCCGTAGGGGAATCGAACCCCTGTTACCAGAATGAAAATCTGGCGTCCTAACCCCTAGACGAACGGGCCTTGTTGCTGTATTGCGATGCAAAGATACGGCCTGATTTATATTGTGCAAACGGTTGAGTAAAATAATTGCACTGTGGTCATAGATATGATTGATAATCAGGTTGAAAATTTTTATGCTGCAGATTGTTCGCTTTACATTAACTAATAAGTGTATGATCCGTTAAAACAAGCATTCTTTTATAACCCATGACGTATAGCAAAAATGGCGAAGAATTTACATTATGAAGGGCTAAAACCAGAGGCCTTTGATCAATTTAAAAGCAAGCTACAGGCCTATGGTATTGACCTGAGCGAAAACAGCGGAAGCTTTAAAGAAAAAGGAGTGTCCGGAAAATACAACTACAACCCAGAAACGGAAGAACTGGAGTTGAATGATCTGAGCATTGGCTTTCCGGCGAGTATGATGCTGAACATCGATACCCTCGCGAGCCGCCTGACGGAGACGGTGGTGCAGCATGGTGGCAGGCCGAAGCAGGGAGTGGCGTAGCTTTTTGCGCCAGCATCACGTATATAAAAATATAAATTTTTGACTTTAGAAACATACTAAGAAACTATGGAAGACAACAATTCAAAAAACCAGAATAGCAATAACTCTAATAACAACAGCTCAGGTAACAAAGACAACAGTAACAAAAAGCAGGGGCAGCAAGAGGAAAGTGTATTAACGCTCCTGCAACCGCACGACATGTCTAAAACAGTGGAATCTGCGTTGCATGTGTTCCAGGGCCGTACAGAGAAGCTTCCTGAGTTGATGCAGGATCTCGGGCAGATCATCATGAAAGCTTCCCGTAGGTTCACTACCACGCAGTTAGTTGTAGCTGCAGGCGCTTTAACAATTGGTGCTGTTCTGTTAACAAAGTACGGACCTATTGGTGATGATATTGATTTAGATTAGAGGGATTTATATCAAACTAATTTTTAAAAAGCCCCTGGCACGCGACGTGCCAGGGGCTTTTTCCTTTTATGGAAAATGCTATAGCAAACTGGCACATGATTTGATTAAGCTGCATCTATATAGGTACCAACTATATTTCCGTTATCATTAGAATTTAAAGAAAAAGAAATGAGAAAGATAAATCTGATAGTCCTGCTGCTTTTTGCGATGACGATGCTGCAGGCGCAGGCGCAGCAACAGCCATTGCCGCCACTCGTTAATGTGTCCGGAGTAGGAGAGGTAAAGGTGCAGCCAACGGAGGTGGTGGTAAACCTAGGCGTGGAGACACGGGAGAAGACCCTTGATGCTGCGCGTTCTGAAACAGATAAAAAGGCAGCAGCCATTATCAACTACCTGAAAAAGCAGGGTGTAGATGCGAAGGATATTCAAACGTCCTATGTAACGCTCCAGCCCATGCATAACGGCGGGGAGTACGGTAGAACAACACCGGACTTTTATTTAGCGCAGAAAAACATGACCGTTACGATTAAAATACTTAACAGGTTTGATGAGATACTATCGGGGATATATAACGTTGGAGCTAATCATGTACATGGTATCAATTTTCAGGTAACAGACCTTGAAAAGTACAAGGCCGAAGCCCGGAAAAAAGCCGTAGCGGATGCGAAACAGAAAGCTAGCGCCCTTACGGCTGAGTTGGATGCAAAAATAGGTCGTGTATATGCCATTAATGAAGGAGGAAGTGGCGGTGGCCCAAGACCAATGTATAAATCCGCTATGATGGAGTCAGCTGCTTATGATGGCGCCGGAGGGCCTTCCATCGCAGGCGGTGAGGTAGTGGTAACGGCTAATGTGGATGTTAGCTTTATTATAGAATAATTCGCATTTAGCATTAAATACCAGAAGATGCGGCTGCAAATATTTGCAGCCGCATCTTCTGTTTGAGCTTCCTTGATTATGGCTTCTGGTAGTGTTTCATTTCTTTAAAATTGTTTTCTTCATCGAGCAGGAAGCTGAGCGGCTGCCTTGGGTTCTTTAGAATCTCCTGTTCCCGAATGTTCCAGGGCTTTAGCATCTCTTCCAACATATGGGCGTAGGCCAGCATTTCCCAAGGGTTGAAGATCTCATTGGTGATGTCGTCAATCAGCGTGTCAAGCACCAGGTGGTCATCCTCCGGCTTCACTGGGCGCACAAAATACTCCGGCACTACATTAAATATGTAGGCGGCATAAAATACGCGTGCTTTAAATTCGGCCAGCTGAATGGGGTGCAAAGCTTTTCCCTGTGTGAGCTGGTATAACCTGCCCATTGCTGAACGGATGATGCCATTGTCTAAAAGGGTGCAGACAACCGCGACTGTGCCTATCTTAATGCTGAAAGACATGGTGGTGAGTTCATCCTGGTACTCAAATGGAAGCTCGTCTTCAGCTGGGTCTATTTCTAAGAGGAACAACGAACAAGGCAGGAAATCAGAAAATACCATGGGTACCCGCAACGATTGCAGCACCTGGAAGAAAGCTCTGAACTTGCCTAGCATCAGCGGGTCTTCGCTTACCGCATATTGCGGCATAATGAGCGGACTTGTTTCTTTGATAAGTTCAGTGACAAGGGTGCCATAGTACATTTTGCCAATCCACTGGAAAAGTTCCTGTGCTTCCAATGCTCTCATGCCTTCTATACCCTTTGCTGCTGCCTCTTCTACTTTTGCTTCCAGCGGTAACAGGTAATGTGTATGGCAGCGGTCACAGCAGGGGATGGTGAGTTGATCAAAGGTTGTGACGCTTTTATCCAGTAGCAAAAGTTCTTTGTTTTTTAGACCGTATTTTTGTTGAAGCCATTCAGCGAAAACAGGTGTGCGGTGGTCGGGCGTGATAATGGTGCCGCAGAGGAAGCAGTTTTTATCAGAAAACTGCATTTTCTCGAACGGGTCGTATAGTGTCAGGTCAATCATGGGGTTGTATCTGTTCTGGCCACAAAGATAACAAGAGGAGCATCGAGTTCCGAATGTATGTACAGGTACTGCGACATTAGTGGGTATAATATGTTAAACAGGCTTTGTGGCAGAAGAGCAGCAAGCATGAGGGAGAAGATTTTTTCTTCAGGCCCAGCAGCCGTTGATTTACTTATGTAATAACTGTGTCAGGAGAGAAGTGAAGAGAAAGGGTACAAAAAAACAGCAAGCCTGTAAGCCGGGTTCTGTTCCCGATAAATCGGGATCTTATCATTTATCTAGGCCTGCACTCGCGCACAGGCTCCATCGACCTACCCACTGACATCGGACGAGCAGCCCTTAGCCCCGCCGAAGCGAGGCACTGTCAGCCTATTTGGTCTTTCAACTCCTAAGGTTTACCCAGCCGGACTGGTCACCCAGCCGCTGGTGCGCTCTTACCGCACCTTTTCACCCTTACCAGCATTGCTGCTGGCGGTTATTTTCTGTGGCACTGGCTGTATCCCGGTTACCCGGAACCCTTCCCGTTAGGAAGTAGGATGCTCTGCGTTGCCCGGACTTTCCTCTCCCCCCAAAGGGGCAGCGATAAGATGGCTTGCTGTTATGCTTTTTGTACTGTCTGTACTGCAAAGCTAACACATTTATCAGTTAAAAAGTTTGGATGTTAAAAAGTTAGAAAGTTAAAATTCTAGACTTGAAGTGTAACCCTCAGTCAGGCAAAAGCAGTAAACCTTAACTCTCTAACTCTCTAACTCTCTAACTCTCTAACTCTCTAACTCTCTAACTCTCTAACTCTCTAACTGGTAAAACTATTTCAGTTTTACCAAAGTGGCTCCGTAGCCGAATTTCTCTTTTCGGGCGTCTTCGAAAAACTTAATGCCGGGTGTGCGGCTGAGAACTTTTTGAAGCTCCTTGCGAAGCACCCCGTTGCCAGCACCATGTATAAACACAATCTCGTGCATATTGGCAGCTAAGGCCCTGTCCAAGCTGTCCTGGAAGTGTTCCAGTTGCAGCTTGAGCATAGCGCTATTACTCATGCCACTGTGGTCTTCTACCAGCTTCTCGATATGCAGATCTACCTCATGGTCCGGTGCCTGCAGCTTAAAATTTTCATGCTTGGCAGTTGCATCAATCAGTTGCTCCGTAATTTTATCTGTATCGACGGCAACAGGCTTCTGGTCGAGCTGGAACAGATAAGCTTCCTTATTCAGCACAGGCGCGGTTTTCTTGCTCTTGTAAAAGGAGTTGGCTCTGAACTGCACCTTTTTCGTGACAGGTTCATACACAGTGGGGCTGCCGTTGCGGTGTTGTATGAATTGCACCAGCAGGCCGGGCCATTTCTCAAAATCCTTCAGATGGTAATGGGTGATGACACGGGTTGTCTTCGGTGCCAGTTTATCGTTCTGAAGACCACGGTATTTATTCTCACGTTCTTCGCCGGAGGTAAACAGCACATCGTGGTCTAAATTGTTGATGATGGTAACAGCTAACAGTTCTTCTGACTGGTGCACCAGGGCCAGGTAAATTCCCTGTGCTGCCAGAACAGGTGCTGAAGTTTCTCTTTTGGCAACTGGCTTTATCTCCGGGTCATTCTTAAGGTATGTTGCCTCCTCCTTTGCAATGACCACCACCTCCCGCCGGGCAACAGGTATGGTAAAGTCGTTGTCGATGGCTACTTCTACTATGTTATTATCTAATATGCGGGTAATGATGCCTTCCTCACGGCCAGACATCAGGCGCACGCGGTCTCCTACGTTCATGTTCTTGTTGTTCGTTTATTCTTGTTCGTTCATTGCAGCGCAAGGATGTATTGCGGTAGCAGACGAATTATATACATGCAAAGGTACGGATTTATCGAGTCCCGTGCCGTGGGTTCGGGGAATGTGTAAATTTACTCTTGGTTCAGAATATCAAAGCCAGAAAAATCAAAAGTACAGCGCGTGCATCCTGAAACCATTTTTTCGGTTGTACTCCAGGGCAGGAGCAGGTATTTTGATAATGCTGAGCACATATAAAGCAGTATTCAGGAATTTACTTGGGCCTTTAAAGTGCATCAGGTTTAGGTCAGGGCTTAAGTAGTACTGCCGGTGTGCATCAAAACCGCTGGCACTGTTGGCGCCTTCCGGGTTATACACTATCTCCTCTGCACCGTAGCCTACGGCTATATTCAGCCACTTCGGGTATTTTGTTTCCTGCTTCAGAAAGGCACCCATATCCACAGAAAGCCAGTATGTTTGCCCGTTATAGTCTTTCAGGGCCTGTTCTGCCAGGCTGTTTCCCAACACATTGGGGCGTACAGCAGCAAACCGGGTGGTATGGAAGGAGTATTTAGGCATGAGGCGCACCTCGCCCCAGGCCAGTTCCTGTGCTACTACAGCGGCAGAGCCTGCTGTGTTGGCAATCAAATCTCCTGCAGAGGCGCCATACTCCGGCTGGTAGCCATCAAAAACCTCGATGGGGGTTTGCAGGACAATGCCTGTAAGTCCTCCGAGGAGAATCGCTTTTTTCTCCGGCACCCCTGCCCAGCGCAGCATGTCTATGCCCGCACGGCTTTCTTGGAAAGCACCCCAGAAATGCCCCGCCTTGTCTACCTGCTTCCATTGGCTGTTGTCGTTAAAAAAGTGAAAGCTTGTACGCTCTCCTGAATACCAGGAGTTGTTCAGCGACACTAGCATGGCAGTATAACCCGCGGCAAAGGTGGCGCCCATGGCAATCAGCCGGGAAGTATTGGCGGTGGTGGTGTCCGGTTTTACCTGGGCTATAGCTAGGTTTTGCCTGCTCAGTAGGAGCAGGGCGAGTAGGAGCGCAAACAGTGGTTTCCGGAGCATCAGCTCAAAGATACAGAATTGATTCCTTACCCTGCGGCCAAAGCAATAGCCTTTTTATAAGCCGCAATGGCTCTGTCGCGGGCCATGCTGTGGACTACCATGGGTTCCGGGTAAGCTGAGGTTCCAAATTCTGGCACCCAGCGCCTGATGTAGGTGTGGGCCTTGTCAAATTTTTTAACCTGGTTATCAGGGTTAAAGATGCGGAAATAGGGTTGGGCATCAGCGCCTGTGCCTGCTGCCCATTGCCAGTTGCCCACATTGCTTGCTTGCTCATAATCCAGGAGCTTTTCTGCAAAGTAGGCTTCTCCCCAGCGCCAGTCTATGAGCAGGTCTTTCACCAGAAAACTAGCCACTACCATTCTGACCCGGTTGTGCATAAAGCCGGTACTGTTCAGTTCGCGCATACCAGCATCTACTAAAGGAAATCCTGTTTTGCCTTCGCACCACCGCTGAAAGTTCTCTTCATTGTTGCGCCAGGCAATGTGCCTGAATTTAGGAGCGAAGCTTTCCTGGGCAGACGTCGGGAAGTGAAAGAGCAGCTGCATGAAAAACTCACGCCAAATGAGCTCCTGCAGCCAGGTATCAGAGTGCTGTAGCGCTAACAGAACGGCTTCGCGAACACTTACCGTCCCAAACCGCAGGTGCGGGCTCAAGCGTGTGGTGGCATCGAGGGCAGGTAGATTGCGGGTATCCTCGTAACGGTGCAATACCTCCTCGGCCAGGTTAGGATCTGGTGTGGGTATGTCAGCAGGTTCAAAGCCCATTTGCTGGAGCGTTGGCAGTGGTGTTTTGTGGTGGGACAGGAGCTTATCGTGATGTTGCTCAGAGGGAAAAGGCGCTGCCATTTTTTCTTTAAAGGCTTTCTTCCAGGTCTTTTTGTAGGGGGTATACACTTTGTAAGGCGTACCACTTAAAGACAATATTTCGCTGCGCTCAAAAATAACGGAATCCTTAAAACGTATGAAATCAAGGCTTGGCTCTTTTAGAAGCGCCTTTACCTCCTCATCGCGCTCTCGTGCGTAAGGCTCGTAATCACGGTTTGTATAGATACCTTCCACCTCATACTCCAGCAGCAACTCCTTTATCACTTCTGTGGGTTTCCCATACCGTACAAGCAGGGTGCTGCCTTCTTTTTCCAGCTGCTTCTTCAGGTTTGTTATGGATTGATAAATAAAGTCTACCCGGGCATCACGGCGGTTGCTGAGCTTGTCTAATATTTCGGTATCAAAAATAAAAATGGGTAGTACTTGTTTTCCGGTTTCAAGAGCATGGTACAAGCCTGCATTATCGTGCAGGCGGAGGTCGCGACGGAACCAGAAGAGCAGCATCTGATGGGAGGTATGATAGGTTAGAAATTAATTATGGAATAAATTTAAATAAGTTTCACCGAACTCATGCCGCCGTCTACGTGCAGCACCTGGCCTGTCATCCAACTTGAATCATCTGATAAAAGAAAGATGGCGGCCTGTGCCATATCCTGTGGCTGACCTACTCTGCCTAGCGGGTGGCGCTTTCCGGCTGCTTCCTTTTTATCGGAGGTGCTAAGCAGGGAAGAGGCAAGCGGGGTGTCTGTAAGTGAAGGAGCCACAGCATTATAGCGAATTTGTGCAGAGGCATACTCTGCGGCCAGCGCAACGGTTAATCCTTCTATAGCTGCCTTTGCGGTGGCGATGGAAGCATGGTAAGGCATGCCGAGTTGCGCTGCCACCGTGCTGAATAATACAACGCTGGCTCCCTCTGCTTTTTTAAGTAAGGGTATAACTGCCCTTAGCACCTGCACGGCACCCAGCACATTCAGCTCAAAATCGTTTCTGAAATCTGCTATTTGCAGGCGCTCAAAAGGCTTCAGCTTTATAGTACCAGGGCAGTAAACCAAACCATGCAGTACATCCGGGAGCTGTGCCGTAAGATTGCTGTCGAGTTCCATGACATCTAATACGATGTGCTGCAGGCCTGCACTTTCAGCTTCTTCAGCATTCTTTCGGGATGCCGTTATCACGTTTGCACCTTTTTCTTTCAGTTGGCGGGCTGTTTCGAGACCAATACCGGAGGTTCCTCCAATAACCAGTATGTTTTTATCTTTGAATGTCATGATTTGCTGGATTTCTTTTGAACAAGCTTTAGTTCAGTCTTAACCCGCCGATGGAGTAATTGTTATCTCAATATATCCATAACCCTATAAAATATATTTCTCGTAGCTACAGGATTGTATCCTAATGCATTTTTGCGAATGATGATAGAGAGCCTCGTTTCATGAGATAAGAAAGGCATGAAAGCGGGTGCTGCATAAAAAAATTATTGTACTAGAGGTACTTGTGAGTACGCGTGGTTAAAGATAAAATTATTGGATGGGAATAGTGAAGAAGCAGACGGCGGAGAAAATATCCGATGAGGAGCTGGACATAGCCACAGCTGCTACAGAATTATTCTTTAAGCAGAGACCGGAGCTCGAAGCGCAATACGGTAAAGCAGGCCGCACTGCGAGTCTGCAGGGTGTGCGTGACCATCTGGCACACCTGTCTGAAGCAATACTTGCCTCCAGCCAGGCTTTGTTCAAAAACTACGTTGCATGGGCACAGGAAAAACTGGCAGCACGAAATATACCAGCCAGTGACCTGGCTGTAAACCTGAACTGCGTGAAAGAAATTCTGGCGCAGCGCCTGCCAATAGAAAATTATGTGATTGCAGCTAAATACATGAACAGTGCTCTGCTGCAACTGGAAAAGAAGGTGACGCGGCAGTCTTCTTACCTGGAGGAGGATGCGCCGCTGAGCAGCCTGGCCTCACAGTACATGAATCTCCTGCTGGAAGGGGACCGTGGTGCGGCAAGTAAGCTTATTTTGGACGAAGTGGATGCGGGTACCTCTGTAAAGGCTATTTATATGCATGTGTTCCAGCCGGTGCAGTATGAGATAGGGCGTTTGTGGCAGCAGGACAAGCTTACCATAGCCCAGGAGCATTATTGCTCCGCAGCTACGCAACTCATCATGTCGCAGCTTTACTATAAAGTTGTGGGTTCAGAGAAAAACCACCATAAAGTGGTAGCTGCCTGTGTCGAAGGCGACATGCATGAAATCGGCATCCGGATGGTGTCAGATTTTCTGGAGATGGAAGGTTGGCATACATATTATCTGGGAGCAAATATGCCTAAAAGCAGCATCATCAAAACACTGCACGAGCAAAAGCCTGATCTGTTGCTTCTGTCTGCCACCATGACGTATCACTTACACGCCATTACGGAGCTTATCACGGCTATGCACACTGATCCTGACCTACAGCATATAAAGGTTATGGTAGGAGGACATCCATTTAACATTGCACCAGGCCTTTGGAAAGAGATAGGAGCAGACGGCTATGCTAATGACGCTTCAGACGCTTTAGAACAGGCCAACAGGCTAGTTTCAGAAGCTTCCGGTACAGCTTGATGCCATTTTTTGCCGTGTACTGCTGCTGCACGCTTCTCAGCACCTTGCCGCCTGCTATACAAAATTAAACTTCATCAGCTCATTTTCCCTCATTTAAGGAAATCAGCAACCTTTTTACCTTATATCAGTTCTAAAGTATAGATTTGGAATTATGCTGCATGCATACTATATTTGAGTAAATGAGATGTAAGGAAGAAGGATAGGGGATTAATCATCCTCATAATCAAGGCCCATCATTTTGTTGTATGCCTGCTGCAGTTCAGAGAAAGCATGAAGGTTGCCCTCTTGCCGGCTAATCTTCATTCCTTTTTTGTAAGTCTGTTCTGCTACATCGTTCTGCCCTAACTCCTCGTATAGCTTAGCAGCGTGGTAATAGGTGCCGACATAGTTCTCATGTTCTGCCAGCAGCCGCTCATAATAATTGAGCGCTTTTTCCTTATCAGCCTGGCGGTACTCAGTGGCAATGGCATACAATGTAAAAGGGTCGTTTGGGTCGTCTTCAAGAAACTTGAAGAGCTGTTCCAGTCTGTTTTCGTTCATTTCGGATTGACTATATTTTAATTAACTTCGCACAAATCTAAATTTAAAAAGCTAACATTTCTAACCATGAAAATATTAGTTTGCATTAGTAACGTACCGGATACTACATCCAAAATCAATTTCACAGCTGACAACAAGGAGTTTGACAAAACTGGCGTGCAGTATGTGATAAATCCATGGGATGAGTATGCGCTGACAAGAGCCATTGAGCTGAAAGAAGCAAAAGGTGGCACTGTAACAGTATTAAACGTAGGAGAGGCCGATTCAGAGCCCAACATTCGCAAAGCTCTCGCTATTGGCGCAGACGATGCCATACGTGTAAATGCCTACCCGAAAGATTCTTTTTTTGTTGCGCAGCAGATTGCAGCCGTAGCGAAAGAGAACAGCTATGATGTTATCCTGATGGGGAAGGAGTCCATTGACTTCAACGGTTCTCAGGTGCACAACATGGTGGGGGAGCTGCTGGGCATACCCGCAGTGGTGCCCGCCTTTAAGCTTGACCTGCTGGACGACAGCACGGCCCGGCTGGAGCGTGAAATTGAAGGAGGGAAAGAGGTGGTAGAGGTGAAGCTGCCCTTTATAGCAAGCGCACAACAGCCTATGTCTGAGCCCCGTATCCCGAATATGCGCGGTATTATGACGGCACGCACCAAACCTCTTAAAGTAGTGGAGCCAACAGGCGCCGACACCAAAGTGGACTACGTAAATTACAGCAAGCCTGAGAAAAAAGGCGGGGTGAAGATGATTGATCCTGAGAATGCTGGAGAATTAATAAAATTATTGAGAAACGAAGCTAAAGTACTATAAGATATGTCTGTATTAGTATTTGTAGAAGGTCTTAACGGAGAGGTCAAGAAGTCCTCGCTGGAGGCTGCAACCTATGGTAGCCAGGTGGCACAGCAACTGGGTACTACTGTCACTGCCGTTGCTATCGGCGAGGTGAAGGAAGATGCCCTGGCCCGGCTGGGCGAGCAGGGGATCAGTAAAGTATTGTATGACGGTGATGAGCGCCTGAGCCAGTTTGTAGCGAACGCTTATGTAAAGGTAATTGCCAAAGCGGTGGAGCAGGAAAATGCCAGAGTGCTGGTTTTTTCTAATTCTAATATCGGGGCTGCCATCGGTGCCAAGCTGGCCGTGCGGTTAAACGGATCGCTGGCCACCAACGTAACAGCACTTCCAAAAATAGAGGGAGACAGCTTTACTGTAACGCGCGGGGTGTTCTCAGGCAAAGCACTTGCCGATGTGGCGCTAACCGCTGACCCGAAAATAATCGCCATTAAGAAAAACTCCATCGACATTACATCCGGGGGAGGTACCGCAACCGTAGAAAACATTTCTGCTGAATTAACGGATGCTGATTTCTCAGAGAAGCCGAAAGAAACGGTGATGCAGGAGACAGACGGTGTGCTGCTGCCAGAGGCAGCGATTGTGGTTTCCGGTGGCCGCGGCATGAAAGGCCCTGAGAACTGGCACCTTATAGAGGATCTGGCCAAAGAGCTGGGTGCTGCTACGGCCTGTTCCAAGCCTGTGTCTGACATGGACTGGAGACCGCATCATGAGCACGTGGGCCAGACAGGTATTACCGTGAGCCCTAACCTTTACATTGCCATTGGTATTTCTGGTGCCATACAACACCTGGCAGGGGTTAACTCTTCTAAAGTAATTGTCGTTATTAATAAGGATCCTGAAGCGCCCTTCTTTAAAGCCGCAGATTACGGCATAGTAGGCGACGCGTTTGAGGTTGTTCCGAAATTAATAGAAGCCGCCAAGGCTTTAGACAAATAGAATAATATAAACTGTGGAGAAAATTCAGTTAGAGATACTTGGTCTCTCATCAAGCCAGTCACAGACGGGCTCATTTGCACTTGTACTTGGGGAAAAAGAGGGAAACAGGAGGTTGCCTATCATCATAGGTATGTTTGAGGCGCAGTCTATCGCTATTCAGATTGAGAAGATAAACCCGAACCGCCCGCTCACGCACGACCTGTTCAAAACCTTTGCCGAGCAGATGGATGTCACCATCACAGAGATTCTGATATCTGATTTGAAGGAAGGGGTTTTTTACTCCAAGATCATGTGCACGGATGGTACAAAGGAGTTTGAGCTGGATTCACGTCCTTCGGATGCTATTGCCATCGGGCTTCGCTTCGGAGTGCCGATTTATACTGTAGAGAGTGTGCTGTCGGAGGCAGGGATTATTTTGAGCGACCTGGAAGAGGACGAAGATGAAAGCGATGAGTTGACTGTGAAAAGCACCTCGTCTTCCACGTCATCGAGCTCCAGTTCCAAAGAGCCCCTTAATCAAACATCTGTGGATGAGTTGAATAAGATGTTAAACGAGGCCCTCGAGAAAGAGGATTATGAACGGGCCGCCAAGATACGAGACGAGCTGAACAAGCGAAACTGATTTTATATAAAGTATTAGATGAAAAAGTCCTGGACCTGCATGGTCCGGGACTTTTTGTTTTATGAGTTATAAGGCTTACTTTTGGCAAATTTTGGCCCTCAGCATGTACGATATTATTAGAGGAGTTATCGGTTTAGCTCTCTTATTAGCCATTGCTTTCCTATTCTCAAAACAAAAGAAACGCATTGATTGGAAGCTGGTAGGCTTTGGTGTTTTTCTTCAGATACTTTTCGGGGTTTTGGTGACACAGGTGCCCCTGGTGGCAGATGGCTTTGCGATTGTTAGCCGCGGTTTCGTTACTTTTCTTGACTTCTCTCAGGCTGGTGCCGAATTCCTGTTCGGTAACCTTGCCAATCCTGCAGAAAATGGCGGCTTGGGTTATATCTTCGCTTTTAATGTACTCCCTACGATCATCTTTTTCTCCACTGTCTCCTCCGGGCTGTACTACCTGGGTATTTTACAAAAGATAGTATGGGGTATTGCCTGGGTTATGTCCAAAGGTATGCGGCTTTCAGGGGCTGAGAGCTTGTCTGCTGCCGGGAATATCTTTTTGGGGCAGACGGAGGCGCCGTTGCTTGTTCGGCCTTTTATCAGCGTTATGACGCGCTCTGAGCTGATGTGCCTGATGACTGGTGGTATGGCTACCCTTGCGGGTGGAGTACTGGCGGCGTATGTCGCTTTTTTGGGTGGGGATGATCCTGCTCAGAAGGCTATTTTTGCGGCGCACCTGCTCACAGCCTCTATCATGAATGCACCGGCAGGTATTGTACTGGCTAAAATCCTGGTGCCCGAGACTGAGCCGGAAAAGATTACCACTAAGCTGGAGGTAAACGAAGAGCAGTTAGGTGTAAACCTAGTGGATGCCCTCTCCCGTGGAGCCGCTGACGGTTTAAGGCTTGCTGCGAACGTGGGAGGTATGTTGCTGGCCTTTATAGCCGTTATTGCACTTGTCAACTACCTGCTAACCGATCTAGTTGGTGACTGGACCGGGCTGAATGAATGGGTGGTAGCGAGCACAAATGGCAGCTTTCAAGGCTTCTCACTTCAGTATATTCTGGGCCAGATTTTCAGGATCTTCGCCTTTATTATGGGCGTGCCATGGGCTGATACCTTACAGGTCGGAAGCTTGCTTGGCCAGAAAACGGCTATTAATGAGTTTGTGGCTTACCTGGACCTGGCTGAAATGAAGGCTGCCGGCACTTTATCACCAAAGGCAATTGTGATGTCTACCTACGCGCTTTGTGGCTTCTCTAACTTTAGTTCTATTGCTATACAAATTGGTGGTATCGGAAGTATGGCACCAAGCCAGCAGGGCAACCTGTCTAAACTTGGCTTTCTTGCTTTACTAGGCGCTTCCTTAGCCTGTATGATGACAGCAACTGTGTCAGGCATGCTTTACGCTATATAAATAACTACACTCCAAGTAAAAGGGCTCCCACATTGATAGCGGGAGCCCTTTTACTTGGAGTGTATCAAAAGATATGACACATGATATTGTTAGCGGTTGCTTTCTGTTTCTTCCTCTTCGTCCTCTATTTTTTTAGCATCGCGCATTAGGCGGTTCGAGAAGATAAACTCATTCAACTCCTTTACATCTGTATCAAGGATAGCGTCGCGGGTGCCTTCCCATAGCTTTTTGCCTTTATAGAGAAAGAATATTTTATCTCCGATTTCAATTACAGAGTTCATGTCATGGGTTACAATAATGGTGGTGATGCCATACTCCTCTGTGATTTCCTTTATAAGTTCATCTATTTTTAAAGCTGTTAAGGGATCCAGGCCAGAGTTGGGCTCATCGCAAAACAGATAGGTACAGTGTGGGGCAATAGCCCGGGCTATACCTACTCTCTTTTTCATACCCCCACTTAGTTCTGATGGCATTTTCTTGTTTGCACCCTCCAGGCCAACGCGCTTTAAAACTGTATTTACCCGATCTATGCGCTCATCTTTTTCCATATCTCCCAGCATTTTCAGCGGGAACTCGATGTTCTTCTCCACCGTCATTGAGTCGAAAAGAGCAGAGCTCTGGAAGAGCATGCCTATCTTGCGGCGAATTTCCTGCTTAATACCGAGTTTATTATTAGTGAAGTAAGTGCCGTCAAAAGTAACGCTGCCAATATCCGGCTTCACCAACCCCACAATGCATTTCAGCAGTACACTTTTACCTGTGCCGCTGGCGCCAAGCAACAGGTTTGTTTTACCTGTCTCGAAAACACCGCTAATGCCATCCAGTACTTTTACACCATTAAAGGATTTATGTATGTTATGTATTTCTATCATCGTAATATGTGCTTAATAGAGCCGCTTGTCATCTTAAAGCAGCAGGTTTGCCAGGACAAAGTCGGCAATTAAAATGGCAATTACACTGTTTGTCACGGCTCCTGTGCTTGCCTTTCCTACTTCTAAGGCACCTCCTGAGGTATAATACCCTTTGAAAGAGGAAATGGAGGAGACAAGAAACGCAAACACAACCGACTTTATAAGAGCGAACAAAATGTTATAAGGTATAAAGTCGCTGCGGATACCGGAGATATATTCCTGCTGTGTAATTTCTCCAGAAAGTACGCCGGCAATGAAGCCGCCACCTATGGACAAAAACATGGCCAGTATGACAAGCATCGGGAAAACAAGGATTGCGGCAATTACCTTAGGCAGCACGAGATAAGAAGTAGAGTTTATGCCCATTACCTCAAGCGCATCCACCTGCTCTGTTATCTGCATGGTTCCCAGGCCACCTGCAATACTGGAACCTACTTTACCGGCAAGCACAATAGAGGTGATGGTGGGAGCCAGTTCCAAGAGTGTCATTTCGCGCACCATAAAGCCTATAGTGGAGCGCGGTATAAAGGCATTATCCAGGTTATATGATATTTGCACGCTTGTTACCGCGCCTATGAACGTAGATACAATGGCAACAATAAAAATAGAGTTGATGCCTATTAAAATAGCTTCATCCATCGTCCGGTTAAATAATATACGGGGCGACTCTCCACGAAAGAGGAGGCTGGACATAAAGAGTAAATATTTTCCGAAGTGTTGCAGCATAAAGGGTTTTGAAGCTGGTTAAATCATGCTATTCCAGATGATCTTAAACAAAAATACTGTTAAATACCTATATTACGTACAAAATTGCAAAACATACTAAACTATAAATATTTATGCAACGATACATTCTGGTAACAGGTGGTACAAAAGGGATTGGCAAAGCCGTTATTGAACAGTTCGCCAAAGAAGGCTTTCATATCATTACCTGTTCCCGAAACGAAAAGGACTTGCAAAAGTTGAAGTTGGAGATAGAGCAGAAATACACTTTTTCGAAAGTTTTATTTCAGGAAGCCGACCTGAGTGACGGCAAGTCCCTGCGGTCTTTTCTGGACTTTGTAAAGAAACTGAACGTGAAAGTGGATGTGCTGGTGAACAACAGCGGCTTATTTATACCAGGTAAGATTACGGAGGAAGACGATGAGGCGCTGCCGTTCATGATACAAACGAATCTTTACAGTGCTTATTATATAACCAAAGGAATAGTACCGGATATGATAAAGCGCCGCTCCGGGCACATCTTCAATCTTTGCTCTACTGCCAGTATCACCCCCTACATAAACGGCGGGTCTTACTGCATATCAAAGTTTGCCATGTATGGGATGAGCCAGGTGCTGCGCGAGGAACTAAAAGAACACAACGTACGGGTAACGGCAATACTTCCGGGGGCTACGCTAACAGCCAGCTGGGAAGGTGTTGACCTGCCACCAGAGCGTTTCATAAAGCCGGAGGATGTAGCCATGGCCATGTTCAATGCCTATACCTTATCAGAGAATAGTGTGGTAGAAGAATTGCTTATCAGGCCGCAGTTAGGAGATTTGTAGTAAAGCTGAAGAATAATACTAGAAAAGGGCTGCATTGCACTGCTATTAGTGTGGGAGCCATGGAAGTATAAAGCATCTCATGTTTTTCTATAATTGGTGTTTTTGATTTGATTGATATTCAATACTTTATCTGATGCTTATGAAAACACTTCAAGTACTTTTCCTGTGTCTGGTCTGTGCTACCAGTTCTTTTGGGCAGAAGGTAGAGTTCGCAGGGCAGCTGCATACCGGAGTATCAGCATTTGGAGGAAAATCAGCCACCGGAACAACAGTCATGAATTGCTTTGCATTCGACAACTCTTGGAATCAAACCGCTAACCCATACGGGAAGAAATTTGCTCTCTCTTATGGCGCGCACTTACATGTGCAACGGGTAAGCGGCAACAACTTACTGATAGGTGCACAGGCAGGGGCTGAAGTGTTGCGTAGCAGGGTGAGCATCAACGAGGTTTATGTATTGGACATGCCAAACAGCAGCTACTTAGAAAGAAAGGAAGCCACTGGAAAGGCAACTACCAGGAATGAGTTCCTTAACCTGTATCCGTACCTCGGTTACCGATTGAAAGCCGGAACAGTAGACCTTGATCTACTCCTAGGCCCGGATATAGGAATTGGTTTGGGTAGCAGCGAAAAAGGAGAGGCTACAGCAGCGGACCGCACAACTTACTCCGTCGATCGGGAAAGGAACACTCCTGAAACAGATGTAAGAGCACGTGTGGGTGTTACGGCATATTACCATCACGTTGGCTTTAGTGCCAGTTACGCCCATGGGTTCACTAACTACTTGAGGGGATATGATGGGAGTAATCCGGAGTTATATTCCCGAGTCTTGCGCCTTGGCCTGCTGTATAGGCTATAATTAAATCTATAGTTTATGTTGAATTGTTTTATCTCAATATCCTGATAGCCAATTAGTTGTTATGCGTATAAAGCCTCGTGTTAAAATATGCAGCATCAGTAGTGTACAGGAAGCGCAGCTGGCTATAGCTGCCGGTGCGGATGCGCTGGGCCTGGTCGGCGAAATGCCCAGCGGACCAGGTGTAATTCCAGATGCCAGGATCAAAGAGATCGTGATGACTGTACCTCCGCCTGTAGCTACCTTCCTGCTCACTTCCAGTACTGCTGTCGAAAGTATTATAGAGCACCACCAACGCACACAGGCGAATACCCTGCAGTTTGTGGATGCCCTGCCAGTAGGCGCTTACCAGCAGATCAGGGCGGCTGTGCGGGCGTTAAGCTGGTGCAGGTGGTGCATGTGCAGGGAGAAGCATCGGTGGAGGAGGCGCAGCGTGTAGCGGAGCAGGTAGATGCTATACTCTTAGACTCCGGAAACCCTAACCTGGAAGTGAAGGAATTAGGCGGTACCGGCCGTATCCATGACTGGGTTATCAGCCGGAGGATTTGTGAGAGCGTTAGTAAGCCTGTTTTTCTGGCAGGTGGGCTGAATGCAGCCAATGTAAGAGAGGCCCTGGAGGTGGTGCGGCCATTCGGTATTGATCTTTGCAGTGGCGTGCGGACCAATGGTCAGTTGGACTTCTACAAGCTGGAGAAATTTTTTCAAGTCATTGAGAAGGCCTGAATTAGCTTTTGGAAAATGATAGTAGGTTGTTTCTGCTAGCCCGAATACGATGCGGCCTTTACTATTCTTCAATTACCATCACGTCAACATCGTTTTCGGCGACTGATACCAAAAGGTAAGCGCACGAACTAAGTATAAAATGGCCCGTCTTTTGTAGCTTTGCGGATCAGGATTAACTTAATGAGAGGATGCACATGATCCAAATAGAAAAAAAGTATTGTTAACTGCTACTGTTTTACTACTTGCTTTTTGTGCGGACTTCCTTCTGATTATAAGATTGGCTTTTTGATTTTGAAGATGGGCAGGATACTTAAGCTCTGAAGCATTTTCTCAGGGTTTAGAATACATATAAATTGTTAACCTATTAATAACTAGAACAATATACATTGTCTGTTGAAGTAAAGAATCTTTTTAAAATCTACGGTGCGCAGCACGCTGTGGATGATATATCTTTTACAGTAGAGCAGGGGCAGATCCTAGGTTTCCTGGGGCCGAATGGTGCCGGTAAGTCCACGACCATGAAGATAGCCACCTGTTATCTGCCGCCCAGTGCGGGTACTATTATAGTGAATGGCCACGATGTGGTGCAGGACCCGATGGCGGTGCGACGCATTGTGGGCTACCTGCCCGAGCACAACCCCCTCTACCTGGATATGTATGTGCACGAATACCTGGCATTTGTGGCCTCTGTATACGGGTTGAAGGGCAAAATTGCAAAAGCACGGGTACAGGAAATGGTAGAATTATGTGGCCTGGCACTAGAGCAGGGCAAGAAAATAGGTGCGCTTTCCAAAGGTTACCGCCAAAGGGTGGGGCTGGCACAGGCGCTGGTCCACGACCCGCAGGTGCTGATCCTGGATGAACCGACTACCGGCCTTGATCCGAACCAGATTGTTGAGATCCGTTCCCTTATCAAGCGCATCGGTCAAAACAAAACCGTTATCTTCTCGACACACATTATGCAGGAGGTAGCCGCCATCTGTGACCGTGTCGTGATTATTAACAGGGGCAAATTGGTAGCCGACAGTGATGTGGCGAGCCTGCAGGCGGATCAGAGCACCGAAAAGGTGACGCTGGTGGAGTTTGAGCAACCGGTAGAGGTGGAAGTGCTGCAAACAATATCGGGTGTGTTGCGTGTAGCGCCTGCCGCTGGCCATACCTACCGTGTAACCTCCCGCAGGGATGCTGATATCCGTTCCAACGTTTTCCGGATAGCAGCAGAACGAAATTGGCCGCTGGTGGGGCTACGGCAGGAAGAAAATTCCCTCGAAAAAATATTCCAACAACTCACGAAGTAATGATGAATTAGAAATTCTGAATTCAGAATGATATGAATGCATGAAGCCTCACTTTTAATGGCCCCACATTCAGAATTCAGAATTCAGAATTCAGAATTAAACGAAATGCTCTCCATACTTAAAAAAGAATTCAACGGCTTTCTTAACTCGCTTATCGCCTACATTGTCATCACGGTTTTCCTGGTGGCGATTGGGATGTTTATGTGGGTTTTCCCGGAAAGCAGTGTGCTGGAATACGGCTTTGCCGATTTACAGACGCTCTTCAACATGGCGCCCTGGCTGTTCCTTTTCCTGATTCCGGCGATTACCATGCGTACGTTTGCCGAAGAAAAGCGTGAAGGAACTATTGAGCTGCTGCTGACTAAGCCACTGGCTGACTTGGAATTAATACTGGGTAAATATTTCGCAGCCTTGCTGCTGGCCTTGTTCGCGCTGCTCCCTACTTTGCTGTACTACTATTCAGTGTATCAGTTAGGCAACCCGCAGGGCAACGTCGATTCTGCGGCAGTGGTAGGGTCATATCTTGGTTTAATTTTCCTGGCGGGTGTATTCGCTGCCATTGGCGTGTTTGCCTCTTCCATTTCAGACAACCAGATTATCTCTTTCGTGATTGCCGTTTTTCTATGCTACATCATCTACACCGGTTTCGACCTGATTGCGTCCATGCCGGTGTGGGGCAGCTACAGTTATTTGATCAGCCAATTAGGCATTTCCTATCACTATAGCTCCATCAGCAAAGGTCTTGTCGATTCCCGGGATGTACTCTACTTCCTGAGCGTCATCGCTATCATGATTTTGGCTACTAAACTTGTCTTAAGAAGCAGAAAATGGTAACAGTGCAAAATAAGAGCAGGCGTAGCAGCGATATCCTTAAGTTTATTGCTTGGGTAGCCGGCATCATTCTGCTGAACGTTTTGGCGGCTAATTTTTTCTTCCGTCTAGACCTTACAGAGGACAAGCGATACACCATCGCCCCGGTTACAAAACAGATGCTGGGCAGCCTGGACAACGAAGTAGTGGTGGATGTATACCTGGAGGGTGATTTCCCCGCTGGTTTTAAACGCCTGCAGCAGACAGTACGCGAGACGCTGGATGAGTTCCGAATTTATTCCGGTGGCAACCTGCGCTTTAACTTTATAGATCCGAACGAGATATCTGATCAGGAGCAGCGCACAGAATTTATTACAAACCTGGCTCAGAAAGGCATCAATCCTACTAATCTAAGAGCAACAGAAGAAGGCAAGCAGGTAGAGCGGTTGGTGTTTCCGGGGGCTATAGTCCGGTATAATGGCAAAGAGACAGCTGTAAACCTGCTAAGAGGGAACCTGGCCGCCTCGCCGGATGAGCGCCTGAACCAATCGGTGGAAGGAGTGGAGTATGAGTTGGCGAGTGCTATCCGTAAAGTGGCTTTCCAGGGCAATAAAGTGATTGGCTATATCACCGGTCAGGGAGAGCTGGAGATGCAGCAGGTAACCGACCTACTAGGGTCTCTGCAGGAGTATTACCGGGTGGCGCGGGGAGAGTTAAGGGAGATTCCAACGTTACAGGGTCTCGACCTGATCATCGTGGCAAAACCTACTTCCCAGTTTACGGAGGCTGATAAGTACAAAATTGATCAGTTTATAATGAATGGCGGCAAAGCTGTCTTCTTTGTGGATGCCCTGAACGCGAACATGGATAGCGTTGGTGCAGGAGGCATGTTTGCTGTGCCTTATAACCTCAGCCTGGATGACCTGATGTTCCGCTATGGCGTACGCTTAAACCCAACGCTGGTCATGGATCTGAACTCAGGATTCATACCCATGGTAACAGGCTATGCAGGTGACAGGCCTCAGACGGAGATGATTAACTGGCGCTTTTTCCCGTTGCTGAATAACTTTAGCGAGCACCCCATAACCCGCAACCTGGATGCCGTTTATACCCGGTTTGTGGGCACCATCGATACTGTTAGAGCGGAAGGAATCACGAAGACACCGCTGGTGTTTACCTCACCCTATTCCAGAGTGCTGGAGCCTCCTGTACCCATCACTTTAGAAGAAGCCCGTATGGAAGTGAACCCGGAACTGTTCCAGGCAGGACCGCAGCCTGTCGGTTATCTGCTGGAGGGGGCGTTTACATCCCTGTTCCGCAACCGACGGGCCCCGGCAGGAGTACAGGACACGCAAGTGAAGGAGCAGGGGGTGCCCACCAAAATTGCCGTTTTCTCAGACGGTGACCTGGTGCGTAACGAAGTCAACCCACGGACAGGGCAGGCGTATGAACTGGGCTTCGACCGCTATAACAACATTACCTTTGCGAACAGAGACCTGGCCATGAATACCATTCATTACCTGCTCGACTCAGAGGGTTTAATAAATGTGCGGAGCAAGCAAATTGAGCTTCGGCCGCTGGATAGGGTGCGTGTACGGGAGGAGAAAACCTATTGGCAGTTGCTGAACCTGGTGGCACCCATCGTGCTGTTGGGTATATTTGGCGTAGGCCGATACTATCTGCGGAAGCGCAAATATGAACGCTTCTAAATTTTATCGGCCTCTTATACAGCAGGACGCGAAAAAGGACTTGCGAAAGGCGTAGGAGAAATGCGAAATATTTATAACTTTGTCCGAATAACATTATAGGTAGAATAATGAAATTTATCGTCTCTTCATCTGCGCTTCTGAAGCAGTTATCCAGCATCAACGGAGTGGTTACCAACAACCCGGTCGTGCCAATTCTCGAGAACTTTTTATTCGAGATTAACAACAGCACCCTCACCATCACAGCAAGTGACCTGGAGACATCCATGATCACAGAGCTGCCGGTAGAGGCAAAGGAGAACGGACGTATTGCCGCTCCTGCCCGGATTCTGCTGGAAACGCTGAAAAACCTGCCTGACCAGCCGGTTACGTTCACCATCGACGAAGAGACCTATACCATTGAGATTAGCTCTTCGAACGGCCGCTACAAACTGTCTGGCGAAAATGCGACGGATTTTCCGCGTGTGCCAGTGGTGCAGGGGGCCAATGCCATTGAGATTCCATCTAACGCACTGGCAAGAGCTATCAACAAGACAATATTTGCCGTAAGTAACGACGAACTTCGTCCGGCTATGACGGGTATTTTCGTGCAGCTGCGTTTTGACAGCGTTACCTTCGTGGCTACGGATGGTCACCGCCTGCTGCGCTACCGCCGTACGGATGTGGCAACAACCCAGGAAGCGTCTCTTATCATACCGCGTAAAGCTTTCACGCTGCTGAAGTCTACACTACCTTCAGAGGCCACGGCTGTACGCATGGAGTTCAACCAGTCCAATGCTTTCTTCAGCTTCGACAATATCCGAATGATTTGCCGCCTGATTGATGAGCGTTATCCTGATTACGAGAATGTTATTCCGGTACAGAACCCGAACAAACTGGTAATAGACCGTCAGGACCTCTTAAGCTCCGTAAAGCGTATCTCTATCTACTCAAACAAAACTACGCACCAGATACGTCTGAAACTGAATGGTTCTGAATTACATGTCTCTGCCGAGGACCTTGATTTCTCCAATGAAGCCAATGAGCGCCTGACCTGCCAGTACGAAGGAGAGGACATGGAAATCGGGTTCAATGCTAAATTCCTGATGGAGATGCTGAACAACCTTGATTCTGATGAGATTACATTCGAGCTTTCCACGCCAAACCGTGCTGGTTTGCTGATGCCAATCGTGAACGAAGACAGCGAGAACGTTTTGATGCTTGTAATGCCGGTTATGCTTAACAATTACGTTTAAGTAGGGATACATAAGTTTATGATACTTATCATATAACAAAGAAAGACGAGCCGCAAGGCTCGTCTTTCTTTGTTATATGATCATACATGCTGCCCTACCGCTTCCTGCGCAATTGGATATAGACCGGAAAATGATCGCTGTAGCCGCCTAGATATAGATTACCGGAGAAGGTGCGGTTCGGAGTGCCTCTGTACTTGCCGAACAGGTGTTTAATGAAGTCTGGATCGTAGATGCCAGCGGACCCACGCACATACTGCAGCCCCGCCTCATCATTCAGCAAGGCCTTGGAAACGAGAATTTGGTCCAGCATCTGAAAATTGCCCTGGCTGGCATAGGAGCCTAAGCCGTTAACGAATGGCAGGTAATGCGTGTTAAACAGTTCTTCATTATAAGAAGGATCTGGTCGTCCGGTAGCCTGCAGCACCTGTTTCATGACAGCAGCGTCAGGTTCTGTGTTAAAATCTCCCAGAACGATGATCTTAGCGTTTTCATCAGCAGCTTGCTGCTGGTCTATTTGCTGGCGTAGCGTTTTTGCAGCACTACGCAGCCGGCTATCATCCTGCTTACCAGCCCTAGTCCGGCTGCGCGGAGGCCAGTGGGTGACATAGATTGTCACCAATTCACCTCTCAGCTCTCCTTTTACCTGTAGAATGCCCCGAGAATTGTAGTTCCCGCCAAAGTTAATAGGAATGGATTCGGTATAAGTGGGTTTGAAATGTTTAGGCTGATAGATAAGCGCTACATCCATTCCCTGATCATCTGGCATATCATGGTGAACAATGCCAAAGTCAAACTTTTTTAGCGGAGGTGTATTCACGAGTTCTTCTACTACTTGTTTGTTTTCCACCTCGGCAAGGCCAACTATAGCCGGGCCTGCTTTGCCTCCTATACCAGCTATAACGGAGGCTATGTTTTCTAATTTTGTGCTGTAGTGCTCTTGCGTCCATTCCTTGACACCCGTTGGAGTATAGGCTTCATCTGCGGTTTGAGGATCGTTCTCTGCGTCGAAGAATTCCTCTGTATTATAGAACGCAACGGTATAAAGCCTCTCTCTCTGAGAGGATATAGGTGACCGGGAACATCCAACAAGCAGGATAAAGGTAAAAAAAAGGGTGAGGGTTTTAATTCCGTGGTGCATCGTGTAACTTTGTGCTCATATATCTGAATAAGAATATTACGAGATTCATACACTATAAAGTTTAAAAATTGAACAAATGAAAAAATCTGAAATATATTTTAGCATTGCCTTAGATGATAATCGTGTACCGGAAGCCATCAGTTGGCGTGCCACGGATGCCGGAGATAAGATTCATTTTGCAAAAGCCATCAATATCTCCCTCTGGGACAGAGACGAGGCAGGCACCATGAAAATTGATTTATGGACGAAGGATATGCCGGTGGATGAGATGAAGTACTTTTACATTGATACCATGGGGGCTATGGCACAAAGCATTGCCACCGCTACCAGTGACCAGGTAATGGCAAAAAAGATACAGGCGCTCTGCGAAGAGTTGATGACACATGTAGAGCAGGAACGTCAGCAGAATGACAAGCAGTAGGCATAAAATGACAGTGCCGCCCCGATTACGGGGCGGCACTGTCATTTTATCTTAAATTGTTACTTGTTCTTACACGAAGCGCTTTTACCTTTCAGAAGTACTAGCTGTAGCTTCACCGGTATTTTCTTCCTCATCAGCATTGGCAGCAAACTCTTTGTCCATGGCTGTATAATCTTTGCGATGGCCGTAATAGTCGTTATACTGCACTGTACTTAACACGTTTTCGAGAAAGCGATCCCGCTGTGCGTATACTTTGTTGCTTAGTGCGTCAATTTTTGACTGGTCGCCAGCATTTTCCTCTTCAATAGCGGTAATCTGCTCTGCAACCTTTAAATTAATTTCTCTTATTTTTTCTGACTGATAGTTATTTAGATGCAACCCGCGAATCATCTGATCTGACAGGTGTTTCGCTCTTGAACTTGCCAAAGTTTTAGACGATTTGTCGCCGGGGGCTTTTGTAGCCATTTTTGTTCCGGTGGCATTCGTCGCTAAAGTTGAACCAAACATCATACAAGCCATTACCAATATTTTTTTCATTGTGATGTCCTTTCTTTGTGAATGTTTAGTTTTTGTCTTCTTTCTTATACGTAAATCAGGTTGGTTTAGATAGGGGCAGAGGCTTTAATAAGCTCTTTTAGCTGCTGTAGTGCGCACATGGCACATTAAAAGATTAGCTGGTGTGGTGATAAACAACAAAGCCGCTCCTTTTCAAGAGCGGCTTTGTTGTTTATACTTCAGAAAAACTAAAGATTTATCCTTGCATGGAAATTAGTTGATACTTACTGTTCGTGATGCGCTTGATGCAGTCTCGGATGATGCTACACCGTTACCACCACGGGATTTGTTGGCGGCATCGCTCATAAATTGTCTGTCAAGAGCCACCAGATTCTTACGGTCCCCAAAGTACTCGTTATACTGTACAGTGCTCAGTACATTCTCTAACTTTTGGTCACGTTCGGCACATACGCCATTACATAATTCATTTATTTTCTCCTGGTTGCCTGCATATTGTTTCTCAATAGCTAACATTCGCTTGGCGACATCAAGGTTTATCTCGCTTACCTTAGTTGACTGATAGTTATTCAGCCTCAAATCACGAATCATCTCATGGGAAAGATTTTTTGCTCTCTCCTGTGCAGAAATCTCTGGTGTGTCTTGTGCCGAAGCTGCGAATGCTCCACTGAATACCATGCAAGTTATTATCAATAGTTTTTTCATAATTTATTCCTTTCTTAGTTTTGTGTAATTGCTTTTGTGAAGAACGCAGCCACTTATTAAAAAATTCCGGACTTTGTTGTTTCACTGTAACGCCTAATATAGTACATATATTATGCCAGAAAAGCCGTTTTTTAGCTAAAAAACGGCTTTTCTGGCATAAACTTACTAAAAATTACCACTCATTCTTCCACATCATCGACTCTACAGGTCTGGTGGTGCGGTTGTTATACTTTGCATTTTGCTTGGTGTTATAGTAGTTCTCAATACCGCCACTTACTTCAAAATAAATAAGCTGGCCAATAGGCATACTGTAGTATACACGCACCGGGTGCGACACAGAAATCTCAAGTGTCCAGGTGTTGCAGAAGCCAACATCTCCTTTTCCCGCTGTGGCATGTATGTCTATTCCCAGCCGTCCTACGCTTGATTTTCCCTCCAGGAAAGGGACGTGTGCATGCGTTTCGGTATATTCCAGTGTGACGCCCAGGTACAAAGTACCCGGCCTAAGGACATAGCCCTCCTCCGGAATATCAAAAACGTCTATTTCATTGTGTTTGCGGGCATCCAGTACCTCATCTTTATAGGTTGCCAGGTATCGCCCTAAGTGCACGTCATAAGAGTTTGTACCCAGGCAGTCGCGGTTAAATGGCTCCACGAGGATGGTCCCCTTTTCAATTTCCGATAAAATCTGCTTATCTGTTAATATCATGGTGTGGCTAAAAAATAGTCTGTAAAATAAGCAAATATGCTGCTATAAGACAAGGTTTGAATTTGATTGCTGGATTGTTTCATAGCATCAAGGCTGCAATGAGAAGTACAATGTTGGCTGTCGCCTTCATGGTTTTCATTTCGGTGATAGGTAAAACACAAAAGCAGCACCTGTAGAAGATGCTGCTTTTGTTAACAAGCTTAATTACTTTTCAAATTATCCCTGGTGCGCCTCCTGAAGGGCCTCCAGGTTGGCCTGCACATATTGCGCTACCAGATCCTCGGTAACAGCTGTTGAAACAAACAGCGCCTCGTACTGAGAAGGAGCGAGGTAGATACCTCGTTGTAGCATGCTATTAAAGTAGCGACCGAATAAAGCTGTGTCTGATGTCTTTGCCGTGTCGAAATCAACCACTTTTTCCTGGGTAAAGAAGATGCTGAACATGGAGCCGATGCGGTTGATGGTATAGTTCAGGCCTAACTGCTGCAAATTCTGCTGCATGCCGGCTACCATTTTGGCAGAGATTTGCTCCAGCTGCGTATAGGTTTCCGGGTGATCTTTCAGGTATGTGAGCATCGCCATACCCGCCGACATGGCGATAGGGTTGCCAGACAAAGTGCCAGCTTGGTAAACAGGGCCCGCCGGTGCTACATAATCCATCAGCTCCTTTTTGCCTCCATAAGCGCCCACCGGCATACCGCCTCCTATAATCTTGCCTAAGGTGCTCATATCTGGGGTAACACCGTATACTTCCTGCGCGCCACCCGGGGCCAGCCTGAAGCCTGTCATTACCTCATCAAAAATAAGCACAATGCCTTCCTTATCACATAGTTCGCGTAGGCCTTGCAGGAAGCTCAGCTGTGGAGTAACAAGCCCCATGTTTCCAGCCACAGGCTCTAATATGATTGCTGCCACCTGTCCCTTATTTGCCTCTACCAGCATTTTCACGGCATCCAGGTTATTGTAAGGTGCGGTGAGGGTATCATTGGCAGTGCCTTTGGTTACGCCCGGACTGTCCGGAACACCTAAAGTAATGGCACCGCTGCCTGCAGAAATCAGGAAAGAGTCGCCGTGGCCGTGGTAACAGCCTTCAAACTTGATGATTTTATCCCGGCCGGTATAGCCGCGCGCCACACGTATAGCAGACATGGTTGCCTCCGTACCGGAGTTCACCATGCGCACTTTCTCGATACTAGGCACCATGCTCACAATGAGCTCCGCAATTTCAATTTCTTTGCGTGTTGGGGCTCCAAAGGAGAGGGAGTCCGGAATAGCTTTCTGCACTGCCTCCTGTACTACTTCCGCAGCGTGTCCCAGAATCATAGGACCCCAGGAGTTAATCAGGTCAAGGAATTGGTTGCCATCTTCATCGAACAAATAAGGTCCTTTGGCAGACACCATAAACCGGGGATTACCCCCAACGGCTCTGAAAGCTCTGACAGGGGAGTTAACTCCACCCGGAATGCTGTTTTGCGCGCGCTGGAACAGCTCGTTACTTACATGTGCTTGAATCATATGTAATTTAGATCAAATTGTGATATCAAATTAAAGAACAGGGTTGACAACAGTAAGTTGCAAGTTCTCTAATTTAGTGATGGGTACATATTGGTTATCAGGATGTGCTTCGTTTCTGTTGTTTGCATCCGTATAGCTCATGCCCGGGTAAAACACCCCTAACCTGGAACCGGACTGTGCCAGCTGCTGGTTAAATTGCGGACCGTAATTCTTTAACATCGTACCAAAGTAGTACAGCATCTCGAAGCCTGCATAAGCATATATGGACGGTGGCAGGTTATACTGGCTGATATACTGCTTTCTAAACCAATCGTTTAGCGGGTTCAGCTTGTTTACATACTTCGGGCTGATGAAGAAAACCTCCAGGTCATCGAGCTGCCGCAGGCTAATCTGATTTATATCCAGCCATTTATCATATGTAACCAGTGGCAGCGTACGGGCCTTTCCCTGCAGAAGGCTTGTCGTGTTTACGGCTGCTGTCATTCTATCTGAGAAAACCGCCATATGGCCTGCATCCTCCAGATTAAGACCTCTGAACGCAGTGGCCGTAGCAGTTGTCTCGCTGGATTTGATTTTATTGAATGTCCTTACCTTACCTCCCAGCTTCTCGAAATGCTGCCGGTAAAGGTTAGCAAAATTGGTATCGTCTTTTGTGTCCTCGTAAACAATAACCGCTGTTTTTGGTGAGAAATTCTGATACGCATAAGCTGCCGCCTGTTTTGCCTGTGTAGCGACAGAGGATTCAAATAAGAACACATTACTACTACCTTCTGCCACATCCAGATCCTGAGACAGCGGGTTGATTACGTTGATGTTGTGTTGTGCTGCAAAACGTGCCGCCACTTTTGCCGTTGATTTGTAGATGGGCCCGATCAAAAGGCTCATTTGTTTCATCTCCGGCGTGTCCAGCACTCTTTTGACGCTCATAGTATCGGCGCTGGTATCGTACGTAAACAAATTGATGTCGATTCCCTGCTTCTGCAGCGAATCCTGCGCCAGCTTCATACCGGCATACATATCCGTTACGAACTGGCTTTTGCGGGCTGTCTGCTGTAAATCCTGGTTCAGCTGGAAGGGGAGGAGCAAGGCGATATCATAACCCTGGCCGCGCAGCACGCTGGGATTCAGGTAACGGCTGCGGTCTAAGTTATGCCTTGCAACCAGGTTCTCCAGCCTCTGGCGATCCTGCGGCTGGTACCATCCTCCGATGAGCTTGTCGGCGTATACCTGTGCCAGAATTTTATCATCTCCGTAACGCTGCAGCAGGCGCTCAAAAGTCGCTTTGTCATTCAGATTGTTCAGGTAAAACCGCTTCAGTCCTTCTGCATCATTTGCCAAAGCACTGCCTTTCAGTTCCTGAAGTTTGCTCAGCGCCCGCTCATAATTGCCCTGTTCAAATAAAATGTTTGCCAGCAGGTAATCGGCATCTGCCATTCCGCGCCAGTTCGGATGTTGGTTCTGCAGCTGCAGCAGCATCTGGTACGCTTCGTCGGGCTTGTTGTTTTTTAAGGCCGCTAAGGCATAAAAATAGGAAGCTTCCGGTGCATACGGGCTATCGCTGCCAGTTAGAGGCAAAAGCTCTGCCATTGCCAGGTCATACCGCTGCTGCTGCAGGAGTATTTTACCATTGTTATAGTTTGCGTTGGCATCCTGTACCTGCGCCTGCGCCGGCATAGCCAGCGCACCGAGCAGCAAAAGGCCTGCGGCTTTATTCCAAAAGCTTTGAATCATGTCTTTTTTGATGAAGGAGAAAAGACAAAGGATGAAAGACAAGTTTTTTGAACCCTTATTTCCTCCTTTGTCGAAAAGTCTTTCTTCTTAACGTTATTCCCACTCAATAGTAGCAGGTGGTTTGGAGCTGATGTCATACACCACGCGGTTCACACCTTTTACCTTGTTGATGATGTCGTTCGACACATCTGCCAGGAAGTCGTACGGTAAACGGCACCAATCGGCTGTCATACCATCCACACTGGCTACGGCACGAAGCGCCACCACATGCTCATAGGTACGTTCGTCGCCCATCACGCCTACTGACTGTACCGGCGTAAGGATAGCACCTGCCTGCCAAACATCATCATATAGCCCTGCACTTTTCAGGCTGCTGATGAAGATGTGATCCACCTGCTGCAGGATGTGTACTTTCTGCGGTGTGATATCGCTCAGAATGCGGATTGCCAGGCCAGGCCCAGGGAATGGGTGGCGGCCGATGATCGTTTCTTCTATCTTCAGCGTCCTGCCTACTAAACGCACTTCGTCTTTAAATAGCGTGTTCAGCGGCTCTACTACCTGCAGTTTCATAAAATCCGGCAGTCCGCCCACGTTGTGGTGCGACTTAATAGTAGCTGACGGACCGTTCACACTAAGGGATTCGATTACGTCCGGGTAAATGGTGCCCTGCGCCAGCCATTTCACATCTTCAATCTGGTGTGCCTCGTCATCAAACACTTCTATAAAAGTTCTGCCAATGGCTTTACGCTTCAGCTCCGGGTCTCTGATACCTTCTAAAGCGGCATAGAACCTGTCTTTTGCATCCACGCCTTTCACGTTTAAGCCCATGTGCTTGTAAGAGTCGAGCACAGTTTCGAACTCGTCTTTTCGGAGCAGGCCGTTATCTACAAAGATGCAGTAAAGGTTCTTGCCAATAGCCTGGTGAATCAGCATGGCAGCCACACTGGAATCAACACCTCCGGACAAGCCCAGTACAACTTTGTCGTTTCCTAACTTCTCCTGCAGCTGTGCCACAGTACCTTCCACAAATTGCTCTGCTGTCCAGTCCTGCTGGCAGCCGCAGATGTGCACCACGAAATTACGAAGCAGCGTTTTTCCTTCGTCTGAGTGTGTCACCTCCGGGTGGAACTGGATACCATAGGTTTCCTGTCCGCGCAGCTTGTAAGCAGCCACGCGCACACTTGGTGTGCTGGCAATAACTTCAATATTTTCCGGAACTTCTTTGATGGTGTCTCCATGCGACATCCATACCACGGAACCAAGGGTAAGCTCTTTCAGCAGGCGGTCTGCGTTGTGCAGTTCGCTGAGGCGGGCACGGCCATACTCACGGATAGTAGATGGCGTTACGTCTCCACCATGCTCGTGTGCGATGAGCTGCGCACCATAACACACGCCTAGAACCGGCTGTTTGCCAAGGTACTGGCTTAAATCTAAAGTAGGGTGCTCTTCGTCACGTACCGAGCAGGGGCTGCCCGAGAATATAACACCCTTCACTTCTTCTGTAAGGGGTGGCACATTATTAAAAGGGTATATTTCGCAATATACATTTAGCTCGCGCACCCTTCTGGCAATTAGCTGGGTGTATTGGGAGCCAAAATCGAGAATGAGAATTTTTTCTGGCATGTGCAAAGGTAAGGTGCTTTTACAGTTTTTGCCAATTTTATTAGATATATGCATCAGTTGAGGAAAGCTGCATCGAAGCAAATCCAATTAGGAGAGGGAAAGCTATTCTATTATAGGCGAACAGTGTTAGTATTGCATAAGCTCTTCCCGTTGCTTGATGAAACGTTTTTTTGTTTCATTAAAGCCGCTGATTCTGAATGAACTAGCTTATAGCAATGAAGAAATCTGTTTTTTTTAGCTGGTAGGTTTGCACTGCATATCTTTTTTTGTACCTTTGCAACGGCAAATCGGCACGGCCAGCTCCCGCTGAACTCCCCCAGGACCGGAAGGTAGCAAGGGTAGGCGGTTGAGCGGCGCGATGTCGGTTTGCCACTTTTTTTTGCCCTATCCTGAAGCATTTCGCTTTCTCCAAATTTCCCCCTGTTTACTTTCCTGATTCTCGATTAATGCGTTAGATTTGTGAACAAATCAACACTCAAGCATTATGAAATTTTTTATTGACACGGCTAACCTGCAAGACATACAGGAAGCATCTGACTTAGGCGTTTTGGATGGCGTGACCACTAATCCTTCCCTGATGGCAAAAGAAGGCATTTTTGGCCATGATAATGTAATGGCGCACTATAAGAAGATCTGCGAGATTGTAGATGGCGACATCAGCGCTGAAGTTATTGCGACTGACTTTGATGAAATTGTACGGGAAGGAGAGGCCTTAGCTGACCTACACCCTAATATCGTTGTAAAAGTGCCGATGATCCGTGAAGGAATTAAGGCTATCCGTTACTTTAGTGACAAAGGTATCAAGACAAACTGCACATTGGTATTCTCTGCCGGACAGGCTTTATTAGCTGCAAAAGCGGGCGCTACATACGTTTCTCCTTTTGTGGGTCGTTTGGATGATGTGTCAACGAACGGATTGAATCTGATAGAGCAGATCGTGCAGATATACGATAACTACGGTTACCAGACTGAAGTTCTGGCAGCCTCTGTTCGCCACGTGATGCACCTGGTGCAGTGTGCTGAAATCGGCGCGGATGTGGTAACATGCCCTCTGTCTGTTATCACAGGCTTGCTGAAGCACCCGTTGACTGACAGCGGACTGGCAACTTTCCTCGCTGATCACGCCAAAGGAAACAAGTAGGTTCAATTATGAATGATGAATTATGAATTTTGAATGTTTGGTGGTCATAACATAACTTACTGAACGTTTATGAATTCATAATTCATAATTTCTAATTCATAATTTCTAATTCATAATTTAGAAAGATGTACATCATCAAAGTAAAAGGCAAGGCCAAAATTCCGGATTATATCCAGCTGCGGGACAGTAATTTTGTGCTGATCGCTTATTTTAGAGCTGACCGCCCGCTCAAGAACCTGGACCGGTATGGGCTGGAAGGGAAGGAGGATGCCTTAGCGGCCGTTATTGCATCTCTTGATTTTGGCAAGCTTCAGAAGTTAGAAATTTAAGTTTTATGAGTTTTTCCTCTACCCCTGTGGTATCGCTGCGCGATGTTGCCGTCTTTCAGGACGTGAACACCATTCTCAGTAATGTCAGTTTTGATGTTGAGAAAGGGGAATTCGTGTATTTGGTCGGCCGTACCGGAAGTGGCAAAAGCTCGCTGCTTAAAACCCTTTACGCGGACCTGCCACTTCTGGCAGGACACGGATCTGTCGCTGACTTTAAGCTGACGAAGCTGCCCCGTAAGCAGGTGCCTTACCTGCGCCGTAAAATCGGCATTATCTTTCAGGACTTCCAGTTACTTTTTGATCGCTCAGTAGCAGAGAACCTGACCTTTGTGCTGCGGGCAACTGGCTGGAAAGACAAGTCCAAAATAAAACAACGGATTTCTGATGTGCTGATGCGTGTTGGCCTTGATGCCGCAGCCAGCAGAATGCCACATCAGCTTTCAGGTGGTGAGCAGCAGCGCATTGTCATTGCCCGTGCCCTGCTGAATGAGCCCGTGATCTTGTTTGCCGATGAGCCTACCGGTAATCTGGACCCAATGGTGGCCGATGGTATCATGCATCTTTTCTCAGAGATCAACAACAGCGGCACAGCCATTCTGATGGCTACGCATAATTATGAAATCATTAACCGTTATCCAAAGCGTGTCCTGAAGTGTTTGGAAGGCAAAGTGCTTGACTCTCAGGTACAGGAATTTAATCTGATAAACGGATTCTGAATGAGCCCTTCTTCTTAAATACCTTTATGTAAACAGCCTGACATTGGCTGACATATAGAGTAATCAATTCAGCAAGAATGCTTTGTAGCAATAAGGACTCTACCATGTCATGAGGTTACTGAATGTTAAACTGTGATCTGAGCTCCCGGTAACGTTCCTGGGCTTGTTCAATAGTATTACGCGATTGCTGTGGTAATTCTCCCTGCAGGCTTCTGTAGCGGTTGTTCAGAGAAGTCCACCATCCTTCAATCATTTCCCAGTCACGCCCTTCGTAATTCTGTCCTTTCTCAGCAACAGTGTCTACAAATCGCTGATATGTCCCGGCAATGTTTTCCTGTGTGATGTCACTTAAGTCGTCCTGATTTATTTCCAGGCCTAAAAGCTCTCTTCGTAATCTATACCTTCTGCTGGCATCTTCGTATTGTTGATCGCGTGTTTCCGCGGCCTGGTTATACCTGTTCTCAAGGTCCAGTATTTCCTGACGCTGCTCCTCTGTGTATTGGTCCTGATTTTGTTCCACTGCCTGAAGCCGCTGAATAAACTGCTGCTGCCTGTTTTCTTTCATGGCTTCCCATTCCGCACTGTCATAAGTTTCCGACTCAATAGCCCGCAACTCTGTTTCTGTAAGCGAATCCCGTTCAAAGTCTGTCACAAACGTTTGGTAATCTTGATATGCTGCATCAGTTTCAGCCGTTTGCTGATCGTTTTCGGTGTTACAGGATACCAGTAGTGGCAGACAAAAAGCAATTGCTATAAGTTTGATTTTGTGAAGCATAGAATATAATTTATTGTTGATGTTTAGTAACGCATCTCAAACTTCATGGTTACGTGCGGCAGGCAGGGCAGCTGTCTTTAGATTGTTAAAGGAGCTATTCTGCTGTTTTGCCTCCTGCAATGCCTATATTTGTTCATACCTGTAAAATGTAAAGGCATGGAAGACATAAAAATGGCAAACACAAAGGCTGCGTATGCGCACCTAAAGCCTGAACTGGATGCTGCCTTCAACGCTGTAATGGAAAGCATGCAGCTTAAGAACGGGGCACAGGTTAGCAGTTTTGCAACAAAGCTGGAGGAGTATCTGCAGGTGCGCCATGCCATACCCTGTGCTAATGGTGCCTTTGCCCTTCAGCTTGCCCTAAAGGTCTTGAGACTACCGGAAGGAGTAGAGGTGGTATTGCCAGCTTTCAATTATACCTCAGCGGCTGAAGTGGTGGAAGCTTTAGGATTAAAACCCATTTTTGCGGATGTGCTGCCAGATACTTTCACCCTGAATCCTGCGTCCGTAGAAAAGGTTATTACGCCTGCCACTTCCGCTATTATCCCGGTGCATCTGTTCGGGCAGTGTGCTTTGATGAACCCTTTCATGGAATTGGCACAGGAGTTTGAGCTGTTTGTAGTGGAGGATACTACCCAATCCCTGGGCGCCATGTATGCGGAACCAGGTAAGCAGGCAATCAAAGCCGGGAGTAAAGGGCACATAGGTGTCACTTCCTTTTTCCCGACCAAACCTTTGCCCGATGCAGGGGAAGGCGCTGCGCTGTTTACGAATGATGCAATACTTGCTGAAAGAATAAAGCTATTTCTTCAGCCTGAAATAGCGGGGGGAGGCAGCAGCGATGCAGGTTTAGACACTTTACTAGCAGCGATGCTGGAGGTGAAAATCAAAATCCTGGATGCCTTCAACAGCAAGCGGGAAGGAGTGGCTCAATTTTATGATGATGCCTTTGCTGATACCGAACTGGTGCAGGCACCTATCCGCGCCCTTTACAGTTCACATGTGTACCAGCAGTACACCATTCGGGTGGCCCCTGAATTAAGAGATGGCTTACAGGAATACCTGCGCAACAACTATATACCGAGTGTAGTGTATTACCCACAACCCCTGCATCTGCAGCAAAGATTCGCTTCTTTGAACTATAAACCGGGTGATTTTCCTGTGTCAGAAAAGCTATCCCAGAGCGTGCTGTCGCTACCCATGCACACGGAGTTGAAACAGGACCAGCTGGAATATATTTGCCACCACGTGCTGAACTTTGTTCATCGCCACGCCTGAGGTTGCTGCTCTTATGCAAGTGGTACCAGCATGGTGTTTAGTGAATAAAGTGTAGCTGTATAATAATATTTGATGGTAGATTAAAACCTCCAGCCAGTAAAGCCAAACACCACCTTCTTCAGCCATGCATTCATCTCCGGGTATATGTTCAAGCCGATGCTCAGGCTGCCATATACAGCTGTTATCAGGAGGGAGCGCACCAGCATGTCAACAAACACATTCTGTAGATAAGGCACCAGGTAAGAAACGCCCAATGCAACGGCTGCTATGACTACAATTTGAGCTGAGCTCCACGTAAAAGGCTGAATTTTATAAACGAACTGTACAAAGAATAGGCGGGTGAGATTCATGAATACATAGGACAGCATGGAGGCCAGCGCTGCTCCGTTGATGCCGTAGCGCGGAATAAAGTACCAGTTCGTCCCGACAGTGAGTATGGCCAGCGCAATGTTGAAGACAAGGTCCCATCGAAATTTATCAGAGGTCGCTAAAATGACTCCGTTTAGGCTTGTCGCCAAATCCACAATACGGGCGAAGGAGAGAAAAAGAACCACATACTTTCCTGCACGGTATGTCTCCGGCATAAAAGAAAAGAGGTTATCAATGTTTGCCCAGATGCCAATGAAGAGCAGCAGCCCCACAATCAGGTTCACCATCGTCACGTGCCTGTACAGCTTCTCCATTCCCTCCATGTTTTTATCCTTCCAGAAGTCGGCTACCTGAGGAGAGGCAATTTTAAGAATAGACCTTGCTGGCACCATAATGGCGCTCGTCATGAAAAAAGCAGTGGTGTAGATGCCATTGGCACTCAGGCTATAGGCACTGATCATGACCTGGTCAACTGTGGTGATGATGGTGGTAGAAAGATTTCCCAGAAATGTGAAGAAACCATAGTACAGCATCTCCCGCAACGGGATGATACGCAGACCTGCCCATGAGGGGCGCAGGTAAAGCTGTTTAAGCCAGATGGTATACGCCACCAGTACCAATGCGCCTGCCGAGTTGATGATAATGTAAAGCAGCACGAACTGCCGGAAATCTATCACGCCCAATGCGTAAATAGCTATCAACAGCGTGGTGAGAATACGAAGCAGGAAGTCCTGCACAAAGGAGGAAACAATGGTTTTATATAATGACCGCAGGTAGGCTGTGAACATGTTGTACAGCAGCGTAAAAAGTGCCAGCGGAATGATATAGTAATAATAATCGAGGATTAGCGGTGACTTCTCTTCGTAATAATCTATCACGGCAGGCTTCAGCAGCAGGTACAGGCCTGTTGCTATGGCAAATCCCAATATTGGAACAGCCAACAGCAGGAATAGGAAACCATTGTGCTGCTGCGCTTTATCCCTAAAGTAGGGGAAATAGCGGGTGCTCATGTTCACGAACCCAAGCGCCGAGAATTGCGCGAACATAACCGATATTGTGAGCAGGAGGCGCGTGAGCCCCACCTCCGCTTCATCCAAGAAGTTGGGGAAAAGCAGGATGGTGTTCACGTAGCCGATAACGATGCCGGCATACGAGATGGTGGTGTTCCAGATACCTTCGCGCTGTAATTTCCTCATTAAAAAAGCTCAGAACTACAAAGGTAGCGGATTCTAATAATATAGGAGAAGGAATATGGTTATAGTGGCATATTAAAAAAGACAGAAACTGTAAGAAGTTCTTTGTTGGAGATCCCCATTTTTACCTTATAACCTCTACCCAACCTTTGAATACTTTTTGCGTGCGACTGCTGGTTAGATGATAATAATATATCCCAGCTGGCATAGCTGTTGCAGACCAGCTGTTATCGTACCGGTTGTTTTGATAGACAGGTTTCCCCCAGCGGTTAAACACTTGCAGTTCCAGCGAGTTTTCCTCCATTCCCTGCACCACAAAGGCATCATTTTTCCCATCGCCATTGGGTGTTACTACGTTTGGAATGATCGGGCATTCGTCGCGTTTGATTGTAAACTGATGTAAGTAAGTGCAACCATCTACCGTTATTGCTACGCTGTAATCAGCCGAGGCGCCTGCCTCGATGTTTGGAGTTATCCTGCCATTGCTCCAAAGATAAGAGGCTCCTGCTGTGGTTGCATCAAGGGTGACAGATTCACCATAACAAGCGAACACTTCTGTCGGAAAATTGAATTCAGGTTCATTGGCGCCCGAAACAACAATTTCATCTCTCGAGGTACAACCTGTTGGTGTTATTACCTCCACCCAATACGTACCACCAGTTGTTACATTGATGTTTTGAGTTGTTTCTCCTGTATTCCAGGTATATGCGTCCATTCCACCTGGAGCTGATAGCACCTGCGACTCACCGGGGCACAGCGATATATCTTTGCCCAGGCTAAAGCTTACTGGTGAAGTGCTTTGAACATTTATAAAAGCTGATAATTCACAGCTACCTTCTTTTATATCCACTTCATACCTGCCTCCCTGTGTTATTTGTATGTCTCTGGTCGTTTCTCCGGTATTCCACTGAATCTGTCCGTCGCCCGCATATGATACACTAAGCGTTACAGGAGAGCCAGCACATACACTAGTGGGCCCACTGATTGTTACTGTGGGAGCAGCTTTACTTGTAGCGGCAAATTCTCCATAATTTGCCGTAGTGTTGTATAACATAATTGGTGATGCAGTTGTATCTGCCACCTGATTCCAGTTTGCTACTGTATTATCGGGTCTGCGGTATAGATTGCCTCCACAGTTCATCCCGTATTGTTTGAAATAAACCTTGTATTTTTTACTGGCGTCGCCAACTTTAAATAAGCCATAGTATTCTTCGACCTCCTGCGGTGAGGTTATACCATTTGTAGAAGAAGGGGGTGATTGAATAGAATATAAATGGAAGCCCTGAATAGCAGGATCTACCTTGATAACAGAAAAATTGGCTATATCAGTGAGCATTTCAAGAGAGGAATTCCAGTTGTTTGTATACCTGTAAACGCTTCTGTCCCCAATTGGAGCCCCGGAGGTAATGGCAGCAAGTGCTGGAGTAGTATTTGTTAACCTGCCATTCATTCTTAAAGGGCTACTGTCAATAATTACTCCCCCGGCTATATTATCCAACTTTAAATAAGCAACTAAGTCTGGAGAATTAGCTGGAAGTGATCTGCACATATTTTGCCTTATTTCCTCTTCCGTAAGCGCTCTTTTCCAAAGTCTTACTTCGTCTACTGCTCCAGCGTAAAAGTGATTCCCAAGGTGTACATAGTAAAAATTTCCTAGTAGAAGTTTTTCTCTACTATTTAACACAGGGTTTCTATATCCTGTATCGAGTTGGTTTTGCAGTACGCCATCAACATATATCTTCCAGATTCCATCGTGTACTACTCCCGCTATGTGGTGCCACTTATTGTCGGCTACTATGGAGGTAGAATATCCTGAAAGCCTGTAGTTGCCAGAACCATCTCTGCCTGCTACACAGGCTTTGCCATTCTGGATGAGCAACTGGAAACCGTTTTCTGAGTCACGATCATATTTACTCATAATATGATGATGTCCCATAGAATTTGTTTTGATCCAGGCTTCTACAGTAACCTGATTTGTTATACCTCTGTTGTCATTGCTAAATTCAGCGTAATCATTATACCCATCCAGCTGTATAGCACCTTTAGCACCCTGAGCCGAGACTAATGTGGGAATTAGGATTAGACAAGAAAGTAAAAAAATGATAAAGCGATAGAGAGGCTTATAAGTTTTGCACATGTAGACTTAGAGTTAACTGATAAAGCTAAGATACAAAGTAAACCTAAATATATAAATATGTAGGTTTCAACATTCAATAAATCTTCTGATTGAATGCGTTGCAATTTCTGAGCTTTTACCATCATACTCTGTTGCAACAGTTGCATTATAATACTGTGCTCTTTCAAACACCTGTGGCTTATTTTTTAGATGGGAGGATAAGGCCTGAATCATATGTTCAGGTGATTCTATTACATCCACTAAGCCATGATTGATAAAACCGTAGTAATCATGTAACTGCTCTTTCGGGTTAAAATCATAGAAGAGGCTCCACACATTCAGCAGCACTGCTTCCAGGTGAATGCCAGAGTTGCTGCTTACTTGTACATCCAACTGCTGCAGGTAGTTGAAAACAGGCTCCGTTCGGCTGTCTGAAAGTTGAACATTGTTTGCTATGTTGAGAAGACTGGCTAAGTTTCTGGTGTCGCGGGGGTGGGGGCGAAGTATGAATGTAATATCTGGAAATGCAACAGTTAGCCTGCGCAGTAGAATATCTACCTCCTTCAGGTCATCAAGCAGATTACACCCGATGCCGACGGTATGTATAGTATGGCTGAAATTTCGCATGGTTACAAAAGCATCTGCTTTAGGCATTCCTATCAGCTCTGCCTTCCCCTGTACCGGACCACACTGTCTGTACTTGTCTAAAGAGTCCTGTCCCTCCAAAAGATTAAGGTCAAAACTAAGTGGCGGGAATATGGGGCTTACACTTGAATGTTGTATGTATATAGTTTTGATGCTTAATGCTTTTGCCGCTAAAAGCATCGCGCGGGCGTCGGCATTGTGGTCATTGGCAAAAACAACAGCAGCAGGGGAGTATTTTTGAAGCTTCTGATAGTAGATTTCATAAAACCCGATGGCGTCATAGAGTAAATCATAGAAGCGGAGGGTGCTCTTCTTTTTGTGTTTCAGGAACTGCAGCAACAGGATGGGAAACTTATAGTAGTAAAATAGCTTGCGGCGTAGCGAAAGCCTTTCGACTGCATTTTTATACTTGCCAATGTCCTTGCTCTGGCCCGCTACAAAAACAGCCCTTGGCATTCCCTGGTGCACAAACTGCAGGCTGTCGTAATTATTCTGACTCACGACATAGAGCCAGACCTTCCCCCGTAGTTTCTCAGGCTTTTCAACTGACTGAAAAAGATTGCCGAATAAACGCAGAAAGGTATATCCTGCTATGCGTAGCAGGCGCTTTAGGTGGCTTTGCGGGGAAGCCGCATTTTTGGCGCTTTCCGGTAGGTTGTAGAAACCTTCGGAAAAATGCATGTACAGGATATTGCTATAGAGGGCGTACCACTGTTTCATGTACTACACCAGATCCCAGCTTAGTGGCGTTCCTGCTTTTATGTCCTGCTTTGCCGGCTTCCCTATCAACCCTTCATAAAATTTAGGAGCCAGACCCAGACCGGGCCGAATAACACGGATGTTTTCCTTGGTGAAGGTATCACCGGCATTTACATCTTGGGCAACATAAACGGAGCGTTTGAACAAACGGCTCTTTTCCTCAGCGCGTTGTACGCCATACTGCACATACCCAAGGGCCTCCCAGGCTCTTTCCGTTTCTACTACAAGGGCGCGCAATTCAGCAGGCTCCAGCGAAAAAGAGGAATCTACGCCACCATCGGCCCTGCTGAGGGTGAAATGCTTTTCTATGACAGTTGCTCCCAAAGCCACAGCAGCCACGGGAACGCCTACCCCCATGGTATGATCAGAAAGACCCACCTGCACGCCAAAGAGCTCCCGCATGTGCGGAATGGTAACTAAGTTAGTGTTAGCTGGTGTAGTAGGGTAGGTGCTGGTGCATTTGAGCATGATAAACTGCTGGCAACCTGCTGCACGGAGTACCCGCACGGCCTCGTCTAACTCTGCCACGGTTGCTGCCCCGGTGCTGATGATAACCGGTTTTCCTGTGGCGGCAACTTTGCGTATCAACGGATGGTCTGTGTTTTCGAAAGAGGCAATCTTATAGGCAGGTGCACCCAGGTCCTCTAAAAAATCAACGGCAGTTTCATCGAAAGGGGAGGAAAAAGCCAGCATACCACGTGCCTTTGCCCGCTCAAAGATAGGCTTGTGCCACTCCCAGGGAGTATGGGCCTCCTCGTATAGGTCATATAATTCCCTGCCTTTCCAAAGTGAAGCCTCATCCTCAATGGTAAAAGCACCGGGCAGCGTCATGGTGTCGGCGGTGTAGGTCTGGAGTTTGATGGCATCGGCGCCAGCGTCAGCGGCTGCATCTACTATGGCCAGTGCCCGCTCCAGCGACTGATTATGGTTGCCGGACATCTCCGCAATAATAAATGGCTTGTGGTGCTGCCCTACTAAGCGACCGCCTATATTTATTTCCTGTATCATTTTGAAGGTTAGTGTTTTGCCACCTGCTACTTCAATGGCAAGATGAAACGATGTGCTTCAGGGTATTGTCTGTCGGGTTGCCCATAGCTGAAGCCTGCTTTTTCGAAGGAACGGACAGAGGCAATATTCTCCCGTTGCACCAAACCCTCTATCTGCTCTACATCTTTTCGTTGCGCTGCCAGTGCCTGCATGCCTTTTTGGAGCAGGTGAAGCCCTAGTCCCTGTCCCCGAAAATCAGCGTCTATCAGGTAACTTATCATCGCTTTCCCTGCACTGATGTTAAAACGTATGTGCGCTACAGGTTTTCCGTTTGCTTCTGCAATATAAAGAACCGTTTGCTCATCCTCCATAACAGTATGAAACCAGCGCGTATGATTTTCTAATGTGATGGGGTTTTGGTTAAATGAATTTTTTCGCACCTCCGGGTCACTGGCCCAGTTAAAGAGTTGCATCATGTCTTGCTCAGTGGCAGCCCTCAGGTTTAGACTTGCGCCAAGGCTGAGTTTCCGGAACAGTTGCTTCAGCCGTACATCGCTATGGCCATCGAAGTGCTGCCGCTGGGTAGCAACCTGCTCCTGGAAATGCTTCTTCAGCGAATTATTGCTCAAAAGCTGAGGTAAATCCTGGTATTCATGAGCAACACCGCTTTCGATTAAGAAATGATATAGAGCATCCTGGTTATCGGCTGTCTGTAGCACAGAGAGTATACCTCCCACGGCAGCATATTCATAGGCTACGCCACTTGCAGAAGTCACAGCGAAAGCACACTGCTGCATCAGGTCTTGCAACTTTGCAGCTGAAAGATTGTGGTGCAGTATAACTTGCTCCTTATCCTGTAACCATGATTGAAGCTCCACTAAATGACGGTAGGCCGCACCTACCACTATATTCAAGCGTTCAATGCCCCTGCTTTGAACCAGTTCTTTTGCCAGGTGCAGCGTTTTGTTTCCGGGGTCGGCACCACCTAAATTCAGAAGTATAGCAGGTTTACCCTCCGGTAGCATTCTTTCTGTTTTCGAGGCCTTTAGAAAGGGTGATCGAAGCAGCGCATACTTTGGCCCTAAGAGAAGCTTGGTATAAGAAGATCTGCTGTAGAGGTGCGGTTTCACACCGCCTGCCGGGTTCACGATGGCATCCGCCAAAAAATGAAAGGCTTGTATATCATCTATGCAAACCAATGGACAGCCTTTGCTTTTAATGCTTTCCTGGTAAGTTGCGTTGAAATCATAGCTGTCGAGCACCACCATTTCCTCGGCAGAAATATAGGCGTCAAGCTCATGTATAAAGCGTTCTTCGGTTGGGGCACAGAGCGGAAGGTGGATTATTCCATGGCATACTTTACGGATTTGCTCCTGCAACTCATAGGTTGGCGCCTGAATGGCAAACACACATTCAAATTCCTCACGTAGCATGGCAGCCAGCGCAAGAGACCGCACCACATGCCCTAAGCCAATGTGACTGTTACCGTCTGCCCTGAATATTATCCGACGCTTATTATTCATCTTTGATACCTTCTGTTGCTATTAGATTATATTTCAACTCAGCCAATTTCCAATCGCTTAAGTTGTCAATATCCTGCACCTCCAGTTCACTAAGTTCAATAGCGCCTGTGTTATTTGTAAAAAGCTCCTGCTTCTCCATAAAAGCCTTTACGTTGAACCAGTAGAATTGTCCGGCATCATGGAAAGAAGCAGGAAGATCCTGTGAGCGGCTAAGACGGTGCTCTGGCCAGTTCATCAACACCTTGTCTCCCTCCATCTTCAGGCTTCGCCAGATGGGGTAGCTGTAGCGGAGGACAGGTAAAACTGTGTTATATTGCTGAGAAGTCATTAGTTCAAATGCTTCTTTGATAGAAGGAATTTTTACAAGCGGTGCCGTAGGGTATAGGCAGCAGCCATAAACAAAGTTTCCTCCTGCAGCTGCGTAATCTTTCAGAACTTCAGTCAGTACTGCTGCGGTAGTAGCGAAATCATCTGAAGTAGCGCTGCTTCTCAAAAAGGGTACACTTGCTCCATACTTTTTTGCGACTGCAGCTATTTCTTCATCGTCTGTGGAAACCATTACTTCCTCAAACAAACCGGAATGTAGCGCCGCCTCGATGGAGTAAGCTATAATAGGTTTGCCTAAAAAATCTTTTATATTCTTACGTGGGATACGCTTGCTGCCGCCACGGGCCGGTATGATTGCGATGTTCTTCACTTCCCTACAAACTCCTTCACCTTATCAATAACAAAAGCTTGTTCCTCCTGGGTCAGCGAGGGATACATTGGCAGGCTGAGGCATTCTGAATAGTACTGTTCTGCCTCCGGATAGTCACCTTTGCTGTGGCCCAGGCTGCGGTAGTAGGGCATCGTGTGCACCGGAATGTAATGCACCTGGGCAAAGATTTGATGCTGTCGCAGGAAGTCGTACAGTCCTTTGCGATCCTGTACCCGAATCACGTACAGGTGATAGGCATGGCCAGTATCACCCTCTGTGCCTAAAGCTGTAGTACTGGTTTTCAATACTTCTATTCCTTTTATCTCCTTGAAAGCTGCATCGTATATTCTGGCAATGCCTTTTCTTCTGGCTAGGCCTGTGTCTGCACGTTGCAACTGCGAAATGCCGAGTGCACAGAGCATATCTGGTATGCGGTAGTTGTAGCCCAGTTCCTGCATCTCCATATACCAGCCGCCGTGGTTCTCTTCCATCTGGTCCGGGTCACGGGTGATGCCGTGGGTGCGGAGTTGTAACAGCTTCTTATACAGCTGCTCATCGTTTGTGGTGATCATGCCGCCCTCGCCGGTTGCGATGTGCTTTACCGGGTGGAAGGAGAAAATGGCTAAGTCAGCATACTGGCCATTGCCACAAGTTTGCTTTTGTCTATGACTGTCGTAAAAATAGCCGCCGGGGGCGTGGCAGGCATCTTCTATGATCCAGAGGCCATGGGTATCAGCCAGGGCCTTTAATTCCTCCATATTCACCGGGTTGCCAGCGAAGTCTACTGGAATGATGCCGCTGTAATAGCCTTTGGGCTTGCTCTCCAGCAGCTGCCGTACTTTAGCTATGTCCATCAGCGCTGTGGCAGGATCGATGTCAGCGAACTCTACCGTACCACCGCAGTAACGCACGCAGTTTGCAGAAGCTACAAAGGTAATGGGTGTGGTGATAACGCGTGACTCCTCGTTTATACCCAATGCCAGGGAGCACAAATGCAGCGCAGCCGTTCCATTCGAAACCGCTACAGCGTAAGTAGCACCAACATACTCTGCAAAGGCATGCTCAAAAGCAGCTACCTTCGGCCCCTGGGTCAGAAACTCTGACTGCAGCGTTTCCACTACGGCTTCAATATCAGCAGCTGTGATATGCTGCCTGCCGTAAGGAATTGCCTTTTGGGGTTTGTTTTCTAAGTTCTGAGTCACAATTGATCGTCTTTTATCCTGCCACTAATGCCTTATGTTTTTTTACACACTGAAGTTAGGATCTACGTGTTGCCGTATTTCCTCGCGCAGCTGCTCTACGCTTAGCCACTCTGCGTTGGTGCCTGAGTTATACTTAAAACCCATTTCTACCATCTTCCCGTTGTGCGCCTTCAGGAAATCCTCGGGTGCCCAGGTTGGGGTGGAAGGAAGTATAACATAATATTTGTCTAGTTCTACGGTGCTAAGAGAATCGGTTTCGGTTATCATCTCCTCATGCAGTTTCTCTCCTGGTCGGATGCCAACAATTTCCTGCTTACAGTTCGGACCAATAGCCTCTGCCATGTCCGTGATAACGTAAGAAGGAATTTTGGGTACGTATATTTCACCACCCCAATGATGCTCCAGTGCATGAAATACAAGTTCTACACCTTCTTCAAGTGAAATATTAAAGCGTGTCATTTCTGGATGTGTGATAGGCAGCACGCCCTCTTCCCGTCTTTTCAGGAAAAAAGGCACCACCGACCCCCGTGAGCCGATCACGTTGCCATAGCGTACAACAGAAAAGCGAATATCGCGCTTGCCTTTCATGTTATTGGCTGCCACAAATAGTTTGTCAGAGCAAAGTTTGGTGGCGCCATAGAGGTTAATCGGAGCGGCCGCTTTATCGGTGGAGAGCGCTACCACATCCTTTACACCACAGTCCAGTGCGGCATTGATGATATTTTCTGCGCCCAGAATATTTGTTTTAATACACTCCATGGGGTTGTACTCAGCCGCAGGCACCTGTTTCATGGCGGCGGCATGAACAATAATATCAATACCCTCGCAGGCCCGCTTAAAGCGTTGTCCGTCGCGCACGTCACCGATAAAATAACGAATGGAGTTGTACTTGCTATGCGGAAAAACCTGCGACATCTCGAACTGCTTCAGTTCATCGCGGGAGTAAATAACAAGGCGCTTGATGTTCGGGAAACGGGCATAAACCATCTCCACAAACTTTTTCCCAAAGGAACCTGTGCCACCTGTTATTAATATAGACTTATTGTTGAGGTCTAATGCCATCTCTAAAATTTATGCTTTATACGAGGTGCATATAGCTATCACCTGTCAGGGTGCAAGATACTCGTTTTTCAGCACATCCTTTTTACATGTTTCCAGGCAAATAGCCAGATTGTTTCACTTCCTGCTGTAAAAGTCTGTTAAATGAAATCAAACACTGCCTCAATAAACACCTGTTTCTTCCTAATAGAAAGTGGTGTAGCGCAAGGTGTGCACTCCTGATAGATCAAAATTTGTGGTTTTTAGATAATAATTAAAAACTGTTATTAACTTAGTGCTATATAATGATAGCCCTATAAAACAAACTTAAGAACAAAGATGATGAAAAGAAACTTACTGATGGCTGCTCTAATTTTTTGCTGTACTTCAGTTTTTAGCCAGGTAAAGATCTATCCAAAAGTGGGCATGGTGGTGTCAACGCAAAACCTGTTTTTTGGAGAAGGTGTAAGCAGAGAAGACAGTGAAATAAATAACCGGGTGGGTATGCAGGTTGGTTTCGGAATAGAAAAATCATTATCACAGAGAGTAGCCTTGTCAGCTGACATACTATATACACAACTGGGTTATATCGACAGGATAAAAAATGAAAATTGGTCAATAAATGAAAATGGTTATAAATTAAACTATCTAATTTCCCCAGTGACAGTTAAATATTATGTTACCAATTTACCGACTCATCCGTTCTTTTTAACAGCAGGGGCTTATGGAGGTATTTTCATAAACGGTAAATTTATTTATTCACATAAAAATTTATTCTACCCTTCTGGCAGCTACTCTGGCGAGATAAAATTTAGTGCTAATGAACATAATGATTATGACATGCTAGACTGGGGGATAATATTAGGAGCTGGGGTGAACTTCAACATCGGCAAAAGTGAATTATTAATTCAATCAAGTTATGGGTTAGGTATGTCTAAGGTGCATGAAATTCAATACAACTCATGGGCGCGGGGAACGCACGTGTACGGCGCTGACGGTAAAAACAGGTTTTTAGCCGTCAACCTCGGATATACCCTTCCAACCTGGAAAAGGAAGTCAAATTCAGGTGCGTGAGAAGAGGTTGATACAGTAGTTATTAGATAGCTACTGAATCAACCTCTTTACCACCTCTGCCAACTCCTCCGTTAATGCTCTCCTCGAGTAGCGGGCGTGGTTGATGGAGGGTAGGTCCTGATTCGGATTAACCTTCCAGGCTTTGCTCACCTGCGTCATGTGATCCACCATTAGATCGTAGGCTGTATAGTGGAACAGGCGACCCGCTCCGCACTCGTCTATGATGCGATCAGTGTCGGAGTGGACGGGTCCCAGGCAGACAATAGGCTTGTTCGCGGCCAAATACTCAAACAGCTTACCTGGCACATTCGAATAAACCGTGTCCACATCGGCAATAGCGAGCAGCAACATGGTTGTCTCCATCATGTATTTCACGGCCTGCTCGTGCGGCACGTAAGGTATAAACTCTGTTATGCCCAATACGCCAGCCTTTTCGATGCGCTTCTTTACCCCATCCGATACCTGGCCTACAAAGCGTAGCTTGTAGTTGATCTCGCTGTGTACCGACATCATATGGGCCAACACCTTCAGGAACACATCAATGTTATAGCTTTCTGTGATAGTGCCGGCGTAGGTTATTAAGAGTTCATCCTTGGGTGGGTTTGAAGGAACTTTGAAGTCTTCTTCGTCATACCCATTCGGAATAACATGAATTTTGTCCGCATTGATGCTGACCGGCTTGTTGAGGAAAAGACGTTTAGTATCCTCACTGGTTACAATAATGGCATCGGCCTCCTCCAGCACCTGCTGTTCATACTTTTCGTCTAAGCGCTTGGCAATTGCAGTATGCTGCAGCTGGTCGTAGTAATGTATGTTTGTCCAAGGATCGCGCAAGTCAGCTATCCAGGGGAGGCTGTGCTTCTTCTTCAGCTTCAAGCCTATAAGCTGGGTAGAGTGTGGGGGACTGGTGGTTAGTATGGCTTTGTGCTTTCCGTCCTGCAGTAGCTCATCCGCCTTTTTCAGGGCGTGTTTGTTCCAGCCAACACGTGCATCCGGTATAAACAGATTTCCACGTACAAATTTGAAAATCTTGTCTACAAGTGTTTCTTTGCCCTTTTGGTTGGCAAAACCGCTGAACGGTATCTCTTTCTTGCCGGATATTTTTTTGTAATACTCGAAAGGCTCTGTGGTTGCCGTGCGGTGCACCTCCAGCCCCTGCGGCACTTCTTTCTCGAAAGTTAGATCAAGAAGAGGATAAGAGGCTTGTTTTTCGTCTACTGTAAGCACTGTTGGCTGCACATTAAACTGCGGAAAATATTTGCAGAACTTTAAGCCACGCTGTACGCCAGGTCCACCAGAGGGTGGCCAGTAATATGAAATATATAAAATGTCAATAGTGTCGTTGTTTTTCAAAGTGCTTTCCTCTGCTATGCTGTCGTCTCAAATATAAAAATAATATTACGGACCTGCGCACTTGCTGTTTCTATATCTGCGTGTAACTGCAGTTTTCTGAGTGGGAGAGGAACGGAATCAGGCCAATCTTAATTGTTGAAAAAAGTGACTGTTAGTTTAAAACCTGATTGAAGCATCAGAAAGATATTCTTTGAATAACTAATCTAATTTCAGAATTCTTTCGGATGGCTTTGTTATTCGTAACTTGTAATTCGTAATTAAAAGAGATATTGCTTATTTTTGTAAGTAAACCCAGATATAGAGATGTTTGATAATTTAAGTAACAAATTAGACCAGGCTTTTAAAACGCTAAAAGGCCAGGGAAGCATTACCGAAATTAACGTGGCGCAAACCATTAAGGAGGTGCGCCGTGCACTCGTGGATGCTGACGTTAACTATAAAGTTGCCAAAACTGTAACCGATAAGATCAAAGATGAGGCAATGGGCCGCGATGTGCTGATCGCCGTATCGCCGGGGCAGCTAATGGTGAAAATTGTGCACGAAGAGCTGACAGCGTTAATGGGCGGTGAAAAGCAGGACATCAACCTGAAAGGTGATCCGGCCATCATCCTGATTGCTGGTTTGCAGGGTTCCGGTAAAACTACATTTACTGGTAAACTGGCCAGCTACATCAAAAAGCAGGGCCGCAGTGTGCTGGTGGCTGCCTGCGACGTGTACCGTCCGGCTGCGATTAATCAGTTGCAGGTGCTGGCAGGGCAGGTAGGCGTAGAGGCGTATACAGAGCTGGAGAACAAGAACCCGGTTCAGATTGCCCTCAATGCCATAGAGCATGCTAAAAAGACAAATAAGAAAGTAGTCATCATTGATACCGCCGGTCGTTTGGCCGTGGATGAGGCGATGATGAAAGAGATAGCAGAGATCAAGAACGCTGTTAAGCCAACGGAGACGCTGTTTGTAGTAGACTCTATGACAGGTCAGGATGCGGTGAATACAGCCAAAACTTTCAACGAGCGGATCAACTTTGATGGCGTGGTGCTGACCAAGCTGGATGGTGACTCCCGTGGTGGTGCTGCCCTTTCTATACGTGCCGTAGTAGAGAAGCCGATTAAATTTATCTCTACAGGTGAGAAAATGGAAGCGCTGGATCTGTTCTACCCGGATCGTATGGCGCAGCGTATCTTAGGTATGGGTGACGTGATTTCCCTTGTGGAGCGTGCACAGCAGGCTTTCGATGAGGACGAAGCGAAGCGCATCAACAAGAAGATTCGCAAAAACCAATTCAACTTCGACGACTTCCTGACGCAGTTAGAGCAGATTAAGAAGATGGGTGATATCAAGGACCTGGTAGGTATGATACCGGGTGTGGGCAAGGCGTTGAAGGATGTGGAGATTGATGAAGGTGCTTTCAAACCTATTGAGGCCATTATTAAATCCATGACTCCTGCCGAGCGTGAAAACCCGGATATGATCAGCGGTAGCCGCCGTCAGCGTATCGCCAAAGGGAGTGGTACCGATGTGCAGCAGGTAAACAACCTGATGAAGCAGTTCAATGATATGCGCAAAATGATGCGTTCTATGAACAAGATGTCCGGTAAACGTGGTGGTTTAGGCAATTTAGCCAATATGATGAAGAAATAATTCCTGTTCAGGAAAGTAATACCATAGCAGGGGGCTGTACTTGAAAAGAGTGCAGCCCCTTTTGCTTTACCTGATTTTTGATGTTTCATGGCTGTTTTAACTTCTCCTTTCTTCTATATGATTGCCTAACAGGCATCACAATGTTTTGCCCTCGAAAATCTGTTGCCGCTGTATTTATCGCGCTACCTCTTCAGTAGCCTTTTTTGTTCTCTTTTTGCTCCCAGGCCTCAAAACCTTTCATGGCTTCTTCTGGCAATAATTGCTGCATAGGTATTTTCCTTTGCTCAATTGGCTTTTCAATTTCCTCATAAATTAAGGCATCGTCGAAACCGATGCTGGCTGCATCCTGTCGGGTGTTGCCGTAGTAAACATTTCTGAACCGGGCCCAGTAGATGGCGCCGAGGCACATAGGGCAAGGTTCGCAGCTGGTGTACAGGTCGCAATCAGAGAGGTCGAAGGAGTGAAGCACCTGAGATGCTTTGCGGATAGCGTCTACTTCGGCATGGGCGGTAGGGTCATTAGAGGAAAGCACGTTATTGAAGCCACGGGAGATAATTTCTCCATTGCGCACAACCACGGCTCCGAATGGTCCGCCATATCCTTGTTTCATTTTCTCTACGGAAAGGTGTATGGCCTCTCTCATAAACTCTTGCTTTTGATTCATGTGATTTCAGGTGCTGTTTGTTTTAACAGGTCTTATCAGGTACGGCAACCGGTGAGAAATATCATTTCTGAAGCATGTTTCCTTTACTCTAAACCTATGTTTTCGTATATAGGAGTATCATTTACATGCCATGGTCAATATAACAATTTTCTTACATCTTGTTTGCCTCCTATACGCAGCACCTGCACAGGAGGTGGCACCTGCTATATTGCCATCGCATGAAACAGTGGCGCAGGATTCTATGTCGTTACTGGCAAATGAATGGGTGCTGCGTGAGCGCCTTCATAAAGAGGAGGGTAAGTTTCAGCCAATGAAACCATTTGAACCGATCCGGCTGGAGCTTTATCCGGATTTAACTTATAAGCTCATCCGGCAACATGACACAGTTAACTATTTGGATAGTATAGAAACAGTGGAATGGGGTAACTGGGAGATAAATAAGGACAGAGTCTCTATTAGCGTACAGATAACAAACGTAGACGGGCGGTCTATTTTGAGTGCGATGCTGTACCGCTGGCAAATCGAAAAGCTGACGCCCCAGCAGTTAATCCTCAATCAAATTGGCGCAGGAGAGCAACTGCTTGTTTTTGAACGGGCAAAATGATTTTGACTTCGCGCAAAAATAGCTTACCCGACACTTGTGCTTTTTATCGCATACTCGCCTTGTAAGCTATTACATTCTTGCTCTCTGAATTAAGAGGATGATGAACTGTATTGTTCATGCATAGTATTATTACGAGTCGTGGTATTAATAGTTTGAGAATGTACGACAATCAAACTATTATTGTCTTAAAATTCCCTGTAAGACCCTTACTGCGTGTGGTGGTCATAAAACATCTTATCTTTTAACCTTTCGTATTTATGGTAGCTTTAAATCTATATCTCAACCATTAAATTATGAAAAGAGAAATTACAATATATTCTATTCTGATGTTGTTTATAAGTGTAGTCGCAATCAGCAGTTGTACCATTACAAGAGAGCAGGAAATAGAAGATGAATTAGGCGAGTTCAGAACATGGCTAAGCCAGGAAACTTCTCAACTAGCTAGTAGAACAGAGGAGGACTGGGAACGGACAAAGCAGGATTTCAGGATGCGTACGCAGGAGCTTGACCAGAAAGAAGATGAATTTACTGAAGAGCTGCGGGCAGAGTATCAGCAACTGAAGCAGGAGTTCAGCGAAGCTGAAGAGTCATATGTGGGTGTTCGGAGCGAAGCCCGTAAGGCGGAGTGGGAACGAAACCTGTTGGGTAGTTGGGCCGATATGAGCACTATTGACGCAACTAATATTCGGGATGTATATATCACATTTATGGAGAATGTTCGGGAGCAAAGAGAAAACTGGACAGATGCTGACTGGGAAATGGCCAAACTGGTAATGGAAGAGTTGAACGAGCGGAAGAGTGAAATTGATGCTAATATAGATACAGAGACAGAAGTGAAAATCAAAGCGTTACAGATGGAGTTCCATGCCTTGGAAACAGCTGCAGACGTAACCGGAGATTAAATGATAACCCGACCCTCGCGGGCATCACCGTACAGCAGCGATTGCCCCACCTGATGACGGTAGCCGCTGAACCAGGCTAGCAACGCGTCAAATTGATGCCAGTTTTGTGGGATTTCCAATAGTTTATACTGTAACAGACCTTGTAGTACCTCTGCGAATTCGGGGAGTGCTGCAAGGCCTTTTTTATAATTAGGGAGCTGTGGCAGCAACTGCCTTACCAGAGCGGAGGGATACGTTTCTAAAACGGCTACGCCTTTTTCTGCTAACTGAACCCGTAATTTGATGGCACGTGCGGTTAGGCCTCCGATAAACATCGGCGACATAGCTTGCAATTCCCTGTCAGCCTGGCGGTAGAAATAATCAGAAGTGGGAGAGTGGTTGGCTTGGGTATAAACCTTGGGCAATGTGAGCGGGGCATCCACATATAGTACTTTAGGCTGCAGTTTCTGTAACAGATCGATTAGCCACTTATCTGCATCCTGCCCCTTTGCGCTTTGCCATACCTGAAGTTGCCCATGTAGCAGCATTGCTGCGGCCGTGGTACCAGCTTGTTTGGCGCCATAATCTACGCCCATATGCTGCAGCGTCGCTTCGTTCCTCATTTATTTTTTCTCTAAAGTAGTTCCATCAGAATTCTACATTCCTATCTATTGTATAGAGTTTGTATACGAAGAAACGGTTATTGCGCTGAAGGCAGGAGGGCCAGCCTGTGTGGTAAATCAACTGGAGCTTCATTTAGCTTATAACTCTCTACCATCTTTTTATGCAGTGTCTCCGCACCCCAGTAGCCACTGGCAATATTGCGACGGACAGTATAAAGTGGCTTTTCTTCGTCTAAGCTATTGGCTAACTGAAAGGCAGCGGTAATGCCCAGGCTTTGTAACTCAGTTATAGCTTCTTTATTCCAAAGACCGAAAGGATAAGCAAAATAGGTCACTGGTTTACCTATAATCTCCTCCAGTACTTTTGAGGGCTTCTCTACCTGCGTTATCCAGTCTTCACTTTTGAGTTTCTTCACATTCTGGTGATCCCAGGTGTGGCTGCCGATGCTGTGGCCTCTGTCTGAAAGATCCTTTACCTGTGCTCTGCTCATGTAGCGGGGACGCCCTAAGGATACGGTCATGACAAAGAAAACTCCCTTGAATCCGTATTTCTCCAATTCCGGTGCGGCAACAGTAAACTGGTCCAGATTAGTGTCGTCGAAAGTAAGCATGACAGGCTTTTCCGGTAATGGGGCTCCCGTGGTGAGGTAAGCCACCAACTGATCAGGCAGAATCGTATGGTAACCACTATCTGCCAGCATTTTAATATGCTCTTCAAATCGAGCGACGGGCACAATATAATCTTTCGCCTGCCTGGAATCAGTGGGTTTCCAATCGCGGATCTGGTGGTAGCACAAAATTGGTACCTGCGGGCGGTCCAGAACAGTTTTAGCATCAGCCATCAAGTCTATAGTCGGCAACGGATCAACAGCCTTTGTCTCAGCGGGTAGAACTGTGCCGGGTAAGGAAGACGTCTGTGTGTCAGGTGGCGTAGCTACGGAAACAGCAGTTGTTTTAATTTCATCACATGCAGCAAGAAAGAAAGTGACGGAGCAAATAGAGGCGCATAAAAAGCGGGTAATACGGGTATTCATAAGGTATGAGAATATGATGCAAAATATTAGTTTTTGTGCATCTGCTCGAGAAAACTGGTATGTTTTGTTTTAATTTGGAGTTCCTTCGGCCTCTCCTGAAACTAACTGGTCATAGATCAGCTATATAAAATTTCATTTGTAATATTCCACGTTGCCACCTGCCTTGGAATCCGGTAGAAAGGGGAGATAATCTTCAACTATCGCTTTAGTTGATGAAAGGAGTCTTAACTGATAGGCATATTATAAGCACCGTTGCAAAGCTTGTGAATTTATGTTTTACTAAACTTAAACTAAATTTAGGCTATCAATTGCTGCTTTAATTGCTGTATGATGCGGAGGTGATGGTCAAAATGGTCCTGCAGAAATGTGAGGGTTTGGGGAAGGGTGAGTGGTCCGGCAGCAGGATGTTTGAAAAGGCATTTATCCAGCAACTCGTCCGGTGTGTCCGTAAGTACATCTTCCAAAGTAAACCGCACATCATCCCACTCTTTGCGTAGTTCCGATAGCAAAGCTGTATCAGGAACTGTGGCTACAGGCGCCGGTGCTTTGAATTTTCTTCCCGACTGAAGCGCTAGTTTCAGCAGAAATGATTTAAATTGATTTGAGAATGAGGACGAGGGCAATTCCTCCTTTTTCTTCAGCTTATGTTGCACATAACCCATTGTCACTTTGTCTACAAGTATAAGGTGTGCTACATGCTGGTTAAGCGACCATTTCCCCCCCGGGGCGGGTGTGTTCAGCAAGACTTCATCAAGGCCTTCCAGTTCATCGAGAAGACGGTTACGGGAATTCTCCAACCGAAGGTATTTCGGTTCCAGTTTTAAATTCATAAGCTCAATATGGCTATAAATTTCTGTACTCATAGTCTCGGCGTAAGAAAACATATTCTAAAGCTACAGTTATTTTCAATAAAAGCAATGTAATATATAGTAAAATATTATGTTATGGAAATTGGATTTATCAGATATGCACCCGTTCAAGCACATAGCTGTAATTTACACAGATTATAAGCTGTTTTTACTTTAATAATTTGTGCCGAAATTGCATCAAATCAATTTAATAAGATGAAGAATGATCCTATAGGAACAGCTTTGGCAGATTACATGGAAGGTGCGAAAGACGCTGTAGTAGTAGTAGCCAGTAACCTGACAGAGAATGATGTGATTCCGGTGCATTATCTTTTCCGAAGTATAAAGGAGATGCCTGAGTTGGAGCTTTTAGCCTTAGAAGCATGCAGGGGTTCTATTTTAGACGTTGGGGCGGGCGCAGGAAGCCACAGCCTTGCCCTTCAGGAGCGGGGGCAGGAGGTAACTGCGCTGGATATTTCGGCTGGGGCAGTAGCCGTGATGCAACAGCGGGGCGTGAAGCAAGTGCTACAGCAGGATGTGTTTGCCTTAAAAGAACAGCAGTATGATACGCTCCTGATGCTGATGAACGGCATTGGTATAGCAGGGAACCTGGTAGGACTGGAGCGGTTTCTTGAGCATGCTAAAAACATTCTGAAGCCTGGGGGGCAGATCCTGTTGGAGTCTTCAGATATCCTGTACATGTATGAAGACGAAGAGGGGGAAGTACTGCTTGACCTGAATGCTGGTTATTACGGAGAGGTGAAGTATAACATGCACTATAAAGAGGAGGAAACGGGCTGGTTTAACTGGCTCTTTATCGATCCAGCTATCCTGGAAGATTATGCCATCCAGCACGGTTTTACATTCGAGGTTTTATATGAAGGGGAGTTCGGTGAATACCTGGCTAGGCTCACACTAGCCGAAGCATAACTGAATTAGAGTTTTTTTGATAAATTCTTAATGTACATTCATAATGTCCGTTACACCTTTCCCTTTTGTGCCTTATCATCCTGAGCATTTGTCTCCAGAAGAAATACTGCAGCGCGCACAGGTGTTTTACCAGTTTATGGACAGGCGCCGCACCGTGCGTGACTTTTCAGATAAGCCTGTTGCAAAAGAGGTGATGGAACAACTCCTCCTGACTGCTTCCACGGCACCATCAGGTGCGCACAAGCAACCCTGGACTTTCTGTGTTGTTTCTGACCCTGCTTTGAAGAAACAAATTAGAGAGGCGGCTGAAAAAGAAGAATTTGATTCTTACAATGGCCGCATGACGACGGAGTGGCTCGAAGATTTGGCTCCTTTAGGTACAGACTGGCAAAAACCTTTTTTAGAGACAGCACCTTACCTGATCGTCGTGTTTAAAAAGGCTTATGATTTAAAGGAAGACGGTTCGAAGCGCAACAACTACTACGTTTCAGAGTCAGTGGGTATTGCCTGTGGATTCCTGATTGCAGCCATACACCAGGCAGGCCTGGTGACCCTTACGCACACGCCTAGCCCCATGAATTTTCTGACCAGGCTGCTGAATCGCCCGGAAAACGAGCGGCCTTTTCTGCTGTTACCCGTAGGCTATCCTGCCGCTGAGGTGAAGGTTCCCGATCTGAAGCGTAAGCCTTTGGAAGAGGTGACGGTTTGGTATGGCCCAAAAGCAGAAAAATGATTGATGAACATACTTGTCATCATTTACTGACATCGTGATGGCTTGTGTGCCGTAATAGAAATCAGCAGAGCCTGTGTAATACCAGCAAAAATACTTGCGCAGGCAATATTCAATTATTCTAGCGACGCAAATGAAAGAAGGATTTAAGACAGGATGGGACATCACAAAAAGAACTTTCAAAGAATTTGCCGATGACAGACCTCTGGATTATGCGGCCATCATAGGCTTTTATACCATCTTCTCGATGCCGGCAGTACTCATCATCACGATCAGGATTGCCGGTGCAGCTTTCGGGGAGGAAGCAGTTAGAGGAGAACTGGTAGAGCAGATTGGTGGTATTATTGGCCGGAACAGTGCCGAACAGATACAAAGTATCATAGAAAATGCCAGCCAGTCAGAATCCAGCGCTATCGGAACATTTATTGGAATTGCTACCATGATATTTACAGCCACTACTGTTTTTGTGGCCCTGCAAGACTCCATCAATGCGATGTGGGAGGTGAGAGCCAAACCTGAGAAAGGCTGGTGGAAGCTGATTATAGACCGATTGCTTTCCCTTGCCCTGGTCGTTAGCTTCGGTTTTCTGTTGCTGGTGACCCTTGCTGTAGACATCATCTTAGGTGTGATAGATGACTATTTACGCGAGGAAATGACTGGCGTAGCTGTTTACTTCATGACAACTGCAAACATCATTGTTTCAATTGCCCTCAGCATATGCATTTTTGCAGCTATTTTTAAGGTGCTTCCAGATGCGGAGATCCGGTGGCGTAATGTGTGGGTAGGGGCTTCTGTAACCGCTATATTGTTTGTACTAGGGAAGTTTGTACTCAATATCTATTTTCAGCATGATCCACTTTCTGACACTTATGGTGCTGCCGGCTCCCTGGTGCTGATACTTGTGTGGGTGTATTATGCTTCCATCATATTCCTGCTGGGGGCAGAGTTTACGCAGGTGTACTCCCGTGTGCACGACAAAGGCATCAAACCGCAGGAAAACGCAGTGAAAGTAAAAACCACTGAAATAGAGTCAGAACAATAGATAGTATCACCAAGCAAGTATCATGGTATACGATTGTTTACCTAGAAAATTTTTATCGGGTAATAAAACCTATAAAAGCAAAAAGCGAAGCACCTTTTAAGGTCTTCGCTTTTTTGTTTTATTATATCAGCTTGACTTAAGCTTCTTTTTGATACATCACTTGCTTCACGGCATCGATGGTACGCTCTATGTTCGGAAGCGATGCTTCAATCAGGGTAGGAGCGTAAGGAAGCGGCACATCGCGGCAGGTTACGCGCTTTACCGGGGCATCCATGTAATCGAAAGCGTTGCTCTGGATATGGTAAGCCAGCTCAGCAGAAATGGAAGCCAAAGGCCATGCTTCTTCTACCACAACCATGCGGTTTGTCTTTTTAACAGACTCCACCAGTGTTTTATAGTCGATTGGGCGAACAGTGCGCAGGTCAATTACCTCTGCGTTAATACCGTCTTTTGCGAGTTCATCAGCAGCAGCAAGTGCTACTTTCATCATCTTGCCAAAAGAAACAATGGTTACGTCCGAGCCCTCACGCTTAATGTCAGCCACTCCGATTGGAATCAGGTACTCTTCTTCCGGCACTTCACCTTTGTCTCCGTACATCTGCTCCGACTCCATGAAAATAATCGGGTCGTTATCCCTTATACAAGTCTTTAGAAGTCCTTTAGCATCGTAAGGGTTAGAAGGCACCACCACTTTCAGGCCGGCAGTGTTAGCAAACCAGTTCTCAAAGTTCTGGGAGTGCTGCGAAGACAGCATACCAGCGCTACCAGTCGGGCCACGGAAAACCATAGGGGCACTGTACTGGCCACCAGACATGGACATTATTTTTGCGGCAGAGTTAATCACCTGGTCAATGGCCACCAACGAAAAGTTGAAGGTCATAAACTCGATGATAGGACGCAGGCCGTTTATAGCAGCACCCACACCGATACCGGCAAAGCCAAGTTCCGCAATTGGGGTATCTATTACACGCTCCGGACCAAACTCATCCAGCATGCCCTGGCTCACTTTGTAAGCTCCATTATAATCAGCTACTTCTTCCCCCATCAAGAATACACGCTCATCACGGCGCATTTCCTCTTGCATGGCTTCGCGGAGAGCCTCTCTAAATTGTATACTTCGCATATATGATGTTTTATATCTTTTGTCAGAAGGTAAAATTAAAAGAAGTCTGTCAATTTCCAATGTACTTACGTCTTTTCTCCCCTTGCTTTAGCGTTTGAAGGCGTCTTTGTAGGACTCTTTGCTTCGGTAAGCTTCAAATTCCGGGTCGTTGATAGCCCGTTCCATGTAGGTGCGGTCTGCCTGTATGGCTCGGAGCAGGCCATGCTTTAGCAGCGGTTCATTTTGCGTGCGGGCGCCAAGCAGGGCCATGCTGTAATAGGCCAGGGCATCGTCGGGCTTCAATTCAATCGCCCGGTTGTAGAAACGTTCTGCTCCCTCGAAATTCTCTTTCAGCATATAGCTGAGGCCAAGGTTCATGTTAGTCTGGTAGCTGTCGCCGGCATAATGCAGGCTGGCGATGGCATCGTTGTACTGCCCAATCTCTATTTCTAGGGCCGCTTTATCGGCAAATATTTGCTGCAAAACAGATTCTTCGGCTCCCAGCTTTATAGCGTAATCATAGTACTGCAGCGCCTCCAGCATATCGCCACGCTGGTGGTAGGCACTGGCCAGGCTATAGTATACCTGTGGGGAGGGGTTCCGGAAACCAGCAAAGGAAAGGTTATGGATGGCCTTATCCAGTAGCGCTTTCTTCGCCTCAGGCCGATAATCTTTGCGGGCCATCTCGTTGTATACCACGCCCAGGTTGTAATAAGCAGGCCACTTATCGGTGGTTTTAACAGCTGCTTCGTAAAGTTTCCGCTTTTCCGCTAATAGGGGCGTAAGAGTGGCGGCGTACTGCAGTTCTTGTTCCGTCAGCTCATCTGCATCTGCTTTTTCCTCTGCAATCTTTTTAGCGAGTATGTACAACTGATAATCTGATTTGCGGCTGCGGTTATAGTTCATCTCCACGCGAGCGGTGCGGAGCCCCGGGAAGATATAGCGTTCTATATAATCATATGCCTGTGCCTGCTTTAGGGCATTTAGTTTAGCCTGCTGGCTTTGGTCGCTGTTGAGAATAGCAAGGGCTTCGTCTTTTTCCTCTTTGGGAAGCGCGGATGCCTGCAGTTTCTGCACCAGTGCATCCAGACCAGCCTCTTGAATATTTGTTTGGACGTTTACTTTTTTCCCGCTGTAATCAAGCGTTCTCAGTTTTTTGCGGTAGTAGTCTTCCAAGGTCTGTGCCCGCTTTTCAGCCAGCCTGCTGCCTGACTCGTCCGGCGATTGGCTCGCCGTAATAGTAATTTTCTGTGCATCAACGTTATCCAGCACATACTGGTCAAGCACCTGCAGCCTGGCCCCGAGGTTGCTGCGGAGTTTTGCCTGATTCTCCTCAAAAAAGAAGTCAAACCTGGCAGGTTGGTCGGCTTTCTCTTTATAAGTATCTGGTATAAAGTTAAAGTCATTGTTCCGAACCAGCAGGAGCGGGGTCGTTACCAAACCAGTTGCTACCTGCTCCGGATCGGTATAGCGCACATCACCGTCCTCGTTGTCTATAGCACGACCCTGCACCATCAGGCGACCTTTGTTTTTTTCTGGTGTGTAAGGGAAAGAAAGCTGTTTGGTGATAGTTGGTTCTCCTCCTTCATAGATGAATTCGCCGAACTGAAAATTGTAGGTGGCGATGTTTTCGCGCTCCAGGTCATACTCATAATAGATATCAAGCTTATAGGTTTGCTTGTATTTTACAAGTTTCTCCGGCACCTGCGCTTTTAGTTCGAAGTTTACTTGCTGGCCATTGGCCGCCAAAGGGTTGGGCTGCACTGTTACCTCCTGCTTTTTCTCGGCTGTTCTTATCATGCGCTGCAAAGTGCAACCAGAACCGCCAACGCTAAGGGTGAGAGAAAGGAACAGAATTAAACTTTTCTTTTTGTTGTACTGTTGCATATCCTGTTGATAGCTATTATCGTAAAAAATATAACCCTAAACAATTTCTTTATTCTAGGTGTTACAATTTTAGCGATTCAAGCGTAGTTGTTTTGCTTTTGTGATACAAAGCGTAAATTAGTGAATTAAACTTAACGTAAATGAAGCGACTGCAATACTTTATCGAATCCCGTGCATTTGGAGTGTGTACCATGCTGGGTGATAAGCTTGGCATTGCTACCAGTAGCATCCGCCTTTCATTTATTTACCTTTCTTTTCTGACGATGGGCTCTCCCGTGCTCATTTACCTGATGCTGGCGTTCTGGATGAACGTGCACAAGCACTGGCGCCGTGAGCGCAGCACTGTCTGGGACCTATAGTCCCGCTACCGTTCTTTTCTGCCTGATAAAATATTGCCAGACAATACTGCCTTTGTAAACGCCTGGCATGTCCGGGAAATTGCCCTTGAGTTGTTGTGCTTTCCTGCGGTTTCGCCAATAGTGCCTGTGGCGGAGCAGGTCTGTATGTGCATGTAACACAGCCTGCGCATCTTTTGTCTGGCCGGCTAACACCATACGTAGGGCCGCAATCCAATCCAGCACTACACGCAACATCATCGATGATAAAAGCTCTTTTGATGGGATGTTCTTATACAACAAGGCCAGCCCGTTCCGGAAGTTCAGGTAAGTTTTTCGGGGATTAGATTTATGCAGCGTGCCGCCACCCACATGATACACCTGGCTGTGGCCATTGTACATTACTTTATAGCCTGCATTCTTGGCGCGCCAGCAAAAGTCAATTTCCTCCATATGGGCAAAAAAAGCAGGCTCTAAGCCTCCCAAACTATGAAAAACATCCGCCCGCACAAACATACAGGCACCTGTGGCCCAGAAAATCTCCTGCACATCGTTATACTGCCCCTTATCCTCCTCCAGCGTCTCAAACAAGCGGCCCCGACAGAAGGGATAGCCCAATGTGTCTAACAAACCACCTCCGGCACCGGCATACTCAAAATAGCCCGGGTGTTGCTGGGAGTTTATTTTAGGCTGGCAAACAGCTATACTGGCATCAGCGTCCATCAACTCTGTAATTGGTTCTAACCAACCGGCAGGCACAGACACATCAGAGTTTAGCAGCACATAATAAGTTGCTTCTATCTGCCTGAGTGCTTTGTTATAACCTTCACAGAAACCATAGTTTTCCGGCAGCAGAATAATGCGCACCTGCGGGTAGTGGTCCTGCAAAAAAGCAACAGAGCCATCGGTAGAGGCATTGTCGGCTACGATAACCTGGCAGCCCACACTATGCGCCACCACCGATGGCAGAAACTCTTTTAAGTACCGCAGCCCGTTCCAGTTAAGGATAACTATGGCTGTTTTCGAGTTACTATAGGCCAAAACTTCCTAAGTCTAAGCCAGGGATGTTTGGCAGTAGGCCTTCGGTGTTTTTTTTCATTTCTTCCTGTGCACGTTCTGCGGCTGTCATCATGGCGTTGTTTACGGCGGCAACTACTAAGTCATTGACCATCTCGCGGTCGCTCACGTTCATGATAGTCTCATCAATCTCTATCTTCAGGAGCTTACGCTGCCCGTTCACCGTTGCTTTTACAAGCCCGGCACCCGATTCGGCAGTAACAGTTATATCCTGCAGTTTGTCTTGCGCTTCTTTAAGTTTGGCCTGGACTTCTTTCATTTTGCCCATCATGCCCATCATATCGAACATAGTTTTTCTGTTTTGGTAAGTGTATTTGTACGAGGTTCAGGCATATTTGCCTGTTGTTTCTGCAAATATACGCATACAAAAGCTATTTAATATATTTGTAGAAGTGTATGGTGACGCTGCTGCCTGAAACAGCGGTATTGACCCTATTAGAGTTCTGGTGTTCCTCCAGATAAAGGCTGCAAAGCAAGTGATATAACAAAAACTATCGCAGTAAAGTAATGGTGCCAGTGCGGCTTTTGGTGGTGCCAGAACTGTTTCGTGCTGTTATTTTATATACATAAGCGCCAGCGGGTAATTGTTTCCCTTCATAGGTGCCGTCCCATCCTGCATCTGCTTCAGTACCACTGTAGATAACATACCCCAAGCTGTTGTATACCTGTAGGTTATAGCTGTTATACAAGCGGCCTTTTATTTCAAATGTATCGTTCAGGCCGTCACCATTCGGGGTGAAGCCCGAAGGCACATGTAGCTGCAGATCCTGTTCTACAACAACTATGTTGGAATAAGTTACTGTTGTGCCATTTGCTGCCGTTGCCATTATGCGGTAGCGAAGCTGTTGCCGCTCATCGCTGAGGCTGCGGTCGGTAAAGGTAGTTCCGTTTAAAGAATTGCTGCTTAAGATGTTATTGTTTTCATCGAGTAGCTCTACTGTGTACTGCCTCACCCCCCCCGGAAAGCCTTCATAAGCTGACCAGGTAAGTAACACGGCACTGCCATTGTCCTGCTTTTGCGCTTTTAGAAAAGTAGGGCAGGAGATGTTACTGTAGGATGATGTGTTGGCGCAGGCATTTAAAAAGGTGGTACGGTAGCATACCTGTTCCGGAGCAACAATTTCGTCTGTAAATTCTGTTTGTTGAGTCTGACCAATAAATCGAAAAGCCCCCCCTGTTATACTTCGCTCCACATTCATTTGCTGTGCTGCCTCACCCTGCGGCAACTCCATACTTATCACTACATGATTATTCAGGTCAAACGTGGTGAGCAGGTACGGTGCTGCAGGTGCAGTGGTAGAGAAGGCCTGCACCTCCTGTAGGGCAGACACTGAAACGCTACCGTTGGCGGCAATCCCCCTTACTTCATACTGATAAGCCTGTCCGCAGGAAACATCCGTATCGGTAAATGTGCTGGTGGAACTGCTAAGTGTCTCAAGCACGGTGCCGTTTCTAATGATCTCGAAGGTGCCGGTAAAAGGCGCACTTTGCCATGATAAAGTAATCAAACCATTTCCGGAGGTGCCTGTCAGTGCAATGGAACTGATGCTGTTAGAGTTGGCAAAGGTGGTTCCGCAGGCATCTATTGGCTTTACAAGGTATTGTACTCCTGCCGTTGTGTTCACTTGTAAGGAATGACTCAGGCTTGCCTGTGTAACGTCCTGTATGGTATCGATGGTCCCAAATGTGCTGCCATTCCACTGCTGCACCACATAATCGTATCCTGGCTGTAAGTCCTGGAGGGCCAACTGAAGCTGGCCATTTGCTGCCTGCTCCAATACCGTCAGGTTATGGATAAAAGGCTGAGGGGCAGGCGGGAGAGTGGTAACTGTTGAAGTATTTATTCCTGCGCAAGTGCCGCCGGTGTAACTGCCTGTAACTGTGATTGTATAGTCTCCCTGCGTGTTGTAGCTATATTGGGTAGTACTGTTAGGAAGCGAGCTTACAGATTGCTGGCCGTCACCAAAGTCAATGGTATAGCTGTCGTAGTTGTCATCCATGATGGCAACTGAAACAGCCCTATTAGCGCAGCGGCTGATAGTAAAATCGGGAACTGGAGCCTCTCTTACCTCAAAAACCTGTGATACAGTGTCTGTGAGGGTACTACCTCCGTAATTAGCTATCTGCAGTACTCTATAGCTACCTGGCGTAGTATAAGTATGTGTTTTAATAGTAGAGGCTGGTGTTGGTATGGCTGTTCCCTTCTCATAATCGAAAATATAGTACTCGTTTTCATCCGGTACCTGGTCACCGCAATCCTGGAACTCTACCTGCTGGCCGACACATAATACTTCTACTTCCTCCCCCTGCTGATTATAGGCCTGAAAGCACCTGTCGTTCTGGGCCTGGGAAGTGAAGGTTATGAAGAGGAGTACGATGTACAGCAGGTGTTTCAAGTATAAGGTTTTATGAGTGCAACGAACCTATAGCTATAATGGCGGGACTTAATTTTTATTGTACGGCATCAGCACGAATGTCATAGCCCGTATGACTTCAGGCAAAGGTTTAAACTGTATCTGTTCGTAAAAAGGCGATGCTTGCCATGATGTCGTTGTGCAGCATACGGTCTGTGGTAGCAAAAGTAACCTTCTCCCGGTAACGTGCCACCATCTCTTCCAGCACCTGCGACGTTTTAAGCGGACGCCTGAAATCGAGGGCCTGCGCAGCATTCATCAGTTCAATGGCCAGCACCCGCTCCAGGTTATGAACCACCTGATACAGTTTGGTAGCCGCGTTTGCGCCCATACTCACATGGTCCTCCTGGTTATTGGAGGAGGAAATAGAGTCGATGGAGGCGGGGCTGCAAAGCTGTTTACTCTGGCTCACGATAGAGGCAGCAGTGTACTGGCTGATCATAAAGCCGGAGTTCAGGCCAGGTTCCGCTATCAGGAACTCCGGCAGATTGCGCCCGCCAGAAATCAGTTGATAGATGCGCCTCTCGGAGATGTTACCAAGCTCTGCCAAGGCAATGGCCATAAAATCCAGTGCCAGGGCCAACGGTTGCCCGTGAAAATTCCCGCCGGAGAGAATTTCGTCTTCCTCCGGAAAAATATTAGGGTTATCGGTTACAGAATTAATTTCAGTCAGAAACACCTGCTCTGCAAAGGCCAGTGCATCTTTTGTTGCGCCATGCACCTGCGGCATACACCGGAAGGAGTAAGGATCCTGCACATGCTCTTTCTTCTGCTGTATCAGTTCACTGCCTTCCAGCAACTGGCGTACTGCTTCTGCTGTCTGTAACTGCCCTTTATGCGGACGCAGGCGGTGAATAGCTTCATTGAAGGGCTCCAGCAGTCCACCAAAAGCATCCAGCGAAAGAGCCCCAACAACATCTGCCTGCCGCGCCAGCCTCCTTGCCTGCAGGAGTGCCAGCACACCGTAAGCAGCCATAAATTGAGTGCCGTTCAGCAGGGCCAGACCTTCCTTGGCTTTTAAAACAACCGGTTCCCAGCTAAACATATCCAGCACATGCTCGCTGGCCAGTTTATACCCCTGGAAACTTACTTCGCCCATACCTATCAGGGGCAGGCACAGGTGCGCTAAAGGCGCTAAGTCTCCGCTGGCACCTAACGAGCCCTGCTGGTACACCATAGGGTATACCTCGCGGTTGTAGAAGTCAATCAGGCGCTTTACCGTTTTCAGCTGCACTCCGCTGTGCCCGTAGGCCAGCGACTGAATTTTGAGCAGCAGCATGAGTTTAACCACCTCCTGTGGTACCTCGGGTCCTGTGCCACAGGCATGCGACATTACCAGGTTTCGCTGCAGTTGCTCCAGGTCAGCGGGCGATATTTTCTTATTGCAGAGTGCGCCGAAGCCAGTGTTAATGCCATAGATGCTTCGGTCAGTACTGTTGATTTTCTGCTGCAGATACTCATGACAATGCATAATGCGCTGCTCGGCCTCATCAGACAGCGCCAGTGTATACTGCTGCGTCAGAATCGTGTCTATCGCCTCCAGGCTCAGATGCTCACTTGAGATGTAATGGACCTTGCCCATACGTTTATTTCAGTTGGCTGATAATGTCATCAATCGTCAAATCCTGCTGTTCACCCAGCACCATATTGCGCAGCTTTAGCTTGCCGCTTGCCATCTCTTCTGAGCCAATCAGGATAACGTACGGAATACTTTTCTGGTCGGCATAGCCCATTTGCTTCTTCAGTTTGGCTGGTTCAGGGTAAAGTTCTGAGGCAATGCCAGCATCGCGCAGCTTTTGCAGCACCGGCAAAGCATAAATCTCTGACTCCTTGTCGAACTGCACGATGAGCGCCTTCGTGCCCACCTGGCTGCTGTCCGGGAACAGTTGCAGTTCTTCGATGACATCATAAATACGATCTACACCAAAGGAGAAGCCGACACCTGATACGTCCGGTAAGCCGAACATACCAGTAAGGTTATCATAGCGGCCACCACCGCTGATGCTGCCCATGCTCACATTGTTTACCTTCACCTCAAAAATGCAGCCGGTGTAGTAGGAGAGGCCCCTTGCCAGCGTTACATCCAGCAGCAGGCGCGGGTTTCCGGATTCGTTCTGAGCATTGAGTGCCTCACTATTCAGCCTGCTGAGATAATTCCATACGTCGTGCAGGTCTTTCAGGCCCCGCTGTCCTTCGGCTGTGTCGCCGAGTAGAGTATGCAGTTGGTCTAAAACAGCCTCGTTACTTCCTTCCAGTGAATAAAGCGGCTCCAGCTTTGTAACAGCCTCTTCTGATATGCCTCGCTCCAGCAACTCTTTGCGTACACCTTCCTGCCCGATTTTATCGAGTTTATCGATGGCAACACAAATGTCGCCCTCACGTCCTTTTTCACCTATCGCCTCCGCTATGCCGGCCAGTATGCCCCTGTGGTTTATTTTAATCGTGAAGTCGGTCAGCCCCAGCGTTGTTAGCACCTCGTTGATCATCTGCACAATCTCAGCTTCGCAAAGCAGGGAGTTTGTGCCTACTACATCGGCATCGCATTGGTAAAATTCACGGTAGCGGCCTTTTTGAGGACGATCGGCCCGCCAAACTGGCTGTATCTGGTAACGCTTGAAAGGAAAGGTGATGTCGTTGCGGTTCATCACCACGTAGCGCGCAAAGGGTACTGTCAGGTCGTAGCGGAGCGCTTTTTCAGATATCTTACGCGTCAGTTGCTTATGCCCTTCGTCTATATCGGCTTGCTTTGTCTTGGCCAGAAAATCCCCTGAGTTCAGTACCTTGAAAATTAACTGGTCACCCTCATCGCCGTACTTGCCTGTCAGTACCGACAGCTGCTCCATGGCTGGTGTTTCCAGGGGCAGGTAGCCGAACTTTTCGAAGGTGCGTTTGATAACGCCAAAGATATAGTTTCTCTTGACCACAACAGCCGGGCCAAAATCGCGGGTTCCTTTCGGTATAGATGGTTTCTCTTTACTCATGCTCATGCAGGTTTGCAGGCGCAAGTTACTAAAAGCTGCCGAAAGGTGGGAGTTAATTAGCGGAAAGGTGGTATTGCACCAAGTAAGCAACAGCAGTACTAGAAAGCAGCCTTATCGCCTCTGATGGCATTATAGATGGTGTAAAAGATGATTTTTATATCCAAAAGGAAGGTCCAGTTCTCGAGGTAGAAGATGTCCAGTTTCACACGGCCACGCACCTGATAGTCAGCGGTCGTATCGCCACGGTATCCTCTTACTTGCGACAGCCCCGTTACACCAGGCTTGATAAAATGACGCACCATATATTTTTCAGCAATAAGCGCGTATTCCTGATCTGCCTTTAGCATATGTGGCCGGGGACCTACAATAGACATCTGCCCCATCAGGACATTAAAGAACTGAGGAAGCTCATCCAGGCTCGTTTTCCTCAGAAAGGCACCTACAGGTGTAATTCTCGAATCTCCACGGCGTGCGAGTTGGGAGTTTGCCTCTGTGTTAATATACATGGACCGTAGCTTCCAGCACAAGAAAGTTTTATTATTGATGCCAGAGCGCACCTGGCCGAAGAAAACAGGGCCTTTGGAGTCCAGCTTTATAATGATAGCCAGTATAGGCAAAAGCCATGACAGTAAGAAAATGATAACAAAAAGAGAGAAAGCGATATCAAAGGTACGCTTCAAAAGTTTATTGATGGCATCGTCCAGCGGAATTGAACGAGCTACCAGAATGGGTAGCAAATCACTAAAATCTATCTTGAGCTTTTGGTAGCTGAAACTACCTGGTTCAGGTAAAAACTTCATGCGCACCAGGTTGTTATCAGAAAATTGCATAAGAGAAACAATTTGCTCCTTCTTCAATGCAAATGCAGCGCAATATACCTCGTTGACTTCATGTTTCAGAACATACCTTTCCACGTCTTCTATTCTTCCGATAACCTGTCGTTCTCCTGTAGCGTTATCATCAAAAAAGCCTTCGAACCTGTATCCATATTCCGGGTGGTTGTAAAAGAAGTCTCTAAGCTCTTTACCTGTTTTACTATACCCTACAATGATGACCTTTCTGGAATTGTAGCCTCTCCTGCGCAGGAATCTAATAATATAAGTAACTGCTATCCTCCAGCTTAGTACTATCAAGCTTAGGAAAAGGTAATGAAAGAGAAGATAAGATCTTGGAAAAGCTAAATGATCAATGATATTGAGTGTCGCTTCTATGAGCAGGACATAGAGTAGAAAAACTTTGAAGACATCAAAAATAACCCACAGCCTGCGACCAACTTTGTAATATTTATAGGTTCCTAAAAGGAGGTTGCATATTATCCAGGCTAATACCGAATAGAGCAGGAACATATGATGCCCTGCAGACAAGAAGCCGCTTGTAGCTCCATTTACTGCAACATAAGCAGCCACATTAGAGATAGAAAGTGCTGCTAAGTCACCTAAGGAGTGCGTTAGTTTTATGTATTTATTATATAAACCAGGCATAAGGCTATTTGAGCACAAATATCAGAAAATGTAGTGTCATTAAGCAACATCCTCAACTGCAAGTTTGGTTGTAAGCTTGCTTTCAACAAAGGAGATGATTGCTTCATGGAAAGTTTTATTGCTGAACCTTGCTGCATTCTCTCTAATTTCTATCGGATTAAAAGCCTCTGACACGGCTTCAAATCTATGAATTGCCTCTATAAGAGAGGAAACTGTTTGCTCTTTATAGAGAATACCTGTTTTGCCATCTATCACCGTTTCACAAACACCGCCTTTACCGTAGGCAATAACTGGCGTTCCACAAGCCTGTGCTTCAACGGGTGCAATGCCGAAGTCTTCTTCTGCCGCGAAAACAAAAGCTTTTGCCCGCTGCAGGTGGCTGTTCAGTACATCGAACGACTGGTAACCAAGCAGCGTGATATTGCTTGTTGCTTTAGACTTAATCTTCTTTAGATCCGGCCCCTCCCCAATAACAATGAGTTTTTTATGGGGTAATTGGCTAAAAGCTTCTACTATAAGGTCAATTTTTTTATAGGGGACTAGTCTGGACGCCGTAAGATAAAATTCTTCTTTATGTGGCGCAAAGGAAAAACTCTCCACATTTACCGGAGGGTAAATAACTGTGGCTTTTTTGTTATATACTTTCAGGATTCTTCTACCTATGTAAGCGGAGTTCGCTATAAAATAGTCAACCCTGTTTGCAGTAGTGTAATCCCAGTTTCTTATATAATGCAATATTATCTTGGCAACAAAACCCTTGAAGCCTTTCGAGAGCCCGGACTCTTTCAGGTATTGATGATAAAGATCCCATGCGTAGCGGATAGGAGAGTGGCAGTAGCAAATATGTAGTTGATTGGCATGAGTCAGTACCCCTTTGGCTACAGCATGGCTGCTAGTTAGAATAATATCATAGGCTGAAATATCTAGCTGCTCAATTGCCAGCGGCATCAATGCCAGGTAATTTCTATAATGTTTCTTAGCGAAGGGCAGCTTTTGAATGAAGGTAGTGGTAACTTTTTTATGGTGAATATGCTGCTTCAGGTGCTCAGGCATAAACTCAATCACAGAAAAGAGATCAGCATCAGGAAAGATATGAAGCAGTTGCTCCACAACCCGCTCTGAACCAGAGTAATCTACAAACCACTCATGTACTATCGCAATTCTAAGATTTTCTATCATTGATAATAATCAATTTATTCTGAAGCAATTATAGTCTGGGGCTGTAACAGCTACTGAATTTGGGATTTCCCTTTAGGTCAGCGGCGTTAGTGTATTTTCCAGTAAAACGTTTTGGAACCTCAAGAACTTGCTGTTTATAGAATTCAGGTTTAAGGATAATCCTGCAAATATATGGTATAAAGAGTAAAAAATTTTAAGAGATACTAAAATGAATCATGAAGGAGTTTTAATATCAAATATGTGTAAAATAATTGCCGGAATTATCTATAGAGCCTCCTCTTCTGATCAGAATCACCTATTATGCACTAACAGGCTGAAAGTAGCTGTACATGATGTTCTTTACAATGACTGATCTCAATTTGATTTGCTTGATAAATATTCACTCAGTTGTTGTAGATTAATTTCTATTTTTGCGATCAAATATAAGCACTAATATACTTTGATATGCTTTTAGGCGATAAGCCACCTGTTGTAGTAAATGCCCGATTTCTGACACAACCTATATCAGGTGTACAACGCTTTGCTGTTGAAATTTGCCTGCGGTTAAAGCAGTTTCTCCCGGAAGCAAAATTTATAGCACCCAAAAACATATTACATAAAGATATCGCTGAGATTCTTCATGTAGAGGAATACGGGAGGTTGGCAGGCCACCTGTGGGAGCAGATTGAACTGCCCTTTTTTTTGAACGCAACTGGCCAGCCTCTTTTAATTAACTTGTGTAATACAGGTCCCATATGGTATCAGAACAAGATTGTTTGTATTCATGATCTATCCTTTTTGATTAACCCAAAGTGGTTTTCTCAAGCATTCTCAACGTTTTATAGGTATACCATTCCCCTTATAGCTAAAAGCTCTAAAAGAGTACTTACTGTTAGCAACTACTCTAGAAGAACGATTGTGGAACTATTGGGTATTGCTGAATCTAACGTAGATGTGATATATAATGCCGTTTCTGAGGACTTTTTCAGTCCGGCAGATGTGCTGCAAAACAAATATGGGAACTACATCTTAGCTGTAGGCTCTCTGGATCCCAGGAAGAATCTGAAGAGGTTGATACAAGCCTATGAATTGTGCCGCTTAGCCGATACGAAGTTGGTGATTGTGGGAGCAGGGTCTAAGATATTCAATGATACTGCGTTACATCAATTACTTCAGGGGAATCCATCTGTTGTTTTAGCCGGATATTTGTCTGACGAAGAGCTCAAAAGCACTTATTACCATGCAAGGCTTTTTGTTTATCCTTCTATGTTCGAAGGCTTTGGCATTCCTCCCCTGGAAGCCATGCGTTGTGGTTGTGCCACCGTGGTATCCAAGACTACAAGCTTGCCAGAAGTGTGTGGTGATGCTAGCTACTACGTTGATCCTGCCAACACAGAAGAGATTGCGGAGGCCATAAAGACGCTGTTAGGGAATGAACGCATGAGGAAGTCTTTGATCATGAAAGGGTATAACAGAAGTCTGGCATTTTCCTGGGAAGAATCTGCTAAAAAAATAGTGGGTATAATCGAAAAAAACAGGGAGTAGATAATGCTCAAAAGGATATTAATTGCAGCAACGATTCTGGGCCTGTTCGGGACTATGACGAATTTAGTCTATATTAGTCCATTGCCTACTTTAATTGCTGCTTTACTTTTACCGTTGGTTTATGTAAACAAGCAGTATGTGCCGCGGCCGGTCTTCTGGTTGCTTCTTTTTACTATTTTTACCGTAATCAGTACGCTTCTTTATCATCCAGAATCCTTTCTGCAGTTTGGCTTTTACAGGTATGATGGTAACTTTTTTATCTCTTACCTCCCTTTGTTGGTACTGCCCTTCTTTAGTTTTAATCTGGATATAAAAAGAATTTTGAAGTACTTCCTTTTATTCTCAACAGCTGTAAATATAATAGTTTACATCCCTTATTTGTTTCGTCCTGATCTTGCCTTCTTCGGCTTGTTCTTATCTACGAATGGAGCCGGAGGGTTTTTCAGCCTTGTTACTTCGTTGGCATTTCTTTTCTTCCTTGAAAGAAGGACGTATACAAACCTGCTTCTTCTGGTTATAAACGTGCTTTTCCTGTACTCTACTTATTCAAGAGGATCTATGCTTGGGCTAGGGTTGGGAATAATGTGCCTGTTATTTTTTAGAATGAGAAAAAGCTACCTCATTTCGCTCCTGTTTGTTTCGATGACCGTTGTGCAGGGGCTAATACTATTTAATACTTACCCGGATTATAAGAAGCATATACAGAATGGGCCCGGTAATAGTATATATGAGAATTACGACATCTTTGCCAATCAGAAATTCGGGTCTGTTTCAACAAAACTCAACAATGTTTATATCCGGATATATGAAACCTGGCCACGCGCAGTAGATAGTTTTCTGCATTCTCCGTTTGTTGGCACAGGGTTCGGGTCATTAAATGACGTGCCTTTTGTTTACAAGGATGTCATCCCTTTTATTGTGACAACAAACAAGCAAGAGGACAAGGTTTATAATGATTCCCATGCCCATCATTCTTTCCTGCATTTTTTAGGAGAGCAGGGAATCATCGGCCTTTTACTATTTCTTACCTTCTGGATGTCCGTTTACAGATATTTGCAAAACAACAATTATCATCCTGTAACCAGAGACTTCTTACTCATATCGTTTTTTAATCTTTCTATCATGAGTTTTACAGAACATCGGATCACAACACCCTCCAATGCGCTGCCTTTTGTGATAGTATTGGGGCTGTATTTTGTCTACGTGAATTATCAGAAAAGACAGGAAGCCATGATACCGGCAGGAGATGTACAAGACCCGCTATAATATGCTGTCAGGTTTCGGTAAGATGATAAACAGTAGTCGTTATTCTATATGGTACAGGGTGCAATTGCTCAGCCTAATCCTTATAGCGCTGACACTGCCTTTCTCTATCGGTATCAACAACATAGCGATTGGGCTCCTGGTGCTGACCTGGATATTGTCTGGCCACTACAAAGAAAAGTTTAAAGCTGCATTTACAAATAAGTTATGTCTGCTGTTTCTGGCCGTATTCCTCATTCAGGTCATTGGCTTGTTCTATACCTCTGATATGAAGGAAGGCTTGGGTAAAATAGAACGCAAAGCAGCTCTGTTTATTTTGCCGTTTGTTCTGGCAGGGTTAGAAAAGTTACAGCTAAAGCATGTACATTATATCGTAACCGCCTTTATTTTAGCATGTACAGTACTCAGCATTTATGCCCTGTCTGTGCTTTTCATAAATTATGATTTGCTGAATTTTGATTCCGGGTTAACGGAGTATATCGATAACGTTATCGGCTTTCACCATGCTTATAGCGGTATGTACATGGTGTTTGCAGTTGCAGCAGCTCTATATATGGCTTTTTCAAAAGAGTCTACCTGGAGTAGGAAGTATAGGATTCCCTTTTTTATCGTTTCGGTGCTTTTGTATTCTTTCTTGGTTATTCTGGCAGCCCGGACTGCTGTTTTTACTTCCTTTCTTCTGCTCTTTGCAACCATCATTTATAAGGTTATAATTTATAAAAAGCTGAAGTATATTGTAGGAGCTGCTCTTGTATGTGCTGTAATTGGCTTGATAGTTTTAAGCCTTCCTAACACAAAGAATAAAATTGCTGAGTTCGAAAGCTTAAGGGGAGTACACAGTCCTTTTACCCCCAGGCTCATCAAGTGGCGGTGCTCTTTTAAGATTTTGGAAGACCAGAAAGCCTGGATGTATGGAGTGGGAACAGGGGATGTGCAAGACCACCTGCAGGTTTGTTACACTGAAGAAAGCTTCTGGGGCGACCAATACCTCTTAAATGCCCATAATGAGTTTCTGGAGGAAATGGCTAGGCATGGCTTACCTGGGGCATTGTTATTTATAGCTTCCCTCGTGTTTCCGTTTGTGCTCAGTATAAAGTACAAGAAGTGGCTATATACGCTGTTCCTGACCATCTTTATGCTATGCAGCTTTACTGAATCAACATTGGGTAGACAAAAAGGGGTGGTGTTCTATGCGCTCTTCAATTCAGTTTTTGCTTTCCATTACCTGAGAAACCAAAAGCAGCAGCCAGAAGTAGTCAGCATTGCCTGAATTGCTTGTATTCAGTTAGGAGTAGATTCTTTTATGGTGAAGTTATCAGGTACTGAAAATAATCTTCAAAATCATCCCCAGTCTTCTGAATTGGCCTCTCTTTAATCGGTTCAATGCCACGCCAAGGAAACTTAGATAAATAAGTGGTAAAGCGACAGGGAAGAAGCGTTTTGTAAAAACCAGACGGTTCCGGAGAGAATAAAAGTCTGCTAACTCGCTTTTTTTCTCTTTTGCATTGATGCTGGCCCCTTCTTTATGATAGACCTTGCTGGTGGTGCAAACACCAATGCTCCAGCCTTTCTGTTTGCCTCTGAAAGTCCAGTCAAGTTCCTCGAAATACAGGAAATAGTCTTCCCTCATTAATCCGACGTCTTCTACAAAGGCTCTGCTTACAAACATGGAGGCTCCAACAATATAGTCTGCTTCGGGTATATAGGGAGGATCAAACTGCCCTTTATCTGTTATGTCTCCACCTATATGATGGGTGGTGCAAAGCCATTTGTTGTATTTTCCGGCAATAGCCTGAATTAAGCCTGGTTCGTGATAGTATAGAAGCTTTGAACCTAAAATACCTAAATTCCCGGTAGAAAGCTGATGATGCTTTACTAGTTGTGTCAGGGCATCTCTTTCCACCAGGGTATCGTTGTTCAGTAGCCAAATGTAATCGCATTCGCTTTGCTTCAGGGCGTAGGAGATGCCTATGTTGTTACCTGCCGCAAACCCTCTGTTGTCACCTGCCTGTATGGTGATAAGCGGTGGCAAGGGGTCCGTTATTTCTGGAACAGACAAAGCTTCAGTTTTGCTCAGGTGCCTGTACGCTAAGGGTTTTTGGATCAGAGGGTATACTAAATGCCCAAGCTGTGGGTTAGGTGCCAGCTGCTGATCACCTTTTCCGTATGCCCAGTCATGGATGTGGTAAAGAGAGTCATTAGAAGAAGCGTTATCTATGAGGATTATCCTGAATGCTGGATAATCAAGCTTAAGAACGCTTTCAAGACATTCTATTGTGTCCTTCCAGTTAATGTAATTCAGCAGAATGATGTAAACCATAAGGTTTTTCTAAATTCTCTATAGAAGTGTTATATGCTTCGGCAGTTTATTATTGAGTACAGGAGCAAAAGTGCAGACTTTCAAGTTTAGTAGCCAAAGAAAGTATTACTTAATGGTGCCATTAAGATTTATACTTCCCGAATTTCTTTCTTTTATAGTCCATGTAGCCTTTGATGAAACTTTTGATTTTCCGTAGTTTGTCGGCTTCAAAAAGAATCACTTTGCCTATTTCTCTCAGGTTATGAAACTTCTGGGAATGATAGTAGGCAGGAAAGTCTTTTTTAAATTGGTTTAATATCTCTAAGCGGTTTCTTGTGATATAGTATCTTCTGATATAGTTGTGGTTTGTGCTGCCTAGCTTCATTCCAAAGAATGTATGAAAGCTGGAAGTGCCTATCTGATGAAAGATTTCAACGTTATTATTAATCAGCACCTTATATCCCTTTTGCCATAGGCGGAGGCAATACTCATGGTCCACATAGTCAATAAACAACTCATCCCGGAAAGGCCCTGCTATGGCAAAAGCCTTTAGGTTAAGCAGGTTACCAGAAGTGATAGTAATATCTGTTTCTTCTATGCCGTCGTGGGCTTCCTGTTGTGTGGAATCTAAGATATATCTTGGTGCAATTATACCTATCTTATCCTTGTCAATTGTTTCTGTTGTCTTCAACAGCTCCTGCACCATTCCTTTGCTAGCTTTGCTGTCCTGGTCCATAGTAAGGAGCCATTCAAAGTTTTCTTCGCAGGCTTTTGTTGCTCCTACATTCAAGGCTGTAGCAATTCCCTTGTTTTGATGGAGCGGTATGTATTCCAGGTTAGCAAACTCGGACTGAATCTTCCTTATTGTGTCTTCTGCAATTTTCTCTGAGTTATCTACTGCAAAAAGCTTTTTTACACTATGGCTGTACGTTTTTATGTTTTCAATTACATCTGGCTGGGGGTTATATAAGACTATAACGCCGGCTACATTTGTTACCATTTCTAATCTGTTTTTGTAGTAGAACTGAAGCCTGTATGCTGCTCTATTTTATAAGGTCTGCTTGAGGAATTTTCTTCGCCGCAACATCTTTATGAAAAAAACAATACTCAGGAAAATTCCTGTACAAAGTAATATACAGTAGTATTGTAATCAAAGTCTCTGTTGCCAGAATACTAAAGGCTGTTCCGGTGGCTTTGAAATAATAGGCCAGTATAAAGTTTAAACCCACATTCACTGCGGCTCCGATGCTAACGATGATAGTGAAGCTTTTAGTTAGTCTGTAGGCCAGCATGGTTTGAGCAGGGGGAATGTTAAGAGCTGCCATTAAGGGGCCAAAGCATATAATTCTTAAAACCAAAGATGCTTCACTTAAGTACTCTCCTGCAACTAAGTAAACAATATAGTCAGACAGAATAAAGACCAGCACAGAAAGAGGCAGGAAAGTCAAAAGTATAGCTTTAAAGATCAGCTTAAGGAAAATTGCCAGCTCAGAGAATGATCTTTCTGCCAGCATACATATTCGGGGATAAACAACCTGATATAAAATAACCGCAAAGGTTCGCATGATCTGGAAAACTTTCTCAGCAATGCTATAATACCCAATGACAAGAGGACTGGCAAACAGTCCTAGTATAACGATGTTGGTATTATTGGCTATTGAAACACTGATCGTTGAAAAAAAGATACTCCAGCTGTCTTTAAGCTGCTGTATGATCTGGTTTATTCCGGGAATGGTGAATTTAAGGTTAAACTTTTTGAACACAATGATTAGGCTGATGACTCCTCCTATGATCAAGCTGATGCCATTTATGAGGTTGATGTAAAGGTAGTCCTGTGCCTGGCTGATGAAGGTGAAAATGCCAATGGCATACAAAGCCCTAATCGTAATGTTGATATAGGTCATGTATTTCATTTGCTCAACCCCCTGAAAAAGCCATTGCGGTTGTAGCAACTGCCCCACAACAATGGAAAAGCTTAACAGCGCTATCAGCTGATAGTCTTCAAAATTAGGGATGAGTAAAAGTGCAGAAGCGAATAAGATGAAGGATAGAACAAGTAACACTGCTTTCGTTACCATTACCTCCGAAAATATTTTTGACAGTCTGTCTACATCATTTCTATGGACAGACACCTCTTTTGTAGCCGTCAGGTTAAATCCGTAGTCAGTCAGAACTACGAAATACAGCATGATGGTCTGAAGTAAGGTGATGAGGCCGAAGCTTTCTACACCGATAACTCTTACCACATAAGGGAATGTAATGATGGACAGCAGAAAGTTTGATCCCTGTATGATCCCTAAAGAGAGGAAGTTCGCCAGAAGAGGTCTGTATTCATCATCAACAAAATTGCTGATGTTAGATAGCCTTTGTTTTATTTTTTTCAACTAACGTTTTATTTCTTCTGTTGTACAGACCTATACGTATTAACATCAAATATATAAATTAAATTGCCCTTGGCCAATGAAAGACGAGCTGCAACAGTCTCTCTGCAGGCGTAACAGCTAATAAGCTCTTGTGTTGTGCTTAGCGCTCAGTACTTAAGGCATCAATTTTTTGCTGTTAATACAGAAGAATTAGGAGCAGGACTTTTCCAACCGTTATTAACTAACTGAAGGCTCTTTTTTCTCTTTGAAGATGGATTCTTTAAGAATCACGCTTGTCAATATTTTTGCGGTGCTGGCAACATCTGCCTTAAAGAGACTTTTGAGCTTGCTATAACCACCGCTAAAGTTCCTGTCCCTGATTGCAGTTAATGCCTCATAAATGTTTTCTTCCAGGATATAGTCGCTGTTTTGGCGGAGTATTTTGTCGTAAGCTGCTAGTTCTCTGAAAGCCTTGGTGACGTTTTCCTGGAATCGAAGACGCATTTTTCTGTCATACCGCTCTAAGTACACATTCTTCTCCTTTTCGCTGATTGCCCTGGCTATTACACTTTGATTATGGTACCTGAAATAGTTAAGAGGCTCAGCTATATGCAGCAGGTCACCGATCAGTAGTATCCTCAACCAAAGCTCCCAATCGCTGCAGTTCCTGATGCTTTCGTCTGCTCCTCCCACAGATTGGTAGTGCTCCTTTTTAAACAGAACTGCACTTGCATTGGGAATGGTATTCTTGTGGATAAGGTACTTTTCGATGTACCTGACGCCGCTCATGCTAAAATCTTTCCTGAAAAGCTCACTATCCAGGTCATCCGTCCAGTCAAGCCAGTCGCCTGTTACTTCACCTTTGTCATTCATCCTGTATGACTGGCAGTAGGCGATACCGGTTTTGGGAGCATTTTGGATAGCACTTACTAATGTTGCAAGCAAACGAAGATCTGCCTTGTCATCACTTTCTGCAATCCAAATCCATTCTCCTTTTGCCAGTTGAATCCCTTTGTTCCACTGTTTGAAAGTAGAGCCACTGTTCACCTCATTATAAACTATATGACTGACTTTAAGGTGATTACGGTATTGTTCCAGTATGTTCCGGCTGTTGTCGGGGGAACAATCATCTAAAATGATGACCTCAAAATCTTGAAAAGTTTGATTTAGGACACTCTCAAGCCGTTGTGGTAAATACTTTTCATGGTTATAGGTAGGGATGATTACGCTGACTAACATCTTTTTCTGTTGCTATGCTTTAGGAATGGAGCAATTTACTTGTGCGCTCTAATTAGTCCTTTCCTTACATATGGCGCACTTTGCTTGTCCTCTAAAAAGAACATATAGCCTTGGGAGTATGCGATATCAAACTGGTATCTCTTTAATACCTCGGCCAGCTCAACACTATCATGCTGCTTATGATAGGTGCAGATGGCTATATTCTGGCCCTTTTTTTCCGTTAGAAGTTGGTGCGCCCCCGCCAGAATACGAGATTCTGCACCTTCTACGTCAATTTTCAAAAAGTCAGCTTTTTGTTTGTCTTTCAAAAACTCGTCGATGGAGACGCTGTTGGCGTCATTTGTATCAGACACATACTTGTTTATGATCCGGACTTTGGCGCTCCAGGGGGCAAACGTAGCCTCTAAAGCTTCCTTCCAGTCCGGGTCTGCCTCAAAAATGTATAGCTTGCTGATTTTGTCTATGACACTTAAACCAAAATTACCCTCTGCGGCCCCGATGTCCATTACAACAGCGCCCTCCTTAACTTTAAAAGTATCTGTCAGGTACCGGTGAGGTGATTTAGGGTCTTGTTCGATAGAGAGGAAGTTAAAGTTCTCTTTTATAGACTGCTCATCCCAATTTCTCTTATAATACAGCCTCTTGTCTTGTAACATCACAAAAGGCAAGTCCAGTTTATCGTCTCTGTAGACCTTAACCGAGTCTATTTTATAATCATAAATGAAAGGGTAAGGGAATGTGACTAGCTCATATTTTTGAATAAAGCCAAGCACTTTCTTTATCTCCTCGTCTTTCTTATCCTCTGGTATGCGGGAATAATAATCTAAAATCTCTTGCTTTAGGATTCCATTCTCAGTGTTACGATTTTTAATGTTCCAAATCTTCCACTTTATATTGTCTGGAATCATATTTCTGTAAATAGCTTTTACTAATTGCATAGGGGCTGTAACTTCTTTGTTAATTATGTATAAGTATGCATTGTTATCTGCCAGAGATAATCTAATTACATAAATTTCTTCAGAAGGATTTTCTGAAAGTTAGCGCTACAAAAGAGGACATTTTTTTCTTATTTACAAACAGCATTACCAGCATATTCATTAGTCAGTGGAGGAGGAGTTCTTCTAATTCATCATTAAAGAAGAAGGGGGTTTTATTATTTAACACATGAAAGAGTTATTAGTATATTTGCGCTTTGTTGATTTATTATGTACAAAGAGAAAAAAATAGAAGTCGTAAACAAAGGAGCCAGTAGCGATGAAATTGATCTGTCTTTGATTATGGACAGGATCGGCTATGGAATGAAATGGGTGCTGGGCGGAATATTCTATGTGTTCCATGTCATATGGAAGCATATTGTCTTGATTCTGCTATTCGTCGCCCTTGGCCTTGGGTTGAGTTATTGGTTTTACTCAACTAAGACACCTTATTACACTTCCTCCATCACGCTTGTTTTAGCAGATATCCGGAATGAGTTTATCGAAAATCAGCTCAATAACCTGTCAGACCTGATAAAGGAGAACAATACTAGCGCAGTATCTAGAAGCCTAGATATTGGTGAGGTTGAGGCTAGACAAATCAGAGAGATGCGGTTCTCGAATTTAGATCAGGATAGAATAGCTGATGACAGCATCTTGACTGGTTCTCCATTTAGAATTGAGCTATCATTGTACGACAATATGCTTTTTGAGGAGATGGAGCCGGCATTAACAAATTATCTTGAAAACAACCCCTACTTTTCAAAGCAGAAACGCATCAGGCAAAGGGAAATCGAAAGCCTTATAGCAAAACTTAAAAGTCAGGTAGAATCCATAGATAGCGTTAAGAATACCGTTGTTACACCCAGAGGGCCTGTAAATGGATTTGTTTACGGCGAACCGATAGACCCGACAAACCTGTACCGCGAGAGTATGAGCCTTTACCAAAAGCAAGTTGAACTGGAGGCTAAGTTAGAGCAGCTTGACAATGTCCAGGTGGTAAACAGCTTTACTCCTCGTTCCCGGCCAACTGGGCCCAAACTGAGTAAGTTTCTTGTTGTTGGAGGGGGAATAGGTTTGCTAGCAGGTTTTTTTGTTGCTTTTATCATGGAGTCATCTAATAAACGCCGCATAGCCTAAAAGTCAAATCTTAAAAAAAGAAGCCGCTGTCTAATTAAAGACAGCGGCTTCTTTTTTTAAGATGTCCCGCCTTAGAGGCTGTTTTGATTTAGCTGGATAAAAAAGCAGGTGCCGGCTGTTGGGTAAGAAAAGTTTGCTGACTTATGGCTTACCGAGGTGATTTAACCGACACCCAATGGCAATGTTTAGAAAAGGTATAGGAGATGAAATACTCGGTAGGAAGCGCCTCTGGCCGCTGCCCAGCATCCTCAATGCCATCTTCTATGTGAGCAAAGGGGGCATTCAGTGGCGCATATTGCCTTCAAAGCTTCCGCCCTGGCAGACGGTCTGGAATAGCTATGTTTTACTGGATACTTTTTCCAGGCAGCCACAGCCTGGCTGTACAACAGGCTTTCCTATTGGCAAGGAGTCAGGTACCCAAGCGCTGAGTGTCTCCTTTTCCGGTTGTAGAAACTCTCGATGTAGTGAAATACAGCCAGTCGGGCCTCCTGCCTGGTGGCAAACTTGTGGTGGTAAGTCATTTTGACACATAGTTAAACTTAAACCATTGTATAAAAACAGCAGCTTTAGCTTTTTAATTAGGAGTGCTTGCAGTAAAATTGCAGCAACTATTATTTATACTGTTTTAGCGTGAGCAATTCTTATGAGCCTCTGGATGTTTGTGTACTGATTCCATGCTATAACAACCTGCCTGGCTTATTTAGAACTTTGCAAAGTATTTGTTACCCCCCTGGTAAGCTATTGGTACTGGTTGTGGATGATGGGAGTGAGGTGCCGGTAACATTAGATATATTAAGAAATTCTAATATTAACTTTCCGAGTATTCATGTGCTTAATCTGGAGCAGAACAGCGGCATTACGCTTGCCTTGAATGCAGGCTTAAAATGGATTGAAGATAATCTTTGTGTCAGGTATATTGCACGATTAGATTGTGCGGATATCTGCCACCCGGAAAAGTTCTATAAGCAAGTGACTTTTCTAAATGCCAATCCAGCAATTGGTTTTATAGGCTCCTGGTGTACTTTCCAGACACCAAACGCAACGTTACAATATGGCTATTCTACGCCAACTGCTCATAGTAAAATAATAAGAGAAATGCACTACAGGAATGTATTTATTCATCCTACTGTGATGTTTCGCGTTGAATTAATAAAAACACTGGGCTATTACCCCACCAACTATCCGCACGTCGAAGATTATGCCTACTTCTGGCGTATGGTAAAAAGAACAAAAACAGCTATACTAGATGATTTTTTGGTGACTTGTGAAATAAATGTAAAAGGCATCTCTATCAAAAACAGAAAAAAGCAGTTGAAGGGAAGGTATAATGTGGTTTCTGAATTTGGAAGCATACCTCATCTTAAATTACTGGGTATGGCCAAGTTAAGAGCTATGATGTTAGTGCCGTACTATCTTATACTGCTGCTAAAGAACCGAAAAAGGAGAGCGAATTAACGGTAAAGCAAATTGAACTAATTTCAGGTAATTTATAATTAAAAAAATTAAATATTCAATATAGAAATATTGAAAGCTGCAACACTTTTTTTAATGAAAATTATAGCTACATTAGCGCCTGAATAAAACGCCTGAAAACACCTTATTCTTCTATTTCGCTCTGATTATACAAACTTATGATAGTTGTACATGTTGTAGAACCCTTCGCTGCTGGAGTTGCTGTGTTTGTACGCTCCCTTACGGAGACAATGCCAGATGAGTTACATATCGTAATTCATGGAGAGCGGAATCAGGTGATGTCAGCCAAAGAAGTGAAGCATTCTTTCCCGAAAAAGAATGTCCGGTTCATCAGGTGGAAGTCAGCGCAACGTTCTATCAACCCTCTCAAAGATCTTTTGGCTCTGAATGAGTTATACAAAATTCTGAGAAGACTAAAACGCAAGAACCTGGTGGATGCGGTGCACTTACATTCCTCTAAAAGCGGTCTTTTAGGAAGAATAGCCTGTCGGATGGCTGGAATAGAGAAGGTTGTTTATACGCCAAACGGAGCTCCGTTTTTATCAGGAGGAAACTCACTTAATAATTTTTTTTACCAGCAGCTGGAGCGTTTTGGAAACAGGATAGGAGGAGAGGTTGTTTGCTGCTCTGCTTCTGAATTAGTGGAGTATAAAAAGCGTGGGATCAAGGCTACGTATGTCAATAATGGCATTTCGATGGCATTTGCTTCAGAGCCGTCAAAGCCTAAAGCTGCTAACGGGAAATTTTGTATTATTACCACTGGGAGAATAGAAAATCAAAAGAACCCCTCTTTGTTCAATACTATTGCCTCCTACTTTGAGGAATTTGACCAGTTTGAATTTATATGGGCTGGCGACGGAGTTGAAAAGCCTTGCCTGACAGCGAAGAATATAAAAGTTACAGGTTGGGTGCCATCTGTACAAATCAAAGAACTGGTTGCCCAGGCAGATGTTTATATATCTACCTCCGTTTTCGAAGGGCTTTCTTTTGGAGTGCTTGAAGCTTTAGCACTGAGGAAGCCAGTGCTGCTGAGTGAGTGTGTGGGAAATAAAGATGTAATTAAGAGAGGCGTGAACGGAGACATATTTACCAATCAAACCGAAGCCATTATTAAAATCCTGAGCTACTTCAATAACCGGGATATGATGGATATCATGGGGCAGCACTCCCATGATATATGCACTGCTGAGTTTGACATGAACCAGAATTTCAGCAGCTATAAAATGATTTACCAGGGAAATCGCGGCTTAACTGATAGCCTGTCTGCCGTTTCATAAAACAAGCTTTTCATCACTAATTGTTCTCCATGAGAAAAACTTTACTTTTTCAAGATCACAATTCTTCCTCTGAACATTACTTAGAAGGCATTCATAAATCTTTAGAAGTTCTTCATAGGAAGCTGTTGCAAGAAATTGAAGCGAAGCAGGCATCCATTCGATTGCTGGAAGAGAAGGTAGGAAGTTTAGATAGTATGCTGGGTGAAAAAAACGATCAGATCAATCTACTCATGGTAGACCTGGATTTGAGCCGCCGAATAGCAGATGGGAACAGACAACTTGTGAATAAACTGCTTAATGATATTGATAGGCTTCAGCAGGACGTTGAGTGGTATAAGCGGACTTATGAGAGCAGGAGTATGCTGGGTACATTAAAGCAGAAGATTATAAAATATATAATCATAGGTTATAGCAAATAAATTACTGTAATCTTCAACTATATGACACAACTTTTGAACTATAAATTAAAGGGAAAAGCTTTTTTCCCAGTAACTGAGAAAGCATTCAACTATTCTGATGGGGATGACATTGAAGAATATATATATGATGTTGTAAAAGTTGCCTCCGATCTTGCTACAGGCTCTGAAGAACTTTTCTTAGCTATCAAAGACTGGCCTTCTTTGTATCATCTATCACCTACAAGGGCAAATATTTTACGCCCCTTAGCTGATAAATTAAAAGGAAAAAAAGTTTTAGAAATAGGGGCTGGTTGTGGAGCAATAACACGGTTTTTAGGAGAATTAGGATGTATAGTAGTAGCTGTTGAAGGTAGCGCCAGAAGGGCATCTATAACAGCTGAGAGATGTCGGGATTTAAAGAATGTAACTGTTGTTTGTGATAGCTTTCAAAGCTTTGTGTGGGATGATAAGTTTGATTTTATTACACTTATTGGGGTGCTAGAGTATAGCAACCTCTACTTTGAGGCAGATAATGCACCCTTAGCAATGCTATCTAAAGTAAAACAAATGCTAACGGAATCTGGCGAAAATATAATCGCTATTGAAAATAAATTGGGATTAAAGTATTGGTTAGGTGCACCGGAGGATCATGTAGGAAAAGAATATTTTGGACTAGAAAACAAGTACCGTAAAGATACGGCAGTCACCTTTGGTAGGCTGGAAATTATTGACCTATTGAAATTAGCAGGATTTAAAAAAAACAATTTCTATTACCCTTTTCCTGATTATAAATTTCCTGATACTGTGATCACAGAGCAGGGGCTCCGTGATAAATCTTTTTCAGTGAAAGATTTACTATTGGAAAAATATGAATATCATCAAGCAAAGACATACGATACAAGATTTTCTTCATCCCTTGTTGGAGAAGCACTAGAAAAAAATCAACTACTCTCTGAATTTTCAAACTCTTTTTTGATTTGCTCTAGCAACAATGTTGATGTTGTTAACACAGATGTTCTTGCATATTCATATAGTACCTCAAGGAAACGCGAATTCTGCAAGGAGAATAACTACAGACTAAATACTGTCAATGATATAGAAGTTGTTAGAAAAAAGCTGTACAACTCATTTTCAACTGCTAACAATATTGAACATAGGCTCTTTGATGAAAAATTTTTGTTTGGAGAACTCCTTTTTAAAGAGGCAATTAATATAACTTCAAATGATAAATGGAACTATGATGACTTAAAAAAATGGTCAGATAAGTATTATCACATACTAATTGAGCAAAGTTTTCAAGTTGAAGGAAGGCCTTATTTAGATAGAGCTTATTTTGATCTAACACCATTCAATATTATTATACAGGATAATGGTGTAGCGGCATTTTTTGACTTAGAGTGGTATTATCATGAAAATATACCTTTATTCTATGTTTTTTTCAGAGGAATATACAATAGTTTATTGAGGATTTTCTCCTTTAGAGATTCAAATGATCAAGTACCTGATGATGTCTTAGGTTTAACTTTGGCACTGCTAAAGAACTCAATTGATTTAACTGAAGTTGAATTTAATCGTTGCCTTTCTTGGGAGAAATGTTTTATTGAAACAGTAACATATAGCACCCCTTCAAGCATTGGTAATAGATTGATCCCATATATAAAAAACACTTCTAATACTAAAAGAGAATCTGTAGATTTTCTTTTGCCATTGCACGATTTAGATATTCAATTATTTTGGAAAAATTCTGGAGAATCCTTCAGTGAGCAGGATTCTTTTCGATATTATATAAATCTTGCTAAACAAGATGATAAAACTTTAATTGCTCTTAAAGATATAAAGGGGGCAGTATCTAGTTTAAGGGTTGACCTTGGAGAAAAGCGTGGTGCTTTTTACTTGAGCAAATTAAAGTTAAGAAGTTGTAGTGAAAAGATTCTTTTTTGCTTAGACTCCGATAAAAAATTTCATTTTTTGGCAAACAACCTTTTATTGTTAAAAAGCTCTATCTATACAAATAAATTTTTGGTTCTTGCATTATCAGATGATCCCAGTATAGAGTTTGATGTTCCCGATATTCAATCCTGCCATGATCTCCTAATTGATATTAACGTTTCAGAGATTTCCCAAGAATATATAAATAAAGAATTTGAGGAGATAAATTATAGGAAGTCGATAGAAGGTGCTGTTGTATCTTTTCTGGATAAGCAAAGCCACTATGTTGAAGATGCATTTGATCTTGTTATGCAACGTGTAGAAAATCTTTTAGAAAATAAGGTCAGCTTTTTATCAGATAGCATCAAAGAAAGCGGTATTAACAGCCAGCAAATGGAAGAAATGGTAAAACAGGTAATACAAAAGGAGGATACACTGCGGAATATTGTTAAAGAAAAAGCTTTGGAAAGAGAAAATACCAGAATTCAACTGGAAGTTCTTAATCAAACTATTGAAAAGTTGTTGCAACAAATTGATTCTAAGGAAGATAAGTTAATGAAATTGGGCGAACTTAATATTAGCTTAAAACAGCAACTTGAGATTTTGAGCAGCAAATATTCAAAAAATACCCTTTGGGGGGTTGTGAAAGAAAAGTTAAAAGATAATTAATACAATTTATCGCTTAATGATTTTAATGTACTTTGATGAAACTTACAAAGGTTAAAGGTGCTCGTTTTAATTTTGTAGATAGGTTACAAGATGTATATGATATTAATGTAGTAAATTCCTTTAGTGATGCAGAAGTTTATACTACTTATGGTACAGATCCTCAGTTGAATATTGAATTAAAAGCGAGAATTAACCGCGGCTATTATAAATTTTTGTTTGATTTCACTGTTGTTAAGGGGAAAATTAATAACCCAAAATTTTATTTTGATACTGGCTCAGGCTATAACGAACAAGAGATACTGAATTTGCCTCATTCTCATAATGGTTTTATTGAGTGCTTCTTTTTTGTGCATAAGCCTGTACTGAAAATTAGATTTGATCCAACTGATAAACCTGATGTAGAATTCACAATCAACGAAATAGAAATATGTGCAGTTGAGAGTTTTAGCATTTTTAAATTAGTTAAAGATAAACTAAAAAACGAAAGTAATTATCGGAATATTCCTAAGAACTATTTTAGATCTGCTTCTTTTTTACTTCAAAATAATCAAAGCAATGTTGTAAATCTTATCAATAAAAGTAAGGCATTTTCAATGGATCTATTTAACTATGAAAGTTGGATAGAAGAACATGATAGCTATAGCCCTCAGCAACTGGAAGAATTATCTTCGAAGCAGTCTGAATTCGAATATAGGCCTTTGATGTCTATATTGTTACCAACTTATAACACCCCTATTGTCTGGTTAAAAGATTGTATTGATTCCGTTTTGTGCCAAATTTATCCAAATTGGGAGCTATGTATTGCGGATGATAATTCAACAAGTGAAGAAGTTAGGCAGGTAATTAAGGAATATGCTCTAAAAGACAGTAGGATTAAGTTCATATTAAGGGCTGAGAATGGACATATAGCAGCTTGTAGTAATTCTGCTTTAGAATTAGCTATTGGAGAATATATTACTTTACTCGATCATGATGATAAATTTGCTCCTTTGGCTTTATATAGAATAGTTGAGTGCTTAAACTTGGATAAATCTATAGATTTTATATATAGTGATGAGGATAAAATTGATGTTAATGGTTTTAGGTCTCTTCCTTTTTTTAAGCCTGACTGGTCACCTGCATTATTTTATAATCAAAACTATATCACTCATTTAACTTGCATTAGAAGGGGGTTGGTAGAAAAAGTAGGTGGCTTCACTAATGGTTCTGAAGGTAGTCAAGATTATGATCTATTTCTGAAAACTATAGCCGAGGGTGCAAAGATCAAACATCTGCCTTTTATATTATATCATTGGCGTCTTCATGATCAGTCTACTTCCTCTCAAAGCAGTTCCAAGCCTTATGCACATATTTCGGGTAAAAAATCATTAGAAGATTTTTTATCAAAGAAATACCCAGTATTGTTTGATTATCTAGAAGATGGAATAAATACCTTTACCTACGTTCCAAGATTTAAACTAGAAACAAAGAAGAAGGTCTCTATAATTATTCCAACTAAGGATAAAATTGAGTTTTTAAAACCTTGTATAAATAGTATTGTATCGCTTTCCTCCTGGGATAACTATGAAATACTGGTCCTAAATAATAATTCAGTAGAGAAGGAGACTTTTGAATACTTTGATAAGGTTCAAACAGTTTATGAGCAGGTGAAGGTAATAGATGCGAATTTCCCATTCAATTGGTCCAAATTAAATAACTATGGTTCTGAATTTGCTACTGGTGATTTTCTCATTTTTTTAAACAATGACATTTCCGTCATTTCAAATGATTGGATTCAGCGCCTTTGTGAATGGGCGAGTTTGCCTGACGTTGCTACCGTTGGAGCCATGCTTTTATATGAAGATGACACCATTCAGCATGCTGGAGTAGTATTAGGTATGAATGGTTGGGCTGATCATGTATTTAAAAATATGAAGCCTTCTCATTTTCCTAGCCCTTACGTTTCCAATGTGTTGACACGGAATGTTTTAGCTGTAACGGGTGCATGTGTTGCTATTGAAAAAGAAAAGTTTGTTAAATTGAACAGATTTGATGAAGAGTTCATTATCTGTGGTAGTGACGTAGAACTGGGTATTAGAGCTTTTAGAAATTCATTTTATAATGTTGTTGACACGAATGTGAGGCTGTACCATTATGAATCCAAAAGCCGTGGAAGCGAAGTCCCTGAAAATGATTTTTTGCAATCAGCGATTAAGTACGAACCATACCGGACGTTAAAATGCGACCCTTTCTTTAATCCAAATCTTTCTTTATATCATACTTCACCTGTCTGTAAAGTACCAGTTTCATGAAATCATTTATCAGGAAAAAAATTAGAGCTTTAAGAAAAGTAGATCCTCATCCTTTGCATGTAAATGCCCAACCACCTGCTTATGATATACCAGAAGTTTTAGAAATAGGTTGTAGGCAAAGTGGACTTTCAGGAGTAAGATTAAATTTACTGATACCTGCCTTATCACTCAAGTTTTCATTTGGTGGTATCAATACTGCTATAGATTTTTTTATGTCTTTATCTATACAAGATTCAGATATAAGAATAATTATCACCGACGAAGTAGAAAGTGATCTTTTGGGTTTGCCATGCAGGAATGATTGGACATTATATAAAGCTGATGATGATGATACAACTGGTAAAATTATTGTCTGTTTTGGGGATCGTTATAATAAAAGTATCCCTATTCGTAAAAACGATGTCTTTGTTGCTACTGCATGGTGGACAGCTTATAATGGATATCTCATACAAAAATGGCAAGAGCACCATTGGCAGATAAAAGCAAAGCCACTAGTGTATTTAATACAGGATTTTGAGCCTGCTTTTTATAAATGGTCATCTAGATATTTTTTATCATTAGGTACATATCTAGAATCTAATGTACTACCTGTAATCAATACTAAGCTGTTATCTGATTTTATAGCGCAGAATGGAATTAAGTTTAACGAATATTATATTTTTGAGCCTTCGTTAAATAAAACATTGGCTTCTTCTCTAACTAGGCTAGGACATTCACCTAGAAAAAAGAGAATTATAATTTATGGGAGACCATCTGTTGAAAGGAATGCTTTTGAGCTTTTAGCTAAAGGTCTAGAGTTGTGGAGTTGGAGGTATTCAAATGCAAAAGAATGGGAAATTATATCATTAGGAGAAACCTATCCTTCGATGGTGTTAGGTAACAAATTAAGTATAAATGTAAAAGGCAAAGTGAGCTTGCAAGAATATGCCGATTTATTAGTTTCTTCTGCTGTTGGTGTTTCGCTTATGATTTCTCCTCACCCAAGTTATCCTCCACTAGAAATGGCCGCATTCAATCTTGGGGTACTAACAAATTCTTTTTACAATAAGGATCTTTCTGAATACCATCAAAATATTAAAAGTCTCGATATTTTAACACCTGATAGTATTGCAAAAGGAGTAGCAGACTTATGTAATATGTTTGAGATAGATTCCGAATATTTCGAAAAAAATACTTTTGTGAGTAACTATTTCGTCAATCAATCTACAACTTTCAATTTTATAACTGAACTGAGGAATAAGGTTTTATCACAGAATGAATAGAGAAAACATCCAGGCTTATAAAATAGCAGTTTTTTATCATATTTTTTATGAAGACAGTGTTGATTTAATTGTAGATGAGTTAACTGTCTTAAAGCAGTATAGTGTCGTCTTTTTCTTCAACATTTCAGATGAAACGCCAGAAAAAGCAGCTGTTAAAAGTAAGCTGTTGGCTGCTTTCCCTGATTCATTTATACTTTATAGCTCTAATAAAGGTAAAGATATTGGAGCAAAATTACTCCTGCTAGCTTTATATCGCCAACTTCAATATAAGTGTGAATATTTTATTTTCTTGCATGATAAAAAGAGTCTGCATGCACTGAATAGTAAGAACTGGAGGAATGGTTTGATGAAAATTATTCATGAAGAAAACATTGAACTGATTATTGACAAGTTCAGAAGAAATCAGAATATTGGAATTGTTGCAACTAAAGAATACATAATTAGTGAATCAAGAACAGAGGGGGGATGGGCAGGACTAAATGGTCCAATACTCGATCGATTAACAACAAAGTATGAAATTTCCCCTCCACACTTAAAGTATGTAGCAGGTACAATTTTCTGGTCAAGAGCAAAAGTTTTAGAAGAATTTTTTACAAATAATAATCCTTTAGATATTAGGTGTGAACTTGAAAATGGGAATGTCCTAGATAATTTTACTGGTACTTATACTCATTCATGGGAGAGGCTGCTTAGTTGGATAGTAACTTCCAAAGGGTTAACTATAGACGGTATATAGGTTATGTTGTACATAAAAGTCAAAGTAAAGCAACTTCATGAGTTAACGCGGTTTAGAACTGATAGTTCTAACTTGATTGGGGTTAACATCGTTTTGGATGATTTAAATGAAATTGATGAAAAGCTATATGTTTTCTTGTCCAAAAGCTCTATAAAATTTATTATTTCCCTAAGCGAAGAAAACTTACAAAACAATTTTAATCAGGAGTACTTAAGATTACTTTATTTATGCACTTCTTTAGCTAATTATTGTCGCCATAGTGGAAATAAAGTTATTCCTATACACTCTCAATCCACTACAGAAAATTGTATTGATCAGATTTTGAACTTCAAAGAACGGTTCAAACATATTAGTGGAGACAGTGAGATCCATGTACCATGTATTTCTTCACCCTTAACATTTGATGGTATCAAGGATGAAGAAAAGCTATTATCAATTGATGCTGAGCATTTTTATAATGCTAATGTTCAATTTAGCATTAACAAAGCTATTAGTTCGAATAATAAATATTCAAGCTTCATCATCATTGATGGCTTTTCTAATGATTCAGTTAGCATAGATTCTTTACTAAATATTGATTGTGAGAATTTTGACTATATTAAAAATATTATAAATTTGAAACAGGCTGTTGATGAGGTAAAAGTTGAAAATCATAACCTAAGAAAAAGGAATCTTTTATATTATGAGTTTTTGAACCTTAGCAAAGAAATACAAGAAAAGGAATATCTTGATGTAATAAACTGGTATCATAAAGAATATGAAGCACTACCACTCTGGTATAAACGTGTTGGCCACATAATCAAAGTAACTATGGGCAAACGTTCTCTTCGCTCATTAATAAAAAGAAGCTTTGATCATTAAAGGATGAAATATTGGCTCCTTACAACTGAATTTCCTCCTTTTTACGGTGGTGGTATAAGTACCTATAACTTTTATACTGCTAAAATGCTCACCCAAAAGGGACATCAAGTTTCCGTGTTTGTCAATGACCAGACAGTTAAGGATATTGTAGTCAGTTATAGTGGTGGTGCTAGGATTATTCGCTTCAATCCAGTTAGCACCAATTCAACAGCTTTTCTAGGTCATACAACAAGTTTAAGTTATGAGTTTGCTCATATTATAAGAAAATTTGTCGAACGTGAAGGAAAACCAGATGTAATCGAGGCTCAGGAATATTTAGGCATTGCTTATTACCTGCTACAGTACAAATATTTGAAGTATGATTGGTGTAAGGATATTTTTATGCTGATTACTATGCACTCTCCTGCATATTTATACTTGGAGTATAACCACGTCCCCCTTTTTCAATATCCTAATTACTGGATTGGGGAAATGGAGCGTTTTTGCATACAGGCTGCAGACATCGTTATTTCTCCCAGCCAATATTTGATAGATGAAGTTAGGAAGCGAGCAGAATTTAGTCATACTAATTTTTATGTAATACCTAATCCATTTGAATTTCAAATTGACACACAAACGTTAGAAGCTCCTGCAATTCAGGAAGAGATTGTTTTCTTTGGTAAACTTTCTGCTCAGAAAGGGACTTTCCGTCTGCTTCATTACTTTAAAGAATTGTGGGACAATGGCTTTGCAGATTCATTGTTTTTGATTGGAGGGCAAGACATTGTTTATCATCCCGAAGGCAATACAATGGGAAACATTGTTAGGAAGAACTACAAAGAGTACGTTGATAAAGGTCTCCTCCGGTTAGAGAGCCAACTTAAGCCTGCAGATATCATAAACAGACTAGCTAGAGCTAAAATTGCTATCGTTCCAAGTACTGTTGATAATTTGCCATATGTAGTAATGGAGATGATGAGTTTGGGCATAGTTGTTCTCGTCTCAAAACAAGGAGGCCAGTCTGAGGTAGTAACAGATAGTGTAGACGGTTTTGTTTTCGACCACGATCAAGCAGGCTCATTTAGCTCTCAGTTGTACAAAATCCTGCGATTAAACTCTAAACAAAGAGCTGCAATTAGTGCAAATGCTGTGAAACGGATTGCCAATGCCTATAATCTAAATACCATTTATGAGCGAAAGATCATAGTAGTGAAGGCTATGTTGGAGCGTGATATTTCTAAAAAAGATTTCCCATTTATCAAGCTCTCTGCACATCAAGGTAAGCGTGTTACTGTGTCTTCAAAAGGCTCGTTGTCCGTAGTTATCCCATATTTTAACATGGGGCAATACATCGATGAAACAGTTGAATCGCTTCTCAATAGTAGTTTGCATCCTGCCGAAATAATCATTGTCAATGATGGCAGCACAGTGTATGAAAGCATTGTAAAGCTCCAGCAGTATAGAAGCGATTCTAGGTTTCGAGTAATAGATATAACCAATCAAGGGCTTGCCAATGCAAGAAACACTGGAGCAGAAAGTGCTAAAGGAGAGTATTTAGCTTTTTTGGATGCAGATGATAAAGTGGCGCCCACCTATTATGAGAAAGCTGTGAAAGTTTTGAAAGAGTATAGCAATGTTCAATTTGTTGGAGCTTGGACGCAATATTTTGAAGGATCCAATAAGGTATGGCCCACTTTTTCTCCCGAACCGCCATTGATTCTTTTCCACAACCTGGTTAATTCCAGTGCTCTGGTTTATAAAAGAAGTGCTTTTCTAGCAGCAGGGAAGAATGATAGAAATATGCCTTTTCAGGGACTTGAAGATTATGAAAGTGTGATTTCTTTGTCAAGTAAAGGATTTAGTGGGGTTGTAATACCGGAAACTTTATTTTACTATAGAGTACGGAAGAATTCTATGATAAGAGGTGTTTCTAAAGTAAAAAAACAGATTTTAATAGACTATATATGCAGTAAACATAGAGACTTTTATGCTACATTTGCCACTGATATTTATAGCTTGGTAAGTGCAAATGGCTCAGGAACAAAATTGGATAATCCAAGTAAAGACCTTCAATTAAATTCTAATATACCTTTCAATAATCAACTTGCTAAAGAACTTCTATCTTTTATAAAAAGAAATAAACACCTGAAGCATATTGCTTATCGCGCATATAATATTTTAAATAAATATAGTTTATGATAGTAAAAGTACTAAACAACTGGTATTCTGGATCAAACAAGCTTGAGAGGCTATGGCTACTCGCAAAAATTGAGTTCAAACTACGTTATTACGAAAACAAACTCGGTGTTTTTTGGGCTCTACTAAAGCCTATTATGGACATCGGAATCTACTATATCGTTTTTCAGGTGATCATGAAGCAAGATGTACCTGCTTTCGCATCATATCTTTTTATTGGACTTATTATTTTCAATTTTTTTATAGAAAGTACAAGTGGAACTATACAAATTTTGAATACAAAGAAATATTTGTATGAATACAGTAATATGAATAAGCTAGAAATTTATATGTCTACTTTGTTAAGTAACGTAATTGGATTCTCCTTTAATATCTTGATGTTCCTTCTTTATTATAACTTTATTGAACCTCAATCTCTCGGCTCTAATGTAGAAAGCTTATGGATGTTTCCTATATTTATCAACGTGTTTATTCTTTCACTTGGCGTATCACTTATACTATCAAACATCTTTGTTATTGCTAAGGATATAAATCAGATATGGCAAGTATTTGCTACATGTCTGTTCTTCTTATCGCCAGTATTTTATAAATTATCAAGTTTTAAAGAAGCACTTCCTAATTTTGATTATGCAAATCCAATAGCTGGAATTATTATCAATGCACGCCGTGTAATGATGCAAGGAATACAGCCAGACTTCGAACTAATGTTCTTTGACTTTGGATATGCTCTTTCATTTCTCTTCATCGGTCTTATTTTGTTAAACAAACTTGGTTCAAAAGCTGCTGAAAAGCTATAATTCGTTTAATCATGGAAAATAACATTGCTATCAAAGCACGAAATATTAGTAAGACCTTTAAGATCTCTGAAGACAGTCATAACACAGTGAAGCATCGCTTGTTTAACCTTTTTAATCCTCCTAGGACAAAATATGTTCCAGCTGTGAAAAGCATGACTCTGGAAATAATGAAAGGGGAGTGTATAGGATTATTAGGGCGTAACGGCTGTGGTAAATCAACATTGGTCAAATTATTGGCTGGTGTTTATCCTACAGATAGTGGCTATATAAATATCAATGGCTCTACCATGCTGATGAACTTAGGTGTTGGCATGAGCCATGAGCTGACAGCGCGGGAGAATATCTATGTCTCAGGCTCTGTACTTGGGTTGAAGATAAAAGAAATTGATGCCATCTTTGATGAGATAGTAGCCTTTGCCGAATTGGAAGGCTTCATAGACACTAAGATAAAGTTCTATTCTTCGGGTATGGTGGCGCGGCTGGGCTTCTCTATAGCCGTGAATGCCGGGGCTGATATTATGTTCCTGGACGAGATTTTTGCAGTTGGGGACGCTAAGTTTCAGGAGAAGGCTGTAAAGGTTTTTGAAAGCTCCTGGATAAAAGGAAAGACAGTCATTCTGGTTAGCCACTCCCTGGAGGTGATTCGGCAGTACTGTAATAGAGCTGCATTTTTAAAGAATGGCGAGCTGAAGTATATTGGAGACACTGAAGAGGCTATCGCTTTATACCTCAAGGACAATGAGATTATTGTAAAATCTGAAAGTGCCGAGCCTGTTGTAGCGGAAGAAGCTCTTACTGCAGCAGCTCTTTCTGCCTAGCATATATTTTCTTTTTACTTCATAACAGAAAAGGGCAGCCACTACGGCTGCCCTTTTTTCTTCTTATCGGCCAGCAGAAAGGGTACAAAAAAGCCAGCAATGATACCGCCGAAACTTCTGTCTAGATAAATCTCTGTTATCCAGGCGCAGGCCAAAGTTATGAGCATCATCGCTGCCAAACTATCTCTGCTGTTTATCGCACTGACAAGGGGCGAAAAGAACCAGGCGACTAAAAAGACAACTAAGCCAATAATGCCCATGCTGTACAGGATGTCGAGGTAGTTGTTGTGTACATTTTTATTAGTTTCGATAGCGAAATAGAAGTTCTTTTGCTGGTATTTTTGAATGAGTAGGTCTTTTTTATCTCCTAAGCCCACTCCAACTATGGGGTTTTCTCTGAACAGCTCCCATCCACAATTCCATGCTGCTAACCTGAGATTAGCACCATTCCATTGGTCTGGCGTTAGCTCCATGTTGTAGTGGCTTTCTATTCCTTTATTCTCATAATTATAGTTACTGTAGGCAAGCTCCTTGTAGCGGTTCAGCATTTGGGGCTGAAACTTGAAAACAAGAAAGCTGCCTATGAGTAAAGCAAAAGTCAGTGCCAGTCCTTCGAGCAGCATTCGTTCGCTTACGATATAATACAGACACAGGGCGAGGCACATAACCATTAATACGGCCATGTTGATACGGCTGCCTAACAGGTAACTGAACCCGAAAAGAAACATCATAGCCAGTGCCATCCATCCTTTATACTTTGTACTGCGAAACAGGATAAAGTACAGGAAAGTATAAATAGCGAAATTGACAAGTAGCGCGATGTATACTGACTGCTGCTTGATGAGCAGCGTAAGATTATCATTATAAACAGCGTCGTTGCGGTGGCTTGTCAGGTAATTGTAAATAGCAGAACCCAGACAAAGGACACATATAAGCGTTGTGATGCAGGCGTAGCTAAGCAAGAGTTTTTCTTTAAAGTCTTTTCTCATGCTAATTAACCCGAGGCTAATAGGAAAAACCAGCAGGGGCAGGCGCAGCACCAAATAAGTTAATCCCTTATCACGATTATCGGATAACAACATGCTGATGATAACCAGCAGGAAGAAGAACAGCATGTATTGGATTGACCTGCGCTGCTTTAGCAGCTTTAGTTTCTCTTTAATGGAGGAGAGGGAAAAGCAGTAGATGGCAATAGCTCCAGTGATAATGATATTGGGAATTCTTAACTTTGAAAAAAACAGCGTTACAAAGAAAAGTACAATAAGTATAAAAAGGGTTTTCTCCTGCTTTGTCATGAATATAATAATATGAAGGAGCGCAAATTTACATTTAATTCCGGCTTCTGAAAGAACTATTTAAGGGCAAATCAGGTAGTTGGCTACAGTTTTTCCAGCAATAGCTTTATAATTTATTTCATACTATTCCACCAGCATAAGTGCGGTATTACATGCAGCGGCATATTGGTGTTCGTATTGCATATAATTCTTTTATTGCGCGTTAATTCTATCTGTAGCTATAAGCACCAAGCGTTAAAGCACCATGGGTAAATGTTTGATATACAACTTTATGCGCACTGGGAATAAATGCAGCGTTCGTTTCATAAGTAAATTGCGTCTGCTAAAATCCGTTCAGCTTAAACCCTAAGAATATAAATACTGTATATAGCCTCAAATTGCCCTAATTATTTTTTTAACAAAAGCAAGAGGTGTATGAGGAAATATTTACTGGTAATATGTTTTTTGTTTTTTGTCAGGTTTACTTTTTCTCAATCGTTGGATCTGAACGAGTATTCTTTAAATGTTTATCATACAAAATTTATCAAGACAGATGCATCTCCCGTATTCTGGAATGAAGCGCCTCCATTGATTATTAAGGGTGAGTCGTATCAGTACATTTTCACTACTTATTTTTCCACTATGTGGAACAGCACCGAATCTATAGGAAAGCCCAAAGATGACGTACTGCATGTTGGTAGCTGGTTAGGAAATAAACCTCAATGGATAACAGCTTCATCACATTGGTGGGGCCGGTTTTTTGATCCAAATCACCTTCAGAATCAAGCGTACCAGTATCATCGGGAATGGGAGAACTATCACTGGAGAAGGAATTACAATGGCATTTTTTCAGCGCATGTCGTAAATCATACACCTTCTGGGCAGCAGATTTTATTTGCCTTAAGCCATGGAGAAAATAAGAATGAGAAAATTGCTGAGTACCTCTATCAAAACTCTGTAAGGCCTGACTTTATTATCAACGAAAATGATAACAGCACATACTCCGGAGGAAAACCCTACAAGGATAGTTGGAAATCTTATTTTGGTTTTTTGAATGGCAACTGGGTTTCTTATAGCAAGGAAAATGAGTGGGGCAGCGCCTATCTGAATGACATTGGTCCTATAGCATGGCCATCTGCTGGTTATTTAAATGCAGACGGTACGCAGGCGTCTAAAGGACTAAGGCATCCTTCCTCCATCATACAGGGCGATTACTTATACATTTTTGTGATTGACGAATCGCATGATGGAAAAGGAGGAGTGAAGCTGATTCGGGCACACGTTCCTGATTTGCTAACACCTGCTAAATACGAATCGTGGTCGAAAAGCGGCTGGGTACCAGCACTTCCGGAAGGCTTTTCAAAAGAGCGCGCTTCTGATTACTTTAAGAAGCAGGGCCCCCGAAATACCCCGGTTTTTCCACCCGGCCGTAACACCATCAGGTTTTCAGTGGCTAAAATAAAAGGTACAGACGAATTTATAGGAGTGGAGGAATACATTATGGGAGGCGGGGACCATACCATCAAAGCAGCGTTTCGATTTTCAAAGGATTTGATCAATTGGTCAGCCAGGGTACCTTTTTATGCTGCTGATAACTGGAGCAGTTCTACACTCAGGTATCCTGTATTCCTTGACAGGGAGGGAACATCCAACACAGAAATAGATATAGAAGAATTTTATGTGCTGGGGGCAACAGGTAATGGCACCATCACAAAAATGCATTTCAACCTGGATCAACCTATTTTTCCTGCCGATGGATCTGCGCCCAATGGTATTAGCCCGAATGCATTTGCGGGCAACAGGAGTATGACAACTGGTGATGCTGGCTTTAAAGTTTCACCAGTGCCTGCGTCTTTAACTGTAGATGTCCAATTTACAATCGGTACAGCATCGAACGTGATTGTGAATTTATATGATGCTAGAGGAGTGAAAGTCAAAACACTATTAGATTCTGTTTTTCAACCACAAAGCCTAACCAAGACCTTCGATATATCTATGCTACAAAACGGTCTTTATGTGCTGGAACTAGTTCAGAACGATAAACGCTACCTTAAAAAATTTATCAAAATCTGAGGTAAGTTTAGCTGACTTCTTTTATCCGGCTGAATCTTTGATTTAACAAATAAGCCGCTGTCTTTTCAGGCAGCGGCTTATTTAATTTACAACTTAATCATCTACTCTTCCTTCCTTGTCACCCAGCTCAGATTATACAAATCCTTGCGGCGGTCTTTCAGGTTACGGACGCTTCCGGCGGCATTCAGGTCTTTCAGCAGGTCCAGGTCGAGGTCGGCGATCAGGGTCATCTCTGTATTTGGCGTGGCCTCGGCAATAACCGCATCGTGTGGGAAAGCGAAGTCAGAAGGGGAGAAGACGGCTGACTGGGAGTATTGAATATCCATGTTCTCCACTTTTGGCAGGTTACCGACGCTACCCGTAATAGCCACATAACACTCGTTCTCGATGGCACGGGCCTGGGAGCAAAGGCGCACCCGCAGGTAAGCGTTCTTTGTGTCGGTCCAGAAAGGTACGAACAGGATCTTCATGTCCATGTCAGACAGCATACGGGCTAACTCCGGAAACTCCACGTCATAGCAAATCAGAATACCGATTTTCCCGATGTCTGTATCGAATATCTTAAGCTTATGGCCACCGCGCATACCCCAGTAATGCGATTCATCTGGCGTTACGTGCAGTTTGTATTGGCCATCGTAGGTGCCATCGCGGCGGCAGAGGTAGCTTACGTTATAAAGCTTGTTGTCGTAATACTCCGGCATACTGCCGGAAATGATGTTGATGTTGTAAGACAGCGCCAGGTGAATCATGCGCTCCCGGATTTCTTCGGTGTATTCTGCCATGCTTCGGATAGCCTCCGATGGCGATTCCTCATTTGTTAAGGCCATTAATGGGGCATTGAAGAACTCAGGGAATACCACAATGTCCGATTTATAGGAGCTCACAGTATCAACAAAGAACTCTACCTGCTGCATAAAGTCCTCCAGGTCTTTTACAGCACGCATTTGCCACTGCACAATACCAATGCGCACCACGGTTTTCCGGCCACCTATAATCTCTTCCTTCTCCTCATAATACACGTTGATCCACTCCAGGAGGGTGGCATAGGAACGTGATTCTTTGTCATCAGGCAGGTAGTTTTTCAGAATCTTACGCACATGAAAGCCGTTGCTGAGCTGGAAAGAGAGCACAGGGTCAGACAATTCTTTGTTGCGCACCATCTCAATGTACTTAGCTGGTGTCAGTTTATCAGCATAGTCTTTGTATCCAGGTATTCGGCCTCCGGCTATGATACCGCGCAGGTTCAGGTTCTCGCAGATTTCCTTACGGGCATCATATAAACGACGGCCTAAGCGCATGTTACGGTATTCAGGGTGAACAAAAACATCAATACCATAGAGCGTTGCGCCCTCCGGATCATGTGATTTGAAAGTACCATTATCTATGATTTGCTCATAGGTGTGTTTGTCGCCGTACTTGTCGTAATCTATAATTAAGCTTAGGGCTGCTGCTACAACAGTTCCGTTATCTTCAATACATATCTGTCCGTCCGGAAACTGCTTTAACAGGTTAGAGAACTCTTTGCGTGTCCAGGCACCGTCTATGTTGCGGTACACCAGGTTCATGATTTCTTTAACTTCTTTGTAATCTTTGAGCTCCAACTGGCGGAGCAGCAATTTATGTTCTGAACTTGTTTCGTTTTTTTCGCTCATGTGTGGGATTATGTCTCTTTTACTTGTATTACCTGTATACGTGCAGCAAGTATAGTTTTGATATAATATAATCGTAGCAATACATAATGCAATAAACCGGCATGTAAAATTAAACAAAAAAGCGCAGGTTTTGGCTGCGCTTTCTGATGTATTGCATTTGTAGGGATTAGCTATACCTGTATCTCCGGAACATCGCCCTCTATGATGAGATTACCGGCTGTGGCAGCTTTTATGTCTTCCACACTCACGCCCGGCGCGCGTTCCAGCAGTTTAAAACCACCGTCTACTACTTCTAAAACGGCTAAATCGGTCACTATTTTCTTTACACAGTCCACGCCGGTTATCGGCAGCGTACACTCTTTCAGCAACTTGGAGGAGCCATCGCGGGCAGTATGCTGCATGGCCACGATAATGTTTTTGGCCGATGCTACCAGGTCCATGGCACCGCCCATGCCTTTCACCATCTTTCCCGGTATTTTCCAGTTGGCAATATCGCCTTTTTCTGATACCTCCATGGCTCCAAGAATAGTTAAATCTACGTGCTCACCCCGTATCATGGCAAAACTTTCCGCCGAATTAAAGATGGCTGATCCGGGCAGGGTGGTGATAGTTTGTTTCCCTGCGTTTATCATGTCTGCATCCACCTGCTCTTCAGTAGGGAAGGGCCCCATCCCTAGCAACCCGTTTTCTGACTGCAGCACAACCTCAATGCCTTCAGGCAGATAATTGGCCACCAATGTCGGTATACCAATACCCAGGTTTACGTACATGCCGTTCTTTACCTCTTTTGCGATGCGTTTTGCAATTCCGTGTTTATCTAAACCCATAATTTTTCTTTTCTGAATTAAGCAGTTCTGACTGTACGTTGTTCAATGCGTTTCTCATAATTCTTACCCTCGAAGATGCGCTGTACAAAGATGCCGGGTGTATGAATCATGTTCGGGTCAAGTTCACCGGCAGGCACCAGTTCTTCCACTTCTGCTACTGTTATTTTGCCGGCGGTGGCCATCATAGGGTTAAAGTTGCGGGCTGTGCCTTTATAAATCAGGTTACCGGCGGTATCTCCCTTCCATGCTTTTACAAAAGAAAAATCAGCCCGCAGCCAACTCTCCATCAGGTACATTTTACCATCGAACTCCCTTGTTTCCTTGCCTTCGCCTACTTCTGTGCCGAATCCGGCAGGAGTGAAGAAAGCTGGGATACCAGCACCACCGGCACGAATACGTTCTGCCAGTGTTCCCTGAGGAATCAGATCTACCTCCAGTTCGCCAGATAAAAGCTGACGTTCGAACTCGGCATTTTCGCCGACATAGCTTGATATCATCTTTTTAACCTGATGCTGCTGGAGCAACAGACCTATGCCGAAGTCATCTACACCGGCATTATTAGAAATACAGGTAAGGTTTTTTACACCCAGGCGGAGCAACTCCTGAATCGAGTTTTCCGGAATGCCACAAAGGCCAAAGCCACCCAACATGAGCGTCATCCCATCCTGCACGCCTTGCAGCGCCTGCCGCGCATTTTCTACTGTTTTATTTATCATGGTTTGAAAGCAGTGGTTGTTGAAGGTAATTTATATATAAAAAAAGCCATATGAAACATATAGTACTTCGTTTTTTAAGTGGAATAGGTTTTGTATCAGGTGAAATCTGTTTATGCATTGCTTAAGGATGAGTATGGAGACTGAAGAATGCAGCTGTAAAGTAGCTCTAGCTGTTTCCTTTACAACTTTTTGCTGTTATACTTAGCGGCGAATGCTAACAAGTATTTCAAGTTGAACTTCCTCCTGGTTAATTTTACTCTGAATAGCCTGTTTTACCCTTTCCAGGTCTTCGGTGGTAACCGGCTCCTGTGCCACCAGTTTAACACTGATCAACATCGGTTTTGTGCCTTGTATCACCGTAACGTCTCTTATAGTAATATCACCTACCTGGTATTCGGTAAGGGCTTGCGCAATCTGGCGCTCCCGCACCATAGTATTAAATCCAAGACCTAAGGGAAAGCTGATTAGTGCCACCAGTGTCAGGGACACAAACAGCCCTTTGCGGGCCAGTTGAAACGGGCTGAAACCTAACAGCATAAAAGTGATAGCTCCGGCTAACACTATACCAGCCAGGTTTGTAAGGAACAGCAGCATGGCACCGAAAAACACCTGCCATTCGCCCCAGCCAATGCCAATACCAGACACTGCCAGCGGCGGAACCAAAGCTACTGCAATGGCAACACCTGCGAGTGTTTTGGCTACTTCCTCACGAGCGTGTGCGTAGGCACCGGCTATACCTGATACAATAGCCACTCCGAGGTCCAGCAGGTTAGGCCTGATGCGGGCTGTTATTTCTTCGTTCAATGTGTGCAATGGGGTGAGCAACGTGAGGAAAATAGCTGCCAGGTAACTCAGCAACAGGCCATAGCCTATTGTTTTTGCACTGTTTATCATTAATTTTTTCTCCTGACGCAGCACTCCCATTGAAAGAGAAATGATAGGTGCCATTAAAGGAGCCAGGATCATAGCGCCAATTATAACGGGTGATGAGTTAGAGAACAGCCCTAATGTTGCCAGCAACGTTGATAAAACCATCAATGTTAAATAGGAGCTGTTCACTTTTGAATTATCACGGAGAACCTTAAACAGGTCCTTAAATTCTTCAGTGGATGCATGGTATAGCAGCGATAGGGGTTTACCGACTATTTCCTGCAGATAGGCTTCTCCTTTCGGCAGCCGGTTAATGCGGTACATTTCACTAGGTTCTCCTGCGTGCTCATCCACGTTCAGATAGCGTCCCGGAATCACCATAAAGGCGTCTTCACTTACCAGGAGTTCAATCCCCTTCGCGCTCATTAGAGTATTGTCCAGGGAAAAATCAACTGGCTCAGAAACATTGATGATAATTGACCTCGCCTTGATGTGACCGATAAAGGAAGGCAGTTTTTGATTATTTTTTCTTTGGAACAGAGACTTTATATAAAACCTTAGTAAGCCCATTATGCTTCTCGGTGCCAATATGAGTCCATGCATTCTACCGTCGTTGATAAAGGAACGGCTAAATAGCGTGCGGGAGAGGAATGTGCTTTTGCTGTGTAATACCGCTATAATGCCAATAGCTGCTGTTGTTAATGGTGGCTTATCTTCTGTGATGATAGTGAATGGGCGCGGAATGAGGGCTTTACCTCCTTTGAAAATACCTGTCAGTTTTTCAAAGAACGCCGTTATACTGTTTTTAGAGACGCTGCCGGACATCAGGCTCAGACTGCTGCCTATAACTACCCGGTTGAATACAGGGCGACCATTGCATAAAAGCAAATCAGCCTCGATACCTTTCTTTGCCTTCTCAATGTCTTCCACAGCCTGCGGTAAACTGTCTGCAATGCCGTAGCCTTGCCGTGCCTCCTTCATGCCAAAATGAGGCAGGAAGGCCAGGGTGCATTTACTTCCCATTATGCCTGAAACCAACTCTCCTAACTGTTCATCGCTCAGGTAGGTGATGATATTGCTTTCAGGTGCAATGCTGGCCCTGTTCTTATCAAAAGGTATCAGCTTCAGGCTGAAGGCTTCCAGTGCAGGTATGATTTTATTGTTTACAGTTTGCTGTTCCTGTGGGTCGTAAATAAGTAAGGTTTCCTTCATGGAAAGGGTTAAAGGTATTGGTCGTTCTTTTCAGGTGCTTGCTGCGAGATGCACATCTTGTGCAACTTCAGGTGGCGGTAGCCTTTTTTTAACTGCTACAGCAGCAACATGAAAGTTTTACTATACGGCTGCTGTGCTTCTTTCAGCCGATTTATTTAACCCTTTTCTGATGCTATTCGCAAAAAAAAGGCGACCATCTATGTGGCCGCCCTCTGTTATAAGTCAACTTATAAAATTTACTCCTGAAGCCGTAGTGCCTGCTGTGTCTCTTCTTTATCTTTTGCCAATTGGGTCTTCAGTGCATCCAGACCATCGAACTTCTGCTCTTTGCGCAGCAGCTTTACAAACTCAACTGTCAAAGTCTGGCCGTAAATCTCCTGGTCAAAGTCAAGGATATGCACCTCCAACGTCAGCTGCTTTCCGTCTATGGTAGGGCGGAGGCCGATATTCATCATGCCACCAAATTTTGACTCCCCTAATCTTACCCATACAGCATACACGCCGTTGGCTGGTATGAGCTTGTGATTTGCGGGGAGTGCTAAGTTAGCGGTAGGGTAGCCAATGGTGCGGCCTAATTTATTGCCTTCCACCACCGTAGAGGTGAGCGTGTAGTAGCGGCCAAGATACCGGTTCGCTGTCTCTACGTCGCCATCTTCTAAGGCCCTTCGTATTTTTGTGGAGCTTACGCCGATATCATCTATATCCTGGCGTGGAATTTCCTCTACCTCAAACCCATATTGTGCGGAGCGTGCCTTCAGGTTCTCAAAGCTTCCTTCGCGGTTCTTGCCAAAACGATGATCGTAACCAATTACAAGCACCTTGGTGTTGATAGTCCGCACGAGCACGTCTGTAATGAATTTCCGGGAGCTGGTACGGGCAAATTCTTTGGTGAAAGGCACGATGAGCAAATAATCGATGCCAAAATCGCGGAGATGCTCGATGCGCTCCTCAATAGTGGAAAGCAGCATCAGGTCATTATCCTCAGGAAAAAGCACGAGGCGTGGGTGTGGCCAGTAGGTGATGACTACACTCTGTCCGTTATGCTGGCGGGCACATTCCTTTACGCGTTGCAGGATTTTCTGATGGCCGATATGCACGCCATCAAAAGTGCCGCTGGTAACAACGGGGTAACTAAGTTGCGGGAAATCGTTTATATCACGAATTACTTTCATCCGCTGCTATTTGCTTTTTCCTGATTTCCTGGATGTTTTCAATTGTTAAGGCGTCTTTCAGAAGGTAATCTCCTATACGGGTGCGAACGAGAGATGATAAATGAGCACCGCAGCCTAAGTTCTGCCCCAAATCGTGTGCAAGGCTTCTAATGTATGTGCCCTTGCTGCAAACAACCCGGAAGTGTACTTCTGCACCTTCCATGGCTATAACATCAAAAGCTTTGATAGTGATACTGCGCGGCTTCAATTCAGCCGATTTCCCTTTGCGCGCCAGATCATACGCCCTTTTGCCGTCTACCTGCACAGCAGAATAAATAGGAGGCACCTGCTCAATAGTACCTACAAATTCAGCTGCTGCAGCTTTAACTGACTCCCCTGTAATATGGCTGATGTCTTTTGATTCCGTTACTTCCGTTTCCCGGTCGTAGGAGGGAGTTATCTCGCCTAAGCGAATTGTGCCGGTATATTCTTTTTCCTGCCCCTGTATCTCATCGATGCGCTTGGTGTACTTACCGGTGCATAGTATGAGCAAGCCGGAGGCGAGGGGGTCCAATGTGCCCGCGTGGCCTACCTTCTTCACCCGTATTGTGTTCCGCACTTTCTTCACCACATCAAAGGAAGTCCAGTCCAGTGGTTTGTTTATAAGCAGTATTTCGCCAGCGGCAAAATCGTATTCCATGGTTATACTTTTAAATCAAAACCCATTGCCAGCAGTGCCAACAGCAGCACACCTACGGCAATACGGTAATAGCCAAACATTTTGAAGCCGTATTTTGTCAGAAAGCTGATAAAGAACCGGATGGCCAGCATCGCCACAATAAAGGCTACAAAATTTCCAACCAGAAGCAGCTTCACATCATTAGGCTGTATCACGTTAAAGCTGTTCTCAATCTTTACGAAGTCGAGCTTAAATAAGTCGGATAGTTCCAGCCCCAGCAGGTCAGTGATGAACTTATAAGTAGCAGCGGCAAGCATGGTGGGAACAGCCAGGAAAAACGAGAATTCAGCGGCAGCCTTCCGGTTGATACCCTGTGACATACCGCCTATAATAGAGGCCGCCGACCTTGAAACACCAGGAATCATGGCGATGCACTGAAAAAAGCCGATGATTAGGGCATTTTTATAAGTTACGGTATTGTCTACAGCATACTTGAACCATTTGTCTACGAACAGGAGCACGATACCACCTATCACCAGCATAATGGCTGTTATTACAACGCTTTCAAGCATGGCATCAATTACATCGTTCAGCGCAAAACCGATGACGGCTGCAGGCAGAAAAGCCAGCAGCAATTTCTTATAAAAGACAAAATTCTGCAGAAAACGGCGCCAGTACAGCACTACAACTGACAGTATGGCTCCAAACTGGATGTTTACTTCGAAGATCTTGGTAATTGGGAGTTCATTGATGCCCATCAGGCTGGAGGCGATGATCATGTGCCCCGTAGAGGAAACTGGTAAAAACTCGGTAAGACCTTCAACAATGGCTAAGATAATAGCCTGCCAAATACTCATTTATTTCTGTGCTTTATCCTTAGCCATGATGGCAAACAATTCAACTGCGAAGCCTGCCAGTACAATCAGTGGCCCCAGCGTAATGCCTAAGAAGCCAAGCCCATAGGGTTCGGTGTCTAATGTCATCACAAAAAAACCGATTGCCAGCAGGGCAATTCCAACAAGCATCAGGATGTAATTTTTCCTGCCAAAGGCAAGGAGAGGTTTATTTTCTTCCATTTTTTAATAAAGTTCGTCTAATGTGAGGCGCAGGTATTTACGCACCGCCCTGTAAGAGCTCATAAAGCCGATAATCAAACCAATAATTACCAGGGCTCCCATTAAAATATAGGTCTGTTCCTCATCGCGCAGCAGCTGCAACTCGGCTACCTCATGGTACGCATACTGCATCAGGGCAAACAGCAATGCCGAAGCTATAATTCCACTCATAATGCCCTGCCAAACAGCGCGGTTCAGAAACGGACGCTGGATAAAATACGATGTTGCCCCCACCAACTGCATGCTCCTAATCAGGAACCGCTGCGAATACAGCGCCAGCTTAATCGTGTTATTGATTAATATAATAACCACCAGCACCAGAATAACGGCAAAGGATAACAATACGATGCTAATTTTCTGAATGTTGCTGTTGATGGATTCTATCAGGCTTTCGACGTACTGCACTTCGTAAACACCATCTATATCCTCCAGGTCCAGTTTGATGCTTTTCAGGGCCGGGGAGCTGGAGCTTTCTGCGTCAATACGCAGCACATAGGCATCACGAAGCGGGTTGTCACCTAAAAATTCCATAAAGTCTTCCCCTGTTTCGTCTAAGAAAGCTTTCGCGCCTTCTTCCTTCGATATAAATCGAACCTGGGCTGTATCGTTCTGGTAGGCGATGTATTCTTTGGCAGCAAAAGTTTTCTGCAAGCGCACCAGCTGTACCTCTGTCAGATTCCGGTCCAGGTACACCTGCATCTCAATGCTTTCTTTCACCCGCTCTGATAGCTTACCCGCGTGTATGAGCAGCAAGCCGAACAAACCAATTACAAAAAGGGCAAGCGAAATACTGAACACCACCATGGTGTGCGGGTAATTGCCTAATTTCTTTTTCCTGACGTGTTTTACTTTTGTTGCCATACCTGAAGCCTTCCATCGCAAAATTAGAAATATAATTGAAATATGCAGGTAGTTTAGGGCCTGTAAACACAAAAGCCACCAAATTAATTGGTGGCTTTTGTGTTATAGCTCCAGCCTGGGGTCAGAGTCAAGTATAATGCGGTCGCGCTCCATTTCCTGTTCGCGCAGGCGCCGCTCCCGCCTGTTACTGCCAAACAGTTCGCTGAGGCTGTTAAAGCGTTTGGTATGCAGCACACTCACGCTCTGGCTTTTCCGGATGCGGCCAGTAATATCGGGCGTAGTGCTATATTCGAGCCTTGCCCTTAGCTCTCCGCTTTGTGATATGTAGTAATCCAGTGTCCAGTCGCCAATGTAAGCGGTACTGCCGCCTCCTGCTTGATCCCGGACCCCGCCAAAACCTGTTTCATTAGTCAGGCGCAGGCGCCCGTTAAAGAACGAATAACTCAGGCGCAACTGCAGGGAAGCAAGCTGGTCCTGCCCAATACCATCCAGGCCGATGTCTATTTCAAGGTTACTGTCGATGGTGCTAAGCAGGTTGTTCAGCTGGCCTGAGAGCAAACTTCCCAGGCTACCCCCAACGGCACCAGCGCCAACACCACCGTCAAAAGCCAAGGCCCCAGTAGGTGACAGCCTTTGCAGGACGAGCAGACTGAACACCTGGCGGTTCAATTCACTTTCATCATTTTTTATGGCATTGACTGTACCTAAAAGCTCGGGTTGGGCCAGGATATTCTGGGGCACCTCATCAAAGCTAAGGTCGAGGTCAATCTCCGGTGACAGCAGCGGCCCTGTCAGTTCAATGACGGCGATGACAGGGTAACGCCCCACAGCAGCAGGCTCCAGCGTAGAAGTTGTGAGGCTACTGAGGGAGGCCAGTTGAGTGTAATGCGCTGTAATATCCATCACACCGTTCACCGGGTCCCCGTTCCAGGTAATGGTGCCACCTGGCACTACCGCAAACTCTTTTGTAACCAAACCTTCCAGCAGTTTCAGGTTGTAAGCGCCTTCTGTAATCTCAAAGCCGCCATACATATGAAAATCCCCGCGTGTATCAATCGTCATGCGGATTTCACCGTTGCCTGAGCCACGGATAACATCCCCGGTGGTGCGGTCAATGATAATCTCAAAGTAAGCGTCATCGGTTACATCAAGCTCAAAGTTCATGTTGATGCCAGAGAGGTTAACACCCTGTTCTTCAGCTTCAATATTCACACCGGCACTGTCGGCTGGTGTCTTATTCACAAACCTGATAAAGTCTTTTCTGGCCACATCTGTCTGGTAGTCCAGGGGCAGCACGATACGGGTGTTTTGTTCGCTGCGCGCGTTCACATTAATATCGAGATTCTCTACCGGACCCAGCACAGTGGCTGTGCCTGTGGCAAAGGCGGTACCATAAAAGAGCTCATTCTGCGCCTCGCTGGTGTTCAGTACCATAAAGTTGCGGTAGCGGGCATCCATGTCAATCACCATATTGGCAAAGCCATCGTGGGCTATGCCACCCGTTACCGTTGCATTGTTGCCATATATATCCCGCAACTGCGCGTTGCGGAAGCTGATGCTGTTTGGTCCGAAATAGATTCTGTCAGTAAAACGGTAGGTGGTGTTCAGATAATCGAAGGTGAACTGCCCGTTGCTGACCATGACCGAACCTTTTAATACAGGGTAATCCAGAGAGCCTAAAATTCTGATGCGCCCCTCCATCGTACCCTCCAGGTCAGAAAGCAGCGTATTCAGCACAGGTTCCACCAGTTTCAGGTTCGCCTGATCCAGCACGGCTAATAAATCCAACTGGTCTTCCGATGCCTGCGGGTTATAGTTGCCTGTTACGGACAGCACTTTTTTATTATCGCGCTGTATCCCTATATCAACTTCGGCCCTTTGCAGGGCATTGCTCCAGTCGGTGTTGCCAACGATATTACCAATGTACACCTGGTCAAGATAAAAGGAGTCAACATGCATGTCGGCTGCCAGCAAAGAACGGTTATATATATCCTGCGCCACCACTTCTGCTGTTAGCTCTCCTGCTATCTGCATGGAAATGAGCGGGTTCAGGTTGTTTAGCTGGAAGTTCTCAACGTTCAGCATGAGCCTGCTTTCAGGGTCATCTGAGATGGCTCCCTCAGCCCGGATAACCTGCTCCTGGTTCGTAAGCGCAAAGTTCTCAAACTCCAGCCGACGTCCTCCTTCACTTATATACAAGGTGTTTCCCGGCACAAAGGCCCAGGAGTTTTGCTGTAGCGTTACATTAGACTGATCAAAGACTATCTGGATCTGGTTCTGCAGGAAGTTCAGGTCACCCGTTATCATTGCCTGGTTATTTTGCTCTGGCTGCCGGATGGCCGTTGAGAAATCTATCGTGCGCTCGTTCCAGATGCCCTCCACAAAAAAATCTTCCGTTGTACCGGCCCCTGGCAGCTCCTGTCTTTGAGATGTAAACAAGGCTGCTGCCAACACATCAGGATTTTGCTGGAGCTTGGAGGTGTTCAGTTCAATGCTGTTTCCATAGAGCGTATAGTCGTTGTACAGCATCGTGTCGATGTCGGCATACATTTGGAGAATGACAGTGGGGCCATGCCGGAAGGAACCTTCAACGGTAGCGTTATCTGAAATTTCCAGTTCTGGCAGAAACAGGTCGAGAATAGGATTAGCCTCCTTCAGGTTCAGATTATACGTCAAGGCATACTCATTGGAGCCATCAACTGACTTGCGACTGTAGTAGGCAGCGGTCGCAGCATCGTCACTTTCAAAATTCAATTGGTACTCCTGTACCATATTTTCCAGATCCCTGGTCAGTGTCGTATAGTCGAAATTTCCTATTACGAGCAGCGCTAGCAGGTCAGAGTTCAGAAATAAGCTTCGTGTGCCTTCTGTAATTTCAGACTGAATCAGCACCGAGTCCAGAGCGAGTTGATTATCCTTATAGACTATTTGGGCGCTGTCGAAGCGTGCTGTTCCTTCGAATGTGTCCAGGCTTAAGCCCTGGAAATCCAGATTTGCATTGGCACTGATTACCAGGGGCTCTGAAGAAAGGTTAAGGGCCTGGAGATCCACACGTTCCAGGTCGGCCAGCATGTTAAAGGCTCTTCTGCCGCTGGCAAGGTTTACTTCGCCATCGGCCCGCAAAATAAGATTGGGATCATTAATAGCTACCTGCCCCACAAATGTCTGGTTGCGGAGCGTGCCGTTTGCTGTTAGATTCTGATAGTTGTATTCTAACAGTTGCACCTGGTTGATGGTAGCATTCACTTTCAGATTAGCATCCTGCAAGGTAAAGCCCGTACCCTCTAACCGCCCACTCATAGAGATTCTCCTGATTTGATCTTCGGCATCTAACAAGCGGCCGATATTAAAACCGTTTGTTGTGACATAACCATTGTAGGAGGAGGAGCGGGTGTTGTCGTCAATCTTCAGGTTTATGTCTGATCTCAGGTTGCCTAAAGCTGTTCTAAAATCCCCGTTCGCTACAAAGTCATTATAAAAGCCCAGGAAACGTCCTTCCAGGCTCACCGTGCCTAAACGTGCAGCCACATCATAGGTGTCCTGCGGAAGAAACTGCCTGATATCCCTGGCATTGAAGGTGGAGGTTTGCAGGCGCAGGTTAGCAAATGTCTCTTCAAAATTGGGTAGCCCGTCCGCGTTGATGCTTCCTACTATATGCGTGTTTTCCCCATACTCCAGGTCCACATTGGTGGCAGAGAAGTTGTTCACTTTTCCCTTTAGCTCCAGCGAGTTAACCATCAGGTTTTCATCATATTCCTGCAGCTGCGGTGCAAAGGTGGCGATGTCCTTTGAGTAAATGCGGGTGTCCTGCAGGTTACCCGTTATGGCAACACTGTCAATGAAGTAACTAAAGTTTCCGATTTCGTTATAGTCGAAGCGGATGTAATGTTGCAGGTTGCTCTGGTTCAGCTGCAGGTCCAGCTCGTCCCACTCCCAAAAGGTGGGGGCATAGGTCATGCGGGTGTCGAGGTTATGCAACTGCGTGTTAGAACGTGTTTCAATGGCAGTAAAATCCGCAATGCGTACCTGAATGGTATCTTCCAGTTGTATCTGGCTGAACCTCCCTGAAACCCGGTCGAATGTCATATGGGCATAGTCTATGCCATAGTCAGCGCGGGGTTCGTTGAAATCATCATACGTGAAGCGCCCGTTCTTCACGATTAATTCATTTAAAGCAAAGTTGAATGGCTCTGATGATTTCTGAGTAGTGTCTTTCGTGAAAAGATTCCCCAGTGCATCAAAGAAAGTGTTCAGGTTAAGCGAGTCAGTTCCTACATACACAGCCAGGTTTGCCCGTGGTTGCTCTAGTTCCAGTGTGTTTATGGTGAGGTTATTCGGGTTTAAAATAGAGAAGGCATCTATGTCGGCTTCGGCTCTGCCAATGTATAGGAGCTCGTTGTCGAGATAATCCAGTACCCTTACTTTTTCCAGTATCACGTTACTGAAAAAGGAGATATCTACCCGCTCAATAGTAACTTCATGATCAACCTTTTCAGAGATATAAGCAGCTACCCGCTGTGCAACTCTTGTCTGCACACCCGGAAAACGTATGGCAACAAAAACAACCGCAAACAGCAACAAAAGGAACAGGATAAGGCCTAAAACTATTTTTAGAATAGCTTTTCCTATAACTTTGGGGTAATTTGTTGACTGTTCTTTTTCCAAAAGATGCTTGAACCTACAATTTTAGCAATAGAATCTTCCTGCGATGAGACTTCCGCAGCGGTTATACGCGGTGGAAAGGTGCTCTCGAATATAGTTGCCACACAAGCCGTGCATGAACTGTATGGCGGTGTAGTTCCGGAATTAGCCTCAAGAGCTCACCAGCAAAACATTATACCAGTCGTTACACAGGCTTTGCGTACGGCAAATGTAACAAAAAGTGACCTAAATGCAGTTGCCTTCACCCGTGGCCCCGGACTTTTGGGAGCGCTGCTGGTTGGCTGTTCATTTGCCAAATCCTTTGCGCTGGGGCTGAATATTCCGCTTATAGAGGTAAACCACATGCAGGCGCACATTCTGGCACACTTCATCGATGAACCCACACCGCAATTTCCGTTCCTATGTTTAACGGTGAGCGGTGGCCACACCCAAATAGTGCTTGTAAAAGATCACCTGGACATGGAAATTATTGGCCAGACGACAGACGATGCCGTAGGAGAGGCCTTTGATAAAACGGCTAAAATGCTTGGTTTGCCATACCCGGGAGGACCGATGCTGGACAAAACCGCTGCAAAAGGGAATCCGGATGCATTCCAGTTTCCAGTAGGCAACATGCCCGGCTACAACTATTCTTTCAGCGGTATCAAAACTTCTGTGCTCTACTTCCTGCGTGATAAAACGAAGGATAAACCTGATTTCGTGCAGGAAAACCTGGCGGATATCTGTGCCAGCGTACAGAAGACGCTTATTAAGACACTGCTAAAGAAAGTAGTGCAGGCCACAAAAGACTTAGGTATAAAGGAAGTTGCCATAGCCGGTGGTGTTTCGGCAAACTCTGGTTTGCGCCAAACCCTGCAGGACTATGCAAAAAAGTATAACTGGAATGTGTATATACCAGCCTTTCAGTATTGCACCGACAATGCAGGTATGATAGCAATGGCAGCTCACTTTCAGTATCTTAAAGAAGATTTTGCCACGCAATACGTGAGCCCTGAGCCAAGGCTGAAAATTTGATCAGGATTTATAGTATAAAAGGATTAGCAGGATTTACGATTTGTATGACATACGCAACGTAAATGTGTTCAGACAGAACAAAGAAAAACTGGCCGGAATAAATGGCTATCAAGATAAGAAGAAATAAATGGCGAAAGATAAAGAACGAATAAAGAAGCACGTTAACATTGTCAACCGAAAGGCTTCCTTCGAGTATCAGTTTATCGAGAAGTATACTGCCGGTGTCATGTTGATGGGAACCGAAATCAAATCAATACGGGAAGGCAAGGTGAACATGGGAGAGGGGTATTGCGTTTTTCAGCGTGGCGAGTTGTGGCTACACAATGTACATATCTCTACCTACACGGAAGGAACGCACTATAACCACGAGCCTACCCGAGTCCGAAAGCTGTTGCTCAACAAGAGGGAGTTGCGCAAACTGGAGAGCGGATCACAGGAGCAGGGAGTTACCATAATACCTGTTCGCATATTCATCAGCGACCGCGGTTTTGCTAAAGTAGAGATAGCACTGGCACGTGGTAAGAAGCTGTACGACAAGCGGCAGGATATTAAGGAGAAAGACGTGAAACGCGAAATGGCCCGAACCGGATTTTAGCGCTGGCGCGCAATTATGAATTATCAATCCTGAATTATGAATGGCTTCAGGAGGTGTAATTTATAGTTGTATCTTATAAGATCTTTTTCTTCTAAGCTTTGGCTCTTTTCAAACTACCCAACCGGTGCAGCTAGGAGCCATTCATAATTTCTAATTCATCATTCATAATTTAAAAAAGTGGAACACGGAATTTGCATGCTGAGCCTGGTGCCGATGCGTGTCGAGACATCTGACAGAGCAGAGCTGGTAACGCAGCTAATTTTTGGCGAAAGCTACGAAGTAGTCAACACCGAAGTAAACTGGCTGCAGATACAGCTGGCCACTGACGGCTACCGGGGTTGGATTGATTTTAAGCAACATACTGCCGTTACACCGGAATACTTCAACGAATGGAAGACCACATCTCACGCCAGAGCGCTGGATCTGGTGCAGTTAATTCATATTAAGTCAGTTCAGATTCCCATTGGTATTGGCAGCTATTTACCGTTTTATGATGGTAGCAGCATACGAGTAAATGAGGAACGGTATGCCTATGCTGGCCGCGCCTCTGCTGCTGATGTTCGCCCATCGCAGGTTCAGCTTGCAGCAGTAGCTGCTAACTTTCTTAAATTCCCATACTTATGGGGCGGGAAATCTGTGTTTGGTATAGATTGCTCCGGGTTTACGCAACAGGTGTTTGGCATCTGCGGTTATCAACTGCCGCGTGATGCCTACCAGCAGGTAGCACACGGGCAGGAGGTGCATTTTGTTGAGCAGACACAGCTTGGCGATCTGGCCTATTTTTCTAACGCTGAGGGCCGCATTACACATGTGGGCATCATGCTGGAGGGACAGAAAATCATGCACGCTCACGGAGAAGTGCGTATTGACACCCTCGATCATACGGGTATCTACAATCAGGATCTGAAGCGATATACCCACCAACTGCGCATCATAAAAAGAATTTTACTTTAAAATGCTTTAATTTTTTTTGTGAAGCTAGCCGATAATTAGGTAAATTATGCCGTACAAGTTGAGCAGAAGCTCTTTACGTGCGGCCATGAAAGACAAAGTACTCATCCTTAATCAAGACTTCAGTGCCATTGCCATCTGCTCGGTGCAGCGGGCATTCCTGCTTGTGTACCTGGAAAAAGCCGAGATGATTTCTAAGGCGGAAGGCCATTTCCTGCATACCGTCAGTACTGTTTATCCCATTCCCTCTGTTATCCGTTTGCAGCGCTATGTGCGTGTGCCATATTATGGCATTGCCCTGAGCCGCCATAATGTGATGCGCCGCGACAACTACAGCTGCCAGTACTGCGGTACAGCCAAAAACCTGACACTGGACCACCTGCTGCCCCGCTCAAGAGGAGGGGAAACAGCATGGCAGAACCTGGTTACTGCCTGCTCGCGTTGCAACTCCCGTAAAGGTGACCGTACGCCGGAAGAGGCGGGTTTAAAGCTTAAGACTCAGCCTAAAAGGCCTTCTCTGCTCAATTTTCTCCAACTACACCTAAACCCTTCCAACCAGGATTGGAGCACATACCTTGGTATGAAAGAAGAAACAATTCGTTCAAACGATACTTCCTAATTCCCAAGCTGCCAGTTTATTATCTGCTTGTGAAGGGGACTACTACCTGTGGCGGCTTTGTTTCTGCTGTTGTTTCTCTGCCGCTCTGCAGACTGTAGCTGTTCTTTGATGTTCAGTACCTGAAGGTCCTGCTGCGGGTATTCGTCTGTTAGCCCGCTGCTAAACGGGGAGTGGCAATTGATATAAGCTGTTTACGGTGACCACATTACACTCCATGCCTGCACGTAGCAATCAGTTGAGTTGCATACGCTAAAAACCTCACTAAAAGCTGGTAACAATATGGAACGATATAGTAATTATCATGTTTATTTATTACTTTTGCAGTTCATTCAAATGAATGGTCCCGCGTGTAAAGCCCGGGAGATGTTAAATTAAACCAAACCAGCTGATTGCTCTGCGCTGGTGGCTACTTGAGAGCAGTAAAATAATATGAGTAATTCTCCAGACAATTTTGATTGGGACAAGATTGAGTCCCAGGGTTTCGGTTCAGGTTACAGCAAATCTGAGAAAGCCGAGATGGAACAAATGTATGACGACACCCTGACTACCGTACAGGAGCAGGAGGTTGTTAAAGGAACCGTGGTAGGTATCACTGATCGTGATGTGATTCTGAACATCGGTTTCAAATCTGATGGCCTGGTGCCTGTTTCAGAATTCAGGGACCTTCCTGAGCTGAAAGTTGGTGACGAGGTAGAAGTGTTTATCGAAGACCAGGAAGATCCAAACGGTCAGCTTATCTTGTCCCGCAAGAAAGCGAAAATCGTTAGCGCCTGGGCTCGTATCTACGACGCGCTTGAGAATGACAACATTCTGGACGGCGTTGTGAAGAGAAGAACAAAAGGTGGTCTTATCATGGACATCCATGGTGTGGAAGCCTTCTTGCCAGGTTCTCAGATCGACGTGAAGCCAATCCGTGACTTCGACGTGTTTGTAGGCAAGAAAATGGAAGTGAAAGTTGTGAAAATCAACGCCGCTTTCGACAACGTGGTTGTATCGCATAAGGTACTTATCGAGAAAGACCTTGAGCTGCAGCGTGCCGCCATCCTGAACAACCTTGAAAAAGGACAGGTACTGGAAGGTATCATCAAGAACATGACAAACTTCGGTGTGTTCATCGACCTTGGTGGTGTTGACGGTCTGCTTCACATCACAGATATTTCATGGGGACGTATTAACCACCCAGAAGAAGTACTGAACCTTGATCAGAAAGTAAATGTGGTAGTTCTTGACTTTGATGAAGACAAGAAGCGTATCTCCCTTGGTATGAAGCAGCTTACGCCGCACCCATGGGATGCTCTTCCTGCTGAAATAGAGGTTGGCTCTAAAGTAGAAGGCAAAATTGTAAACGTTGCTGACTACGGTGCATTCCTGGAACTGATGCCAGGCGTAGAAGGACTTATTCACGTGTCTGAAATGTCTTGGTCACAGCACCTGCGTAACCCACAGGACTTCATTAAGCAAGGCGACGTGGTTCAGGCAGTTGTGTTAACGCTGGACAGACAAGAGCGTAAGATGTCACTTGGTATCAAGCAGCTTACTGAAGACCCTTGGACAAAAGAAGATGTGATTACGAAATATGCAGTAGGCACGAAGCACACTGGTATTGTTCGTAACCTGACTAACTTCGGTCTGTTCCTTGAGTTGGAAGAAGGTGTAGATGGTCTGGTACACGTATCTGACCTGAGCTGGACAAAGAAAATCAAGCACCCATCGGAGTTTGTGAAAGTTGGTGAGAACCTGGATGTAGTTGTGCTGGAACTTGATGTTCCTAACAGAAGACTTGCCCTGGGCCATAAGCAACTGGAGGAGAACCCTTGGGATACATTTGAGTCTGTATTTAATATTGGTTCTGTACACAGAGCTACTGTACTTGAGAAATCAGACAGAGGCGCTACTTTAGAGTTGCCATACGGTATCGAAGGTTTCGCTTTCCCGAAAGGTTTAACGAAAGAAGACGGTTCTACTGTTGAAGCAGGTGAGAGCCTTGACTTCAGAGTAACTGAATTCTCTAAGGAAGATCGTAAAATCATTCTTTCTCACACTGCCTCTCACTCAGAGGTGGATGCTGCTAGAACGGCCAGAGCTACTAAGAAAGCTACTCCTGGTGCAGCTCCTGCTGGTGAGAAGAAAGCTGCTGCTCCAAAAGCAAAGGCTGATGTAGACAAGTCAACACTTGGTGACCTGGATGCACTTTCTGCTTTGAAGAACCAAATGCTGGAGAACGAAAAAGAAGCTGGTGTTAAAAAGTTAGAAGCTGCTGCTGCTAAGAAGTCTGGTGAGACCGAAGGCAACGAGGAAGCTGCTGATGATGAGACCAATGCTTAAGTTTTAAGTACATTTCTTGATAGAAAAGCCCCGGGTAAACCGGGGCTTTTTTGTTTTTATCATCAAAAAAGTGCCGACAGAGTTTGACAAGTATGTTTTTCTATGTATGTTTGCACTCCCATTCACCAACACGGTAACGTGGCCGAGTGGCTAGGCTCAGCTCTGCAAAAGCTGCTACAGCGGTTCGAATCCGCTCGTTACCTCGAAACCCTGCTATATACTAGCAGGGTTTTTTGTTTTACATCCTTTAGCCTTTCTTTCTACCATCCGGTTAGGTTGCCAGCAAATATGCAACGCAAGCATATTTTCAATTCGAGTTAATCTTTTGGCACTTACTCCCGTACTCAACTTTAAAATGACCCACGGCAAAAACCAGTTTTTTCCCGGTCAATGATAGCTGAAAACATAATTCTGCCAGAACAGAATTAGTGTTACAGAATTGTACGGCTTTTGAAGTATATAACGGAGTTCAGCGAATAAAGAAGCAGGTGCTTAGCCTGCCATGGTTTAATTTAATGCATGTTACGCATACCCAGTTATCCAACTCATGAACATTGTAGATTTGCGCGTTATGCGCGGACCAAACTACTGGTCAGTTAAGCATCCTAAAATCATTGTCCTTAAACTGGAACTGGAAGCCCTCAGCCATAAACTAACGAACGACATTCCAGGTGTTCTTCCCAGGTTAAAAAAAATGCTGCCAGGTTTGCTGAAGCATCGTTCTGTAGAGGGAGTGGAGAGTGGCTTTTTCAAGACGGTGGAAGCTGGTACTACATTCGCACATGTAGTGCAGCACGTGGCGCTGGAGCTCCAGACAATGGCAGGTATGGAGTGTGGCTATGGTCGGTGCTATCCTGCTTATGAGGAGGGGCATATGGTGGTCGTATTTTCTTACCAGGAGGAGCGGGCAGGGGAGTATGCTGCTTATGCCGCTCTGCGTATCACCAAGGCCCTTGTGAAAGGGGAAAAGTATAAGGTGAGTGATGATGTAAAACGCCTGCACGAAATCAGGGAAGACGAATTTTTTGGGCCAAGTACCTACTCTATTGTTTCAGAAGCTGTGAGCAGGGGCATACCATATATCCGCCTTAACAACCATTCGCTTATCCAGCTGGGATACGGAAAGTATCAGAAGCGCATTCAGGCTACCTTAACCTGTAAAACAGCCTGTTTCGCTGTAGAAATAGCCGGAGACAAAAGAGCAACCAAAGCGATACTCCGTGAGTCGGGTGTTCAGGTGCCCAAAGGCACCACCGCCTACGACAAGGAAGAACTAAAGCGAGCAGTAGATTGGCTAGGTTTCCCGGTGGTGATAAAGCCGCTTGACGGTAACCATGGGAAAGGGGCCTCAATTAACGTAACTAATCTTGAAGATGCCTTAAAAGGCTTTGCCGAGGCTCGGAAGTTTTCCGCTGGTGTTATTGTGGAGCAATACATCGATGGCTCTGACTTCAGGCTTCTTGTCATCAACGGGCGTTTTGTAGCGGCTGCCATGCGTTCACCTGCTATGGTGACCGGTGATGGGACCTCCACCATCAAACAGCTAGTCAACAAAGAGAATAAGGATCCGAAGCGGGGTATCGGTCACGAAAAGTCTCTCACTAAAATCAACATAGACAAACATACCCGTAGCATCCTCAAGAGCCGGAATCTGACCACTGATTCTGTTTTGAAAAAAGGGGAGACGCTTTACCTCAAGAGCACAGCCAACATCAGCACGGGTGGCACTGCAACTGATGTAACAGACTTGGTGGACCCCTACAACATCCTGATGGCTGAACGCATCGCAGGCCTTGTGGGGCTGGATATCTGCGGCATAGACGTAATGACGACCGATATCGCCATACCGCTAAATGAAACGCGTGGTGCCGTGTTAGAGGTGAACGCAGCACCCGGGTTCAGGATGCATGTTTCTCCGGCTTATGGTTTGCCACGCAATGTGGCAGAGCCTGTAATCGATATGCTTTTTCCGCACAATCAGCCCGCCCGTATACCAATAATAGCCGTAACGGGCACCAATGGTAAAACCACTACTACCCGCCTGATTGCGCACATGGTGAAGGCGAACGGCTTCCAGGTTGGTTATACCACCACCGACGGCATCTATATTCAGGATAAACTGCTGGAGAAGGGAGATACCACCGGCCCCTTCAGTGCTGAGTTCGTGCTGAAAGACCCTACAGTAAACTTTGCTGTTTTGGAATGTGCCCGTGGCGGTTTGTTACGCTCTGGCCTCGGCTTTCAGCAGTGCGATATTGGCATCGTCACAAACGTGAGTTCAGATCATCTGGGCTTACGCGACATCCACACGCTGGAGGAATTGGCGCAGGTAAAAGCAGTGATACCAAAGAGTGTGAGCAAAGAGGGCTATGCTATATTGAACGCGGATGATGACCTGGTGTATGCTATGGCGGATGGTCTGGAATGTAAAGTAGCTTTCTTCAGTATGAATGAAGAAAACCCGCGTGTCCTGCAACACATTGCAGACGGTGGCCTGGCTGCTGTTTATGAAAACGGATACATCTCCCTGTTTAAAAACAGCTATAAGATAAGAATAGACCGCGTGGCAGATATTCCACTGACTTTTGGTGGTAAAGCCCGTTTCAACATAGAGAATATTCTGGCCGCTTTGCTGGCAGGCTACATCTCTCATTTTGATAAGGAGAACATCAAAACCTCCCTCCGAACTTTTATACCTTCACCAGGCAAAACACCCGGACGGATGAATCTCTTTAAGTTTCCGGATTTTGAAGTGTTGGTGGATTACGCACACAACGTAGGCGGACTTAAAGCGGTTGGAGAATTTATCAACAGCCTGGATGCTGCTAAGAAAGTGGGCATAGTTGCTGGTGTAGGAGACCGAAGGCTGGAGGATTTGTATGCATTGGGACAGGTAGCGGGGCAGATCTTTGATGACATCATCATACGCCTGGATGCGGACTTACGCGGCAAAAAGGCAGAAGAGATTACAGCCCCTCTCATGCAGGGCATAGAAGACAGCGCTCCCGACAAAAAACCAAAACTTATACCAGAAGAAATGCGGGCGATTGCTTACGCCCTGGAGCATGCTGAGGCCGGATCAATCATATCCATTTTTACAGAAGACATACAGGAGGCCGTAAAAATGGTGGAGAGCTTTAAAGTGATACAGGACAGGAGAGTACTCACCGAGTGACATCAATGAACTAACATGGCTTTATACTAGAATCAGCATCACATAAAAAGGCCCCTGCCGTATGGCAGGGGCCTTTTTATGTGATGCTGATGGAGAAGCCTATTTCAAAACAAAAGAAGACTTTCCGATCATGAAACCATCTGTATAAAGCTCTACTACATGCTGGCCTTTTTTATATTCGGCGTTTTTGTCATAAGTAAAGCTTAGTTGCTGTTGCGTGTTATCGAATACGAAATCGCGCTTGGCAGTAAAATACATATTTTCTCCGTCTATCTGAAAGGAACCAGAGCCTGTGGCTAGGTTATAGAGTGCTGCTCCGTCAGGCTCAATCAAACGCATATACACAGTCTTTGGCTCTTTGGCAGCTACATCATTCTTCGCAAGGTTAAAGATTACCCGAATCTTGTCTACACGCTTCGCCCGGAACTCATTATCATTATCTTCTTTCTCTTTACCACGCTGGTTAATGATGTTCACGTTCATGTTTTGCGCCTCTAGTTTTGAAGCTAACTTCACTTTCTCGTTCAGATCCCGGTTGCTGGTTTTGAAAGTTACCAGGCTATCTGACAGCTGGTTTTGAGTTGACTTCAATTCAGTGTTCTCTGTGAACAATACTTCATTGTCTGATTTCAGTTGTACGATTTCCTCGTCTTTCTGCTTCAGTTGTTGCTCAAAAGCCGAAGCTCTGTCACGGAAACGGCGCTGATCTGCTAAGCTGTAGCTGCGCTTTCTGAAGCCACGCAGTTCATCCAGGTCAGCACCAATAGCGGCGATTTGAGTTTCCAGGGAGTCATTCTCAAGGCCCATTGCCTGTAGTTCCTGGCTTTGGCGCTCAAAGTCGGCTTTAAGGGCTTCGTAAACCTTAATCTGGTTCTCCAGTTCATTGTTTTTAACGCGGATAACCTCGGCTTGCTCTTCCGTCTTCTCTTTTTTCTGGTAGTTCATATAAATTAGAATACCATTAATGCTGATCAGGACGACGAGCAGGCCACCAATCAAAAGCTTTCTGTTGCTTCGTTTTTCAGGTGTGTTAGCTGACATATGTGTATTTTGTTTGTTGTTTCTGTTAATTTAAGCTTTATTTTAAATAAAACCAGTAGCTCAGTCTGAGCAAGCATCAAATATAATATTTTTGATTTATTAATCTACTTTGATGGGGCAACAATTTAATGCAGCATATTGGCAGCACCGTTATCAGTTAAACCAAACCGGCTGGGATGTTGGAGAAGTAACGCCGCCGCTCAAGAATTATTTTGATCAGTTGCCGAATAAAGATATCCGTATCCTGGTTCCAGGCAGTGGCAACGGTTATGAGGCTGAATACCTTTTTAAACATGGGTTTAAGCAGGTATATCTCGTGGATGTAGCGGAAGCACCACTTCAGAGCTTTGCGCGCCGGGTGCCTGGTTTTCCGAAGGAGCACCTGCTGCACCAGGATTTCTTCTCACTGGAAGGGGAGTACGATCTACTAGTGGAACAGACATTCTTTTGCGCCCTTGACCCTTCACTCAGGCAGGACTATGCCCGCCAATGCGCAAACCTGCTTAAGCCGGGAGGTAAGCTGATGGGGCTGCTATTCGACACTGATTTCGCGCACGAGGGGCCTCCCTTTAGCGGTAGCCGCGAAGAGTATAGAAAATACTTTGAGCCATACTTCCATTTCCTGCACTTCGACACAGCCTATAATTCCATTCAGCCACGGCAGGGGCGGGAGGTTTTTATGCTGCTGCAGAAGAAGTGAACGGCAGCGCAGCAACAATCCTCCATTTTTGAATAAGGCCTGCCTTACGGCTCAGAACAATTCACAACGCATCACTCGTAATTCTTAATTGATATAGTACCTTTGCTGTGCCTTTTGGCGATAAAAACATAAAAACCATGTTTGAAATACCGAAACTAAAACATACTGATAGTGGTAACTTTTTTTTGATGGCCGGCCCTTGTGCCATTGAAGGAGAGGAAATCGCCATGCAAATTGCGGAGCGCCTGAAAACGCTGACAGATTCATTGCAGATTCCGCTCATCTTTAAGGGCTCTTATCGTAAGGCCAACCGTTCGCGCCTAGACTCTTTTACCGGTATAGGGGATGAAAAAGCACTCCGGATTCTGCAGAAGGTAAGCAGGGAGTTTGATGTGCCCACAGTAACAGATATACATGAAACAACAGAGGCTGCCATGGCTGCCGAATACGTGGATGTGCTGCAGATACCTGCTTTCCTGTGCCGCCAAACCGATTTATTAGTTGCTGCTGCCAACACAGGTAAAGTAGTCAACATAAAGAAGGGACAGTTCCTATCTGGTGCAGCCATGCGCTTTGCCGTAGAGAAGATACACGAATCAGGAAACGCGAAAGTGATCCTGACCGATAGAGGAAACTCCTTCGGCTATTCTGACCTGGTGGTTGACTTCCGGAATCTGCCTGAAATGAAAGCTTTAGGTGCACCTGTGGTGATGGATGTAACGCACTCTTTGCAGCAGCCAAACCAAAGTTCAGGGGTAACAGGAGGCAAACCCGCTTTGATTGAAACAATCGCTAAAGCGGCTATTGCAGTTGGAGCAGACGGTTTATTCATAGAAACACATCCGCAGCCAAGCATAGCTAAGTCTGATGGTGCTAACATGCTGCCACTGGATCAACTAGAAGACCTGCTGAGAAAACTGATCCGCATCCGCCAGGCAGTGTTATAGAAGAAGGACGCAAAGACAAAGGCTTTATAGACAAAGGATGATAGATGCATCATATGGTGCATCTATCATCCTTTGTCTGTTCTCCTTCGTCCAAAAAGTATATTATCAGAAACTCAAGGTAAAATGTTCTTTGGGTTGCGTGGTTCTGAAAAAGACAAGGCCTACAAAGAAGAGGTCTACCGTCTGCATGACTTGAGGGTGCTGCTTTATCTCCTTCCAGGCCCGCTTCATTTCCCCGGACCAATAGATATCATCCATTACGAACACGCTGTGCTCGTGTTTTTTTGTAAGGCAGGTTTTAAAGTACTTCATGGTGGGGGTATAGCGATGGTTCCCGTCGAAGAAGGCGAAGTCCAGTTGTGCTACCTGCTGCAGCTGTTCTTCTAATGTGTCACTCAGATCGCCTTTTATAAGCTGCACTTGTTTTAATCCTAGCTGGCTGAAGTTTTCACAGGCTACTTTGGCTATATTGGGGCAGCCTTCAAAAGTGTATATTTCTGCCTCTCTGCGTGCCTCACCTAAATAGGAAGTGGTAATGCCAAGGGAGGTGCCTAAATCAAATATTGTTTGCGGCTGAAAGTAGTTTATCAGCCGGAACAGCAATTGCCCGTATTTAGCGGTTTTAGCTGAAGAGCGGGCAATATCTTTTACTTTCCGTTGGCGCTGCCTTAGCGTTTTTGATCCTGCCCCTAAATCTGTTACCTGTAGCTGTCGGTTGTCCTGCAGCATTGCCACACGAAGCGTCTCTACCCGATCATAAGCCGGAAAATGCCCGTCGTGCATTAAAACGTTGTGGTAAAGATCGAAAATGAAGGGGGAGTGGACACCGTGCAATTTGAACGCACGTTTCCGGTACAGCAGGTAATCAGCAGCTAATCGAAGAGAAGACACAGGGGTTATGTTGGGAGACAAGATACAGGAGAAGCAACACGAATCCAACTTGCTTTACATGCTGGTGCGGGTACTCGTGCTACACCTGTTCCTTATTATCTTAATTCAGTTTGTAAGGTACAACTAAGGTAAACTCTGGAATGGTGACGTGGAATTGGCGGCCATCTATTAAGCGCTCCATCAGATAAGTGCCGCGCATTTTGCCAATGCCTGTTTTCAGGTTGCAACCAGATACATACTCATGCATCTCGCTGGGCTCCAGTACCGGTTGCTGCCCTACAACTCCTTCTCCTTCTACCTCACGCACCACACCTGTTGCATCGTGTATGTGCCAGTGGCGTCGCAACAGCTTAACAGTGAACTCGCTGTGGTTTTCAATTTTTATCTTATAAGCAAAAACAAAGTGCTGCTGCACCGGACTGGAGTAGTCTGGCAGATAGTTGGCCGTAACCGTGATCTTTACTCCTTCAGTTGTTTTTGTATCCATGTTCCAATGTTTTTTGTATACTTAACAACCAGTGCAGTAGCTGCAGGCTGCTTCAGTGGAATTTTACTCTCTTTCCCTAACCCTCAAGCTTATTAACGCATGAATGTAAAGATAGAAGAAAGCTGGCAGAATGTACTGCAAGATGAATTTGAAAAGCCTTATTTCAAAAATCTTGTCTCTTTTGTTAAAGACGAATACACCACCCAAAAAGTTTATCCCGGAGGCAATCAAATATTCAATGCCTTTCAGAAATGCCCTTTTGATGAGGTAAAGGTGGTTATACTGGGGCAGGACCCTTACCATGGCCCGAACCAGGCAAACGGTCTCGCCTTTTCTGTGAGTGACCAGGTGCGCATCCCGCCATCTTTGCTCAATGTTTTTAAGGAAATAAAAAACGACATAGGCAAAGAGATGCCGGCCACAGGCAACCTGGAGCGCTGGGCAGAGCAAGGAGTACTGCTGCTTAATGCAACCCTTACGGTACAGGCCGGGAAAGCGGGATCGCACCAGAAGAAGGGTTGGGAGGAGTTTACGGATGCTGTTGTGCAGAAAGTGAATGACCTGAAGGAGAACGTTGTGTTTATGTTGTGGGGAGCTTACGCGCAGAAAAAAGGAGCCTTTATAGATGAAGAGAAGCACCTTGTATTAAAAGCAGCCCATCCTTCCCCTTTTGCCGCTGACAGAGGGTTTTTCGGGAGCCACCACTTCAGCAAAGCAAATAAATACTTAGAGGAGCATGGCAAAGATCCGATTGAGTGGTAGAGCTTTTGGGTACTAAGTACATATCATAAGCTCTTTCGCGAGCAAAGCAATTTAACAAAGAAACACCAATACAATGTTAAAAATATATCATAACAACCGATGCAGTAAAAGCCGCCAAACACTGGAACTGATCAAAGATTCAGGACAGGAGGTGGAGATTGTTGAATACCTCAAAACACCACCAAATGCTGCCGGATTGCAGGACGTGCTTCAGAAATTGAATATGAAGCCAGAGCAGCTCCTGCGAAAGAACGAAGCCATCTATAAAGAAGCATATAAAGGTAAAACCATGACGGACCAAGAGTGGATACAGGCAATGGTAGAAAACCCAGTGTTAATAGAGCGGCCTATTGTTGTGAAAGAAGATAAAGCCGTGTTAGGGCGCCCGCCAGAGAATGTGCAGGAGTTACTGTAAGAATCCTGAGTCGCTTTTATAATTGCCTATGCACTTGATGATACGGCAGACATAGATTGAACGAACCGGAAACAAAAAAGCCAGACATGATAGGTCTGGCTTTTGAATTTAAAGGTTTTGCTTTTACTCAATCGTCTTAAACAAACGGCTCCAGCGAATTCTGTCAAAGAAGGTGCCTTCCGGGTTTGTCGACATCCAAATCATCACGGCTTTACCAACAACATGGTCTTCCGGTACATAGCCCCAGTAGCGGGAGTCGAGGGAGTTGTGGCGGTTATCACCCATCATGAAGTAGTAGTTCTGTTTGAAAGTATACTCGTTTACTTCGGTCCCGTTCATGAATAAGCTTCCATCCCGGATTTCCGCGTTTTCGTTGCGATCATATTCCAGGATAATCTTTTCGTAGAAAGGCAGCGTTTCCGGTGTGATTGCCACCGTGGCACCTTCCTGTGGAATATAAATAGGGCCGTAGTTGTCTTTGTTCCACTCATACCGGCTTGGAACCTGCGGGAATACTTCCGGATCAGCTTTGCCTGGCAGATCCTTCAGCAGGATAACATCTGTGATAAAGTTTAACTGTGCCATTTGCGCGGCAAGTTCCGGGGATGCATCTACCACATAGCCGTTTTCATAAGGTATCACATCGCGCAGGTTTATATTACGATCCTGGAAGAATTTCTCAGAAAGCTGTGTGTTCGGCACCAGCAGGTACTTATACTGCAGGCCTTCAGGTGCATTTACAGCATTGCCATTAATATATACCTGCATGTCTCTTACTTCCAAAGAATCTCCAGGCAAGCCAATGGCACGCTTAATATAATTGGTACGCAGGTCAGCGGGGTGTTCTTCTTCCGGCGGATAGTTAAATACCACTACATCATTGTGCTGTACCTCCGAAAAACCCGGCAGGCGGTGAGGGTCCAGCTGAATAGCATCGGAATAGGAGGGGATATTGGTTCCCCAGATCGTCTGGTGTGTTAAAGGAACCTGTAATGGCGTGATGGGTGTGCGCGGGCCATAGTGCAGCTTGCTTACAAAAAGGAAATCGCCCACCAGCAACGACTTCTCCATAGATGGAGTTGGAATGGTATAGGCTTCAAACGTTGCCCAACGGATTAAACTGGCTGCCACCACCGCAAAGATGATAGCATCGCCCCATTCACGGGCAAAACTCTTCTTTTTTTTCGGCGCCTTTGTTACTGGTTTCTTTTCCCAGAATTTCACTTTCATCTGCAATAGCTATGGTTACAGGTTTAGCATGTCTTTCATGCCGTATACGCCTTCACGGTCTTTGAGCCACTCAGCTGCCATTACGGCACCTTCGGCAAAGCCTGTGCGGCTGTGGGCAATATGGCCAAGTTCAATTTTGTCAACTTCAGAGGCATAGGTAACAATGTGTGTACCAACCACGTCGGGTTCACGCTCAGAAGTGATGTTTAATTTACTTTTTTCTTCCGGATTATCAGCCACCCAGCCTTCTAAATTTGTGTAGCTGGATAATACGCCCTCTGCTGCGGTAATACCGGTGCCACTAGGCTTATCAACTTTCTGCAAGTGGTGCACCTCTTTGATAGACACATCGTAGGCTTTATATGCCTGCATCTTGCTGGCAATGTATTCATTGAAATGAAAGAAAAGATTTACTCCCACACTATAGTTAGAGGCATAGAAGAAGGCGCCATTCTTCTTCAGGCACAAGGCAACAGCCTCTTCAAACTTATCTAACCACCCCGTAGAGCCAGACACCACCGGGATACCATGCACCAGGCAATAGGATATATTACCGAAGGCAGATTCAGGGTGAGTGAACTCAATGGCTACATCTGTATTATCAGAAGTGTAGTTTTTCAATTCATGGGCATTGTCATGGTCTATTCTGCCAATGATTTCATGGCCTTTCGCCAAAGCCGTCTGCTCTATGGTTTTACCCATTTTGCCATAGCCTATCAGGAGAATCTTCATTTAGATCGGGTGTATAAAGTAAAAGTTAAACCAGGTGAAAGGGAGTTTGCAGGGCCGGCAACAGGTATAATACCTGGCTGAATACGCAGTGCCAGATCATCACTCACATCAAACTCCTTCAGGTGCGCGTGCACATATGCTTCGGAAATTTGCAGGACATGAGCGCCAATAGAAAGCAGAACGGTCAAATCGCGGTTGCGGCGGTAATAGTCACGCCTGTATTTCAGATTGTTAACTGCTGAGCTTCCTTGCGTTGCCCCGTTACTCACTCCTAAGTAAGGGTGGTCTGCATACTCATCAGTTGATGCCACGCCCTCACTTAAGCGTGTGTTCAATGCAATTCTATAGCTTTGGTAATTGGTGTGGTTGTCTATCAGGAAATAACCCAGCACGGCACCAGTTGCATAAACGATGGGTATTTTCCAGTAAGCCCTGTTGTAAAACTGGCCGGCACCGGGCAAAATGGCCGAGTAAAGTGCCGCTTTGCCGGGTCTGTCTAAGTCTTTTAAGTTGCTGAGAAAAAAGCCTTTTTCAGTAGCAGCAAGTGTGTCAGGAGTAAGAACCCGTACGGAATCAGGACCCTCGGTTATCACCTGCGCTTTTACAGGAGCAAAGCTGAATAACATGCTCAGCAGCAAGGCAACAAAGCCGATGTACAGCCTCATGTAGCTTTCTTAGTAGTTTAAGATATCTAGAATACGGTTCAGCTCATCCACAGAAAGGAAAGGGATTTTAATTTCTCCTTTGCCTTCGTTGTTTGCCTTTACCTGTATTTTAGTGCCAAACTGAGAGGACAGGCGGGTTTCTACGCCTTTCAATTCTCCTTCGTATTTATTGAACTGAAGCTTTTGCTGGTTGTCTGGCTTCTTGTTTGCATTCTGAAGGTTACGTACCAGCTCCTCTACCTTTCTAACAGATAATTCCTTGGCAACTACTTCTTTAAATACGTCCAGTTGCTTCTCTACTGTATCAATATTGATGAGTGCGCGGGCATGGCCCATGCTTATTTGGTTATCGCGTAGGGCAATCTGAATATCAGGCGGCAGCTTAAGCAAGCGCAGGTAATTTGTAACGGTGGTGCGTTTTTTGCCAACACGATCTCCCAACTCCTCCTGCTTCAGGCTACACTCCGACAGCAGGCGCTGATAGGAGAGGGCAATCTCGATAGCATTCAGGTTCTCACGCTGAATGTTCTCAATCAGGGCCATCTCCAGCATCTGCTGGTCGTCAGCCTTCCGGATATAAGCTGGAATTACGGTTAGTCCGGCAATTTTGGAGGCCTGGTAGCGGCGCTCCCCTGAAATTAGCTGATAGCTGTTCTGGTCGAGTTGCCGGACAGTAATAGGCTGGATGATTCCTTGTACTTTAATAGACTCGGCCAATTCTTCCAGCGCAGTTTGGTCGAAGTGGGTACGCGGCTGGAATGGGTTCGTCTGGATCTGATCTATGGCTATATCTGCGATGGTATTAACTTCGTTTATAGTGGAAGATTCGGTTTTCCCAGTGTACTTGTTACCCTCCAAAAGAGAGCCAAGACCTCTTCCGAGGCCGCCTGTGCGTTTAACTGCTGGTTTTTTGTTGTCAGACATGTAAGGGGTAATGGTATGATTATTTTGCCAGCTCAACGCTGTTCTTCTCAGCAATTTCGCGGGCTAAGTTTAGATAGCTCAGGGCACCCTTGCTTTCCGCATCATGCAGCAGGGCAGGTATACCAAAGCTTGGTGACTCGCTCAACTTCACGTTTCTAGGGATGATCGTGTCGAATACCATCTGCTGGAAATGCGTTTTCACCTCTTCCACCACCTGGTTACTCAGGCGCAGGCGCACATCATACATCGTGAGCAGGATACCTTCGATGGCCAGCTCTGTGTTCAGGCGCGACTGAATGATTTTTATGGTGTTCAGGAGCTTGCCCAAGCCCTCCAGCGCAAAGTATTCACACTGTACCGGGATAACCACAGAGTCTGCAGCGGTAAGAGAATTTACCGTTATCAAACCCAAAGAAGGAGAACAGTCGATGATAATAAAATCGTAGTGCTGCTTTAGGCTTTTCAGGGCCTCCCGCATCTTCTCCTCACGGTTGGGCACATTGATCATCTCTACCTCAGCACCCACCAAATCGATATGTGATGGGATGAGGTCGAGGTAGTCTATATTGGGCGACTGCAGGATGATCTCCTCTGCCTTTACATCTTCCACCATGCACTCGTAGATGCTGCTGGTGATAGTTGCCGGATCGAAACCCAGTCCAGAGGTAGCATTAGCCTGCGGGTCTGCATCAACGAGTAAAGTCTTGAACTCCAGAGCTGCCAAACTAGCCGCCAGGTTAATGGCGGTAGTGGTTTTACCAACCCCACCTTTTTGGTTTGCAACCGCAATTATTTTTCCCATTATATAAATTAGAGATTTATAGTTTGACCTATCTCCATCAGAATAAGTTCCTTTTCTACCATTTTCGCCACTTCCTTCACCTGCTCTTTATCTATCTTGATGTACGGGAAGGTGTCGTAATGCATACCGATCACTGTATCAACTTGCACAAAATCAGCGGCAACCATGGCATCATGTATATCCATGGTAAAATTATCGCCGATCGGCATCAGGGCAAAATCCAGATCGTACTGCTCCGGAATGAGTTTCATATCGTAAGTTAAGGCTGTATCACCGGCGAAGTAAAAGGTTTGTGTTTCGGTTTCCACTACAAAACCTGCTGCAACGCCGCCGTTAGAACCGTCAGGCAGTGAGCTGGAGTGTACGGCACTTACCATCTTAACAGTTCCGAAAGGCAAAGTTACCTTGCCGCCAATGTTCATTGGGTGCGTGTTCTCTACTCCTTTGTTGCCGTACCAGGTCGCAATTTCATGAATGGCCACGATGGTTGCCTTATTATTATTGGCTATTTGCTCTGCGTCGTGCACATGATCCTGGTGGCCATGCGAGAGTAGGATATAATCTGCTTTTATGTCATTCACGTCTATCTGGGAGGCAAGTTCATTAGGGGAGATAAAGGGATCAAACAAGATGCGGTTTTCTCCAATTTCAAATAAGAAGCATGACTGTCCGTAGTACGTTATTTTCATAATGAAGCTGTTTTAATGTTTTCTTATAGCTATGCAAGATAGCTTAAATTTGCGCAAAGATACAGTTTTTTACCTACAAAGACTGATGCAATTCCGAACCCGCAGTACATTTTCTAAACAAATGCCGGGTTCTCCCTTGCATGTTCCGGGGTCCTATAATAAGAAACGGATAAAGAAGTGTTTCGGTATATTTTGATGATACTGTTAAAATGCTGACTTCTAAAACTCCAGGGGCTTCTGGTAAGGCAGCAGCTGTTTTTTTATACGCTGACAAAGCAAAAATTAGTATGCTGGCAGATATATCTGGCTGATTGAGTAAACTTGCACAGGTTTAACATGAAGCTACAGGACACAGAAAGGGCAGCCGAAATAAATCAGCTGCCCTTTCCAGATTATCTGTTTTGCGTATTTTTACAAAACTTATTTATTAGCCGGACCTGTTGGACCTGTCTTAGGGTCGTTTTTAGCTTGTATTTTATCTACTTCTACGTCCTGCTTTCTAACTGTATCGCGTACAGTTTCTTCGCGTGTATTAGTTTGTTTTCCTACATTCACTTCCTCTACCACACGGGCTTGCTTTTCAACCATAGGTACCTCTGCATGCTCAATAAACTCTTTGTCGCCTTGCTTAAATGTAGCCAGGTCTTGTTCGCTTGCAGGGCGGTTAACGGCGTTTCGCTCTACCCGTACGTGTTCTTCACGCAGGCGCAGATGCTCTTCAACCGGCTTTTCAATAACGCGGCTTCTTAAGCGCACGCCACCAGTTTCTACTTCACGCTTTCCTACTTTCATTTCCTCCTGCACTACTGGTATAGAAGAGTTTATCCATTGGGCTCTCTTCTCACGTGGCATTGATTTATATTTCTCTGCACGCTCGTCTACATCAATAGCACCGAATTTATCCAATAGTTCAGCGGCACGATGTGCTTCGTCTTTCGACTCAGCGTGTACCGTTACAATAGATCCGTGCTGAGCAACTTCTGAATATTTGCTCCTGTCATTATCATCAGTAAACAGGTTGCTAAAGAAGTTACTGTCGTTATCAGTTCTGTTTGCAGCTGATGCGTTTGGGTTAGCTGCGGTAGATGCAGTAGGATTTGGCCTGTCGGCAGCTGGGTTAGCAGTAGTGGTATTGTTAGCTGTGTTAGCAGTGCTACCACTCTTATCTCTTGCACCTCTTACGGCAACGTCTATTTTGCTTTCAGGTATGCCGTTTGACATTAATTGCTGTGCGGCCATTTGTGCATCTACTCCATAATCGAATATTCCTATTACTGTTTGTCCTTTCATAGTTTGTGTTTTATTTTAGGTTGTATTATACGTCGTAAAGTCTGTTTTTCAGACTTTGTTCGGGTTTTCATTGTTTAAATCAACCCGGTTCACTTTAACTTCTTCTTTACGAAGCGTTATATGTTGGTTTTCTTGTGTTTCATGCTTGCGTTTCGTCACATGAACTTCCTCTACCAATTTTAGTCGTTTCGTAACCACTATCTCTTCTTTCAGTACAGAAATAATTGTCACGTCTCCTTCGTGGCGAACAGGAGGCGGGGGAGAGTCAACGTATCTATCTATTGCAACACGCTCTACATTTACTTCCTCATGAAGTGTAGGGACATCTACTGTCACTTCCTCCTCATGTACATCTTTGGAAACATGTACACTGCCAGTTTCAACTGTTTTCTTGTTTACCCTTATCTGTTCCTCCACAACCGGAATCACCCTGGACTGCTGATTGGCAGATGCATTTCTGTCTGCGGTTTCAGGGGCCCTTGCAGGCTCGTTAGCAATAGTCTTACGCTCATCAACAACAGGTTTAGGGTTGTTTTTTGCTGACTCACTTTGCCTGAGCTTCTGCTCAAACTCTGATTGTATTTTATCTGATGATTCCTTCATTCTATTTAAGTATGGCCATATAAAAATATAGCTTTGCCGAGTTTGCTATTATTAAACTGTTTATATTTTCATACGGTGGTAAGTAGTAATTGTTGGGAAAAATACTGAATCAGTCCAAATAGCAGCAGTAGTGGGAAGAGGTAAATTATGTCTTTTGAAGCAGAATAATGTACAAAAAAAGGTATAAGCACAGCAGCATAGGGTGCTTCTTTATTTGGCGGTTAGTACAATGATATAACAAGGGAGACAAGGGTGTTGATGAAGTGCAAAAGGCCATCAGGACGTGAGGAAGAGTAAAGTAGTGCAAAAAACTGTTAATGCATATGCACAGGAAGGGTATGTATTAATACGTAGGCCTTTTTTTCTCTTCTGCCCGTTGCCATATGAGTTTATGAAGCCACTCCTGAAACTGAACAAGTCGCTGAGGACCACCTTCCTCATGCCTCACCTGCTTCACCTCCTTGCCGTCCTCATAAAAGGTAAGAGAGGTGGTGGATATGTCGCTCCAGTTTGAGAGGTAGCTGTTTTGCAGATCTTTGTATTTTAACTTTTCAAGTTCCTGTTTCAGCTGCCGGAGCTCCTCCTCTGGCAGCTGAAACAGTATGGTGTCCTGAGCGAGGGCATTCTTAAATTCTACAAAGCTGATGCTGCCGTCTTGGTATATAGTGGCATTGTAAGCAGGGCATGTCCCAAGGCAGGGTGATTTCTGAAAGAGCAGGAGAGGCTGATTTGATTGCCCTGCTTCTGAATTAGATAGTGCCTGCCTTGCGTTGCATCCGTTCATCAGTAGCCATATGCATGTTATCAGTGGTAGTAAAATGTATCGTTTCATGTATAGGGTGGTTGTGTTTATTTGTCGCTCACTTCGCTGCTGGTAGCTTCCGGAATTGTTTATTTTCGAAAACATAAGCTTCTGGTGTACAATCGCGGCATTCACCATACCTGACAGTAGAGTCTGGCGGGTTGACGATAAACAAGCGGCTATTGGGGGTAAATTTTGCGCCAATGCTGCTTTGAAGTTTGTCAAGCACTTTACCGGTTTCTCTGTCTACCACATAATGTTGCTGGCAGTTGGTGCCACAGCCAACAGTTACCACCGTATACCTGCCTGCAAAATTTACGCCTTCCTCCAGTCCTTCCCGCAGGGCAGTACGATAGGTGCGGGTATCGGCGTGGCTGCTTTCATCCAGAGGAGCCAATCGGCCCCTATACATATCACCTACATCAAATTCTCCACTGCGCGCGTACTCTTCCATCGTAATCTGATAACGCTGGTAAAGGTCAGGGTTTTGGTTGTCTGTAATAGGCATGCTAACGGAATCTTTTGCCAACTGATCGGCCAGTTCAGGATGCGTACTGGCAATAGTGCCTTCTTCAGTACCCGACTGGCAACTGAAAACGGTAAGAGTAAAGAGCAGCAGGGCAGGACATGCCAGGTTTTGTAATGATTTATTCATAGTACTCCTACATACGTGCCATGTACATGTATAGTCAACAAAAAAGCCTTACCGATAACGGCAAGGCTTTTTTGTTGACTATTTGATAAGGCGATGATTATTTTTTTGCTTTGCGTTTTAGCTGCTTTTTTTCTTCAGACTGGCGCATTGCTTCCTGCATACGTTCCGCAAAAGAAGGACCTGATTTCTTCTTGTCCTTGTTCTTCTCCTTGTTCTCTTCCAGTTTTGCTCTCACTTTACCCTCATCCACAAACTTACGGATGGCAGCTTGCTGACCAAAAGTTACAATGTTAGAAACAAAGTAGTAGAATGAAAGACCGGCAGGGAAAGAGTTCAGCACGAACATAAAGATGACCGGCATCAGGTAGCTGTAAAACTTCATCGGGCCTTGCATGGTATTCACCTGGTTGTTAGACCAGGTATACAGAATGGTAGAGGCCGTCATCAGGAGCGTAAACATACTGACGTGGCTGCCATAGAACGGAATTTCGAACGGCAGCCTGGCAAATACGTCGTAGGTTGAAAGGTCATTTGCCCATAGGAATGACTCCTGACGCAGTTCAATTGAGTTCGGGAAGAAGTTGAACATCGCGAACAGGATAGGAATCTGCAGCACCATCGGGATACAGCCACTCATCGGGTTCACGCCCATCTCCTGGTAGAGCTTCATGGTGTCCATCTGCGTCTTCTGCATGTCGCCATCGTTACGCTCTTTAATGGCGTCAATTTCCGGCTTCAGTACCTTCATCTTCGCCATCGACACATAAGACTTGTAAGTGAGCGGGAAGAGGATGGTTTTAATGTACAGCACCAACAGCATGATAATGATACCGTAGTTGGTGATATAGTTCTCCAGGAAGTCGAAGGCCGGTATAATCAGCCACTTATTCACATAAGAGAAGATGCCCCAGCCTAAGTCAAGGTTTCTGTCAAAATCATGTCCGATTTGCTTCAGAATGTTATAGTCGTTAGGGCCGAAGTAGAACATGAACTCTCCCTCACCTGACAGTACATCCTCTGTAGGTATCAGAATCTGGGAAGCCAGCGTCTTTACAACAGTGGTGTCGGCTTCATCTACAGATGTTTCCAGTTTTGCACCGGCAAATTGGTTACCTGCAATGATACCAGCCGTAAAGAAGTTCTGCTTGTTGGCAACCCATTTCAGCGGCTGATTAAGCGTCTCTGCTTCAGTTGTCTCAGAAATAGAAAGGTAATCAAAATCCTCTTCGGAGGTATAATAGTTGATGGTAGACTTGGCCCGGTTCTGCTTCAGGTCATGCTCCAGTTGCTTCAGTCGATCAGTCCAGGTAAAGGTCATGGTGTTGCCGCTTACCTGGTTCGCCAGCCCCTCAAAATTGAGTTTGTAGCCCATCAGGAAGTTCTCGTCATAGAGGGTATACACCTGCTCAATATACTGGCCGTTGCCTAAGTCAGCCCGGAAAGAAATTGTCTTGCCTGATATATTGCCTTCTCCCTGAACCGCTCTGGCATCAGAGGCTGTAAAGTAAAGGTCAGAAAGCTGAACAGTTCTTCCATCGGTGGTGGCGAAGGCAAGATCTGTATTGCTGCTTTCGCTGTCGAAGAGCACCAGCGTGTCGCCCAGGTACGTCTTATAGTTTTTCAGCAGTACTTCTTCTACCAGGCCGCCTTTTGTGTTGAAGGTTACCCGTATGTTCTGGTTCTCTAAGGCTACAGTGCTTGCCTCGCCGGTTGCGGCAGCGCCAAAAGCACCCAGAGCCGACGCTCTGCGAGCCTGAACCAGTGAGTCGTCTTCCACAACTGCTGTTGGCTGCAGTTGTTCTACCTTGGCTGTGTCCTGTACTACCACTGCCTGCTGTTCCGGATCCGGACTCGAAAAGAAGAACGAGTAAGCCAGCAGCAGCACGGCAATCAATCCAAAGCCAATTGCTTGATTTCTATCCATTTACTGTAATTTGAAGTGTTATTTGTGCTTATTTAGATTTAGCGTAATTTATGGCCGCTTTCACAAACTTAACGAAAAGCGGGTGAGGGGTCAATGCGGTGCTTTTTAATTCCGGGTGATACTGTGCCGCTACAAACCAAGGGTGATGCTGCAACTCAATTACCTCCACCAGGCCTGTGTCCGGATTGATGCCGGAGGCAATCATGCCAGCCTGCTCAAAGGCCTCTAAGTACCTGTTGTTGAATTCATAACGGTGCCTGTGGCGCTCTGTAACTTTTGCCTTTCCATAAATAGAATAAGCCTTAGAACCTCTTTTTAGTTCACAGGTATAGGCTCCTAATCGCATCGTACCACCCATTTGTGTTACTTGTTTCTGGTCTTCCATCATGTCAATAATCGGATGCTGGGTGTCCGGGAACATCTCGGTAGAGGCGGCACCCTCTAAGCCCAGCACGTTTCTGGCAAACTCCACAGCGGCGCATTGCATGCCCAGGCAGATGCCCATGAACGGGATATTGTTTTCCCTCACAAAACGGATAGCCTCTAATTTGCCTGCAAAGCCACGCTCTCCAAAGCCGGGTGCCACCAATACGGCATCCATGTCTTTTAGCAAAGAGGCAACATTGTCGCAGTTAAGGTTCTCAGACTGGAACCACTTGATATTCACTTTGCACTCATTGGCAGATCCGGCATGTACAAAAGACTCTATAATAGACTTGTAGGCATCCGGTAACTCCACATATTTACCTACCAAAGCAACATTTACCTCGGCGGTAGGGTTTTTCAAACGACCTAAAAACTCTTTCCAACTGTCGAGGTTTGGTTCTACCCTGTGTGGCAGCTTCAGTTTGCTGATAACGCGTTCATCCAGTTTTTCTTTGCGCATCAGCAAAGGCACGTCATAAATGGTTTCAGCATCCAGAGACTCAATCACTGAATTGGTCTTCACGTTACAGAACAAAGCAATCTTTTTGCGCATTTCAGCAGGTATCGGGTGCTCTGAACGACACACTAATATATCCGGCTGAACACCAGCCTCGGACAGCGTTCGCACAGAGTGCTGCGTCGGCTTGGTTTTCAACTCGCCCGCTGCCCGCAGGTAAGGTACCAGTGTCAGGTGAATAACCGCTGTCTCATGCACGCCCAATTCCCAGCGCAACTGGCGCAAGGCCTCAATAAATGGCAGGGACTCGATGTCACCCACACAACCGCCTATCTCAGTAATCACAATATCAAACTCCCCCGTCTGCCCTAACAACAGCATGCGGCGCTTAATCTCGTCTGTAATATGCGGTATAACCTGTACTGTTTTGCCTAAATAAGCTCCTTCGCGCTCACGCGTAATCACGTGGTTGTAAATGCGCCCGGTAGTAACATTATTCGCCTGTGATGTAGGAGTATTTAGGAAACGCTCATAGTGCCCCAGGTCCAAATCGGTTTCAGCGCCGTCTTCCGTTACAAAGCACTCACCGTGCTCGTAAGGGTTCAGCGTGCCCGGATCGATGTTAATGTAAGGGTCAAATTTCTGAATAGTTACAGTGAAGCCTCTTGCCTGTAGCAGTTTAGCAAGAGAGGCAGAAATAATGCCTTTGCCAAGGGAGGACGTAACACCGCCTGTAACGAATATATATTTAGTAGCCATAAGTTAGGGTAAGTCTTATGGACTGCAAAGGTACTGTAATAATTTGATTATCCTGACGATCAGTCAACAGATGTCGCCGCCCCTTAGGATATCTTTCTTAATAGTCAAGCACTTTAAAGGCATTAAAATGGTTCATCTTTAATTTATAACCTTATATATATTAGAGATGAAGTTTTGCTATGTCCTTTGATTTCCGTTAGTTAAGAAAATAGTTTTTGTATATTTTATTGTCATCATATAAGCTTCATATTTATATGTTATAATATTTATTCGCATCAATCTTCATTGAGCCTTATTTTAAATCGTTCACTAGTTCATGGTTAAATTTTTTTTACCACACCTGACGCCAGAAAAAACTCTTACAAGAAAAGGAGACGGTATTAGCTTTGATAGATTCCTTACGCTTACAATAAGAGCTGCTTTATCAGCACAAGTGCCACAGTAATACAAGATCATTTTGATTTTCTTAAAGCCTTTCTGTAATTCCTTTGACCTGTATACCATTGATGATAAAAACGCAACAACGGTGAATATAAGCTCATGGAGCATTGATTTGTTACATCAGAGTCTGTTCCAAACCTGATATAAAAAGAATAGCTCCGACCAAACAGGCCAGAGCTATACTTTTTATGACTCTGTATTAGTATGTGCTTAACTCTTTGGGTCAAGAATAGCATCGATACGTACAAGCGCGTCCTGCAGGTGGTACTTCGTCATGGTGTCTTTGGTCTTAGCGATAGAGCCTTTAATCTGGTTACGCAGCAGGTTCAGTTCGCCCCGTACCATCGGACGTATATCAGATTGTGACACCTTGATAGGCGTAACACCCATAAATGAACGTGCTCTGCCTGATACTGCAGCCGGCTCTTCTTTCATCAGGTACTCCATACGCTCAATATAGCCTCGCTGCAAGTTGCGGCGATACATATCAATCGTCTTGCCTGTTGCAATCTCTGACCAGATACCAGTGCGCAAATCAGCCATCATCTCTGGCAGGGTATAGGTTTTGTCACCCAGCATCGCCTGAGCTTCCAGTACACGCGCCATGCGGCCTGGTTCCAGCACATTGTTCAGCACGTTTACCTGCGCATTCCGCACCCGGTCCACTGTTCCGGCAGATTCGATTTTGCGCAGAATGTTTTCATCCAGCATCCAGGTTGGGGTAGCGAAGCTCTGCTCATTAAGAAACTTCATAGCACGTTGCTGCTTTTCTTTTGGCACCGTGCTGTATACATCGCCCTTCTGATCGTAGGTCTTGTAATTTTCATACACCCCACCGATGTTACTGGTTACATGGCCCATGTAACGGTTCCACTGGCCCAGCACCTGCAGGTACATTTCCTCCAGGTCAGCATAGTCTTTATTATCCTCGGCTGTCCAGGAAATCAGGTTCGGCACGATACGCTTTAAATTGGCAATACCATAGGTGCTGGCCTTCATTGCATCGTCGCTCAAATCTTCTGTCTGCGAAGAAGGGTCTGTTGGGCGGCCTGTCTGGCGTCCAAAGCGATACATCGGGTCATTTTCGTGGGCCTTAATCCAGGAGGCAAGTTTTTCAGTATTATCCGAACCGTTCTTCTCAGGAAAGTATGAGTAGCCCCATTGCACGGCGTACTTGTCGTACACGCCAATGGCGGGCATCAAGGCTACTCCTTTGTCTTCCGGCTGTGCCACATAGTTAAAGCGGGCATAATCCATAATAGAAGGTGCCGTGCCCATGGTTTTAGTGAACTCAGCGTCACGCAGCTTCTCTACAGGGTAAGCGGCACTGGATCCCATGTTGTGCGGCAAACCTAAGGTGTGGCCTACCTCGTGAGCGGCCACAAATCGGATTAACTCACCCATTACTTCATCCTTGAATTTCACACTGCGGGCATCAGGGTTAACGGCTGCTGTTTGAATGAAATACCAGTTGCGGACAAGGTTCATCACGTTATGGTACCAGCCGATATCACTTTCCAGGATTTCACCGGAACGGGGATCATGCACGTTGGGACCATAGGCATTCTGCGTCTCAGAAGAGAAGTAGCGGATAACGGAATAACGTACATCTTCCGGGCTGAACTCCGGGTCTTCCTCATAAGAAGGCGGGTCTTTGGCCACAATCGCATTTTTGAACCCTGCCGCCTCAAACGCTTTGTTCCAGTCCTGCACGCCCTGCTTCAGGTAAGGGCGCCATTTCATAGGAGTGGCCGGATCAATGTAATAGACAATCTGTTTCTTTGGCTCTACCAGTTCGCCACGGGCATAGGCTTCCGTGTCTTTTGGCTCCAGCCTCCAGCGCACAATATACTTGCGGGCAGCGGCCCGCTGCTCATCTGTACCATAGTCTGTCTGAGAAATAGTGAAGAACCCGACCCGCTGATCAAATTTACGGGCAGCCATCGGAGTCTTAGGCAGCAACACCATCGAGTGGTTCAGTTCCACTGATATAGTTCCGGTTGAAGAATTGGATGGGGCATCCGTCGCGTCATACGTCATCAGAGAACGTGCCTCAATGTTCAGTGGGAAACTCTTTACGCTTTCTATGAATGAGCGCTTGTCATCGAGTTTCTTTACTTTATACTTTTCACGGCTGTCTTTATCCAGACCAAGGGCAGGCACATCTTTAGAGAAGAAGTCTGTCACCTCTACCACCTGCGTTCCCTCACCAAAGGCTTTAATATCAAAAGCCTGTACCACAGGAGCCAAATTTGAGTTCTGCACGGACCGGAAAATTTCAAGGGTGTCAGCGGCTACGTTTTCAGTGGATACTACCCGGAGCAGCACACGGTTGCCTTTCTTCTCCCAGCGCAGCATCTGCGTATTCAGCTCTTCACCGCCGTAGCCAACGTTGTTCGCCGTTTTGGCTATGCGGCTAACCATTAGCATATCACGGTTCAGGAGCGTGTCCGGTATTTCGTAAAAATATTTTTCATCGATACGGTGTACTTTGAAGAGGCCATCATCGGTGACCGCTTTGGCTGTTATCACCTCGGCATAAGCCTTTGGAGAACCGTCATCTTTATTTGTGGGTGAAGCCGCAGTAGCCTCTTGCCTGGCTTTATTTTTTTTCTTGTCTTTCTGGGCTGTGGCCGGTGAGGCTAGTGTACAACCCGTCAGCAGCAAGGCCACTATGGGCGCATAGCGTAATTTTTTTTGCATCAGGTTAATTAAGATAGGTTTGTTAGGTAAAGTTTTTCGAAAATAGAGATTTGTGCTGAAACTTCTAAGCAGGTGCAGCTTTTCTTAAGACTGCGGACTAAGAAGAAGGTTTAATAGAGATTTTTATATAACGCTTTTTGCTTTATAGTCTTGCACAAGTAGCCTCGTGAATTCTTGTGCTAGAACTCTATTGTTAGTTGGTAGCCTTCCTGTTTGTCGTGCTGGTAAAGGAGAGAAGACACGGCGATGCCAAGCAGGCGCACCGGGTAAGCAGGGAGTTGCGGCGTGCGCAGCAGGTCACGTGCAATGGTGAAAATGGCATCAGCGGAGCTGAACTCGCTGAGGTAGGTTTTGCTGCGGGTGTTCAGCGTGAAATCGAAATATTTGATTTTCACCGTTACCGTTTTGGCGGTGGCTTTCAGCCGTGCCATGTCCTGGGCAACTTCCTCTGCCAGATACTGCAGGCGCTCCAGCATGTCATACTCCTCCGTCAGGTCCGCATCAAAGGTACGCTCTGAGCCAATGGATTTGCGGATGCGGTGTGGCTGTACCTCGCGCTCGTCCTGGGCGCGGGAAATGCGGTAGTAGTAGCGCCCTACCTTGCCGAAGTTGCGCACCAGTTCTTCCTCTGAACGCTGACGCAGGTCGGCACCTGTTACAATGCCCATACTTTGCATTTTTGCCGCTGTCACTTTGCCAATGCCGTGGAATTTATCTATGGATAAACCTGCGACAATTGCCTCCGCTTTATCTGGTGTGATAAGAGTGAAGCCATTTGGCTTGTCCATGTCGGATGCAAGCTTTGCCAGAAACTTATTATAGGAGACACCTGCTGAAGCGGTTAGCCCGGTTACCTCTGCAATACGCGCTTTTATTTCTTTGGCGATAATGCTGGCAGAGGGCATGCCAATCTTGTTTTCCGTCACGTCCAGGTAGGCTTCATCCAGCGACAGCGGCTCCACCAGGTCGGTATAGGAAAAGAAGATCTCCCTTATCTGCCGCGACACCGCACTGTATACCTCGAACCGGGGCTTTACAAAAATAAGTTGCGGGCAACGCTGTGCTGCAATTTTAGAGGCCAGCGCTGAATGCACACCAAACCTGCGGGCTTCGTAACTGGCCGCAGCCACCACACCACGTTCCCTCGAACCACCCACCGCCACGGGCTTTCCACGCAGTTCGGGGTGATCGCGCTGCTCCACCGACGCAAAAAAAGCGTCCATGTCCACGTGGATTATCTTTCGGATTGCTTGACTCAATACAGATGCGGTTAGGAGGCAAAGGTACGAATTACGGCATTTAATTTCCTGTGCTGGCAACTCGCTGTCTGTCTTTGAATTTTGTCGGTACACACCAGTCGGTAGCAGGTTGCATGTATATAGTAGGGAGGGCAGCCGTATATAAAGAACAAATCAGTAAGCAACCATAAATTATAAGCTATGAAAAAAGTACTTTTTGTATTAACCTCCCATGATAAACTAGGGGATACAGGACATAAAACAGGTTTTTGGATTGAAGAATTTGCCGCTCCATATTACGTATTGTCCGATGCTGGTGTAGACATCACACTGGCGTCACCGGCAGGAGGTAAGCCGCCGGTGGACCCGAGCAGCGAAGCTCCCGGAGCCCAGACAGAGGCTACAAACCGCTTTAATGACGACCAGGACTTACAAAAGAAGCTGTCACAGACGGTGAAGCTGAGTGAGGTGAAGGCAGATGATTACGACGCAGTCTTTTACCCCGGAGGCCACGGGCCACTGTGGGACCTGACAAACAGTGAAGATTCTATCAGGCTGATTGAGAACTTTGCGAAGCAGAAGAAGCCGATTGCAGCGGTGTGTCATGCACCGGCTGTATTTGCAAAAGTGAAAGGGGGAGACGGTGAGCCTTTGGTGAAAGGAAAGAATGTGACAGGTTTTACCAACACAGAAGAAGAGGCTGTGAAACTGACAGAAGTTGTACCGTTTTTACTGGAGGATAAGCTGAAAGAGTTGGGAGGCCATTATTCAAAGGTAGAAGACTGGCAGCCGCATATAGTGCGTGATGGTATCCTGATTACAGGCCAGAATCCTGCTTCCTCAGAAGGGGCGGCTGAAGAACTGCTGAGGCTGATGAATAGATAATTGGTTTCTGCTATAGCGCATTATTTCATAATCCCACTTGACATAAAATTGTTAAGTGGGGTTTTTATGTTAAATGGTGGTTAACTCATCCTGCCATAAGAGTAGAGGGTAGATGTTTTTCTTTACCCGTTTTCCAACAAACCCCTTACTTTTGTGGTTAAGGAAAATGGCACATAACATAACCAACACAAATGGCTACGCTACTTGATTTAATTGGCAACACTCCAATGGTGGAGCTGCAGCATATAAATACAAAACCCGGTGTTAAACTATACGCAAAGCTGGAAGGTAACAACCCCGGCGGTAGCGTAAAAGACCGTGCCGCGTATGGCATGATCAAAGGCGCCTTGGACCGTGGCGAACTGAAGCCTGGCATGAAATTAATTGAGGCTACCAGTGGCAACACCGGCATTGCACTGGCCATGATTGCGCGTCTTTTTGGTGTGGAGATAGAGCTCGTAATGCCAGCAAATGCCACTCAGGAGCGTGTGCTGACAATGGAAGCTTATGGTGCCACAGTGACACTCACACCCGCTGAAAGCTCTATGGAAGGAGCGATTGATTATGTGAACGATAAAGTGGCGCAGGGAGGCTACCTCTTGCTGAACCAGTTTGCAAACCCGGATAACTATATAGCGCATTACCAATCTACCGGCCCGGAAATTTGGCGGGGCACCAACGGAGAGGTGACGCATTTTGTCTCTTCTATGGGAACAACGGGTACTATCATGGGTGTGTCACGCTATCTGAAGGAGCAGAACAGCATCGTTCAGATTGTTGGCACACAGCCTGTAGAAGGTTCGCAGATTCCCGGTATACGCCGCTGGCCGCAGGAGTACCTGCCCAAAATTTTTGAAAAAGAGCGCGTAGATATCACCATTGATGTGTCTCAGGAGGAAGCCACTGCTATGACCAGGCGGCTCGCAAAAGAGGAAGGGGTATTTGCGGGCATGAGCAGCGGAGGCGCCGTTTTTGCGGCCACTAAACTGATAGAAGACTTAGAGGAAGGGGTAGTGGTATGTATTATCTGCGATAGAGGCGATCGGTACCTGTCTTCTGACCTGTTCGCCTAGGCAACAGCAAAATAATAGGTGGCAAAAGAAACTGTTACCAGAAGCCGGACAAGCTTAATCAGCTGTATGTCCGGCTTCTTTCTTTTACATCGAGGTTTCATTGTATACACTAGCTGCCAAATTTTCGTAGTGAAGGGTGTACTATGAATAAATGAGAAGCTTTTTTTTGTAGTCCTGCCATAGAAACTTTCCCTGCGCTGCAAAGTCATGGCTTTTCGCTAATCAAGGAGAAAATGTTCAAAGCAGGTTTCAGGCTGTATTCTATTAGGCTATAACATCAAAGTTTAAACAATTTGCTATTTTGTATGTACATACATTAATTAGCAGGTAAAATCATAAGAAGCAAAAATGACGATGAGAAAAATAAAAAAGAAATACAAAGCCACCAGCGCTCCCATTGCTGATCTTATTACCTATCGGGCGCTGCCTACGCGTGAGGTAGAGTATATAGATCCGTTTCTATTTCTGAACCACCACGGACCACAAACATACAAGCCGAAAAATAATGGTTTGCCATTCGGGCCGCACCCGCACCGTGGCTTCGAAACGCTGACGTTCATTCTGGAAGGTGATATCATGCACCAGGACACTGGCGGCGGCAAAAGCGTGATTGAAAAAGGAGGAGTGCAATGGATGACCGCTGGCTCAGGATTGATACATGCTGAAATCTCCTCCGATAAATTTAAAAAGGAGGGAGGCCCTCTTGAGATTCTGCAGCTATGGTTTAACCTGCCTGCCAAACACAAAATGGTTAAACCTAATTATATAGGCCTGCAGCAGGACCAGATACCAACGGCTACAGAAGATAACGGTAACGTAAAAGTCAATGTCATTTCCGGTAAATGGGGTGATGTGCAGGGGCCAATCGATTCCTTGGGCGGAATTGATATGAGTAGTATAGAGTTGCAGAAAGGCGGCACCTTCACAACAACAGTGGCAGCCGAACGCAATATCTTCTTTTATGTAGTACGCGGAAAGGTAAACGTAAATAATGAGCCGGTAGAAAAGCTACACCTTGTGGAGTTTGAGCAGGATGGTGATGAAATAAAAGTTGAAGCCCTTGAGGATGCGGTGCTGCTCTTTGGCCACGCCCTTCCATTTAATGAGCCGGTTGTGGCCCAAGGTCCTTTTGTAATGAACTCAGAGCAGGAAATACAGGAAGCCTTCCGCGACTACCAGGCTGGCAAAATGGGTAGCTGGCACGAATAAGACATATAATGTTATAGTACCCATATCTTAAACTAAATGAAAAGCGGCCCTGCCAGGTATAACTGGCAGGGCCGCTTTTCATTTAATCTCAATCATTCTACTCACATCCCATCACCCCACTGCCAATCGGAGCACCAGGAGGAAGATCTTTATGCTGCGGGAGCTTCACGGTCACCATACCTGGATTTTCGATACGCTCTATGGCGTAAGTCAGGTGGGCCTTATAAGGGCTGTCGCCCATGCGGCGGGTCTGGCGCTGGAGGTAGTCTTTCAGGTTGTTCAGTGTCAGGCTAGCTACAGCGCGCGCCTGGTATGAGGTGCTTTCGTTGTTGGCCAGCGCCAGCAGGTGTGTTAATACCACTTGCTCCGTTTGCTGCTGCACCTGTTCTTCCAGACCTTTCTTGCGTGTTGCTTTAAAGGTGCTCTTCACCAGTTGGTCTGTCACATCGCTTAATCCCAGGCTGTTGTGGCGGGCCTGCAATTCTACCAGCCTTGCTGCGCGTTCGGGGTGCAGCAGCATGCTCATAGTGAAATCAGCAGAGGCTTCGGCGGCGGCCATTGGGTCAAAGGTTAGGCCTGTGCGCTTGTCGAATAACTCTCGTGATGCCTGGTAGCCTGGCGGGCGCGGTGGAATCAGCTTAATAATGTGTTCGGGCACAGTAAGCACGTCCGGCTGCAGTGTGGCCAGCAAAGCATCCAGCGCCTGCTGCTGTGTTTTTTTGTCTAAGGGCGCTGTTACTGTTTGCTTGTCTCCACGGACAGCGTAAGTATAGTTCACGCCTCCCACTAGTTTGGCGGTAGCTTCCGTCTGATAGCGGTGGTAATTGTATACCGGCACCAGAACATCTTCTAACAGTGCATAAGGCATTCCGGGCTTAATGTTATTCGGTGAAAAGTTCTGAAGCGCTTTCTGGCGCACGGCCAGCACGTTTCTCAGTTCTTCAGCTGCATCAGGTCCATTGTCCCACAGGTGCGCTTGCGGGTGTGCGCCACCTGTCGCTCTTGCGTCGCGGTCGGAGATAAACTGCAGACCGCGGTCGATACCACTCAGCAACAGCTTGTTTAAAGCCTGTTCTTCGTTCACTCCTTCCGGAAAATCTTCATAACCATACGTCACAGCTACCTTGTCCCATTCTCCAATGCCTGCGGCATAGGCGTTAGAGAGATTCAGGTTACCGCCTTTATCCAGCTGCACCAGTGGGTGCGGGTAATCCATTACCGAGGCGCGGTCGCTTACACTGGCGGCATAGTTGTGCATAATGCCCAGCGTATGGCCCAGTTCATGCGCCGAAAGCTGCCGGATGCGGGCCAGTGACATCTGCATCATTTCCTCTGACTCCGGCTTTCCTTCCTGGTATGGCGCCAGCAATCCTTCTGCAATCAGATAATCCTGGCGCACCCGCAGAGAACCCAGTGATACATGCCCTTTAATGATTTCACCGGTGCGCGGGTCTGTAACGGTTGCGCCGTAGGACCAGCCGCGTGTGCTGCGGTGCACCCATTGTATCACATTATAGCGCACATCCATCGGATCAGCCGAATCGGGCAGTACTTCTACCTTGAAAGCGTTCTGGTAACCAGCCGCTTCAAACGCCTGGTTCCACCAGCGGGCTCCTTCCAGCAAGGCAGTCCGGATTGGCTCCGGTGCGCCATTGTCTACATAATATACGATTGGTTCCACTGCCTCTGAACGGGCAGCACCCGGATTTTTTTTCTGCAACCGGTGCCGGGCAATAAAGCGTTTCTCAATGTCTTCGCCGACGGGAGTAGCATAGTCATAGTACGTTATGCCGAAGTAGCCCGCCCGAGGGTCCATTTTTCGGGGTTCATAATTACCGTCCGGCAGCTGAATAAAAGAGTGGTGCTGGCGCATGGTAAGGGCCTGCACATCCGGGGCCACCTCACGCACATAACGCCCGGCATCGTCGCCCCCGGTAAAAGTCAGCATGGCTTCAAACTCCGTGTTCTTTGGGAAGTTCATTGTGCGGGGTAGGTATAAGGCAGAGCGGCTGGCATCGAGTCGGTAACTTCCCTGTCTGCTGCCTTTCAGGCTTCCGATAACATCATGTGCATCGCGGAGCAGGAAATCGGTAGCGTCTACCAACACGCGGCCTCCCTCTTCAGCCTCAGCTTTAAACCCCCAAAGGATAGACTGTGCAAAGGACTCTTCTACCGCGCGGGCTTCGTTCCGGTTAGTGGTGTTGGCGCGGTAGCTTAAATTCGGTTGCACCAGCATTACTTTCGGGCCAATTTTACGGAAAGAAACCACACGCTCGCCCCCCAGCTGCCCACGGTCGAGGCCGATATCGTTGGAGCCCAGTCCGGCGGCGAGGGAGTTGACATATAAAAAGTCGGTATCAAAGCGGTTGATTTCTAGCCAGACTTTGCCTCCGGCTTCATCCCAGTAAAAGGTAAAGTAGCCGGGGTATCGTTTCATGCCTTCCGTTTTGGAGACAATACTAGGGAGTTTCTGAGCTAAGGCCATGTTTACCATGAATGGCAGTAACAGCAGCAGTAGCCTGAGTTTGCGAAGGGTGTTTCTCATGTTTATATGATAGTGCTAATGAATAGAAAGGGAAAGATAAGGTTTTATAGGTAACAGGAAAAGTGGATTAATGAGAGTCAACATTAAGGAGGGCTGCCATACAACACAACTGCAATGCTACGCTCACCAGGAAATGGCTTTCAGGTCATTCATATAATTTAAAATGTGAATGGTGCGAAAGAAAAATTTCCAGCGTTTCGTACATCCTTTGTGTTTCCATATTCTGTACATAGCTAACTTAAAGGGCCAGAGCAGGAACTATCGCCGCCAAAACATAATATTCCTATATTTAGGCTTCTATATTACAGTGAGTACTCAGGTACAAGCAGCAGTATTTCGCTGTATAACTTGTTTTTGTTTGATTTAAACTTTATACTTATTCGTTCATTTGTCGTGCTGCAGTTCTGGCTAAGCCTTTTGGCATGTCTTCCTCCATCATGAGAATGTTGATCTTAGTTGACTTTTAAAGCGAATCACCCTGAATTATGGCTGAAAATGTTTATGATGCAATTGTAGTAGGTTCCGGAATTTCTGGCGGTTGGGCTGCCAAAGAACTTACCGAGAAAGGCTTAAAAACTCTCATGCTGGAGCGTGGACGGAACATAGAACACGTGAAGGATTATGTAAACGCGACAAAGGCTCCCTGGGAATTTGAGCACCGTGGTGGCCGTACACAGGAGATGATCGAGAACTACCCTGTGCTGAAACGGGATTACGTGCTGAACGAACGAAACCTGGATTACTGGGTGAATGAAAAGGAAAGCCCTTATGTCGAAGTTAAGCGCTTCGATTGGTACCGTGGCTACCATGTGGGAGGCAGGTCTCTTACGTGGGGGCGGCAGAGCTATCGCCTGAGCGACCTGGACTTCGAAGCCAATGCAAAAGATGGCATTGCAGTAGACTGGCCTATCCGTTACGCTGACCTGGCCCCCTGGTACAGCCATGCAGAGCGTTTTGCCGGCATCAGTGGCTCGAAAGAAAATATCCCACATCTTCCGGATGGTGAATTCCTGCCTCCGATGGACATGAACTGTGTGGAGAAAGATGTGGCTGCCCGTATCAAAGCGCATTACAATAATAACCGACACATGATCATTGGCAGGGTAGCAAACCTTACCCAGGCCCACTCTAACAGAACCAACTGCCAGTACCGTAACCATTGCTGGTTGGGTTGCCCCTTCGGCGCCTATTTCAGTACACAGTCTGCTACTTTGCCGGCTGCCATGGCTACTGGTAATCTAACTTTACGTCCTTTCTCTATTGTTACACGTGTGCTTTATGATAAAGACACTAAGAAAGCAAGAGGAGTGGAGGTGCTGGATGCAGAGACAAACCAGACCTATGAGTACCTGGCCAAAGTGGTGTTCCTGAATGCCTCTGCGCTGAATTCTACATGGGTACTGATGAATTCAGCTACCGATGTATGGCCGGAAGGCCTTGGCAGCAGCAGCGGTGAATTAGGCCACAACCTGATGGACCACCACTTCCGTACGGGAGCTAACGGTACAGTAGAAGGCTACGAAGACAAGTACTACTATGGTCGCCGGCCAAACGGTATCTATATTCCACGTTACCGAAACATCGGAGACGATAAGCGTGATTACATCCGTGGCTTCGGTTATCAAGGCAGCGCAGGCCGTGAAGGATGGAGCCGAGAGATTGCCGAAATGAATGTGGGAGGCGAATTCAAAGACGCCCTGACAGAACCAGGCCAATGGACAATGGGTATCAACGGCTTCGGTGAAACACTGCCTTATCACGAGAACAAGATCAGTCTGGATCAAAATGTGAAAGACAAGTGGGGGCTGCCAGTATTGGCCATTGATGCTGAAATAAAGGAGAATGAGCGTAAAATGCGTAAGGACATGAGTGCGGACGCTGCTGAGATGCTGGAAATGGCCGGTATCAAAAACGTGCAAACCTACGATGCAGGCTATGGCTTAGGGCAGGGCATACACGAGATGGGAACAGCACGCATGGGAAGAGATCCTAAAACTTCTGTGCTCAATGGAAACAACCAGGTGTGGGATGCACTTAACGTGTACGTAACCGATGGCGCCTGCATGACCTCTGCCGGAAATCAGAACCCTTCGCTCACTTATATGGCACTTACCGCAAGAGCAGTAGACCATGCTGTGAATGAGTTAAAGCGACAGAATATCTAATCAAATAGTTGAGTTAACTGGTATAGTGTTCAATCATTCAGTCACTTATAAACAGGAAGGCAATGTCTAAAAAGGAAACAGCCGATTCATCCGCCAGCAGTTCAAGAAGAAGTTTCTTAAAAGCGGGTGCCGTTGCAGCAGCCGGTTTCATGATTGTGCCGCGTCATGTATTGGGAGGCCCCGGTTTTCTGGCACCCAGCGACAAGTTGGTGATTGCGGGTATTGGGGTGGGCGGTAAGGGCGAAAGTGATCTGGCCAGCTTCTATAAGAGTGGCAAGGCAAATATTGCCTACCTCTGCGATGTGGATGACAAAAGAGCTGCCAAGTCAAAGGCCAGTTTCCCGAAGGCGAAGTACTACAAAGATTACCGGGAAATGCTGGACAAGGAGTCGAAGAATTTCGATGCCGTTTCCATATCCACTCCAGACCACAACCATGCGGTGCAGGCGATGGCCGCCATGCAACTGGGCAAGCACGTTTACGTGCAGAAGCCTTTAACCCACGATATTTATGAGGCCCGTGCCTTAACCGATGCTGCCAAACGCTACAAAGTTGTCACGCAGATGGGTAACCAGGGAGCTTCCGGCGATGGCGTGCGGCAGTTGCGTGAATGGTATGATGCCGGTGTTATCGGTGATGTGCATACCATCTATGCCTGGACAGACAGACCCGTATGGCCGCAAGGCATTTCCTGGCCTACAGGTAAAGCTGAAGTGCCACAGGGCCTGGACTGGAATCTTTGGCTGGGCACTGCCCCTGAAAAAGACTATGTAGAAAAGCTGGTGCCTTTCAACTGGCGCGGCTGGTGGGATTATGGCACCGGAGCGCTGGGAGACATGGGTTGCCACCTGATCGAAGCACCGTTCAGTGTTTTGGGACTTCAATATGCCACTGATGTTCAGGCAAGTGTGGGCAGTGTATACGTGGATGAGTTTAAGCGCGGGTACTTTCCCGAAAGCTGTCCTCCCTCCAGCCACGTCACCCTTACCTTCCCTAAAACATCGAAAACAAATGGTCCTGTAAAACTTCATTGGATGGATGGCGGTATACAGCCGGTACGACCAGAGGAACTGGGCCCGAACGAATTGTTTGGCGATGGTGGGAACGGTACCTTGTTTATAGGTACTAAAGGTAAAATGATGTCCAGTACCTATGCTGAGAATCCACGCTTGCTGCCGCTATCCAGAAACGAAGAGGTGAAGGTGAAGCAAACCATTGCACGTGTGCCGGGCAGTGCCAGCGGACACTATGCGCAGTGGGTAGAGGGTTGCATTGCAGGATACGGTAAGAAAGAGCTGAGTGCTCCTTTTGAGATTTCCGGCCCACTTACTGAAGCATTGCTCATGGCAAACCTGGCTATTAGGGGCTATGATATCAGAAGGCCTAAAGCGGAGGGTGAAGGATATGACTACCCAGGCAGATACAAAAAGCTGCTTTGGGATAACCAGAACATGCGCATCACCAATTTTGATGAGGTAAACCAGTTCGTGAAGCGGGATTACCGAAATGGATGGAGCTTAGGGGTTTAATTTTGTTAATACCGGCCTTGTAAGTTCCTGTGCCGGTCCTGAATAAGAAAATATTTATTAACGCTGTCATTAAAATAACATGAACAGACGAGAAGCTATATCAGCAGTAGCCTGGTTAATGGGTGGTACTTTAATCAGTGCCGACCTTTTGGTATCCTGTACTTCCAGAAAACTGGAAGTAGGTGATTTGTTTCAACAGGAGCAGGTTGCGCTTTTAAATGAAGTAGGAGATACCATTCTGCCTGCCACAAGTACTCCTGGAGCCAAGGCGGCTAATGTAGGTGAGTTTATGGCTGTTATGGTGAGAGACTGCTATGCACCTGAAGATCAGCAAATATTTGTAGAGGGCATCACCAAGCTAAATGAAGCCAGCGACAATGAGTTTGGGAAGAATTTTATGGAACTGAATCCCCAGCAGCGCACCACCCTGGTAAGGGCATTGGACGCGGAGCAACAGGAGCAAATGCGCACGAAAGAAGAAGGGGCGCCCAATCATTATTTCAGAATGATCAAAGAACTCACCCTCCTTGGGTTCTTTTCATCTGAGGTTGGCGCTACACAGGCTTTGCGCTTTGAGGCTGTACCGGGACGGTACGACGGTTGTATGCCTTATAAAAAAGGTGACAGAGCCTGGGCTGTCTCATAATTTTCTTGCGGATTCATAGTAAATGATTTTTCGCACGTAGAAGGCATGTGTGCAATTTATTTGTACTTCGATTTTAACAACTTAAATAAAGCTATAAAAAGAGTCTTTTAATGCATCAAAAATTAAGATTAGGAATGATTGGTGGCGGACAGGGAGCCTTTATTGGGGCCGTACACCGAATTGCAGCTCAGATAGACAATCAATATGAGTTAGTATGTGGTGCCTTCAGCAGCAATCCGGAGAAATCTAAAGCTAGCGGCGAAGAGTTAGGCTTGTCTCCAGAAAGAGTATATGCTACTTACCAGGAGCTGTTCGATAAAGAGAAGCAGCTGCCGGAAAACGAAAGGGTGCAGGTTATCAGCATCGTGACGCCAAATCATGTGCATTTCGAACCAGCCAAGCTAGCGCTGGAAAGCGGGTTCCATGTTATTCTGGACAAGCCAATGACTTTCTCCCTGGCTGAAGCCTTAGAACTTCGTGGGGTAGTAGAGCGTACCGGCAAGTTGTTCTGCCTGACCCACACCTATACCGGCTATCCTATGGTGAAAGAAGCCAGACAAATTGTGGCTTCCGGTAAGTTAGGTAACATTCGCAAAGTATATGTGGAGTATCCGCAGGGTTGGCTGAGCACCTTTAAAGAAGGAGGTGACAACCCACAGCTCAAGCAGGCTTCCTGGAGAACAGACCCCAAGCAAAGTGGTATAGCCGGTGCTATGGGTGATATTGGTACCCATGCTTTCAATCTGGCCGAGTATGTAAGTGGTTTAGCAGTAACGCAAATCAACGCTAATATTAATGTAGTGGTAGAAGGCCGCCAATTGGATGATGACGGTGCTGCCCTGCTTAAATTTAATAACGGAGCCAGTGGAGTTCTTTTTGCCACCCAAGTTGCAGCAGGTGAAGAAAACAATGTTAAAATCAGGGTGTATGGCGAAAGAGGAGGCCTGGAGTGGCAGCAGGAGGATGAGAATACCCTGAAGCTGAAGTGGCTTGACCGGCCTGCCGAAATTTACCGTACAAACGGAGGCAACTACCTTAGCTCGTATGCACAGCATAATTCCCGCACTCCGGCCGGCCACCCGGAAGGATACCTGGAGGCATTTGCCAACCTCTACCGCAACTTTGCCTTGTGCGTAAAAGCAGCAATGAATGGTGAAGAGCCACAGCCTGAGTGGCAGGATTATCCGGGTGTTGAAGATGGCGTGCGTGGCATGGCCTTCATCGAGAATGTGATTGCATCGGGCAAATCAGACAAAAAATGGATTGACTTCACTATTTAAAACGACTATGACGACTATACAAGGACCAGCCATATTCTTAGCACAATTTCTAGGCGATCAGCCACCTTTTGACAACCTGGAGTCTATTTGCCGATGGGCAAAAGGCCTAGGCTATGAAGGCGTGCAGATCCCAACCTGGGATACGAAGTATTTTGATGTACAGAAAGCGGCAGAGAGTAAGACTTATGCTGATGAGATAAAAGGGATAGTGGAAGGCCAGGGACTCAAGATAACCGAACTGTCCAGCCACTTGCATGGGCAGTTGGTAGCCGTTAACCCCGCTTACGATACCCTGTTTGATGGCTTCGCTCCGGAGCAATACCGCAACAACCCGAAAGCCCGCACAGAATGGGCTGTGCAGCAGTTGAAGAACGCCGCAAAAGCATCTCAGAATTTAGGCCTGACTGCCCACGGCACTTTTAGTGGAGGTTTACTATGGCATACCGTATACCCTTGGCCTCAGCGCCCTGCAGGTTTGGTAGAAGCCGGTTTCAAAGAACTGGCGAACCGATGGACACCTATCCTGAACACATTTGACGAAGCAGGCGTAGATGTTTGCTATGAAATTCATCCGGGTGAGGATCTGCATGATGGTGTGAGCTATGAAATGTTTCTGGAAGCGGTGAATAACCATTCCAGAGCCTGCCTGCTATATGACCCGTCGCACTTCGTGCTACAGGCAATGGATTACGTTTCTTACATTGATCATTATCATGAGCGTATCAGAATGTTCCATGTAAAAGATGCGGAATTCAATCCTACCGGAAAGCAGGGCGTGTACGGCGGCTACCAAAGCTGGGTAAACCGTGCAGGGCGTTTCCGTTCGCTTGGAGATGGTCAGGTAGACTTTGGTGCTGTATTCAGCAAACTCACAGCGTATGATTTTAAGGGCTGGGCTGTGCTGGAGTGGGAGTGTGCCCTGAAGCATCCGGAAGACGGAGCCCGCGAAGGTGCTATGTTTATACAAGACCATATAATAAGAGTAACAGAAAAGGCTTTTGACGATTTTGCCGCTTCTGGGGTAGATGAAGCAAAAAATCGTACTATACTAGGCTTATAATATTAAACGAAAGAAAACTTATGAAAAAAATATGGATGGTTGCCAGCTGCTTTGCTTTTCTGGCGGCATGCAGTAACCCTGAAAACGCAGAAAATGCAGAATACGAGTCGTATTACGACAGAGAATCGACAGCTGAGGCACCTGTTTATGCGGATTCTGCCAATGAGGCAGAATTAAGTGCTTCAACACGTCAGTCTGAGGTGGATACCAATTTAAATAATATTGGAACCGATCGTACGCCTACAACAACAGGTACTGGAGCAACTACAGGTGACGCTCAGGCGGGAGCAGGAGCAGGAGCTGCTGCACGTGAAAACACTGCTGCCAGTACAGCTGCTACGCAGGAGAACTTTGAGAGAGGTAAAAACCTGATAGCTACTTCTGACTGCCTAGCCTGCCACCAGGTGGATGCTAGGCTGGTAGGCCCTAGCTATGAAGAGGTTGCCGAGAAGTATGAATTCAACGATAAGAATGTTAATTACCTGGCCGGCAAGATCATCGAAGGGGGAGCTGGTGTTTGGGGGCAGATACCAATGTCGCCTCATCCGGATTTAAGTCGTGAAGATGCCAGTGAAATGGCTAAGTATGTGTTGTCACTAAAGAAATAAACATATGATTCGTACTTTCTTCTCCGCAGTGTTACTGTCTGCAGTACTCTTATCCTGTCAGTCATCTCAAACAGAAAACGAAACGGCTATGAACACAGAAACACCAGCAGCCACTTCACAGAACGAAGATGGAGACTGGAAGCCATTGTTTGATGGCCAGACCATAAGTGGCTGGCACACTTACGGTAAAAGTACTGCTGGGCAGGCCTGGAAGGCTGAAGATGGTACATTATACCTGGATCCAAAAGCGGATGAGGGAAGTAGGGGCGATCTTGTGACGGATGAAGAGTACGACGACTTTCACCTGAAACTGGACTGGAAGGTGGCGCAAAACGGAAACAGCGGTATTATCTTTTATGTGAAGGAAGACCCTGCCAAGTACCCCAATACCTATAATTCAGGTCTCGAAATGCAGGTGCTGGATAACGAAGGCCACCCGGATGCTAAAATTGTTAAGCACCGCTCAGGAGATCTCTATGATCTGGTGACAGGTAGTCCCGAGAATGTAAAGCCAGCCGGAGAGTGGAACCAAGCGGAGATCATCAGCAAAGACGGTAAGCTGCAGTTAATCCAGAACGGAACACAGGTAGTAGACACTACGCTGTGGGATGACAACTGGAAAGCGATGGTAGCCGGAAGTAAGTTTGCGGATATGCCCGATTGGGGAACCTTTAAAACAGGTAAAATTGCGCTGCAGGACCACGGTGACGAAGTCTGGTACAGAAATATTGTGATCAAAGAGCTTTAATCCTGCACTTTAACTTTAAGTGCTTAATCATTTAGTAAACAGTTTATTAGAAATTTTTTAAAACTCTAATACATGCCATCCAGAGCATAACGCTATTGGGAAAGCTGCTAGCGTTGCTGAAAGGTATCTCAAGTTAAATCTAAGAAACCATGCATCCGGTTACCCGTGTAAAGTTGTCTTTCATGATGTTCCTGGAGTTCTTTATCTGGGGGGCTTGGTTTGTTACACTAGGTACCTATTTACTATCAGAACTGTCAACCTCCGCCACACAGGTGGGGGTTGCTTTTTTAACGCAGTCTATCGGGGCAATTGCAGCTCCCTTCATCATTGGTCTTATTGCGGATCGCTTTTTTCCAGCGCAACGCATCCTTGGTGTGCTGCACTTGTTAGGAGCCGCTTTATTGTGGTATGCTTCTATCACTACGGATTTCGATACGTTTTATCCTACTATCCTGGTGTACATGGTGCTGTATATGCCTACGCTGGCGTTGGTGAACTCTGTTTCTTTCCGGCAGATGCAGGATCCAAGCAAGGAATTTCCCCCAATCAGAGTGCTTGGTACGCTTGGCTGGATTGTTGCCGGCTTAACCATCGGTTGGCTTAACTGGGAACAGGACGGAAACCTTGGCCTTACTTTCCGTATGGCAGCTATTGCTTCTGCTGTTCTGGGTCTTTTCAGCTTTGACCTGCCGCATACGCCACCTGTAAAAGCTGCAGGTAAGGCTACTGTTGGTGACATGCTAGGTCTGGAGGCGATAGGTTTATTGAAGAACCGCTCTTACCTTACTTTTTTCCTGGCTTCTGTTGCCATTTGTATACCACTGGCATTCTACTATAATTTTACTAATCCGTTCCTGAACGAGTTAGGGATGGATTCCGCTGCAGGGAAACAAGCAATGGGGCAGATGTCTGAGCTGCTGTTTATGCTCCTGATGCCTTTGTTCTTTGTCAGGCTGGGTGTAAAGAAGATGCTGGCCATCGGGATGTTTGCCTGGGTTGTGCGGTATGTATTTTTCGCTTTTGGTGATATAGATACCAATTACTGGATGCTGATAGGGGGAATTGTCTTACATGGCATTTGCTATGACTTCTTTTTTGTGACCGGCCAGATATACACTGATAACCTTGCCGGGCCACGCTTTAAAAGTGCAGCACAGGGCATGATTACCCTGGCTACCTATGGTGTGGGGATGCTGATTGGCTCCCTCTTGTCTGGAGTGATCGTAGATGCTTTTCAAACATCAGGGGGAGGCCACAACTGGCAGTCTGTTTGGCTGATACCGGCTGGCATTGCTGCGGTGGTACTGATTCTTTTCCTGCTGCTGTTCAGAGACAGGAATGCAGGTCAGGAGGCTACGGAGCCTCAGCCGCTGAATACTGCCTCCGGGCAGATAAAAGTTACAAGCTTGCCTTAACGATACTTTATAATTTAACCCCAATTTATGTCACAGCATCCTAACCGTAGAACTGCAATTAAAAATGTATTGGCAGGTACTGCCGCTTTAACTGCTACAGGTATGATAAGTCCATTATTAGCACGAGCTGACAATATAAAGGCTTCCCCACTAAAAGGTAATATCAACCACGCAGTGTGTCGCTGGACCTACAGCGGCCTTTCGTTAGAAGAGCTGTGTGTGGCAGCAAAGGGAATGGGTATAAAAGGCATAGACCTGGTAGGTCCGAACGAATGGCCTACACTGCAAAAGCACGGATTACATTCTACTATGTGCAACGGAGCAGAGATAGGTCTCTCGGAAGGATGGAACGACCCGCAATACCATGCCACCTTAATGAAGAACTACTCTGAAATGATTCCACGCGTTGCCAAGGCAGGCTATACCAACCTGATATGTTATAGCGGAAACAGAAAAGGAATGGATGATGAGACAGGGCTTAAAAATTGTGCCGAGGGCCTGAAAAAGATAATGCCCCTGGCTGAAAAGCACAAGGTGGTGCTGGTAATGGAGCTTCTAAACAGCAAAATTGACCACAAAGATTATATGTGCGACCATACCGCCTGGGGAGTAGAACTGGCAAAAAGAACGGGTTCTGAAAACTTTAAACTTCTATACGACATCTACCACATGCAGATTGATGAGGGAGATGTTATTCGAACCATCAGAGATAGTCATCCTTATATTGCCCATTACCATACAGCAGGTGTTCCGGGCAGGCATGAAATAGATGAATCGCAGGAACTCTATTATCCTGCCATTATGAGAGCCATCAAAGAAACAGGATTCAAGGGATATGTGGCGCAGGAGTTTATTCCAGAACAGGAAGATAAGCTGGCTTCGCTACAGAAGGCTATTCAAATATGTGATGTTTAAACTAATCTAATCTCAGAAATAAAACTATCCACTTATACTTTAAAAGAGCATAATGAACAAAAGAAGATCTTTCCTGCGATACGCAGGTTTAATGTCTGCCGGGGTTTTCATGACTCCTGCCCTTATTTCCTGTGGCACAAACAACGAAGCCAATGAAGACACTGCAACAACGGGTGCTACAGCAGATACCGGTACTGCAACTGCCAACACAGATACTGCGATTGGTATACAGCTTTACTCCTTGCGTGAGCAGATTGGAAGTGAAGGAATAGAGGTTGTGATTCCGAAGGTAGCTGAAGCAGGCTACAAGAAAGTAGAGACTTATGGCTACTCACAGGAAAATGGTTTCTTCGGAATGGAGCCAAGTGCTTTTAATGACCTGCTCAGGTCTCACAATTTAACAAGTCCGAGTGGTCACTATAGTATGGACCCTTATTTATCAGGGGGTAATGAGGAAATGCTCCAGTCTTTTATAGACGCAGCCAAGGCAATCGGCCAAACTTACATCGTTATCCCTCACATCGGTGATTCACTTCGTCAGAGTGCCGATGACTACAGAAAATTAGCACAGCGCATCAACGAGGCTGCACAAAAAGTAAATGAGGAGGGGCTCCAACTGGCTTACCACAACCATGCTTTTGAATTTGATCAGTTTGGTGACACAACAGGCTATCAGATTCTATTGGAGGAGACAGACCCTGAGTTAGTGAAAATGGAATTGGATCTTTACTGGGTATACAGAGCTGAAAAAGACCCGGTAGCCATGATGAACGAAAATCCGAATCGTTTTGTGATGTGGCATGTGAAGGACATGGATAGAAACGACAGGACCCTGAACACGGAGATTGGCAGTGGCAGCATCGATTACCAGTCGCTGTTCAATCAGTCTGCTTCTAACGTGGAGCATATATATGTGGAGCAGGAAAACTTTGCCGAGAATATGGATCCATATCAAAGCATCAGACAGAGTCATGACTATGTAACTAACACCTTGCTGTCGTAGATCTTCTATACGTGGCAGGTTTCTATGCCATAGGTTAAACAATAAAGAGTCCCTTGCACTTGGCTGCTAATCATTAGCTAAGGGTAAGGGACTCTTTATTGTTTATAGTCACACCGTAAATGTTAGTGGGGGCAAAATTTAAATTCTCTTAAGTGATTCAAGGCGCTGCTTACTGCTTTTGCAATACCCACGTCGTCATGCTTCTTTCCTGCTCCACTAAAACGGTCTTGAGTGGCTCCAGAAAATCAGCCGGTAAGAAAGATGCCATTTCCCGCAGCAGCGCCTCATCGGCCAGAAACCACACTTGGCCATGTGGCATCTGGTACTGGCGTTCATTTACCTGTTGCAGCTTTCCTGCCATACCAATGGTCGTACTAAGCCGACTAAAAAGCATGCCGCCAGGCTTTAGTACGCGCCATAGTTCCTGCACTATACTTCTGAAATGCTGCTCGTCTTTAGCAAAGTGTAGTACCGCGCTGCAAAGCACCACATCAAAGCTTTCATCTGGATAGGGTAAATCTGCTAAGTCAGCGACTATAAAGTTCTGATTTGTACCTTCCTGGTTTTCCTGTAAAGCTAGCTGACGCACTTGATTAATGGCTTCTGCTGAGATATCAGCTCCGTAGACCGTTACACCTGCTTTTAGTAAATATTCTATGTTTCTTCCGGCGCCACATCCTGCGTCAAATACTGTCATACCCTCCCTAATGCGGCCTTTCAGGAGCTGGTCGAACAGGTAAATATCTATATTCCCAAAAATAGCGGGCAAAGTGACAATAGCAGGTACGTTCATATCAAGGTTTGAAAATGTTCTTCCGCTCAATTTAAAACACATTCGCTATACTTTCTAAAGAAAATTTCGCATAATTGAATAGACGCTTATCTAAACCTACAAACTATGAACACAATTCCTGCACCAGCATCCCCGCAAAAGGCCAGGCTTACAGCAGCACAGTTCCTGCAGAAGTATGCGAATCATCCTGTCTACAATCCTCCTCGCGGACCTGAGCTAAACGCTAAAAACTGGCAGGCAGAGGCAGCGCTACGGATGTTTCTTAATAACCTGACAGATGAAGTAGCCGAGGCGCCCGCTGAGTTGGTTGTATATGGCGGAACAGGCCAGGCAGCACGCACCCCGGATGATGCCCGTAAAATTATAGAAGTCCTGTTGGAACTGGAGGAGGATGAGAGCCTGCTAGTGCAATCTGGCAAGCCGGTAGGGAAGGTGCGCACCCATCCGGAGGCGCCACGGGTAATGATTGCTAACAGTAACCTGGTGCCGCATTGGGCAACATGGGAGCACTTCAACGACCTGCGCAAGCGTGGGCTGATTATGTATGGCCAAATGACGGCAGGCAGCTGGATCTACATCGGCACACAGGGCATTCTCCAGGGCACTTATGAAACTTTTGTGGCCTGCGGGGAAAAGTATTTCAAGGGAGACCTGCGCCACAGGCTGCTGGTAACAGGTGGGTTGGGCGGCATGGGTGGCGCCCAGCCTTTAGCCGCTACTATGGCCGGAGCTACTTTTCTGGGTGTGGATGTTGACCCGGAGCGTATCCGGAAGCGCCTGGAAACCCGCTATCTTCATAAAATGACGGAAGACTATCATGAGGCAAAGCAGTGGGTGCTGGAGGCAAAGGAGAAGGGCGAAGCTGTTTCGGTTGGTTTGGTCGGCAACATAGGAGATGTGCTGGAGCGCCTGCTGCAGGAAGGTATTATTCCTGATATACTTACAGACCAGACTTCCGCGCACGATCCGCTTAATGGATACGTACCGGTTGGCCTTACCTTAAAAGAGGCTAAAGAACTTCTGTCAACAACTCCAGAAGCTTATAAGGAGCGCTCCCTGAAAAGCATGGCCCGCCATGTCGGTTGTATGCTGGAGATGCAAAAACGGGGCAGTAAAGTATTTGACTATGGCAATAACCTCCGGGAGTTTGCGCAGCAGGGCGGGGAAACAGATGCCTTCCGGATTCCCGGTTTTGTGCCGGAGTATATCCGCCCGCTTTTTTGCGAGGGTAAAGGTCCGTTTCGTTGGGCGGCATTGTCAGGAGATCCTGAAGATATAAGTGTGACCGATGAAGCGCTGAAGACATTGTTCCCTGAGAACAAGCACATGATTCACTGGCTGAATGAGGCGGAAGAAAAGGTGGCGTTTCAGGGGTTGCCCTGCCGCATCTGCTGGTTGGGAATGGGTGAGCGGGAAAAAGCCGGACTCCTGTTTAACCAGCTGGTGCGGGAAGGTAAAGTGAAGGCACCTCTGGTGATAGGGCGCGACCACCTAGACTGCGGTTCTGTCGCTTCGCCTTACCGTGAGACGGAAGACATGAAAGATGGCTCAGATGCCGTTTCTGACTGGCCACTGCTTAACCTCATGGCCAATACCGGCGGGGGCGCCACCTGGGTATCGTTTCATCACGGTGGCGGCGTAGGCATCGGATATTCTCAGCATGCGGGTATGGTTATTTTAGCGGATGGTACTGATAGGGCTGAACGTTGTTTGCGCCGTGTGCTATACAATGATCCGGCCCTGGGCATTTTCCGTCATGCAGATGCAGGGTATGAAGCAGCGCAGGGTAATGCGGAGAAGTTTGGATTAGATTTATAGCCACACCTTCTAAAAGGGTGAAGCATTATTGTAAATAAATGCAGCGCCATACAGCAAACACATCAATTACAATGAAAACAAGTGATTCCGAAATTTCTCTAATCGGCCCCTTCAGCCAGGCTATACCTATGACGGGGCTGCCAAAGACAGGTCCCATAAAAGATACGCAGCTGCAGGTGCTGGCGAATGCAGGGGTGCTGGTACAGGAAGGCAAAATTGTAAAGGTAGATGCTTACCAGAAGCTGGAACAGGGGGCGCAGGCGAATGCATACCAGGTTGATAGGATAGCGCAGCCGATGGTGCTGTTACCAGGCCTAATTGATGCGCATACTCACCTTTGCTTCGCCGGCTCCCGCGCGAATGATTATGCGCTTCGTGTGGCCGGTAAATCATATTTGGAGATAGCACACAGTGGCGGCGGTATTCTGGAAACGGTGCGCAAAACAAGGGAAGCCACGCTTATTGAACTGGTAGACCTGTTAAAGAAGCGCTGCGATCGGCATCTGGCGGAGGGAGTGACAACCTGTGAAGTGAAAAGTGGCTACGGCCTTACAGTAGATGATGAATTGAAGATGCTTGAGGCGATAGCACTTGTGCACAAGCATCATGCGCTGGACCTGATACCAACTTGCCTGGCTGCTCATACACGACCACCGGAATTCACAGATTCAAAACTCTATCTGCAGCACCTGCTGGACGTGTTATTGCCGCAGGTGCAGGAACAGAACTTAGCCAGCCGAGTTGATATTTTTGTAGAGGAATCAGCCTTTACTGAGAAAGAATCACTCGATTACCTGTTGAAAGCGAAGGAGATGGGCTTTGACATCACGGTACATGCTGACCAGTTCAGTACCGGTGGAAGCAGGGTGGCAGCTGAAGCAGGAGCCCTCAGTGCAGATCATTTAGAGGCCAGTGATGAGGCTTCTGTGGCGCTTTTGAAAGAGGCAGGAGTAGTGGCAACCGTATTACCGGGTGCTTCTCTGGGCTTAGGCATGGGCTATGCCCCGGCACGCACGATGCTGGACAGCGGCCTGTGTCTTACCATTGCCACCGATTGGAACCCCGGTTCAGCGCCAATGGGTGATTTGCTAACGCAGGCGGCTCTTTTAGGAGCTGCTGAAAAGCTTTCGACTGCTGAAACTTTTGCGGCCATTACCACCCGTGCCTCCCGTGCCCTCAACCTATCTGACAGGGGTGAGTTGGGAAAAGGATGTTTAGCTGATATAATTGCTTTCCCGACAGCAGATTACAGAGAGATTTTGTACCAGCAAGGCAAGCTTAAACCTGCTATCATCTGGAAGAAGGGGGTACGGGTTTGCTTGTAGAAGAAGCCATACAAAAGAAACGTACTTTCAATGGACAATCCCTGGTCTTCCTTACAAACATTATAAACTCAGGCCTTAAGGTAAGTATTTAAAGATTCATCAACAGCAACCAATCTGATGTATAAACCCGCTTCTAAACAGGCCTGGAAGGGCAGAACTGACGCACATGATGAGGAACTGGAGTATCGGTGGCATCAGGTAATCAAGTTTCTGGATTTGTCAGGAGAAGTGCCTCCTGTGCCTGACACAAAGATTGCTTTTGTTTTCTTAGGTTTCTGCTGTGATGAAGGGGTGCGCCGGAACCAGGGCAGAACAGGGGCCGTTGACGGTCCTGCAAGCCTGCGCAGTGCCATGGCATCTTTTGCGCATCACCTGCCTTCCAAAGTCATGCTTTACGATGCCGGAGATGTGCTATGCACCAATCAGAACCTGGAGGAGGCACAGGAACAGTTAGGAAGAAAAGTGGCGGTTTTGCTGCAGCATGGGTATAGGCCACTGGTGCTGGGCGGCGGACACGAGATTGCCTTTGGTCACTTTTTAGGATTGGAGCAGGCAACCGTAAAGCAAAGGCTCGGTATTCTGAATTTCGATGCTCATTTTGATTTGCGCTCTTATGCCCGGCAATCAAGTTCTGGTACGCCATTTCTGCAGATAGCAGATAAGCTGCATGAACAGGGAAAAGAATTTGTATACAATTGCATCGGAATACAGCAGCAGGGAAATACGCGAATTCTCTTCCATACAGCAGAAAAGCTACAAGTACAGTATACATTCGCGGAACAAGCACAGGGGCATCATACGTTTCCTGTTCTGCAGGAGCAGTTGCAGGTATGGCTGGAACAGGTAGAAGCTGTATACCTGACGATTGACCTCGATGTTTTTTCTGCTGCCTATGCTCCCGGAGTGAGTGCCGTCAATGTCTTGGGGCTTCAACCGGGAATCGTGCTGCAACTGCTTCAGCAGGTGGCAGCAAGTGGTAAATTGCTAAGCCTCGATGTGGCAGAGCTTAACCCTGCCTTTGACACCGACAACCGCACCGCCAAACTGGCTGCAGGGCTGCTGTATCATGCCGTAAGCGAGTGGGCTAAAGTATAACTGCCTGCCTGAAGTGCCAAAAGATCATCTGGCACAGATGCATCCATTGAACATCTAAAGTATATCTTAGCGCCCTATTCTGAATTTGGTCCAGTACGTAGTGTCGCTGGTAATGACCTCTACCAGGTAAGTGCCAGGTTTCATTTTGCCTAGCTTGTAGCGCCAGGAAGAGCTGTTGCTTTTTATACTCACCGGCTTCTGGTAAACCACTTTTTGAGCAACGTTCTTTATGCTCAATAATGCGTTTTCTTTTAGATGCTGAGAGAAATCCAGTTGATAGCTGCCCTTGCCGGTGTGATAAAGGTTTATACCTGAAAGCGTTTCGTAATTTTGGCTGCTATGCTTCGCATTGCTTACCAGCACATGTGGTTGCTGTTGTGCTGGCAGTACTGATGCAGGGCTTTGTGCGGTGGTGCTCAAACAAAAAGCGGCTGCCAGTGGTAACACGGTGGCAAGCGCTAAGGTATACTTTTGCTTCGTCTTCATATTCCTTTGGAAAAAGTATAGGTACAGCAGGAAGTATACACATTTGAGGCCAGAATTCTTAATTTATTCTATAGCGAAGAAGAATTTTGCAACTGCTGAAGTAGAGTGTTGTAGCACAAGTTGTTAGTAGCGCCATTTATTTTAATGCCTCCAAGCCAGTATTCTTTAGGTATGACAGTGGCTTCGTTTTGTAATACCTGAATCCCCAAAGGGCTCATTGTTAGAAGCCCATTGTCGTCTACGAGTTGTGGTTGCAGGCGCTGAAGTAGTTGCAGGAGCTGCCAATCGCCAAAGCCATACTCCGGATAGCTTTTCCAAAACTGTTGCATGAGTTGCTTCTTTGTATTAGCGCCTTGCTGTATAAGCTCTAGCAGTCCAAGTTCTGGCTGGCCTAGGCCGGTTTTACAACCCGGGAAGCGACTCAGATGCAGGGCCATCGCCTTACCAAAAGGTGGTTGAACTTCTTGATGCTGCTGTGTGTAGCTCTGAAGCTTCATAGGATCCGGACCTGCATATAGTTGCCAGATCCTGTGGGCTTCTTCTAGCTGAGCGGCATTTTGCTGATGCCGTGTCTCGAAAAGCTGTTGCAGTTCTTCTGGTTTAAGAAGGCCGATATTTTCAGGCAGGGGAGGTGTGCAAATAGTTACAGAGGATAGCTGAAGCAGGTACATGCGGTGTAGCAGGTACAGGAGGTTTACCTGGCACATTAGGTCAGCATCAAACCAAAGCACTACCTCAAAGAAAGCGCCTGCCGCATTCAATTTGGGCAGTTCATCCAGGACTTTCTTATTATAGTCAGCTGCTGCTTCCTTGTAGGTCTTTGTGATGTACTCCTGTCGCTTCTGCCAGAACGCGTGCTCGGGCAGGCTTGCTACAGCAGGCCCTTCTGAAAGAATTTCACGCCATACCAGCACCTGCCCTGGTAGCCTGGCAGCTTCGAAGGCTGGAAGAGAGGCATCGCCGTTTATGATGTGTAGTGTGGGGAGCTTTTTCATGCTATCGTCATTTTAATTTTCTGTAGCAATATAAAAAAGGCAGCTAACACCATCCGTGCAGCTGCCTTTTTAAGTCTCTTCGTTATGTTAGTAGTAGCTTACCGTTGTCTTACCCTGTAAGCCACCACTCTGTTATCTTTAAATGTGGGGACTAATAAAACACCTAATCTCTCAGCGTAGCTTATATCGGCGGTATTCATGTTCTGGCCACGGGTATTCAACACGCTCCAGTTCTTGCCATTGCTGTTTACATAGAATATTTCACCGTCCCAGCTCGAAATCAGATAATTTCCATCGCCGGCTTCCGCAATACCGTCCGCAGATTTTATTCCATCAGTCCAGTCTGTGAAGTTTTTTGTTTCCGGATCCAGAAAGCGAATCTTACCGCTGTTCATAAAGGCTACAATCATGCGGTTGCCTTCCTTGTAAATGCCATTCGGATTTTCACGCCTGGTGTTATCTACCCAAACGCTCACGCGGCCATTGTTGAGTTGGTAAATGCGCCGTTGGTCAGAGTCTGTGACAAACACATTTCCATTATTATCCACTGTTATACCATTCAGATCCCGGGCATTATCGGCTTTGTATTTCCCAAGAACGGAGCCGGTTTGGGTAGAGATAGCTACAATTTCATCTACATCGGCTACATACAGCACATTGTTATGCAAGGCTGTTCCTTTTGGGTCGTTCAGGCCTGATACCCAGTACAGTTCTTCTATTTGTCCGGTTGTGCTCAGGCGGGAGATAAAGCCATCCCCGTCTTTGCGGGTACCGGATTGTTCGTTGATGTTGGAAACATAAATGGTGTTACGCAATGGGTCGTGTACAACCGATTCAGGAGTACGCAAAGTATTATCAGACGCCCAGGCCTGCTCCAGTTCTACAGGAGCCCTGGACGAGAAAAGCCTGCCGATACAACTGTTAAGGCCCACCAGCAGGAAAACAAAAAAAGCATTCTGAAGTAAAATTCGCATAATATATTATAATGTTGATTTATATATTCTACGGTTCTAACTTCCTGCTGTTGTATAATTGGGCGTTAGTCTGTGTGTAAACCAAGCTTCCGCAGGGTAATCTGACGCGAAATTTTACCGGTGGCTGTTCCTGAAAATGTGGGGCTGTAGATGATTTCTTTCGGCACTTCATATTTTTTAAGGCGTGTATGAAGGCGGCTAAACAGTTTCTTTTCTGCAGCCTCACCTAAAGGTTTCCCTTCCATTATCAGCACAATTTTATCACCCAGCAGTTCATCGGGTTGCGCTGCTACAAAAAATCGGGGGGCGATTTCTGTATCTGCTAAAGCCTCTGTTATTGCCAGTTCTACGCTCTCGATCTGAACTTTCACGCCCCCTGTGTTGATGGTGTTATCAGCGCGGCCGATCCACCGGAAACGACTTGGGGTGAGAAGTTCGACTATATCGTTTGTCACAAGCAGCTCATTGTTTGTAACATCCCCTTTTATGGTCAGGCAGCCGCGTTTATCTATTCCTATCTCAATATCATCCAGCACCTGGTAATAATCGGTCGCTTCAGATCCGTTCAGGCGGCGAATGGCTATATGTGAGGCAGTTTCCGTCATACCATATGTGAGGCAGACCGGTGGCTTTATTTGTTGGATTTCCCGTTGCAAGGTAGCGGATATTGGGGCACCGCCAACCAGAATGCCCTTCATCCGGTTTAGCTGCGGCAGGGCCTCCGGCATTTCCTGCAAAATAGTCTGCAGTTGCAAAGGTACAAAGGAGGCAAAGTCCAGCTGCTCTTCCCGGCTTACGAGCGAAAGCGGATTGCTGACAGGGTCTACAATGATGATGTTCAAATCGGCTTTAAATGCCCGGACCAGCATCATCATACCAGCTATATATTCTGTATTCAGACACACAAAGGCACAGTCCCCTTTTTCCAGGCGCAGGAGCTTTATCGTTCTGCGAGCACTGGCTTCCATTTGCTTACGAGTCAGGGAAATTGTCTTGGGAACCCCGGTAGAGCCAGAGGTCATGATAGGAAATTCCTGTACACCGGTTAACCAATTGCGGCAAAACTCCAGCGTTTTGCTCTCGTATCCGTCCAGGGGAATGCTGTTCCTGAAAGAATAGGCTGCTATTTCGTCGTAATAGAATTTTCTGCCGTTGAGCAGAAGATATTTTTCGTTCATATATCAGTCAATTAACAGTATGCAAAGAGGATGATTGGCAACGCGGATGATTATTTTTATTGGTTACGTTTCCTTACAAAATTCATTGTAATGCAGCTTTAAAACAAGCAGAGCAGGCAAAGAAATAACGCTTTGCCTGCTCTGCTTGTTTTGCCTGCTTATACCTGATATAAGCTGTAAATAAAATCAGACTTATGTCTATATACTTGTGTCGCTTTACATCATTCTCTCACAATTTGATTTAATCAGCAACTGTGTCTTTTTTCTTCTCCCGAATTAAGTAATCTGCTGAAAAGCGTCCTGACCCAAACACCAGGAAGAAAACCAGTAAAGCGAGCACAATGATAGAAGACCACAATTCTGTATTTTCAGAGTAAAAGCCCCGTTCCGGATTAACAAAGAAAACGGCGCCTATCAGAATAGGAAGTTGGAAAAGAATGGCGACGCGCGTGACTAGTCCAATAGCAATAAGTACCCCACCTGCTAAATGTGCCATGGCAACATAATGTGCCAGACCCACAGAAACCCATGGAAACTCGCTTTTCTGAAGGATACTCATTAAGGCACCAGTGTCCTGGATGAACATAAAACCCTTTATAAAGAGGAAAACTCCAAGCCCAACGCGAATAAAGTCGAGCCAGAGCGGGTGGTGTGTGTCAGACCAATGCTCTACGCGATGCATGCTTTGTGTCAGGTTCATGGCTGTAAAAATTTAAGTAAAACATTGATTTATAATTATTTAAACGATTCCTGTTAATATTTGGACATAACCGGTTTAATTGTTTTCAGATTATTTCATTTTTGTAATTAGAAACAAAGAGAGAAAGGGCAAAAGCTGAAACACTTGCCTTAACCTGTAAGCAAAATCATTACTGCTATTAGTTAAAAGACACCCTGGCTTCAGGAGTTTACCTTTCTGCTGTTCTACTCGGAATCAGCTGCTTCCGGGTGCTTCTGACGCAGGATCTTATTGTCGACAGAGTAACGGCCAGGGCCTACAATCATAAAGAACAGGAGCAGGCACGTAACTAATATGGATAACCAAAGTTCCGTGTTTCCTACCTGAACACCGCGCTGTGGATTTACAATGAGTACGGCACCAATCAGGATGGGAAACTGGCAAAGCAGGGCAAGACGGGTTAAACAACCAAAGGCTATCATCAATCCTCCCACTATATGCACTACGCTGGTTAATATGGAGGCCCTCTTTATATCAAGCACATCCTGACTTTGGCTGAAGATATAGAACACGTCACTGGTATGCTCCAGAAACATAATTCCTTTAAAGAATAGAAAAAGACCTAGTAGAATGCGTAAACCATCCATCCAGACGGGATTGCTGGCGCTGTTTACGCGGGATGAAGTGTTTACCTCCTGTGTTAAACTCATGGGCAGAAATTTAATATAACAGGTGCTATATTTATATATACGTCTTCATTTACCTAACTGGTTGTGCAGGTATAAAATAGATTATCAGCTGGAGTCCTGGCATAAAAAAGCAGCACCCACAAAATGGAATGCTGCAGCTTTATGGTATATACCGCCGAGAATTTTTTTTGAATTAGCCCGTCTTTTTCAGCCTTGTTTACAAATTAGTAAATAACCTTTCTGACATCTTGCCTGTACCGGGTAAATGCTTCTGCATTGGCGGGGCTATCAGTGAAAATCTCCAGGATACCAGCGGCTTCTGCTGAAAAGAAAGCAGGCAAGGCATTCTCCAGCTCTTCTAAAGTATGTACCGGGGTATAATTCAGGTTGAAATCGCGCGCCGTGTTTTCTGCATTCAGCGCCTGGTGCGTTTCAAAGTAAGGCTCCAGTTCCGGCTGCTGTTTAGGGCCATCAATTAACCGGAAGATGCCGCCAGCGTGATTATTTAACAGCACAATGCGCAGGTTCTGGGGGAGATAGTTGTGCCACAGCCCGTTCCGGTCGTAGAAGAAGGCAAGGTCGCCGGTGAGCAGGGTGGTGATACCGGAACTGACGAGGGCGCAGCCAACAGCGGTGCTGGTGCTGCCGTCAATGCCGCTTGTGCCCCGGTTGGCATATACCTGTACATGCTGTGTAGGTTGCAGTGCCAGTATATTGGCATAGCGCACCGACATGCTGTTGGCCAGATGCAGGTGACTTTGTTGCGGCAGGTGCTGCAGTACACGTGCCACTACAGCCAATTCTCCGTAAGCTGCTTCTGTAACATGTTGCTGTATAAATTTCCCGGCCTTTTCATTCATATTTTGCCACACCCCGGCAAAAGCCTTAGCACCTTTTTCTTCTGCACCTGCCAGACTAGTGAAAAAATGAACAGGTTTACAGCGTATGATTCTGGTTAAGGTTTGAAAAGTGTCTGCCACATCTCCTGCTGGCTGCAGGTGCCAGTGTGCCTTTGGCTTGTATTTCCGGAGGTACAGCTTCAGGCTTTTCGAAATAATGGACTTCCCGAACGTAATCAGCAGGTCAGGTTGCAAGACTTTGAGCTTCTCCTCGTCAGGGCAGGAGAAGATGGCATCCTGGTATCTGATTACCTCCGGGTTTTGCTGCACATTACTGATGATGTCTCCAACCACTACAGTACCTCTTTTTCTTGCGAACGTCTCCAGGCTTTGCAGCAGCTGTTGGTCATATATATCCTGCCCAGCCACTATAAGCACACGCTGATGCTGCTGCAGTTCCTGCTGTAGTCGCTGTACCTGCTGGTGGTTTAGCTCGAAGGCATTGTGCTCTTCATCGATCACTTTTAACCTTTCACTAAAGGTCACCTCTTCATCCGGGGCAGGATAAAATGGCTCGCGTAGCGGCACATTGATGTGTACCGGCCCTGCCGGGAAAGCAACTGCTGTATTCAGTGCCTCTGACACCATGCGTTCACTGTGCCAAACAGCATCAGGATGAGAAAAGTCTACGGGAAAGGTATAACTCTGCTTGATGTGCTGCCCATATATGTTCTGCTGACGGATAGTTTGCCCATCTAGCTGGTCAATCCACTCCGGAGGCCGATCAGCGGTGAGCACCAGCAGCGGTACCTGCTGGAAGAAAGCCTCGGCTACAGCAGGAGCATAATTCAAAGCTGCCGTGCCGGAGGTACATACCAGCACTGTTGGCTTACCTGTTGTCTGGGCCATACCCAAGGCAATGAAGGCCGCGGCACGCTCATCGCTTACCGTGCGCACCGTCAGCTTCGGGTGGCGGGCAAAAGCAATCGTGAGCGGCGCACAGCGGGAGCCAGGGGAGAGGACTACCTGCTCCACGCCTTTGCGGGCACATATCTCGGCTATATTTACAACAGGTTGGATTATCATCGTTTTTCGTTGTTGGTTATTCGTTGTTCGTTTTTTCTTGTACAGAAGGCCTTACAGATTATATCAGAAAGATGACGAACAAGTGTATAGTATAATAAATCATTCAAGTTAACTCTAAACTTTCCCGAACAACTAATAACGAGCAACTAACAACGAAACTAGAATTGTTGAAGAATCCGCTGCATGGCAACCATTTTGTGCTGCGTTTCCATCCATTCTTTTACCGGGTCAGACTCAGCAGTAATACCTGCGCCAGCGTAAATAATGGCTTTGTCTTTTAATAATTGCATGCAACGCAGGTTCACGAATAAATGGGTGCCTGCTTTGCTGTTCACAGGACCTAAGAACCCGCTGTAGTAACTACGGTCATAGCCCTCGTGCTCCAGTATAAACTGCAGTGCAGGTGCTTTAGGCAGCCCGCAGACAGCAGAAGTAGGGTGCAGCAAGCGCAGCATGTCTGTTCCCAGGCTCGGGAAGTCCACCTCTTTCAAATCAACTTTAAAATCCGTGCGCAGGTGCATCAGGTTGCCTGCCACCACCGTGCGCGGTCCTATTTCGGTATACTCGCGTAAGCGCAGGCTTTTAAAGCAGAGCAGGATATAACGTTCTACCATGGCCTGCTCTTCAATCTCTTTCTGTCGCCAGATAGCATCGGCTACACTCTCGGTAGCAGGCTGTGTGCCTGCCAGCGCCACTGTATGGAAAACCTGTTGCTCATTTATACTGACCAGAATCTCAGGAGAGGCTCCAGCCCAGGTTCCTACGCCCGGAACCGAAACCACAGAAACAAAGGCCCTTGAGTGCTTCTGACACATCTGTTCAAAGACAGCTGCCAGGTCCAGGTGCAAAGGCAATGGAAGGATGCTGTTGCGGGACAGTACCACCTTCTCCATTTGCTCCTCCTTTATCGCGGCTACAGCCGCCGCTACAGCGTCCTGAAAATGCAAATCCGACTGCTGCTGTACACCAGCGTTCGAAGTGTGCCAACTCCGCTGAGGTGTGGTTGAACCAAGCTCCAGTGCCTGCATAAAATCAGCCACCTCAGGTGCGGGTGCATCAATTGCTGCTGTAAGTTTACCTGTTGCCTGGCTGATATACAGATCCGCTTTGATAAAGAGATTTGGTGCTGGCTCGCTTTCCTGAAAAGGGCAGAAGAGAAAGCCGAACGGGCTGTTTTCCAGTGTTGGTGGCGTTGGAGTGAAGCTATCCTGAAGCGACACTGCTACATGTGCTTCATTTGTATGAGGCAACCTCCAGGCTGCTACTGCTTTACCCTTCCCGATAGCTGTATGAATAACAGGAGCTAAGGTGTTGCTATGTGCCTCTGCACCAGTTGTATCGCTTTCTGAAGCAGTAGCTTGTTCCATTTAATTATATTTTATCGATTACGGCCACTGTCATGCGGCTGATGCAAACCATATCGCCTGCTTCGTTCGTGATTTTTGTTTCCCAAACCTGAGTGCTGCGCCCGTTATGTATGGCTGTGGCTTTTGCATAAACCCAGCCCTCACGCACACCCCTGATGTGGTTGGCATTAATTTCTAAACCAACACAGGCCTTCTTTGTTAGATCTACCTGAAGGGCGGCTCCCATACTTGCCAGCGACTCTGCCAGCACCACAGAGGCGCCGCCATGTAATAACCCCATTGGCTGGTGTGTACGATGGTCTACCGGCATTTTACCACAGACGTAGTCATCGCCTACTTCTGTTATTTCGATGCCAAGGTATTCCATCATTGTATTTTTGCACCACTGCTTTACCTGTTCTAACGTATTATAATTTTCGTGTGTAGACATGTATGCCTAAATTAGGGCTTCATTTGTATAAAAGGCAAAAGTAGAAGAATTTTGAGTATTAAGAAAGTATACCTCATTCGTCACGGTCAGACGGATTATAACCTGCAAAGTATTGTACAGGGCAGTGGCATTAACTCCTCTCTAAACGAGACCGGACAAGCGCAGGCCAGGCTGTTTTATCAGAAGTATAAAGATATTCCTTTTGACAAGGTTTATACCTCTACCTTGCAGCGTACTATTCAGTCGGTGCAGGGTTTTCTGGACCTGGGGCTGCCGCATGAGCAGCACGCCGGGCTGAATGAAATCCACTGGGGCACCCGCGAAGGAACCCGTATGACACCGGAAGAAGATCAGTACTATGCTGATATGCTGCTAACCTGGCGCGAGGGAAATTGCGATGTATGTGTAGAAGGAGGGGAGAGCCCTGAGGTGGTGGCAGAAAGGCAAAAGCCGTTCATAGACCTGATGCTGAGTAGGCCGGAGGAAGAAACAATACTGATTTGTATGCACGGGCGCGCGATGCGGATTATGCTATGCAACCTGCTGCGCTACCCGCTGCGCTGCATGGACCAGTTTGAGCACCTAAACCTGTGCCTTTACGAGCTCGATTATACGGGTAGTATATTCACTGTTAAGAAGCATTGTGACGTATCGCATCTGGTGGAGGAGCAACCTGTTTGAAGGCTTTTAACAAATAAGAAGCATATAGTTTGAATAAAATATTTTTAAATCTAAATTTGGGCTGATATATACAGACAAACAGACCAACTGGGCGAATAATATAAGACAAAATTTATGGCTGAAGTTATAAGAATGCCCAAGATGAGTGACACGATGACTGAGGGGGTGATTGCATCTTGGCTTAAGAAAGAAGGCGATAAGGTAAGCTCCGGCGACATCCTGGCCGAGGTTGAAACAGACAAGGCAACAATGGAGCTGGAGTCTTACGAAGATGGCACCCTGTTATATATAGGGCCTAAAAAAGGAGACACTATTCCTGTGGATGGTGTGCTCGCTATCATCGGTAAAGACGGTGAGGATATTGCAGACTTGCTGGAAGAAATAAAAGGCGGAGGTAAGCCTGCTGCCAAAGAAGAGCCGAAGAAGGAGGAAGAGAAGCCGGTTGAAACAAAACCTGCTGCTTCCAGAGAAGAAGCTCCTGCCAAGCCCGCTGTGGATGTAAGCAGCATCAAGGCAAACATCATCAGAATGCCTAAAATGAGTGACACCATGACAGAAGGTGTGCTTGTGAACTGGCAGAAGAAACAAGGCGATAAAGTAAAATCCGGTGATATATTAGCTGAGGTAGAAACCGATAAAGCGACTATGGAACTGGAATCTTACGAAGACGGCACCCTGCTCTATACAGGTGTAAAGGAAGGTGAATCAGTAGCTGTAGATGCCATCATAGCCATTATAGGTGAAGAAGGTGCTAACTACAAAGCTCTATTGGAAGCTGCTTCTTCTAACAACCAGTCGCGCGAAGAGAATGCCCAGACTGACGAGGACATTGAAGCACGAGCTGACGCTGTTACTTCAGATAAAGTAGAGGAAACGAAAGTGCCAGGTCCGGAGTCTGCTGCACCATCAGAAGGGGATGCCTCCTCTGAAAACGGACGTATTAAAGCTTCTCCGCTTGCCAAGAAAATGGCAGAGGAAAAAGGCTATAAAATATCCCAGATAAAAGGTACAGGCGAAGGTGGCCGCATTGTTTTGCGCGATATTGAGAACTATAGCCCATCTGCCGCACCGCAGGAAGCTGCCTCCAAGGACAAAGCTGCTGTTCCGCAAATTGCGACCACGCCGGGTATGCCATCAGAGGAGTACGAAGAGGTGAACGTATCGCAGATGCGTAAGGTAATTGCCCGTCGTCTGTCAGAGAGCCTTTTCACTGCACCGCATTTCTTCCTGACTATGTCTATTGATATGGACAAAGCGATGGAAGCACGTGTCAGCATGAATGAGGTGTCTCCGGTTAAAATTTCTTTTAACGACTTAGTTATTAAAGCCGCTGCTGCAGCCTTGCGTCAGCATCCGGCGGTTAACTCCTCCTGGTTAGGAGATAAGATCCGTTACAACAAGCACATCAACATCGGAGTAGCTGTAGCGGTAGAAGAAGGCTTGCTGGTACCAGTGGTGCGTAACGCTGATTTCAAAACTATTTCTGCTATCTCTGCTGAGGTGAAAGACCTTGGAGGCAAAGCGAAGAGCAAGAAGCTGCAGCCAGCTCAAATGGAAGGCAGCACGTTCTCAATTTCCAACCTGGGTATGTTTGGCATTGATGAATTCACAGCTATCATCAACCCACCGAACGCCTGTATTATGGCTGTAGGTGGTATCTCACAGGTACCGGTTGTGAAAAACGGGGAGATCAAAATTGGCAATGTGATGAAAGTGACCTTGTCCTGCGACCACCGTGTAGTAGACGGTGCTGTTGGTTCTGCCTTCCTGCAGACATTCAAAAACCTGTTGGAGAACCCGGTTAGAATTCTGGTTTAGAATTCTAAAGTATAGATTGAAAAGAGAAGCCTCTTCTGCTAACGCGGGAGAGGCTTCTCTTTTATAGGCATAATTTATTTTAGATGTTTTTGCCGGTAGCTGTAAGTTTTCAGTATTCACTGCGACTAATAGTTTAAAGGCCCTGATCCCTTGGAAAAAGAATTTTTAGAAATCATCACAAAGCACCAGGCTATCATTCTGAAAGTTTGCAGAATGTATGGCAGCAGCCGTGATGACTCTGAGGATTTGTTTCAGGAGATAGTGTTTCAGTTGTGGCGGTCATTCCCAGGCTTCCGGCAAGATGCAAAGGTTACCACCTGGATGTACCGGTTGGCGCTGAACACCGCCATAACCAGCTTGCGCAAAAATGGCCAAAAGCAGCAGTGGCAGCCATTAAGCACGGGGCATGGCAACATTCCTGAACCTGAAACTGAGCGCCTTGATGTAGTCTATGACCAGGAGTTGCAGACAGCAGTGAATGTCCTGAACAAATTAGATAAAGCCCTCGTGATGCTTTACCTCGATGAGAAGAGTTATCGGGAAATGGCTGAAATTATGGAGTTATCTGAAGCCAACATTGGCGTGAAGATTAACAGAATAAAGAAGAAGCTAAAACAAATACTTAACCCTTAAGCCGATGGAACTGGATGACTTAAAGGCAAAATGGCAAAGTGAAACAACGAATCATTCACATTTAAATCAGAAGAGCATGGCACAGATCCAAGATATTTTAAACGGGAAGACAACTGACCTCATTACTTCTATGAAGCGAAAGTATGAGAAGATTATTAGCATTATGTTGGGAGGTATGCTCCTTATGGTACTGGTGCATCCAATCCTCACGGATGGCTTTACCTACCCAGGTTCGATAAATGGCTACGTTAAATTGATGTTCTTTTACCTTGTACTGATTATCTTTTATTGGCAGAAACTAAAAAACATCAATCATTTGCAGTTAAGCGATCATTTAAAGGAGCGAATGGAACAGCTATTAGTCATGCTTCAGCGGAACTACAAAACGGAAGTGACATTCGTTGTGCTGTTCTTTTTCAGCATGATCATCATTGGCAGGTTCTTCTATGGCAGAGGACTTCAGGACCTGGATGACACGGGAGTGCTCATTGGATTCCCTTTGTCAATCTTGTTTACCGGTGCTGTTATTTACTTTATTGTGAGGCGCTACAAGCATCAAATTAAAGAGCTAAAAGAGTATCTGGCAGAATACGAAGAAGCAGCATGAATGGCATATTATTTAAAAAAAATGTGTCTGCACCTGTGCTGCACGAGCAGCGGACACACTACTGCTTCCTTTATCTAATTGTCTTTCAATGTAACTTTATATATCAAATTGTAGCTGCACCTAATTATTTTCTCCTGTATATCTTAAAAACATAGTAGAAGAACAGCAGAATAGCTGCAATAACGAAAATAGCTGCCCAGGAGCTAGGGCGCATAACAGCATCATCGTCAAAGTCGCAGCCTCCAAGTAGTAGGGAGATGAATAGAAATATGAGGCTGGGAGGCCATTTGATAGCTTTCTTTTTCATGAAGGCATTTTCCAAAATTTCTACTTCAGATGTTTTTTTAGCTCTTCCTTGTCCATTTTAGAACGTCCGCGAATATCCTGTTCCTTTGCCTTTTCGTATAGTTCCTCCTTTGTCATATCCGAAAAGTCCTGCTTATTGCCTTTCGAGCCATTTCCCTGATCCTGGTGGTACTGCTTCTCGCTGCCTTTGTCCCCGGGGCCTTTTACATGGTAATCCACCTTGTCAGCTTTTACCTTGTCATCCGTCACAATTACTTTTTTGCGCTTGTCGTTATTTGTGGGGAGGCCTTTGGGCAGCACAAATTCCTTATACATCGTTTTAGTATCCTTCAGGAAAAGGTGGGGCATGTCCCTAAACTCGGGGTCGTCTTTGAAGTCAGCCAGATAATACTGGCCCTTGTCCACCGTCTTTTCTTTTTCGTGGTCTGAATCAGATTTCACCAGGATGTGGCCCTGACTTGTCTCCACCACCGCATACCACTCTTTTTCATCCAACGAAAGGATTTGATGTCCCGCTGTTGTTTTGAAAAGTTCGTACTCTCCCTCTTTCTTTAGTTTTCCGTGCATAGCTCTTGCTGCTAAGTGAAGGGTGCTTAGAATTTGTACGGCTTAAATCTATACCTGTTTTACGCTATACAAGCAGTAAACTATAATATACTTTTATGAATACTTGAAGTGAATAACCCTCAAACACTTGAGGATGCTTCCATACCCTTGTCGTTATCATCTATGCCAAGCCGACTGGACCGATTTTTCCACTTATCCCGTGCCCATTTCTGAAGGTCTTCTATAGCATCAAATTCATCTGTTATTTCCAGCCCCAACAGTGTCTCTATAATATCCTCCATCGTTACAATGCCTGCTGTGCCACCATATTCGTCCACTACAAGCGCGATGTGTTCTTTGTTTTCCATCAGGTTGGTGAATAGGGTAGGGACTGGTGTGTGTTCGCTAACAGCCTTTATATGACGCTTGATAGTTGTAAGTGCCATGTTTCCTTTTCCTTCAATAATGTGATGTTGCACTTCATTTTTAAGCACATATCCCGTAATATGGTCAATAGAGACATCATAGACAGGTATCCTGGAGAAAGGTAAGTTTTCCGTATCTTCATAAAGCGCCTGAATGGATTCCGTTTCCGGTGCTGCTCTGATTACTGTACGGGGCGTCATAATGTGGCTGGCCAGGATGACGTTAAAGCGTAACACATTATTAATAACCCTCGACTCATTTTGGTGCAGAACGCCCTCTTTGGCCCCAATTTCTGCCATGGCTGTAAAGTCAGCACGACTCAGTACACTTTTGCCCTTATCCTGTTTCATGCGTTTAGTGATGAATTGAGAGAAGAGGATGATGGGGTAAAGTGGGGAGTATATCATAATCTTCAGCGTGCGCACAGTAAATGGGGTGAGTTGGCGCCAGTAGTTTGCCCCGAGCGTTTTAGGTATTATTTCGGTGAGAATGAGGATAATAATCGTCAGCACCACAGAGACTATAGTCAGGGCTTCCTCGCCCCATATGATTTGTGCCTGTGCCCCCACGCCTGCAGCACCAATTGTATGGGCAAAAGTATTGAGTGTGAGGATGGCTGCAAGCGGCCGGTCAATGTTGTCTTTAAAATCCTGCAGGTCTTTCCCCAGGGAGGGGTTCTGTTGCCCTACAATGCTTGCATGAGAGGGATTAATACTGAGCAGGGAAGCCTCCAGTAATGAACATAGAAAAGAAAAAACCAGCGCAATAGCTAGGTAAAGAATCAGTAAACCCATGTAAAAGGCGTTTTATTTAAAGCGTGAACAGTGGAAAGTATATAACCATTAGCATAGCATCCGCCAGCTGTATAGGCAATTATCCGGTACATATGCAAAGGCCACTTTTTACCTTCCCCTGAACATCTTTGCGATAAAATAGATAATGAGTAATACAATGCCGATGAGGATAAGAATTGTCCAGAAACCGAACTCCAGTACATCACCCACAAAGTCACAACTACTAAGCGTAAGTGTGAAGAGCAGGAACAGAAGGCTGTAGAGCCACTGGATTTCTAAATTTTTCATAGTTTTTTGAGTTACATATCAAAAAGAAGATAGTAGATTGAATTAATGCAACATGCATATATACAGAGGGTGAATGTTTTATGTTTTAGAGTTACCGTCGGTGCTCATAAGAGGTGTAGAATTATTCGACACCGTAAACCTCATACTAAAAGGCAGACAATTTGGCTGTATTTATTGCATTGGCTTCTTGTTTGATTATAGCGTAGCTTTATCATATGAACTTGCAACACCAGGAACAACCTGCGGGGAGCCTGACATAAATAGAACCATGACAAAAATAAGATCAACTACTGTATGTGGTATATACCACAATGGCGAAGTAGCACTTGGTGCCGATGGGCAAGCTACCATGGACAAACATATCGCCAAAAGTAATGTTAAGAAAATCCGTAAGCTGCTGGACGGTAAAATAGTAACAGGCTTTGCAGGCTCCACTGCAGACGCTTTTACTTTGCTGGAACGATTTGAAGAAAAATTAGGCGCCTACCAGAGCAATATGAAACGCGCTGCCATAGAACTGGCAAAAGACTGGCGCAAAGACCAGTACCTGCGCAAGCTGGAAGCCATGATGGTGGTGGCCAACAAAGACGAACTGCTGATTATATCCGGAACAGGTGATGTGCTGGAGCCGGATAACCAGATTGCAGCCATTGGCTCTGGTAGTATGTATGCGCACGCTGCCGCTCTGGCACTTAAAAAGCATGCGCCGCATTTATCTGCAGAAGAGATGGTGCGCGAAGCGCTGAACATTGCAGCCGATATTTGTATCTACACTAACCATAACCTGGTGATAGAGAAGCCGGCTAAATAATCTATTTTACCACCTTCAGATAAAGAAAGAAAATTTAAGATTTCATGAATTTTTCTGTGCAATTTATGTTATGCATCTGAATCCGGAGGTCATATACCCGGCTATCATTCCACCCTCATATGTTTGGTGTTCGAACAGCTGCTGTTTATATGCCGTAAGGTATAAATCAGTAAATAATTCATAAATTGCCGAGCCAAGCTGCCAAATAGGACACAGATTGGTGCAAAATAATCAACTATGCAGGTAACAGATTTTTTAAAGAAACACTACAAACATTTTAACGCAGCTTCTTTGATTGATGCTGCCGAAGGTTATAAAACACACCTGAATAACGGTGGTAAAATGCTGGTGACATTGGCAGGTGCTATGTCTACAGCTGAGTTAGGTATTATTCTGGCTGAAATGATTCGCCAGGATAAAGTTCATGCCATCTCCTGTACAGGTGCTAACCTCGAAGAAGATATCTTCAATCTGGTGGCGCACGACTTTTATGAGCGTGTTCCGCATTACCGTGAATTGTCTGCAGCCGATGAAGAGGAGCTTTTAAGTCGCCACCTGAATCGTGTAACAGATACATGTATCCCGGAAGAAGAAGCCATGCGACGCTTGGAGCATGTTGTGTTGAAGTACTGGGAAAAAGCAGATAAGGCTGGTGAATCCTATTTCCCGCACGAATTCTTTTACCAGATGCTATTATCCGGTGATTTGGAGCAATATTACCAGATCGACCCGAAGAACAGCTGGATGCTGGAAGCAGCAAAGAAGAATCTTCCGATCATCTGCCCGGGTTGGGAAGACTCTACCTTAGGTAACATCTATGCCGGTCACGTTATCAGCGGTGACATCAAGAATGTGCATACCATGAAAACAGGTATTCAGTACATGATGCAGCTGGCTGACTGGTATACAGAAACTGCCAAAGAAGAATCTACTATTGGTTTCTTCCAGATTGGTGGTGGTATTGCCGGTGACTTCCCGATTTGCGTAGTACCAATGCTGCACCAGGATTTACAGCGTGGAGGTGTTCCGCTTTGGGGGTACTTCGCCCAGATTTCTGACTCCACTACCAGCTATGGTTCTTACTCTGGCGCTGTGCCGAACGAAAAAATTACCTGGGGTAAGTTAGGGAAAGACACTCCGAAATATATGATTGAGTCGGATGCTACGATTGTGGCGCCACTTATCTTCGCGATTGTATTGGATATGTAATAATCTAATTCCTGCTTGTTACTAGTAGGTTTAAAATTCTAAAGCACTGGCCATCATCAGCCAGTGCTTTTTTTATGGGCCTATTGTAACTTACTCCCTCTACATCTAAAAACAATTTACAAAGTTTGTTTCTCTTTTAGTTTGGTAGTCATTAAAGTTATTTACCTATCCTCCCGCTGGGGACTAAAAAGTGGCCGGTTTGGTTTGCCTTAACATCAGTCATATTACATTAAACTTAGTCTCTGCTGCATCTGCACTTTTTCTATTAGGGCATATCGATTGCATACTTTGTGTAGGGTTTTCTTCGTTGATGTGATAACTTCAGAGTGGTGATGCTCTGAATTTTAATTATTTCAACCCTTACAACAAGTATTTTCATTTCCATAGAAGTTATGTTGTCGTTCAGAAAAATGTGCTGTATTCCTGCAGCACTTCTATCTTGCTGCGCCCTTTCTTCCTGCGAACAGATCACTGATGTGGTACCTAAACAGGAACAGCCGCAGGTAGATAGAGAAGCAATCTATACTATTAAAGAAGGTTTTCATTATGCAGATATAAATTCCTATAAGAGGCGAACTACAGATCGTCTACGATTTTCCGTTGTTTTCGACAGTACTGCTATTTATACAACAGCAGACCCAGATAACCAGGGAGATATAAACAAGCTGTATGGTTTGTCAGACTGCGGCAGCGCGCACCATACCAACAGTGCCCGGTTTGGATGGAGGTGGTACAACGGCAAACTGGAATTACACGCTTATACTTACTTTAACAATGAGCGAAACGCTGCTTATGTAGGCTCTGTAACACTAGGTGAACCTGCCATTTGCGAAATCAGGATGGAGAACAAGAAATATGTGTTCTATTTAAATGGAAAGTCTGTGTCTTTGCCTAGGGCCTGCACAGGAACAGGAGAGGGCTACCAGCTTTATCCTTATTTTGGAGGCGATGAAACAGCACCACACGATGTCACTATCACCATTCGGGAGCTTCCGGAAGTGATGATTTAGAGGAGGCTGATAGCCAGAGTGTATTTGCTTAAGCGCACTGTACTGTATAGTGGCTGAAATTCAGATGATCTAAAACAAAAAACCCTGAGCCAGTAATGACTCAGGGTTTTCTTTTATACTATGGGAATTGATTACATCATGCCGCCCATGCCGCCCATGCCACCTGGCATAGCTGGCGCACCTTTCTCTTCTTCCGGATCCTCAGAAACTACACACTCAGTAGTTAACAACAGACCAGCGATAGAAGCAGCGTTCTCAAGGGCCAAACGAGTTACCTTCGTTGGGTCGATGATACCAGCGGCGAACATGTTCTCATACCTGTCGTCGCGGGCGTTGTAGCCGTAGTCAGTTTTGCCTTCGCGAACTGCCTGTACTACTACTGAACCCTCGCCACCAGCGTTGTAAACGATAGTTCTAAGCGGAGACTCCAAGGCAGTCTTAATGATCTGCACGCCTGTCTGCTCATCAGCATTGTATACGTCGATGTTGTTCAGGGCATCAATCGCACGGATAAGGGCAACGCCACCACCTGCTACGATACCTTCTTCAACGGCAGCACGTGTTGCGTGCAATGCATCGTCTACACGGTCTTTCTTCTCTTTCATCTCTACTTCTGTAGAAGCACCGATGTAAAGGATAGCTACACCACCAGACAGTTTCGCAAGACGCTCCTGCAGTTTCTCTCTGTCATAGTCAGATGTAGTAGACTCCATCTGAGATTTGATCTGGTTCACACGAGCCACGATATCATCTTTCTGACCGGCACCGTTAACAAGTGTCGTGTTGTCTTTGTCGATGATAACTTTCTCTGCCTGGCCTAAATACTCCAGGGTTGCATTCTCCAGTTTGTAGCCACGCTCTTCAGAGATAACAGTACCACCTGTCAGGATGGCGATATCTTCCAGCATTGCTTTTCTTCTGTCGCCGAAGCCAGGAGCTTTTACAGCGGCAATTTTCAGGGAGCCACGCAGTTTGTTCACTACAAGTGTAGCAAGTGCCTCTCCGTCTACATCCTCAGAAACAATTACAAGGCCTTTACCAGTCTGAACCACTTGCTCCAATACAGGAAGCAGTTCTTTCATAGTAGAAACTTTCTTGTCGTAGATCAGGATGTAAGGATTGTCAAACTCCGCTTCCATTTTCTCTGCGTTGGTCACAAAGTATGGAGACAGGTAACCGCGGTCGAACTGCATACCTTCCACAGTTTTTACTTCTGTTTCAGTACCTTTTGCTTCTTCTACAGTGATCACACCGTCTTTACCAACTTTATCCATTGCATCGGCAATCATTTTACCGATTTCAGCGTCGTTGTTGGCAGAGATAGTACCTACCTGAGAGATTTCAGAAGAGTTCTCGATTTTCTTTGACTGAGAGCGAAGGTTTTCTACTACCGCATGAACGGCTTTGTCGATACCACGCTTCAGGTCCATTGGGTTAGCACCAGCCGCTACGTTCTTAATACCGGCAGTGTAAATAGCCTGCGCCAGTACAGTAGCAGTAGTAGTACCGTCACCAGCCTGGTCAGCTGTTTTAGAGGCGATTTCTTTTAACAGTTGTGCACCCATGTTCTCGATAGGGTCTTTCAGCTCGATTTCTTTCGCAACTGAAACACCATCTTTCGTGATGGTTGGGGCACCGAATTTTTTGTCGATGATTACGTTACGGCCTTTAGGACCCAACGTAACTTTAACTGCATTTGCTAATTTATCAACGCCGGCCTTAATCTTGGTGCGGGCGTCTGTATCAAATGTGATGTTCTTAGCCATAGTTTAATATACTTTTGGATTACGATTTACAGAAAATGAATTAAAGGACAGCCAGGATGTCAGACTCGCGCATGATGAGGTAGTCGTTACCGTCTACGGCGATCTCTGTGCCTGCGTACTTGCCATACAACACTTGGTCGCCAACTTGTACCTGTGGCTTCAGCAGGGCGCCCTGCTCAGAAGTTTTGCCTTCACCTACGGCTACTACCTCACCACGCTGTGGCTTCTCTTTGGCAGTGTCAGGAATGATGATGCCTGATTTTGTTTTCTCTTCTGCTGCAGCAGGAGCTACGATTACTCTGTCTGCTAATGGTTTAATGCTGATTGACATATGTTTTTGTTATTAGGTTATATTGTTTAGAAATGAGTTAATAACACTACTGCTCTATCAATTCCTTTGCCAAGACACGAATACTGCCATTTTAAGCCATTTTTTCAGCGTAAAGCGCCATTTTTTCTGTCATGTTTGGCAGATTCTGCCATATACAGGGAACTTTTTTTGATTTTGCTGACAAGATTGGTACCGGCAGTAAACAAAAAAGCCGACCTGAACGATCGGCTTTTCTGTTATATGGAATAAGAAGCAACGCTTACTGCGCGTTGGCTGTGTCTATCATTTCAGGAATGTCAGCGGCGTCCGGAATAACGGCAGCACTGTCTTCTCCGGCTACACCAGCACCTGGGAAGGTGGCAGCACCTCCAGGAAGTTGCGACTGACGTGCACGCTCCTCGTTAACGCTTCTGCTCACAGTAGAATCACCGGCAGAGTCAACCATCATGTGTGTACCTAATGTCAGTACAACCAGTGTAATGGCGAAACCCCATGTCAGTTTTTCTAACAGGTCTCCGGTGCGTTTCACGCCCATTAGCTGGCTGGCACCACCGCCGCCAAACTGGCTTGAAAGGCCACCGCCCTTCGGGTTTTGAGCGAGTACAACTAATACCAGTAGTACGCAAATAAAGATAATGATACTGATAAGGGCGATATACATCTTAGTCTAAGTTTTGTAATTTTTCTATCTGTTCGGCAAAGTAACTCTTTTTTTCCGGATTTTTCAAAATGAGCTGCTCATATATTTTGATGGCCTTTTTTACCTTTCCCTGGTTCAGGAAAATATTGGCAAGGCTCTCTGATGCAATGCCTTTTTTAATCTTTGAGTTCCGTAAAGACAAATCTTCCTGCGGTTCCTGCTTCAGTTTGATGTTGTTCATCGCTTTCAGGCGCGGGTTCTGTTTCAGGAACTGATCAATGATATTGAGTTGATGGTGCAGGGAAGGGGCTTTCAGTTCTTCTGGCTTCTCCTCCAGTTCATGGGTCTTGCTATACTCCAGAATCAGTTCCGGGTGGAAACCAGCCGGTCGCTGACGCGTTACCTCATCCTTTAACTGCAGCACTTCCCCCATGCGGCTGGAGGACATCCAGTAACCGATGGAGTCTTCGGCGTACATGCGATCAATTTCACCAAGTGAATAATTAATCGGTGCTTCCTCGGGTGCTGGCACAGTTGTTTGCCTGTCATAGGCAGGAACAGCATCTGCATGGTCAGGCTCAGGTGAATGATGCTCTACAAGAGCGGGGGAGGTGGCGCTGTCTTCCAGCACATAAACTTCCTGTGCTGAAACAGGGCTTTCCTCCGCTATAATCTGAGCCAGTTCATCATTTGCCTCTCTGAAATCATCCGGAAAAATGACATGACCTGGCTGATCTTCTTCTTTTGTAACTGTGTTGAAAGTATCCGGCTTTTGCGCCAGAAGGTCAGTAAAGGAAGTATTCAGGCTGTTGATAGTAAGCAACTCGGCCAGCTCGTACGGAATCAGCTCGTCAGGCTCTTGTGTTGCCTCCAGGTTTTCTTCCTCCAGGCTTTCAACAGCATTAATATTATCAGATGGTCCAGCTACAGCTTCAGCTTTATCATCTTCTATATAGAGTTTATCTTCAGCTGCTATCTCGTCCGGAATATATGCTGTTTCCCCGGCTACGGTTTCATCAGCGGGAGCCTCCTGCTGCAATGTTTGCGTTGATGTAACTTCTTTAGCATCAGGAGCGTTAATGGTTTCCTCCTGATGTGATTCTGTAACTTTTGTCGCCAGGTTTTCAGAAGTTTCCAGAACCATTACTTCTTGCTCCGCTACCACCGGTTCTTCAAATACCGGCGCAGGCACAGGCGAGGTATAGATGATACGCTTCAGCACCTGCCGGTTGGTGGCATAGGCTGAAGCCCGGCGCAGGCGCTGCGTAGAAAGCATGCTGCCCTTGTCGTAAGCCGATTTAGCCAATAGAAGATGAGCCGTCTGGCAATACGGGAAAGTAGCGGCCATCTTCTCCAGTTCTTCTGTTTGCTGGTCGGAGATACTCGCTGCCTGTTGGATCAGTTCAAGAAATGCTGACTTGTTCATGCTGGCTAACTACTTAAATAAAAGGGGCACTACCAATCTGCCACTGTTTTGTTGAATACGTCTGTCACTAAGCGTTCTGACAGCTGCTCTATCTGCACGGTAGACAGCTGAGTGATATCCGTATCCGCCGGAAAGTCCTGGGAAATGGTAAACGCCCTGTCGAAGTCTTTTTCAGGCTCCTTTGTGTTCATAAAGCGAACCTGTACACTTAATGTCAGGCGGTTCAACCCGGCAATATCATTCTGCCCTTCCCGCTGAATAGCAGCAGGAGAATAATTAAAGCTAACAATCTGTCCTTCCAATTGCAAGTCGCCTTCGTCCTGCAGTACCGTTAAGTTTGTGTTGCGGCGGTAGTAGTCCGTAAAATTGTTTGTCACCACCTGTGTCAGGTTTGCGGGGCCTTCTCCTGTCAGGTTTTCAAAATTCTGAATGGAGATGCTCCTGATATCCGGAGAAATAGTGGTGCCGGTGAAAGAATAAATGCCACAGCCACTGCACAACAGCAGCAGCAAGGTTAAAGCAAAGCTTACATGTCGCAGGCTAATCTTCAATGTCATACTGTTTTAATTTTCGATAAAGGGTGCGCTCCGAAATCCCTAAATCCTGGGCAGCATACTTGCGCTTGTTGTTATGCTTTTTGAGCGCTTTCAGGATAAGTTCTTTTTCTTTGTTCTCCAGCGACAGGCTTTCTTCCTCATACTCGTGCGGAATATCCTCCACTTTCTGCTCTTCGTACTCCTGCACCTGTGCTCTGTTAACGGGCAAGTAGTACGGTTCCTTGTGCAGGGGCTCCTGTGGCTGATAACTTCGGCCGTTGCCGTTGTACTGTTCAATGTTCTCAAAAAGGTGACCGTGCTCTTTCAGCAGTTCTTCTTCGTTTGGCTGATGTGTAGTAATCATGTCAAAAACCAGCTTTTTAAGCTCTGACACATCGCGCCGCATGTCGAACAGCACTTTGTAGAGCAGGTCGCGTTCCGAATAGTTGTGCTCGCCGCTTTGCTCTTTTGCCAGCACGGCAGGCAGGTTGCTTTTTACCTGTTCCTGCGGCAGATACTGCCGCATTTTCTGCCCGTCTACTTCCCGGTCATACTCCAGCACCGATATCTGCTCCACCATGTTCTTTAGCTGGCGGATGTTGCCCGGGAAAGGAAAGCGTATCAGTTCATGCACCGCATCCGGTGTCAGCGTAATCGGTTTTACTTTGTATTTCTCCGAAAAATCGGCAGCGAACTTGCGGAACAGCAGGTAGATATCATCTCCACGTTCACGTAAAGATGGAACCGTGATAGGTACTGTATTCAGACGGTAATAAAGGTCTTCCCGGAACCGGCCGTTCTCTACTGCTCTTATCAGGTTCACGTTTGTGGCAGCTACTACCCGCACATCCGTCTTCTGCACCTTCGAGGAACCCACTTTGATAAATTCACCGTTTTCCAGCACCCGCAACAGGCGTGCCTGCGTGCCTAAGGGCATTTCCCCGATCTCATCCAGGAAAATAGTGCCGCCATCTGTTACTTCAAAATAACCCTTACGTGCTTCCTGGGCACCTGTAAAAGAACCTTTCTCATGTCCGAAAAGCTCAGAATCTATCGTGCCCTCTGGGATGGCACCACAGTTAATGGCAATGAACTGCCCGTGCTTGCGAGGGCTCAGCTGGTGAATGATCTTCGAAAATGATTCTTTACCACTACCGCTTTCCCCGGTGATAAGCACTGTCATATCTGTAGGCGCCACCTGCACCGCCACTTGTATGGCATGGTTGAGCAGGTGGGAGTTGCCTATAATACCAAAACGCTGCTTTATGCTTTGTATATCAATATTGCGCATGTAATTCAATGTGCTAATGGGTAAATGTGCTAATCAGTTAAATTTCTAATGTGCTTCCTCCGGAGAGATGCTATCAATCTGCCAGCACATTACCTTATTAAATAATCAGCACATTAATCTATGGCTTTCCCGAAAAGGGTGCCTACGCTGCAGTCGTGCACGAACACGTTCACGTAATCGCCTTTTTTATAATGTTTCTTGTCGAAGATAACCACCTTGTTCTGGTCGTTGCGTCCGCTCAGCTGCTCATCTGACTTCTTTGAGAATCCTTCTACCAATACTTTGTGCACCCTGCCCACGTCCAGCTTGTTGCGGTTCAGGGAGGTTTCGCGTTGTTTTTCTATGATTTCGGCCAGGCGGCGCTTTTTCACTTCCAGTGGAATATCGTCTTCCAATTTGCGCGCAGCCAGTGTTCCTGGTCGCTCAGAGTAGAAGAACATATAGGAGTAGTCGTACTGCACATAGTCCATAAGCGTGAGGGTGTCCTGGTGCTCTTCTTCGGTTTCGGTGCAGAAGCCGGCAATCATATCGGAAGAAATACCGCACTCGTTACCTAAAATTCTTCTGATTGCATCCACGCGGTTCAGGTACCAGGCACGGTCGTAGGTGCGGTTCATGATCTCCAACACACGGGAGTTGCCGCTCTGTGCAGGCAGGTGGATGTATTTGCAGATGTTGTCGTGCTTTTTGATGGTGTACAACACTTCATCGGTGATGTCTTTGGGGTGCGAAGTGGAAAACCGGACACGCATATTGGTATCCACCAAGGCTACTTTTTCCAGGAGCTGCGCAAAGTTTACCGATTCGGTACCGTCTTCTGAGGCCCATTTGTAAGAGTCTACATTCTGGCCCAGCAGCGTTACTTCTTTATACCCTTGGTCTGACAGCGCCTGCGCCTCACGCACAATGGAGTTGGCATCGCGGCTGCGCTCGCGGCCACGGGTAAACGGCACTACGCAAAACGAGCACATGTTGTCGCAGCCCCGCATGATAGAGATGTAGGCGCTTACCCCGTTGCTGTTCAGTCGGATAGGGTTGATATCAGCATAGGTTTCTTCTCGGGAAAGCAGCACATTGACTGCCTTCTGTCCGCCATCCACTTCACTGATCAGGTTCGGTAGGTCGCGGTAAGCATCAGGACCTACTACCAGATCTACTATCTTTTCTTCTTCCAGCAAGGATTTTTTGAGACGCTCGGCCATGCAGCCCAGCACGCCTACCATCATTGCCGGCTTTTTCTTCTTATAATAATTGATCTGTCCTAAGCGGTTCCGAACCGTCTGTTCTGCCTTTTCGCGTATAGAGCAGGTATTCAGGAACACCAGGTCAGCCTGTGCGATGTCAGCCGTCGTGTCAAAACCCTGCTCAAACATGATGGATGACACAATTTCGCTATCGGAGAAATTCATCTGGCAGCCGTAGCTTTCAATGTATAGCTTGCGCCCCTTACCCGTGTTTGTTTCCGCAGTTACCTTTGTATCGCAGGCTGCAGCTTGCTCCGGTGTGCGGTTGTCTATAAAATCTAAATCTACTATTGGATCCATGGTATCAAATTACAGCTGCAAATATACAATAAACTCCTCTAAAAACGTGACAGAATGACAGGCGCTTTAATTAATTATGAATTCCGAATTCCGAATTATGAATTAAGTGTCTAAAAATGAGGAGTACTTTGTTTCTTCATTTTCACAAAGTGAAAAGCTAATAGTATGCATTCATTCTTTCTGTTAATCAGTTTCTAATTCATAATTCGTCATTCATAATTGAAGGCGCAAAGATCAGCCCCGACCAAGTACTTTTAAGATGGCCTGCGCCTTCAGCAGGCATTCCGCATACTCCTGCTCCGGGTCTGAGTCATAGGTGATGGCACTTCCGACCATAAAGGAGAGGTACTGCTGGCTGGCATTGTACTGTATGCTGCGGATTACCACATTAAAATCACAGTCGTTGTTCGGCTTAATGTAGCCATAAGCGCCTGAATACAAGCCCCGCCTGGTTACCTCCAGTTCCTCTATGCGCTGCAGGGCGCTTATTTTAGGAGCCCCCGTCATACTGCCCATCGGGAAAGCACCTTTAAGTGCATCTACCAAATCCTTGTCTGGCCGCAGTTCCCCTACAATGCTGGAGATCATCTGCGATACCTGCCTGAAGCCGTAAATGCCGAACATTTCCTCTACCTGCACGGTTCCGGTGGCACAGGAATGACTTAAATCATTTCGCACCAGGTCCACGATCATCATGTTCTCAGCGAGTTCTTTTTCATCGTGACGTAGCTGGTACTGCAGTGCTGCGTCTTCCTGTGGTGTTGCCCCGCGACGTATGGTGCCCTTGATGGGCTGCGAAATGAGTTTTTGGCTTTCTTTCTTCAAGAATCGCTCCGGGGAAGCACAGAGCAAGTATTTGTCCTGACACTTTAAATAGCCTGAAAACGGAGTAGGGGAAGCCTCGTTCAGCGCCAGGTAAAGGGGCAGTGGTTGAAGCACTGTGTTCTCCGCATAAAACTCGATGCAGTAGTTGAGTTCGTACACCTCGCCCTCCAATATGTGCTGTCGTATGCGCTCCACATCATTTGTGTATTGCCTTTTGGCTAGCCGCTGCTTTACTTCGACATTCATAGGAGCAACAGGGAAAGGAGCAGGTGTTGCTATGATAGAAGCTTTAGTTGTCGCTATGTTATCTTCTACACTGTAGATGTTTATGCCATCCTGCTTAAAGTACAGGTATAGTGTAGGAGAGAAGAAGTGCAGGAGAGGGAACCCTATATTATCGATGTTCTGACTTTGTAGTTTCTCCACCTGATTCTTCAAATCGTACGTCAGGAAACCGCAAAGAAGCGGGTGTTCCTGCTGTAGCTCCTGCCGAAGACTGTTGAAGGCGTCTTCCTCGAGAAGCGGTAGCGGAGCACCAGATGAAACAGCTAACAGGTGCTCAAACCCGTGGTGAGGATAGGGAATATTATTGGGGTTATAATAGGCTACATGCGGATGCTGATCAGCCCAGGCTAGTGCCTTTAATCTGAATTCCTCCAGTGAAAGGGGTAAATCTGTGGCCTTTATTTCTGCAGAAAACATGCTTTTTACTAATAAAGAGAGGGTATCAATCCGGGCTGTTTAGTCTCACCTTTCAAAAATTAACGTTATGCAACTCCAGATTGTAATTTGATTCAAGTCCCAGCGGGACGATCTGTTAATAGCTAAATGGCAGAAACCGCCCTTAGCTCCAGCGGAGCGGCCTGTAAAAACTTCCTTAACATGTCGCTCTGCTGGAGCGAAAGAATAGTGTGACACATTTTCTAACAACGGCCGTCCCGCCAGGACGCTTGCGTAACAATTGATAAGTAATAAATAAGAAAAAGGCCAACAACAAAAAAAAGGATGGGGTTTAGCCATCCTTTTTAAAGTATCTAAGCGTTTACCGCCGAAATTTTATACTAGAATACGCGTAGCTCTACGCCAGCCAGCACACGTCCACAGTGTTCGCAGACGATAACCTTTTTCTGAGCAGCGATATCGGCCTGACGTTGAGGCGGTACCGTGTTAAAACAACCACCGCAGGCATCACGCTTCACCGTTACAACAGCCAAACCGTTGCGCACGTTTCCGCGGATACGGGTATAAGCAGTAAGCAAACGATCTTCGATGTTGGCAGCCGCTTTAGCGCGTTCTTTCTCAAGCGCTGTTTCTTCCTCTTCGCTTTCCCCTACAATCTGATCAAGCTCCTTCTTTTTGTTCTCAAGGTCTTTGCGGCGCTCTTCCAGGCGATGCTTTGTGCCTTCTATCTCGTTGATTTTCTGCTCAATCTGGTAGTGGGCTTCTCTTGTTTTCTTCTCGTTGATCTGGATTTCCAGCTTCTGAAGTTCTATCTCCTTTGTAATAGCATCGTACTCGCGGTTGTTGCGTACGTTCTGCTGCTGCTCCTCATATTTGCGAATCAGGCTTTCAGCGTCTTTCGTTGCCTGCTTGCGTTGCGCAATAGAGTCATTCAGGCTTGCTACTTCATCATCAAACTTACGAACCCGCACTGCATACCCTTCAATTTCATCTTCAAGGTCCTGAACTTCCTCAGGGAGGTCTCCTCTTACTCTTTTGATTTCATCAAGCTGTGAATCGATGGTCTGAAGCTTTAAAAGTGCTTCCAGTTTGCTGGCTACAGTACTTTCCATGTATTAAAAAGTGTATCTGACAGGGTTTGTGTTTACTTCTGATATTAAGACTGCAAAATTAGAGAAATTTTTTGAAATCGTGTCATAAAAAATCTCCTTTGTGAATACCTCGCTTTCATAATGGCCGATGTCAGCTATCATCAACTGACTTTCGGCGTCAAAAAACTCATGATATTTTACATCGCCGGTTACGAGGGCATCAGCACCCTGGCGTATGGCATCTTTTATGAGAAAGCTTCCTGCGCCACCACAAACTGCCACCCGCTTCACCTTTTTATCACCTATGGTAGTGTAACGAAGCCCCTGCAGCTGCATTTTCTGTTTCAGGTAAGCTAAAAATGCTTCTTCTGTCATTTCTTCAGTTAATTCTCCAACCATCCCGATGCCTACCTCCTGGTTCTGGTTTTCGAGGCTGTAGAGGTAATGGGCCACTTCCTCGTAAGGGTGTGTTTTTTTTAAGGCTGCCATGATGGCGCCTTGCAGGTAAGCCGGGAACAGCACTTCTATCCGGTTCTCCTGCACCTCTTCTGCTTTGCCAGCCTGCCCTATGGCGGGATTGGCCTTATCGGATGGCAGAAAGCGTCCGGTGCCTGTCACCTGGAAACTGCAGTTGCTGTATTCCCCGATGTTGCCGGCACCCGCTTTGTGCAGCGCCTGCAGCACTTCATCTGTGTTATCTAACGGAACAAAAGCTACCAGTTGCATCAGTGTCTGGGGTTTGTTTACCAGTATCCGTTGCTGTTGCAGCCCAAGCTTGTCAGCTATTTTGGTATTTACACCATGCAGCACATTGTCTAAATTGGTGTGGCTGGCATATATCGCAATGTTATGCTGTATGGCTTTTATGATGGTGCGCTCTACATAGTTACGCCCCGTGAGCTGCTTCAGGCCTTTAAATATAACCGGGTGGTGGGCCACAATCAGGTTACAGTCTTTTTCAAGTGCCTCATCTATCACGGCTTCTGTGCAGTCCAGCGTGAGGAGCACGCCTTTTACTTCTGCCTGGGCATCTCCGGTCTGTAGACCGGCATTGTCATAGCTTTCCTGGTAGCGGAGAGGAGCCAGGTGCTCAAGGAGGTGTGTTATGTCTTTTATTTTTGCCATCGTTATGCTCTTATCGTCTTCAATTTAAAATTAGTTTTAATTTTACTCCGCTACATAATAATGATGAAATATTTAAAATTGCTGCTCTGGCCCTTTTCACTGCTTTACGGGGGGGTAACGGTGGCGCGAAACATCTTATACGACAAAGGAACGCTGACTTCCACGCGTTTCGACTTGCCTGTGATTGCCGTTGGAAACCTGACAGTGGGAGGCACAGGCAAAACACCCCATGTAGAGTACCTGCTGCGTTTGTTGCAGCAGTATAAGGTGGCTACGCTCAGCCGCGGCTACAAGCGCCAGAGCAAAGGTTTTCTGCTGGCCGACGGGCAAAGCACGGCAGCAATACTCGGCGATGAGCCCTACCAGTACCACCGTGACTTCCAGGGTGTAGCCGTGGCTGTTTCCGAAGACCGGGTAGCGGGAATACAGAAGCTTCAGCAATTGGTACCGGAATTAGCGGCAGTGGTGCTGGACGATGCCATGCAGCACCGTCCGGTACAGCCATCCCTGAACATATTGATTACAGATTACAACAGGCCATTTTATAAAGACTTTGTGCTTCCGGCAGGGTTGCTGCGGGAGCCGAGGCAGGGGGCCGCCAGGGCAGATGCCGTCATCATGAGCAAGTGCCCCTTGCAACTGGATATGCAGGAGCAAGGTAACATCAGAAGCGAAATAGAAAAATATACGGCTCCGGATACACCCGTGTTCTTCTCTGCGTTTGTATATGGAGCACCAGTAGCAATAGGCTTACCTGTAGCGCCTACGCAGAAGGTTGTGCTGTTGACGGGGATTGCCAACGCGCAGCCATTGAAGGAATATCTTGCGTCCGATGGATATAAGATGGTGCATCACCTGGAGTATCCGGACCACCACCAGTATAGTGCCCAGGACCTGCAAAAGCTGAAACAACTGTTGCAACAGCCTGTTTTTTCCGGGGCTACTATACTAACTACCCGGAAAGACGCCGTTAAACTGGCAGGGCCTGAGTTGGAAAGCCTTACAAAAAAACTCCCGGTATTTTATATACCCATTGTGGTGCAGTTGCTGGGCTTGCAGGAAAGATTTGACCAACTGGTACTACAACATGTGCGGCAGTTTCAGAAACCCATTACACAGTAAATATACGGTAAAGCCGCAGTCACTTTTAGCAGCAGAAAGCTGTAGCATCAGAAATAATATTTAATTCGCTAATTTTGCGACGTGAAAAAAAAGATAATAGCCTTTATTCTTCCCTTTCTTGGTTTACTCTTCTTGAGCCAGGCTGCTTACTCCCAGATTATCGATGATACGACCAAGCTGTACTACAGCCCGAAAACAACCCTGCAACTCTATGCGCAGGATGTGTTGAGGGGACGTTACCTGGAGCAGCCGATAGACACTTCACTGAGTAATTTACAGAATGAGCGTTATTGGTACAACGACACCGCCTTTTACCAGCATCTTGGAAATACAGGTACTGCGGCGCAGCCTCTTTTTTACTATCCGCCACAAAAGATAGGGGTGAGGCTGGGCAAGAACGTCTTTGACCGCTATGCTTATGATCCCTATAAGATCAACTATTTCAATACGCGGTCGCCTTATACCCATCTTTTCTATGTGCAGGGCGCGCGGGGAGAGCAGGTGTTTGAAGGTTTACATACGCGCAACATCACCCCCCGCTGGAATGCTGGCGCAGCTTACCAGATCATCACGGCGAACCAGCAAATAGGTCCTGCAGCCGGAGACAGAAGATCAAGAAGCTTCCTGGACAACCAGGCGATCAAAGTATTCTCACATTATCGTTCCGAAAACGAGAACTATAACCTGTTCTTTAATTTTACTTATATGGGGGTGGAACAGGTTGAAACAGGTGGAATTATACCTGATACTACCGTTCAGGATGATGTGACAGCGCCCTCCATTCTTTCCCGCTTTGAAGAGGCACCGGTACAGCTTACCACAGCGCTGAATGAGGAAACCCGGAACAATTTCCACCTCATGCAGATTTACAGGCTAGCGAAAGAGAACCTGAAGGTCTATCATGTGCTGGACTGGAGGAGGCAGCAGAACAGGTTTGAAGACACAACCCTTACAAATTACAGAACAACCATTCAAAGCTATCTGGATGCTTCGAATGGGAGCCTGAATGATGTTTTTACGATTTACCCAGACTACAAACTGAGTCGCCGCCGGACAATTGACATCACGAATTACAAAGAATTACAGAATACATTCGGTGTAACGGGTAACTATAAACTCTCGTCTTACAACGCCTACGCCAAACTGCGGAACGCCACCATGGCGTATAGCGCACAATCCCCATTACCTACAGACAGTACCAGGTTTGTTCCTGTAGATCGCAGTGATGCTTATAACCAGGTTTTGATAGGTGGTGACATCAGGCTCATGTACAAGAATCTGGCAGAATTGACCGGAGAGGCGGAATACCAGTTGGGTTCTGATTACCGCGTGAAGGGCAGGGCTCGTATAGGAGGCGCTTTTGCCACCCTGGAGCGCACGCTCTTTTCACCTTCCCGGGTAGAGGATTATATGCTAAGCAACCATTTCCAGTGGGACAATGATTTCGAAACCTCTGTGACGGACCGTATCGGTGTAGGTTATGCCGGCGCCTTTGGCACACGCCAGTATGTGAAACTGAATGCCCACTATACCAACATCAAGCGCCACATCTTCTTTAACCAGAATGCCGAACCGCAACAGTTGAGTGGTAACCAGCGGCTGTGGGGGGCGGACCTGTCACACCATATACGCTTCGGTCCTGTGTATTTCAAGAACCTGGTGGCCTATACCAATACCGATGAAGCAGATAAAGTAAGAATACCGGACTTTCTGCTGGAGTCAACTGTTTACATTGAAGGTTTCCTGTTCAAGCAGGCCCTGTTCAGCCAGTTAGGGGTGCAGACTACTTACATGTCTAGTTACTATGCTGATGCATATATGCCTGTAACACAGCAGTTTTATGTGCAGGACCATTTCCAGGTGCAGGGATATCCGGTGGTTGATGTTTTTCTGAATGCAGACATCAAAACAGTAAACCTTTTCGTGAAGATGAGCCATGTAAATGACCAGTTGCTGGAGCCGGTATACTTTGTAACGCCTTATTACCCTGGTATGCGCCGCAGCTTCACGTTTGGCCTGAAGTGGATGTTCTTTGATTGATTTCTGATTCTGTCGCTTGTATAAAGTTGTTTCCCTGTTAATACGCTTACATTATGTCTGATCAGCCAACTAAAACCATCCTTCGCTTGGAGTTGCCCACCGACCCCCGCTGGGTAAACATCGCGGAAAAGAACATAGAAGAAATATTAGTAGACCACGCCTACTGCGAGCAGAAAGCTGCTACGTCCGGTATATCCCTCATTGTAAAGTACCCTGATAAGGAGAAGCTGGTAGAGGAGATGACGGACCTGGTGGCAGAGGAGTGGAGCCATTTTGAGCGGGTATTGGCCGAGCTGAAAAAGCGCGGCTACAGCCTGGGCCGCAACCGCCCGGATGAGTACGTGGTGGAACTCACCAAGCATATCCGGAAAGGTGACAAGCGGGAACGCCAACTGATGGACCACCTGCTGGTGAATGCCCTCATTGAGGCCCGAAGCTGCGAGCGTTTTAAACTGCTCTGGAAGAACATTGCGGATGAAGGCCTGCAGCAGTTTTATTATGAATTGATGGTATCAGAAGCCGGGCACTATGTAAGCTTTGTAAAGCTGGCGAAGGAATACATGCCGGCAGCTGTTGTAGATGCCCGTCTGAAAGAGCTTTTGGCCATTGAAGCCGACATTATCCGTAACCTGGCGCCAAGGGCTGACCGGATGCACTGAGTCATTTGACAGTTATCATTTAACATTTGTCAATTATCAGAAACAGGAACGGCTGAAGAAAAAATCTTCAGCCGTTCCTGTTTCTGCCTTTAAATTAATCTATTGAAGGACCTGGTAAATGTTAAATGACAACTGTTAAATGATCAAGTTTTCTGCTTCTTCTTTTTGGCGGCAGGAAAAAGAATGTTGTTCAGGATAAGGCGGTAGCCGGGCGAGTTCGGATGCAGCGCCAGGTCAGTGGGGTCTTCGCCTACTAAGTGCTGGTAGTCTTCCGGGTCGTGGCCGCCGTAAAATGTCCAGGTGCCGCGGGCGTAGGTGCCGTGCATGTAGCGGATTTCAGATAACTCGCTGTTTTCGCCCATTACCACCACTTCTGGCTTCACAAGTTTTTTTCTAAAAGCGGTTGTCTGCCCCATAAAACCTTTGATGGTTTTCTCATGGTTTTGCGTGAGCATTGTCGGAATCGGGTCCCACTTGGCAGAAAAGGTAAACAGCTGAAAGTAATCATTTGCCTCTGTTACCGGCCGCTCCTGCGGCTGCACGTCGATGTTGGAGTACTCGTACTCCAGCGGGTTTCGGGAGATTCTGAAATCGCGGAAGGCCAGCGATTTCTCATAATCCAGTTTCTGTTGTGCCTGTGGGTCTGCTGCGTCACCATCAAACATAGCTTCCACTATGTCTACTCCCTCAGCAGCCAGGGCAATGTCGTAGGTGTCGGTGGCAGAGCACATAGCAAACAAGAAGCCGCCACCTGCACAGAATTCCTTTATTCTTTTCGCTACCCCTAACTTCATCTCCGACACTTTGTTGAAACCTAGCTTGGCAGCTGATTCTTCTAATTCACGCTGTTGCTCCTGGTACCAGGGATAGTGCCGGTAACTTGCATAGAACTTGCCATACTGACCTGTAAAGTCCTCGTGATGCAGGTGCAGCCAGTCATACTTCGGCAGCTCGCCATTCACAATCTCTTCGTCATAGATCACGTCATACGGAATCTCTGCATATGTTAATACAAGTGTCACGGCGTCATCCCAGGGCATTTTAGATTTAGGAGAGTATACCGCCACCTTCGGTACCTTTTCCAGCTTCATGATGTCCATATTAGCTTCCGGGTTGCTTATCTCTGTTAAGATGCTATTATATTGGGCATCAGAAATTACTTTATAGCTCACGCCCCGCACGATCAGCTCATTCTCCAGCTGTGGGGCATGCTGAAAGGCGAAACTGCCGCCACGGTAATTCAACAGCCAATCTACAGAAACATTATTACCCAGCGCCCAATAGGCAACGCCATAAGATTTTAAGTGGTCTTTTTGGGTTTCATCCATTGGCAGCAGAATCGTGCTGGCTATGGACGAAAACGAGAGTAGGAAAAGTGTCAGAATAAGCGTGGTGGTACGGAAAATCATGCGGTTCGTCTTTAAAATACGGCTCAATGTATAATATTGTCTTTTAATTCATAAAATGGCATTAACTTAGAAGCAATGCCCTTATAAGAGTACATAACGTAAAATAGTAACAAAGCGCACATCATCCTAGCATATGAATTTAATAGAAAATATCCTGGAGGGCCTTCGGTCGATACATGGGAACCTGCTACGTACTGTGCTAACGGGCCTTATTATCGCCATTGGTATCATGTCTTTGGTTGGTATACTAACGGCTGTAGACAGCATGAAGTACTCCCTGACGCAAACCTTCTCCAATCTTGGTGCCAATGCGTTCGATATTCGCCGTGCCGGCATGAACAACAGGGGTAGAAGTGAGGGCCGCACCGAAAAAATTTACCCTGTTATCTCTTACAACCAGGCGGTGATGTACAAGGAGCAAATGCCTGATGATGCGCGGGTAAGCTTATCCGCACATGTTTCCGGCGCCACTGTGGTAAAAAGCGATACAGAAAAAACAAACCCGAATGTGAACATCACAGCTGGGGATGAAAACTACATGCTAAACAACAACATAAACTTAGCGAAAGGACGTGATTTCTCAACTTTTGAGCATGAGCAGGGTATTAATGTTGCTATTGTAGGTGATGAAATAGCGACCACATTATTCAAAGACAGAGAAGCTGTAGGCAATTTCGTCACTTTTCTGGGGCGGCGCTTTAAAGTGATTGGGCAGTTGGAGAAGAAAGGAAGCAGCATGGGCGGCAGCGACGACCGCCGTATCATTATTCCCCTGGAAGCGGGGCGTCAGATACCGCGAACAGGTGATGCTACACTCAATATTACAATTAAAACAGCCATTCACAGGGCAGATGAACTGAACTACGTGATGGGCGAGGCCACCGGGATCATGCGCAAAATACGGCAGGATGCACTGGGGCAGGAGGATTCTTTTGAAATAAGGAGGAGTGATTCGCTGGTGCAGAGCCTCGATGAAATTTCCGGATACCTGAAGGTAGGAGGTTTTATTATCGGTTTTATTACCCTGTTGGGTGCCTCTGTTGGCTTAATGAATATTATGATGGTGTCTGTAAATGAGCGTACCCGGGAAATTGGGGTGCGGAAAGCATTGGGTGCTACTGCGTTCCAGATACGCCAGCAGTTCCTGATTGAAGCCATCGTCATCTGTATTCTCGGTGGTTTTGTAGGAGTGTTGTTAGGTGTGCTCATGGGGAACGGCATTGCCTCTATGATTGGAGAAGGCGGCTTCATAGTGCCCTGGCTTTGGGTAGTGATTGGAATGGCAATTTGTGTGTTTGTGGGTGTTGTCTCAGGTTATTATCCTGCCTCCAAAGCCTCTAAACTTGACCCAATTGATTCTCTTAGATACGAATAAGCAAAACTGCAACAGATACTTTAGAAACAAAAAACCTCTGCTATTCAGCAGAGGTTTTTTGTTATAGAAATAAGATATGTCTTACTATTCTGTAGCTGTTGTATCAGCTGCTGTTTTTTCAGTAGTATAAGCCTCGTTAAGGCCACTCACTACTTCTGACGTAATATCACGTGAAGGATTGCTGTAAAGAATAGCACTGCTACCACGAGAGTAGGTTAATACCATCTCATAACCTTTTTCTTCGCTCAGTTTCTTGAGGTACTCTTCTACGCGGTCATAGATTTTCTTCATTTCCTCAGACTCTTCGCCGGCCAGTTCGTTACCAGCAGTTTGCTGTAGTTGCTGTAACTGCTGTTGCTTTTGCTGCAGGCGCTGCTCTGTTTGGGCTCTCTGCTGTTCACTCATGGTTTGGCCAGTCTGCTGATACCTTTCAACTTCTTTCTGGAAAGCCTCTGCCTGTGAGCGAAGATTCTGTTCTGCCTTCTCACCTTTGCCCTGCAGGCGGGTACGAACATCTTTGAAGTATTCGTAGTTTGTAAGCAGCGAATCAGAATTCACGTATACAATGTCATGTACACCAGCTGTTTCGCCGGTTGCAGGTGTGTTTACTCCTTCTACTTTAGGCGCTTCTGTGCAGGCTGACATAAGGGAAGCAGCCATTGCCAGGCCTAAGGAAATCTTTAGAACTTTCACTATTTCTTTGGGTTTTGATTTGTTGAAAGAATTATCAGTTTAAATATAACACTAAACTTTACCAATTACCTAAGCCCATCCTTAAAAATCATTCGTTGCGCTGCAAAAACAAAATATTAAGCTTGTCTAATGCTTCAGCAGTTCCTGGTAAGTTTCTTCTGCCTCCATTAATCCGGCAGCGTTGAGCTGAGTCAGGCGTACGTGTCTGGTCTCGTTCACCAGCACGGGGTCATATTTAGCTACCACGCGTACATAGTTCTCCGTCCAGCCTTCCATCAAGCCGTCTTTTACATCGTCCTCAAACAACACATTAAATTCACGGCCAATATTCTGTTCATAGAAGTTCCGCTTCTTTTTCTCAGACAGGATGCGGAGCATATCAGCGCGGCGGTTACGGTCTTTATTCGTTACCTTACCCGGCATTTCAGGAGCCAGTGTGTTTTCGCGCTCAGAGTAAGGAAACACGTGCAGGTAACTTACATCCAGCTCGTTCAGGAAGTTATAGGTCTCCAGAAAGTCCTCCTCCGTTTCGCCGGGAAAACCCACAATTACATCCACACCGATGCAGCAGTGCGGCATCAGTTGCTTTATTGTTGCTACGCGATCGGCGTACAACTCACGCTGGTAACGGCGACGCATCAGCTTTAAGACTTTGTTGGAGCCAGACTGCAGCGGCACATGGAAATGGGGCATAAAGCGATTGCTCTGCGCGACAAAAGAAATAATTTCGTCTTTCAGCAGGTTGGGCTCAATAGATGAGATACGGAAACGGTCAATACCTTCCACCTTATCCAGTTCCTTAACAAGATCAAAGAAAGTTTCTACACGCTTGCCATCCTGTATGCCAAAGTCACCGGTGTTTACACCCGTGAGCACAATCTCCTTCACACCCGATTCCGCAATTTCACTTGCAGACCGCACCACATTCTCTATGCTGTCAGAGCGGCTGTTGCCCCGCGCCAGCGGTATAGTACAGAAGGAGCAGGAATAGTCACAGCCGTCCTGTACCTTCAGGAAGGTGCGGGTACGGTCGCCGAAAGAGTAGGAATTATGGAAAGTATTTGCCTCAGAGACAGGGCTGGCATAGATTTGTGCCTTTTCTTTTTTCTCGAATGTCTCCAGTATATCTACTAACTGAAACTTTTCGGCTGCTCCCAGCACGGCATCTACTCCCGGAATCTCTGAAATCTCCTTTGGTTTCAGCTGCGCATAACAGCCGACAATAGTGATGAAGGCATCCGGAGAATGCTTCAGCGCTTCCTTCACAATCTTACGACACTTCTTGTCAGCATTATCCGTTACCGAGCAGGTATTAATAACGTAGATGTCAGGTGTGTCGGTAAACTCCACCTTCTCAAACCCACGCTCCTGGAAAATACGGCCAATGGTGCTGGTTTCAGAATAATTCAGCTTACAGCCTAAGGTATAAAAAGCTACTTTTTTCATAATCAGGGTGCAAAGATAAGAATTTTCTGCCTTACTATTGCAATCCTGTTGCCAAAAGGCAGCACAAGTAAAGGGTTGAGAGTTAAAGAATTAGTTGCAGGTTTGTTAAAGTGATAATGCCTGTAAAAAGCTTGTATAGCGACAACGCTGAATGCTTTATACTTAAACAACAGGCACTATTTCCTTACAAAGTCTTCAAAAGAGTACTGCATGTAGGCTTTACCGGTTCTCAATTGATCTTCCGTAACACCAGTATCTGAAGTGATAAGCTGCTGTGCGTTATTGTCGAATGTAAGGATGCCCCGGGGTGTGACATAACCGAAACCATCTTTGAAGACATAAAATGCAAAAGGATCCGGATTGGGTTTAAGTAAATCACGGCTCCAGGTAAAGTCTTGGTGCGCCAGGTTCAGCTTTGCTAGTAATGTAGCCGCAATGTCTGTCTGAGAGCCTATTGTCATTACTTTAACACCTTTCTCTGTGATAGCTCCTCCTGTTAGTACAAATGGAATATGGTATTTTGAAGCAGCATATGGTGGATCGTTGCCCGGCATGATATGGCCATGATCAGCGGTAATAACCACGATGGTATTTTGCCACCAGGGCTCCTGCTTTGCCTGCTTTATAAATTTGCCTAACGCCTGGTCTGTATAATATACACTGTTCCGGAACTCCGCCTCCTCGTCATCCCCGTTGAAAACTGGTTCGATCGGAATTTCAAATGGCTCATGGCTGCTCAGGGTATAGACTGTTGTAAAGAACGGGTTGTGTTCCTGCTTTAAGTCATGCAGTACACGTTCGAACAAAACATGGTCGTGCGCGCCCCATTTTGAGTTATAACTGCTGGCCGGGAAATCATCTTTAGCGATGAGGCGGTCATAAGCACCATTCATGAGATACGATTTGATATTAGCAAATTCCAGCTCTCCTCCATAGTAGTAGCTGGTGCTGTAGTGCTGCTGCTTAAATACTTTACTGAGCTGGGGCAGCTTCGCTGTTTTTTTAGGTGTTTTGATGATAGAAGTGGTAGTTTGCACCGGGTATCCGCTTAACAGCGCAACCATACCTTTCTCACTTCTATCCCCGCTGGCGTAGATGTTAGTAAAGCTTATACCCTCAGCAGCAATCCTATCTAAGTTTGGTGTAACACCCTGCTCGCCACCAAGACTTTCTACAAACTTAGCTGTATAGCTTTCCAGTATGATAAGCAGTACGTTGGGCTTTGTTGCAGCAATATATTGTTGAACTGTACTGGTGAAAGTAGTAGCGCCGTAGAGGAGTTGTACCCGTTGCGCTGCCTCCTCTGGTGACATATACTTATATGGATTCTTGCTAGTCTTCCTGTACTTTATCAGGTCATGCATCAGATTCCAGGGCATATTTAACCCGGCATGATTAGCATAAGGCTTGCTCGAGAAGTATGCCACACTCTGATTGATAGGGATCTGCTGCACTCCGCCGCGCATAGGCAGCACAAGCAAAGCCAGGTAGAGAAGTGACAGAATGCTATATTTCCTTTTGTTTTGCGGTGAATTGAACTTCTTCAGATCGAAAAACAGCCTGTATACGATAACCGATGCGCTGCTGAGAATCATAATAAACAGCAACAGCAGGAACAGAGGAGCGGCGGCAGCTGAGGCGGCCATTTCGCCGGGGGTGTTCAGGTACTGCAGTGGCGTAGCATCCAGCCGGAAGCCCCAGTACGTGTAGAGTTCTAAGTCCGCTGCAAGCAGCAGCGATAAAAGCACCAATAAAGTAAAAGTGTACACATGTATAAAACCCTGCACCCTAAGCCTGGGCCACAAAGCAAAGACCAACAAGGAGAAAAAAGGAATGGCACAGACGTAGGCTGTAAATGAAAAGTCCAGCCGCAGGCCGAAAATAAAGGTGTCCAGAATTTCTGGTGTGGTAAGTTCAGAGCTACGCTTTGTGTGGTATAGTAAAAACAGGGCCCTGGCAACTATAAAGTACAGCACCCAAAAAAAGAAGTACAGCGGCTGATAAATGAAAGGTTTTTTCACACTGCAAATTTAAGGTATATACGAGGCCATTGTTAATTAAGTAGCTATAATATTTCAGCTATATATAAGGCAGGCACAAAAAAGACAGGGGATATAGCAATCATAGGGTAGTTATAATCAAACAACTTAAATTTTTGGCATAACCCTGCTAAATTATAGGTGATTTAGTAGAAACAGGTGCAAATTTTCGTAGATCCCCCTGATTTTTTAACCTCTACAAGTTTGCAATGTGATTTTTCTCTATATCTTTGCTACTCTTAAAACAAAACTCTCTCTAAACTCATGTCAAAACTACGCTTTAAAGCGCTGGAATTTGTAAGCCAGCGAAAACGAAGTGAAGTGGTCCTCCCTTCACAAAAAATATCTGAATATTTCGGTGAGAACGTATTCAACAACGAACAAATGCGTTCCACTATGTCTTCCGACAATTATAAGCGTCTGCGCCGCACAATCGATGCTGGTGAAAAGGTGGATCGCGATTTGGCTGATGCCGTAGCATCTGCCATGAGAACCTGGTCCATGAGCAAAGGTGCTACGCACTATACGCACTGGTTCCAGCCCCTTACAGGTGCCACAGCTGAAAAGCATGACTCTTTCTTTGACCTGACAAGTGATGGTGAAGCCATCGAGAATTTTAAAGGCAGTGCTCTTGTGCAGCAGGAGCCGGATGCTTCTTCTTTCCCGAGCGGTGGTATCCGAAACACGTTCGAGGCTCGTGGCTATAGTGCATGGGATCCGTCTTCACCGGCCTTCCTAATCGACAATGCCGGAATTAAAACCCTTTGTATTCCTACTATTTTTGTGGCATATACGGGTGAGGCACTGGACTATAAGACGCCTTTGTTAAAGTCAATCAAGCTGTTGAACGATGCCGCTGTACCTGTTTGCCAGTACTTTGATAAGGATGTAAACAAGGTAAATACTACCTTGGGTATAGAGCAGGAATATTTCCTCGTAGACCGTGCTTTGTATGAGGCTCGTCCTGACCTTGTTATTTCCGGCCGTACGCTGTTTGGCCATTCACCTGCTAAAGGACAGCAGCTGGAAGATCATTATTTCGGAAGCATCCCAACGCGTGTACACGCCTTTATGCTTGACTTCGAGCGTTCTGCGCTGCGATTGGGTATTCCATTGAGAACCCGCCACAACGAGGTGGCTCCCCATCAGTTTGAGTGTGCGCCTACCTTTGAAGATGCCAACCTTGCTGTTGACCACAACCAGTTGCTAATGGACATTATGGACCATGTGGCAGAGCGCCATGGGTTTAAAGTATTACTTCATGAGAAGCCATTTAAAGGTGTAAACGGTAGTGGTAAGCACAACAACTGGGCAATGAGCACCAACACTGGTGTAAATTTGTTAGGGCCTGGTAAAAAGCCAAAAGAGAACCTTCAGTTCCTGACGTTCTTCATCAATACTATTGCGGCTGTAAACAAGTATGCTGACCTTTTACGTGCCAGCATCGCCTCTGCCAGCAACGACCACCGCCTGGGAGCCAATGAAGCGCCACCAGCTATCATGTCCGTATTTATTGGCCAGCAGCTGACAGCTGTATTAGATGAGTTTGAGCGCACTTCTAAAATTCCGATTGAGAAAGGCGATAACATGTACCTGAAACTGGGAATAGACAGAATCCCGGAGGTATTGCTTGATAACACCGACAGAAACCGTACTTCGCCATTTGCCTTCACAGGTAATAAGTTTGAATTCCGTGCGGTAGGTTCTTCTGCCAACACTTCTTCTCCGATGACGGCCCTTAATACAATGGTGGCTGATCAGCTGATTGAATTCCGCCATAAAGTAGATAACCTGATCGAAGAGGGTACGAAGAAAGAAGTAGCCATTATTCAGGTGCTGCGCGATTTAGTAGCACAATCTAAAGCCGTGCGTTTTGAAGGCAACGGTTACTCCGAAGAATGGGCACAGGAAGCTGAAAAGCGTGGGCTTTCTAACATCAAGAGCACACCGCGTGCACTGGATGTATATGACCGGGAGGAAGTGAAAGCACTGTACACCAGGCACGGCATCTTTACAGAGGTAGAACTAGCTGCCCGCCATGAGATCCTGCTGGAGGAATATATGAAAAAGATACAGATTGAAGCCCGTACCATGGGTGACCTTGCTGTGAACCATGTTATTCCTACTGCTATTGCTTACCAGAACAAGCTGATCCAGAACGTGCGCGGTCTGAAAGAACTTGGGCTGGAAGATGAGTACACAAGGTCAACAGTGGAAGCCATCAAAACAATGTCGCGGCACATTTCTTCTATCCAGCAGAATGTAAATGACATGGTGGAGGCCCGCAAGGTAGCCAACAAGGTAGAGGATGCCCGTGATCGTGCCATCATGTATAATGAGAACATCTTCAGCTTCTTCGATAAAATACGCTACAGCGTAGATAAGCTCGAACTGATGGTGGATGATGAAGACTGGCCACTGGTGAAGTACCGTGAATTGCTATTCCTGCATTAATCATTATTTATTCTATCAATATAAACAACAAAAGCACCCCCTCGGGTGCTTTTGTTGTTTATAACTATGATTAAAGCGGTTTTTTCGTTGTGTTATAGTAATATACTGTATAACAGATAGATATGTTTGTGTATTGATTATTGTTACTGCCTCACTTTACTCATTAACTGGCCGGCTACTTTAGCGAAAATAAGTGGCAGGAGCACCACTGCAAGCCCAACGGCAATTACCTTGCGTAGCCCAAGTCGGACAATTAATTTTGTTGCTACACTGTCCCGCAGTTCTTCCAGCAGAAATTTTCCGGCTTTCGTCATGGGTTTTCCCCGCAGCACTTCCTGTACTTCTTTCCAGTTGCCACGCTCAATTTGCCGCATCAGGAATTCTGTGACAGTGTCCTTTGTAACAGAAACAGCCTCTGTTAGCTGCTCCTGTCGTAGTTTACTCCATGCTAACAGGGCGTGCAGTTTCTCTGGGGCAGTTTTCGGGAAAAACGTTCTCATATGTATCATATTCTTAGTTATCTATAGTGTAGTTCTGAATTCAAAGCTTTAAGAAAACCTTCACGGCTAACCGATTGTACGTGAATGGCATGAGTAGGGCAATAGTAACAGGCTTTATACGTCATGCCAAAGTAATCAGAAGTACGCTCAAAGGGTTTCTCAAAACCCGGAGGCAACTCCTCGTCAGAGCCGATCGCCAGCAGGAGAGTCTCCTTACCGGCCAATCTCCTGCCAAGGCTTTTCTGAACTGTAATAATGTCTGTTAACCTGTCGAAGAACGTTTTCATCAGGCCGCTCATGGCATACCAGTATACCGGTGTGGCGAAAATTACCTGCTTATGGAGTAATATCTCTTCCATCACCTGCAGGAACTGATCGGCTGCCGGATACTGGCCGGAGTAGCTGTAGGGGCAAACATGATAATCCAGCAGGTCCAGCACTTTTACGGTGTTTTCAGGGAATAGCACCTCGACCAGCTTTTTAGTATCACTCTCCCGCCGGGCGCTGCCTAAAATCGCGATTGGTTTGTTTTCCATCTTTATACCCTGCCACTATAATAAGCCTTATAAGGATAATCGTGTTAAATTTACGTAATTTGCCTTTGAACAAAGCAGGTATATCTTTAGTTAAAGAGACGAGCTGACGCATTTTTCTTTATGAACAAATCTTATTGCCCAAGCCTTACAGCTTACGAACGCAGAAAAACCCGCGTGGTGAACATTGGCGGTTTGCCAATGGGTGGTGATTACCCCATACGGGTACAGTCGATGACGACGGTAGACACCATGGATACTATGGGTTCTGTGGAGCAGTGCATCCGCATGATAGAGGCGGGATGCGAGTATATACGTATCACGGCGCCGAGTATAAAAGAAGCTGAGAACCTCAAAAATATCAAGGAGGAGTTAAGCAAGCGGGGGTATAACGTGCCTCTTATTGCCGACATCCACTTTACTCCGAATGCTGCTGAGGTAGCGGCACGTATTGTAGAGAAGGTCCGTGTGAATCCGGGTAATTATGCTGACAAAAAGAAGTTCCAGGTAATTGAGTACGACGATGCTTCCTACCAGGCAGAACTGGACCGTATCCGGGAGCGCTTTGTGCCGCTCGTTCGAATCTGTAAGGAACATGGCACGGCCATGCGCATCGGTACTAACCACGGTTCTTTGTCTGATCGCATCCTGAGCCGCTATGGCGATACTCCGCTGGGCATGGTGGAGAGTGCGCTGGAGTTTCTGCGTATCTGCGAGGATGAAGGCTATTATGACATCGTTATCTCCATGAAAGCTTCCAACACGCAGGTGATGGTACAGGCGTACCGTCTGCTGGTGCAGAAGCTGGAGGAAGAAGGTATGCAGCCTTACCCGCTCCACCTAGGCGTAACAGAGGCTGGCGAAGCGGAAGACGGACGTATAAAATCGGCTGTGGGCATTGGCACTTTGCTGGAGGATGGATTAGGGGACACGGTGCGTGTTTCGCTAACTGAAGCGCCTGAGGCAGAGGCTCCGGTGGCCAAAGCACTTATTGACCGTTACAGGCATCGTGCAAAAAAGGCTACGCCTATGAAACCTGTGTGTAACGTCCCTATCAACCCGTTCCAGTATCACCGTAGGGAGACAGCAGAGGTGGGAAACCTGGGAGGGCTTAATGTGCCGCGTGTGGTGGCCGACCTGAGCCGCCTGACTGAAGTGCAGTATGCCGACCTAAAATGCGTGGGCCACCTGTACTCCATGCTGCTCGATAAATTCAATATGAATGATCAGGGAGCAGACTTTATCTACACAGGAGATACTCCTATCAGCTTTATGCTGCCAAATGGCCTGAAGGAGATTGTGAATTATGATGCCTGGCTAACGGCTGAAGAAAGAAAGGACCGCCATCCGCTGCTGCATGCGGACCAGTATCTGAGGAGCGTGGATCGGCATGACACACTAAATTTTATTCAACTTTCTATCAGTGAGCTGACAAACGAACTGTTAGAGCGCCTGAAGCAGGATAAGACGGCGATACTTATGCTGCAAACCAGCAACGAGCATGCAATGCCGGAGCTGCGAAAATGCTTTTTCCGACTGATGAACAATGGCGTACAGACGCCCTGCATCATAAAGCGGTCCTATGGCCAACTTTCGCCTGACGAGATACAACTGTATGCTGCCACTGATGTGGGTGGTTTACTGATAGACGGACTTGGTGATGGTATCATGTTAGGTACTGAGCTGCTTACTGAGCAGGAGAAAGGGGAGTGGCTGCAAACGATCGGACAGTACAACAGCCTCAGCTTTGGAATATTGCAGGCGGCCCGTACCCGCATGAGCAAGACAGAGTATATCAGCTGCCCTAGCTGCGGCCGCACCTTGTTTGATTTACAGGAAACCACTGCCATGATCCGCAAGCGCACCGATCACTTGAAAGGTGTTAAGATCGGCATCATGGGTTGTATTGTAAATGGCCCCGGCGAAATGGCGGACGCGGATTATGGCTATGTAGGTGTAGGAAAAGACAAAATCGCCCTCTACCGTGGGCAAACTGTCATCAAAAAGGCTGTGCCTGCCGACCGAGCTGTGGATGAGCTGATTGAGCTGATACGGGAGGATGATAAATGGATTGAGCCTGTGCGGTTAGAGGACTAATTAGGAGGGAGTAAGGGTTTGTATTTTATTTGCTTCAATCGCATTAAAAAGCAATCTTTTTATTCCCGGTTATGTTTATATTATAGTGTGGAGCGAGAGCTAATACTATAGCCTTTGCGTTACAGGCATTTGATAACTACTAACTGAAACATTATATGAAGGGATTATTTGATTTCTCTGAAGTAGGCAACTATTTCTTCCGCAAAAAAGACTCCAGTCGTAAAACTAATTTCAACCTGCGCGCCATGCACACTATCAACAAGATCTCCATGGGGATGTTCCTGGCTTGCATTATTTACTTCATCATCACCCACTGGTAACAGTGCATATTGAGGCTTTCAGAACATATTGCTTAGTTAAACCCGGTACAACAGAAGAATTTCCTTTTGATGATGACACACTTGTTTTTAAGGTGGGAGGCAAAATGTTCTCCTTGTGCAGCCTTGCTAATTACGACAAAGGCATTAGCCTGAAATGTGCCCCCTGAGAAGGCGGTAGAGCTGCGGGAGCAGTATCCGCAAGTGTCACCGGGATATCATATAAGCAAACTGCATTGGAACACAATACTGCCGGAAGCCGGATTGCCCGAGCAACTTCTTCAAATTTGGATAGATGATTCTTAAAAGCTGGTATGGGTTAAACTAACAAAGAAGGTAAAGCAGGAGATAGATTTTAACAATAGCTAAAGAAAAGAGCCACTCAAATGTGGCTCTTTTCTTTTAAGAGAGGGCAACAAAAAGATTAAGATCCACACTTATATTTTATGTAGGTACATCTTAACCAAGTTGCGTTTTATGAGTGAAGAAGCACTTTTATTGTCGTTTCCTCATATATTTATTTAAGTTGTGGCAATAAAAGCAATGAATTTAAAAACTTTTTAGCTATACTTGATAAACTCACCTGACAACACGTATGATATTAGAGAACGAAATCGGCATTTCTGCCTTTCGAAATGAATGGCAGAAAGCAAGCGTAAGCATTCTGTACACCTATGGCTTTCTTTCAAATGGTTACGAAAGCTTTTTCAAACAGCATGGTCTTACTACGCAGCAGTACAACGCCCTTCGCATTTTAAGGGACCAATTCCCTAAACCTGTTTCCACTTCTTTCCTTCGAGAGAAGATGTTGGATAAAATGTCTGATGCCTCCCGGCTTGTGAGTCGGCTCGGTGCTAAAGGGCTGGTAGAAGTAACACAGAATACAGCAGATAAACGTCTGGTAAATATTGTAATATCAGAGGAAGGGCAAAAAGTAATTGGAACTATAGACAAAGATTTACATCAATTGGATGCAGTGATGCAAGGCCTTACTGAGGAGGAAGCTAAGACATTGGTAGAGCTGCTTTACAAAGTAAGAGAATCTTTGAAAACAGCTGATGAGCGCATTGCTGCCAAAGAGCAAGTAGACGCTGATGCATAATAAATAGCTTCTTATTATAGCTTCATTTAAAAGGAGGTAGGAGGGACTGTGTTTCTCTTCTACCTCCTTTATGATTCATAATCTGGTAACAACAGCCATCAAGTAAAAAGACAAAGCCACTAAGCTGATGGCTTAGCGGCTTTGCAAAAACAATGAGTATACCGGCGGTTTTATACCACCACGTTTATTATCTTGTTCGGTACGATGATGATCTTCTTTGGAGCTTTCCCTTCCATGAACTTTGCCACCTGCTCATCGTTCACGACAGCTTTTTCCATTTCTTCCCGTGGCGTATCGAGTGAAAAGGTCATCTTCGCACGCATTTTACCATTGATGGAAACCGGATATTCAAAAGTGCTTTCTACCAGGTGCCTCTCTTCCCACTGGGGGAAAGCTGCATAGCTGATGCTCTCATTGTGGCCCAGTTTCTCCCAAAGCTCCTCGGTGATGTGCGGGGCGTACGGAGACAGGATAATAGTCAGAGGCTCCAGGATAGCGCGTTTGTTTGTCTTCAGCTGCGTCAGCTCGTTTACACAAATCATGAACGTAGAAACAGAGGTATTAAACGAGAAACGCTCAATGTCTTCCTCCACTTTCTTGATGGTTTTGTGCAGCGACTTCAGCTCCTCAGCATTTGGTGCTTCATCGGATACATTGAAGTTGCCGGCATTATCGTGGAAGAGTTTCCAGTAGCGCTTCAGGAACTTGTTCACGCCATCCATGCCATTCGTGTTCCAGGGCTTAAACTGCTCCAGTGGCCCCAGGAACATCTCGTACATGCGCAGTGTATCAGCTCCCTGCCGCTCTACGATATCGTCAGGATTCACCACATTGTACTTCGACTTCGACATTTTTTCAATCTCTACGCCGCAGATGTACTTACCATCTTCCAGTATAAATTCTGCCGTTTCGTATTCTGCACGCCATTTTTTAAAGGCTTCCAGGTCCAGCATATCATTGTCTACAATATTCACATCCACGTGCAAGGCAGTGGTGTCGTACTGGTCCTTCAGGCCATGAGACACAAAGGTGTTGCTGTCTTTTACCCGGTACACGAAGTTAGACCTCCCCTGGATCATTCCCTGGTTAATCAGCTTCTTAAACGGTTCCTCTTCTACAACCAAGCCCATATCAAACAGGAACTTGTTCCAGAAGCGGGAGTAGAGGAGGTGTCCTGTCGCATGCTCTGATCCTCCTATATACAGATCCACATCACGCCAGTACTTGATGATGTCTTTATCTGCGAAGGCTTCATCATTCTTTGGGTCCATGTAGCGGTACCAGTACCAGCTGGAGCCTGCCCATCCAGGCATGGTGCTCAGTTCGTACGGATACTCATCTTCATATTTCCAATCTACGGCACGGCCAAGTGGTGGCTCACCAGTTTCAGTAGGCAGGTAGGCATCAATTTTTGGTAGCTCCAGTGGCAAATCACTCACATCAAGCAGGTGCGGCACACCATCTTCAAAGTAAACCGGAACTGGCTCACCCCAGTAGCGCTGGCGGCTGAACACGGCATCCCGCATCCTGAAGTTTATTTTACTCTTGCCAATATTATTCTCTTCCAGGTACTTTACCAGCACAGGCAGCGCCTCCTGGTACGTCAGGCCATTTACCATTTCAGAGTTCACGTAATGACCTTCTTTGGTAGCATCAGCCTGCGTATCCAGGTCTTTTTGGCCATCTAGAATCTGCACGATTGGCAGGCCAAAGTGCTTCGCGAAGTTCCAGTCGCGCTGGTCGCCGGAAGGCACTGCCATTACAGCCCCTGTTCCATAGCCAGCCAGAACATAATCGGCTATATAAACAGGTATCCTTTCATTGTTGTAAGGGTTAATAGCATATGCTCCCGTAAAGGCACCTGAAACTGTCTTCACATCTGTCATGCGCTCCCGCTCCGAACGGTTTTTGGCTACGTTCACATAATCCTCTACCGTTTTACGCTGCTCCTCTGAGGTAATCTGCTCGACCAGTTCGTGCTCCGGGGCCAGTACCAGAAAAGTGACACCATAAACAGTATCCAGGCGGGTTGTGAAAACTTTGATTTTCTTGTCTATGCTTTCAAGCGGGAAAGACATGATTGCTCCGACGGATTTCCCGATCCAATTGCGCTGCATTTCCTTCACCGGCTCCGGCCAGTCAATATTCTCCAGCCCCTGCAGCAAACGCTCGGCATAGGCCGTGATGCGCATCATCCACTGGCGCATCAGCTTTCGCTCCACCGGATAGCCGCCACGCTCCGACACGCCACCCACTACTTCATCGTTTGCCAGAACAGTTCCCAAAGCAGGACACCAGTTTACCACCGCTTCGGCCACATAGGTCAGCCTGTACTTCAGCAGCATCTCAGACTGTTCCTGCTCGTTCATCTGCTTCCACTTGTCAGCCGAAAAAGCAGGCGTGTCTTCGTCACAGGCAGCATTCACATTTTTGTTACCATGCTGCTCAAACTCCTTCACAAGTTCTGTTATCGGCTCGGCTTTATCGGAGTTGATGTTATAGTAGCTGTTGAACAGCTGCATGAAAATCCACTGCGTCCATTTATAGTAGCTTGGGTCAGAAGTTCGGATCTCCAGGTCCCAGTCAAAAGAAAAGCCCAAATTCTTCAGCTGCTCCACATAGCGCGTAATGTTCTCTTCTGTGGTAATAGCAGGGTGCTGACCTGTTTGGATAGCGTACTGCTCTGCTGGAAGCCCGAAAGAGTCGAAACCCATCGGGTGGAGCACATTGTGACCGGTCAGGCGCTTGTAGCGGCTTACAATGTCAGAGGCGATATAACCGAGTGGGTGCCCTACGTGCAGCCCGGAGCCAGATGGATATGGAAACATATCCATGGCGTAATACTTCGGTTTATCACTTTTAGCTGTGGCTTTGAAGGTATGGTTCTCTTCCCAGTAACGCTGCCACTTTTTCTCAATCTGATTAAAATTGTACTCTGACATTGTTTATTATCGTGTTCGTTGAATCTGTATTAAACCGCTAAGATAATTCTTAATTATTAAATTGTTGAACGGCTGCATTGCTAATTGTTCAATAGGTTCCCTTATCCTGTTCAAAATGCAAACCAATTACCTGTTGCAGGCTTCAAACTGCATATACCTACACTATCTGTTCAGCTATTTAAACGTTTAACAATTAGGTATACCTTTGTGAAAATTTGGAAGATGATGGAGAAGAAACAAGACTTACTCGATATACTGCACCTGATTTACATTATGGATCCCATGTGCTCGTGGTGCTATGGCTTTGCCCCGGTTATAAAGCGGTTGGTAAAGGAGCAGGAGGGAACCATGCAGTTGAAGCTGGTAATGGGTGGTTTAAGACCCGGTACCGAACAGCCATTGGATGGGCCTATGAAGGAATCCATTAAACACCATTGGCAGGATGTTGAGAAAGTGTCAGGCCAACCCATTGATTATAATTTTTTTGAACGGGAGGATTTTGTGTATGACACGGAGCCAGGTTGCCGTGCTGTGGTTACGGTGCGTTATCTGAAACCAGACGCGGAGTTTGAGATGGTTGAGGAGATGCAAAATGCATTTTACGCTCAAAACCAGGATATTACAAAGCCTGAAGTGCTGGCCGCTATCGCCAGTAGATTTGACATAGATACAGAAAGTTTTTTGGAAAAGTTTAACTCGGAGGAGATGAAAGAAAAGACGCAGCAGGATTTTATTATTGCGCGGCACCTGCAGGCAAACGCTTTTCCTAGCCTGTACCTGCTGAATGGCACCAGCGTACACTTGCTTAGCCGTGGCTACCGCACCTACGATGGCATGTCTGCTCATCTACGGAATACACTGGAGAAAATAAACAACCTATAAAAGGCGCAACAGCAGTATATCTTTCTGTTGCAGTTTTTTCTGTTCGTTGCGACTCAGTTTATATAAATCTTCAAGGCCATGAAGAAGCACCATGCGCTTACAGGTGTCTGCCATATTACGCACAAGCAGCTCCCACTGCGACATCTCATTCTGGGGTCCAGCATACGCAAGAATATCTTTGATTTGGTCAAGACTGATCATCCGGATTTTGATGAAAGGTCTTACATCACGCTGGAGCAATTAGGTGTTTACAGAAAAAGGTACCTCGAGCAGTTACTCATAAGGGAAATGGGTGAATTGACGACGGTAGAACAGGAGGTGATAAAAAGCATCAGCGGACAGGAGTTGGTCACCAGTAACATTGAAGGCGAACTGGCTGAGAATATTTCTTTAGGAGACCGGATGGCAGATAACATTGCCAGCTTTGGGGGCAGCTGGCGGTTTATTACCCTCTTCTTTTCCTTCCTGCTGCTCTGGATGCTTGTTAACGTCTATGTTTTATCCGTCAGGCCTTTCGACCCTTACCCTTTCATTTTACTTAACCTGATTCTCTCTTGCCTTGCTGCCATACAGGCACCCATCATTATGATGAGCCAGAACCGAAAGGAGTCAAAAGATCGGCAGCGCTCAGAGTATGATTATAAGGTGAACCTGAAAGCGGAACTTGAAATCAGGTTACTGCACGAAAAAGTAGATCATTTAATTGTGCACCAGAACCAGCGGCTAATGGAAATTCAGCAGATACAGGTAGACCTGCTCGAGGATATAATGGCGCGTTCCAAAGCTTAAGCTATACTGCTGCTAACGCACCTTTAACCGGATCCGAACCATTCCAGGTGCCTGTGCTACCAATAGGTTTGAAGCGGGCAAACAGTTCTTCGCTGTACCACTTTTCGGCCCGGGTGCGGCGCATTACTTCCTGATGCTGCGGGTCTTTGTAAGCATATTGTTTCATCGCCTCCACCGATTCCCAGATACTGAAGGTAGCCTGCCGGATAAAAGGCAGTTCTCCCAATCCGATAGAACAAAGCAATCCTTCTGCCTGATCTAATGCTGCACTGGTGCGCAACCCAAAGCGGATAAAATTAGGCAGGCGCCTTAAATTAATACTGGCACGTGTAAGTACGGCAACAGGCCCCTGTGTATATTTCTCAGAAAGTGCAGGAGCGAATGGTTCCTGCCCGTCCCATTGCCCGTGCGATTGGTATGGCAGCAGTTTCACGGTCCAGCTTTCGTCTGTGTGCTGGCGGTATTCCTGCATTAAGTCGGAGTGCTTGAAAAAGTCATCTGCTGCTTCCTCACTCTCCCAGGTACAAAACAAACCGTAGCGCCTGAAATTAGGCTTTAAGCTAAAACCTTTGCCTTGTCCGCTTCCCAGCAGTTTATAGAATAGCAGGCCCGGCACTTTATCAAGTTTGGGGCCGGAAGTACCCATCTGCGCCAGTCCCCAACGAACATGGCCACTCCGGATGCCAAAAAGCGTAAGGGTAGTTAATCTGGCAGAAGGAGTATGTGGTGTCTCAGGCAAGTGATTTCTAATTTCAGGTTGATAGATGCTAAAGGTATATTTTTTACGTCTTATAATTAAGCAGGAGCAGCAAGCAATGCTTATTTTGCTTTCATAGAACATAAAAACACCTGCTGAACACTATTGTTCAGCAGGTGCCTTATGATTTATTTTCAGTACATCAAGTCTATAGGTATGATGCTACTTGATTGTCTACAGGTTGATTTTCTTGTTTTCGCCTGCATCAGGTCTTTCCCCTGTTATAGCGGCTTTAACTACACCATAGAGGTGCACCACGGCACTGTTAGGGGCATCCCAATATTCTGCTTTGTCTATGGTTACTCGTATCAGGCCTATATTTGGATCATCCTTACCTTGAGGGAACCAGGTTTTCATAAACGGATTCCATAGTTCCTCAATTTTCTGCTTGTCCCGCAGCACTCTTGCTGTACCGGAAACAGATACATAATGCTCATCACTTGGCTTGGCATAACTTAGGTTTACATGGGAGTCATGTGCAATTTCATGCGATTTGCCAGACTCATATCCGGTGAAGAACCAAATTTCACCGTCTGCCTTTGTTTCCATGGCACGCATGGGACGGCTGCGAAGGCAACCGTCATCTTCCATGGTCGTCATCATCGCCACATCTATATCTTTAATTAATTCTACCAGTTTCTCCAGGTTTTTCTGTGTATTTGGGTCGTTATTCATAGTTTTACATGTTCGGTTTCTTGTTTGATTACGGGTGGCGGCGGCTTTGGGTTTATAAGAGCAGGCTGCTACAGGACCCGCAAATCAGGCACTAAAACATTAAGAGCAGCTGACTGTTGTTTCTGTTTGTCCTAATCCTCCTCCATTGAATTTTTTAGCACATATTTATTTATCTGGTGAAGATGAGGCCTTGCTGATAGGTAATTTTATTGCCGACGCTGTAAAAGGAAAACAGGTGGATTTATATACACCTGGCATAGCCAAAGGCATCCGACTGCACCGCCTGATAGACCACTATACAGACACACATCCTATTGTAGCTGAATCCAAGGCTCGCTTAAGGCCAAAGTACCGCAAGTTTGCCCCGGTTATTGCCGATATGTACTACGATCATTTTCTGGCCGCCAATTTTGAAAGATACGCACCTAAACCCTTGTCAGCGTTTGCGCAGGAGGTTTACGCGCTTATCGAGCGGCACTATGAGCTGCTGCCTCCCCGTGTGCAGCACCTTTTCCCGTACATGCAGCAGCATAACTGGCTGCTTTCATATGCGCGACTGGAGGGAATAGCACAGGCGCTCACCGGTATGAGCCGCAGGGCAAAGTTTGTATCAGGTATGGAAACGGCAGGAGTAGAGTTGCAGGAGAACTATGCTTTATATGCCGCTGAGTTTGATGCTTTCTTCCCGGAACTGGTGCAGTTTGTGGAGGAAACGAAAATAAGTTTGTGAGCGCTTAAAGCTCCTGGCGGAACAAAGGCAGTGTTGAAGCAAACAAAAAAGGAGCAAACTTCAGCTGCTCCTTTTTTGTTTAAATGAATATTTTTAATGCTGGTGCCCGCCTTCGCCATGTACGTGGCCGTGGTCAATTTCTTCTTTCGTAGCGTCACGTACATCCTGCACTTTACCTTTGAAAAACAACTGCTTGCCGGCCAGCGGATGATTAAAGTCCATTGTAACGGTTTCTTCACCAACTTCCTGCACACGGCCCTGCAACTGGTTGCCTTCGCTGTCAGCCATTGGAATGTAGTTGCCTTCCTCCAACATATCGTTAGGAACGGAGCCATCCACTTCAAATACATTTTTAGGAAGCTCTACAACTGCTTCCTCGTTATATTCGCCATAGCCATCCTCTGTATCCAGTTTAAAGTCGAAGCTATCGCCTGTATTTAGGCCTTGCAGACTTTCTTCAAACTGTTCAGGCAAGCCACTCATGCCGTAGATAAACACCATCGGCTGTTCTTCTGTGGCTGTTTCGATAAGGTTCTGCTCATTGTTTTCGTCCAGTATCCGGAGCTCGTAGGTGAGCGTAACCACTTTATTTTGTTCTATCTTCATGCTGTATCGTTTGAAGGTTTAAGAAGTGAATATCTTAAAGTTAAGATTTACGGGTTAAAATGCCATAGAAACAGGCATTTTATGCCCTTCTACGGTTAAATTCCCACCTTCTTTTACCTTTCTGTTTCTTTTTTGTTGTTTTTGCTGTATTACGGCATGCACTCGGTTAACTCCCAGGCGCTGCGGTAGGAATTTATACTTTCTACGTACGTAAGAAACGCGGCATAGTATGGATGCTGGCTTAAAGTGGCGCTGTCGCCAACAATAACCAGCTTTTTCTTTGCCCGCGTCATCGCTACGTTCATGCGCCGGATATCGGCCAGGAAACCAATTTCACCGCTTTCGTTGCTGCGCGTCATACTGATGTAAATGATATCCCGTTCCTGCCCCTGGAAACTATCCACGGTACCAACAGAAAGCAGCCGCTTCAGCTTCAACTCATGCAGATCCGGCATATGCTCTATACGGTCCTGGAGATAATTGATCTGGGCCCGGTAAGGCGCTATCACACCAATGCGCAAAGGCTCTGTTTCATCTTCTGCAGGGGTATAGTCCTTTAGCAGAAGCGACAGGTGGTTGAGCAGCAGGTTTGCTTCGTCGGGATTGGCAGAGCTGGTGCTCTCCGGCGTTTCCACTTCGTTGTATCCGCAGCCAGCTGTATCCACAAACTCCATCGCCAGCCCTGGCGCAAAGTGTGGGTCAAACTGATGCAGGTCGCTGTTGCGCACGCTTTCATGCGCCTCCAGTTCTCCCTCGTAAAACTGCTGGTTAGAAAACTCCATGATGTCGTGATGCATGCGGTACTGTGTCTTCAGCATCACCGATACCTCCGGCTGGCGCTCCACACATTTCTCGAACAGCGATTTTCCCAACCCGCCTTTTTCTGCCTCAAACGACTTAACGGTAGGCGGTAACTGGCAATGGTCACCGGCCAGTACAACACGCTTGGCACGGCTTATCGGAATCCAGCAGGCAGGCTCCAGCGCCTGTGCGGCCTCATCAATAAAAACAGTTTCATATTCCAGGTGACGGATAGCTCTGTTGGCGGCACCCACCAGCGTACACGTAATCACCTGCACACTGTTCAGCAGGTCTTCTGTAATATATTCTTCCACACGGTCTGCCTCGTCCAGCAAGCGCTTGCTTTCGGCTTTGAAAAACTGGCGTTGTGCCCGCTCTTCATATCCGAACTTGCGTTTAAACTGCGATGCCATCCGCTTGTACTCTTCTGCCGTTTTGCGGTAATCCTTCAGGTTCTTATAAGAACGGTGCTCCATAATCTGGGCATCCAGTGTATGCTCCAGCAGCACATCCGACACCCGCGACGGATTACCGATTCGAATGACATTTACTCCTTCTAATGCTAGTTTCTCTGTAAGTAAATCCACAGCGGTGTTGGAGGGGGCCGTTACTAGAAGGCGTTTCTGCGTCTCCAGCGTTTTCAATATAGCCTGCACCAGGGTAGTCGTTTTACCTGTACCCGGAGGGCCATGGATAATGGCGACATCCTTTGCCTGCACAATCTTTTGCACCGCCTCGTTCTGCGAAGGGTTTAGCGCGGGGATTTCCTCCATTTGCTCATCCGTAAAGCGGGGAGCGGCATCACCTAACAGAATATCGCGTAGCTCTGCTAGGCGGGTTTTATAGGCATCGATCGTCTTTTTCATGGCGATCTCCATCTCGCGGTAGCTCATTTCATCAAAGGTGAGGTCTATCCCGAGGCGGCCGTCGTCAATCCAGTCCGGCAAATCTTCTTTGTTAGTGGCCAGCAGCACCTTGTTGCGCTTCAGGCCAACAATCACACCGTTCAGGTTCTGCCGTTCGCCATTGTTGCTGAATATGGCCGCTGATTTACCTGTCTGAAAGAGATGCAGTTGGTCACGGTCTTTCGTGCGTTCCAGTTCCAGCACGACCTTGTTGCCAAAACCAATTTCTTCTTTCGTAATCGTAACCGGATACCAACAGAAGCCCATTGCCTTGCGTTCGGCAACAGTGCTTTTCATGCTCTTGATTTTATATTGCTGGCGGTCCTCTTCCTGTTCTATCTTCAGCAGTTCCTGTACCTGCCTCAGTTCATTTAATATTTCGCTCATGTATATCCAAAAAAGAAAGGCTGGCATAAATGCTCCAGCCTTTCGGTATTTTATAAAAGAACCAGGCGGTTGTAAAACAGTATTTACTGCCTGGGCTGTACTATTTTTCTGCAGCAGGTAAAGAACAAATACCATGCCTCTAAAAATTCCTGACCAGCTGATAAATTACTTGATTACAAATGGTTTATCAGCTTCGGGTATACTGCTTTTATTTTGCTGTTTTTTTCTTACGTGATTTTGCAGGTGTACGGTTCAGGCGTACCTGCAGGAAGATAGCATAAAGCAGCAGCATAAAGGATGTTACACCTAATACCGATATCACCTTGTCTTTACCATAGCGCAGGTTAGACGACTCTGCTACCTGTACTTCGAGGTCTTTTATGCTGCGCTCACGCTTCTTGATATTTGTCTGAAGCGTTCTGATCTGGCCTTGTAACTCAGCTATCTGGGCACTTACAATGCGCTGGTCCTGCACCGTTATCTTGCCTTCGCGCTGTATCTCTACGGTACTCTCGGCCACTTTCCGGATGCTTGCCTCTTTAATGGCTCCAATGAGTTCGGAGTCTGTGTTGATGATTTTTTTGAGGGTTTCGATGATGCTGATCAGGTCTTTTTTTGATTTCTTACCCCAGAAGTTACTGTTCTGCTGGTTATAAAACTGATACTCCAGCACCAATTGCTCCCGCTCACTCATCAAATCTGTCAACTTATCCTGCTGTTGGGCCTGTGCTCCTGCAAACCAGAGGCAGCACACGGCCATGGCCAATAGTCTTTTCATCATCTCTCCTAAACTTTACTCACAAGTTACACGCAAATATGGCCACCTTATTGGATAAGCACCAATTTATTTTTGTGGAACCTTGTAAAAAAGAAGAATAAGCACCGGCAACAGGTACAGGTCGGCCACCACGGCAAACACCAGCGTCAGGCTCACAAACAGCCCTACATAGAAGGTGGCATCAAAGGTAGAGAGCACCAACGTAAGGAAGCCGGCGGCCAGGATACAGGAGGTGATGATGATGGCTTTGCCTGCAGAGATGAACGTGCGTTTGATAGCGTAAGGCAATGATTTACCAGCCATCAGTTCCAGCTTCAGCTTGCTCAGGAAATGGATGGTATCATCCACGGCAATACCGAAAGCGATGGTGAAAATAATAGAAATAGATACGTTGAGGTTGATGCCCAGAAAGCCAATGAGCCCGCCAATCATCAGCAAAGGGATGATGTTTGGCACAAGCGAGATAAGCACCATGCGGAGGGAGCGGAAGATAATCCCCACAATGACTGCAATTACCCCAAAGGCAATGAGAAGCCCCTGCATCATATTGGTGGTAACGTACTCATTGTTCTTGTCCAGAAGGATGGAGCTGCCGGTAAGGCGGGTGCACAGAATGGATTCGTTGATGTTCTGATCCATGAAGATACGAAGGGAATCGTTCAGCACAGTGGCTCCTGCACTACCTATATCTGTCATCTTGCCTGATAAGCGTCCTTCTTTGGCATCTGCTGTAACTACTCCTCGTAATTCGCTGCGTCCTTGGAAGGCCTGCAGCCGCCTTTTAATGCTTTGCATCTCGCGCTTGGTTTCAGGCAAGGTGTAATAGTCACGGAGACCGCCATTTTGCGCCCTGTTAATTGTTTTAACCACTGTGGCGGGCGAGGTCACAAAGTTGAGTCCATAGGTATTGTAGAGGTACTGCTCCAGTTCCTCTATTTCCTGCAGTACCTCCAGGTCGTACATGCTATGGCCTTCTGCGGCTATCAGGTGCAGCTCGAAGGGGCGTACACCGGAGAATTTCTCCTCGAAATACTGGAAATCCTGCAGAATGGGATCATCGTCTCCTAAGTCTTCTAAAAGAGTGGTATCCACTTTAATCTGGCTGATGCCGATCAGGCTCAGCACAACAACAAAAGCACTGGTGGAGAGGATGGCTTTGGGGTGCACCAACACATATCGAAACATACGACGCAACAGCATAGGCCAGGAGAAACTGAACCGGCTTTCCGGCACTGGCTTTGGCTTCTTCATGAGGAGTAGCATAGCCGGCAGCAGCGTAAAGGCAAGCGCAAAAGCCAGGAAAATAGCAATGGCTGTATAAAGCCCGAAATCCCTAATGGGCACGATAGCGGTGGTGAGCAGCGTCAGGAAACCAATAGCGGTGGTAATAGATGTCAGAAAAGTGGCGAGACCTACCTCTTTGATAGTGATTTTCAGAGCCGGCACTTTCTCCATACCCTGTCCGATTTCTGTTAAATAGCGCGACAGGATATGAATGACATCCGACATGCCCACCACAAAAAGAATAGTTGGAAGCAGCATCGTCATCACATCCAACGGTTTATCAAAAAGCCCCATCACACCCAGCGCCCAGAGCACCGACAGCAGTACCACCACCAGTGGCACAATGACGCCCCAGCCCGTCCGGAAGGTAATCCAGAGAAACAGTATAACCAGCAGAATGGAAGCCGACATAAAGATGGCCAGCTCTATCTTCATCTTCTCCACAAACACCGACTGCGCCAGCGCCTTCCCCGCAATATGGCTTTCTGTTAAGCCCAGTTGCTCCAGCTTGTCGTACAGCGAGGCCATCAGTGTATCGCTGGCTCCTTTACTTAAATCGTCTGTTGTCTGCATAAACAGGGAAACAGCAGTCGCATCTTCCGAAAACAAAGTGCCGACCAATTCCCTGGAGTTGTAAATATTCACAGAGTCCTGGGCATACCGCCCCGGCTCATCTACGTGCAGGTACGGAATCTCGAAAAAGCCGAACTGCTCAATGACGGGGCTTTTTACTGTGGTAGGGGAGAGCACCGCCTCCACGTTCGATTGCCGCTGCAGAAAGGCCGTGAGGCTGTCTACCCGCGTCAGGAAATCCTGCTCAAAAATACTTTGGCTGTTATCCAGCCCTATCAGGAGGTAATCGTTGTCGTTGCCGAACTTATCCCGAAAACTGAAGTAGTAAGCGAGTTCAGGATCTCCTTTCGGGAAAAAATTATCGAAGTTATAGTCGAAGCGGAGTCGGGTGGCGAAGTAGACGCTGCATGCTGTCAGGATGGCTATCAGCAGCAGGACAAGAAAACTTAATCTTTTGTAGTTCAAGATACTATAGGTGCTTTACCAAAGGGTTGTTGACGTGCAAAGATACAACAACAGGCGGTTCTTTATGTTTCAGGTAACGTTGCGGCAGGCTGATTATTTAGGGTTAAATTATTTTCTCAGCATTTCTTCTTCTATAAGGTTTACGCATTACAGCAAATCATTCTATCTTTAACTTCAGACCGATAACAAAAGCATAAAATATACCCATGAAGCAGTATTTAGACCTGATGCAGCACATCCTCGATAAGGGGGTAAAGAAGGAAGACAGAACCGGAACAGGCACCCTGAGCGTGTTTGGTTACCAGATGCGTTTTGATCTGGCAGACGGCTTCCCGATGGTGACGACGAAGAAGGTGCACCTGAAGTCTATCCTGCACGAGCTGCTATGGTTTCTGAAAGGTGACACAAACATTCAGTACCTCAAGGAGAACGGTGTTACCATCTGGGATGAATGGGCGGACGAGAACGGTGATTTAGGTCCCGTTTACGGTTCGCAGTGGCGCAGCTGGCCAACGCCGGATGGCCGCCACATCGACCAGATAACACAGGTTGTGAATCAGCTGAAAAACAACCCCGACTCTCGTCGCATCATTGTAAGTGCCTGGAATGTGGCCGAAATAGAAAACATGAAGCTGCCGCCTTGCCATGCCTTCTACCAGTTTTATGTAGCGGAAGGCAAATTGTCGTGCCAGCTTTACCAGCGTTCTGCCGATGTGTTTCTGGGTGTGCCCTTCAATATTGCCTCTTATGCGCTGCTGGTACTGATGATGGCACAGGTCACAGGTCTGCAGCCAGGCGAGTTTATCTGGACAGGCGGCGACACGCATTTATACCTCAACCACCTGGAGCAAGCGCAGCTGCAGCTTACCCGCGAGCCACGCGAACTGCCTACCATGAAGCTTAACCCGGAGGTGAAGGATATCTTCGACTTTACCTATGAAGATTTCGAACTGGTGAATTACAACCCGCATCCTGGAATAAAGGCGCCTGTGGCAGTGTAGTTGGCAGCAGCTTTCGTTTCTTTGATATAGTTGAACATGATAGGAGTTGTGCTGTATGATAGTCAAAATCAAGGACGTTTTTAAAACCATTGGAACGCCAAGCATCACGTACGTGAGCAGGAACGATGGAGAGTATGAAAGACTGCTCGCGGAGAACCTGGAGGTGGCAGGTAAGCTTTGCCTGATAACAGGGCCGTCTAAAACCGGAAAGTCTACGCTTTACCAGAAAGTGCTGGCGGATATGAACCGGTTGCCGCTCATTATGCGCTGTGATGAACAGATGACCATAGATGATGTTTGGAGAAAAGCGCTGGAGGATGTAAACTTCGACCGTATTACCGCTTCAACTGCATCGGAGGATTTGCAGATATCGGGCAGCGCGAAAGTGGGTGGTAATATAGGATGGGCCTGGCTGGCAAAACTCATAGGCGAGGTCAGCTTGGGTATTTCAGATAAAGTAAGTGAGAGCATTGCCAGGGAAAAGATCATCTCAAAGCCCTCGCCGAAGCACCTTATCCCGATTTTAAAGAACCTGCCCTACGTTTTGGTAATCGAGGATTTTCATTACCTGAACGATGAGGTGAAGAAAAGCCTTTTCCAGCAGTGGAAAGCCTTTGTAGACGAAGAGGTTTCTGTCATTGTGCTGGGCACAACCCACCATGCCGTCGATTTGGCCTATTCAAACAGGGACCTCGTTGGCCGGATAGCGCACATAGAAGTCGGCACCTGGCTCACCCCTGATATTGAGAAGATCATCACCAGCGGCTTCAGCTACCTGAACGTGCCAATACAAAAGTCGCTGGTAAAGTTTATTGCAACAGAATGCGTGGGCTTGCCCATCATCACGCAAAGCTGCTGCCTGCGGATGTTTTTTGATAAGAGGATTTCTGAGATCGACACAAAAAAGGGAGGCCCAAAGCCTGCATTCGATATAGATGATTTGTCTAAGTCTTTATACAATGTGGCGCATACCGATTTCAGCGTATTCAAGGATATCTATGATGTAATCATCAGAGGATTCCGGAAGGGCGGGCAGAAATACAACTCCTATGAGTTGCTGCTGCTGATCTTCACATTAGACCCCATCACCTTCAAGCTTCAGCGGCATGAGATAGACGAAAGGCTGGCGCAACTCAGTTTAAAGTTCACCACGCCTCCCGCCACTTCTATCAACAGCACGTTAGGAGTGCTCAGCAAATTGCAGAATAAATATGCCTTTGAGCTACTGGAGTGGAGCCAGAAGTTAAAGACGTTGTACATACTGGAACCTTCTTTTCTCTTTTACTTAAGATGGAAAGAGGAACGAAAAGTGACGGACGCGTTTGATACAGACCGTATTGAAAGGATATATCAAATCATATTCAAGGATATGCCAACCAAGTTTCCAACTATTAGGATAAAATCCTAGTAGCTATAAACTTAACTATTAATAATAACAGCGTTTTTGTATCACCTTCTGATGCGCAAAAACTAAATCTGGATTCATCTGTTTCCACACAAACAGCAAAACTATGAAACTAACAACCACCTTAGCAGCTCTCTTTACCCTAACTCTACTACAGGCTAACGCCCAACACCGTGATTCGCCGGATCAGGTGCAAACGAACAAGGGCAACCTTAGTATACAGCCTATCCAGCACGGAACGCTGGTGTTGAACTGGGATAACAAAACGATTTATGTAGACCCAACAGGGGGGGCAGAGGCTTTTACAGGAATAGCCAAACCCGGTATGATCCTCATTACCGACATCCATGGCGACCATCTGAATCAGGAAACACTGGACGCACTGGAGACAGATGGTACTGTAATGGTCGTGCCACAGGCGGTTGCGGATCAGTTGCCGGATAAATACAAGGGCCAGTTGAAGGTAATCGGAAACGGTGAAAGCACAACATTGTTAGAAATACCTATTACTGCTGTACCGATGTATAATCTCCCGGAAAGCGAGGAAAGCAGACACACCAAGGGCAGGGGGAACGGCTATATTCTGAATATGGGCGGTAAAAACATTTACCTTTCAGGCGACACGGAAGGGACGCCGGAAATGCGTGGGCTTCAGAATATAGATGTTGCTTTTGTTTCTATGAACCTGCCGTATACTATGGATGAGTTTCAGGCGGCTGATGCAGTGCTTGACTTCAAGCCCAAAATTGTTTACCCGTATCACTACCGGGGCCAGAACGGGCTAACGGATGTACAGACATTTAAAAACCAGGTGGATATGCAAAACGATGCGATAGAAGTAAGGCTGAAGAACTGGTATCCGGAAAAGTAATGCTGTATAGGTAAAGGGTCTAAATACAAAGGACAAAAGATTTTCAATAATGAAGTCTTTTGTCCTTTGTATTTAGACTGTTGTCATACTACCTATATATCCAACTGGACTCTGTTGCCTGTTCGGGCCGCTTCATAAATTGCCATTAGAATACGCACATCCCGCATCCCCATCTCGCCTGGTACTCTTGACTTCCTGTTTTCCATGACACTCTGCGCCTGCCCGTCCATCTGGCGTGCCTGCTGGTTTACCTGCGGGTAATCCATGTTGCCTTCGCTGGTTTCGCCGTCTATGCCGGAGTAGCTGTAGGCTGGGTCTAATTCCCACCAGCCATTCTCAGCTTCGCCTCTTAACTTACCTGCTTCTTCATTGTAGCTGCTGCGGCAATCGGCCACAGCACCATTCGGAAACTCCATCTGCCACATGATTGTTTCTTCCACCTCATCAAAATATTCCGGCTTCGTTACCTCCCCAAATTGCGCCGTGATGGCCACAGGCGTTTCTCCCATGGTATACACAGCCCCTTGCACACAATAGATACCCAAATCCATCAGTGGTCCACCGCCAGCCAGTTCTTTATCCAGGCGCCACACATCAGGCTCGTCGATCACGAAGCTGTCGGCTGCCTCAATTCTGCGCACTGGCCCAAAAACCTGCTGTTGCCCTAATTCCATCACGCGCTGGTTATGGGGTTCATAGTGCAGGCGGTAACCAATTGACAAACTTACGTTATTCTGATTACAGGCATCAATCATGCGCTGGCAATCTTCTACGGAAGTCGCCATTGGTTTCTCACAGATCACATGCTTCCCGGCCTGAGCCGCCCTTATGGTATACTCTGCATGCATTCCGTTTGGCAACACGACATAGACAATATCAATGTCCTGGTTATCTTTTATCTGATCGAAGTTTTCGTAGTTGTAGATGTTCTTTTCTGGGATGTTATATTTTGATTTCCATTCCTCGGCTTTGGATGGGGTGCCCGTTACAATACCCGCCAGGTAACAATTCTCGGTCTCCTGTAAAGCCGGAGCAAGCTGGTTTGTGCTATAGCCACCGAGACCGACCAATGCAATACCTAGTTTTCTGTTTTGTGCACCATCCTGGTTTGCCTGATCCGCCTGTTCCTGGTTGCCGGAATTTCCAGATTGGCATGCATTTAGCGAGAGCAATGGTATTCCAAAGGCAGTGGTGCCAAGCGCCAGCGAGATACCTCTTAAAAATTTCCGTCGGTTATTTGAGCTGGGGTAGTCGTTGTTTTTCATAGATCTGACAGCGGTTAGAAAAAGATAATTTTTACCTATATAAGGATATATGAACAAAAGGTTGACCTAATAGATGAATAAGAGCCTAAATACCAGTGAAATCACGTGAGAAGATGCTTCTACTTCTAAAACACCAGTAGCTGTAGCATCATGAATTGTAACGCTCCTGGTTCTTTTTAAGCCTGTAAAAGGTGTTGGGGTAGCATTTTTTTCATGTCTCTTTATTTTTCATATATTTATACAAAAGGGCGTTTTGTAAAAAGCAGGCTTAATTTGGGGCCTTTTTAATGATGTTTACAGAGTATCCTCATAAAATCAGTTTATATAATTTCTTCATAAGTATATGATAAGACCACTTTTGATTACAGCATTTTGTCTGCTCTTTATCTGTTTTGCTATGCAGGCCCAAACCGGCGCCAACAGGTTAAACCCTAAGGACCTGAATTTAACCTGGGAAGTAGTAGAGGAGGGGTACCAGAATAAAAACCAGACCCATTCAGCGCTTACCCTTCAGAACACAGGCCAGAATCCTTTACCGGCAACAGGCTGGAGCCTTTATTTTCACGGTTCCCCGTCCTTCAAAACGAAAGACACTAATGCTCCTGTTAAAATAGAACATGTAAACGGGGACCTGCTCCGCATAGTGCCTACTGCCAGTTTCAGTGGTCTTTCTGCCGGTTCCACTAAGCGAGTTGAATTAGTGTCGGCCGGGCAGATGGTAAATGAGTCAAGAGCACCAGAGGGCTTTTACCTTGTCTGGAACGATAATCCTGCAAAGGGCTATACTATAGGCAGTGTTGTCAATAAAAAGCCTACGCAGAACAAAATCGGCTGGATTGCGTCTGGGGAAATCTACGAGCAGAATAAAGTCATCAAGGATATACCGGTAGAAAAGCTCACGAAAGTATTCCCGACGCCTTCGCAATACAGCGAGAACGGGCAGCGCTTTACTTTGACTTCAGCAGTACCTGTTATTGCAGACAATGCTTTTACTAATGAGGCTGCCTTGCTTACAGAATACCTGTCCACGGTCTTCGGCCAGAAACCTGCGGTGAAGACTTCAGGCACAGGCAAAGCTATCAGGCTACAGCAGAAGCAAGGCATGGGAGAAGAAGCATACGAGCTACAGGTTACGCCTCAGCAGGTGGTTATAACAGCATCCACTCCTGCAGGGATATTTTATGGTATACAGTCGCTGAAGACGCTGATGCCGCCATCCGCTTTAGCTACAAAGCAAAGCTCTGTTACCCTGACAGGCGTAAACGTGAAAGATGCTCCCCGCTTCGGGCACCGCGCCTTTATGATGGATGTAGCCCGTAATTTCCAGCAAAAGGAAGAGGTGCTGAAGGTGCTGGACCTGATGGCGCTATATAAGCTGAACGTGCTGCACTTCCACCTGAACGATGACGAAGGCTGGCGTTTAGAAATACCGGCCCTGCCAGAACTGACACAAATAGGTAGCAGGCGCGGCCATACCTCGGATGACAGTCAAAACCTGCAGCCTTCTTTAGGTTCAGGACCTGATGTGGATGCGTCGAGTGGCAGCGGCTACTATTCAAAAGCAGATTATGTAGAAATACTCCGCTATGCGAACGCCCGCCATATTAAGGTTATTCCTGAAATAGAAACGCCTGGCCATGCCCGTGCTGCCATCAAAGCGATGGATGCGCGTTACGAGCGGCTGATGAAAGAGGGAAAGCAGGCAGAAGCTGAAAAATACTTACTCCGTGACCTGAAAGACAAATCTGTTTACCGCTCAGTGCAGAATTGGAACGACAACGTGATTGACGTAGCCTTGCCATCTACCTATACCTTTCTGGAGAAGGTAACGGATGAGATTCTGGCGATGTACAAAGAAGTGGGTGCGCCCATAGAAACCATTCATTTCGGAGGAGATGAGGTGCCGCCGGGCGTTTGGGAAAAGTCGCCGGCTGTGCAGAAAGTGATGGCCAGCAACAGTAATGTAAAAAACACAGACGACCTTTGGTATTACTTCTTCGGCAAGATCAATGACATGCTAAAAGAGCGTAACCTGTACCTCTCAGGTTGGGAAGAGATTGGCATGCGGAAAGTGAAGCAGAATGGCAAAACAACCTATATCGCTAATCCTGATTTTGCAAATGAGAACTTTCATGTGGATGTATGGAACAACCTGGGAAGTAACATAGATCTGGCCTATAGGTTGGCTAATGCTGGGTATAAAGTTGTGTTAACGAATGTAACGAACATGTACCTCGACCTTGCTTATCAGAAGGCATACGAAGAGCCGGGTTTGAACTGGGGCGGCTTTCTGGATGTAGACAAGCCTTTCTACTTCATACCCTACGACTACATGAAGAATATGAAAGTGGATACGGAAAACAAGCCGATTAATCGAAATGCCTTTGCTGGTAAAGAGCGTCTAACTGAAGCAGGAAAGAAGAACATCGTTGGCTTACAGGCCCCACTTTGGAGTGAAACAGTAAGAACGCCGGAGCGCCTGGAGTATATGCTGTTGCCAAAACTGCTTGGACTTGCCGAAAGGGCCTGGGCACCAGATCCGGTTTGGGCGACAGAAGCAGACGCAGGAAAAAGCGAGACAGCTTATAATGAGGCCTGGTCAGAGTTTGTAAATATTCTGGGTAAGCGGGAACTGCCACGCCTGAACCATTATGCCGGCGGCTTCAATTACCGCATCCCAACTGCCGGAGCTAAGGTAGAAAATGGCAAAGTAGTAGCCAATGTACAGTTGCCTGGCATGGAAGTACGTTACACCACTGATGGTGCAGATCCAACCTTAAGCAGCAAGTTATATACTGGGCCTATCTCTGAAAAAGGCACAGTTAAGCTCCGGATTATTGATTCTACTGGAAGGGCCGGCAGAGTAACTACTGTTGAAAACAAGTAAGTAAAGGCGCTTTCAACTAATGCGTTCATAAATAAGAGGTATGGCTAGTCCACGAGTAGAAATAAATTATTGCACCCAATGCCGCTGGCTGATGCGTGCCGCCTGGATGGCACAGGAGCTTCTCACGACTTTTGAAACAGAGTTAGGGGAGGTGGCGCTGGTGCCTGGAACGGGAGGTGTATTCGATGTGCACCTGAATGGAGAGCTTATTTATTCCCGAAAGGAGCAAGGCCGCTTCCCGGAGTCAAAAGAGCTCAAGCAGTTGGTTCGGGATAAAATTGCGCCGGAGCGGCCTTTGGGCCACAGCGATCGAAACTAACTATTGGCAAGGGCGAAAACATACCAACTGTTACCCAACGTCTATAAACAAAAAAAAGCGGAGACTCCTGAAGAGCCTCCGCTTTTTTTGTTTAATATATTCCTATATCACTACGCATTGCGTGGACGATCAGGACCACTATTAGTTCTGCGGTTTCTCAATTCTTCTTCGGTGAGGTTATCAACCTCTACATCCGTTTTACGAACTGTGCCGTGAATATCCTCTACGTGCTCATCTACGTCTTTGCCTATATTTACTTCTTCCACCACGCGGGCTTCTTTGTCAACCATAGGCACTTCAGCATGCTCCGTGATTTCAATATCACCTTCTTTGAAGGAGTTTATATCACCTGGTGTAGCTGCGCGGTTTACCGGATTTCGTTCTACATGCACATGCTCTTCGCGCAAGCGCAGGTGTTCTTCAATCGGGCGTTCTATTATGCGACTGCGCACGCGCACGCCTCCTGTTTCTACGGTGCGCTTGCCTACCTTCATCTCCTCTTCTATAATTGGAATAGAAGTATCTGAAGTAGTGGTATCTCTTCTGGTTGTATCGGTAGTTCGGGTGGTATCTCTCGCTGCCGGGCCAGGGGCGGCAGCTGAGGCACGCTCATCAAGATTCACAGCGCCATACTCATCCATGATATCGGCTGCCATTTCTGCCTCCTGTGCAGCTCTGGCATGTACCGTAACGACTGCACCTGAGCGGGCATAGGATGAATATTTTTTTGATCGCTCATCGCTACCAAACAGGTTGCTGAAGAAATTACTGATACTGTCATTGTCTTCCTCTCTTTCGCTTGCGGAAGCTGACTGTGGCGCAATATCAATGCGGTCTCTATCAATGCCTTTGCTCACTAGTTGCTGCAAGGCTGTTTGTGCTTCATTGGAAGTGTCGAAAACTCCTACTACTGTATGTGACATAATCTTTTTCTTTAAAATGTTAAGTTTGTTCCAACCCGATAGTGTCTGCTTTTCCTGCATGCTACCGATTATTGGATTCGTTAAAAATACATAGAGGTTAATACGTACGGTTCCAGCTATAGTTTTATCATGATAAAGAAGTTATAAAGCTGAATATAATTATTTTAAATCAAGTATAGCCGTGATTTATAATTGTCCTTTGTTTAAGCCTATATTACTAAAGTTCAAAATGTGTCTCAGCACTCAAATACCTGTTTACTACAGGCAATAGTATCTTACAGAACAGAGACAAGTAAAAGAGCCGCACCAGGTAAGGGTGCGGCTCTGTATAATGCTTTGCTAAAAGCTTTATTTTTTAGGGATTAGTAGACCATAAACCAGCTTCTTTGATAAACACGCGGCGGTTAAGCTTGAGTTGTGCGATTATAAACTCTGCTAAATCCTCCGGGTGCATCACGCGTTCAGGGTCACCGCTAATCAGGTTGTTGCTATGCGCTAATTCTGTTACCACCGTACTAGGGGTAAGGGCACTCACGCGGATATTGTGCTTGCGCACTTCCTGCATCAGCGATTCAGAAAGACCCATCACAGCAAATTTAGAGGCACTGTAGGCACTTGTAACAGCTGCACCCTTTTGACCTGCTGTAGATGAAATGTTGATAATGTCGCCTGTTGAACGCTCTATCATGCCTGGTAAAACGGCACGGGTGGTATAGTATACACCCATCAGATTCACCTGTATGTTTTTCTCCCATTCAGCCGGCTCCAGTTCCAGGAACTTACCGAAAGTGGCCGTTCCTGCATTATTAATCAAAATATCAATAGGTCCTAGTTCCTGCTTTACCTGTGCTACTGCTTTATTCACGGCATTGATGTCTGCTACATCGGCCGAAACAACAGCAGCTTTTACTCCTGCAGCGTTCACCTCGCCGGCCACTTCTTTCAGTTGGCTCTCGGTGCGGGCAAGAAGCCCTACATGTACACCTTCTTTGGCCAAGGCCACGGCAATAGCCCGGCCTATGCCTTTGCCTGCGCCGGTTACGAGGGCCACTTTTCCTGCTAATGATTCCATAGTATGTTTTTTTTAATAACGTAAATGTTTGTAGCTACAAATATACGTCTAAACATTTTAATGGATACTAGCAAAAGCCGGACATTGGTATAGATGAAACAGAAGAGGGGAATCAGCCCAATATCTTTCTGATGTCGTTGGCTTTTGCCATCAGCGCTTTTGTTTGCTCTTCGTCCCGGGCATCGATGGCTTCCTTGAACTGCTGCAGCTGCGCTATATACCCTGCCAATGCCTCTGATACATTTTCCCTGTTCTGGCTGAAAATAGGTCCCCACATTTGGGGGGAGCTTTTGGCGAGGCGCACGGTGGAGGAGAAACCACTGCCAGCCATGTCAAAAATGTTCTTCTCGTTTTTCTCTTTGTCCAGCACCGTTAAGCCAAGGGCAAAAGAGCTGATGTGGCTCAGATGCGATACATAGGCAAAGTGCAGGTCGTGTTCCGCGGCAGGCATATAGCGCAGGGGCATATGAAGAGAGCGGCAGAGCTTTTCCACCATCGCCAGTGAGGCAGGACGTGATTTTTCCTTTTCACAGATAATCATGGTTTTGCCTTCGAGCAAGGCCGCAAAAGCAGCTTCAGGCCCGGAATACTCTGTACCGGCAATAGGGTGCGTGGCAACAAACTGATCTCTTTTAGGGTGCGCTGCCACCGCATCACACAGCTGTTGCTTTGTAGAGCCAAAGTCAATTAATGTGGCGCCTTCCGGCAATATATCCAACACGGCAGGCAACTGCTGCAGGATGGCATTTACCGGTGTAGCCAACACCACCAGCTCAGCTTTGGAGACTGCCTCTTCTAAGGGTAATACCTCATCAGCAATACCACGTTCCAGTGCCTGCTTTGCATGCTGTGGGTTGTTGTCTACACCAAGTATAGTAACAGGAGTGTTTCCGGCTTTTAAGCCTAAAGCAAAAGAGCCGCCTAAAAGACCAAGTCCGATGACGCAGATAATCATGTTGAGGAGTATGTATAAGACAGTACAGAAGCAGGCTTTGCAGCATGCTGCTAGTATACCGGATAATTTTTAAAATATATAACACTGCAAATGTAGGGACGATTTCTGATAATCAGGCTTGTTGTGCTGCTAAATGAAATTCTTAAAAGTACACCAGCCACTTATCTTTTTGTATTTCTGAAGGTATGAGTAACAAAGAAAAAGACACTACGGGCAACCTGTTCGGCTTCCTGAAAACAAATGCACGACCTGCCAAGCCCCGCACCACCGGGCTCACCGAATGCAGAGGGCGGTAATTTATCAGTTTGTCATATAATTAAAAATAAAAACTCTGACCAGCAATGCCAGTCAGAGTTTTTAGAAGGTATTTAGTTTAGTTTTTACTGCTTTACAAAGCGCTGTTGGTGTGGTTTCTGCCCATCGTGCACCTCCAGTATATAGATACCGGCAGGCAGGGCTGAAATATCCATTTGGTTTCTTCCATGCTTCAGCTCGAACTGCATCACTGCTGCACCAGTCATACTCATTACTCTTCCTTTTGCTTCATCCGCAAGTGTTGTTACACGGATGTAGCTATCGGCAGGATTCGGATATACTATAACATCCTGTGATACTTCACTTCCCAAGGTGTTTGCCTCTACGCTCTGAGAAGTAGCAATACCCTGTAAGGTATTTGTAATATTCACGCTGTAGTCTTCCACCTCACCGTAGCCAAAGCTCTCGCAGGCAGTTTGTGCGGCATTATACTTCATAGATACTCGCATTCTAGTTTTGCCCAGTAAGGCGCCGGAAGGCACATTAATGGCTGCACTCAGCGTAGCACTGCTGGACGAGGAGCCACTCACTACCAACTCACCGGAATCATCAAAGTCACCGTCCTGGTTAAAGTCTATCCATACTTTCCAGTACTCGGTGTAGGCTGTGCTGGAGAAGCCCGCGCTGATGTAAATGGTGCTGCTGCTTCCGCGAGCCACAGTGGCGGTAAGGCTTGTGAAGTCTTTATAGCCCCCGTTGTTGCCCGTTGCATTTTTGAACCCTCCAAACTCCACTAAATCAATCCACTCATAACTGGCATTTCCGCCTTTCGAAGCACAGTAACTTAGGCTGGCAGCGCCGGTAGTAAAGGTTTTAGAGGCAGAGTAGGCGGAACTGCCACTGGCACAGGTACTGCTTACCTGGAACTCATACTGTGTAGCCGCCGCCAGGCCAGTTGCATTTGCCGAAGTACCTGTAACTGTGCTGGTGCTCCAGGTAGTGGTGCCTACTACCCTTGAACGCAGACTATAACTGGAAGCGCCGGAAACGGCTGCCCAGGAAAGTGTAGCAGTGGAAGCCGTAATATTGGATGTCGCTAAACCAGCCGGAACAGCACAGGCTGTAGGGGCGGAGAAGCTGACGGTATAATCTTCTACCTCTCCATAGCTGAATGTTTCGCAGGCTGTTTGAGCGCCGTTGTATTTCATGGACACCCGCATACGGGTTGTGCCTGATGCTGCGGAAGCTACAACAAGATTCCCGGATACTGCTGTAGTATTGAGTTTTCCTGCGTCGAAGGCAAGTTCTCCGGCATCATCAAAATCACCATCCTTGTTATAGTCAATCCAGATTTTCCAGTATTCATTATAGGCTGAACCGGAAAAGCCAGGCGTAAGAGTAAGGGCATAGGTGCTACCAGCATTCAAACTGATTGTTTTGCCCGTAAAGTCAGAATAGCCTGCAGCAGACGAAGTGTTTGTAAAGCTGCCTACCTTCACTCCGGCAATCCATTCATCTGTTGTGCTGTTGCCCTTAGATGCACAGTAGGCAGTCTGGCCATATTTGCCACCTACACCCACCGCATGCCAGGCATTCGTTGTCTGGATTACGTGGTTAGAACCTTCGCCGAACAAATCAGCCGCTGACTGAATAGCATAGGTACGGGCATCGGCATAGCCAGAGTTAGCGGTGAGGTAAACAGTTTCCATACGGTACACGATTTTAGCTGCATCCGTAATACCTATGCCAGCCACGCTATAACCGGCACCATGGTCGTTTGTGCCTGACTTGCCTACTGACAGCAGGTAAAACCAATGGTTGAGCACGCCACTGTTGGTATGCACGCCGCCGTTGTCGCCAGTGCCGCTGTACCAGTTGGTGCCTTTATAGGTATCAGGCTGGCCTTCTGCATTTGGGTCACTCATAGAACGCAGTGCAGGGCGCTGCTTGTCTATGTCTTCGCCTATAAGCCAGATTGATTTGGTTGGTGCAGCATATTGCTCTACGGCGGCTGCCCATATATCTGATAAGCCTTCATTCAAAGCACCGGACTCATTGCTGTAAACAAGGTTGGCTGTGCTGGAGCAAACGGCATGGCCAATTTCGTGGGCTCCCACGTCCAGGCTTGTCAGGGCATCAAAGCGGGTGCCGCCATCGCCGTAAGTCATTACAGAGCCGTTCCAGAAGGCATTTTCATAGCTCTTGTCGTAATGCACGTAGCTTCTGATTTTTGTCCCGGCATTATCGAAACTATTGCGGTTGTAGCGGCTTTTAAAATAGTCGTAGGTTTTCTGCGCTGCCCAGTGTGCATCAAGTGCCGCATTGTCTTTGGCAGTGTTGTTAAACTCGCCGGCTGTCCAGCTGTTGTTGGCATCTGTAAAATCGGTCGCCGTATTATAGCTGGTGCCGGTTTTGCAATTATATGTTTCGATACCGCCACCCCTTGAATAGTCGCGGAGGCGGTAGCTTCCGCTGTAGCTGTCAGTGGTAATGTTTTGTGTGCCGCTGTAACGGGTTGCTGCTGACCCTGAGGCAGCTGCATGCTTGATAATGGCATCTTTGTGAACAACTTCGCCTGTTTGCGCATCAACATAGATGTAGTCACGGCTCAATGGCTCCTGCGCATAGATATTAAACTTCCAGGCGAGTACAGGCTGATCGCTTTTCTCTTTAGACAAAGCCAGGTAGTTATTCACGATTACAAGCTCACCATTTGGTTTAAAAGAAGCCTTCGGATCATTTTCATATTTCTTGATCCAGGCTTCCTGTCCCGGGTCCTGCCACATGTATGTTTTGGCTCCCACAAAGGCCAACGCTTTTTGCAAAGCTGCTTTTTCTGCCAGTGCAGGCTTGGTGTTTAGCTTTCCTATTCTCTTGATTTCGCCGTTGATAGACTGTACCACACCATTCTTGCTGTGCACGTTGTAGCTGCCATATTCTACCCGCACATCCTTGTAATACTGCGCGAAGCGCTGGTGCAGAAAACCTTCCTTGTCTGTTTCCTGCTTTACCGGCTTCAGTTCTTCTTCAGCAGGTAGCTTAAGAAAAGATTTAAGCACCTGGCTGGCTTGATCTGGCCTGAAACTCTTTTCTTCACCGGCTTTAAACTTGATGAAGGAGGGTGCCTCATTTGCATTTTCCAGACTTTCCTTCACCCGCTCTTTCTGCTGTGAATATCCTTCCTGGGTAAAAATTATGCCACCCAGTAGCAGGGAGGCTAACACGTAAAATTTCCTCATAGGAATAAGTATAAATATGAAACATAAATACAGAGGTAATTTTTGTTGTGTGTGTGTGTTCAGAAAAGGATACTACAGTATAGCTAGAGGCTATCTTTAGCGAAGAAATGTTTCTTTCTCCTGAAAGCAGGTGAATGAAAAGTATGTAAGATTAGTATGTTGGAGGTGTTATAAAACAACGATATTAAAATTCCCCGCGCTGTATTCTGATGATAAAGCAGATTAATATGCGTGTTGTATTATATCCTAAAAGCTTAATACGCCCAAAATACAAATAAGTTAGCTAGAATTTTTGTCTATTTATAATAATTCTTCTTCTATAGAAAATACCAAAACCCCGGTACTAACTAGAGGTATGAAAATGAGCTATATATGAGCTTTTAACTATTAACTAATAAAGCATTTTAATTAAAATAAGTGTGGCAGGTGGTCCTGGCACAGGTTTTCTGCCAAGGTTTTCGTGGAAGATATGCTGCTCTATAGCAAAAATAGATGATTAGGTTTAGAGCATGCTTATGATTTGTTATTTGAGCTGCAAATACGGTCTTTCAGAACCGGCGGCGGCAACTTTTCACATAATAGTATTGCTATCACCTCTCTATAAGCCTTGTCAGAGCCTAAAATCATCTAACCTTGCTTAGAAAAGAATTAAATTTTAGCGTGCTCATAGTTAAATTTAATTTACTCCCTCTATTTAAAAAGTTCATTTTTTAGCTTATCCACCAGCGGGTGTTGCGTGGGAAGCGAAATCTCCTCTATGCTGGCTATTCTTTTTATTCCGGTTACATTCGCCGAGAACACACTATCAGCATGATACAGTTGATCTACATCAGCTAAAACCTCTGCTACTTCTAAATCATTTTGCCGACACCATCGCATAATGTTGCGTCGCACTATACCGTTGACACACCCTGTTTCTAAAGCTGGAGTATATACTATGTTATCGCTTACCCAGAACACATTAGAGGAAATAAACTCAGCCACATTGTTCTGAAGGTCTAGTAGCAATATGTCATTCAGATTCCTGTTGTCTTTCTCTATGGCTGCCATGATGTACAAAGGCGCGTTTGGGCCCTTAAAATGGGAGAGAGGAGAATACTGTGTCCGGACCTGCCTGCAAAGGCCCACCTGCAGCGGCAGGTTAGACACTGGCGTGGCTGGCTGTACGGTGGCCAGCCAATTTGCCTGGTTTGTTTCAGGGGTATAGATACCGGCGCCGGCTCTCCAGAATTTTAGTTTTAGCCTTCCGTGCTCCATTGCCTGCTGTTGTTCGGCCAGGTTCAGAAGCTTTTCCGGGATGGCAGGTGAGGTTAGGTACGGGGGTAACGATAACTGCAATGCGGTGGCAGCTTCCTTCATGCGCAGTATATGGTCTTCCCAGAAGCTCAATCGGCCCTGCCTGATAATGATAGTCTCAAAAAAACCGTCGTTATACTGAAAGGCCCTGTTGGTGAGGGGCAGCCGCAACTCATTTTCCTGCAGCAGGTGGTTGTTATAGAGCAGTTGCATGATGTTAGATGCTAATCTTTATAATCAAAGATAGGCAGGAAGAGTCTCTGTCCAAACTAAATCCATTGAAAGCTTGTTATCATTATTAAGAAAGAACGCTATACTTATCCTATGAAAATATTTTCACTATACCTTTACTCATTATTACCCCTCTTCCTTCTTTTTACTTCATGTACCGAAGCCACGACCGACCGCTATTCCAGCAGCTTCACAAGTGATACCCGCGCGGTGTTATTGCCTGAGGACACAGCAGGCTTAGCGAAGGCGACCTTCGCTGGCGGCTGCTTTTGGTGTACAGAGGCTTATTTTGAGCGTTTGCAAGGGGTGAACGCGGTTGTATCAGGTTATTCCGGTGGTACCAAGGATAATCCTACTTATCATGAAGTAAGCGCCGGCGAGACGGATTATGCAGAGGCAGTACAAGTTTACTATGATCCAGAGGAAATCTCTTACCGGGAGCTGGTAGAGGTGTTTTTTGCTACGCATGATCCGACCACGCTCAATAGACAAGGCCCCGATTATGGCAAACAGTACCGTTCTGTGGTATTTTACCGCACGCCTGAAGAAAGAAGCATCGTAGAAAACTATGTGCGACAGTTAGACGAAGCAGGTACTTATCGGGATGATATAGTTACACAAGTGCAGCCTTTAAAAAAGTTCTGGGAGGCAGAAGATTACCACCAGGATTATTACCGCATCAACCCGACAGACCCCTATGTAGTGTCTGTAGCAAGGCCTAAAGTAATAAAATTTGAAGCGAATTACCGGAATAAGATGAAGCCTGAGTATCGGAACTGATAATTTTTATTATCAAAACCAGTGCTGCCTGCGTAGTAGTGTTCTATAGTTAAACAACAAATTAACACTATGGAATTTATACTGAATTTATTTATAACAGCCGGCGTCATTTTAATTTTGGCGTATGCCATGTCCAGTGTGCATGTAAAAAGTTTCTGGACTGCGCTGTGGGTGGCGTTTCTGATAGCCATTTTAAATGCAACCATTGGTTGGTTGCTTAGCGGTTTACTCAACCTGGTTACCTTTTTCTTACTGGAAGCCATTGTCAGTTTGTTCGTGGTTGCCCTGATGATAAAATTGGTTGACAAACTGGTGGGCAATTTTAAAACAGATGGCTTCCTGCCTGCTTTTATTATTGCGCTTGTAACGGCTTTGACCATTGCTGCCGTAAGCTGGATGAGGGGCGGAAATGATGATTACGCTATGCTGGAGCAGGCACCGCAGCAAACTGAGATGCGTATAGCTGCCAAATAATCCTTCGTGACCGTAATAAAAAGGTCCTGCACATTCTGATGCAGGACCTTTTTATTTAAGTGGTTCTTAGCCTTCCTTCAGTAATTCAGCTTACGATGGCATTTGTCCAGTCTTTCTCACCGCAGTTGCTGCAGTTCCATTCCCTGTCTCTTTCATTTTCGACTGTATTGCCGCAATTACGGCAGGCAAATGTGTCCACTGTTTCCTGTTGCTCTGACCTGAAACTCTCATCCCATTCAGGCAGGATATTCAGGCCTGGTATCGGATTTTCATACAGGTAATTAGTGAATTCACCCGTTGCCTCAAAATAAGACCTTCTCACTTTGCCTAAGTTGGTGATACCGGCACTTCTTAATTCTGCTAAAAGCCGTTCAGGAGATACCCGGTTTAATTTCATTACATCCAGCAGCATTCTGCCATCTTTCACCAGAACACTAATGTCACCTAAAGCCAAAAACTCAAACTTGCTGCTTTTGTAGGAATAGTAGGAAATAATCCGCTGAATACTCACTACAATAACGGCTATAATCAGGGCAGGCAACATGCCACGTTCGGGGGCAAGCATGGGTACTCCAACGGCTGCAGCCAACGACACGAGCGCAGCCAACTCACTGTTGCTAAGGGTCGAGGCCATACGTTTTCCCATAAACCGCATCGACACCATGAGCAGGAGGTATATGAAGGTAATACGGATAATAACTTCTATGAGAAAACTCCAGGGAACATCCCCTAAGATTATCCGCATGTAATCTGTTATAGCTATATCATCTGCGCCCATTTTTCTATTGGTCTAAATTTATTTGATAAATTATTTTATTCATCCGCTTCTTTCAGGGTGAAATCATTGTGGTTTTCAGGAATCAAAGAGAATGCCTGTGTCCACATGTTTGCACCGCAGCGCGAGCATTCATCATTTGGTTTATCATCACTTTCCACTGTATTGCCGCAGTTGTTGCAGGCATAGTGGCCATTGTCGTGTGGCTGATTTGTCAGTAAGTCCTCGTCCTGCAATGGTAATACACTCAGTCCGGTCAATGGGTCTTCATTCCTGAAAAGGCTGAATTTACCGGAAGGCTCGAGGTAAAGCCGTTTTACCTGGCCCAGGTGTTGTACATTCTTGTTTCGAAGCACTGCAAAAACCTGCTCCCGCGAAGCGGTTGTCTTTTTCATTTCCTTCAGCTCCATGCAACCCTCTGCAACCAAAAGGCTCGTTTTGCCCTGCGCTATATTTTCAAACTTACTATTTATAAAAGTCAGCCAGTTCAGGCCGCGCTGAAACAGGAGGGCACAGAGCAGCACGACAATAGCTGGCAACATCCCGCGGTCAGGTATCTGCATGGGAACAGCTATAATAGCACCCAGTGTAATCATCACAGCCATTTCGGTGATACTTAGTTGCGCGCTCATTCGCTTACCAAACAGCCGCAGCACCACAATCAGGATGATGTACATAACCAAAGTGCGTACAAATACTTCTGCCATAAATTCCCTGGGAGCATCACCAAGTAAAAGGCGTTCCCAGTCCCATAAATGTATATCTTCTTTATCCATTAAATTCCAGTTCAACAGGTACAAAATAATGACAGGCTAATGCTGTATTATATTGAGCAGTAGCAAAGTCAGCCATGTTGTACGGGAGTTTTGTAGTTGCGTTAGCGCGGTATATTTATATTTTCCTGTATGAATCAATGATATTTATTGCATGAGTAGCCTATGTTATATCTGAATTGATGTTGGTACACCTGCTACTATTTTCAGTTAAAGCAGCTTCTTTAAACTATAAAGAGGTACAAAAAAAACTCCTGCCTCAGAAAGAGCAGGAGTTTGTGCTGGTGAGTTCCGTTACACCCTTATCTAAAAATTCTTGTACTATAAAGTTGGCAGCTGTTCCAGATCTTCTTGAGTGAACAGTTTAGAACGAATAAGGAAACGCAGGCCCAGCGGTATCTCCAGCGAAAAGCTGGCACCCCGGCCTGGCGTTACATCCAGTGTCAGTTGCGTGTGCTTCCAATACTCGTACTGATCACGAGCAATATAAAATTTGCAGCCGTGCACTTCCCCGAGCAGCACATCACTGTCGCCTACCCGGAACTCTCCATCTTCAAAGCACATGGGGGTTGAGCCATCGCAGCAGCCACCGCTCTGATGGAACATTAAAGGCCCATGCCTGTCCCGCAGCTGGTCAATCACCTCTTTGGCCTTATCGGTTATGTCTACGCGTTTTACCTCCATTGTCTTTCATATTAAATAAGAAAGCCCTGTAGCAAAACTACAGGGTTTCTGTGATACATTGAAAGATTAAAAGAAACCTTGCTTATTCTTGTTGTAAGAGATGAGCATGTTTTTGGTCTGGCGGTAATAGTTGAGCATCATTTTGTGGTTCTCACGGCCAAAACCTGATTTTTTATAACCACCAAACGGAGCGTGAGCCGGGTAGGCATGGTAGCAGTTAACCCATACACGACCTGCCTGTATGGCACGTGGAATCTGGTAGATTTCATGCGCATCTCGGGTCCAGAGGCCGGCACCTAAGCCGTAAAGCGTATCGTTTGCCATTTCGATGGCTTCTTCAGTAGTTTTGAAGGTAGCCACAGATACAACCGGTCCGAAAATCTCTTCCTGGAACACCCGCATTTTGTTTGTGCCCTTAAAGATGGTTGGTTTGATATAGTACCCGTTCTCCAGGCCGCTGTTAAGGCCGGCGGCACCGCCACCTGTCAGCACTTCAGCACCTTCCTGTTTACCTATATCCATGTATGAGAGAATCTTCTCAAACTGGTCGTTAGAAGCCTGCGCGCCCATCATGGTATCTTCAGATAGCGGGTGGCCTAATTTGATAGCTTCTGTGCGTTGGATGACACGCTCCATAAAGCGGTCGTAGATGCTTTCGTGCACGAGTATGCGCGAAGGGCAAGTACAAACCTCTCCCTGGTTCAGGGCAAACATTACGGCGCCTTCCACGCATTTGTCAAAAAATTCATCATCGGCCTCGGCTATACTTGGCATGAAGATATTTGGTGACTTACCGCCTAATTCCATTGTAACCGGCACCAGGTTTTCAGAGGCATACTGCATGATCAGTCGCCCGGTGGTGGTTTCGCCCGTAAAGGCCACTTTTGCTACCCTTGGCGATTGCGCAAGCGGCTTGCCTGCCTCTGTGCCGAATCCGGTCACAATGTTCAGCACCCCGGCTGGAATGATATCTTTAATAAGCTCCATCAGCACCATAATACCAGTTGGGGTTTGCTCAGCTGGTTTCATCACGACGCAGCAGCCGGCAGCCAGGGCAGGGGCCATTTTCCAGGTGGCCATCAGCAGCGGGAAGTTCCAGGGGATAATCTGCCCCACCACGCCAAGCGGCTCCTGCAGGTTAATGCTGATAGTGAACTCGTCATGCTCTGACATAGTGCTTTCATCGGCACGGATAGCGCCGGCAAAGTATCGGAAGTGGTCGATGCACAGCGGAATATCGGCTGCGCGTGTCTCACGTATAGCTTTCCCGTTGTCCACGGTTTCAACTCTGGCCAGCATTTCCGCGTTTTTCTCTATCACATCCGCTATGTCAAGAAGTACTTTGGCCCTTGTGGCTGCGGAGGTCTTAGACCAAGATTTAAAAGCTTCATGCGCGGCATCCAAGGCTTTTTCTATGTCTTCTTTGTTACCACGGGCTGCTTTGGTGAAAGGCTTGCCGTCGATAGGAGAGATGTTGTCGAAATATTCTCCGCTGGCAGGTGCTACCCACTGCCCCCCGATAAAGTGATCGTATTTTTCTTTAAAGGAAGGCCGCTCCAATACAGCTGACTTTTCCTGAGGCATTGCTACTGTGTCCATAGTTTAACGTGTTAAATTTGTTTTTTTTCGTTTTGTCTAAGGTCCGCAGATAAATACAGTTAAACTTCTCTTATTATATCAAAAACTATTCTTATCGTATCAGGTTGATATTGAAGTATAAGGTTTATATATTGAGCAATCACTTACTGAAAACCGTATGGCACCCGGAAACACACTGCAACCTATACCAGTGCGCGATGAGCGTTCCCTGTTCACTTTAGTTGAAAACAGATCTGCTTACACCCTGGATGCCTGCGAATTGAATGTATTTGAAACACATGAGGCAGCGAAAGGAGTGAACTTAGCTTTTGGATACTGGGTACTGACAAGTATGCTGCGGGGCAAAAAAGTGATGCACCTCTTCGATAAGCCCGGCTTTGACTATTTCCCCGGCGAATCAATTATTGTGCCGCCGAACGAGCTGATGAAGATTGATTTTCCGGAGGCTGAAAAACAAAATCCCACCCAGTGCATTGCGCTTGCCATTTCGGCAGAGCAGATACAAAGCACGATACAGCTGTTAAATGAGCAACACCCTAAAGCAGAGGCAGGAGAAGAGTGGCAGGTAAATGAACAGTATTTTCACCTGGCTAATAATGTGGAACTTGCTGATATCATTAACCGCCTTATCCGCATCAGCATCAATGACCACAGTCGTGAAAAGGATATTCTGGCTAACCTGGCTCTCCGCGAATTACTCGTCCGGCTGATGCAGACGCAGGCAAGGCAGTTTTTCGAAAACAATTATAAGTCTCTTGCCAATAGCCATCGCTTCGGCCATATCATCCAGTACATCAAAGAAAATATCACATCCAAAATAGACGTGGATAAACTCAGCGACAAAGCCTGCATGAGCCGCGCCAGCTTTTTCAGGAAGTTTAAGGAAGAGTTTGGTTTCACACCCGCCGATTACATTCTGAAAGAGCGAATAAGGCTGGCTAAAGAATATCTCCGGAACCCACTCAACTCTGTGACACAGACCTGCTACATGGCGGGATTTCAGAACCTCAATTATTTTATCCGGGCGTTCAAAAACAAGGTGGGAACCACTCCAAAGGTTTTTCAGCAGAAAACTGCAGGCTTAGGTAATTTATGCTAAAGCGGCTTCTTCTTTCTTACTCTACAAATACTGATGGCAAAACTGTTGCCGTTCTTCAAGGTCCTTTCGATTTAGTAGCCAGGCCGTCATGGTCTCTTGTTTACGCGTACAGGAGCTTGTGACTTTACATTTATATAGAAGAACCTAACACTTGTTAGTAAAATAACAGTATTAGGCTTGCATAATTATTATTTACGCAACTATTCCGGCCTAATATTTTATAATTCAAAAACTACCTCTACTTTTGTAGCACTAAAAGTAGCTACGCGTGATGGTGTGTGATTACCTGCTCCTTTACTTATCGAACTAGAGCTGTTGCTGACACACCATTAAATGAGCTGCTTCATGAATTATTACGAAACCTAATAAACGTGCAATGAGTGTAACTGATTTTGCAGAGAATGCAACAGAAGACCAGGTAAAATCAATTTTTGTTGAGGAAAATCAGATTCCGGAAGAATTTAAGCTGAAACAGGAAATCCATCAGCGTGAGTTTCTTTCTGACGGAGAAATGAAACAGTGGGAGGGGGCTGTGCATACAGTTTATTCTCCGGTAGCTGTTAAAACCCCTGAAGGCTTCAAACGCAAGGTTATCGGCACTTACCCTGTTTGCACGGAAAAGGAAGCAATGGAGTCACTGGATGCAGCTGTGGCAGCCTATAACAATGGCCGCGGGCAGTGGCCGACCATGAGTGTGCAGGACCGCATCCGTTGTGTAGAGCAGTTTACGCATAAAATGATTGAGCAGAAAGACATTGTTGTGAAGCTCATCATGTGGGAAATAGGGAAATCTGTTGCGGATTCTGTGAAAGAGTTTGACAGAACAGTGGAATATATTTATGCGACCATTGATGCCCTTAAAGACCTCGACCGCGATTCTTCCCGCTTCGAGATTGAGCAGGGGATTGTTGCCCAAATCCGTCGTTCACCGCTGGGAGTGGTGCTGTGTATGGGGCCATTTAATTACCCGCTGAACGAAACGTTTACCACACTTATTCCTGCCCTTATCATGGGGAATACGCTGTTGTTCAAGCCGCCAAAGCACGGTACGTTATTGCACTACCCATTATTGCAGGCTTTCAAAGAGTGTTTCCCGAAAGGGGTAGTCAACACTATTTACGGGCGCGGGCATGCCATTGTACCGGCACTGATGCAGTCAGGCAAAATAAATGTCTTAACATTGATTGGTTCCAGTAAAGTAGCCGATGAACTGAAGAAGCTTCACCCGAAGGTGAACAGGTTGCGGGCCATACTAGGATTGGATGCCAAGAATGCCGCCATCGTTACAGAAAATGCAGATGTAAACCTGGCTGTTTCTGAAACTGTGCTGGGTGCGCTTTCTTTTAACGGGCAGCGCTGTACAGCACTTAAGATTGTATTTGTACACCGCTCGAAGGTGGATCAGTTCCTAGAGCAGTTAAGTGATGCTGTCTGTAAACTGAAGATTGGCATGCCATGGGAGAAAGGAGTGGCTCTAACGCCACTGCCGGAGCCTCATAAGCCTGCCTATCTGAAAGAACTGATTGATGATGCCGCCGCACATGGCGCTTCTGTGGTGAATAGAGGAGGAGGTACCTCTTTTAAGTCTTTTGTTTATCCAGCCATACTTTACCCTGTAAACCAGGACATGAAAGTTTACCGTGAAGAGCAATTCGGACCCGTTATTCCGGTAGTGCCTTTTGATGACCTGGAGAAGCCAATCCAGTATTTAATTGAATCTACGCACGGCCAGCAGGTCAGTATTTTCAGTAATGATGCTGCAGAAACAGCCTCGTTGATAGATCCACTGGTAAATCAGGTGAGTCGCGTGAATGTTAACTGCCAGTGCCAGCGCGGACCAGACACTTTTCCGTTTACGGGTCGTAAAGACAGTGCAGAAGGGACTTTGTCAGTGGTAGATGCTTTGCGTTCCTTCTCAATCCGCTCGCTGGTGGCCACGAAGCTCAACGAGAATAACAAGAAGCTCATCAATGAAATTATAAACGAAGGAAATTCTAACTTCCTGAGCACAAAGTATATCTTTTAAAGAACAGGATATACTATACAATAAAAAAGGAGTCGCGGCCATATGCTGCGACTCCTTTTTTATTATGTAATTGATTCGTTAACTTATTTTACAGCGTTCATGCCGGCTTCGGCCACTGTGTGATCGTTCTCGACTGTGCTGCCAGACACGCCAATAGCACCAATAATTTCTCCGTTGCCGTCTTTGATCGGAATGCCTCCCGGAAACGTAATTAAACCACCATTGGAGTGTTCAATGTTATAGAGTGAGCCGCCTGGCTGCGACGCCTGACCTAAGTCGCCGGTCGGCATGTCAAAGAAGCGGGCTGTTCTGGCCTTTTTTACCGCAATATCAATAGATCCGAGCCAGGCACCATCCATACGTGCGAAGGCTGTTAAGTTAGCACCAGGGTCTACCAATGCGATGTTCATTTTCAGGTCTAGTTCCTGTGCTTTCTCTTTGGCTGCGTTTACAGCTGCTTGCGCCTGTTCTAATGTTATTCCCATAAGTTTTAAGTTTTACTGGTTGGTTAAGATTTGTTTAAGGTGGATGACTAAATAAAAGACTCCTTATATTGATACTCCTGCCAATTGTAAAAGTTTAAACAATGGTAATAAGAAGTGATTTATATATAATTTCCATATATTACCATATAAATCTATTGCTACACCTCCTTAAGCTACACATGAAAACTTTACTTACTATTTGCTTTTTTCTTCTGCTAATCATCCGCTTCAGTTATAGCCAGCAGATTCAGTTTGAAAATGATGCCCTGCCCGAAGTGATGGCAAAGGCAAAAAGGACAGGTAAACCTGTTTTTATTCTGGTAGAATCACGGCCTCATGTTTCTCCAAATTTATCTGAAGAGGCAAGAAAGGCATGGACAGATTCCGGCTTATATGATCCAGCTGTTACGGGCATTCTCAACAAGGAATTTCTGAATGTGAAGGCTCCTTATGGCTCCGCTCTGGCCCGTCAGATGCAACAGCAGTATAATGTGCAGCAGTATCCTACTTACCTGTATTTTGATTCTGATGGAGGATTAGTTTATAGGCAGGGTTCTACAACTACAAGTGTTGAACGATACCTGAGTGATATAGAGGAGTTTAAGCAGAGAAAAGCCGCCAACAAAAGTGTGAGTTATTATCAGCGGGAGCTTGTAGCGGGCAGGAGGGATGCTGATTTTATCAAAAGTTACATCTTGCTTCTCAATGAATTAGGATTAACAGTAGAGCAGGTGCTACTAAACGTTTACGTGGATGCCTTACCAGCCAAAGCTTTTAATTCTTTTGCTGAAGTTGTCTTCATACATCAGCAAGGGCCACATGTAGATAGCAAAGCTTTTAAACGTGCTCGCTTCAACCAGAAACTTGTAGATAGCCTGTATACTACATTGCCGCTACAGGAGCGCATCAGCATTAACAACCTGATCATCAGCAACACAATGGAGGAAGCAATCGCGAAAAGAGATCGGGATTTGGCTTATAAAGGAGCTTCTTTTGCCCGTGGCACTTATACTACTGACTATAAGCGTGGAAATATGACATTTCAGAACAACATGATGCGGTTTTACAATAGTACCGGAGATACAGCACAATACCTGCAATTGCTGGTTTCCTATGTAGACGAGTATTATATGGGGGTGCCTGTTGATTCTGTAGAGCAAATGCTGGCAGCAGACAGCGCTGCGATGGCAGCCAGCCGGGACAGAATGAGGCTTCTAAGCCAAAACAAACCTAACAGCGACTCCGTGCAGGTGCATCAACGGGCGTATATGAGAACAGGAGCTCAGCCCAACGCTGGCAGGAGTCACCTGATGATGCTGAACAATTCGGCATATGCCGTTTACAGGACCGGCACAACAAATAACCGCTATTTAACCCGGGCCTTAAGTTGGAGCAAACGTGCCGTAGAATTAGCACCGAATTCAGGTTATTATGACACGCTGGCACATTTGCTATACAAGTTGGAATTTTATACTGAAGCGGAAGCTATGCAGGAAAAAGCAGTTGAAATGGCACGTACTGAAAACGCGCACACGCACACAGAGCACCTGCAACAAGAGTTAATTAAAATCAAAAACAGATCGCTGTAAAACTATAATATTAACAGCTGAAATTATTATGCAACATTAACTAACTGAGCCTGTAAGAAAAGAGATACATGCTGTACGGAGCAGCTTTGAAATTAAAAGAGATGTCTCGCAAATAAAACAACACGATAATGAAAATTACTTTACCGACAGTTCTGCTTTATCTGTTTCTGCTCACTGCAATTATCATAGAACTTGTTTCTGATTTTGCAGCAATGAAAACTTACGAGATAATTAAAATATTTTCACTAATGGTGTTTCTAAGTCTCACCGTATTTCTATACTTCAAACAAAAACAATCTTTATGACTAATTGAGTTGCTGCTTGTGACAGTTGTCGCTATTTAACATAAAGTATATTATATGTGACACTTAAAATAGATGATTTACATCGTATATTATAAGTCTTATAATTTATATTATGTTAAGTAGTGTTTAGATATAAGACACTGTATCTTCTTTCTACAGCATTCTCTATCTTAACTTATGATAAATGTAATTAAAACAAAAAAAGGAAAGCTATATAGCTTTCCTTTTTTGATATAGACTAGTTAAATCTTAGTTGTTCATCATGGCGCTGATTTTCTCAGCATCGGCTTTGCGCTCAAGTCTTGTGTAAAGCTTCACAAGGTTCTGCATGGTAGCCTCGTCTTTAGGCTGAATCTCAAGTGCCTTTTCGAAATACGGCACTGCAGCCTGGTAATGCTTCTTCGCCTCATTTTCAAGGGCTTTACCTTTCTTCTGGTAAGTAGCATAATCCATTTTAGCTGCTCTGTTGTTTACATCAGCACCTTTGTTAAACTCTAAAACGCCCAGATTGTAGTTAGCATCAAAGTTATTAGGCTCAATTTCAATGGCTTTCTTATAGATTGCCGTCGCACCATCCAAATCCTTCTTACGCTCTAACAGGTTTCCTTTTACTGCTAAAAGGCTGGCGTTGCTAGGGTCTGCTGCTATAGCTTTGTCCAGCTTATCCATTGCTTCCTCGGCACGGTCGTTCTTCAGGTAATAACGAAGTTCTTCCTGCATCAGGTAAACGCTGTTTGGCTGCTTCTCTAAGCCAGAAGCTAATGCATTCATGACTTCCTCGTCAGAAGCTTCAGTAGCCTGCATCAACTGAATTTTGTTCTTGTAAACATCTTCTGTTGTGTGGCCCATTTCAATCAGGTTGTCATAAAAACCAATTGCAGCAGGATAATCCTGGTTTGCAGTTGAGGCATAAGCAGCATATAATACTGCTGTTGTATCTGTAGGGCTGATTTTGCTTGCCAGTTGATACTTCTCAATAGCATTCTCCCAGTCCTGGTTGTTGTGGAATTCCACCGCCTGGTTCAGCACCTGGCCATAAAGCTGCTCCTTACGCTCAGGTACCTGCTTGGCAAATTCGCCGTTGCCACCATCTAACTCTACCGCTTTATCAAATGATTCCAGTACTAGAGTTGGAGTGTTGTCATCTGCCATTTTACCATAAATCGGGTTGCCGATCATGTCCTGGTAAATAACACCACGGTAAAACCAGGTTTTTGCTTTATCCTTGGTTTTTTTGTGCTCGATGGCCTTGTCGATACTTTCCTGGGCTTTGTCCAACGTACCGTTCTTGTGATTCAAGATGGCGCTGTTCACGGCCGAGTTTTGTGCACTTGCTACCGAAATGCTTGCGGCTGCCAAGGCTGTTAAAAGTATTTTTTTCATACTTAAATTTGAATGGTTTGTGATTGTTTGTGTAACGTTAAATCTTTGTGAATTAGTTCGTTTACTAAAAAAACTTATATTTCTTCCGTATCTTCCGGAGTGTCTTCAGTCTTTTCAGGATCAATCATTTCATCTGGTTTGAGCGATTCTTCCGGCGCCAGTTCTGACTGTTCCAGCACTGCTTCCACAATTTCCTCCTCGTTTTCCTTCTCCACTTTTGCTACCGAAGAAATCTGGTCGTTCTCATTTAGCTTAATCAGGCGAACACCTTGTGTGGCTCGACCGATTACGCGCAGATCTGCCACACGTAACCTGATAGTGATGCCGGAGCGGTTGATGATCATCAGGTCGTCCGTGTCTATCACACCTTTAATGGCAATCAGCTTACCTGTTTTGTCAGTAATGTTCATGGCCTTCACTCCTTTACCGCCACGGTTTGTGATGCGGTACTCTTCTAAAAGAGAGCGTTTGCCGAAGCCATTCTCTGAAACCACTAATAGTTCTGTGTTCTCATCTGTTACACAAACCATACCAATTACCTTGTCATCGGGTCCGCCAAGTGTTACGGCGCGAACACCTGCAGCGTTGCGTCCCATTCCACGAACCTGTGTTTCGTTAAAGCGAATGGCACGTCCGGATTCCAGCGCGATAACAATCTCGCTGCTGCCGTTTGTCAGCTGCACATCCAGCAGACGGTCTCCATCGTTAATAGAAATGGCATTTATACCGTTTGTACGGGGGCGTGAATATGCCTCCAGAGCCGTTTTCTTGATGGTGCCCTTCTCCGTGATAAACACAAGATTGTGATTGAGTACATAATCCTCATTCTTGAGGTCGCGTACATTCAGTACAGCACGCACATTATCCTCTTTCTCAATCTGTATCAGGTTCTGGATAGCGCGTCCTTTAGTCGTCTTCCCTCCTTCTGGCAGTTCATATACTTTTAGCCAGAATACACGACCGGATTCTGTAAAGAACAGCATGTGATGGTGCGTGTTGGCAATAAAGAGATGTTCTGTAAAATCACTCTCCTTTGATGCGGCCACTCCTCTTGAGCCTACGCCTCCACGGCTCTGGCTGCGGTATTCGCTAAGGGAAGTACGCTTAATATATCCTTCATGCGAAATGGTGATCACCATGTTTTCTTCCGGGATCATGTCCTCGTAAGAAATATCGCCGGTGCTGGCTTCAATGCCGGTGCGGCGTTCGTCTCCGTATCGATCCCTGATTTCAATCAGCTCATCTTTGATGATCTGCATGCGCAGACCTTCATCGTTCAGGATAGACGTCAAATAATCGATCAGCTTCATTATCTCCTGAAATTCCTGCTGAATTTTGTCACGCTCCAAACCTGTCAGGCGCTGCAAACGCATATCCAGGATTGCACGTGCCTGAAGTTCAGACAGGCCAAAGCGCTCTATCAAGCCATTGCGTGCAATTTCCGGATCTCGGGATGAACGAATGAGGTTGATCACCTCATCGAGGTTATCCAGCGCTATCAGCAAGCCTTCTAAAATATGTGCCCGCTTCTTTGCTTCATCCAGTTCATACTGCGTGCGGCGGATTACTACCTCGTGGCGATGCTCCACAAAGTAATGAATCAGCTCCTTCAGGTTCAGCGTCATCGGGCGGCCTTTCACCAGAGCCACGTTGTTTACACCAAAAGAAGACTGTAGCGCCGTGTATTTATACAGGTTGTTCAGTACCACGTTCGGAATAGCATCACGCTTCAGGTCGTATACAATGCGTAAACCGTCGCGGTCAGATTCATCACGTAGATCAGCTATACCTTCAATTTTCTTATCATTTACAAGACCAGCCGTTTTCTCAATCAACGTTGCCTTGTTTACCATGTAAGGAATCTCTGTTACTATGATTTGCTCCTTACCGGAAGGTGTTGTTTCGAAGTTGGCACGGCCACGCATCAGCACACGTCCCCGACCTGTTTCAAAAGCAGACTTCACCCCATCGTATCCATGAATGATACCACCTGTCGGGAAGTCCGGGGCAGTAATGTACTGCATCAGTTCAGCAATGGTGATTTCATTATTTTCAATGTAGGCGATGGTACCGTTCACCACCTCTGTCAGGTTATGTGGCGCCATGTTCGTAGCCATACCTACCGCAATACCGGAAGTTCCGTTTACGAGCAGGTTCGGAAACTTGGCAGGCATTACAGATGGCTCTTTCAGGGAGTCATCAAAGTTGGGCACAAAGTCTACGGTGTTCTTATCCAGATCAGCCAGCAGTTCATCGGCCATACGCTTGAGGCGCGCCTCCGTGTAACGCATGGCAGCCGGTGAGTCACCGTCTATGGAACCGTAGTTTCCCTGGCCATCTACCAGCGGGTAGCGCAACGACCATTCCTGGGCCATACGCACCATGGTTTCATATACAGAAGAGTCACCGTGCGGGTGGTATTTACCCAGCACCTCTCCTACTATTCTGGCCGATTTTTTATACGCTTTGTTATAAGATACCCCCAGTTCGGACATACCATACAGCACGCGGCGGTGCACAGGCTTCAGTCCGTCCCGAACGTCGGGTAAGGCTCTTGAAATGATAACAGACATTGAGTAGTCGATATACGCACCGCGCATCTCGTCTTCAATGTTGATCGGTATTATTCGTTCGCCTTCGATCATGTCTAAAATCTAATGTTTGTGTTTTGGTTGGTTGATAAATTCAGGCAATTTAGGCAAAAATGCTCTAACAGCTATATAGGCTAGTTCTTATTTCTACTGTTGTCCTTCCTGTTTGGCACCGTTTCCTTGGATGTTTTCGGAAGCTTCTGCCCCATTTTAGGGTTTTGTTTTTTCCAGATAGGCTGCCCTCTATAATCCTGCTCGCCATGCGGATGCACCATGCGCACCTGGCAGGAGGCAATAGGACAAGCTGGTTTACACGAAATTACGGAAGCAGAAAGGAATGCAATCAGGAGAATAATCAGCAGTCTGGGTGTAGCCATATTTTTAGGTTAAAAAGAGCCTGCTACTACAGCAGGCTCTCCATTCCATATCCTACAAAAGTAATCAAATTTGCTTTAAATATCCAGTAAATTTACAGGTACTTTCTGCCTTATACCTTGCCTGTTGGCCATTTACAGAGGATGGAAGCCATTGATGGTAAAACCACCGTCAACCGCCAGGGTCTGCCCGGTGATATAAGCCGCAGCAGGCATACAGAGAAAGGAAACAGCACCGGCTACATCTTCTGGTTTTCCGACCTGCTGCATCGGAGTTCTGCTCACAACTGAGTCATAGAACTCCTGGTTCTGGAGCACTGTCTGTGCCAGCGGTGTGCTGATATACCAAGGGGCAACTGCATTCACGCGTATGCCATCCTTGGCCCATTCAGCAGCTAGGTTGCGTGTTAACTGGTTCATGGCGGCTTTTGTCATACCATAGATGCTGCCGGTGCGCACATGAACCAAGCCTGCCACCGAGGAAACATGGATGATATTTGCCTGACCGGACTTTTGGAGCAACGGGTATAGCTGGCGGTTTAAGTCAAAAGCCGATCGCAGGTTGGTATCCATTACAAAATCATACTCTTCTGGTGTATATTCCGCAGTAGGCTTCCGGATATTTGTTCCCGCATTGTTTACCAGAATGTCCAGCGTGCCCCATTGTTCCTGCACTTTATCTGTTAATATTTTTCGCCCTTCTGCGGTACTTACATCAGCAGAAACAACATATAAGCGCTCCGGGTACATGTCTTTCAGGCGTTTCAGGTCTTCCTCTTTTCGGCCTACAGCCAGTACCTCTGCTCCCAGGGAGATAAAATCGTCTACAATAGCGGCTCCTATTCCTTTGGAACCTCCCGTAACAACTGCTTTCTTACCAGTCAGTGACCACCTGTTTTGTGTCATTGTGTAATATTTTAGATATTTAACCTCTTAAAGAACGTAAAAAAGGACTAAATAGCCCCTTTCTTTCGATGGAACTATAAGTGGAATTTTTATGCTACTCTAATTAAGTTTATTTAGCTATATTCAGGAGGTCTTTTTGCTGCTTTGATGATAAATTAACCTGCTGTTTCACCTATTCACTACATGATATGAACAAGCTTACGCTCCTACTTCCCTTCGCTTTTGTTACCCAGTTGTCCTTTGCGCAAACCAATGTACCTACTGGCCTTGATGCTGAAAGAAACTTAGCAGATATAGGAAGCAATAAAACTGGTACGATGATACGTACTTACGACAATCGATATGAAGGTGTGAAGGGTACGCCATTTTTTAATGAGGAATGGAGTAAGGCGACTGTTACAACAGGTAATAAACTCTTCGCTAACATGGAGGTAAAATACAATGCCTATGAGAATAATATTCTGTACCGGAATACCAAAGGAGAGCAGTTTGTGCTTGAGCCTAATAAAGTGGAGAGTTTTGTTATAGAAGACAACAAGACAAAGCAGGAATATAACTTCAGGCGTTTACCGGATTTGGTAAAGCTAGACGCAAAGTTAGCTAACCAGTTTGTACTGGTTATGCATGATGGCAGTAGAACGCAATTGGTAATGGTGCCAGAAAAGAAATTAGTTAAAGCAGACTTTAAAGGCGGTTATAGTGCAGGAAGAAAATATGACGAACTTATAGATTCGCAAACTTTTTATTTTATAGCACCGGATAAAAAGGCCGTTAAAGTAAAATTAAACAGAAAGTCCCTGTTAAAAGCCCTACCAGATAAGCAGGATAAAGTGCAGGAATATGTGTCCGCACAAAATATAGATTTAAATTCCGGTGAAGGATGGGCAAAAGCGTTGGTTTTTTACGAATCCCTCTAACTTATAAAATAGGTAAAGAATAAGGCGCTTTGAAAGGCGCCTTATTCTTTTATCCCCCTTATCCGTTGCCAGTAGTCCTTTAAATAATCTTTATCTATTTCAGGCCGGTTATTGATTTCCTCCACCTCCAGTTCTCCCTGCTCATTCTGCCACACATGGTAGACAAACACATACTGTCCGCCTTCTTCACGCCACCCGTCAAACTTTCCGAAGCGCAGGTCCTGTATAAGGATACCATTCTCCTCAGCGGGTACAACGGCAAAGTAACCTTTCGTGATTTCGAGCAGTCGCTCCAGTTTGGGGTTGCCCAGATATGGCTGTAGCAGTGCTGCCTGCTGCGGCACATACTCAAATTCTATGGTGTCATCCTCATCCAGCAAAGAGTAAAAACCATTATAAAAACCACCCTCGCCCTTAGCTGTAACAGACCAGAAAATAGTGTTAAGTGGTGTAGGTTTGCTTATATAATCACTATAGCTTATTTGTTGACGTTGAAAGCTTTCTTCGAAGGCTTCGTTTGCTGATGCCTTGGCTATAAATGAAAATAAAAGGTAAGCAGAGCTAATACCTAGTCCGGCGTAATTCAGGTAAGCTCTTTTAGGATTGTGACGAGCATAGAAGGCTGCAGCTATCACAAACACCATAAAAGGAACGGTATAGAGTGGATCGACAACAAAGATATTGTAGAAGGCAATGCCGTAGTTGCTGAAGGGCCACAGTAGCTGGGTGCCCCATGTGGTGCAGCTGTCCAGCAAGGCATGAGTTGTAAAGCCTAAAAAGAACAGCCAGGTCCAGTCGCGGAAGGTAGCGGACTCGTGCCTGTAATACCGCCGGAGCAGCCACCCGAGAATTGGCGATACGACAACAGCAAAAAGTAGCGAATGGGTAATGGAGCGATGAAAACTAAGTTGCTCTACCGTATCCAGCCATGGGTTTGCCAGTATATCCAGGTCAGGGATGGTGCCGGCTATAGCCCCCCACACCATCGCTTTGTTCCCCAGTTTCCTGCCTGCCACAGCCTCCCCAACGGAGGCTCCTAATACAATTTGCGTTAATGAATCCATGGTGAAGTAGCCTTTAGCCTATAGCATGAAAAGTGACAGCGAGCAGCTGTTGGCAACCTGTAATAGCTCGCGAAGGTATAAACTCAAAAAATTAAAAGCCATAAGAATATGGTTCATTATGCACCCTTTCCATGGAATCGATTATATATTTCATTATAGGCGTTATAATTGTTTGCTGCACAGCCTATGATCTCATTTACACCACCTTTGCCCCACGGGGTGCAAGCATCATCAGTGGCCCTGTAACACTTGCTGTCTGGAGAATCTATTATCGGATTGGCCGCATCAAGAAAACGAGGGAACCACTCACAGGGGCAGGTATTACTATTGTCTTCACTATTTTAATAACATGGGTGCTGCTCCTTTGGACGGGAAATGCTTTTATCTATTCCTCTGATGATGAATCCGTCATAAGCACAACTACACTGCTCCCTGCTAATTCGATGGAGCGCATCTACTTCACCGGCTATACGCTTTCTACCCTGGGAAATGGCGACTTTAAAGCAGGAACAGATGGCTGGAGTATTTATACAGCTTTTATCTCTTTTACCGGCCTTATGTTTATCACTATCGCCATTACCTACATGGTGCCTGTGTTGTCGGCTGTTACGCAACGCAGAGCGCTTAGTATCCAAATTGCCTCCATTGGGAATAGCCCGCAGCGCATCTTGCTTAATAACTGGAACGGAGAGAATCTAAAAAAACTAGAGGGCCAGTTCCAGAATATAACACACGAAATTGTTCATCAGGGACAGATGCACTTGTCTTACCCGGTGCTGCATTACTTTCAGCACAAAAATAAGGAAGAATCTCTCCTGCCGAACCTGGCAGCCCTCGATGAAGCTATTACGATTATGCTCCTGTATGTTCCGGAGCAAATGCGTCCGGCAGATGAATATTTGGTCCCGCTTCGGAAAGCCATCACCACCTTCATCGGCTCACTTACCTCCCTTTATATTCAGCCTGATAAAAGTGACCTGCCTGCCATACATATAGATGAACTGCAACAGGCAGAATTTCCTATCCTACAGCCTGATATGCACAAAATAGAAAAGCTCAGCAAGCGCCGTCGCGCACTGAAGTACATGGTAGAGTATAATGGCTGGGAATGGAAAGAAATTTCGTCACCTGTTTTAGGCAAAGACATGGACCTTGAGTCCATGCTTTAACGGATAATAGGCATTCGCTTGAACTCTTTGGTGCGGTCGAACAGGTAACGGTAGGTAGCATGGGTTTTATAGATGCGCCCGCCCACCTGCTCAATCACCTTCATCATTTTAGGGTTAAAATCACCAATCCAGTTCATCTGCAGGTCGTGGTAAGGGATGCTGGGGTTGCCCTGAATAAGTTTACCAGCTGCCACAATGATGGCTGCCTCCACGCCTTTTGCCTGGTATTCGGGAGCAATACCAAAAACAATACCGTGCATAGAAGTACATGCACCCCGCCAGCGGTGAAATACAAATTTCAGCTTTCCCCAAAAATCCATTTTCCCGTTCACATACTGGAACAACTGGTTTAGCTCAGGTATGATAACGAAAAAGCCAACAGGTTCCTCTTCAAAGTAAGCAAACCACATGATGCGCTCATCCAGTATAGGCTTTAGCGTATTCATGATAACTGTGGACTGTGCTTCACTCATTTCCTTCACCCCCTGGTGCTTTGTCCAGGCCTTGTTGTACACCTTCCGGAAATCTTCTGTATATTTTTTCAAGTCCTTTTTGTCGAGGTGCCTGAAACTATAGCGTTTGTCCTTCAGAATCCGCTGTGCCTTTTCATTGTACTCCGGTGGAACCGGATCTTCTACTGTGCGGTAGTAGGTGTATTGGCGGAAATACAACTCAAAGCCATAATTCTCCAGCAGGTCTTTATAATAGGGGTAGTTATAGTGCATGCAGTAAGTTGGCTTGTAGAAGCCGTCAATTAACACGCCCCACCACTTGTCTCTTTCCCCTAAGTTGATAGGACCGTCCATAGCCTCCATGCCTTTTTCCTTCAGCCAATCACGGCATGCATCAAAAAGCATGTTGGCAGCCGCCTGATCGTTGATACAGTCAAAGAAGCCCATGCCTCCTGTGGGCTGGTCGTATTTATTGGCCGTTTTCCTATTGACGAACGCAGCCACACGCCCAATGGATTTTCCTTTTTCATCCTTTAGCACCCAACGCACCGCGTCGCCTGCCCGGAGGAGCTTGTTTTTCTTCGGGTCAAATACATTATCAACGTCTTTGTCCAGTGGGCGAATATAATTAGGGTCTTTTTTGTAGAGCCTGACCTGCATCATTAAAAATTCCTGAGCCAGTTCAGGGGTATTTACCTCTATCAGTTGCATAGTTGTTCCTTAGGGAGTCGGATTGCAAATTACGGCATTATCTTAAAGAAAAGGAAGCATATTGCCCGTCATGCGCAGCAAGCACATTAAATGAAAAACAGGTAGAAAGCAGACCCAACAAAAAAACCACTTACTCCTTTTATCGGTGTAAGTGGTTTCTATTAAGAGCCCCCTGCCGGGATCGAACCAGCGACCTACTGATTACAAGTCAGTTGCTCTACCAGCTGAGCTAAGGAGGCCTGTACTATTTTTACTAAAAAAGCAGAGGAAGTACACACTTCTGCTTTTTGGAGTGGAGCCCCCTGCCGGGATCGAACCAGCGACCTACTGATTACAAGTCAGTTGCTCTACCAGCTGAGCTAAGGAGGCTTACACTTTTGATGTGCTTTATTGTGTTAAAGCGTTGCAAAAGTATGGTGAAGATTTATAGCATGCAACAGCTATTCTAAAAAAAATCTGTTGCATCTGCTAAGGATTTGAGGCTCAGAGGGAAATTTTTACCCTCTGAACGCCTGCAGCTGGTGCTGCAACTGTTCTATTCGCTTTTGTGCATCCGCAATCTTTCCCTCATACTCCTGGCGCAGTTTATCGGCGTTTTTAGAACGGCCAAAAAATTCTATGTTGGTGCGCAGGGTCTGTATGTCATTCTGCAGGTGTGTTATCTCACGGCGTATGTGCTGCTCACGCTGCTGTAGCTTTTGGCCGGCATCCGGGCTATGTTTAATGCGTTCTACCTGCAGCTTTACAAGCAAATCGTTTCTTTCCTGCAGGCTAAGTGCCGGCACACGCTCCAGGTATTTCTCGATCAGGGCCATAAACTTTTCTTCTACTTTCGGGCTACTGCGCCGCTTATCCGTATCCAGGGCACGCCACTCTGTAACAAACGCCTCATACTCTAGCATTGAGCCAACGGTAGTTGGTATAGCCAGTTTTTCAGCTATCCTGTCGCACAACTCTGCTTTTTCTGCGGAAAGCTTCTCCAACTCTGCACTCTTGCTTTGCTCACTGGACTGCTTCCTGTCAAAAAACTCGTTACAGGCGGCACGGAAACGCTGCCAGATTTTATCTGAGTGCTTATCAGGCACACGCCCAATTGTCTTCCACTTTTTCTGTAGCTGTATCAGCTTCTCTTTGGTGGAGTTCCAGTCGGTGCTGTCCTTCAGGCTTTCGGCTTCTTCGCACAGCTCTGTTTTCAGGCGCAGGTTTTGCATCTTCTGCTCGTCCAGTGCTTTAAAGAACTGATTTTTATGCTGGAAAAACGCTTTGTAGTTGCCCCAGAAGTTCTTGTTCACCTCTTCGGCATGCTCTTTCGGCACAAGACCAGCCGCATCCCATTCTTCTTTCAGCTTCTGTATCTCATCTGTCTTGTCACGCCATTCGTTTATGCGTTCTGTCTTGAAATCAGTATACTCCTGCAGACGCTCCAGCAGTGCGCGCTTTTTGGTAAGGTTCTCCAGTTCACGCTGGTTGCGCTCCCCATGGTAGGCCCTGCGGCGCTCATGTACTTGTTCTGAGGCTTGAATAAACCGTTCCCAGATTGGGTCCCGCTGATCATTGGGCACAGGGCCTATGTTTTTCCATTCTTCGTGCAGGTGGCGCAGTTCCTGCAAAGCCTTGTTTATAGATTGTTCTTCCTTAAGTGCTTCGGCACGCTCCACCAGATGAATTTTAGCATCCAGATTTCGTTTGCGGTCCAGCTCCTTCATTTCGAAGAACATGCTGCGGTTGTTGTAGAAGATGTCGAGCAGGGCGTGGTACGAATCCCATTGCTCCTGGGCTTCACCGGCTGGCACCGGCCCTATCGACTTCCATTCTGCCTGCAGTTTTTTCACCTCATCGCTACTGTTCTTTGTTTCAGCAGACTCCACCAGTTGCCGTAGCTGGGTCAGCAGTTGCTCCTTGCGCTCCAGGTTACGCTGGCGCTGCTCCTCTACGTTCTGGCGCTGCTGATGCCGGGCCTCGCGGTAGGCGGAAAGCAGTTTCTCCAGGTCCTGATGCTCCTTGGAGGTACTATAGGCAAAATCATCCTCCGTGCCACCCTCCTGCTTAAACCTTTCGAGGGCTTCATAACGCTCCGCCTGGAACTTCTGATCGTAGTGGCGGTGCAGTTCATTAATTACCCTGTTCTGCTTCATAGCATCTGACCCCTTCAGCACCGTCTGTAACTGCTGGCGGAGCTCATCTAAAGAGAGCAGACTGTAATCAACTGTTTCTTCTTCTTCTTCCTCCTCTTCCTCGTGGTGTTGTGTAGCGGCGCCTGTGGCAGCAGCCGGGGTAGGCTTGTCAAGTAAATCTGGCGTGGCAGCTTCAAGCTCTTTACCGGCGTCTGGCTCAGGCGCATACTCCTTTACAGGGTCCTGTTCAGCAGAAGCAGCCTGTTGCTCCGGTGCAGTGACTTCCTGCATAGCGGCTTCTTCAGGTGTCTCTGTGTCTCTGACATCAGTGTTCGCCTCAGCAAAGGCCTCCGTAATTGCTTCAACCTCATCGGCTTCTTTTTCGGAAGTCAGATTTGGCTTCATTTCCGGCTGTTCTTCTTTCGGTGCCGCCTCATCTGGCTGCGGTTCGCTTTGTTTACGTGCATTTATGTCAGCTAGCCTTTGTTCCAGAATGCTATTAGGCGTGCCAGCGTTTTGCTGGTTTTCAGGTTTGTTAGCCTCTGCTCCGGTAGTGTCCATTTGGTTATTTTCAGTAGTCATGTCAACATTCTTTAGTACAGATAACACGTGCTCAATTCAGGCGCGGGTCTGTAGGGTAATTTGAAAGCACCTTGAATTTTCCTCCCATTTCACGCAAAACACTGCGCCAAAGGGTATCAGAATCCAAATTAAATAATTTATTCGCAGCATCGTTGTTTACAATCCAAACATTTTTATCTATTTCTTCCTGTAGCTGGCCTGCAGTCCAGCCGGAGTACCCCAAAAAGAACTTAATATCTTCTGTATTTACCAATCCGGCCCCTATCATGGTACGCAGCAATTCGAAATCACCACCCCAGTAAAGTCCGTCATCCAGCTTCACTGCTTGTGGCAGGCTTTGCAGGCGGTGTACATAGTGCAAGGTGTTGTACTGCACAGGCCCGCCTACGCCTAACTCTGCATCGAAGGCTTCGTTGTAAACATCAATTACATCCGACAACTTCAAATTAGAGGTGCGGTTTAGTACCAACCCAAATGTACCCTCCTCTTCGTCGTGGTTACAAATAAGTATGACCGTCCGCTCAAAGTTAGGATCTCCCAGAAAAGGCTCTGAGATAAGTAAGCTGCCGTTTTGAGGCTTTATTAGACTTTTATCTTCCATGAATCGACGCGCTGAAAAGAGCTTGTTCCGCCTTTCTTTTTGTGCTGCAAAACAGCGCCTTTAGAACCTGACCACAGCTAGTGCTTTTGCAACTGTTTTGCTATCCCATTTATACTAATCCCCGTCAGAAACTAAAAACACGCATGTGCGCATCAAAAACAAAATGAAAAACAAGCTCTAAGTGTAATTAAGGAACATCAGGCTTAAACAATGCTGATTTCTTTAAGTTAAAGCTTTTATCATTCTTACGCAAAGCAGCAAATATGGTCGAATACAGATAAACCAAGATGCCATAGGGAGCAAATTTTTCCTTGAAAGTGACAAAAAAGTCGGTTTAGAGCAGTATGGGCATGTTCGCATTTAGCTTTTATTAAGCCTGAATTGATGTTTTATGTTTCCTATAAGGCTCTTTCTGAAAGTATAAGTAGCGCTGTTGCGAGAAAAACAGCTCCGTTTAGCTTAAAAACATACGTTGTCTGGTTGTACAATAGCACTTCACTTTGCTATGAGGCAGACCTGCCGGCACAAATAAGTTTAGAGACAGCAGATAATTTTATAATTTTGATTCAAATCTTAAAAGTATGGCTTTAACTCATAATCTTGCGGATATAAGAAACAACTACTCAAAGCAGGCGCTTTCTGAGGAGTCTGTTTCAGGAGACCCGATAAGTCAGTTTGACGTGTGGCTGGAGGAGGCCATAGCGGCTAAGGCTGAAGAACCCACCGCCATGGTGCTGTCTACTGTGAATGCCGTAGGAAAGCCGTCTGCCCGTGTTGTGCTGCTGAAAGATGTATCGGCACTAGGATTTACTTTTTTCACTAACTACGATAGCCGAAAAGGCCGGGAACTGAACGAAAAGCCTTTTGCCGCAATTACTTTTTTCTGGCCGGCACTGGAGCGCCAGGTGCGAATAGAGGGGAAAGTGGTGAAAGTGGCGCCCGAGGTGTCGGACAAATACTTCCACAGCCGCCCGAAAGGCAGCCAGATTGGCGCCTGTGCCTCTCCCCAAAGCCAGGAGGTAGAAAGTCGCAGCGTGCTTGAAGAAGCAGATAAAAAACTTTCGGAGAAGTATGCCACCTCAGAATTGATACCACGCCCCCCGCATTGGGGAGGCTATCAGCTGCAGCCGGAGCGCATAGAATTCTGGCAAGGCCGCCCGAATCGCCTGCACGATCGCATTGTGTATGAGCAGCAGGAAGAAAGCTGGAAAATCATAAGGCTTGCCCCCTGAAGGAAGTATCTGAAGGCTTCTTTCTCTACATATCAACAACAACATTAATGGCTGAAATACTACCCCTCCGCGCCTGGCGCTACAACGACACCCTGTCTGACAAAATAGATGAACTGACGGCACCTTTGTTTGATGTGGTTTCTGAAAAGCAGCGGCAGGCGCTGTACCGCAATCCCATCAACAGCATACACTTGTCTGTGCCACTTGGCGAGAATCCTGCGCAGGAGGCAGCCATTCTGATGCAACAATGGAAAGACAAGGGCGTGCTGCTGCAGGACCACTTGCCAGGGATTTATGTGTATTACCAATATTTCCGTTTACCAGGTAATGACAAAGAACATGTGCGGAAAGGCTTTATCTGCAATATTAAAGCCTATGACTGGAAAGAGGGCATTTTGCTTCGGCACGAAAACACCATTCCCGCTGCTGTTAACGACCGGATTGCGCTGCTGGAGGAGACGGAAATGAATACAAGCCCCACGCATGGGCTTTATACCGATGAGGCCTTTATACTGGAGCCTTACCTGGACGAAAGCATCCGATCACCACTTTATGAGACTGAAGATTACCAAGGAGTGCGGGATGTGATGGCAGTAATTCATGACCATGAAATTATCCGGCTTTTCGTGGATACGCTGCATGGGAAGCAGATTCTGCTCGCTGATGGGCATCACCGCTATGAAGGCTCACTGGAGTACCGCAAAAAGCAAATGGCGCAGAATCCAAACCACACCGGATTAGAACCATACAATTACCACCTCATGTACCTGACAAACTCCGAGCACGATGACCTGCGCATTTTGCCCACGCATCGGGTGCTGAAACAGATGGAGATAACAGATGAGGAATTCCTGAAAGAACTAAGTAGCTATTTCACCATTATTCCGAAGGAAGACCCGCTGGAACTGAACGAGGTGATTGCTGGTAAGCAGTGGGCTTTTGGCCTATTTCTAAGCGGAAATGCCTACAAACTGCGCCTGAAACCAGAAGTGCACGGGCAAATAGACTGGAACTTTCCGGCTGAGGTCAAGAACCTTGACTTAACAGTGATGCATTATTTTATTTTTGAGAAAGTGCTGGGCATTTACCGGATGGCGCAACGCGACTACGAAGACTTAAGCTACGTACGCAGCTTCACCTCCTGCATCAGGCAGGTGGATTCGGGTGAGGCAAGGCTGGCGCTGATTACGAACGAGATTACCATGGATCAGGTGAAACGCGTTTGCCACAGTGGAGCCATCATGCCTCAGAAGTCAACCTTTTTCTATCCTAAAGTTATTAGTGGTTTCTTATTTAGCTCCATCAAAGAAGATGAATTTATCACGGCCCCTGCTGCTTGCCTCTAACTCCCCCCGCCGCAAAGAACTGCTGGCCGGGCTTGGTTTAGAGTTTAAAATAAGAGTAAAGGAAGTAAACGAGGATTTCCCGGAACACCTGAAACGGGCGGAGGTCGCGGAGTACCTTGCTTCGCATAAAGCAGATGCTTACCAACACGATTTGCAGAACGAGATATTACTCACCGCCGACACCATTGTTTGCCTCGGGGAGCGTATCCTGAATAAGCCTGCTAACTACGAAGAAGCCTTTGAAATGCTGAGCGCTTTGTCCGGAACATCGCACGAGGTAATAACGGGTGTCTGTGTCCTTATAAAAGAGCAAAAAGCCGTTTTTCATGACATCACTAAAGTGTTTTTTAAAAAGCTGACAAAGACAGAAATTGACTATTATATCCGAAATTTCCAGCCCTTCGACAAGGCAGGCGCTTACGGCATACAGGAGTGGATTGGCATGATAGGAATCGAAAGAATTGAAGGCTCCTACTTTAATGTAGTCGGCCTTCCGGTGCAGAAACTATACACTCAGTTGAAAGCGTTAGGGTTGATTAGTTGATGTGCTGGTTTCATATGCAGCCTTCACAAACAATTTTGTCAGTCTCAACCGATATTTGTCACATCATTTAGCATTAGCACATTAAAAGCATGTCTTTTATTCAATTATATTTGGCTCCAGGCAAGGAGCATTCATTAAAACGCCAGCACCCTTGGGTGTTTTCGGGTGCTATCAGAAAAGCAGATGGAGAACCGGCAGAAGGTGATATAGTGGAAGTGTACTCCAGTAAACATGAGTTCCTGGGAATGGGCCACTGGGCACCGGGCTCCATTGCTGTACGCATCTTTTCCTTTGAGCAGGTAACGCCGGATTATACTTTCTGGAAAGGAAAAGTTCAGCAGGCCTATGACTATCGTTCCCGACTAGGCCTGATAGACAATCCGCATACAGACGTTTACCGCCTGATTTATGCAGAAGGTGATGGCGTGTCCGGTTTGATAGTTGATTTCTACAAAGATACGGCTGTGATCCAAACCCATACCCTGGGCATGTACCAGGTGCGGGAGCATATAGCCAATGCACTGCAGGAAATATACGGCAACAAACTGAGGGCCATATATGATAAAAGTGCTGAATCGCTTTCGGCAAAGTCACCAGTTGACGCAGTAAACGGTTACCTGTATGGGGAGTCTACTGGCGGCGTAGTGGTAACAGAGAATGAGCACCAGTTTTTTGTGGACTGGGAAAGCGGGCAGAAAACTGGCTTTTTTATAGACCAGCGCGAGAACAGGGATTTGCTGGCCCGTTACGTAAAGGACAAGTCAGTGCTGAATACCTTTTGCTACACCGGAGGCTTCTCTGTTTATGCCCTGAATGCGGGTGCAAAAGAAGTACACTCCGTAGATGTATCTAAAAAAGCTATTGAGCTTACTATAAAAAACGGTGACCTGAGCCAGGCACCGGAGCGGCACGAGGCTTTTGCCGTTGACACCTTCGAGTTTCTGAAGGGTAAAGAGGAAATGTACGATGTCATCATTCTGGATCCGCCTGCCTTTGCCAAAAGCCAGAAGGTACGACACAATGCCCTGATGGGATACAAGCGCCTGAATGCGGAGGCGATGAAAAAAATAAAGCCGGGAGGTATACTATTTACCTTCTCCTGCTCACAGGTAGTAGATAAATACCTGTTCAACAGCACGGTTATGGCAGCTGCCATAGAAGCAGGGCGCAACATCAAAATCATGCACCACCTCTCCCAGCCCGCAGACCACCCTATCTCTATTTTTCACCCGGAGGGGGAGTACCTGAAAGGTTTAGTGCTGTTTGTTCAGTAATTTAAAAGGGGCTTTTATAACCTTTCCGTCACATTCTTTTAATTAATTCCGAACGTAGTTATTAATCTTTATAATAATTAGTATAGATTAATCACTACGTTCGGAATGATAATTATCAGGAGCTAACAATTTATAATTAGCTCCTAACCTGTTAACCATTCAGTATTTCAAAAGAAGATAATTCCTGCGGTAGCTCCATTCTGATTCGCCATTCCTTTGGAAAATAATTATTCATGCGGTTACCCACCTGCTTTGCCCATCCAAGGGGAATGTTTTTGTACTGAAGCAGAAGCCAGTCGTTGCCACTTGTTCCTAAGCTGATATCTTCCTTGCGAAGGTAACGGAGTGCCTGCTCTAAATCCAGTTCAGCCGTTTCAAAGGCACCTTTATTCAGGTGTTGCGACAATGCAAGACCTTGCAATGGTTTTAGCTTCTTACCTTTCACTTCCGCTATCTCGGTGCCCGCGTAAATTACATATAGGCTCTGGAACACTCTATCGGCGGCCTCAAACAAGTTTGCAGGGATGGCAGAGATAATATCACCATGCTGTATCCAGGTAAACTCATCCGGGTTTATGAGCCAGTCCTGTACCAGCGTCTGCTCCTTTTTTCCGGCCAAAGTCAGCTTATACTTCTTCTTTTTGCCATGAGAAACCGCTTCTTCGGCTTCGCCTGCTTTGCGAACTACAGCCATAAAGAAGCCTTCTCCCTGGGCGCGGTGCGGATAAAAGCGGTATCCTTCAATTCCCTTTAGCTGTGTAGGCACAACGCCCCACTCGGGTTGCAAGGTCAGCTTTAGAGATTCTGCCTGCTCCTGTTCAGCCAGCCATGCTATATTTTCTTCATTTTCCTGCTCATTCCAGGTGCATGTACTGTAAATCAAGATTCCTCCCGGTTTTAAAGCACCCCATACATCCATCAGAATCCGCTGCTGTCGCTGCGCACAAAGGTTTACATTATCTTCTGACCATTCATTTATGGCCTGAGGATCTTTCCGGAACATGCCCTCGCCGCTACAAGGGGCATCTACCACCATCACATCGAAGAAGTCCTGCAACCTGCCAAAGTCCCTGGGGTCATTGCTGGTGACCAGCACATTACCACTCCCCCACTTGGCCACGTTTTCTGCCAGGATGGAGGCTCTGCTCCTAATCACTTCATTCGACACCTGTAGGCTATCCGGAGAAATCAAGCTGGCAAGATGGGTAGATTTGCCGCCAGGGGCGCCACATAAATCCAGCACATGTAGTGGCTGTTCCAGGTTCACTACCTGCTTCAGGGCCTGTTCTAAGAACATGGAGCTAGCCTCCTGCACGTAATAGGTGCCGGCATGCAACAGCGGGTCCAGCGTAAAAGAGGGGCGCTCCGATAAATAATAGCCATGCTTTGCCCAAGGCACCTGGGGTAAAGCTGGCCTGGCAGATGTCTTAGCGGGATTGAGGCGTACACTTGTCGGCGGCGCCTGCTGCAGCGCTGCCACAAATTGATCGTAGTCACTGCCCAGAAGCCGCTGCATGCGTTCTGTAAAAGAGGTAGGGAATTGCATAATAAGTTAAAGGTACGGCTATTTTGATGCAGATGAAAATACAGCCAATTTAGAAAAGTACCTATGTGTACTCCCGCAACCGAAGGTATTCTTCTACAACAGGCAAATCGGGAAGGCACCAGTTATACCTATGGAGGTCTGTAGCTAAAGACCACTTATAATCACGGTGCTCCAGCAGTTTGATGTCACCTCTCCTCAGGGTACAAATGTAAGGAATTAGCTCTATCGTCTTCGTTTGGGTACGATGCAACACGGGAGTCAGCCTTTGTAGGGGCTGTATGGTTATGTTCAATTCTTCTTTTATTTCCCGCGCCAGGCATTCTTCTTCTGTTTCGCCTGGCTCCATTTTACCTCCCGGAAACTCCCACAGCAGTGGATCAGGCATCGCTTCACCGCGTTGCGTTACCAGCACCCTGTTTTCATGTTCTATAATGGCACACGTTACTTTTAGCATCCTTATCTAAAAATTATAAATGAAATCAGTCGGCTCCAACAACAAGTTCGGTATGCCTACCAGGAAAACATGCAGGTGACTTTTAGTTGTATTCAGCAATAATCTGAAACAGAAAGCTATAAGTTGTTTAGAAAACCACATAAATAATCTTATATGAGAAAATTTTATAATACATTTAATTAAAATTCAGTATATTAATTGTGCAAAAGCCATGATAGCATATCTTATGCTTTCTACTTTGAACTGCAATAGTGCGTTATCAGATTAAAACTTATTTATACTCCAGGTCAGAATCCTTTGCTCCATTAAACCAGCACATGACTATCAGCATAAATTACAGGTTTCTTTTTCGCATTGGAGGCTGGTTAGTGCTGGCCACAGGCTTGCTGAGTGTGCTGCTGATGCAGGTGCTGGGGCATCGTGCAGAAATGGTGCCTCTCTGGGGGCAGAAAAGCCTCTCTACCGAACTTCTTACTTTCAGCTTTGCTCTGGGCTTTATTTTAAGCATGATTGCCACAAAGTTAACACACAAGGCCTTGCTGGCTAAAAAAGTGCTGCCACTGCACTGGCACCTCAAAAGCCAAACACTCATTGACAGACTTCCTAAGTTTCTCCTGCAAAGGGCATTCATGCTTGGCTTGGCAGGTGTTTTAATGGCTTCCCTTACGCTCTTTTTATTCCGGCTGATTCAAGTAGAACAGGTGCCATACCAGGAGTATATGGTCATTTTCTTGCTCCATGCGGGTTCGGTGGCTGGGGCGGTAACTGTGATTTCTGTTTACAGAGCTTTAGGTGATTATACTATGCTTCGTAAGAGTAGGTTAAACAAACAGAGCACATCTGCATCTTAGCAAATGTGCTCTGTTCGTATTGAAAAGTAATCTTATACTGCTTTAAGCTAAAGATCCCAAAACCTGTTCTAACCTATTCTGGCACTCAGCAGCGTTCAACATCGGGTTTTGCCATGCCTCTTTCTTTTATTTGAATTTGTCTTTCAGAATTTCAAATTCAACGGCTGGCGCTATGCGTTCATATAATACATGATATACCGCATTGGTAATAGGCATGTCAACTTTAAGCTTTTTGTTAAGTTCGAAAATGCTCTGCACCGCATAATATCCTTCTGCCACCATGTTCATCTCTATCTGGGCTGACTTTACGGTGTACCCTCGTCCAATCATGTTACCAAACGTGCGGTTACGGCTAAACTGTGAATAAGCTGTAACCAACAGATCCCCTAAATAAGCGGACCCGCTGAGGTCGCGGTGAATGGGCATAATTGCATCCAGGAAACGTTCGATCTCAAACATCGCGTTTGATACCAGCACCGCCTGAAAATTATCGCCATAATTCAGGCCACGTGCTATTCCACAGGCCATGGCAATGATGTTTTTCATTACGGCGCAATATTCTATTCCGTCCAGGTCATCAAGTGGGTTAGCTTTCACATAGCGATTTCGGAGCAGTTCGCAGAAATGTTCTGCTGCTGCCATGTTATGCGACCCGATGGTGAGATACGATTGCTTTTCTAAGGCCACTTCCTCGGCATGGCAAGGGCCGGCAATAACGAGTTGGTGCGAATCTGGCACCTGATAGGTGCGCTCCACATAATCAGTAATCAGCACATTCTCCTCTGGTATCATGCCTTTAATTGCTGATACAACCACCTTGCCTTGCAGTGCATCCTCTGCTAAATCAGCAAGTGCCAGCCGCACGAATGCGGCTGGCACTGCCAATATTACCCAATCAGCGGCAGCAAGCACTGCCTGTATATCAGAAGAAGGATTTACATAATTTAAATCAAACGATACCTGGCTGAGGTAACGCGGATTATGTTTGTAACTTATCAGGTGCTGCACGTCATTCCTGTTGCGCATCCACCAATGTACCTGAGATTTATTTTCTGAGAGAATTTTTACAATGGCTGTAGCCCAGCTACCTCCTCCCAATACTGCTACTTTTTCCAAGGGTGTGTTTTAGGTTATTCCTATTGAGTGTCAGCGGCAATTGCCTGCTTGTTCAGGGTTGCTTCGTCTTTCACAGCTACTTTAGCACCGTCGTTCAGCGTCTGTGATACTGCCCTGAAAGGACCTGCCACTATTTTCTGCCCCGGCTCCAGCCCGCTGATTATTTCGATGTTTTCAAAGTCACTGATACCGGTTTTAACATTAACAGTCTCAACTGTGTTTGTGGCGCTGTTATAGGTAAAAACAACTTCCTCTACCTGTGCAGGCGGTGTAGCAGGAGGAACATTCTGTTGTTGCTGCTGCCCTTCTTCCCCTTCTTCTGCCTCAGGGCTTGAACCCGGCCCAGCTACACCTGGAGAACGTGTTGTTACCGCAGACAAAGGTACAGATAAAACATTAGGTTTTCTTTCTGTTATAATTTCAACAGAAGCGGTCATTCCCGGCCTGAAAGGGCGGCTGGTTTGAGCGGTAAGGTGGCTATAGGAGTCGTTGATGAGGCGGATGCGCACTTCAAACTCAGTTACAGCCTCCAGGGTGGTCGCGTCTTTCGCTGTGTTGGCAATAGCCGTTACAACGCCTTTAAACTTCTCATCCCGGCTGGCATAAGAATCTACGTCTACCATCACTGAGTCACCAAGCTCTACCCGGATAATGTCGTTCTCATTCACGTTCACGCGTACCTCCATGTTGTTCAAATTGGCGATACTCATGATTTCAGTACCGGCCATTTGTGAGGTACCTACCACGCGCTCGCCCTGCTCCACATTTAACTTAGATACAGTGCCGCTTACAGGCGAGTAAATAGTGGTTTTATTCAGGTTTTCACGTGCATCTTTTAAGGAGGCCTGGGCATTCTCTACATTGTACTCAGCAGCACGAACACTCTGACGCAACGATGCCACCTCCTGGCGCGCAGACTCATAGTTAGCTTTAATCTGCTGCCACTCTGATTCTGAAATCACCTTCTGGTCAAACAAAGGCTTGTTACGATCAAAGTTTTGCTCGATCTGTAAAAGGTTAGCCTCTGCCTGCGCCAGTCTGGCTTTGGATTGGGCCAGGTTGGCACGCTGTGAATTAACCGATGCTTCTTGTGCATCCACCATTGACTGATAGTTATCAGGGCGGATACGAAGCAGTAACTGTCCTTTTATAACAGAGTCTCCTTCTTCTACATGCAGTTCAGTGATTTCTCCGGATACGTCCGGGCTGATTTTAACTTCTGTTTCCGGTTGTATTTTACCGGATGCACTTACCTTTTCTACAATCTCAGTTCTTTTTGCTTCGGCAAGCATAACTTCAGTGCCTTCGTCTTGTCCTATCCAGCCTGCTTTTTTAGCGACTACAACACCCACAAGCACAAATACAAGTACTGCGATCAGAATAGGAATTAACTTTGATTTTCTTTTAGCCATGGTTTTTTAGAAAGATATATCTTCGCCTTGATAGAAGTCCAAGACCTTAAGTTTAAATGTATACTCATACTTCGCCTGCATCAGGTTGGATTGGGCAGCGCGATAGGTATTCGCAATAATGTTGAAGTCAACGGTGTTGATTACACCACTGTTCAGCCTTAGCTGCGCATTGCTGTAGTTTTTCTCAGCGGCCCTCAGCTGCTCTTTTGCAGAGGAATACCTGCGTTGGGCGGCTACAGCATCCACATAAGCCTGCTCTATCGTCTGGCGCAGGTTGTTACGGGCAATATCAGCATTTAGTTGAGCATCCCGTTGCTGTAATTTTGCCCGTTGTACATTGCTGCGTACCTGCATCCCGTTGAAGATAGGCACCTGCAACGAGAAGCCGAAGTTCTTACCTACTCCATCTTTCAATTGATCAAGATAAGCATAGGTTTCTCTTCTGGTGACAGGAGTATAAACAATGAAGGGGTTTGTTCCTTGAGAATCTGTGAAACCAATAGGAGATGGCTGCAAAACGCCTTCAATCGGAAAGCGGAAGTCCCTCGCACTCGAATAAAAGGTATTATATCCCGCAAACATGGACAGCCGCGGATAATAAGCTCCTCTTGCCACTTCCAATCCTCTTGCAGCACTTAGCACCCGAAGGTCCGCTCCCTGTATGGCTGGTAGTGTCTGTAGCGCCACTTCATATACCTGCTGCCCGTTTATCAGCACAGGGTCCTGATCTGGTTCTGGAATTTCTGGCACTACAATCCGGAAATCATCAGAAGAAGGAAGATTTAACACCTGCATGAGGGTGAGGCGTGAAAAATCGCGCTGATTCTGTGCGTTAATTAGTTCTAGGTCATCTGCAGCTAACTGCGATTCCAGGTCCAGCACGGCGTTCTCTGCCACGCTGCCGGCCTTAAAAAGAATCCTGGTGCGGTCTAGTTGCTGCTGGGTTAAATCTTTCGTTTGCTGTGAAATTTTTATGAGCTCATCAGCAAAGAGGATGTTCAGATACGAGTTGATAATTTGAATGGTAATGTCATTTTGCGCTGACAGCACGTCCTGCTCGCTGGCCCTCAGTTCAATTTCGTTTTGCTTAATGGTGTTTACCTGCTGAAACCCCGCAAACAAAGGGAGGTTTGCATTTAACTGCCAGTTGTTCGTGCGGCTTTCCTCAGAACGCAGTTCAGATGTCGTCGGATCCACATAAGTACCGAAGTTAAAGTTGTAAGAGGACCCGCCGGTTATGGAAGGCAAGCGTCCAAACTTTGACTGTGTGAGATCTGTTCTAGCTAATTCATTAGTTAGCATGCTACGTCTCACCTGAAGGTTGTTTGCCCTTGCATAACTCACAGCCTCCTCCAGCGACCAGACATTGTCGGATCCCGCTCCCTGCTGCTGAGCCATAGCTCCAGCCATGCCTGTTAAAGACAGGCCAATGACCAGAAGCAGCTTTTTAGACATTTTTTTCATAGTGATATAATTATAGATCGATATTGGGAATATAGATTACATGCTTTACCCAGTCTAGTTGCCGCAGGTACTCCAGGGTAATGGGTTTGATACCTGAATCCATCTCTATAAACTGCCGGGCAAGCTCATTCCGTCCTTTTCTTGACACGCTCATGGTGGCTATATTACACTGGTCATGTGCCAGTACCGAGGCGATAAAAGCAATACTGCCTGTCACATCCTCCGCGTCTATGATCAAAGTATGCAGTGTTGCCGAAAAGTTAGCAGCAAAGCCATCAACTTCTACAATTTTGATAACCCCACCTCCACGGCTCTGCCCTATTACTTCTACCTCGCGGCCATCTGCTTTAAGATTTAGCTTAATAGTGTTGGGGTGCATGGTAGAAGAATTGCCTACCGATTTAAAAGTATATTTCAGCCCACGTTCCACTGCATGCTCAAAAGCATCTTTGATTCGCTTGTCATCTGTCTTGAAGTCAAGAAGCCCAGCCACAATGGCGCGATCGCTGCCGTGGCCCTCGTAGGTGCGGGCAAATGAATTATAAAAAGTAATGATAGCCTCTTCCGGTGCGGCACCTAGCAACCTGATAGCAGCCCGGGCTATCCGTACCACTCCTGCCGTGTGCGAACTGGAGGGGCCAATCATGACAGGCCCAATCATATCAAAAACGCTGCTTTTCTCAGCCATACCCTTGCTCCCGTAATAATATCGCAAAAATCAAATTTAGCAAGAAACTAAGAGTTTTGCATTATTAAAAAGTTTATTTAGATTTAATTCTACCAACACCGCATTTCCATCTACAAAACAAGGAGCAGCCTCCACTAATAAAGAGACAAATCTATTGAAGGAGAGAGTTTTCTTCTGGTTTCTCACAAAACTTCCAGGCGTCTTACCTATTTTCCTGCTTCACTATGTACTAAGGATGCAATTTTTTTGCAGTTGGTTGCCTCAACATGAAGATACACCATTTTTTGGATAGGGGAAATTATTTAAACCCATGCTGGGTGGCAAAGGTGAGATTTACGTACTTTGTAGTTGTTCAAAAATCACGTACCACAAATCGTCTTTAAATGGAGCACAGATTTGACCCGGAAGTGCTGGAGCAGCTAAAGCGGCTGGAGGAGAAATACGTTCCGCTAGGCCAGAACCTGGCCGCCTACCTCGAAGGGCTTTACTATACTGACTTCCTAAATTACTGGGACTACATTCACCTCGATACACTGTTAAGCCTTCAGAATCCGCGCACCAATATTCCGGATGAGAAAATCTTTATTATGTACCACCAGATAACAGAGCTATACTTTAAGCTTTGCCTGGAAGAGTACAGGCAAATTGCTGAAGACAGGGAGATAACAACCGACATATTCCTGCGCCGCTTAAAGCGCATCAACCGCTATTTCGATAACCTGATCAGTTCCTTTGATGTGATGGTGGAGGGCATGGACCCGCAGCAGTTCCTGCACTTCCGGATGGCCCTCATGCCTGCCAGTGGGTTTCAATCGGTGCAATACCGCATGATCGAAATTGCCTCCACCGATCTGCGCAACCTCGTGGACAAAGCGAAGCGGGCGGCACTGGGTTTGCAAAGTACGCAGGAAGAGATGATTGGCTGCATTTACTGGAAAGAAGGTGCTACGGAAGTGGCTTCAGGCACGAAAACACTGACGCTGCTCCGGTTTGAGGAAAAATACACAAGCCAACTGATACAGTTTGCTAAGGAATATGAGCATACGAATGTATGGTCTGTTTATAAGCGGCTTCCGGTAGAAGACCAGCAGAATCCTCAAATCACAAATGCCCTGCGCTCACTCGATAGCAATGTGAACGTGAACTGGCCGCTGATGCATTATAAATCCGCTGTTCGTTACCTGCAGAAAGATCCGGAAATTATAGCGGCTACCGGTGGTACCAACTGGCAAAAATACCTGCCTCCGCGTTTCCAGAAGCGTATCTTTTATCCTGAACTCTGGACACCGCAGGAAGTAGAGGAATGGGGCAAAGGATGGGTTGAGAAGATTCTAAATGATGATGTTTAATTGATGGTGGTTTTTAGGCACATACCTTTGCAGCCTATATAGAACTACTACTACATAAATCTTGTTCTAGAGCAACAATCAACTATAAGGAATCAACAATTCAATCGGTTTAAGGATAAATCCCTTACCCACTATATCATGAGAAAAAAAGAACTTGATCTGGTGTTAGCGCCAGAGGTTGCGTTTGATGCGCAGCAATTAGAGCACGAAATCCTGAAAAGTGCCCATCTCAAGCCCCAAGATGTAAAATTTCTGCACCGTATTAAGCGCTCCATCGATGCGCGTGGACGGGAAGTTCAGGTGCGTGTCCGGGCAGACGTTTACTTAGACAATCCTCCTACAGATATTATTTCTCCGCAGTACCATTACCCTGATGTAACCAACGCCAGGCATGTGGTGATTGTGGGTGCTGGTCCTGCCGGTTTATTTGCTGCTTTGCGTTGCATTGAGCTCGGACTGAAACCAGTCGTGCTGGAGCGCGGGAAGGACGTACGCAGCCGCCGCCGTGATTTAGCTGCCATCAATAAGGAGCATACCGTTAACCCGGATTCTAATTACTGCTTTGGAGAGGGAGGTGCCGGTACCTACTCTGACGGAAAACTATACACCCGCTCCAAAAAGCGCGGCGATCTGCAGCGTATTCTGCAGATACTGGTACAGCATGGAGCCACACCGGATATCCTGTTTGATGCCCACCCGCATATTGGCACAAACAAACTTCCCAAAATTATTGAAGCCATCCGGGAAACCATCCGAAACGCCGGTGGCGAAGTTATTTTTGATAAGCGTGTAACAGACTTTATTCTGGAGAAGGGGGAAATGCGCGGTGTGGTTACGCAGGATGGACAAGCTTATACAGGCGAGTCAGTTATACTTGCCACCGGCCACAGCGCCCGCGACATTTTTGAGCTGCTGCATCAGAAGGACATTACAGTGGAGGCCAAGCCCTTTGCGATGGGCGTTAGGGTAGAACACCAGCAAAGCCTGATTGATAGCATACAGTATAAGTGCGAAGATCGCGGTCCCTGGTTACCTGCCTCCTCCTATGCCCTGGTGCAACAGACCCACTACAATAACAGGCAGCGCGGTATATTCTCTTTTTGCATGTGCCCTGGTGGCTTTATCGTTCCGTCAGCCACAGCGCCCGGTGAGGTAGTAGTGAACGGTATGTCCCCAAGCCGCCGCGACTCCCGCTTCTCGAACTCAGGCATTGTGGTGGCCATTGAACTGGAAGATATGGAACTGGAAAAGTATGGTCCTTTGGCTGGCTTGCGTATGCAGCAGGCCCTGGAGCAGAAGGCTTGTCAGATGGCGGGTGGTACACAAGCGGCTCCTGCCCAATTGCTGCAGGACTTTACCCGTCGCAAAACAGGTGGCGCCTTGTTAGAAACATCTTACCAGCCTGGTTTGGTGCCGGTAGATATGAATGAACTGTTCCCGGAGGATATGAGTTACCGCCTGCGCGAAGGCTTCAAAGCCTTTGGCAACAAAATGCGTGGCTACCTCTCCAATGAGGCCCAGATCGTGGGGGTGGAAAGCCGTACCTCCTCCCCTGTCAGAATACCCCGTGATAGAGAGACAATGGAACATGTGCAGGTTAAGCGTTTCTTCCCTTGTGGTGAAGGAGCCGGCTATGCTGGTGGCATTGTATCTGCAGCCATGGATGGTGAGCGTTGTGCTGAGATGGCAGCCCTAAGAGCTGGTGTTACAGTGCCTAATTAGGCCTTAAAATGGCTATAATCTTACTAATCATTGAGGTATTGCAGGGCAAAGTAGGTAGAAACACCAACTATTTAGGGCACATAGCGGTAAAATACAGAACAGACTTGTTGAACGAAGCATTTAAAACTAATCATATATGAAAAAGACAGTTGTATTAGGTGCCTCCGATAACCCTGCGCGTTATGCCTACAAAGCTGTACACAGGCTGCAGCAGCATGGTCATGAAGTGGTGCCTGTAGGTATAAAAAAAGGAGAAGTGGGCGGTAAGAAAATTATTCACGATAAAGACGAACCCATTGAGGATGTAGATACGGTGACACTATATGTAGGGCCGCAGAACCAGCCTTCCTGGTATGACTATATCCTGAACCTGAAACCGAAGCGCATCATCTTTAACCCGGGAACAGAAAACAGGGAATTTGAGCAAATGGCCGAGAAAGCAAACATCACAACACTGCATCACTGCACGCTCGTTATGCTGGCCACCGATAGCTACTAATCTTTTTAAAAATTATTTAAAAAAAGATTAACCTGACACATATCAGCACGTAAAAGGAAGAAAATAGCAGATGGCATTTGTTGTCTATGCTCAAAGAAGGGACCTTAAGGCAAGGTCCCTTCTTTCGTTTTTTGGCATAGCAAATAAAAAACCCCATCAGCTTTTATTTAAAAGCAGATGGGGTTTTGTTTCAGAAGGTTAAGTATCAGGTTTCAACATGATACTTTTCTTCACCTTCCGCTTCTTCCATCATTTTGCGCATGGCGGCGGCAGACGTACTGTCAGGCACCATATTAGATGCTGTAGCCTGCACTTTGTTCATCATACCGGAAACAATCTTAGTTTCTCCGCTCATCAGCGCTTCATATCCATCTCTGGCAACCTCTGCTGGCTCTGATAGGGGCCCATGCGCTGCTTTGGTATGTGCAGCACCGGCTCTTCGGAAGAACATGGTGTTACTGGCACCCGGGCATAAGGCTGTCACGGTTATGTTTGTATGTTGCAGTTCATTGCTTAATGCTTCAGAAAATGAAAGCAGAAAGGCTTTTGTTGCACCATATACAGCCATTAGCGGCGAAGGTATCTGGGCTACGACGGAAGCTACGTTCAATATTTTACCTTCGTCGCGCAACTTCATGTCCTGAAGGAACAGCTTGGTGAGAGCCACGGGTGTGTTAACGTTCAGTTGTATGATAGCATTCTCCCGCTCCAGGTCTGTTTCATGAAAAAAGCCATGTATACCAGCCCCGGCATTGTTGACCAATACATCTACCTGAATGCCGCTCTTCTTCACCTCTTCGTATACCTCTCTCGCTGATTCCGGACGTGCCAGATCAGAAGTAACAACGCAGACATGCTCTAACTGGTGGTCGTCCTGCAGTTTGTAAGCTAGCTTCTTCATTCTGTCGGTGCTGCGGGATACCAGTATCAGGTTATAACCGTCCTTTGCAAAAAGCCTGGCGAACTCCAGACCGAAGCCATTTGAAGCGCCCGTTATCAATACTGTTTTTCCTCTGTTGTTCTCGTTCATTGCTTTCATAGTTTAAGTTCCAGTACTGCCATCAAGATGCGGCAGTGTTATCTTTTACCAACTAAACAGCAAATGGGTTGCCTCCGAGTATTCCTGGCGCTTCTGAACATCGTTTAAGGCCGTATTGAGGCAGGTTTAACAAAAAACAGCAGAAGCCTATCAGCTAAAAAATCGAAAGCCAACGCAATGCCTTGGGCTTTAGATTTATAACTAGCTTATGCGCTAATACCAAGACTAAAGAAACAGTCTATAATGTTTAGCCCTCTCTGCGCAATACTTCGAGTGGTGGTCGGTTTAAGATACCGCGGCTATTCAGCATTCCCACAAAAACAGTCAGGGCGGTTATACCTAAGAAAATGGGTAGAAGCGGTGCCAGATCAGGAGCAAAAGGCACTTCGAAGCTAAACACCGCAAGGGCCCAGCTGGCACCCAGCGAAAGAATTATACCCGTGCCTGCGGCTAATGCCCCTAGCAGCAGGTATTCAAATGCATTGATAGATAGTATCTGCTTTCTGCTGGCACCGAGTGTTCGTAACAGCACGCTCTCTTGTACCCGCTGAAACTTGCTGATGTTCACCGAGCCGATAAGCACCAGTAAGCCGGTGCTTATGCTGAAGAGCGCCATAAAGCGAATCACAAAGGCGATTTTTCCCAAAATATCATCTAGCGTACGTAATATCAGGTCCAGGTCTATAGCCGACACGTTTGGAAAGCGCTGCACCATTGTTCTTTGGAACTGCGCCGATTGATTATCTGTCTGGGTCCGCGTCATAAGCACATGGAACTGGGGAGCTTCCTCTAAAACACCTTCCGGAAACACCACCCTGAAATTTGTCTGTACCCGGTTCCACTCGACTTCACGCAAATGGGCCACTATGGTCGGTATCAAAGCTCCCTGCACATTAAATACAATAGTGTCGCCAACAGCTACCTCCAGTCTATCTGCATAGCGGTCTTCTAAAGAAATGGGTATAGCTCCTCCGGATGAACCTACTTTTCCCTGCCAGTTTCCGCCTACTTCCTTTTCAGAGTCTATCAGCGAGTCGCGGTACGTTACACGGAGCTCGTTAGTGAAAGCTCTTTCTGAAATACCGAGTGTCGTGTCGTTGCGCACATCAGCAGCCGTATATCCTTTAATTTCATCGATGCGCATTGTTACCACCGGTACCATTTGCAACACAGGCAGGCCCTGTTCCCGGGTAAGTTGGGCTACTTCTTCCTTCTGGGCATTCTGAATGTCAAACAAGACCAGGTTTGGCTGGTTCTCGCTTCCGGCAATGGCTACTTCACTCAACAGGAGGCGCTGCATCAGGAAAAGTGTCGCAATCAGGGCCGTTCCTAAACCGATAGATACAGTGAGCAGCAGTGTCTGGTTATTAGGGCGATACAGGTTTGCCAGGCTTTGTCGCCATACATAACCCCAGCTCCTGGGAAAATACCGCTTCACCAGCCCCATCATCAGGCGGGCAATCAGGGCAAGCACCACAAAGCCAACCAGTACACCCGCTGTAAACGACAATGCTCTCAGCCAGGTACCTAGCTGCAGGTAAGCGAAAACGAAAATAAAGGCTAATATCAGTCCACTCACTGCCCAGCGCAATTTATCGGGCTGCTTTGAGACATGCTCTATTCCGGCACGCAATGTAATGAGGGGAGAAACATTCCGGATAGACAGCAGCGGCAGCAGCGCAAACAGGACAGACACAACCAGACCAATTCCGATACCCTCGGCAATGGCGGTCCATGATATTCCCATTGTGACCTCCACAGGCAGGAAAGTCTGGAACAATTGTGGTAAGTACAGCTGAATTAAGCTGCCAAGAATAGCGCCTGCTATAGAACCAATCAGACCCATTGCCGCCACCTGGAACAGGTAAATCAGGAAGGCCTGTTTGCCACTCATGCCCAGGCAGCGCAACACGCCAATGGTAGACAACTTTTCCCTGATGTACACATGCACAGCACTGGCTACACCCACACAGCCTAACAGCAAGGCCACAAAGCCAACCAGCGACAGGAAGCGCGCCAGGTTGGCATACGATTCCCCTGTGCTCTCTTTGCGGCTCTGCACGGTATCAAAACCAAAGCCCGCTGCATCAAACCGAGGCTCCAGCTTTTTTGCAAGCTCATCAGCATCTGTGTTAGCGGGTAAGCGGTAGTAATGGTAGTAATTGATGCGGCTACCTTTCTGCAGCAGGCCCGTCTCTTCCAGGTACTGCTTTGGAATATAAACAGCTGGAGCTATGGTGGCCGTCATGGCTGACTGACCTGGAATTTTATGAAGTGCGCCGGCAATTTCAAATGTAAGGTTACCTACCTTTATTGAGTCACCGGGTTCAGAGTTGTACTGTAGCAGCAGCGTATGGTCTACGAGTGCTTTGCGTCCGCCACTGCGGAAAGTCGTGCTGGCGTCCTGCGGCTCAGATTCTATCTCGCCATAGTAGGGAAATCCACCTGCCTCCAGCGCCCGCACCTGCACCAGCCGCGTACCCTCAGATGCCTGGAAGTAAACCATGGAGGCAAAACGAACCTCATCAGAACGGTCGCCTCCCACGGCAATGGAGTCGAGCAACTGCTGCATCTCGGGTTCAATTTCCTTATTACTGGCTACTACCAGGTCTGCTCCTATAAGGGACTTCGCCTGGTTATCTATGTCAGTGCGGAGGTTATCGGAAAAAGAATTGATTGCCACAAGCGCTGCAATACCCAGCACAATAGAAGAAATAAACAGGGCCAGACGACCCCGGTTACGCCTGCTATCACGCCACGCCATTTTCAGGAGCCAACGCAGGTTCAGATTGTTTTTCTTTTCTAAATGGATGATGGTGTCGGGCACTGCTATATTGCTGATAGTTGCTTGTTGATTTGTTTTATTCATGAACTGTTGTAAATAAACATTTACAACAGTGGGCTCTTGTATGTAAAATGGCAGAAAAAGCGTTTACCAGAAGTTAGGTGCCATACATTCTCGTCGTGCTACATCTTCCTATAGTTCATCTCTGCTCACAGAAACAGGAGCGCCTGTATCAGAGACAGCATTGCCTCCTTTAATCCGAATAATGCGCTGCGTTTTCTCTGCCAGGTCCAGGTCATGCGTCACAAGCACAAGGGTCGTACCGCTCTCCCGGTTCAGGTCAAATAGCAGCTGCTCCACCCGCTGGCCTGTCTCTTCGTCCAGGTTGCCGGTTGGCTCATCTGCAAAAAGAATAGTCGGTCGATTAGAGAATGCCCTGGCCAGCGACACCCGCTGCTGCTCACCACCTGAGAGCTGTGTTGGATAGTGGTCGTGGCGTTCAGCCAACCCTACCCTGCCCAGCAGTTCCATGGCCTGCCGCTGCACATTGCGCTCGCCTCTAAGTTCCAGCGGCACCATCACATTCTCCATCGCTGTCAGGGTTGGTATCAACTGGAAGTTCTGGAAAATAAATCCTACATATTGATTTCGTACCTGTGCCCGTTCATCCTCTGACAAATTGTCTAATTTAACACCATTCAGAATAACAGAACCGGAGCTGGCGCGGTCGAGCCCTGCACAGAGGCCGAGCAAAGTTGTTTTGCCGCTACCGGAAGGACCTACAATGGAGCAGGTATCTCCAGCCTGAAGTGAAAAATTAATACCTTCCAGCACCGTTAAATGGCGGTCGCCGCTGTTATAGGTTTTCTTTAAGTCCTGAATATCGAGAATTGTAGACACGAATAATTATTTTTATGTATAAGTACTGGTATAACGTTTGTTAACACATATTATACCAAAGCACCTCCATCTTAAACCAAATAACTACTACAGCACGTTATTAGTTTTGGTTGGAGGAGTATAAAATTAGCAAACAATTGCTTGTATGAAGATAGATAATAGATTTTTAACGATATGCCTGGCCAGTTTGCTGGCTCTATACGGTTGTGGTAACGTGAATACCGCAGATCAGCTTGAAACGGAGCAGAAGACACGGGTAGAAGTTCCCAGAACTGAAGCGGCTAATACAGAAACTGAAACGAAGCGAATTCTTTTCTTTGGCAACAGCCTGACGGCAGGCTATGGACTGGAACCGGACCAGGCCTTTCCAGCGCTTATACAACAGCGCATTGATTCCCTGAATCTGCCTTATAAAGTTATCAACGCGGGTGTTAGCGGCGAAACCACATCCGGAGGCAGAAGCCGCATCGACTGGCTCCTGAAACAGCCTGTTGACGTTTTTGTGCTGGAGTTGGGCGCCAATGACGGACTACGCGGTGTTAGTACAGAGGAAACTTACAACAACCTGAAGGCTATTATAGGCAAAGTGCGCGCAAAATACCCGGATGTAAAAGTCGTGCTGGCAGGGATGCAGATCCCCCCTAGCATGGGACAGCAATATGCTCAGGACTTCAGAGATGTGTATACACGCATCGCTGAAGAAGAAAACGTAGCACTTATTCCTTTCTTGCTGGAAGGTGTAGCGGGTAACAGGGAGCTAAATCAGGGAGACGGCATACACCCGACGGAGGAAGGCCAAAAGATTCTGGCTGAAAATGTGTGGGATACTTTAGAAACTCTTGTTCTGGAAGAGGAAATACAGGAGGAGGAAGTATAAGAAACGGTGATGAATAACAATTTGCTGTTGAATTAAATTAGGAAGCAACAACAACTACTTTGACCGGAAAGCGTATATGTGTATGGCTAAAAGTTGAAAATTTAATTTTTCAAAAAAAGAAAAGGCTCCTCATCTGCAGGAGCCTTTTCTTTTTTCATTCAGCCTGTAAATAACAACTCGACTGCTACTCCGGCTATTTATGGCCTGTTGCATCCCTATTTTCTACTTCCTGGATAAACTAAACCTTTCTCTTTTTTTAAGATACTTATCTGTATGGCGCCTCATTCGTAGGCGCTTTTTTCTTTTATAAAACGCTTTAACTCCTGCCCTGCCTCAACATCCAGGACACACACCTTCAATAACTAAAATAAGTTTAGCATATATAGCACAAGCAGATTAATTTTATGGTTGAACATCAACTATTTCTAGTGAAGGAGTTGGCACATTCGGAAAAAAATAAAATATTTATTTAGTCTCAGGCAACCACACCACGGGTACCTTGCATCTAAGGGGTAAAGAGCAACAGATTGCTCCAGAATTTCGACTTAATTAAGATTATTTGATAAACCTATACAAAGCGTGACAGAAGCAGAACTGATAGCAGGATGCCAGAAGGCAGACACTAAGGCGCAGAAGCTCCTGTATGAGCGTTTCGTGTCGCAAATGTATGGGGTGTGCAAGCGGTATCTCAAAAACGAGATGGACGCAGAAGAAGCACTCCTGAACGGGTTTATGAAGATCTACCAGAACATTGATCGCTTTGAAGCGAAAGGCAGCTTTGAAGGCTGGGTGCGCCGCATTATGGTGAACGAGGCCCTCGCTTTTTTAAGAAAGAAAGAACTGCTGCACCTCGCTATCGACGACAGCCACGTACAAGTGGCTGGCACATCAGGGGCAGATCAGGATTTGGCAGAGGAAGAACTGATGGAGCTGTTAAGAACTTTACCCGCTGGTTACAGAGCGGTATTTAACCTGTACGCCATTGAAGGATACTCACATAAGGAAATAGCCGACATGCTCGGTATAACCGAGGGCACATCCAAGTCGCAGTTGAGCAAGGCCCGCGCCATGCTGCAGCGCCGGCTCACAGGCCAGGAAGCTATTACCATATAACAACAAGGAGATGACCATGAGACCAGAAGACATAGACAAGTTATTTAAGGAGCGCCTGGGAAACACCTCCCCCACGCCTCCCGCAGATCTTTGGAGCCGCCTGCAGGACCGCATGGAGGAAGAGATGCCACAAAAGGCACCGCTACAGCCAAAAGAGGAAAAGCGCAGCTATATGTGGATTTACTCCTCTGTGGCTGCCTCTATTTCGCTGGTGCTAACAGTAGGTGTTGTGTTCTTTAACATCAACACGGGTTCACCGGAAATTAATCAGGCTATCACAGAGAAAGGCAGTGTGGAGTTACATGAAACGCCTGTTATCACCCAACCAGCACCTGAGGCTATGGCGCAGGCTGATATTACAAAAGAAAGTAGTACTGAAGAAAAAAATATTACCCCTCAGGCAACCGATGCAAATCTTGCCGCATCTAATAAAGCAGAAGAGGATGTTAAAACCGAGGCCATAGCCAAAGCGACACCCAAAGCTGTACAGCAAAAACAAGTGAAGGCTTTAACCTCAAAACAACCTCAGGCGACTGTGCAGCAGGCCATCGCCGCAAATACACCTTCTGAAAGAGCCGCTGAAGCTGCAGAGGCCGTGACTGTACCAGCTGAGAAGCCTGTTACCTCCACGTCCCTCGCTGTAGCCAATGCCGACGCCAACATGAACGCTGCGCCTGTCGAAATCATCATCAAACGTGCCAATACGTCACCAACGCAAGTTGCCATGGCAGAGACGGAAGACACTCCTGGTGGTTTAGACAAAAGAGCAAGACTTGCAAAGAATATCTTTAAGCAGGTGCGTAACCTGGCAAGTGGCGAAGAAGTGGAACTCTCTGAGTTGGGTATTAACGCTGATAAGGTGGCTTTGAACACGCAGATCGGCAAGCAAAAATTCTCTAAAGTAATCAATCTCTAACCCTACAAAATCATGAAACGAATATTATTACTCATGGCCATTTTCATGGCCACCGCTACCGGTGTGTCTGCCAAAGGCGGTCCTACCATAGGCGAACGACTCGGAAACGAACAGGACACCATCATAATCAGAATGGCAAATGGTGCTAAAATGATACTGCAACTGCAGAACATTCAGCAACTGAAAGCTTTCCAGAACTACAGCCTGGACTCGCTGATGCGGGAGCTTAACACGTATGTGGATCGGGTAGACCAGATGGAGAACTCTAACCCTGGCTCTAAAGACATGACCGTAACATTCAACACATCTGAAGCTGCGGATGGCTCTGGTGACGAGGTGACCGTAACGGTGCAGGAAACCACTCCCCAGGGTGAAGTAAGAAAGGAGCGTCACGAAATCCGCATTAACAAGTCATTTAAGATTGATGTGGAAGTGGAGGAAGACGGTGACAACACCAGAGTAAACGTGGATGTGCCGAACAAAGCAGAGCGCGACAGTACCCGTGCCGCTCGTAAGGAGGAAAACTATAAAGCCACTAAAATGGGCTTTGACCTGGACCTGGGCCTGAATGCCTTTACAAGCGACGCTGCAGATATCCCGGACCTTAAACCATGGGGTTCCCGCTATGTGAGTCTGAACTGGCGCCTGAAGTCCCGGGTGGGTGGCCGCAAAAGCCCTTTCCTCATCGTGTCCGGCCTTGAGTTTGCCTTCAACAACTATATGTTTGAAGACAACATAGTGGTGGAGGAAACAGGAAACACAACCTTTTTCAGGGAGGTGCAGGACGTAAACTTCCAGAAAACTAAACTAACGCATTCGTCCGTAAATCTTCCCCTGATGGCACTGCTACAGTTTCAGCGTGAAAACGGCAAAGACGGCTTTATGATTGGTGCTGGCCCTTTTGTAGGTTACCGCCTGGGAAGCCACACCAAACTGAAGTACCAGGAAGATGGCAGAACAGAAAAAGATAAAACCCGTGACTCCTATAACCTAAGCGATTTACAGTACGGCGTGGAAGGTGTAGTAGGCTACGGTAGTCTGAACCTGTTTGCCAAGTACAATATGAACGACCTTTTTAAAGATAATCGCGGCCCACAGACAAATGTGGTGAGCTTCGGATTGCGGTTGTTCTTGTAACGTAACTGAGTTTTATGTGATAAGTAAAAAAGAGGAGCGGTGTACCACTCCTCTTTTTTTATTATGATTGGGTATGGCGACGGAAGTTATCGATGATAATGGCAGTAGCAGTAGCCACGTTTAACGACTCGGCTTCGCCGAATGAGGGTATTTTGATGAGTTGATTCACCTGGGCCGCTATTTCAGGACGTATGCCATTCGCTTCGTTGCCCAGCACCACTATACCCTCCGGTTTCAGAGCCATGGCATGCAGGTTTTCCCCGGACAGTGAGGCACCGTAAATATTGAATTCTTTTGTGTGCTGCTGTAACCATTCCGCCAGGTTCAGGTAATGCACGTTAACACGTGTAAAAGAACCCATGGTGGCAGAAATAACCTTTGAATTGTAAAAGTCAGCGCATGTTTCAGAACATACAATCGATTTAATGCCGTACCAGTCGGCGATGCGGATAATGGTGCCGAGATTACCCGGATCCCTTACATCGTCTAAAGCAATAACAAGTTCTTCTTTTTTAATTTGCAGCGGAGGCAGCTGCCGTATACGAGCCACGGCAAGCGCCGCGTTATTGCTTGAGAAGCTACCTGCCTTTACTAGTTCTTCTTCTGTAACAACGTCAAAAGCTAGTCCCTGTGGCAAACTACTGGTATGTTGCCTGTAAAATGGTTCGGTTAAAAACACATACTCCAGCTCAAAATCAGCTTGAAGTAATTCCAGTACGCTCTTGGCTCCCTCTACTACAAAGGCCTGGTGTTGCTTGCGGTATTTTTTTATTTGCAACGATTTGATATACTTTACAACTGCTTTTGATAACATAATTCAACGTTTGAAATCACGATTATACATATCTGTACTGGTATTAACAATGTTGTGTGTACAGTCCTGTGTGCCCACCAGGTATATAGGTGAGGATGAAAGGCTTTTGGTAAGCATACAACCCGAAGGACTTGAAACAGTGGAACCCACTGCTATACAGGCACTTTACCAGCAGGAGCCAAACCGTATGGTGCTTGGCTCAACCCCCTATCTGGCTCTTTATAATTTCGGCAAAAGGTTCTACGATCCGCAGCAGATCCAGGCGCGCATCGAAAAGCAGGAAGCTAGGATGCAGCAACAAATCGAAGAGGCAGGCACTGATTCAGCAAAGATACAGCGCCTGCGGCTAAAGTTTGAGAGCCGCATCGACAGGCTACAGGAAAGAAAAACAGAAGGCAATTTTCTGATGCAGCTTGGAGAGCCTCCCACCATCTACGATTCTACGCTGATGGAGAAGACAATGGATCAGATTGACATTTACCTGAACGCCAAAGGCTACTTCAACCACCAAACGGATTATGAGAAGGAAGTAAAAAGGGACAAGCTGGTTTACATCACCATCAATATAGAGGAAAATGCCCCATACCGGTACACGGAGTTTAACTATGGCATCCCTGACGGAGACATTCGTCAACTGGTGCAGGCTACCGCCCACCGATCCTTGCTGCAGTTAGGGGATAAATATGATGAGGATGTGTTGACCGCAGAACGCGACCGATTGTACAGCTTGCTGAGAAACAGGGGCTATTATGACTTTGCACGTGCATATATAGAGTTCGAAGTTGATACAAGTTCTACTGGTAGAGCCGCTACCATCAAAACCAACATACAGAACCCGGAGCAGGACTCCACGCATAGGTTATACACAATTAATGAAGTTTATTTTAAAACCGATGAGGACCGTTTTGGTATTCCGCGCGACACGATAGTGTACAATGGCATTAACTATGTTGCCTACAGACACAGGTTTTCACCGGGTATTCTGGATAAGAAAATTGATATATACCCCGGCCAGCGCTTCAGCCAGTTACGCACGTCCACCACGCAGCGCAAGCTGGCAGAGTTAGACGTCTTTCAATTCAACAATGTGCTGTACAGCAGGATAGACGCCACCACAGACTCCAGTTACCTGCTGAATGCTTACATCAATGCCTTACCAGCCAAGAAATTTCAGGAAACACTGGAGATAGGTCTAAACTATACTGAAAGGATTCCAGGTCCCTTTTCAAGTATCAGGTTGCGAATCAGGAATATCTTTGGCGGGGCAGAAAACCTGGATATAGGCCTGAGAGGAGGTATTGAGGGGCAGGCAAGCTTCACAGATCCTAACAGAGCTGTACTTATTAAGGAATTTGGTGCTGATGTGTCATTGTCATTTCCTGTTATCCTGTTTCCGTTTACCAACAGGAGCCTTCTATCAGAATACAGCCCCAGAACCCGGTTTTATACCGGCTATACGAGTAGTGACCGGGAGCAGTACACCCGCACAAACTACCAGCTTGGCCTCGACTATATCTGGCAGATTACAAGAAATCCGCTTCGGCCACCGGTGATGCAGTTCATCTTTTCTCCTGTAAACCTGAACATTGTGCAGGGAGAAATACTGGACAATAATTTCCGGCAAAATCTCATAAACAACAGCGAGGGCAGCAGGTCACTGATAGAGAGTTTTTCAGATGGTATTATCTCATTTGTAGGGTTTAACTTTATCTATAACACCAACGATTTTACGCAAACCAGAAACGCGCACTATTTCCGTACCCTTGTGGAAGTGGGCGGACTATCAAGGCAGCTGGGACTTGACATAGGCTACAACAACCTTCAGACCTTTCAGTATGCCAAAATCAACCCGGATTTTAGGCGCTACATCCCCTTGGGAGGGAAAAGGTACTTCGTGTACCGCGTGAACGGAGGAGTAGCCTCCCCTATTTTAGATTCTGAGGTGCTGCCTTATGAAAAGCATTTCTTTGCTGGAGGCGCCAGTAGTGTACGTGCCTGGCAGTCGCGCCGCCTGGGCCTGGGTTCTTATGCTTCTGTGAGACCTGTAGAGGAAAATGGAAATGACGGGGCTTACACGGTAGGTGTTGAGCGGGACTATAGCCTGGAGCAACCCGGTGAAGTTTTGCTTGAGGCAAACGTAGAGTATCGTTTTAATATCTTCAGCTTCCTGAATGGGGCTTTATTTGTGGATGCAGGAAATGTATGGCTGCTGCAGGAAGACGTCAACAGACCAAAAGCCAACTTCGACTTCAACAGGTTCTACAAAGAGTTGGCAGTGGGCACAGGCTTTGGTATCCGCTTCGACCTGGCCGTACTGATACTCCGCTTCGACCTGGCTACAAAGGTATATGACCCGGCAGGGCTTTATGGAAACAAGTTTATCCTGAACGATTTCAGGTTCTCGGATTTCTTTACCAGAAACAGCCAAAGTACGCTGCAAATCGGTATCGGCTATCCCTTCTGATTTTGCTACGATATCAGGTCTTCATTCATTGCCTGCGGATATATAGTTTTCTAGAGTCCCAGCGGGACGAACTGTTGATAGCCAGACAAAAAGGAAATACCCTCAGCTCCAGAGGAGCGACCTGTTAAACTTTAAACAGAATGCTCCGCTGGAGCCCAAGAAGAGCAGCTTTACTTCTATGGACAGTTTTTCCCGCTGGGAGACTATACGCTTTATACCATTATCAACTGCATACTGCGTACGAGGCTGTTCTATAGAACCCACCCCTGCCCCTCCAAGGAGGGCAATCTGCAGTCAATGAAAATGCAATGCGCATGAACCAACTGATATTGATATTAGACCTATCATAAAATTAAAATAAAAAAGCCTTCTCATTTAAGAGGCTGTTTTGATTTCATTTAGATAATTTCTTAAGCATGATATGTATCATGGTAATCTGAATCATTGTCTCGGCTGATTTGGTGCTGCGTTCATAGTCCTTGGAGAGCCTCCGGTAGAGGTTA
>NZ_QRGR01000043.1 GCF_003367245.1 Pontibacter diazotrophicus | reverse complement strand
CATCGAGATCTTCTACAACAGAGAAAGACTCCATTCAAGTCTGGGATACCGTACACCCAAACAAATGGAAGAAATGTTAAACATTTAGCAGCTTAATCCTTTGTCCAATTTATTGTTGCAAGTTCAGTAATAGCATCATCGCGGTAACCGACAGTGGCATAGGGCTGCCCGATAGTTTGTTGAACCAGTATCCCATCGGCGAGGATATGGTTGCCGGCACTCCCAATGCCCTGCCTTTGCAGTGTCTGGGCTTTGCTCTGGCTGCTGAAAGCAACAAAAGCGATCACAAGGGCAAGGCAGAGTTTCATTATGGGTAACTCTTTAATCATATGTTATTCGGTTAGGAGGAGGTAGTTGAAAGCATGTGTTGGGGAGTTCCTTGGCAGGCTTTCATAGCGCTAGCAGGAGCTCCCCTTGAAACACATCAGGTTACATGGTGGTAGTGGTTTATCTTCCACCTGGAGCCGGAACAGAAACTCCGACAGAGCCTGCTGTATGGCCGCTCCTGTTTCTGGAGCTGTTCATGAAGTTCTCTATGGCAGTGTTGAGTCCTGTCATAGCCTGCTCAGGGGTAAGTGCCTGGGAGTACTCCAGGGCGGCACCGCCTGACCTTCCGTCAAATACACCGTCGGAGAAATCCTCTGACATGTCCTGCACCAGCGTCAGAAGCTGCTCGGCAGAAATGTTGCTTTCCTTGATTGCCTGCGACAGGCCTGCCTGCACGGCACCGTATTTAACCTGTGCCATGGCCTTGCCAGTAGCGGCCTGGGAAAGGTCGGCAGGTATGTCACTGGCAATGTCAATGCCTGTAAGGCCGAAGGCCGCTGCCACCTCCTGGTTTGCGTTCGCGATGGCAGTCTCGATGCCTGCGGCCGCGTGTGCGTCCACGTGCTGTGCGGCGATGGTCGTCAGGGCCGTAACGGCAGCGGTTCTGTCATTTTTATCCAGTGTGATAACTGCTCTCAGCTCCCTGTTCTCCAGAGAGACTGCGGTTCCTGTCGCCTCATCGCTGTAGCTGCCCTGGGTTACGACAATTTCAGCAGGCCCTCTGTAACTGGTCTCAACGCTGAAGCTTCCTTTGGCGTCCGTGGCAGTGGAGGCTACCAAAGTGCCCCGCTCTCCATTGGCGCTGTACTCGTAGATGTCCACTCTGGCAGAGCCTACATAGCCCTTCACGGCCGCGCCGCTGACGGTGGAGCTTTCCATTGTTGCGTCAGACTCCTTGTCGCAGGAAACCAGTGCGCACATCCCGAGGGCAATGGCCAAAAGTTGAATGTTCTTCATAATACTTACCTGTTTATAATTATAGATTAATTTAAATATAGAGGTAATTGTATTATTCTTTTATGAAGAAATCATGAAGAATGGTGGAAAAGGATTAACTTTAATAGGATAATTAAAAGAACTTGTGTAAATCGTATCGATGCTATAACACCGTTATTTCCTCTTTCCTGCCGGATAGGTGCGGGCGCACTAAAATTACATCACTCAAACCTACCTTGATTTCGAAGGAAGATTGCAGTGCCATATTTCTGACAGCAGCAAGGATGATGCGGATCACCCCTCCATGCGTCACAACAGCTGCTTTGGCGGGGGAAAGCCGGAGCAACCCTTCCCAGAAGTGCATGACCCGCTTCTGCATTGCCAGCATGCTTTCTCCCTCCGGAGGGCAAACATGTACAAAGTCCTGCATCCAGGGGGCCGACTCTTGCTGATCAACTGTGTCCCATGTTTTACCCTCCCAGCGGCCAAAGTTGACCTCATAAAGCCGCTCGTCAGTTCTATAGTTTTTTGAAATATGGTCAGCCAACTGTGTGCAGCGGGTAGAAGGGCTGGAGTATACAACATCTAATTCTGATGGGAGCTTTTTCAGAATCTTTTCTCTCTCCTCTACAAATGTATCGGCTAAGGCCACATCCGTTCGCCCATAGATCATGCCTATGGCTACAGCCGGTGTTGTATGGCGAATCAGGTAAATTTCCATAGCACGATGAATGTCAGGTAAATAAGGACTTCGCAAACCTGTTGTGTGGCTCCAAGGCTGTCCCCGGTGTACCCGCCAATCCACTTGGTGAAATAGCGGCCCAGGTATAGCTTTAGGAGGTACAGTGGTAGCAGGACTGTGATCAGGAGTGGTTTACCCGTAAAATACAGAAGGGTAAGAAGTGGTATAAAAGCCAGTGCAGCCCCAATGAAAAAGTTGTGTTTCTCTCCCCCCTGGGCAACAGGTTTTACTTTACTGTCTTCGGAAAGGCGAACGTAGGTGTGCGTAAAAAGGAAGGTAGATGCCACAAAGCGGCTGAGTGCGTGGGCCGTCATGAATAAAAGAAGGAGCACAAGCGGCTGCATGCTGTTGCTGACCATCTGCTGCAGCGAAAAAAATTTAACGGCAAGTATGAGTATCAGCCCGACCACACCATAGGTGCCGACGCGGCTGTCTTTCATGATTTCCAGAATCCGTTCTTTTGTCCACCCACCGCCGAAGCCGTCGCAGGCATCGGCAAAACCATCCTCATGAAAAGCGCCTGTCAGCAGAATGGAACCAGCCATGGACAGTATAATGCCCAGTGCAGTGCCAAACAGGTAGGAGGCAGCAAGAAAAAGGAGGCCTGCAAAAAAACCTATTAACCAGCCTATAAAAGGGAAGTAACGTGTTGCCTGGTGAAGATAGCTCTCCTGATAAACTACCCAGCCGGGGCAGGGGATACGGGTATAGTACATTAGCGCTGTAAAGAATATGCTTATCTCCCGTTTCATGTCAGGCTTTGTTGCTTACACCGGCACGCTCAAAGCTGGCCATTTCATTTAAAAAAGCAGTCGCGCTTTTCAGGAGAGGGAAAGCTACGGCACATCCTGTCCCTTCCCCTAAGCGCATGCCCAGTTGAAGTAGTGGATTAACCCCTAACGTCTGAAGCAAGAGCCTGTGTCCTGCTTCATCGGACTGATGACAGAAAACAGCATTTTCTTTCACTTTCGGTTCAATTTTATAGGCACACAGAAAAGCGACACTGGAAATGAAACCATCTATCAGCAGCAGCATATCCTTTCTTTTTGCCTGCAGCATAGCGCCAGCCATCTGTAAAATTTCGAAGCCTCCAAAATGCGCCAGGATAGCGAAACTATCCTGCTCCCCCTGATAATTTTCGATCGCCTGTTTCAGTAGCTGCTGCTTTTTCTCAAGCTTCTCCTTTACGACACCGGTACCTTTGCCGATACACTGCTCAATAGGGATGTGGCACAGCAGGCTCATTAAAACGGCTGCGGTAGAGGTGTTCCCGATGCCCATCTCGCCAAACCCTATGGTGTTACACCCGGTCTGGTAGATGCTGGTTGTGACTTCACTGCCTTTCTGCAGGCAGGTGTGCACCTGGTTTCGTGTCATGGCCGGGCCATGTAAAAAGGAATGGGTACCCCTTCCCATTTTATGATGGAGGATGGGCAGGTTGGGGGGGAAGTCATAATTAACACCTGCATCCACTATGCTGAGTGTAATGTGGTGTTGCTGACAGAAGGCATTGATAGCAGCGCCGCCTTCAATGAAGTTCTTCACCATCTGGCTGGTCACTTCCTGGGGGTAGGCACTTACCCCATGTTGTGCAATGCCATGGTCAGCAGCGAACACCACCAGGTGGGGGTGTTTTACTTCAGGAGCAGTCGTGTTGAAGACTTTTCCTATTTGCAGGGCGAGGTCTTCCAATACTCCCAATGCCCCTGTCGGCTTTGTTTTATGGTCGATGATGTACTGCAGCCGTTCAGCCAGGAGTTCATTTTGCGGTGCATGAAGGTGTGGCGGTTCAAAGGCAGGAGTGACGGGTAGGTGCACTTTTTCTACTTCCATGACAGATGGGGCAGCGGACTTTTGTTTCCAGCCTTGCTGCTGGAGCATAGGTTGCTTGTCGTAGTCTGTAGCTGGCTTGCCAACACAGAAATAACTCAGCGGCTCAATGTCCTCGGGTAGCCCCAGCAAGTTTTTGAACTCGTAGTAGTCCAATATAGATACCCACCCCATCGAATAGCCCTGCTCCGTTAACGACAGCCATATATTCTGCACGGCACATACGGCGCTGAACCTGATGGTATCGTTACTGGCAACGGTGCCGATGGTAAAGGAATTCAGCACAGAGCGGTCATAGCAGACCACCAGCCCAAGGGGAGCGTCCACAATGGCTTCCAGTTTCAAAACGGCATAGGCCGTTTTCTGTGCCTCATCCTCGATTTGGTCAGCGGCTTTCCGGTTATACTTTTGGAATAGTTTCTTTATCTCCTGCTTTACCTCCTTACTTTTAACAACATAATACCTCGTAGCATCAGTCAGTCCAACTGAAGGAGCCATATGGCCAGCCCGTAGGGCTCTCTCTAACACCTCATCCGGTACAACCTCATCTGTGAAATGGCGTGTATCACGCCTAGCGGCTAATATTTCTTCTAGTTGTATAAGTTGTGGTGTCTGCACAGTAATGCTGGTAAAAGATAATAAAAATGGGCGGTAAAGCCGGTAAAAATTCAAAGTTGTTTCTTAAGATACAAAGGCAGTCCGGAAACTATAAAGATCGCTTCTTCTGCCACCGAGGCTACGTATTGGTTGGCCCAGCCTTGTAAGTCTGTGAACTTGCGGCCAACAGCCGTGTCGGCATGCAAACCCATTCCAAGTTCGTTGGAAATAATAATAAAAGTAGCATCTAAGTTGATAAGGTTACTTATTTCCTGTTGAAACATATGTAATGACTTTTCTAAATCATTGTCACAGTCCATAAAGAAATTGGTGAGCCATAAAGTGACGCAATCTATTACTACTACACGTCCCTGCAGGGGAAGTTGGTGCAAGTCTTTATATGCTTCGTAATTTGTCCATTCGGATCCCCTTTCTGCCTTGTGCCTGTTTACCCGCTCCTGAAAATCCTGATCCCAAATTTTTGCTGTGGCAAGATATACAGGCGCAGTACTTAATTTAAGAGCCATGTCCTGGGCAAAACGACTTTTCCCGCTGCGGGCTCCTCCGGTTATAAATACAATCATCTTTATAATTGATGGGGTAAATAAACCAGTTTCCTGGCCGAAAACGTCACAATTTACAACTTTATACCCGCTGAACAGGAATCTATAATCCTTGAGGTGAAAAAATTTGATCCCTCTGGTTTCCAAACCGGGATGATTGCACCTGAAATCTAAATTAATTGTGAATTTCAGATGCAACTTTTTGGTGCACTACGTTCTGACTAATAAACTTTTTGCTTTACTATTCCATCTGTAGTTAGTATGCCTCCGGTTTTATTTTATATTTTTGCAATGTATTGGTTTCCCGGGAGGGAATTAATAGGGAATCCGGTGTGAGTCCGGAACAGTTCCCGCTGCTGTAATCTCTTTAGTGCTTTGTTATTCCTCTAGCCACTGTCTGTACACCGGACGGGAAGGCCCGACAAAGTAGAGTAAGTCAGAAGACCTGCCCATACATACAATATCCAACACCTTCGGGTAAAAGGTTTGGGATAGTTAAACCGTGTTCCCTTTAACTATTTTATTGTATTAAATCTTCTTTCTGCGTCTACAGAAGGCGAATGCTTTCTATAGGATGTGGAAGGGATACTGTGTTTACTAACAATAATAAAAGCTATGGGTAAGGATCTGGCCAAAGTAGAGAAGATAATTTTTATGTGTAGCGGTTCTGCGTGCACGAAAAGGGGAGGAGCAGAGAGTATCTTATCTTTGAGAAGTTGTATCAAGGCCCTTGGCTTAAAGGAGCAGGTGCATACTATCAAAGCTGTATGTACCGACCAGTGTGAAAGTGGCCCCATCATGTTTGTTTACCCTGATGGCGTTTGGTATAAGGATGTAGATGTAAGCAGGGCTGTGCACCTTGTCTCCAACCACATTCTAAAGGGCCAGGTCCTGGATGGTATTCTTTATAGAGAAGGAGATGCTGCAATACAGCCCGTGCATATCTCTGCTGACAATATACAGGATTAAGCTATGGTTGCTCCTATACTAATCCAGTCTTTTGTGCTTGGCATGCAGCATTCCTTTGAGCCGGACCACGTGGCTGCTGTATCAGTGCTTACTTCTGAGAAAGACAGTAATGCAAAGCTGCGTAACGTGATGTGGAAGTCAAGCCAGTGGGCATTGGGGCACTCTATTACCCTGATTTTGCTGAGCATCGGGGCATTGCTTCTTAAGTCAGCCCTGCCCTTCAGCATCAGTACTGTAGCAGAATGGGCTATAGGGCCAATGATGATTTGGATTGGCATAAGTTCCTTGCTTCTTGCTTATAAACCGAATGTGCCTCGGGTAATACCTCTGGTAAATGCTGAAAAAAAGAAATCTATAATAAGCCGTTCTTTGGGAATAGGTATGTTACATGGCATGGCAGGAACAGGTGGTGCCTGTACGGTGGCGCTTACTGTGGCTGCTGATAATAGCTACACTGCCATATGGATTATCATCCTTCAGTCCGCAGGAATTTTACTGACCATGACGGCTTATGGTTACCTCCTTTCCTTGTCGTTCTCCCATATTGTGAAGCGAAGCAGGTTCTTTTTCAGGTATATTATTTCCGGAGCCGGTGTTTTCTCGATTTCTATTGGGTTGTGGGTACTGGCAGAGCAGGTTATGGCGATACGGTATTAGACTTTCTGATATTCAGGGATGTTGCTGATAGTTCCATAGTTCTTTATAAGAATTGATGGCTAAAGCGATAATGACTGTTAATCAGTCATGCAAATTTTATAGATCTTAAAAGGGAGGCAATAGAGGCCAAATGAGAGAGATAAAGCGCCAGCGGGTAATCAGAGCCGATGGGAAAGCCATTAACCTGGTGCAACGCCGGGGACATCTGTCATACTGCTACAATGCTTGCTGCTGTGGCAGAGTTGACAGGGGCTATGCTCCTGTACCAGTAGATTTATATAAAAGTGAATGGCTGCAACGCAAGCTTCGGAATGTGGTGCACATGACCAAAGGCGGCTGCCTGGGGCCATGCACGCTGGCTAACGTTGTTACCTTACTCTTTGACGGTAATTCTGTCTGGTTCCACTCTATAAACAGTGAATGGCAGGTAAAAGCCATATTTGACTACATTGAAATCATGATTGCGGCTGATGGCTTTCTGGTGCCACCAGCAGAGCTGAGCGAGTATGTTTTTCAGTTCTATACCTGGAAAGGTTCTGAAACTGCAACTCTATCAGGAGAGGTTGCTGCACCAGATGGCGGGATTGTCTTTCTCACACACGCCGATACAGATCTGCTTACGCTTCACAACACCCTGAAGCTGTTGCCCGAAGATTTCCCCAAAACAATGGGTATTAATCTGCTGGCTGTAAAAAGCGAGGCCCACATGGCGCAGTTACTGGATAGGGAAATTGCAGCTGCTCAGATTATCATTCTCCGTATTCTGGGGCGCCCAAGCAGCATACCAGGTTTCAGTGAATTAGTGCGCCGTGCTAAAGCTCAGGGGCAGCACTTGATCGTGTTAAGCGGTTCCGGGGAATTGAATCCTGAATTTGCAGCCACTTCTACGGTGTCACCCGCCATACTGCACGAGACATTAGCCTACCTGCAGGCCAGTGGCCACATCAATTTAGTGTCCCTCCTGCACTTTCTGTCTGATCATCTGCTCATGACAGGTTTTGGGTATGAGGCACCCATTATTTTACCGGATCATGGTATTTATCATCCTGACCTGCCTGAAAACGCAAGCATACAGGACTGGGTAAAAAGGCATAACCCTGCTTATCCCACAGTGGGTATGACCTTTTACCGCGCCCACTGGATCAGTGGCAATACTGCTTTTGTAGATTCCCTGGTCAGGGCTTTAGAAGATAAAGAGCTGAATGTACTGCCTGTTTATACGGCCTCCCTGAAAGCAACAGACCCTGATTCCGGGTGGCCTTATGCTTTTCGGTTCTTCAGAGAAGAAGAGGAAGGGATTAGAATAGATACGCTGGTCAATACGGTTTCTTTTTCTATGCGTGATGGGAGTGTGGATAGCACAGGTATGTCAGGAGATAAGGTGTTAAGCCAATTGGATGTTCCCATTCTCCAGGCTATAACAAGTGGCATGGGGCGGGGGCCCTGGGAATCATCCAGCAGGGGATTAAATCCGCTGGACACTGCCATGAACGTAGCAATTCCTGAATTTGACGGACGCATTATCACAGTGCCTGTTTCTTTTAAAGAGAAAGGCCGGGAAGCGAAAGGATACGAACCGCAGGAAGACCGGATTGAACGCGTTGCCGGCCTGGCTGCTCGCTTTGCCCGATTACGACATTTGCCCAACCCTGAAAAGCGGATTGCTTTTATTTTTACCAACTCCAGTAGCAAAGCTTCTCAGATAGGGAATGCCGTAGGCCTGGATGCACCAGCCTCTTTGTTAACTATACTGCATGCTATGCAGGCGGAGGGTTATCATATAGAGGATCTTCCTATTTCAGGTACTGAGCTTATTCATACCCTGATCAATCGTTGTTCCTACGATGAAACATACCTGACACCGGAACAGCTGGATAATGCCGTAGGCAGAGTGGCCTTCGACAAGTACGTGGACTGGTTTTCTCAGCTTCCGGAAGCTTTACAGCAAAAAATGCAGAAGCAATGGGGGCCACCGCCGGGAGAAACATACGTACACAACGGGCACATTTCACTTGCTGGGCTTGAATTAGGGAACGTAATGGTAGTCCTGCAACCGCCCCGTGGCTATGGCATGGATCCTGATGCCATTTACCACCAGCCTGACTTACCACCCACGCATCATTATTACGCCTTGTACCGCTGGCTTCGCGATGACTGGGGTGCCGACGCCATTGTGCATGTAGGAAAACACGGCACGTTGGAATGGTTGCCGGGAAAAGGTATTGGACTTTCAAAGAACTGTTTCCCGGATGCTTTTCTTGGAGACATGCCTTTGTTTTACCCCTTTATCATCAATGATCCCGGTGAAGGTTCTCAGGCTAAGCGCCGGGCGCATGCTGTGGTGGTTGACCATCTTACGCCGCCTATGACCTCTGCGGACAGTTACGGTGAGCTGGCGCAGCTTACACAGCTGGTGGATGAGTATTACCAGGTAGAAACTTTGGATCCCACTAAGCTTCCGTTGCTGCAAAGGCAGATATGGGACCTGATCAAGCAAACGAATTTAGATAAAGACCTTGCTGTTATGCTGCAGCGTGACCACGGGGACCACAAGCACGACTGGGACGAAGAAATGACACCCGAGGGTGTTCCTGTGAGTTTGGCCGAAATGGATGGTAAGGACATAGCGCATTTAATTGAAGATATTGACGGATATCTGTGTGAACTGGGAGCGGCTCAGATACGGCATGGACTGCATATATTAGGAGAGGCACCAGCCGGAGATGCTTTAATCGATATGCTCCAGTCACTGACCAGGCTTGCCAATATAGATGTGCCGGGCCTGCAGACAGCCATAGCTTCTCTGTTCGGATTTGATATAAATGAGTTGCTGAGTTACAAAGGGCAGCGTCTTGATGTCTTGCCTGCCCATTTCATTACATTAGCCGGACGACCTTTGGTAACAGGAGCGGATGTTCTGGAAGTAATAGATGAACTGAGTAATCATTTATTTCGTGTTCTGCAAAAGTATAACTACAGCACAGACGCCATTCCTGAAGTACTACAGGAAACATTTGACATGGAATTGACCACACCCGGTCTTGACGCTGTACGGCAGGTGCTGGAATTTGTGTCTGGTAAAGTCTTGCCTAATCTGGCGCATACGTACGATGAGATAACAAATCTTTTGCATGGGTTATCAGGTGGTTACGTACCGGCCGGACCTAGTGGGGCACCTACCCGTGGGATGGCCCACATATTACCTACCGGGCGTAATTTCTATACGGTTGATCCCCGCGCCTTACCTTCGCAGGCAGCCTGGGAGGTAGGCCAACAACTCGCCCGTGAAGTACTGGAACGTCATTTAAAAGAAACAGGGCTTTACCCTGAAAACGTCGGCATCAGCATCTGGGGAACAAGTGCCATGCGAACGCATGGTGATGACGTGGCTGAAATTCTGGCTTTATTAGGAGTACGGCCCATCTGGCAAACAGAAAGCCGACGTGTGGTAAAGCTTGACGTAATTCCGTTGCAGGAGCTGGGAAGGCCCCGTATAGATGTCACCACGCGCATCAGCGGTTTTTTCAGGGATGCCTTTCCTCATTTGATAGAGCTGATAGATAATGCAGTACAATTAATTATTTCCCTGGATGAACCGGAAGAGGAGAACTTCGTTCGCAAGCATTATCTGAGAGATCTGGCTGAATTGCAGTCACAGGAAGACATGCCTATTGAAGAAGCTGAACAGCGGGCTGGGTTCAGGATCTTTGGGTCCCCTCCCGGCAGTTACGGAGCAGGCATATTACCACTGATACAGGAAAAGAACTGGCACTCAGATGCCGATTTTGCCCAAACTTACATTAACTGGGGTGGCTACGCTTACACAGGAAGTGTGAGTGGCGTAGAAGCGCGTAGCGAGTTTGCGCAGAGGCTGTCAGTAGTGGAAGTCGCGCTTCATAACCAGGACAACCGCGAGCACGATATCTTTGACAGTGACGATTACCTGCAATACCATGGCGGCATGATTGCCACCATCCGCAGCCTGACAGGGCAACAACCCAAAAATTATTTTGGTGATACACAGGATCCGTCGAGACCAATTGTGCGTGACCTGAAAGAAGAGGTTAACCGTGTATTCCGTACCAGGGTGGTGAACCCAAAATGGCTGGACGGCATTAAACGACATGGCTATAAAGGTGGGTTAGAGTTAACGGCTACTGTCGATTATATTTTCGGATATGACGCAACGGCGCATGTGGTGGACGATTGGATGTATGAAAAAGTAGCTGAAACCTATGCGCTGGATAAAGGAATGCAGGAGTTCTTTGCTGACAATAATCCCTGGGCCTTGCATGCTGTTGCCGAGCGTCTGTTAGAGGCTGCCCAACGGGGCATGTGGGAAACACCATCCCCTGCAATGCTTCAGGCATTGCAAGACGTTTACCTGAGCAGCGAAACAATGTTAGAAGCAAGAAATGAAGTTTAAGAGCCGGAGTGATTTAAATCATCAGCAGTAAGATTCCGGTTGTGTTTACATCTATCCATATGAACTATCCCTTTACAGCCATAGTAGGGCAGGAAAAACTAAAGGTAGCTTTGCTTCTATGTGCCATCAATCCCGGTATAGGAGGTGTGCTCATCCGGGGAGACAAGGGTACGGCAAAAAGTACGGCTGCGCGCGCTTTAGCAGAGGTAGCGCCCTCTATACCAAAAGTGGCTGATTGCCCTTTCAACTGTCCACCAGGCTCACCTTTACAAACATGTGAGGCTTGTCAGCAACCTGATTTACAGGTAATAGATACACAGGTCCCATTCATCAATCTCCCCTTGGGTGCTACGGAAGACCGTGTAATCGGAAGCCTTGATCTGGAAGGCGTATTGGCAGAACGGAAAAAGAAATTACAGCCAGGCCTTTTAGCTGCTGCGCACCAGGGTATTCTTTACATCGATGAAGTGAATTTATTATCCGATCATTTAGTAGATGTGCTTTTGGATGTGTCTGCTATGGGGTTAAACACCATACAGCGGGAAGGACTATCTGTGAGCCATCCTGCCAGGTTTACGTTGATTGGAACAATGAACCCGGAGGAAGGAAACCTTCGCCCGCAGTTTCTGGATAGGTTTGGAATGATGGTCGATGTTGAAGCGCCGCGGGATGTAAAAGAGAGGACAGAGGTCGTGCGCCGCCGGATTGCCTTTGAAACCAATCCGCAAAATTTCGTGGCAGAATGGACGGCGCAACAGGAGGCCTTGCAGCGGCAACTTATAGCTGCTAAAGAGTTGCTGCCTTCTGTTACCATGCCTGAAGGCTTGCTTACGCTTATCAGTCAGCTTTGTACAGAATTAGGAGTCACTAGCCTGCGGGCAGATATTGTGATGTATAAAACGGCGCTTACCCTGGCCGCTTTATACAAACGTTCCGAGGTTACTGCAGAAGACATTCGCCAGTCTGCCGAATTGGTTTTAGCACATCGGAAACGTAAAAGCCCATTTTCAGAGAGTAAAATAAAGGAAGATAGGCTGGAGGAGTTGATGCAACAGGCGACCTCAGATTCAAAAGATAAGCCTGAAAATACACCTGCCCCTCCATCAGAGAATAACAAGTCCTCTCAACCGGAAAGTAGCCCAGGGGCATCATCAGACGCAGAACCCTCTTCGCCTGACAAGGCCCAGGAGGAAGAGGAAAAACCACAGCAGGACGCGCCGGTAGAAGAGCAGGTCTTTGGAGCTGCTCCGGCAATGGCTTTACCCCATTTAGAGGTGGAGTCCATCAAAAAGCAAACATTGCAGGCATCTGCTGGCCGTAGAAGCCAGTCCAATAATTCTCAGCGAGGCTTGTATGTCCGTGCTGAACCAAACAAAGATGCGACGGACATAGCCATAGATGCGACCGTTTACCATGCCTTGTTGCGTGACCCAGAACAGTTAACTGTATCTCGGGACGACCTTCATCAGAAGGTACGTAAGGGCAAAGTGGGTAACCTTATCTTGTTTGTGGTGGATGCTTCCGGATCGATGGCGGCAAGCCGCCGCATGGAAGCCGTTAAAGGTACCGTACTTAGTCTTCTGACGGATGCTTACCAAAGACGGGATACGGTGGGTGTGATTTCTTTTAGAGGTATAGAAGCACAGGTGCTGCTCTACCCAACGAACAGTGTAGAGCTGGCTGAACAGGCCATGAGAAATTTACCAACGGGAGGGCGTACACCGCTTCCGCATGCAATGCAAACTACTATTCAGGTGTTAAGCAAGCTCAACCCAGAAGAAGATTTACAACCCTTGCTGGTCATCCTCAGCGATGGTAAAGCGAATGTAGCGCTGCCGGGTGGAGGAGATGCCTGGAGTCAAATCCGTCTTTTAGCCACACAGCTAAAAGATATGAACGTTTCCTCTTTGGTCTTGAACACAGAAAATGACTATCTGCAATTAGGTAAGGCCGGGGAGTTGGCTAAGCTATTGGGAGGACAGTACATATCTATTAATGAGCTTACTTCTGAAAGTTTAACCCCGCTGGTCAATAAATTGTTGTAGGGCCTTCTGTCAACAGTGGTAAGATAGGTACGCTTCATTAATCAAACCAGGTTGTATGTTTACTACACACGCTAACTCACTTTAAAAGGAGTTGAGATAGAGGGCAGTTTTGCAGTATAATACGCTTGTTTCTGTAATTTTAGGTCATCATGAATGCAAATAAAGTATTAATCATAGGAGCAGGACCTGGCGACGTAGAGCTTCTCACTATAAAAGCCTACAACTGCATCAAAAATGCAGAGGTGATTCTCTATGATAACCTTATTTCGGACGAAATATTAAGCCTGAATACAGAGGCTGAAAAAGTATATGCCGGAAGGAAATATGGGGATGCCACAAACCAGACAGACAGGCAGGAGCACATCAATCAATTGCTGGAGCAGTATTGGAGAAAAGGGAAAAATGTGGTACGGCTTAAGTCTGGGGACCCTTATATCTACGGCCGTGCTGCAGAGGAAGCCCGCTACCTACTGCAGAAGAATATCCCTTTCGAGGTAGTGCCTGGAATTTCCGCGGCCTTGGGGGCTGCCGGTTTGCTGAACATCCCGTTGACAGAGCGGCATAGATCGAATGCTGTGCTCATCTGTACGGCACATACTGCAGATTATTCATTTGAACAGTTGAATGGAATTGCGGCCATGTTAAAGGCGGGAAATACCATAGCATTATACATGGGCCTGAAAAGCCTAGAGAAGATAGTGGAAAAACTCATTGAAGTTTGTGAAGACGGTTCTATTCCGGTCAGTGCAGTGTCCAACGTGTCCAGATCAAACCAAATGATCATCAGTGCAACACTGGCTACTATACAGAAGAAAATAGAGCAAAGCGCTATTCAGATGCCGGTTGTGTTTTTGATCGGAGCTGCGCCCATAACAAATGATTCGGTTTTATCAGCAAAAAGCTCCCAAGTATAAGAACTACGCTACTATTTATAATTAAGAGGCATTTAAGAAGATACAATGATGAAGAAAGGAGTTTTGCTTTGCGGCCATGGCAGTAGAAAAACCGCGGCAGTAGATTCATTTAAAACGCTGGTTGAAATCCTGAAAGACCGCTACAAAAATGACTATGAAGTAGATTACGGTTTTCTGGAATTTAATCACCCCCTTTATGATGCAGCCGTTGAACGCATGTATGCGAAGGGTGTACGGACTATCTATGCCTTACCTGTTATTCTTTTTGCAGGAGCACACGCCAAGAATGATATTCCCTACGAACTGAATACGATCCAGACCTACTATGATGACCTGAACATCAAAATGGGAAGCCCTATAGGAGTTAACGCTTTTCTCCTGGACCTGGCTAAAAAGCGAATAGAGGAAACGGAAGCGTCCTTATCGCCCCTTGACCGCAAAGAAACATGCCTTGTTGTAGTAGGAAGAGGCACAACAGACCCTGATGCGAACAGCGATGTACAAAAGCTGATGAGCATGCTCTGGGAAGGCATGGGATTTGGATTTGCTACCACCGCTTACAGTGGCACTGCTTATCCTTCTGTCCGGGAATCTTTGCAGTTAGTTGATAAATTAGGCTTTAAAAGAACGATCGTCATTCCGTTCTTTTTCTTCACCGGCATTCTGCTTGACAGGATATACGCAACAGTAGATGAACAGAACAACACATCATCCGCTGAGTATGTTTATACCGCTCCGTTCGGAACAGACGAGTTGATGTTGAAGGCTTTTGATGAACGCTTGGAGCAGGCGATTAACGGAGTGGGGAATATGAACTGCCAACTCTGTAAATACCGTAAGCAGATCATCGGTTTTGAGCAGGAGCAGGGGCAGGAGCAGGTGGGCCATCACCTGAATGTAAAAGGTATCCTTTTCGAGGAAGATGAAAAAGTAGGAGAGAAGAAGAACACGCTGGGTAGTAAGTTGAAGAAGGTATTGGGTATCTGAAAACGCAGAGCCTTGTATCTCTCAGGGGAGGTTATGCCAGGTGATCCAAGATTTGCTCTAACTGATTGCCTTCAGCCCAATAAAAATGTATGTAGCTGGCTATGACATTTTTATAGCGGTACAATCTGGTGTTTACTTCTATGCCACTTGCTGAATATACTTGAGCTACAGCAGGTGGTTCCTGATGATGTATAAGGGAAGAATAGCGAAATTCATGACCTGAGAGATTGAGCTTGTCAAAGGAAACCATCCGGTATCCTAAAGTAAGCTTCTTGTTTTCCATAGACGTACTGAAATCAAAGACTCCAGTCATTGCATAAGTGCCTCCCTGCTCGTTAGTTATGCTTTTGCCCAGATACATCATACCGCCGCACTCGGCTATTATCTTTCCTCCCTTTGCTGCGAAGGCCGCGATCGCTTCCTTCATGACTTTGTTACCGGAAAGAGCCTCTAGGTGCAGCTCCGGATAGCCACCGGCAAGGTACAGGATATCAGCTTCGGGCAAAGTGGTATCACGAAGCGGGCTAAACCATATAATCTCACCTAAGTCTTCGAATTTCTTTAAGTTCTGAAAATAAGTGAAGGAAAAGACTTCGTCTCGGGCAACTGCTATCCTGTATTTTTTTTGCAGAGTTGTTTTACGAGGCTTTGTTGCTACTGCTATATCTTTTCCACAGCTCAAGAGCTGTTCAACAGCAATATGAGCTTCCACATGCTTGGCAGCCCTATCAATTGTATGTTCAAAGCTGTCTTCTATAAACAAGCCCAGGTGCCGCGATGGTATTTTAATTTCCTCGTTGGGAGGCAGATACCCTAGCGCTTTAAGGCCCACATCCTCACATGCTTCTTTCAAAAAAGTATAGTGTGATTCGGTTCTGACGAAGTTGAAGACAACACCGGCAATCTTCACCTTTGGGTCGAACGTTTTCAGGCCGTGGAGGATGGGTGCAACGGAATAGGCCATAGAGCTGGCATTCATGACGAGGATAACAGGCAGGTCCAGTAATTTTGCTATTTCAGCCGAGCTTCCCTTCCCTTTGACAGCCCCATCAAACAAGCCCATCACACCCTCTACTATAGCCACATCAGCCCTTGAGGTATAGTCAGTAAAAAGCTCCTGGACATGTTCTTCCGACATCATGACGGTATCCAGGTTGATACTGGGAGTCCCAGCTGCCCTGCTGTGGTGCAGGGTGTCTATATAGTCAGGACCGCATTTGAAAGGCTGAACATTTAAACCCTGGCCTTTAAACAGGCGGCACAAAGCCAGGGTAAAGGTTGTTTTACCTGAGTTGCTCCAAGGTGCTGCTATCACAAACGCTTTTGCCATTTGTCTCGGGAAAACTGGTTCAGAATATTTAGGCAGTACTTAGTTAGAATGCACTATAAATCCACACCAGCCCAACAAGGATAGAAGCCAGTCCCGCCAGTCCGTTCATCCATTTAAAGATGATCATGTTACGCTCTATAAATCTGCTCATTGTGGAAATCAGCACATAGCTATAAACACCCATGGCCAGAATAATTCCGGCAGACTCTATTACCAGTATCATGATAGCTTCACTGATGGTGGAGGCACTAATCACCAGGGCAGAGGTTAGCACACCGCCTGTACCGGCTAGTCCATGGAGCATACCGATCCAAAAGGAGCGGTTCAGAGGGTTCATAGCAATTTCTTCTCCACCTTTGCCATGAAGGTGGATGGGGTTGCTGTTTAAATGATCATGTTCCTCTAGCTTCTTATGGTCACGCATCATTTCATTTAGCTTATGGTTTCTTTTTATTGCCTGCATTCCCAACAAGATCATAATAGGGCCTACAGCAAGTTCGGCCCAATAAGAAATATCTTCGACTATTGTTTGTACAGTGGATTTAAAGAGCAGGGCAATCATCCCAAAAAGCAATAGCGTGACGGAATGTCCCATAGCCCATTGAGATGCTCTGAATATAACAGAGAAGGATGTTTTTCTTTTTTTTATAGCGTTGTCGGCTGCTAATACCGACACCGCCGTAACATGATCAGGTTCGAAGGAGTGTAATACACCTGCCAATAGTGGGCGACTGATACTAATTATGTTTATCATCTTGTGTATTTTATGTAGGCTCCGTCTTTGTTGATAAGGTAAAGAACCAGGTCAACATTCGGAGCTATATGCAAGCTTTTTTCCAAGCAGGATTCCAACAGTGCCTGGTAAAATTTCTCCGTGGAAGTAAAATTAAATAATTCCGTTAATCTTCCTGCCATGTTCAGCTCTAAAACCTGGTTTAAAACAGCTTCAGGATAATGATTTGATTTTGCCAATTGATAGATAAACTCCTTATTCCATGAATTCTTACTGCTGTGGGTGTCTAACTGGCCTTCTGCCAATTTAACAGCTTTACCAAGCATAATCCCCATGTAAACTTTTCTGACAGGGCTTTCTGCAATCTTTTGAAGGGTTTCCCCAATCCAGTTACCGTAATGGACAAAGGCAAATTCAGGAAGATGCGGAAACAAGGCTTTTAAGAATTTCTCACTTCTTGCCCCTGAGTTTATGACAAGTTCGTCTGTACCATTAGCCAGGGCTACATCGATACCCTGCCTGATGCTAGCGATGTAGGAGGAAGCTGAAAAGGGGGTGACAATGCCTGTGGTTCCTAAAATGGATATTCCCCCCACTATACCCAAGCGTTCATTAAGCGTCCTTTTAGCTATTTTAGCGCCATCTTCGACAAAAATGGTCACATCAATGCCTTTGTGCTCTAAGCCATGTTCCGATAAAACCTTTCTACAGGCATTCTTAATCATTTGGCGCGGAACAGGATTGATGGCCGGCTCACCCACACCTATTTCCAGGCCTGGTAAGGTTACCACCCCAACTCCTTCACCCTGAAGGAATCTTATTTCCCCTGATTCATTCAGTCTCACAGTAGCGCCTATGATGGCGCCATGTGTCACATCAGGATCATCTCCCGCATCCTTTTTGATCGTACAGCTGCTTTCGCTCAGGCTTATGTGGCAGGAAACTATATCAAACTCTACGCTCGTGCCAGCAGGTAGCATAATAGACACTTGCTTCACTTCTTTTTGTGTGATCAAGGCTTGCAAGGCGGCTTTACTACAGGCTGTGGCACATGCACCTGTGGTGAATCCCGTCCTAAGAGGCCCGTCCGGTATTTCCTGAAGCTCACTCATGTTGGAACAAGTGAAGTAATTCCTGCTGGCTGTGTACAAGCTTGTAAGCCCGGGGAAGTTCGGGCTTCTCTATAACCAGAATGGGAATATGACAGGCGATGGCTGCCTCTATCTTGGAATCGAGCTTACCATTCAAACCACTTTCCTTTGTCAGGATCAAATCCGGGTTAAGCTTCTGGAAGAGCGTGACTTCTTCCTCTTTTTCCTGCGGCAGACCAAAAAGTAAATAGTCGGCAGGGAAACTGTGGCGGCTGGCAAAATCCTTTGAATACTGCCTGTCCAGTATTCTGAACCAGCAGCGATGCTTTTGCCAGAAGCTTCTCAGGTGGGGTATAGACTGTACGCCACTTAGGGCCAGCATAGAGGTGAAGCCACTGTTTTCTGTCCATGCTAGAGCCTCTGAATAATCTTTTATATAATGGACCAGCTCATGCTGTGCTCTTTCCGGAAATCCTCTTTCATAGCGGATTTTGGGGATATTCAGAGAAGCAGCGGCAACAGTATGGTGCAGTTCATGCGCAAAAGGGTGGCAGGCATTGATGATGCAGGAAATCCGGTTGGTAAAACAAAAGCACTCTAAGCCTTCCTTGTTAAGGGCACCAAACCGGGATACTCCTTTACCTTCAAACTTAACTTCCGTTCTGGTAGAGTAGATATAAGGCATGCCTGCTGCTTCGAGGCAGCAGGCAACCTCTTTCGCCTCTGTTGTACCACCTAAGAGCAGAATCATTTTCCAGCTACCATTGATTTTCCTTTCTTCCGGAAGATATGATACCAGTTATCACCATAAAGCCAGGAACGGTTCTTGCGTGCACCTACCGCTTCACCCACTATAATCAGAACCGTTCTGGTTAACTTGTTCTGGTCGATGATGCTGCTAAGCTCACTCAATTTACCTGTCCATACTTTTTCGTCTTTCCAACTGACCCTGTACAGGACAGCAAGAGGGGTGTCTTCCGGGTAGTGTTGCAGCAGTTGGCCTTCTACCTTTTTCGCTATCCCTGCGCTTAGGAAAATGCACATCGTAGCGCGAAGTTTAGCCATGTCCTCAATCTTCTCATGTTCCGGCATAGGTGTGTTGCCTTCCCCGCGGGTGAGAATGATGGTTTGTGCTACCTCAGGTACAGTAAACTCTGATTTAAGGTAAGCGGCCGCAGCCTGGAAAGAGGAAATGCCAGGAACAATAAAGTAATCATAGTTCTTTTCGTCAAACAGGGTCATTTGCTCCTGTATGGCCCCATAAATGGCAGGATCTCCAGAATGAAGTCTTACTATTAATTTACCCTGCTCATAAAATTCATCAATGATTTCAATTTGCTCTTCCAGTGTCATTGAAGCTGAATTTCGGACAAGGGCACCTGGCTTAGCGAAATGTGTGAGTTCTTCAGGTACAAGGCTACCTGCATACAAAATACAGTCTGCCGTTTCCAAGAGTTCTTTTCCCTGCAGCGTAATGTATTCCGGTGCTCCGGGTCCTGCACCCACAATGGCAATCTGCCCTTTACGCTCAAACTTGTTTATAAGGCTGATGGCATAGGTGAACTTCTTGCCGGAAGAGACTTCTGCTTTGGTTTTCTCAATCAGCCAGAAAGGGTTTTTTGCCTGTAATGCCGCAGCACTCTCAGACACTCCTTCAATTCCGATTTTATCTAGTACCACAGCTGAAGGATTCGCCAGATGTACCTGGCTCAGTTCTTCGGTAGTGAAGGTGTTGAATTCCCACCCGTACTTCTCCGCTACTGCCAGATAAGCTTTCTCCTCTCGCTTTATATCAACTGAAGCCAACGCCGCAATGCTTTGATAAGAGATACCCTCTTGTTTCAGGTGCAGCAGTAAGGCCTCCTCAAAAAGCGCAGGTTCAATCTCTTTCGAGCAACCGCTGCCCACCACAAGGCATCTAGGGTGAAAAGAAAGATTCGGAACAGTGGTAGCAAGCAACTCATAGCCAACATAAATGATAAGTTCATAGCTGTCCTGAACCACATCCTGCAGGTTATAATAAATGTCTACAAAATGAGGTTTGGTTTTCTCAAGATAGGCAGTGCCGGCAACTTTTACCTTTAGCACAAGTGCTGTAGGCCTATTATTTATAAAAAGCGAGATAAGCTGGTTGAGAGGAAAATCTGAAACTGCTGTCCAGTTAAACTTCTCTGCCAATAAGTCCAGCGCCCAAATGTTCTGCAGATCACTGGCCGTGGTGATAACAGCTTGTGCCTGAAAGATACGGCTTAACTTTTCTGCCACGGCATTTGCTCCGCCTACATGGCCGCTCAACACAGCTTGTGCAAATTTTCCTTGCTCATCCATGTTTACAACTGCCGGGTCTGACTTTTTATCCTGAATAAAGGGGGCAATGCTGCGTACGCAGATGCCAAGGGCACCCACAAAGATCCATGTATCGTAGGTATGGAATTTCTTTTCCAATAAATCAGCTACATTCCCGATTTTGAGAATATCTTTTGTAAACTCCGTTTCCCGGGTCGTAAATAACTTACTACGGTAAAATTCTTTCTGAATGGTTCTACCAATAGATAAACCATTATCTGTAAAGGCCACAATGGCTACTTTCTGTATCTCTGACATTTTTCAGGTGTGTTTTACCGCCTTCATAATGGTAATATCGTTGTGCGAGTTTACCTTTAATTTCAATGGTTCTTCTAATTTCCAGCCGAGGGTTTTTGCTGTTGCTGTAAATTCGCTGACAGAGCTTTCCTGTACAGCGTTAATGACTATGTTACCGCCTGGTACTACATAGTTGTTTAACTTCTGTAACAGCTCTTCTAATCTGCCTCCGTGCCCTCCCACAAAAACTGCATCAGGTGCAGCAGGTTGTGATAGATCTTCCTCAAAAATGTCACCGATGTAAGATGTTATTCCCATGGCTCCAAGTTTATGCTGGTTTTGCTTCATTATTTGCAGGCACTCTGTTCTTTTCTCGAAGGCGTGTACGGCAAGATGAGGAAATCTTATTTTTGCCTCAATGCTTAAAGAGCCTGTACAAAAGCCAATGTCCCACAATACGTTTTTGTTGTCAAGTTCCAGTGCATGGAGGGAGCAGAGCCGGACAGGCATTTTTGTGATCATGTTTGGGCGTCCCTCCAGCCCCTCAAAAAGGTGATCCGGAATTCCAAAAGGAATCATCCGATGTATCTCCTTTTTTAAAATCACACAATTCAAAATATGGAATGCTTCCCGGGCAGCATGCTCTAATGGCAAATGCCGTACCAGCTCCTGTTCCCCTTCCAGGTCTTCCCCCACATACATAGTATAGTTAGAGTACCCATAGCCTAGCATCCTCTCTGCGATAGCGGCAGGGGAGTGTGCTTGATCCGTTAAAACACCGATTAGAGCATCCTGCTTCAGCACAGCCTCATCCAGAGCATGCCAGGACCTTCCGTGTACACTTACCGTTCTGAGATCATTACTGCTAATGCTAGCACGGCTAGCCAGTAACTGAATAGAGTTAAAGTAAGGATAAGTTTGAATGCTTGCTGCCGGGAATTTGTTTCGTAATGTGTTGGAGAAGCCATAAAAAAAAGGATCTCCGGAAGCAAACACCACAACAGGTTGCCTGGCTTTTACATAGCTTTCGAACACGGCTTCCAGAGGCGCTTTTATCATAATCCACTGGTGCTCTGCCGGCAATAAATGCTTGACTAAGGCATGATGGCGCTCCCCTCCGCTAAAGAGGGTGCCTTTAGATATCAGGTCCTGTAGGTGTTGAGATAAACTAAACTCTCTGTTACCTATACCTATCACATGGAAGTTCATGAAGCCTCCTGTTTCTCAGTTTGAATCACTTCCCCAACGTAAGCTTTTGCTTCATTTAGCGTGAAGGCGGCATTCACAATGGCCGCTGCGAAATTGCTGCCCCCGCGCTGCCCCTCAATGAGAGCATAGGGAGTAGATAGAAGTTTTAAGCGCTCCTTAGACTCCACTACATTCACAAAGCCTACCGGAGCACCCACAATACCGGCTGGCTTTATGGTGCCTTCTTTAGTCTGATCTGCGATCTCTATCAAAGCGGTAGGCGCATTGCCAATCACAAAGAGTGCCCCCGGGTGTCGCTGCGCAGCCAGTTTTATTCCAGCCTGCGAACGTGTCAGATTTTCTCTCTCGGCCAGCGCCAGTGTTTCCTCGTCATTAAGCAGGCATACCACCTTATTCCCATATTTACTTGTAAAAGCTTTGGTGATACCTGCCTGTACCATGGTGACATCTGTCACAATAGTGCCTCCTCCGAGCAGGTACTCGTGCCAGCCTGCTATAGCGTTCGCAGATGTAGTCAGGTGATGGATATAATCGAAATCACCGGACGTGTGTATGCAGCGAACAGCGGCCCATAGAAAGTCCTGTGGGTATTTGTTTACCTCCAGCTGTGCCAGGATTTCCTGAAAACTGGCCTGCTGTATCTCACTGCCGGTATGGGGCTTCCTGTTCAGGTAGCCCCTTGGCGTGATCAGGTTATTTTTATGCCTGAACGTCTGGCTGTTGCCGATCACTACCAGGCTGAACATGTCGATCAATTCAATATCAAGGTCAGCCAGTGTGGTGAGTGTGATATTCTCTTCCGCTCTGCCTAACTGCTTGCAGATGGCAACAGGGGTTTTGGGGTTGCGGTGCTCCAGGAAAACGGACTTCAGCTTATTTATCTGCCAATACCTTTTTTTGCTTTTGGGGTTGTAGATAGAGGTCACAAAATCTCCCCAGGCTGCTGCCTCAATGCGCTTTTGGATCGTCTTCCAGGGGGTCATCAGATCAGAAAGGGATATACAGCAGAAATCGTGACCCAATACAGCACCTAACTTACTTCCCGCTGCAACAAAAGCAGAAATACCCGGTATGGTTTCCACCTCGATATCGTCCTCAGATTGGGCCACTTTCTCATATACAATGGAGGCCATGGCATAGATGCCCGCGTCACCAGACCCAATCACCACCACTCTGTTACCTTCAAGAGCTTTCTCAATGGCAATGTCGGCTCTTGTCTCTTCCTCGCTCAGTTCTTTGCCAATACATTCTGTACCTTCCTGTATATAGTCTTCTATAAACTGGAAGTAATAATGATACCCTATGATAACCTCAGCCTCTTCTATGGCCTTTCTGGCTATCGGCAGTAAATAATCAGTTCTTCCGGGGCCAAGCCCAACAACCTGAATCATCTTTTGATAATTAATAAGGAGAAATAAGGAATTTCCCTATCCTGTAGTGCTGAGATATCTGAAGTGATAAATTCCTTTTCTGTACCCAGTCGCTCACAGTAGTAGTAGCTCCAGTTTTTGTTTAGCAAGTGTTCTCGAAGGCTGTTCCATCCTGACCGTATCTTCATCAGAATAAGCGTGTCATGATGCTGCAGGGCCTGCTCAATACTTTCAATACTTTCTTCGCGCGGCAGAATAGTTACCTTCTGATTCTGCAGGCATAAGGGAACCTGATGTTTGGCAGCTCCCAGAGAAAAAGAATTAATGCCCGGAACCAGTTCTACTGGCATGCTATATCGATGCAACTTCTCCAGTAAGTAAGAAAATGAAGCATAAAAGCTAAGGTCCCCCTCGCAAACGATGCTTATTTTCTTTCCCTGCTGAAACGCTTTGAAAACTTCCAAGGCTGTCTCTGTGTAAGTTTCTTCCGCTTTAGATCTGTTTGTAGACATCTTCAGAAAAAAGCCCTGTAGTCTTGATTCTTCTAATCCATAATGCTTCAGGATCGGAAGCACATAACTCTCTTTCCTGCCATCCGAAAGAAGGGAGCCGGGATAGAAAATAACATCCGACTCTTTAAGTATCCTTAGACCCTTTATCGTGATGAGCTCCGGATCCCCCGGGCCTAATGAAATTCCATGTATTTTATGCAAACCCTATTCTGCTGATGGTTTCTTTTTTCTTTTATATAAAAACAGCTGCCACTTTTCTTCTGCCACTCCGGCTTTGTCCATCTCGGCTCTTGCCAGGGTAAAGAACAGATCTGACAGGCGATTGACGTAGGCTATGATATATTCTTCCACGCAGATCGGATCTTCCTTCATTAGTGCAACCAACCGGCGTTCGCCCCTGCGGATCTGCGTTCTGCATACATGGCAGAGGGCTGAAATCTCATTGCCTCCGGGAAGCAGGAAATAATCAGAGGGAGAACTGATGCTCTCTTCCAGCTCATCCAGCCATTGCTCGCAGAATTCAGCCCCATCCACAGGTTTGGGGTTAGGATTTTCCTTGTTCGAGTCTGATGGACGAGCCAGGTGCGACATCATATCCATCAGGTCCTTCTGAATGCGGTGTAAGTTCGGCTGCCATTCATGTTCTGGATTTAGCTTTGCTCTTAACAAACCAATGGTGGAGTTGGCTTCATCCAGCGCACCGTTACACTCGATGCGTGCTGAATCCTTGTCCTCCCTTTTGCCTCCAAAAACTCCGGTGGTTCCTTTGTCGCCTTTACGTGTATATATTTTCATCAAGCTGTTGCTATGGTTAATGCTTCATCCCTTGCTTTGCCACTCCTTTGTTCAGTTATCCTCCCGTTTTACTGTATTGGCAGGCTAGCTTTCTTCCACATCTTTTCTAAACATGAATCAAGCATTTTGCTCTTAGTTATCTACCGGGGAGACAGGTATTCCGGTCCTTTTACACAGGGTTTTGCTGCAGTTCCTTTTCACAAGTTACATCATTCATCAGCATTTTGATAGGGTCCGGGTATTTAAAGGTGTAACCTAAGCTGAGTTTTAGCTTCTCTGAGTTTACAATCTTGTAAGTGCTTGTACCATGGTTGCTAAAAACAGGTGCCTCAAGACCTTCCTGAAGGGCAGCGTGAAGGTAATAGTCGCTCCTAAGAGGATGTTCGTCTGCACAGGCGTTAAACACCTCACCCCATATGCCCTGTGTGATGATTTGATAGATGATCTCGATACAATCGTCCCGGTGTATCAGATTAACGGGAACATCAGCATTCGACACATCTTTCTTGGAGGCAAGGTACTTGCCCGGTAACCTGTCATATCCCACCAATCCACCAAAACGGAGGACAGTGGTGGCAAAATTCTTTTGTTCCAGCAGAATGTCTTCTACTGCTTTGAGTGCTCTTCCACTACCTTTTGCTGGTATCATGCCTTCATGCTCAAACACCTCCCGGTTTAGGTCAGGATATACAGAGGTAGAGCTCACAAAGAGTACTTTGCGCACCCTGTTTTTATGCAGGTGTTCTATAAGAGACTGAATCTGAGCAGGGAGGTATTCCTCAATGTCTGCCCTTCTTTCAGGAGGGAAATTCACGATCAGCACATCGCATGAAAAGAAGCTTTCTGTATTCTCCCCTGCAAGATCGGGAGACAGCAAAAGGAACGAGGGGCTTATTCCAGCTTGCTCCAGCGCTGGAAACATTTGTTTTGAAATAACAGAGCCTTTTACCATGTGCCCCCTTTGGCTCAAATAGTTACCTAAAGGCAAGCCCAACCAGCCGCAGCCAAGTATACTAATGGTCAATTTCATCTTCTAAAAAAGAAAGTCAAGGCTGCTTTTATAAACAGAGGAGTGCCAGGGGTAAAGTGAAAATCATTTACAGGCTCTGCCTCATGAGATAGCCTGGAACCTGACCAATACACCACTTCCTGCCATTCACTGTTCAGTAAATTCAGGAATGACAAGCCGAATTCGTATTTTGGCCTCGTATAGTTCAGTTGGGCATCCACCAGAAAATAGGGGGCTGTCAGCATGCTGTTGTCATCGTTTGCAGCTCTTTTACCCATATAGCGATAGCGCAGCGTGCCATTTAAACTGTTGATACTCTTATAGGTTAGGCCTCCGGTGGATGTCAGTACAGGAGCCAGCGCAATATAATTTTGTCCTTCCGGCTCATCAAGCAGCCTGCCCCGGCTATAATTTACATCCAGGTCGGCCCATAGGCCGGAAGCGATGTTGTACCTTAAGGAAGCATCGACTCCTATTCTTCCTGAAGCTCCGCTGTTCTCATACACAAGTTCATCTCCAACAAAAACCAGTTCGTCCTGCAAGTGTAAAGACCATAAGGCCGCATTGGCAACAGCTCTTTGGCCTATTTTAAAATTAGCACCAACATCTGCCCCTACTGCCTTCGGAATAGCATTCTGCGGCATTCTGCTAACCGCTACAAAAGCATGGTTAGAGTGCATGCCCACACCGGTTCTCACGTAAAGCTGGAGGTTAGGGGAAGCATCGTACTGAAAATTTAGCTTTGGGCTGATGCGTAGAATTCTATTCTGTCCGTTGTTTGAAGATTCGGCCCTGTCTTCAACTGCGTAATTAAAAATATCTGTCCTGATACCGGCATTAACAGTGAGTTGCTCAGATAATTTTATAGTTTCATTTACGTAACTGTAGTAGTTTGCTTCTTCAATTTTAGCATCCGAGCGGGTAGACAGAACCCTTCTCCTGATACTTCCATCAAAGCCGCTGTGAACAAAGTCTGCTCTGATGCCGGCACCGGCTTCGAATAATGCGGCTTTTGAGAGGAGAGAGCCGGTGCTTGTGAAGACTACCTTATACCCCGTCATGTGCCTCTTTTCTCTTTGTCTTATTTGGTCTCCCTGCACTGAGTCATTCAGGAAAAAGGTGAAGTTTGAGTATAAATCAAACTCGTTGTAAGTGTAATACAGGTTGTGCCTGATAGACTTATCTGAACCGATGTCTCTGGTGTAGGAGGCATTCACGTTATAGCGGGAGGTAGCTCCTCCTTCTGTGTCGTCAATGGCACCAAACCTGGAGAGCTTTCCTGCTGTTACTTCTCGCAAAGGAATCTGGCCGGAAGCATACCAGGGGCTGTGAAAGCCGGATAAGGAAAAGCTTACAAAAGACCTGTTGTTTAAAACAGCACTATATTTTGTGAAAAGGTTGGTTCTCCGGTAATGCTGTGGACTCTCAAAGTAACCATCTGTGTAAACGTGCTCTGCCGCTACATAGGCACTTTCAAAACCGGATGTGAAGAGTTTTTTCTCTCCTATCAAATCAATTACAGTTAATAGGCGGCTGCTGTTAAACCTACCATACTCTGTCTTCAGGAAGCTTCTGTCTGGCTTGGTCATGGTTGTGAAGGAGGCGTTTCCTGCGACAGCCATGTTACCCATCCTGGTGTTGTATGGGCCCTTGTTGTAAGAGGCATCCGCTATAAGCTCCGGAATCACAAAATGAAGGTCTGCATATCCCTGTCCATGTGCATGAGACACCATGTTTACAGGCATTTCATCTACAAAAACGGCATAGTCTGTACCATGGTCAATGTCAAAGCCTCTGAGAAACAGTTGCTCCGCTTTGCCTCCACCGGCATGCTGCCCAATAAACAGCCCGGGTACATTTTTAAGTAAATCCTGGGCAGAGTTTACTGGACGCAGACGCAGGTCTAACTTATCGATTCTGTTTGTCCCTGTTTCCTGTAACGCCGGGCTTGTCACCTCAAACTCCTGCAGGTTCAGTATATTCTCCGAAAGGACAACAGACAGGTGCTTTTTTTGATGTGGCCCTACTTTTACAAGCTGGGATTTTTTCTCGTATCCAACCAGCGAAAAGCTTACCTCATGCGTTCCGGAAGCAACAGACTGCATGGAGAACGCCCCCTCTTCATTGGATAAGGCTCCTTTTTCTAAGCCTGGAAGGAAGATGCTCACTCCCTGTAATGGTTTTTGATGAATATCGTAGATGACACCGCTAATCTGGCCGGATTGTGCCAGGGCAGAAAAACGGGTACAAATCAGGAGCAATACAGCTATGAGTAGGAGCTTGCCTGAATTACTTAGTCGCCGATTAAAGCAATACATCTTATGAATGATTTTAAAAACAAAAATCATTCATAGCTATAGGGGTGAACGGAGGAGATACAATATGGCTAGTATATATCCACCAGCTTTTTACCCGAAAGCTATGAATCTCATGTTATTGGCAGGTCTTCTGGCTAACTCAGCTTTGTCGCCTTCCCATCTTGTCAGACAGTGGCCATGGTTAACAAAGCAAATAATGAGCTTACAGCAGCGGGAACTGCTCCGGATTCACACCGGATTCCCTATTAATTCCCTTCCGGGAAACCAATACGGGGCAAAAGTAGGCAATTATTTGAGAGACCACTCATATTTTTTGCGCCATGCCTGATTTAAGTCAAATTTAAAGGAGTAGTCAAAGGTCCTTTGTTATGAGGTTCTCAGGTGCAATCAAATATGGGATATAACAAAATTCACCCTTTCCTCTACCGAGGCAATGGGCAACTCTAATATGGTATAACGGAGCGACTGATACATGTCTTTAATGGCGTGAAACAAAGTAATGGCCTCCTCGAAAGTTTGCCAGCGTTCGCTGTCATTCACGTAGATTTCCTGCCATGGAGGTGTAAGAAAGGCAAGCGGGCTATACCGGTATTGCTTTACAGCATGAAAATATGTTTCATCTACAGGCTGCTGTGCCACCTTCAGGTAAGCAATAATATCTGGTATACCTCTGTCGAAGAATGTTGTAGACGAAGCAGTATGGGCGTGCTCGTAATTTTGTATCATCCGCTCCAATACTTTGCGAGCAAAACAGGGAAGGTCCACCCACGGCAGGCAGTTACTCCCCTTTGCTGTTTCCTGAATTATCATTTCTCGGGATGCCTCTTCGGAGACGGTGTATCCTTTTTGGTGCAATGCCTGCAGGAGCGTGCTTTTACCTGCTCCGGGGCCTCCTGTAATAATGTATTTATGCATGCCTGCTAAGCCGGGTAATTCTGTTTTATAGCACAAGCAAAGAAAGCAGCATGATGCCTGCCACCATCACAAAGCAGGTGCTGTGGTTTATCCTGCTGACGCGGTAGATTTCCTGGTGCTCAATTAATCTGTTTCGCTCGCCAATATAGGGTTTATCTACCAACACGCCGTGGTATACATTCGGTCCTCCGAACCGGCAGTTCAGGATGCCTGCCAATGCTGCTTCAGGGTAACCGGCATTGGGGCTCTTATGCTTTTTGCCGTACTTCAAGACAAAGACCAGGGCCTGCCGGCACATGCTTACCAGTGCCATGAGCAAGGCTGTGATACGGGCAGGTACAAAATTAGCGACATCATCCAGGCGGGCGGCAAACTTACCGAACTGTTCATATCGCGCGTTTCGGTAGCCCAGCATGGAGTCCATCGTGTTGATCATCTTGTATGTCATTATGCCCGGGACGCCAGCCAGAGCGTAATAGAACAGGGGAGCAATCACGCCATCGCTTAAATTCTCAGACATGGTTTCGAGCACAGCAATCCTGATTTGCTGGGGACTTAGCTGAGAGGTGTCGCGGCCAACAATACGGGAAAGTTGCTTTCTCCCTGCTTCCAGCCCCTGGGTGTGCAATACCTGGAAAACCGCTCGTCCTTCGTCTATCAACCCTTTATTGGCCAAGCCATAAAAGATAAAAACGCCGGCAAATAATACGTAAAGGTAGGGGTGGAGCGAAAGCAACAAATCAACCACTGCGTTGAAGGTAAAGAAAGTCAGCAGGCACAGCACCAGCGCCAGCAGCATACCTTTCAGGAACCGGTGTTTCGGTTTATTCAGTAGCTGCTCCCCCTTGTAAATGAGGTTGCCAAAAACCCGCACCGGGTGTGGCAGTTTCTCCGGGTCGCCGATAAACAGGTCCAGCAGGTATCCCAGGGCGAGCGGGATAATCAGGAGCAGTGTTTGTTCCATGTCGTCAGGGCCTGAATAAGTACTTGATTTTGGGCTGGAGCAAGCGTGGCTACTCTGAAATGCGTCTCATTTAAATCTCTGAAGTTACTCGCATCGCGTATTAGAATCCCATGCTGTTCCACCAGGTATTGCTTCAGTTCTGCGGCGGTGCCCTGTGCTGTTTCAGCCAGGAAAAAATGGGTGTGGCTGTCGTGTACTTTAACACCTGTCAGTTGCAGTTGGGTCGCAAAGGCCTCTTTGTCCTTTAACAGTTGCCAGACAGGTAATTGCAGGAGCTCGTAATTATCAAATATAAATTTCCCTGCTTCTATCGCCAGGGCGTTTACGGACCATGGGAATTTGTGGTCTCTTAGCCGGTCAATCCGTTTCTCATGCGCCGCGATGTATCCCAGGCGCAGGCCAGGTATGGTAAATGCCTTGGTCATGGAGCGCAGTATAAGTAAATTCTCATAGCGGCTAAGCAGGGGAACAGCTGTTTCTATGGACAGTGTGAACTCAATGAAAGCCTCATCCAGCACAAACAGTGTCTGTGGGTTTCCGGCGATAAGCGCTTCTAAAGGAAAAAATACGCTGCCCGTGGGATTGTTGGGGTTGCAGATAAACAGCAGGTCTGTTTCTAATTTTGGAATGTTATAAAGCTCGTCCCAGGGCATAAACGCTACCTGGTGCTGATGCATCCGGCAGGCGTCTTCATACTCGGCAAAAGCAGGTGTGGCGATCGTAGTCCTCTTGCCTCTAAAGGCCTGCGCTACTAAATAGATGCTCTCCGTGGTGCCGTTGCTGATGAGTACCTGCGCTGGCTTTAAATGATAATGCTGTGCCACCTGCTCACTTAAGCTCTCTGCCAGAACTTCCGGGTACTTTTGTACCAGGTGCCACTGGCTAAACAGGTGCTCTTTCAAGCCGGCGGGCTCACCGCCATACCATACGTTGGTGCTGAAATCTGCTCTAATCTCATGCTTGTAACGGTAGGCATCGTCTCCGTGTCCGTGTAACATGTACTTAGTTCTCTATTTGTAGGCTGCGGTAGATCAGGTCCATATCAACATGTTCCCGGATAACAGCAGCCAGCTTATCATACTGGGCCTCCTTGTACTGCTGGTAATCAAAGGCTTCACCAGCCACAGATGTATAATCAGATACTATATCATTCACCACGGCTGTGTTATCCAGCACCCCATGCAGGTAAGTGCCCCAGCATTTCCTGTTCAGGAAAAAGCCGTCGGTGCGGCCATCCGTGAAAAAGTTAACAGGGCTTGCTGCCGTGGTGGGCGTGCTGAGGCCCATATGTATTTCATAGCCTTTGCACTTCTCCGCAAAGTTCCGGTAGGTAAAGGTACATTGCTGGGTGGTTTTCTTTGATTGAAGAACGGTACGAACCGGTAAAAGCCCTAGTCCGGAAGTGTGTGTGATGCTGCTCTCTACCTGATGCGGGTCTTCCACCACTTCCCCCATCATCTGGTATCCACCGCAAATACCGATGATTGTTTTCTCTTTTTTATGGGCCTCGTAAATGGCCTGTGCCACGCCATTGTTCTTGATATGTATCAGATCCTCAATAGTATTCTTGCTGCCCGGCAGCACTACAATGTCCGCTTTGGCTATTTCTGCGGGCTGGTCGGTATAGTAGAGGTTGACACGGGGGTCTTTTTCCAACCGGTCGAAATCAGTGAAGTTTGACATTCTGTTCACAAGGACCACCGCAATGTTCACCTTACTTGCTACTGCCGACCTGTACTTCTTTTCCAGCGAGACAGAATCCTCTTCTTCTATGAAGATATCTTTGTAAAAGGGGAGGACACCGACTACAGGCACCCTGCATAGCTCCTCGATCATCTGCCTTCCCTCCTCAAACAGCCTGCTGTCGCCCCTGAACTTGTTGATGATGATTCCTTTGATGCATTGCTTCTCCTCGGGTGTGAGTAGCGCTATGGTGCCGTACAGGCTGCCAAATACACCGCCACGGTCAATGTCGCCGATGAGGTAAGTAGCGGCTCCGGCATGCATGGCCATACGCATGTTGGTGATGTCCCGGTGCTTCAGATTTAGCTCCGAGATACTTCCGGCTCCTTCCATCACAACAGGGGAATACCGTCTGGAGAGTCTGTCATAGGCTTGTTTTACTTCTGCAAACAGTTCCTGACGGTTATTTCCCATGAAATAGTCGTAGGCAGATTGTGTGCCCACAGGCTTGCCATGTAGTACTACCTGTGAGGCTTTATCGGTGGTAGGCTTGAGGAGCACCGGGTTCATATCAGTGTGGCAGGGTATGCCGGCTGCTTCGGCCTGAACAGCCTGTGCCCTGCCTATTTCCAATCCCTCCGGCGTGGCATAGCTGTTCAACGACATGTTCTGCGCTTTGAAGGGGGCAGGGGTGTAGCCATCCTGCCGGAATATTCTGCAGAAACCTGCCGTAATCACGCTTTTACCAACATCGGAGGCGGTTCCGACAAACATAATGGGACGTAAAGAGGGTGTTTCCTTTTCCATTGCGGCTGCAAGCTTGCAATTTTGGCGGTCAATCCATAGTAGTGATGCAGAAATTGTTCAGAGGGCTCTTTCTATAAAAGCAGAACACGTCTGGCTGTTTGCACCCTTGTTATGTTGCACACTAAAAATACAAGCAGTACTTGAATCGGCTGCTACCGTCCGTATATTCCGAGTAAATTAAAAATGCCTCTCTACAGGATGTAAAGAGGCGTTTGTGTGGCCTTGCCAGGTGGGTTAAAGCAACAGCGGGACTGATGTTCATTTGGTTTTTTCACCTGCAGGGCAGGAGCAGGCGGAACCGGCTTACAGGGATGATCCCTTCACTTGCCGTGTTTGCGAACCTCAAGGGCTTCTATAACCGGAAGAGGAGCCATGCAGCACTTGGCTAACTGACTCCTTGCCAAGATGAAGGCCTGCTGTGCAACCAGACAGTGGCTGCCTGAAAAAGGCACCAGTAAAACATTGCAATTCCAATCTTACATTTCATTAAATAAAAGACTGTTATGGATAGTTCTACTATTCATCTTAAGAGTTTAAAAGGCAGAGTTAGGCCTCTCCCCTGGCGGGGTAGTCGCTTTGCTTGAAGAACTGAAGCCCCTGAAGCAGCTCCCTCAGGTTTGGCCTTGCAAACAGCATGGTCTGGATGGCTGCGGCTATAAAGTGTTCTCATCATTCAAAAGCTACAGCAGGTGCTACATGGAACGGTGGTTTTTGGCCATCTCGCTCATGCCCTCGTAGTTGGCGATAGCGTACTCATCAAACTTCCTCGGCTCCAGGAAATTGAGCTTTATATGCTCCTCTCTTTCCTTGCCGCCCACGATGACGTTTATCTCCCTGTTGAGCAGACCTTCAACAGAGACACGGGCCACCTCTTCAGCAGTGTCCATCTCTCCGACCTTGGCTGTCTCCATCATGTCTGTGTCCGTGGCGGAGGGGTAGACCGTCATCACGTGCAGCGGGTACTGGTGCAGTTCCCTTCTCATGGCATCTGAGAACTGGCCTACGGCCGCCTTTGTGGCTGCATACACGCTATAGAACGGCATGGCGATGTACCCGAAGCCGGAGGACAGGTTCATGATGGCCCCTTCCTTGCTCTTCTGCAGCAGAGGGAGCGCCTTCTTGGTCAGCAGTATCAGCCCTGTCACGTTGATGTTTATCTGGTTGATGATATCTTCGTCCTTCTGCTCGGCAAGCAAACCGGCACTTACCACGCCCGCATTGTTGATGAGGATGTCCAGCGCGTCCCACTGCTGAGATACAGCGGAAACCGCTCTGTCCAAATCCTCAGCCTTTCCAACGTTTCCCTGGATAGAGAGAAAGTTAACGGAGGGAAAGTCTGATTTCAGCGCTTCCAGCGGCTCTTTTCTTCTGCCCATGACCGCGATGTCCTGCACACCCCGGTTCACCAGCTCTTTAATGATTGCTTTGCCTATACCGGCGCTGCCACCGGTAATCAGCACTTTCTTATTTTTAAGGTCCATCGTTATTCATTTGGTTTGTTTCAACAGTAACGGGGCCCGGGGCAGGGGGTTTTCTGCCTGTAGTGGAGGTAAACATTTCTTGCACGTTGCTTTACCAGTGCCAACCTTTTGCAGGTGTTCCAGTTATAAAACCTGGAGCAACTGGGAAGGATGACTGCCCCATTAGAGGAGGCAGCGCAAGTTGCAACGCTTACATCAAAACAATCATCATATGAGTAATCAAGAAACAGGAAAAGATAAGTACCCTTTGCTCTTCTCTGAGGGTCGGCTTGGGAACCTGCAGCTCAAGAACCGCATCGGCCTTGCCCCCATGACCAGAACATCGGCGGAGGAGAACGGGGTGCCCAACGAGACGATGAGGAGGTACTACACCCGGTATGCAAAAGGAGGCTTCAGCCTTCTGATCACCGAGGGAACCTACCCGGATGAAAAGCACAGCCAGGGGTACCTGAACCAGCCTGGCATTGCTAACGAAAAGCACGTGGCCGGCTGGAAAGAAGTTGTCCAAAGCGTGCATGAGGCAGGGGCAAAGATTATCTGCCAGCTCATGCATGCCGGTGCCCTGTCACAGGGTAACTTTTACAACAGGGAAACCATTGGCCCCTCTGCCGTTCAGCCAAAGGGGGAGCAGCTGGGGTTCTATGGCGGCGAGGGGGCTTACCCTGTTCCAAGGGAGATGAGCAGAGAAGACATCGCCGATGTGGTCAAAGGATTTGCTCAGGCGGCACGGAACGCCAGGGAGGCTGGCTTTGACGGCATAGAAATCCACGGCGCCAACGGCTATGTCCTTGACCAGTTCCTCACCGACTACACCAATCAGCGTCAGGACGAGTATGGCGGGGACACAGAGGGAAGGGTAAGGCTGCTGGTGGAGACGGTGCAGGCCTGCCGGGAGGCAGTGGGCGAAGGCTTTCCGGTGGGGATAAGAATCTCCCAGGGCAAAGTCAACGACTACACGCACAAGTGGGCCGGCGAGGAAAGGGATGCCGAGACCATTTTTTCGGCCTTGAGCGAGGCGGGCCTGGACTTCATCCATGTGACCGAGTTTAATGCTGATAAGCCCGCTTTCAAAGAGGGAGGCCCAACGCTTGCCGCACTGGCGAAAAGGCACGGAGACCTGCCGGTGGTGGTGAACGGCAACCTGAACAACCCTGAGCAGGGTGAGTCGATGCTGCAGCGGGGTGAGGTGGATGTGATTACCCTGGGCAAGGCGGCACTGGCCAACAAGGACTGGGTCAGCAGAGTGGCAGAAGGCAGAGTTCTGGAGGAATTTGAGCCTCAGCGGTTCTTTGTCCCGGATGCGAAGGTGAAGGAGTTTGAGCAGTAAGCCTGCTTCTAAAGAAGCACTGTGGCTGAATAAATTTAGTTAGATTTACTATGAAAAAGGCTGTCTGAAGAGGCAGCCTTTCATTTTTGCCTAAGCTTAAAATTCACCTATGGGAACATCAAATTATCTGCACTAATGCATTAGAGGCTTATTTGTGGTTTCAACTTATTGGTGCGCAGTCAGAGAAAGCCTAAAGCCCTGCGAACGATGAGAGGAATCGTTAACTTTAAAACCTACAGGCAAATTCAATGTCCGTCAGTTTCGTCTGACCTTTGTCTGAGATGCTTCAATACATACCGACAGTCGCTTTGCTTAACTTAGCAAATCAAGAAAGGAAAAGCTAGTCGTCGCAAGTACGATGCATCCTTCAAAGAAGAGGTGCTGCAGATGGTGTTCAACGGCCGTGCAGTCAGCGAACTGGCCCGTTCCCTGGGTATAGGGGAGAAAACATCATTTACCGCTGGAAAAGCCGCCACAAGCCCAAAGAAAACAAAGGGGAAGAGCAAGCCCTGCCTGCAGAGAAAGGATGTTATCATCGTAGAAGAAATTATAATAGCTTTTGCTATTGCGGTACAGCAACTGCGCTTCTAGCCCCACCTTGTGTACCTCAATAGATGGAGTATGTACATCTATGTATATGGCGTAGGATGGGTAAAATCACGGCGGGCTCTGCCCTTTGGAGGCAGGGGCCAAATCTTTGGTATAGAGGTAGTGCACCGTCCCTTTCCGGAAGGACTTCCCGTTGCGCGTCAAATACCCCTCCCCGTTTAGTTCATCGGCAATCTGCTGAAAGGTATAACCCTGCTCCCGGTAAATATTCACCAACCTCGAGGCCTGCCGGTTGGCTTTGTTGGAGAGGGCGTTCTGCCGGCGGACCTCCAGCCCCTTCTGCCGGGCGGCCATGCTGAGGTTCTGCGGGGAGCCCAGTTGGAAACCCTGCGCTTTCTTGGCCTGTAGGGCGGCGCGGGTGCGCTGGGAGATAAGCTCGCGCTCGTGCTGGGCGAGCACGGCGAAGATGCCGATGGTGAGGGTGTTGGCCTCGGGCATGTCGGCGCAGACGAAGTCCACGCCGCTGTCGCGCAGGGTGAAGATAAAGCCGGCGTTGCGGCTGAGGCGGTCGAGCTTGGCGATGAGGAGCGTGGCCTGCCGGGTCTTTGAGAGGGCGATGGCCGCCTGCAGCTGCTCGCGGCTGTCGCGCTTGCCGCTCTCCACCTCGGTGAACTCCTCGAGGATTTCCTCCCCGGTCTTGATGAAGCGGCGCACGGCGACGCGCTGCGCCTCCAGGCCGAGGCCGCTCTGGCCCTGCCCCTTGGTGGAGACCCGGTAATAGGCTACGTAGTTTCGCATCTTTTTCTCCCTTTTGTGTAAAGCATGACAAAGTTACAGGAAAAATCCGCAGGGTCAAGGTTTTCAAACGGACGATTAAAAACCTTGACAAAGCTAATAAAACTAATTTGTTTAGCAAAACAAAAGATAATTGTCAACAGTATTAGTATCTTAAAGACAGCAGCCGGGACAGCGCTTCCGGCATCACGGTCACAAAAAAACTACGCTGTGGCAAAAACAGGTTTTGTCTCGGAGGCCGGGGCACACGGCTTTTCCTTCGACGGTCCCGGCAGCACGCACTTCTCCATCACCGTCGTGCTCGTGGAAGAAGAAAACAGAAGGGAAGTAGAGGAGGGGTTCCGCCGCCTCCGCGAGCGACACTTTCCCAATGGGAAAACTTCTCCAGGAGAGGAGAACGGTAAAGTACAACAAAAACGTTTTATGAAGGAATGAAAGGAATTGGACTTTTCCTTTCACGCCCTTCTGGTGGACAAGCGCAAGCTGCACCAGAAGTCGCCGCTCCAGTACAAGGGTACCTTCTACAAATTCCTCTCCGGCCTTATCTACAACAACCTTTACCGCACCGTCCCGGACCTGAGCATCGTGGCGAGCATGCTGGGCACGCCGGAGTTCATGGAGAGCATCCGCAGCGACATTCACGAAGACCACCAGATGGACCTCTTCTCCCAGGCCACCTTTAATTTCTCGACAGGGAAGGAGGCAGAACTGCTGCAGTTGGCTTACTTCCTGGGCGAAAGCCTTAACGCGTCTCAAGCCGGACTGTCGGAAGTGGGTGTGGAACAGGAATTGGCAGGGGGGTAATCTGCTGGCCGGAGGGAAACGTGCCCTACTGGCTATTTCGGAGATATAGTGCCAGTCGTTTCGGAGGATATAGTGCCACTTTCCAAGGGCAAGAATAGAGATATAATCTGATTAGTTCAAGCTTTTATTCTTTCTCATAGAGTCTCCTTTTAAATCCACCCTGTGAGAAGAATGAACCACTCTGTCCAGAATGGCATCTGCGATGGTTCCCTCCCCAATCAGGCTGTGCCATTTGCTTACCGGAATCTGCGAACAAAAGACGGTAGAAGCTCTCTGATGCCTTTCTTCTATCAGGTCCAGAAGTATTTGCCGGTCATGCTGCTCCATGGCATGCAAGCCAAAGTCATCCAGAATGAGTAACGGTGTCTTATGCAGCTTTTTAATAAACTTCAGGTAGCTGCCATCCAGCTTGGCCAGCTTGGCCTCATCGAAGAGCCTGGCGGCAATATAATACTTGGTCTTGATGAGCATCTGGCAGGCCTGATTGCCAAAAACCTGGGCCAGGTAGCTTTTGCCTACTCCTGTGGGACCGGTAACAATGATGTTCTCTGCATTTTTTATAAAGGCAAGGCTCAGCAGGCGCTGCAGGGAAGTCTTATCCAGATTCCTCTGGCTTTGGTAGTCAATGTTATGGGCTGAGGCTTCGACTCTGAAAGAGGCTGCCCTTAGCAGATTGTTGATCTTCCTTCGCTGGCGCTCTTCCCATTCGTTGTCCACGAGTAAGGTCATAAAATCATCCAGGCTCATATCCTGGTAGATGTTTTCTGTAATGGCCTGGTGGTATAGGGCAGCCATGGCTTTGAGCTGCATCAGGCGCATCTTCTCAACGGTGTTGTGTGCATTCATGCTGGTTTGGGTTAGACGGTGTGAAGTTAGACGGTGTTAAGGATTTACTGATAGTATGCCGCTCCCCGGATATTCTCATGCACGGGGATAGTTTCCGTTGCGATATTGGAAGCATCCTCCTGCTGGTCAAGATTATTCTTGAGGATCCTCTCAATGGTGCGGTAACTTGAATAACGGTACTGCCAGGCTCTTTTGCAGGCCTTTTCCAGGCGCTCGGCAGCGTAGCACTTCAGGAGAGAAAGGATGCCCTGTGCCTGCTTGTAGGCCACTTCCGGATAGCTGTACTGGCTGATCAGGCGACTGATGTACCGGGCGGTGAAGTCCCCCACTTTTCCGGCTCTCTTCTCAAAGTACTCCGGGCTCCAGTCGCTGTACGCCTGGTGAGAGGATGGCATATGCTCCTTTGCGGTGCTGTAACAGCCCGGCCTGAGGCTTCTCCTATGGGAGGCGATGCGCTCTGCGTTGAAGAACACCTCCACCATGTCAGCGGTGTACTGCACCTCCACATACTGGCCGATATAGCGATGCGGCACGCTGTAATAGCTCTTGCCCTCACTTAAAAAGACATGGCTGACCTTCTGCACCTTAGCCCTTTTGTAATAGCGCAACTGATAAGGGCCGCCTGGCAGTGCATCCAGGTAAGCCTGCTCTGTCTCCAGGAATCTTTGCTTGCGGCTTGCCTTGCTGGTCTGGAAGCAGTGATTGTTGTAGGTGATGAGTTGCTCCCGGATAGCAGCGTTGAGCTGTTGAAGGCTAAAGAAGGTGTGTTTGGATAAGGGATAGTAAATTCTTTGGTAGACCAGCTTTACGGCTCCTTCTACCAGGGCTTTATCCCGGGGGTGATAAGGCCTTGCCGGGTCTATCACACAGCGGTAATGCAGGGCAAAGGACTTGAGGGTCTTGTTGATAAGGGGGGCATATTTATGGCCTTTGCTCACAGCTGAGCGCAGGTTATCAGAGACGATGGCTTTAGGCACACCGCCCAGCCATTGAAGAGCTCCATTCATGCAGGCAATAAAATCTTCCCGCTTCTGGCTGGTGACTGCCTGCACATAAGTGTACTGGCTGCAGGGAAGCAGGGCTACGAATACTTCTACCGGATGAACTTCTCCTGTGTCCCGGTCTACATAGCTGAGCTTTTTGCCGGCGAAGTCCACAAACAGCTTTTCTCCTGCTTTATGGTTGAGGATGCCACTGGCTTTAACAGGCTTGCCCCACTGATTGTAATAGGTGACGAATTGGGTATAGCGATATCCTCCGGGATGCTTTTCAAGGTATTCCTGCCAAAGAGTTTGCAGGGTGCAACCTGGTTTTTGAAGCTCCTTTCTGAAATAAGGAAAGTATGCGGTGAGCTGCTCATAACGTTGCGTGTCTTTATAGTCAGCCTGGGGGAAGAGCTCTGCAAGCTCTGTGGAGGTGAGCTTCTCCAACTCAGAGAAGTCTAACTGCTGCTGCTCAAAGGTCTTTACATAGTTGTTTACTGTATTGCGGCTGATGCCAAGGGCAGAGGCAACCTGGCGGTTGCTCATGCCTTTTTGCTTTAGCTGAATAAGCTGTAGTAGTTCCATAATGTCCAGTCGTTGGCCCGCCATATCTTTTTTTGGCAAGGCTAATTAGCATTATGGAAAGTGGCACAATGAACTCCGAAATAAAATCAGGGGCAGTCCATCAAAATGGCACAATGATGTCCGAAATCACTGGCACAGCATCACCGAAATGGGTGGCACAATGAACCCCGGCTTATCCAGCCCTACACTGTGAATGCTTGGCATAGCTCTTATTCTTCTCCCTTTTGTTGGAAATTTATTTATATAACTTACAGCATTACTTTGCTATTGTTTTATCCAGCTATCATATACTTATCTGATAACTCTGTGTATATTATGAGGTGGCGTCAACTGTGCAGGGGATAGATAACATCTGTTACGACAGCAAAATAATTGTGGAACAACGCAGTGATGAAGCTGACGGAAGTGTGGCTAGCTCACCTCTCTTGCTCTGCTTTTTAAGAGCTAAACTGAGACTGTACCAGGCAACCAGGCTTAAACAACAAACCCCACCAGATACTGATAGGGTTTGCTGTTTAGTTGACTTAGATGCACTTATGAATTCTACTGTGTAGGGTCCATTAAATAGTCAGAGAACTTTTCAAAACTCCTGCTTTCTAAAAGCTTTGCTATCTCATTTAACTCCTCAGGTTCTATGATTTTGAAGGGAGCTTCATCCTTTTTGCGATAAATGTCATTGAATATTTTTTCCTGTTCAGAGCGAGCTTGAGGTCTTCCATATATCAAATTGTAGCTGCCCTTATCAATTTTTTTAACATTAGAGAATTTTTCCAAATTATAGACTAAATTCTCAAACTCATTGAAGCGTTTAGCTATTGTCTTAGGTTGAGAATTAAAATCAATGGCTTGCCCAACTAGAAGTTGACCATTCTTTGCTATAAAATCTACTTCTACCGGAAAGAATAAACCTGGTATATTATCTGGTTGAACTCTGTAGTTAAGGTCTGCTCTTTGATGAAAAACCTTATTCTGATAGTAGTGCTTTAGCTTAATTTCAAACCTTTTCTTCGAGAGGTCTGGATGAGGTTTGGTCAGTTCTTCACCAACTAATTTTTTAAAGTATAGATAAAAGCTGTCTTTATCAAACTTCATGTTGATAGATTCTGGCTTTGTAATCTGGAAAACCCCATTTTGATAGTTGGACAATCTTGAAAAGTAGCTTTTATCAAGAGAGCTTGAAAAGATCTTGTATTGTTCTTTGTAAAGCAGATCATTATCCTCCTCCAGAAAGGAATTGAACTTGCTAAGAGAGAAATCAAATAACCGCCAAGACTTTGGATTCAATTTTTTTGTGAAGGCAAGCTTTGTTTGAGAAATGTTATAGTAGAGTTTCTCACCTGACATAACAATTAAACCAACAACAATATTTTCGTTGCTATCATTGTTATTTACGAACTTGATTAAACTGAAATAGCTATCCATAACTTAAGCTAATAATTGTTTACTTCGCTCCCAAAGAGCAGCATTTCTCTTATCATTAAACAAAAATTCTTCTAAATGTTTACTCGCCTTTTTACTGAATCCTAAATCCTTAGGAATACTAGCCAAAACATCGTTGAAATTTTCCTTACATAAATTGATAATACGTAATATATTATCATTCCCAAATGCATCAATTTCACTTCCTATTACTTCCTTAGCTATTATTTTAGCCATTGGAGTAGTTAAAATAGAAAAAGAAGGATTGAGCCAAAGTCTTACATCACTTACTTCCCGGTGAGCCATATAACAGAATGCTGCGCCATGATCAATAGGATGAAGTTCGAACTTCTTGGCTTCATTCTCAGAAATTATAACATTAGCATTAGAAGGCTTTCTATCCTTGTTACCTACCCAAAGATCAAAGAAACCGATTTTGATAATATCTTCTGGAACAGCAAAAAGACTTAAATCTCTTCTGTTAAATAGCCTAAAATATGTTTCAATCTCAATATGACCGCTAATACTTTTAGAACCAAAAAACGGTTTATCGAAATACTCTTTTCTATACCTGTTGCTAAGGTTCTTCCCTTCTGTTAAGTCATAATCTATTTTTATTAAACGAATCTCTGGAGTTTTTAGTCCCAGACGGTCTAACAAATTGCTGCATAAAAACTCATTTATAATTTCAATGCAAGGTGCTGGAGTTCTTATTGGCTTAGCATAGTAATCTGCAAAATCATTTCCAGTGACAAGCAATGGAGCGCTACCTTCAGTACCTATTTCTCTGATGATTTTTATTGCCTCAATTACCTGTGGAGCTTGCATTGATTACTAGTTAATCTTTTTTGTTACCCCGAAAGTTAGTTTTACTTTTATTATGAAACAATTTTATTCATATAATACCAAGTTGATTTACTATATGTGTTAGCAATAAAGCTATATTCACTGAACGAAAGCCGCTCCGCGACGAGGTGCTGGACATGCTCCCTTCCAGGCCGAAACTGCTGGAGCGCAAGCCTCTTGCCGAACGCATCACAGCAAAGGTGGTTGGCTTTGTGGAAACGTTTATCAGTGGGATGGGGGCGGGGCTATAGGAAAGCCTAAAATAATCTAGTTTTGCAAAGAGACTAAAAAAGACAGGACGTAATATAGGCCATATTATGTCCTGTTTGATTCGTTGAGCATGAATCTTAAGTAATCATAGCATCAAGCTATTAATCTTTTATCTAAGTTACCAACACCGGGAAGAAGCATGCCGTCATCATTTAATTCATCTTCCTCAACCAGAAGAAAATTTGAATGAGGAAATTCATTAATTAATTCCTCAACGCCGATTTGAGTATAAAATACAGACGCAATTATAACAGTTCTTGGTTTATACTTCTGCATTGCATTTTGTGTGATTGAAATTGCTGTACAACCAGTAGCTAATACTGTTTTCGCAACTACTAATACATCTACATAAGGCTTATTTATTTCTGGTAGGTGTAAAGTTCTAAACTCTTCTATAAGGGCGTCTTTTCCTCTTTTCCCAGCATAATCAATATAGCCTCGATAACAGTTTCTAAAGTTGCTTGCAATACCTTTTGCATAATTATCGTAATCAGCATCTGTGCTAATGATTACAATTGATTTTTCTATTTTTAATATGCCCCTATAAGATTGGGACATGGGAGTGGTGACATTAGCTTCTTGGGTAAAGAAGGTGTTAAATATTTTTCTACCGATACTTTGACCAACTATAGTTAAGCTTTCTATTAACTGTTCTGTGGATGTATCCTTGTTTCTTACATTAGTTAGATGAAACTTATCAGTTACATCAATATCAAGGAGTTTTAAATTAGGATTCATTAGCTTAAGTTTTGAAGCTTAGTTTGGAGCTTGCTTACTTGACCCCAAAAGTTTTCATAGATACTCTTTCTAGTAATATGTATTATTATTGTTTCTCCAAAGTAAGTATACTCTAATTCGACATCAGTTGGAGTAATACGGTAAATCAACTGAGTATTAGGTTCTGGTTTATGCTTATTCGCCAACCTTATAAAATGATCAATATAAGTAAGCTCCTTGCCGATACTAGACTTTTCGATTAACCAATTATAAAAGGATTTACTTACTAACTCCTGTAGTACAGTAATGTCGGTAAAAGTTGTTCTCCAGAATCCGGAGTAATAATCTGTTACTTTACTAATAAATTCATTTTGACTTTTATCATTCTGTTCATCAAACTCCTTCTGAAAGACTAGGACTTTAGTTGGGTCTTGTTTATAAGCTTGATCATATTCTATCTCTGTAGCTGATTTGCCACTTTCTGTTGGCCAACCAAATCTGTTGCCTAAGACGAGGATGAACTGTGTCAAAAAGCAAGTGTTTTCGTCTGTTTTTTAGCAGTTACATTCAACTATTTGCACAGTAAACCTCCCCTGAATTTACGATACCAAACACCTGCTTAAGTAGTTTATTAATCACCGCT